>NZ_MAOI01000106.1 GCF_001884235.1 Bacillus paramycoides | reverse complement strand
CGCTTTACCAAACTCAATAATTGTAGGACTCATATACGTTTTCATTAAATTTTCCCCTTTCCTTCTCACATAATTAAAGTTAATCACCAAATCTCAATGATAATACTTATATCGTTTTATCTAACACTTTCCCCATCTCTAGGTGCAATCCATCTACATACTATCTTTGAATTATGAAATATAAAAGTTCCTGTACTCCACTTTGCATAATCTTTAATAACACTTAATTCTTTATCAAATTCCAAAATAATAGACTTCTTATACATTTTGTCCTCACTATGATAAAGGGGGATTCATCAGTCCATGAATCATCCATTTTTTTATCCTATGGCTCGCAGCGGTCTGCTCTCATAGTCGTACAAATACAATGCTTTTTCGTACCATCTTCATTAGTTACCAATCTGTACTGTCTATCAGAATCATCGAAGGTCCAACTTTCTGATCCCCATCCTCCACAGCCTTGGATGGTATCTATCGCTTTACCAAACTCAATAATTGTAGGACTCATATACGTTTTCATTAAATTCTCACCTCCTTTCTCAATCTAACACTATATTGTTTTTTTATTTACAGCCCTCACTGTTAATACTTGTACAAACGCAAACTCTTCTCTCTCCACCATTATCTTGTAGTTTAATCCATCTAAATTGTGAACGTGAATCATCAAATGTCCACGCCTCTGATCCCCATCCTCCACAACCTTGGATAGAATCTATCGCTTTACCAAACTCAATAATTGTAGGACTCATATACGTTTTCATTAAATT
>NZ_MAOI01000105.1 GCF_001884235.1 Bacillus paramycoides | reverse complement strand
TAGTTGGGACCTTGTCCCTGTGAGAGTAGGACGTCGCCAAGCAACTAAAGCACGAGTCTTTTGACTCGTGTTTTTTCGTGTTTTTAAACAGTACGTGAAAGAAGTAAGGGAATACATAAGTAATACAAACACGTCGCCCAAGGATAAAACATATTATATAAGAAATTGAGGTATATTTTTCTGAAAATTGTTAAGGACTAGAAGTGTATAATATGTTTATTTAAATAGGGGAGGAAAGATCATGAAATTACCAAGTGAAACTTGCATTGTTTGTGAGACAAAAGGAAAAGAAGGCATATATGTTTATAATAATTTGATATGTTATGAATGTGAAAGAGATATGGTGAATACTGAGACAAATGACCCGAAGTATATACATTATTTAAAACAACTTCGAAAATTAGAAGTATCATATTTTTAAATAGGCATATGCCTATTATTTTTTTTGTCTTAATATCTGTATAATAGATACAGAATGAATAATAAGGAAGAGGTATATATGAATCAAAATCGTATGCCTTTATATGAGGCGTTAATGGAATTTAAAGAAAGACGACCACTATCTTTTCATGTTCCAGGTCATAAGAATGGTTTAAACTTCCCTCAGGAAGCTATAAGGGAGTTTAAAGATATATTACCTATCGATGTAACAGAATTAACAGGATTAGATGATTTGCATAGTCCGTTTGAATGTATAGATGAAGCACAGCAATTATTAGCTGGTGTATATGGTGCGCAAAAAAGTTATTTTTTAATTAATGGTTCAACAGTTGGAAATTTAGCGATGATATTGTCTTGTTGCGGGGAAAATGATATTGTCCTTGTACAAAGAAATTGTCATAAATCAATCATTAATGGTTTGAAATTAGCTGGGGCTAATCCAGCCTTCTTAGATCCATGTATAGATGAAGTACATAATATACCAGTAGGTGTTCAAGAGGAAGTTATTAAGAAAGCAATTGCAAGGTATCCTGATGCTAAAGCGCTTATTTTAACGCATCCTAACTATTATGGTATGGGAATTGATTTGGAGGCAGGTATAGCTTATGCACATGCGCATAAGATCCCGGTTTTAGTAGATGAAGCACATGGAGCGCACTTTTGTATAGGTGGACCGTTTCCAAAGTCAGCATTAGCCTATGGTGCAGATATTGTGGTGCATTCTGCACATAAAACGTTACCTGCGATGACAATGGGGTCATACTTACATATAAATAGCCGTTTGGTGAACGAAGAAAAAGTTTCCGCTTATTTAAGTATGCTGCAATCTAGTAGCCCGTCGTACCCAATTATGGCTTCTCTTGATATAGCTCGATTTACAATAGCAGGTATAAAAGAAAAAGGTTACGATAAAATCGTTGAGTTTTTACGCCGATTTAAAGAAGGATTGCGCTCTATCCCACAAATAGCTACTTTGCAATATCCATTGCAAGATGAATTAAAGGTTACGGTACAAACTCGTTGTCAGCTATCAGGGTATGAATTACAGTCTGTATTTGAAAAGGCCGGTATATATACGGAAATGGCAGATCCATATAATGTCCTATTTATTTTGCCGTTGCAAGTAAATGAGGAGTACATGAAAGCAATAGAGATACTCCGAGTAGCGTTGCAACAATATAAGGTAAAAGACAAGACTGCATCTATTCGTTATACTTATAAAGGAGAAATCTCTCCTTTACCGTATACGTATAAACAATTAGAGAGATACAAAACGAAGCTAGTATCTATAGAAGAATCTGTGGATATGATAGCAGCGGAAATGGTAATTCCATATCCACCTGGAATTCCATTGATTATGTATGGAGAGAGAATTACTAAAGAGCATACAGAGCAAATTGCTCATTTAGAGAAAACAGGGGCTCGTTTTCAAGGTAGTACGAAATATATGAAAGTGTATGATATAGAAAGTAGGTTTTAGGATGAAAGGATTATTTGTAACAATTGAAGGGCCAGAAGGTTCGGGTAAGACAACATTAATTAAAAGGTTATTGCCGTACTTTGAGCAAAAGGACCAAAAGGTAATGGCGACGAGAGAACCAGGTGGTATTGCAATTTCTGAAGATATTAGGACGATTTTACATAAGCAAGAATATACAATGATGGAAGCACGCACAGAGGCGCTTTTATATGCTGCTGCACGTAGACAGCATTTAGTGGAGAAAGTTATGCCAGCACTTAATGAGAACTACCTTGTGTTATGTGATCGTTTTATAGATAGCTCTTTAGCATATCAAGGATATGCAAGGGGATTAGGTATGGACAACGTATTTGAGATTAATCGTTTCGCAACAGAAGGTTGTATGCCTAGCTTAACAATTTATTTAGACATTGAACCAGAGGTTGGTTTAGCGCGAATTGAAAAAGATGCAGGGCGCGAAGTGAATCGACTAGATATGGAAGACATCTCTTTCCATAAACGTGTGCGTGAAGGCTATTTACAAGTTGTGGAACGCTTTTCTGATCGTATTGTATTAGTCAATGCTGACCAACCAATGGAAAAACTTATAGAAGAAGTTGTTCAGATTATAGAAGATAAATTGGTATAATAGAAGGAAAGAATGAAATAAGTGAGGTATGCATTATGATGAAGACGTGGGAGCAGCTTTCTTCTATACAGCCCATCGGTGTCAAAATGTTGATGAATAGCATTGCAAAAGAGCGTATATCCCACGCTTACCTGTTAGAGGGAGGAAAAGGGACCGGGAAGTTCGCAACAGCAATTCAAATGGCAAAAAGCTTTCTTTGTTTACAAAGGGCTGGGGTAGAACCTTGTCACGTATGTACGAATTGCCGCCGGATTGATTCAGGTAACCACCCAAACTTACATATTGTAAAACCAGATGGATTATCTATTAAAAAACAGCAAATTCATGACTTACAAGAAGAGTTTTCGAAAACAGGATTAGAAGCAAATAAAAAAGTATATATTATTGAGCATGCAGATCGTATGACAGCGAATGCAGCGAATACACTCTTGAAATTTTTAGAAGAACCAAGTAGTGATACAACAGCTATTTTACTTACTGAACAAAGTCATCAGATTTTAAATACGATTTTATCTCGGTGTCAAGTTGTTACATTTAGACCTTTATCTACAGAATCTTTAATTAAGAGATTAGAGGAAGAAGGTATTACAGTCTCGTTATCGATGCTTGCTGCACAGCTTACAAATAGTTTTGAAGAAGCTTTATTAATGTGTAATGATGAATGGTTTGCACAAGCAAGAGCTTTAGTGATAAAATTATGTGAAGCGCTCGAAAAAGATAAAGCCTCTATTTTTTTTGTACAAGAAAAATGGGGGAAACACTTTAGAGAGAAAGAACAATTACAGCAAGGTTTAGATATGTTACTCCTTATTTATAAGGATTTATTATATGTTCAACTTGGAGAAGAAGATCGACTTGTTTTTCATGAGCAGAAAGAGATGTTTGAATCATTCTCCTATGCTCAGAAGCGCATTGTATCAGCTCTCTTTAATATATTAGAGGCAAAAAATAGAATCAACGCTAATGTAAATGCGCAGCTTGTGTTCGAACAGTTAGTGTTGCGGTTGCAGGAGGGATGACCGTTTTGTATGATGTAGTAGGTGTTCGCTTTAAGAAGGCCGGAAAGGTATATTACTTTGATCCGAATCAGTTCGATATCTCAGAAAATGAGTTTGTAATTGTAGAAACGGTAAGAGGTATTGAATACGGAAAAGTAGTTATTACTAAAAAGCAAGTTGATGAAAACGACGTTGTATTACCGCTTAAAAAGGTTATTCGTATTGCAAATGAAAATGATCGTACCATTGTTGAAGAGAATAAGCATGCTGCGAAAGAAGCATATCAAGTGTGTCAACAAAAGGTAGGAGAACATAATCTTGATATGAAGCTTGTAGATGTAGAGTATACGTTCGATCGTAATAAGATTATTTTCTACTTTACTGCGGATGGTCGGATTGATTTCCGTGAACTAGTGAAAGACTTAGCGGCAATTTTTAGGACAAGAATTGAGCTTAGACAGATCGGTGTTCGTGACGAAGCAAAAATGCTTGGTGGTATTGGTCCATGTGGTCGTATGCTTTGTTGTTCTACTTTTTTAGGGGATTTTGAACCTGTATCCATTAAAATGGCGAAGGATCAAAATTTATCATTAAATCCTGCAAAAATCTCTGGTTTATGTGGTCGCTTAATGTGTTGCTTAAAGTATGAGAATGATGAATATGAGGCAGCAAAGGAACAACTTCCTGATTTAGATCAACGTATACAAACACCACATGGTACTGGCCGTGTTATCGGATTAAATATTTTAGAAAGATTAATTCAAGTGGAACTAGTAGACAAGGAACGGATAGTAGAATATACGTTAGATGAATTAATGAATAAAGGGGTCGTTTCGAGTCAAACCACAGATTAATGAGGTGGGTGCTTGTGGAGAAAAAGGATATTTTTGCATCGGTTTCTAGTATGGAAGAGCAAATTGGGCATTTATACAAACAGTTGGGAGAATTAAAACAGCATCTTGCAGAATTACTGGAAGAAAACCAACATATAAAAATGGAAAATGAAAATTTGCGACATCGTTTTGAAGAAGTGCAGAATAAGGAAAAACAAAAAACTCAAAAACGCAAAGAAATGAAGCCGAAGACAGATATTGGTGAAGGTTACGATAACTTAGCAAGACTGTATCAAGAAGGTTTTCATATTTGCAATCTACATTATGGAAGTGTACGTAAAGAGGGAGATTGTTTATTCTGTCTGTCATTTTTAAATAAAAAGTGAAATTACCTTTCCAATATAATTGGAAAGGTAATTTTTTATACATGAGAGTAGAATGAAATTTATTTTTACATTAATAGAGGCTGAAATAGGGTAGGTTAAGTGTAAGAAAGGGAGCAATATATGAATTTATATGAAGATGAACGTTTAGATTACTTATTAGCGCAAGATATGAAGATTGTACAAAGTCCATCAGTATTTAATTTTTCTTTAGATGCAGTTTTACTTGCAGATTTTGCTTGGGTGCCAATTCAAAAAGGTAATTTACTTGATTTGTGTACAGGTAACGCAGTTATCCCTCTTTTATTAAGTACAAGGACAAAAGGGAAAATTACAGGTGTAGAAATTCAAGAGCGTCTATATGATATGGGAATAAGAAGCGTTCAATACAATAAGTTAGAAGAAAGAATCAATTTAATCCATGGAGATTTGAAAGATATGCCGGAGAAACTTGGGCGTCATCAATATGATGTTGTAACGTGTAATCCTCCTTATTTTCAAACACCACAAACCTCTGAGAAGAATATCAATGAGCATTTAGCGATAGCTCGTCATGAAATTATGTGCACATTAGAAGATGTTGTATATGCAAGTAGCCAGTTAGTGAAACAAGGCGGGAAGGTAGCATTTGTACACCGCCCAGGTCGTTTGCTCGACATCGTCACATTAATGCGTAAATACAAAATCGAACCGAAACGTGTGCGATTTGTTTATCCTAAGGCTGGTAAAGAAGCGAATACATTGTTAATTGAAGGAATTAAGGATGGAAATGCAGATTTAAAAATCTTGCCACCTCTTTTTGTATATGAAGAAAATAACGAATATACAAAGGAGCTTCGTTCAATTTTATATGGAGAAGAATAAGCATTGTTTTTATGTGGTGGAGTGTTCTGATGGAAGTTATTATGCCGGGTATACAAATCATATAGAAAAGCGGATTCAGACCCATAATAGTGGAAAAGGTGCTAGATATACACGTGCTAGACTTCCAGTTATTTTAAAATATGTAGAGGGTCACGAGGATAAACGAACGGCTATGCAAGCTGAGTATCACTTTAAACAGTTAACGAGGAAACAAAAAGAAGAATATATGCAAAAAGGAGAACGCTATGTGGCAGCAAAAAAGCTTTCAGCAAAATGAAAAGGGAGTTTTATATTTAGTACCGACTCCAATCGGAAATTTAGAGGATATGACATTTCGTGCAATCCGAATTTTAAAAGAGGCAGACATTATTGCAGCGGAAGATACAAGGCAAACGAAGAAGCTTTGTAATTATTTTGAAATTGAAACACCAGTTATGAGTTATCACGAGCATAATAAAGAAGTAAGTGGACGAAAAATTTTAGACAAGTTAGAAGACGGTAAGACTGTAGCCATTGTGAGCGATGCTGGTATGCCGTGTATTTCAGACCCTGGTTACGATATTGTTGTAGAGGCTGTAGCAGAACAATATCATGTTATTCCGCTTCCTGGGGCAAATGCGGCCCTTACAGCATTAATTGCATCAGGACTTGAGACAAAACACTTTTATTTCTATGGTTTCCTGCAAAGAAATAAAAAAGAACGTAAGAATGAGTTAGAAAAATTGCGCTATATTCCAACTACAATGATGTTTTACGAGGCACCACATCGTTTAGATGATACTTTGATTTCTATGCAAGAAGTATTAGGAAATAGAGAAGTTGTATTATGTCGTGAGCTAACGAAAAAATTTGAAGAGTTTATTCGTGGCACAATTGAAGAAGCAATTGAGTGGACGAAGCAAAATGAAGTTCGTGGTGAGTTTTGTATTTTAGTAGCCGGTTCAACAGAAGAAGCTACTCCAGAAGAACAATGGTGGGAATCTATTTCAGTATATAATCATATTGAACATTATATAAATGAAAAAGGTATGAATTCAAAAGAAGCGATTAAAACAGTCGCTAAAGATCGAGATTTGTCGAAACGAGATGTATATCAAATTTATCATGTCGATAAAAAATAAGCTTCTCATAATTGAGAAGCTTATTTTGCTGTTTCGATATAATCTTGAAGTTCGTTTAAGATTTGTTCAGCGCCTTCTTTGCTTAAGATAATTTTACCCTCAGCTAAAGATAGGTTACCATCAGATACTTCACCAGTTACTTGGCAAGTCATGTTTGGTTTATATTTCTTTAAGATGATTTTTTCGTCATCTACGTAGATTTCAAGAGCATCCTTTTCTGCAATACCTAAAGTACGGCGTAATTCGATTGGAATTACTACACGACCTAATTCATCAACTTTACGAACGATACCAGTAGATTTCATATTTTGTTCCTCCTAATAGTTTATAAGTTTCGAGTCTATTTTTTGATTCGTCATTTTTCGACAAAATACCCTATGGACATATGATACCAATCATTTACATTTCCGTCAATTCTTAAATTCTATATTTTTAAAAAAGATTTATAGATTTTTATACTACTTATATATAATAGAATGTGAGTAATTTCTACAATTATTTTGTTTTATTTTCTGAAAAATATATATTTTTCAGAAAGGGATTGTATATTTTTTTTGAATATGAGTAATAGATGATAAAGATATCGAGCATTAACTCGTTTTTACATGTGAGTTTTTGTTATACTGTTTATAAATACATATGAGGTTATTCGGGAGGTCCAAAACAATGACAGAGGAAAATAAGTCCTTTTATATCACTACCCCAATTTATTATCCAAGTGGAAAGTTACACATTGGACATGCTTATACGACAGTGGCAGGAGATGCGATGGCACGATATAAGCGTATGCAAGGATACAATGTTCATTATTTAACAGGAACTGATGAGCATGGACAGAAGATCCAAAAGAAAGCAGAAGAACTAAATGTTACACCACAAGCATATGTGGATAACATTGTATCAGGGATTAAAGAACTTTGGGGGAAGATGGATATCTCTTATGATGACTTTATTCGTACAACTGAAGATCGTCATAAAGATGTTGTTGAGAAAATCTTCAAGCAGTTAGTAGACCAAGGTGATATTTATCTTGATGAATATGAAGGTTGGTATTCTGTACAAGATGAAACATTCTATACAGCGCATCAATTAGTTGATCCAATTATGGAAGGTGACAAAGTAGTTGGCGGGAAAAGCCCAGATAGTGGTCACGATGTAGAGCTTGTTCGTGAAGAATCTTATTTCTTTAGAATGGGTAAATATGTAGACCGACTATTAAAGTTCTATGAAGATAATCCTCATTTCATTCAGCCAGAGTCTCGTAAAAATGAAATGATTAATAACTTCATTAAACCAGGATTAGAAGATTTAGCTGTTTCTCGTACTTCATTTGACTGGGGAGTTCGTGTTCCGGGTAACCCAAAACACGTTATTTACGTATGGGTAGATGCCTTGTCTAATTACATTACTGCATTAGGATATGGAACAGAAAATGAAGAGAAGTATAAAAAGTTCTGGCCAGCAGATGTCCATTTAGTTGGTAAAGAAATCGTTCGTTTCCATACAATTTATTGGCCAATTATTTTAATGGCTTTAGATTTACCACTTCCGAAGAAAGTCTTTGCTCATGGCTGGATTTTAATGAAGGATGGAAAAATGAGTAAGTCAAAAGGAAACGTAGTAGATCCAGTTACACTAATTGATCGTTACGGATTAGATGCATTACGTTACTATTTACTTCGCGAAGTTCCATTTGGATCTGATGGAGTATTCACACCAGAAGGATTTGTTGAACGAATCAACTTTGATTTAGCGAATGATTTAGGGAACTTATTAAATCGTACAGTAGCTATGATTGATAAATACTTTAATGGGGAAATCCCTGCATATAAAGCAAATATAACTGAGTTCGATGAAACGCTAGTGACATTTGCGAAAGATACATTGAAAAAAGTAGAAGAGGCAATGGAGAATATGGAATTCTCTGTAGCGCTAAGTTCAATTTGGCAATTAGTTAGCCGTACGAATAAATACATTGATGAAACACAGCCATGGGTATTAGCGAAGGATGAGAATGATCGCGAAAAACTTGCATCTGTAATGGCCCACTTAGCAGAGGTGCTTCGTCAAACAGGTATTATGCTTCTGCCATTCCTAACAGTAGCACCAAGTAAGATGTTTGCTCAACTTGGCCTTACTGAAGAGGCACATAAATCTTGGGAGAGCCTATCTACAATTGGATGTATTCCAGCTGGAACAAAAGTAGAAAAAGGAAACCCAATCTTCCCTCGTTTAGAAATGGAAGTAGAAGTAGAGTATATTAAAGAACAAATGCAAGCGTCTGCCCCTAAAGTGGAAGAGAAAAAAGAAGAAGAACCAAAGGCAGAAGAAATTACAATTGATGATTTCTTTAAAGTAGAATTACGAGTAGCTGAAGTAATATCCGCTGAACCTGTGAAAAAAGCAGATAAGTTGTTAAAAATTCAACTTGATTTAGGTACAGAAAAGCGTCAAGTTGTTTCAGGAATTGCAAAGTTCTATACGCCAGAAGAACTAAAAGGTAAAAAGGTTATTTGTGTAACGAATTTAAAGCCTGTAAAATTACGTGGTGAATTATCACAAGGTATGATTTTAGCAGGTGAAGAGAATGGCGTATTGTCATTAGCAACAATCGACCAAAACTTACCAAATGGTACAAAAATTAAGTAATTGAGACAAGAAAAGAGGTGTTTCACGTGTAACATTTGTGAAGCATCTTTTTTCTTTTTAAATTCCCCTTTTTTGCATTAAAATTGTAGTATTGTTATCGTTAAGTTATAAAGGGCTTAATTTTTCTCGAGAATAGAATTGATTTCAATATAAAAGGAGTTATTTATTATGTTGTTTGATACACATTCACATTTAAATGCAGAGCAGTTTGAAGAAGATTTACAAGAAGTTATTGCAAGGATGAAAGAAGCGGGAGTTACATATACAGTTGTTGTTGGATTTGATGAAGTAACGATAAAGAAAGCAATTGAATTAGCAGAAGTTTATGATTTTATTTATGCTGCGGTGGGGTGGCATCCTGTGGATGCAATCGATATGAAAGAAGAACATTTAGTTTGGTTAGAGGAACTAGCTTCACACCCAAAGGTAGTTGCTCTTGGAGAAATGGGACTAGATTATCACTGGGATAAGTCTCCAAAGGAAATACAAAAAGAAGTATTCCGTAAACAAATCGCATTAGCGAAAAAGGTGAAATTACCGATTATTATACATAACCGTGATGCAACTCAGGATATCGTTGATATTTTAGAAGAAGAACAAGCTGCTGAAGTGGGAGGTATTATGCATTGCTTTAGCGGTAGTGTAGAAGTAGCGCAGCGATGTGTCGATATGAATTTTTTAATTTCGTTAGGTGGACCAGTAACATTTAAAAATGCCAAGAAACCGAAAGAAGTTGCTGTGGAGATCCCGTTAGAAAAATTATTAATAGAAACAGATTGTCCATATTTAACACCGCATCCATTTCGAGGAAAACGAAATGAACCTAGTTATGTAAAACTTGTAGCAGAAGAAATTGCAAATTTAAAAGGAATTTCTTATGACGAAGTAGCACAAATCACAACAAAGAATGCAAAAGCCTTATTTGGTGTTGAATAAAAAAGAGTGGGGAGACCCATTCTTTTTTGTTTTTTGAGAAGAGAGACGTAGAAATGATAAGACTCGATTATTTATTCGTAATATGAGTGTAGATATATTGCGGATAAATTAAGGAAAAGATGGAAGTGTTACAATAAGAATAGTGAACAAAGATATTTTTCTTCCGTTTTTTAAAATATTAGAATGGGAAAATAATAATGGAAAAGTCGTCATTTTTTTGTTTTACTAAGTAGAGACGAAACGAGTGTGGAGGCAAGTATGAAAATTAAAGAGATTATCGTTGTAGAAGGTAAAGATGATACAGTTGCGATTAAACGCGCTGTTGATGGGGATACAATCGAAACGAACGGTTCAGCAATCGGTGATCATGTTATTGAGCAAGTTAAATTAGCGCAGCAAAAACGAGGCGTTATTATTTTCACGGATCCGGATTATCCTGGAGAACGTATTCGAAAGATTATTTCAGATAAGGTTCCAGGATGTAAGCATGCTTTTTTACCAAAGGAAGAAGCACTTGCTAAAAGGAAAAAAGGTGTTGGAATTGAACATGCTTCTAACGAATCGATTCGCCGTGCTTTAGAGAACGTACATGAAGAAATGGAAGCTTACACAAGTGAAATTAGTTGGAGTGATTTAGTCGATGCAGGCTTAGTGGGCGGAGAAATGGCAAAGAGTCGCAGAGAAAGAATGGGTAAGCTATTAAAGATTGGTTATACAAACGCAAAACAGTTACATAAACGTTTACAAATGTTTCAAGTTTCAAAGGAATCATTTGCAGAAGCTTATAAGCAAGTAATACAGGAGGAAAAAAAATGAAGGATATCGCAACACCAAATCGTACGAAAGACATTGTTGAAAAGTATGGATTTTCATTCAAAAAAAGTTTAGGACAAAATTTTTTAATTGATACAAACGTATTAAACCGTATTGTTGATCACGCAGAAATCGGTTCAGAAAGTGGTGCAATTGAGATTGGACCAGGTATCGGTGCGTTAACAGAGCAGTTAGCGAAGCGTGCTAAAAAAGTAGTAGCTTTTGAAATTGATCAGAGATTATTACCAATTTTGGACGAGACGTTAGCACCATATGGTAACGTTACAGTTATTAATAAAGACGTACTAAAAGCGGATGTACATGAAGTATTTGGTGAGCAATTTGAAGAAGGACAAGATGTAATGGTTGTAGCTAACTTACCATACTATATTACAACACCAATTTTATTTAAATTGCTTGAAGAAAAATTACCGGTTCGTGGATTTGTTGTTATGATGCAAAAAGAGGTTGGGGATCGTTTAGCAGCTAAACCTGGAACAAAAGAGTACGGTTCTTTATCAATTGCAATTCAGTACTATACTGAGGTAGAAACAGTTATGACAGTACCGCGTACAGTGTTTGTACCACAACCAAATGTTGATTCTGCGATTATCCGCCTTCTAAAGCGTCCGAAACCAGTTGTAGAAGTAACAGATGAGACTTTCTTCTTTGAAGTAGTACGAGCAAGTTTCGCACAGCGACGTAAAACTTTAATGAATAATTTATCAAATAATTTAAATGGTTTCCCGAAGGATAAAGAACTGTTGAATCAAATTTTAACAGAAGTAGAGATTGATCCAAAACGAAGAGGCGAAACACTATCTATTGAAGAGTTTGCGAAACTAAGTAATGCGTTAGTTCTTCATAAATTATAATAAGAATAATAAAGGGACAGTTCAACTTGAACTGTCCCTTTTGTCACCTTTCCTACTCAAAATTCATACTTTAAAAACAGGTAAGATGGCCTAATGAGTTTGGGGGTAGGAGAATGGCTTTACATGTTGGAGAGTTAGTGGAACGATATTCGTATAAGAGAGATATTCTTTTTCGTGTTATAGAAATAAAAGGTGAAACAGCAATATTGTTTGGAGAAGAAATTAGACTTGTGGCAGATGCACCACTAGAAGATTTAGTTAGTATAGATCAACGAGAACATAAAAATAGAGTGAAGCATGAAAAAGAAACGATGGAGCGTACGTACCGTTTGTTTCAGCAAGATTACGTATTGATGAAACAAAGGCATGAACACACTTCAACTGGTGGGTACACAAGCGAAGTGAATTATTTTCAAATGCCAGGACGTGTATTGCATATAGACGGAGATCCTTTATATTTGCGTAAGTGTTTAGATTTATATAATAAAATAGGCGTTCCTGTTCAAGGTATTCATTGTAAGGAAACAGAGATGCATGAAAAGGTAGTAGATTTAATAGATCACTTTCGTCCAGACATTTTAGTAATTACAGGGCATGATGCATATACAAGGTCAAAAGGGGTTATGGGAGATTTAGCGGCATATAGACATTCTAGACATTTTGTACAGGCTGTTCGAGAAGTTCGAAAAAAATATCCATCATTGGATCAACTTGTTATTTTTGCTGGAGCTTGTCAATCACACTTTGAGGCGTTGATTCGAGCGGGTGCTAATTTTGCTAGTTCACCGGCTAGGATTAATATTCATGCTCTAGATCCTGTATATGTAGTTGGAAAAATTAGTTTCACTTCATTTATGGAAAGAGTAAATGTATGGGACGTTGTGCGTAATACAATTACTGGTGAAAAGGGACTGGGCGGGATTGAAACAAGAGGGATTTTACGAACAGGGTTACCCTTTCAACATTATGACGAATGAGCAAGGTACATACGTATCTTGCTTTTTTATGCGGAAATGATTTGAATGAATTTGGATAAAAAGCGGCAAGAACGTGCAGACTATACAATGATACTTTTACAATATAGTATTTCTTCTATCTATTCGAACGCATGATGCTTTTATAATGATATTGTCTGTGAATTGCGGTTAATAATTGGGATAGATATATCGTGTTTTAAGTGTTCAATCTAAATTACAGCGAGGTGTAGCAAGGTATATGTCAAAACGTTTAGATGATATTAAAAACGAATTAGATCACCATCTTGGACAGCGACTTATGTTAAAGGCGAACAGCGGAAGAAGAAAAACTGTGGAGCAGTCGGGTGTACTTGCAGAAACGTATCGTTCTGTCTTTGTTGTACAATTAGATCAGCAAGAAGATGCATTGCAACGTGTATCGTATAGTTATGCAGATGTTTTAACAGAGACAGTAGAGTTAACATTTTACGATGAACCTCATAATGAAGCATTTTATAATTAATGCGCTGTCTGTTACATATATTTCCATAAATGAAAAGCTATATTATTTTGCATACTAATTATACCGTAGCAAAATAAGGAGGGACTCTGCATTGAGTAGACGAAGAGGAGTCATGTCAAATCAATTTAAAGAAGAGCTTGCAAAAGAGCTTGGCTTTTATGATGTTGTTCAGAAAGAAGGATGGGGCGGAATTCGTGCGAAAGATGCTGGTAATATGGTGAAACGTGCTATAGAAATTGCAGAACAGCAATTAATGAAACAAAACCAGTAGTTGTAAGATACTTTCTATGCTACGGTAGCCGAGGAGAGATTCCTCGGCTTTTTGTACGCTAAAAGGTGCCATCATTTGACATAAGTAGTTTCATTCTGAATGCTTTTCGTTATAATTAGGGAAGTGTCATCGTCTTACTATAAATTTATGGTAAAATAAACGATAAAAGATTGAGTACATAGAGTGGGTGAATAGATTGAAGCTACTAGTGAAAGCACCAGCAAAGATTAATCTGTCGTTAGATGTACTGGGGAAAAGACAAGACGGATATCATGAAGTGAAAATGATTATGACAACAATCGACTTAGCAGATCGTTTAGAGCTAACTGAATTAGTAGAAGACCGTATTGAAATTTTGTCCCATAATCGGTATGTCCCAGACGACCAACGCAATTTAGCTTATCAAGCAGCAAAATTATTAAAAGAGAAGTTTAATGTAAAAAAAGGTGTATCTATTACTATTGAAAAAACGATTCCAGTAGCCGCTGGATTAGCAGGTGGAAGTAGTGATGCAGCAGCGACATTACGTGGCCTTAATAAGTTATGGAATTTAGGGCTAACAATCGATGAATTAGCAGGGCTTGGCGCAGAAATTGGGTCAGATGTATCGTTCTGTGTATATGGTGGAACTGCAATTGCCACTGGAAGAGGAGAAAAAATTGAACATATAAAAACTCCGCCTTCTTGTTGGGTTATTTTGGCAAAGCCCCACATTGGTGTATCTACTGCTGACGTGTACGGAAATTTAAAATTAAATCGTGTTACTCATCCAAATGTAGATAAAATGGTTGAAGTCATTAACCATGGGGATTATAAAGGAATTTGTGATACTGTTGGTAATGTTTTAGAAGATGTGACGTTTGCGATGCATCCTGAAGTTGCACGTATTAAGGCGCAGATGAAACGCTTCGGTGCGGATGCTGTATTAATGAGTGGAAGTGGCCCAACTGTATTTGGTCTTGTACACCATGATTCGCGAATGCATCGTATATATAACGGATTAAAAGGATTTTGCGAACAAGTATATGCAGTACGCTTATTAGGAGAACGAGAAACGCTTGAATAAAGACGTATAATAAGTTATGATTTGTTTAGAATATTCGTGATTTGAGGTGAGAGTATGAAAATTAGACGAAGTACAAGATTGGTCGATATGACTTATTACTTGTTACAAAATCCTCGTCAGCTAGTTTCTCTCACTTTTTTTGCTGAAAGGTATCAATCGGCTAAATCTTCCATTAGTGAAGATTTAGTTATTATTAAGCAAACGTTTGAACAACAAGGGGTCGGCACATTGCAAACGGTACCAGGAGCAGCAGGAGGAGTGAAATATATTCCCTATATAAGTGAAGAAGAGGCAAATCTGATTATTAATGAGCTTTGTAGCTTATTTGAAAACCCAGATCGTATTTTGCCTGGCGGTTACTTATATATGACGGATCTTTTAAGTAATCCTCGCCAGATTAATGGCGCAGGTCGTTTGTTTGCTTCTGTTTTTGCTAGACAACCGATTGACGCGGTTATGACAGTAGCGACAAAAGGGATTCCGCTTGCTTATGCAGTGGCAAATTACTTAGATGTACCAGTAGTAATTGCGAGAAAAGATAACAAGGTAACAGAAGGACCCACTGTTAGTATTAACTATGTATCAGGTTCCTCTAAGCGAATCCAAACGATGACGTTAGCGAAGCGTAGCCTTCCAGAAGGCTCTAATGTTTTAATTATTGATGACTTTATGAAAGCTGGCGGAACAATTCAAGGTATGATGAGCATGCTAGAAGAGTTTAAAGCTAATGTTGTTGGAATTGGCGTATTAGTAGAATCTACGGACATTGAAGAAAGACTTATTAATAACTTTGTATCATTAATTCGTCTGTCAGAAGTTGATGTGAAAGAAAAAGCAATTCAAGTGGAAAAAGGGAACTATTCACTTGCGCCATTTGATGAGGGGCTTGTAGAGGCCGAGTAGAAAGATAAAGCAGATAGCTTTATCTTTTTTTTATCCCTATTTATAAATGATAAAATAGATGGACAAACTGCCTTTGTTGCACTATTTTTAAATAGTAAAAATAAATATTAAAGGGTGAAAAATATGAAGGTTGTTCAAACAAGCAAAGCGCCACAAGCGATTGGGCCATATTCACAAGGGATTATTGTAAATAATATGTTCTATAGTTCGGGACAAATTCCATTAACTACAAGTGGGGAACTTGTAACAGGAGATGTGACAGTACAAACAGAGCAAGTATTTCAAAATTTACAAGCGGTATTAGAAGAAGCAGGTGCTTCATTTGATACAGTGGTAAAAACGACAGTATTCTTAAAGGATATGGATGATTTTAATGCTGTTAATGAAGTATATGGCTCTTATTTCTCTACTCATAAACCAGCTCGTTCTTGTGTACAAGTAGCAAAATTACCGAAAGATGTTTCAGTTGAAATTGAAGTAATTGCCCTAGTGAAGTAAGTCTTTGTAAGCGATAACCTCCACTAATTCTTATATTCAACTAATTTAAAAATTTTTATCTTAAAAATTTTTAAAAAATTAAAGGGAAAATAGAAAATTTGTGGAATTTATACAAATATATCGCTTATTTAGAAAAGGGTGGTGAACACAAGATGGAAGTGACTGACGTAAGATTACGCCGCGTAAACACAGAAGGCCGTATGAGAGCGATTGCCTCTATTACTCTAGACCATGAATTTGTTGTTCATGATATTCGTGTAATTGATGGCAATAATGGATTATTTGTAGCAATGCCAAGTAAACGTACTCCAGATGGAGAATTCCGTGACATTGCACATCCAATTAATTCTAACACACGTTCTAAAATTCAAGATGCGGTTTTAGCAGAGTATCACCGTTTAGGCGAGTTAGAAGAAGTTGAGTTTGAAGAAGCAGGCGCTTCGTAAAATTCGAATGAAAAGGGCTTCTTAAAGAAAGCCCTATAATTTTGTAGCAAACTCCTGTAAGCATTTACAGGGGTTTGTTTTTTTGTGGAATTTTACACGTTTCTTATTTTAAATATTCATATTACATTAAAATAAAAATGAAAAACTTCTAATTTTTTCAAAATCATTTAAAATAGTATAGCTTATTTCTTAAAAAAGATACTAAAGAGTAAAACATCGTATAAGAATTATGGTAAAATTTAATAGTTATAATGTGTTTCTTGAAATATATGATGATTTAGGATAATATCTTTAATGGATAAATAGGTTGCGATGGAGGGTCTATATGTCAAACAGATTTGCAGTGATTCTAGCTGCAGGTAAAGGCACACGTATGAAGTCCAAGCTATACAAAGTGCTTCATCCTGTATGTGGAAAACCGATGGTACAACATGTAGTCGATCAAGTATCTCAATTAGGATTGCAGAAACTTGTAACAGTCGTTGGACATGGTGCCGAACAGGTACAAGAACAGCTAGGAAACGTAAGTGAGTTTGCATTACAAGCAGAACAACTTGGTACAGCTCATGCTGTAGACCAAGCTGCAAGTGTACTTGCAAATGAAGAAGGAACAACTTTAGTTATTTGTGGTGATACACCTCTAATAACTGCTGAAACGATGGAAGCATTGCTTCAGCAACATGAAGAAGCGGGAGCAATGGCAACGGTGCTAACAGCGTACATAGAAGAGCCTGCTGGATATGGCCGTATCGTTCGTAATGAGAATGGTCATGTTGAAAAGATTGTTGAGCATAAGGATGCAAATGAAAAAGAATTAGCTATTAAAGAAATCAATACAGGTACGTATTGTTTTGATAATAAAGCTCTATTTGCTTCACTTTCTAAAGTTTCAAATGATAATGTACAAGGTGAATATTACCTTCCGGATGTTATTGAGATTTTAAAAAATGAAGGTCATATCGTATCAGCTTATCAAACAGAGCACTTCGATGAAACGTTAGGTGTTAACGACAGAGTCGCTCTATCGCAAGCGGAAATTATTATGAAAAACCGTATCAACCGAAAGAATATGGTGAATGGTGTTACAATCATTGATCCAAGTAACACATACATTTCTGCTGATGCAGTTATTGGCAGTGATACAGTTCTTCACCCAGGAACAGTTATTGAGGGTAACACTGTAATTGGTTCTGATTGTGAAATTGGACCACATACAGCAATTCGCGATAGTGAAATTGGAGATCGTACGGTAATTCGTCAATCTACTGTACATGAAAGTAAACTTGGTACAGAAGTATCGGTTGGTCCATTTGCACATATTCGCCCAGATTCAGTTATTGGAGATGAAGTGCGCGTTGGAAACTTCGTGGAAATCAAAAAAACTGTTTTTGGTAATAGAAGTAAAGCTTCACACTTAAGTTATATCGGGGATGCACAAGTTGGAGAAGACGTGAATCTTGGTTGTGGTTCAATTACGGTGAACTACGACGGCAAGAATAAATTTAAAACTGTGATTGGTAACGGGGTATTTATTGGATGTAATTCAAATCTTGTTGCTCCTGTAACAGTTGAAGATGGTGCTTATGTGGCAGCAGGCTCTACAATTACAGAGAATGTTCCATCAAAAGCATTATCAGTAGCACGTGCGCGTCAAGTTAACAAAGAAGACTATGTTGATCAATTGCTGAATAAGAAAAAATCATAATGTGGAGGGTTAATCTAGATGTCGACTCAATATCTAAATTCTAATTTGAAAGTATTCTCTTTAAACTCTAATAAGGAACTTGCTGAGCAAATCGCAAAGCATATTGGAGTAGGGCTAGGAAAATGTTCTGTTGATCGTTTTAGTGATGGAGAAGTTCAAATTAACATTGAAGAAAGTATCCGTGGTTGCGATGTATTCATTATTCAATCTACAAGCTTCCCAGTAAATGAACATATCATGGAATTGCTTATTATGATCGATGCATTAAAACGTGCATCTGCAAAAACAATTAATATTGTTATTCCTTACTATGGTTATGCGCGTCAAGACCGTAAAGCGCGTTCTCGTGAACCAATTACATCGAAACTTGTAGCAAACTTGCTTGAAACAGCAGGTGCAACTCGTGTAATCACTCTAGATTTACATGCTCCACAAATTCAAGGATTCTTTGATATCCCAATCGACCACTTAATGGGTGTACCGATTCTTTCAGATTACTTTGAGACAAAAGGTCTTAAAGATATCGTAATCGTGTCTCCTGATCACGGTGGTGTAACTCGTGCTAGAAAAATGGCAGATCGTCTTAAAGCGCCAATCGCTATTATCGATAAGCGTCGTCCTCGTCCGAATGTATCAGAGGTAATGAACATTATCGGTAACATTGAAGGCAAAACAGCAATTTTAATTGATGACATTATTGATACAGCTGGTACAATTACATTAGCGGCAAACGCTCTTGTTGAGAACGGTGCTTCTGAAGTATATGCTTGCTGTACACACCCAGTATTATCTGGCCCAGCAATTGAGCGTATTCAAAATTCGAACATTAAAGAGTTAGTTGTAACGAACTCTATCGTATTACCAGAAGACAAGAAAATTGATAAGGTACATGAACTTTCAGTTGCTCCATTAATCGGAGAAGCAATCATTCGTGTATACGAAGAAGAATCTGTAAGTGTATTATTCAATTAATTGGATAGAATGAGACGTAACCAAGCTTGGTTACGTCTTTTCGTATCGAAAAAAGAAAGTAGTGGTACAAGAATGAAATTAATAGTAGGACTTGGGAACCCAGGTAGAGAATATGAATTAACAAGGCATAATATTGGGTTTATGGCGATTGATGAACTTGCAAAGCGTTGGAATATTTCTTTGAATGAACAAAAATTCAAAGGGTTATTTGGTGCAGGCTTTGTTAACGGGGAAAAAGTAATCTTACTAAAACCACTTACATATATGAATTTATCTGGAGAAAGTATCCGTCCGCTCATGGATTATTATAAAATTGATGTTGAGGACTTCATTGTTATGTACGATGATTTAGATATTCCTGTAGGTAAATTGCGCCTTCGTATGAAAGGTAGTGCGGGTGGACATAATGGTGTAAAATCAACAATTTCACATTTAGGAACACAAGAATTTCAACGTATCCGCATGGGAATCGATCGTCCGAAAAATGGGATGAAAGTAGTGGATTATGTATTAGGACGTTTTACGCCTGAAGAAACTTCCGGTGTCAATCAGTCCATTGAAAAAGCAGCTGATGCATGTGAGGAATGGTTAAATAAGCCTTTTCTTCAAATCATGAATACTTTCAATAGTTAAGCGTATAATTTGGAATATTTTATTTTATATTAACCCATACTAGTAGTAATTGGATATTTAGGAGGCTAGTATGGAAGGATATTATTACTGTAGGCATTGTGGGAACAATGTAGGTTCCATTATCGCAGAAAAAGTATATAGCGACGTTTTGTTTCAACTAACAGAGCAAGAAGTAGTGGATATGATTCATTTTCATGAGAATGGAAATATATATATAAAAACGATTTGTGAATCGTGTCAAGAAACGCTCGCATCTTATCCTGAGTATTATGAATATGAAAAATTTCTGCAATAAAATGTTGTCGCTTTGGCATGTCCAAAGCATTTTTCTGTTTTCTTTTTCCAAAATATTTGCATAAAATATAGTAACTTGCTCTTTATGTTGAGAGGAGTTTTGATAATGATAGGTTTATTAGAGCAATTTTATAAAAATGAAGAGATACAATCGGTTATTAATGGGCTAGAAGATGGGTTGAAAGAGCAACTTGTATCGGGTATGGCAACATCCTCTCGTTCATTATTAATGGCAGCTTTATATAAAAAAACAAAAAAATCACAACTTATTGTGACGCACAATTTATACCAAGCACAAAAAGTACATGAAGATTTGGTGGCGTTACTTGGTGAAAAAGATGTATGGCTATATCCAGTAAATGAAATGATTGCGTCAGAAATTGGTGTTGCAAGTCCAGAATTGAAGGCGCAGCGCATTGAAGTGTTAAATCGCTTAGCTGCGGGAGAGAATGGGATTATTGTAGCGCCAGTTGCAGGACTACGTAGATTTTTACCAATAAAAGAATTGTGGAAGCAAAGGCAAATTGAAATCAATCTAGGGCAAGAGATTGATTTAGATGCACTCTTGCATACTTTACATCATATTGGTTATGAGCGTAAGTCGATGGTAGAAGCTCCAGGGGAGTTCAGTCTGCGCGGGGGAATATTAGATATTTATCCATTAACTGAAGAATTACCGTTTCGCATTGAATTCTTCGATACAGAAGTCGATTCTATTCGATTATTTGATGTGGAAGAACAGCGCTCTCAAGATAAAAGGGAAAGTGTTAGGTTTGGTCCGGCAACAGAGTTTTTATTTTCACAGGAAGAATTGAAATCGGGAATTAAGCAGCTTGAAGAAGGCTTGACTAAAACGATGCAAAAGCTTTCCGATGATAAATTAAAGACTACGGTGCTTGAGACGGTAAGTCATGAAATTGAAATGTTGAAAAATGGGCAAAGTATAGAACAAATGTTTAAATACTTATCTATTTTTTATAAAGAACCTGCTAGTCTGATAGATTATTTACCGGAAAATGGTGTAGTTATTTTAGATGAGCTTTCCCGTATTCAAGAAACAGCATCACATCTTGAAACAGAAGAAGCGGAATGGTATATCTCACTTCTTGGTGAAGGAACAATTATTCAGGATTTATCTTTCTCCCACTCATTTGAGGAGTTTCTTCATCATAAAAAAAGAAGTTTTGTATATTTAACGTTATTCTTACGTCATATAGCACATACACATCCGCAAAACATTGTGAATGTGACGTGTAAAACGATGCAAGATTTCCACGGGCAGATGCAGTTGTTAAAAACTGAAATTGATAGATGGAATGAAGGACAGTTTACGACCGTTGTGCTCGGAACAGATGATGAACGTGTGAAAAAATTACAACATATTTTAAGTGATTATGATATTGATGCAGACATTGTGGAGGCCACAGATATCTTATTGCCTGGAAGGTTACAAATTGCTGTAGGTGATTTACATGCAGGATTTGAAATGCCGATGCAAAAGTTTGTTGTTATTACTGAAAAAGAGCTTTTTCATAAGAAAGTTAAAAAATCGCAACGCAAACAAAAGTTATCTAACGCTGAACGTATTAAAAGTTATTCGGAATTAAAAGTTGGAGACTATGTAGTTCATGTAAACCATGGTATAGGTAAATTTTTAGGTATTGAGACATTAGAGATTAACGGTGTTCATAAAGATTATTTAAATATTAAATATCAAGGTAATGATAAGTTATACGTTCCAATTGAACAAATTGACCAAGTGCAAAAATATGTAGGATCTGAAGGTAAGGATCCAAAAGTTTATAAATTGGGCGGAAATGATTGGAAGAAGGTCAAAACGAAAGTTGAAAAATCTGTACAAGACATTGCAGATGACCTAATTAAATTATATGCCGAGCGCGAGGCTTCAAAAGGTTATGCATATACGCCAGATACGGCAGAACAACAAGAATTTGAATCTTCTTTCCCATATCAAGAGACAGAGGATCAATTACGTTCTATTGAAGAGATTAAGAAAGATATGGAACGCGGACGTCCGATGGATAGGCTTCTTTGTGGTGACGTAGGGTATGGAAAGACTGAAGTAGCTATTCGTGCGGCATTTAAAGCAATTATGGATGAAAAACAAGTTGCGATTTTAGTACCGACAACAATCCTTGCGCAACAACACTATGAAACAATTCGAGAGCGTTTTCAAGATTACCCAATTAATATAGGGTTACTAAGTAGATTCCGTACGCGGAAACAACAAAATGAAACGATTAAGGGTTTAAAAGATGGAACGGTGGATATTGTAATCGGAACGCATCGTATTTTATCTAAAGATGTTACTTATAAAGATTTAGGACTTCTTATTATTGATGAGGAACAAAGATTCGGCGTTACGCATAAAGAAAAAATTAAACAATTGAAAGCAAATGTTGACGTGTTAACATTAACGGCAACGCCGATTCCACGTACCCTACATATGTCTATGCTTGGTGTGCGCGATTTATCTGTTATTGAGACACCGCCAGAGAATCGTTTCCCAGTACAAACATATGTAGTAGAGTATAATCCAGCGTTAATGCGAGAAGCGATAGAGCGAGAGCTTGCAAGAGGTGGTCAAATTTACTTCCTATATAACCGTGTGGAGGATATTGAAAGAAAAGCAGATGAAATTTCGATGTTAGTTCCAGATGCGCGTGTAACATACGCACACGGGAAAATGAATGAAGGTGAATTAGAGTCTGTTATGCTATCGTTTTTAGAAGGACAGCATGATGTTCTTGTAAGTACAACTATTATTGAGACGGGTGTAGATATTCCGAATGTAAATACATTAATTGTATTTGATGCAGATCGTATGGGATTATCGCAGTTGTATCAGCTTCGTGGGCGCGTTGGACGTTCTAATCGCGTCGCGTATGCATACTTTGCATACAAACGTGATAAAGTGTTATCGGAAGTTGCAGAGAAGCGTTTGCAGGCAATTAAAGAGTTCACAGAGCTTGGATCTGGTTTCAAAATTGCGATGAGAGACTTATCAATTCGTGGTGCGGGTAACTTGTTAGGGGCAGAACAACATGGATTTATTGATTCTGTCGGATTTGATCTGTATTCTCAAATGTTAAAAGATGCAATTGAACAACGTAGAGGAACAGACGGAGTTGAAAATACGGTTAATGTTGAAATTGACTTAGAAGTAGATGCATATTTACCGGATGCTTATATTTCAGATAGTAAACAAAAAATTATGATGTATAAACAATTTAGAGGTGTTTCTGCAATTGAGGATATTGAAGAGTTGCAGGAAGAGATGATCGATAGATTTGGCGATTATCCACAAGAAGTTGGTTATTTATTACAAATCGCAAACATTAAAGTGTTGGCAATGAAAGAACAAATTGAGTTAATTAAGCAAAATAAATTTGAAGTAACATTCCTGTTTTCTGAACAAGCGAGCCAAAATATCGATGGTGGAAAATTATTCATGCTTGGGAATAGCTTTGGTCGTATGATCGGTCTTGGCATGGAAGGTTCACAATTGAAAATTGTTATGAAAACGAATGGTTTAGAGACATCGAAATGGTTAACAATTGCTGAAAATTTATTAAAAGGTTTGCCAGATGTAAAAAAAGAAGTAATAAATGCCTAATATAAGATAAAAAAATGCAATTCGACGTGCATAGAAGAACTAATGTGTAAAATACTATGTTTAACAGTTGGTGATTTTTACATGAACAGGTAAATTCACCACTTTGATCATCAGTAGAAAGTGAGGCAGCATTAGAATGAAAGCAACTGGAATCGTACGTCGAATTGATGATTTAGGCAGGGTAGTAATTCCGAAGGAAATTCGTAGAACTTTACGTATTCGTGAGGGAGACCCTTTAGAGATTTTTGTTGATCGCGATGGAGAAGTCATTTTGAAAAAATATTCTCCGATTAGTGAACTAGGTGATTTTGCAAAAGAATATACGGAAGCTTTATACGATAGCTTAGGACATAATGTGCTTGTATGCGATCGTGATTCTATTATCGCAGTAGCGGGCGTATCTAAAAAAGAATACTTAAATAAAAGTGTTGGCGATTTAATTGAGAAGACAATGGAAGAGCGTAAGTCTGTAATTATGACAGATGAAAGCGAAATTTCAATTATTGATGGGGTAGCAGAAAGAGTTAGCTCCTATACAATTGGCCCGATTGTTGCGAATGGAGATCCAATTGGAGCTGTTATTATCTTCTCTAAAGAGGCTATTATAAGTGAAGTAGAGCATAAGTCAGTAAATACAGCTGCAAGCTTTTTAGCGAAACAAATGGAGCAGTAAGGTCATATCGAATTTTAGAAGTAGCAATCTTTTCTAATTATGATATTTCTTCCCAAGAAATCAATTATTTGGAGATATAGGTATATCGAATGAAGGTAGCGCTTTGCTACCTTTTTTCGTTGAATATTTTTGAAATTGAAAGAAGCCATTATTACTCGCGTATGCAAGGGAGTTTGTTTTTTTCTTTATGATATAATACGAGGGGTGAGAATAGAAAAAGGAGTTTTCTTGTATGGAAGCGAAGAAGTATCAAGCCTTTTGGCGTGGGGCTATTATATTAACAATCGCAAGTTTTGTTACGAAAGTATTAAGCGCTTTTTACCGTATTCCATATCAAAATATAGCGGGTGATATTGGTTTTTATATTTACCAACAAATTTATCCGTTTTATGGATTTTGTTTAATTTTAGCTACTTATGGATTTCCCATTATTATTTCAAAAATGGTCGCAGAAAGATTAGAACGAGGAAAACAAAAAGAAGCAGAAGAAATTATTTGTGTATCTTTTTGGTTTTTATTAGGGATTGGCTTTATAGGATTTTTTACATTATTCTTTGGGGCCGAAACAATTGCATCGGCTATGGGCGATATACATTTAGATAAATTATTACGTGTCATTTCGTTTTCATTTCTACTAATGCCATTCTTATCTGTAGCGAGAGGGTATTTTCAAGGGTTCAATAATATGATGCCGACAGCTGTTTCGCAAGTAATTGAACAAACGATTCGTGTTTCTATTATTGTATTTTTATCACTATTCCTTATTGCTCACGGATTTGACCTATATACAGTAGGTGCAGGTGCTATGGTAGGTTCGATCGCAGGCGGGCTTATTGGGATTATTGTACTTTTACTTTATATGCGCCATGATTTTCGAGCTATTTTCTTCAAAAGTTGGAAGAGTATTGGAAATAAAAAAAGGATTATTAAAATCCTTTTTTGGCAGGGGTTAGCGATTTGTGTTAGTAATTTAGTCCTTATTTTTATACAAATGGCTGATTCTGTTTCCTTTTATACTTTGCTTATCCGCGCGGGAGAGCAAGTTGAAAATGCAAAGGTACTAAAAGGGGTTTATGATAGAAGTATCCCGCTTATGCAACTAGGTACTGTTGTGACAACTTCTTTCTCGTTGTCACTTATTCCTATTATTACAGCGGCGAAGGAAAGAGGAGATCTTTCATTTATTCAAGAAAAGGTAAAGTTAGCAATGAAAATAACATTTGTTATTGGATTTGCATCGGCTATTGGATTAACTTGTATTATTCAACCTACAAATATTATGTTGTTTGAAAATAGTGATGGATCAGATGTGTTATCGATTTTATCTTTATCTATTTTATTTAGCTCATTGTCAATTACAACCGCTTCTATTTTGCAGGGGCTGGGACAAACATTAAAACCAGCAATATTCGTTGTATTTGGAGGTTGTTTGAAGCTAGCTTTAAACTATATATTAATGCCGTACTTTGATGTAAAAGGAGCTGCAATTGCAACTTTAGTTACGCTTATTGTAATCGCCTTGCTAAATAGTGGATTACTTATGCAAGCTGTATCGGGGTCACTTATTGATAAGCGGAATATGTTAGGTATAGCTATTAGTGGTATCGGTATGGGATTTGTATTAATAGTATTTATGCGTGTATCACAAATGTCTGGATTAGTAATTGATACAGGACATAGAGGAATCGCAACAATTGAAGCGTTGTTAGGTGTAGCTATTGGTGGATTGACATATACGTTTTTAATTTTAAAATTATGTGTATTTACAAAAGAAGAATTAGGAACCGTTATGAAACAAGAGAAAAAAGAAGGCTCATTGAAGAAGAGTGGATAGAGGTGGCAGGTTGTGAGTGGAATCATTACTATTTTGGGATTAGGTGCTGGCGAGTTAGATCAGTTGACGATGGGTGTATATCGAAAGATAAAAGAAGCGGACCATATGTTTGTTAGAACGAAGGAGCATCCAGTTATAGAAGAATTGGAAAAAGAAGGTATAAAGTATACGGCTTTTGATAATGTATATGAAGCACATGATACATTTGAAATCGTATATGAAACAATCGCGAATACATTACTGGAACAAGCTAAAGGTGCAGAAATTATTTATGCTGTTCCAGGTCATCCACTTGTAGCAGAAAGAACAGTTCAGCTCCTTTTGCAAAAAGGAGAAGTGGCAAATGTTGAAGTGCGAATTGAAGGCGGACAAAGTTTCCTTGATCCGATGTTTGCAAGTTTAAAGATTGATCCGATCGAAGGGTTCCAATTAATTGATGCTACATCATTTGAAAGAGGGCAATTAGAATTACGTCAACATTTAATCTTTTGCCAAGTGTATGATGCGTTCGTTGCTTCGGATGTGAAGCTAACGTTAATGGAGATGTTGCCAGATGATTACGAAGTATACATCGTAACAGCTGCAGGAACTTCATTTGAGCAAGTGAAAAAGGTGCCGTTATACATGTTAGATCATGAAACGGAATTAAATAATTTAACGAGTGTATATGTACCGCCAGTTAAGGAACGTGCGTCCTTATATCAGCAGTTTGATGTGCTTAGAGAAATTATAGCTGATCTGCGTGGACCGAATGGTTGTCCGTGGGATAAAAAGCAGACGCATCAATCTTTAAAGAAATACTTAATTGAAGAAGCGTATGAAGTGTTAGAAGCAATTGATGAAGAGGATGATGATCACTTAGTAGAAGAGCTGGGTGATATATTATTGCAAGTTATGCTCCATGCCCAAATTGGAGAGGATGAAGGTTGGTTCTCGATAGATGATATTATTCGAACTTTATCTGAGAAAATGGTTCGTCGTCATCCACATGTGTTTGGAAATACAGATGTAAATAATGCTGATGAAGTGATTGTGAATTGGGAAGAAATTAAAAAACAAGAAAAAGGATTCGTAAAAGAATCTGTTTTAACCGGAATTCCAAAAAGTTTACCGCAATTAATGCGTGCTTATGAAATTCAGAAGAAGGCTGGAAAAGTTGGGTTTGATTGGGTTGATGTGCAGCCGATGATAGAGAAAGCCTTAGAAGAATGGCAAGAATTCCAGCAAGAAGTTATAAATATGGATGAGGAAAAGATGCTAGGTGAATTTGGTGATTTACTATTTGCATTTGTTAATATAGCTCGTCATTATAACTTAGATCCAGAAGAAGCGTTACGTTCAACTAATGAGAAATTTATGGGCCGTTTTTTATACATGGAAGCAAAAGTAGCCGAAATGAATAAAGAAATGCAAGATTTATCATTAGAACAGTTAGATGTTTTATGGGAAGAGGCAAAACAAACAGAGCGCTAATAGGGGGATTTGATATGCGTCTAGATAAGTTTTTGAAAGTATCACGTTTAATTAAAAGAAGAACATTAGCAAAAGAAGTATCTGATCAAGGAAGAATATCGATCAATGGCCAAGTGGCAAAAGCGAGTTCAGATGTAAAAGTGGATGATGAATTAACAATTCGTTTCGGTCAAAAAATAGTAACTGTGAAAGTAAACGAATTGAAAGAAACAACTAAAAAAGAAGATGCGGCAAACATGTATAGTATGGTTCGCGAAGAAAAAGTAAAAGCGGAAGAAGGCTTGTTCTAAAGTCGGTTGCCCCTTCATACATTACTATTAGCTAGTATAAAGCTATGGGGGGATTTTCGTGAATAATGGTTACTCACCTATGTCTTCTAATCAACAAAATGTTTCTGTAGAGCATGATATTATCATGCGTGGCAGGCGTGTAATCGATATTACTGGTGTAAAGCAAGTGGAGAGTTTTGATAGCGAAGAATTTTTACTCGAGACTGTAATGGGCTTTTTAACAATTCGTGGTCAAAATTTGCAAATGAAGAATTTAGATGTAGAAAAGGGTGTTGTATCGATTAAAGGGAAAGTTCATGAGATGCTGTATATTGATGAGAACCAAGGGGAGAAAACTAAAGGCTTCTTTAGTAAGTTGTTTAAATGAGCCTAACAGTCCAGCTGTATACAATGCTTTCAATGATTGGAATGGGTGCTTGGATTGGTGCATCTTTAGATACATATCAACGGTTTTTAAAACGCCAAGAGCGGAAGCGTTGGCTTGTATTTATACACGATATACTATTTTGGATTGTCCAAGCATTATTCGTTTTTTATGTATTACTGCTTGTGAATGAAGCTGAACTACGTATATATGTATTTTTGGCATTATTATGTGGTTTTGCAGCATATCAAAGCTTATTGAAAGCATTATACATGAAGATGTTAAATTTTCTCATCTATATTTTTGTACAAACAACACAATTTTTTGTTCGAATTATACAGCTACTCATGATAAAACCTGTTATTATTATAGCGCAGCTATTTATTGCATTTATATTATTCTTATTTCGTATACTGCTTTCAATTGGACATGTGTTATGGAAAATGGTGATTTGGATATTACTTTTCATATGGAAAGTTTTTGTCTGGCCTGTTCGATTTATTGCTTCGCTCATATGGAAACTTCTCCCTAATCGTGTTAAACTTTTTATAATGAAGCATGTAGGGTTCCTGCAATATGTAGCAAAATTGAAGGGACATATCTTCCAATTATGGGAGCGTATAAAAAAGAAGTTAGGGGGACCTCGGAAATGAGGGAACTGAGACAAAGAACAATCGAAAAACAGAGTCCAAATCCTGTTAAAGAGCATATAATACAAACGGATGAGAACGGGAAGCGACTTTATCGCCGTTTAGCGGTTTTTCTTGTCTTTGCTTTTACAATTATTGCTAGTATTAGTGTGACGTTTTATCAACAAAACAGTTCCATTAAAGCAAAAGAAGCAAAAGTTAAGGACATGAAAAAAGAACTGGATTCATTAACGAAAAAAGAAAAGAATCTAAAAGATGAAGTTCAAAAGTTGAATGATGAAGAGTACGTTTTAAAGATTGCTAGAAGGGATTATTTCTTCTCCGGAAAAGGGGAGATAATTTTTCCTGTTTCTAAGTAGAGTATGTCTTATTGACACTATATTTTAGGATTATATATAATAAAGTAAAATTTGACTTTTTAACCACTAAGGAGGAGCATTTTTTTTATGTCAATCGAGGTAGGCAGCAAGTTACAGGGTAAAGTAACAGGTATTACAAATTTTGGGGCTTTTGTGGAGCTGCCAGAAGGCTTAACGGGTCTTGTTCATATTAGTGAGGTTGCTGATAATTATGTGAAAGATATCAACGATCACTTAAAAGTGGGCGACCAAGTAGAAGTAAAAGTTATTAATGTTGAAAAAGATGGAAAAATTGGTCTATCTATTAAAAAAGCGAAAGAACGTGAAAAAACAGAAGGAGATCGTCCACGTGGTGAATACCAACGCGGTGGTGATCAACAACGTTCTGGACGTCCACAACGTAATAATCGTTCTTTCAACAGAGATAACCGCGGTGGTGGTAACGACCGAGCTCCAAAAGAAACATTTGAGCAAAAGATGGCACGCTTTTTAAAAGATAGTGAAGATCGTTTAACTTCTTTAAAGCGTAACACAGAATCTAAACGTGGTGGCCGTGGCGCACGTCGCGGATAATAAGTCCGTTTAATTCTTAACATATAGAGAGGTACCCAGAGTGATTACTCGGGGTGCTTTTTTATATGGGAGAATATATTTTAAAAAAGTTTTTGAGATGTGTTGACTTTAAAGTATATCTGATGTAAGATACTAATTGTCCGTTAAATAAGACGA
>NZ_MAOI01000104.1 GCF_001884235.1 Bacillus paramycoides | reverse complement strand
GTTCGATCCCCTCCGCCGCTATATTTAATTTAACGGCCCGTTGGTCAAGTGGTTAAGACACCGCCCTTTCACGGCGGTAACACGGGTTCGAATCCCGTACGGGTCATCTAAAAAGATCATGCGAATTGCATGATCTTTTTTTGTTAAATAAATTCAGACATACAATACTTCTACAAAATCGCCCTATATTTTCTGAACATTCTTTTAATTATCTTTAAATAAATTAAATACCATGTATATATGTAGAGTTATTTCGAATAAAAAGTCGAACGATTATAAAAGTTAGAACTGTTGTTTTGACAAAAATCCCAATAATCATCTTTTATAATGACAGTAATTAAACTATGCAGGTGGTGTTAAAAATATGCCTAAAGCAGGAAGGAATACTATGAATACAAGTGCATTGGCGATGAATGAAAGTCAGCTTGGAACAATAAAGTGGACGAGTAAGTTGCGAATGAAGTTTGAACAAGTTTTCTTTAGATGGGGGTTCATTATTGTTGTTATTGGTTTTCTTTTGGGACGAGCATATATATTAACAAACATTTTACCGTTTGCATTGCCGTTTTTTGCTGCTGTTTATGTTATGAAGCGAGATAAAATGCCGCTCGCGTTCTTAGCTCTCATGGGTGGGGCACTTTCAGTTTCGATAGATAATTTATTTTTTACTTTTGCATCTATTTTTACGTTCTTTATTTATAATATCTTCTTTAGTCGGTTTACACGTAAAACTGTTGGACTTGTACCATTCCAAGTATTTATCTCCGCATTAACCGCACATTTAGTTGTTGTATATTTTGCACAGCAAACTGTCACCATGTATGATTTGCTCGTTAGTACGATTGAAGCAGGGCTTAGCTTCGTATTAACGATGATATTTTTACAAAGTGTTCCGCTTTTAGTGGAAAGGAAAGGGAAACAACAAGCGTTAGAAACAGAAGAAATTGTTTGTTTAATTATATTACTAGCATCTGTTTTAACGGGTACAACAGATTGGTTTGTTTATGATGCTTCTATTCAACATATTTTCACTAGATATTTAGTATTAGTATTTGCCTTTATTGCCGGTGCGGCTACAGGATCCACAGTGGGAGTCGTTACTGGATTAATATTAAGTTTAGCGAATGTGTCTAGCTTGTCTCAACTTAGTCTCCTTGCCTTTTCAGGATTGCTTGGTGGATTGTTAAAAGAAGGGAAACGTATAGGAGTTAGTTTAGGTTTATTAATTGGTACAAGTTTAATTACGTTATATGTAGACAAGCAAACAAGTATTGTAACAACTTTAATTGAATCTGGTGTGGCGATTGTTTTCTTCTTATTAACACCGAAACTTGTTATGGATCGTATTGCTAAATTTATGCCGGGTACACAGGAGCATTCACAAGATCAACAACAATATTTAAGAAGGATGCGCGATGTTACGGCGAACAAAATCAATCAATTTGCTAATGTATTTGCTGCTTTGTCTAATAGCTTTTCTGTATATGGATATGTGGAAGAGGAAGATAAAGAAACAGAAGCGGATTTATTTTTAAGTACAATTACTGCGAAAACATGCCAAACATGCTTTAAAAAAGATCAATGCTGGGTAGTTAATTTCGATAAAACGTACGATTATATGAAACAAATAATGAGCGAAACGGAAGAAGGAACGTTGCAACATAATCGGAAGTTAGTTCGCGAATGGGACAAGCATTGTGTGAGAGGGAAGAAAGTGACAGATTTAGTAGCGGGTGAATTAGATCACTTCTATGAGGGACAGAAATTACGCAAACAAATGAAAGAAAATCGTAGAATTGTAGCGGAGCAATTACTAGGTGTATCAAAAGTAATGGAAGATTTCGCTAAGGAGATACAACGAGAACGAGAAAACCACCAAGTGCAAGAAGAACAGATTTTGCAAGCATTTCGCGATTTCGGCGTCGAAGTGGAGCATGTTGATATTTATTGTTTAGATAGAGGAAGTATTGATATTGAAATGTTGATTCCAGCTGCATCTAATGAGCATGGAGAATGTGAGAAGTTGGTTGCGCCGATGCTTTCAGATATTTTAAAAGAAAATATTGTCGTTAAGCATGAAGAGAAATCCTCTTATCCAAATGGTCATAGTTTAATATCATTTGGTTCAGCGAAGACGTATTCTCTTGATACAGGATTGGCCACAGCTGCAAAAGGTGGTGGATTTGTTTCAGGTGATTCCTATGCGATGATGGATTTAAGTGTTGGTAAATATGCACTTGCGATTAGTGATGGTATGGGAAATGGGCAAAGGGCTCATATGGAGAGTAAGGAAACGGTAAAATTATTACAAAAGATACTTCAATCAGGTATTGATGAAGAAATAGCGATTAAGTCCATCAATTCAATTCTTTCTTTAAGAACGACAGAGGAGATGTATACAACACTTGACTTAGCTATGGTAGATTTACGGGATGCGAGTGCGAAGTTTTTAAAGGTTGGATCGACGCCGAGTTTTGTTAAACGCGGAAATAATATTTTGAAAATTGAAGCAAGTAATTTACCGATTGGAATCATTGAAGATGTTGAAGTTGATGTGGTTGGTGAACAATTAAAAACGGGAGATATTCTTATCATGATGAGCGATGGTATTTTTGAGGGAGCGCAACATGTGGAGAATCACGAATTATGGATAAAACGTAAAATTAAAGAACTACAAACAGAAGATCCACAAGAAATTGCTGATATCATCATGGAAGAAGTAATTAGGTCTGGCGATGGTTATATAAATGATGATATGACTATTGTGGTGGCAAAGGTAAAGAAAAATATGCCGAAGTGGGCCACGATTCCGATAGTAGGAATGCAGGCGCAATAAATTAAATTATTACTGAAAAGACCTAGGTAAATGCCTAGGTCTTTTTGATTAAAAAAGGTAATGTTATTACTTTTGTGAATATACAGAGGGGATGTAAGATAAAAATGTGAATTTTGTACATCTTTTTTTTGCACAATGTTTGTAAAAGTTGTACCATTATATACAAGGTAACTAATGTTGCTGTTCTTGTTTAATGAAAGGTGATTGCGAAGTTGAAAGATACATTTGTTGAAAAAGTAGATGACTTTGTAAAGCGGCATGATGTATTAAAGGAACATTCAACAATTGTTGTAGGGGTTTCTGGTGGCCCTGACTCTTTGGCTCTTCTATATTATTTGTTAGAAAAAAGAGCAGAAAAGCAGCTCGAAATTGTAGTAGCCCATGTGGATCACATGTTTAGAGGTGATGAATCTCATGAGGACCTACAGTTTGTACGTAATCTTTGCAAAGAGTTAGGAATTATTTGCGAAACGATAAGGGTTAATGTGTCGCAATATCAACAGCAATATGGAATGAATGCACAAGTTGCTGCTAGAGAATGCAGATATGCATTTTTGGAAAGAATAATGAAGAAATATGATGCGAGATATGTAGCTCTTGGCCATCATGGAGATGATCAAGTAGAGACGATTTTAATGCGCCTTGTACGAGGAAGTACTCCGAAAGGGTACGCAGGAATTGCAGTGAAGCGTCCTTTTCATAATGGATATTTAATTAGGCCGTTACTTGGAGTAACTAAGGAAGAAATTGTTGATTACTGTAATAAGCTAAAAGTAATCCCACGTATAGATCCGAGTAATAAAAAGGAAGTATATACAAGGAATCGATTACGTAAATATGTCCTTCCTTATTTGAAAGAGGAAAATCCACAAATGCATGAGAAATTTCAAAAATTTAGCGTGCAGATGCAAGAGGATGAGGCATATTTGCAGGAATTAGCTTTTGAGAAGATGAATAAAGTAATTACAAAAAAAAGCGATAAACAAATTAGCTTATCAATTCCTGCCTTTGAATCCATGTCTATGCCTTTACAAAGGAGAGGGATTCAACTAATATTAAACTATCTTTATGAATATAAGATTCCATCTTCGCTTTCTTCTATACATATTGACAAGGTGATTGAATTTTTTAAGCGGACACAACCTTCAGGTTCACTTGATTTTCCAGGTGGTTTGAAAATTGTTCGCACATACGAAGAATGTAGCTTTGGATTTAAACAAGAAATTGTTTCTCCTTTTTTGCAAGATTTATCAGTGCCTGGGACAATTACATTGCCGAATGGGGATAAACTTGTAACAGAGGTGAGCGAAGATATACCAAGTAGCATGAATGAAACAGTATTTGTTGCTAAGTATAATGATATATCGTATCCACTTCGTATCCGTTCTAGGGAAAATGGAGATCGCATGTCAATACAAGGTATGGATGGTACAAAAAAGATAAAAGCTATTTTTATCGAAGCGAAAGTACCTAAAGAAAAAAGAGAAGAGTGGCCGATCGTTTGTGACGCAAGTGGAAATATTATTTGGGTACCCTTGTTGAAACGATCTGCATTTGCTACTTCGAAAGAGATAGCAAAGAGGGATAAATATATGATTATTCACTACAAAAGCAAGGAGTCTTCCGGGAGGATAATGAAATGATGAATCAAGATATCGAAAAAGTATTAATTTCTGAAGAACAAATACAGGAAAAGGTGCACGAACTAGGTGCGATTATTGCAGAGGATTACAAAAATACAGTACCTCTTGCAATTGGTGTACTAAAGGGCGCAATGCCATTTATGGCAGATTTATTAAAGAGAACAGATACATATCTTGAAATGGATTTTATGGCTGTATCTAGCTATGGCCACTCTACAGTTTCGACAGGCGAAGTAAAAATCTTAAAAGACCTTGATACTTCTGTAGAAGGTCGCGATATTTTAATCGTTGAAGATATTATTGATAGCGGTCTTACGCTAAGCTATTTAGTGGACCTATTTAAATATCGTAAAGCGAAATCTGTAAAAATTGTTACGTTATTAGATAAGCCAACAGGCCGTAAGGTTGATCTGAAAGCAGATTATGTTGGATTTACTGTTCCTCATGAATTTGTTGTAGGATATGGATTAGATTATAAAGAGCAATACCGTAATCTTCCTTATGTAGGAGTATTAAAACCAAGTGTTTACTCAAATTAATTAAATACAGGCGTTACAATTGTATAGGAAAGTTTTTCTATGTTACGATTTACTATAGTGTTTATGCCGTGAGAGGAGGTTAGGAATGAATCGTATCTTCCGTAATACCATCTTTTATTTACTGATATTCTTAGTAGTAATTGGAATCGTGAGCTATTTTAATGGTTCGACGCAAAAAACGACATCAGTTAGCTACGATAAATTCATTACTAAACTTGAAAAAGGTGAAGTGCGTAATGTGCAGCTTCAACCGAAAAATGGTGTGTTTGAAGTAAAAGGACAATTCAATACTTCTAACCAAGGAGAACAATTTGTTACTTATGCACCAAATACTGAGGAATTACAAAAGAAAATTAATGATAAGGCGCAAGGGGCTGAAGTTAAGTATCAACCAGCAGAAGAAACAAGTGCTTGGGTAACGTTCTTCACTTCTATCATTCCGTTTGTCATTATCTTCATTTTATTCTTCTTCTTATTAAACCAGGCTCAGGGCGGCGGTAGCCGTGTTATGAACTTCGGGAAAAGTAAGGCGAAGCTATACAATGATGAAAAGAAAAAAATTCGTTTCAGAGATGTTGCTGGAGCGGATGAAGAGAAACAAGAACTTGTTGAGGTAGTTGAATTCTTGAAAGACCCTCGTAAGTTCGCTGAAGTTGGTGCCCGTATTCCAAAGGGTGTTCTATTAGTGGGACCTCCAGGTACAGGTAAAACTTTATTAGCACGTGCCGTTGCAGGTGAAGCAGGCGTTCCGTTCTTCTCTATTAGTGGTTCTGACTTCGTAGAGATGTTCGTCGGTGTCGGTGCATCCCGTGTACGTGATTTATTTGAAAATGCAAAGAAAAATGCTCCTTGTATCATTTTCATTGATGAAATTGATGCAGTAGGACGTCAACGTGGCGCGGGTCTTGGCGGTGGTCATGATGAGCGTGAACAAACGTTGAACCAATTGCTTGTTGAAATGGATGGATTCGGTGCAAACGAAGGTATTATTATCATCGCTGCGACAAACCGTCCTGATATTCTTGATCCAGCGTTATTACGTCCAGGTCGTTTTGACCGTCAAATTACAGTAGATCGTCCAGATGTAAATGGTCGTGAAGCTGTACTTAAAGTACACGCTCGTAATAAACCGCTTGATGAGAACGTCAACTTAAGAGCGATTGCAACTCGTACACCAGGATTCTCTGGTGCCGATCTTGAAAACTTATTAAACGAAGCTGCTTTAGTAGCTGCGCGTCAAGATAAGAAGAAAATTGATATGAGTGACATCGATGAAGCAACGGATCGTGTTATTGCAGGTCCAGCTAAGAAAAGTCGTGTTATCTCTGAAAAAGAACGTAATATCGTTGCATTCCATGAGGCTGGCCATACTGTAATTGGTGTTGTCCTGGATGAAGCAGATATCGTTCATAAAGTAACAATTGTCCCTCGTGGTCAAGCTGGTGGATATGCGGTAATGCTTCCGAAAGAAGATCGTTACTTCATGACAAAACCAGAGTTACTTGATAAAATCACTGGTTTACTTGGTGGTCGAGTAGCTGAGGAGATTGTATTTGGTGAAGTGAGTACAGGTGCTCACAATGACTTCCAACGTGCGACTGGTATTGCAAGACGTATGGTTACAGAATTCGGTATGAGTGATAAGCTTGGGCCGATGCAATTCGGTAGCTCGCAAGGTGGTCAGGTGTTCTTAGGAAGAGACTTCCATTCAGAGCAAAACTACAGTGATGCAATTGCACATGAAATCGATGTGGAAATGCAAACTATTATGAAAGACTGTTATGCTCGTGCGAAACAAATTCTTACTGAAAAGCGTGATAAGCTAGATATTATTGCGAAAACGTTACTTGAAGTAGAAACATTAGATGCAGAGCAAATTAATCATTTATATGATTATGGCAGATTACCTGAGCGTCCAACATCTTCAGATGATGTGAAAGTAAACATCAATATGAAGAAAGACGATGAAGATACAGAAGATAAGTAAGAGATGAAGGAGTGACGATAGTCACTCCTTTTTTGTTTGTGGAATAAATTTAAGTGGCAAAAGAATTTAAATAAAACTCGTATTAAAAATTGAAATAGAGAGTGATCTTTTTGTAAAATGATGAGGATAGAAAAGCTGAATATATAAGTATGTGTGATATGATGTTTTTATAAGTTTTATACATACTGCACAAATATAGATTAAATAAGATAAGTGGTGAGAATATGATTTTTGTATTGGATGTAGGGAACACAAATGCGGTGCTAGGTGTATTTGAAGAGGGGAAACTTCGCCAGCATTGGCGCATGGAAACAGATCGTCATAAAACAGAAGATGAGTATGGGATGCTTGTAAAGCAGTTACTTGAGCATGAAGGTCTTTCTTTTGAAGATGTGAAAGGTATTATCGTATCTTCAGTCGTACCGCCAATTATGTTCGCTTTAGAGCGTATGTGCGAAAAGTATTTTAAAATTAAACCGCTTGTAGTGGGGCCTGGGATAAAAACTGGCTTGAATATTAAATATGAAAATCCACGTGAAGTAGGCGCGGACCGAATTGTAAATGCAGTAGCAGGTATCCATTTGTATGGAAGTCCTCTTATCATTGTTGATTTTGGTACGGCTACTACATATTGTTATATTAACGAAGAGAAACATTATATGGGTGGCGTTATTACACCGGGAATTATGATCTCGGCAGAGGCGTTATATAGCAGAGCAGCAAAGCTTCCTCGTATTGAAATTACAAAACCGAGTAGTGTTATTGGGAAGAATACAGTAAGTGCAATGCAATCAGGTATTCTTTATGGGTACGTTGGACAAGTGGAAGGTATTGTTAAGCGTATGAAAGAAGAAGCTAAACAAGAACCGAAAGTTATTGCAACAGGTGGGTTAGCGAAATTAATTTCAGAAGAATCAAATGTAATTGATATTGTAGATCCATTTTTAACGTTAAAAGGTTTGTATATGTTATATGAACGTAATGCAAATTTACAGCATGAGAAGGGTGAATAAATAAGTATGAAAGATTATTTAGTAAAAGCGTTAGCGTTTGATGGAGAAGTACGTGCGTATAGTGTACGTACAACAAACACAGTAAGTGAGGCGCAAAAACGTCATGATACATGGAGAACAGCTTCAGCGGTACTTGGCCGTTCGTTAACTGCGGGCACAATGATGGGTGCCATGTTAAAAGGCGAACAGAAGTTAACGATTAAAGTAGAGGGTAACGGTCCAATTGGTCCGATCTTAGTCGATGCTCATGCAAATGGGGATGTACGTGGTTATGTAACGAATCCACATGTTGATTTTGAAGGGACTGAACAAGGGAAATTACGTGTATATCAAGCGGTAGGTACAGAAGGATTTGTAACGGTAATTAAAGATATCGGTATGCGTGAACCGTTTATCGGTCAATCTCCAATTGTTTCAGGAGAACTAGGGGAAGATTTCACATATTATTTCGCAGTTTCTGAGCAGACACCTTCTTCTGTAGGTGTCGGTGTTCTCGTAAATGGGGACGATAGCATATTGGCGGCGGGTGGATTCATTCTTCAAATTATGCCAGGTGCACAGGAAGAAACAATTTCATTTATTGAAGAGCGTTTGCAAAAAATTCCTCCTGTATCAACATTGATTGAACAAGGGCTTTCTCCAGAAGAGCTACTATATAAAGTGCTTGGAGAAGATAAAGTGAAAGTGCTAGAAACAATGGATGTTCAATTTAATTGTACATGTTCACGCGAGCGTATTGAAAGTGTACTAATTAGTTTAGGTAAAGCAGAGTTAGAGCAAATTCGTGCAGAAGAAGAAGAGACGGAAGTTCATTGTCACTTCTGTAATGAACGATATAAATTCGCTAAAGAAGATATTACAAACTTAATTGAGAGCCTGTAATAAGGGAGTTAAAGCATAGAATCGTTCATCCAAATGGATTGACAAAAAGGAAATTTTCTGACAAAATCTAAATATAAATAAAACCAATAAAAATACTCGGTGTTAGGAGTGACAGGAATGCGAGTGGCACAATCAGTTTCAGAATTAATCGGGAAAACGCCGATCGTTAAGTTGAACCGCATCGTAGAATCAGATAGCGCAGATGTATACTTGAAATTAGAATTTATGAATCCGGGTAGCAGTGTTAAAGATCGTATTGCGTTAGCTATGATCGAAGATGCTGAAAAGAAAGGATTATTAAAAGAAGGCGATACAATCATTGAACCGACAAGTGGTAACACGGGTATTGGTTTAGCGATGGTAGCGGCTGCTAAAGGATATAAGGCGATTTTAGTAATGCCAGAAACAATGAGTATCGAGCGTCGTAATTTATTACGTGCTTATGGTGCGGAATTAGTATTGACTCCAGGCCCTGAAGGGATGGGCGGAGCGATTCGTAAAGCGACTGAATTAGCGAAAGAACATGGTTACTTTATACCGCAACAATTCCAAAACCAAGCGAATCCGGAAATCCATCGTTTAACGACGGGTCCAGAAATTGTTGAACAAATGGGTGATCAATTAGATGCGTTTATCGCAGGTATTGGCACAGGTGGGACAATTACAGGTGCCGGTGAAGTGCTGAAAGAAGCGTATGAAGATATTAAAATTTATGCGGTAGAACCTGCGGATTCACCAGTATTATCTGGTGGAAAGCCGGGGCCACATAAGATCCAAGGAATTGGAGCAGGATTTGTTCCGGAGACATTGGATGTAGAAGTATATGATGAAATTATTCAAGTGAAAACAGAGCAAGCGTTTGAATATGCGAGAAGAGTAGCTAAAGAAGAAGGTATTTTAGTTGGTATCTCTTCAGGAGCAGTCATTTATGCAGCGACAGAAGTTGCGAAGAAATTAGGTAAAGGGAAAAAGGTACTTGTTATTATCCCAAGTAACGGTGAACGTTATTTAAGTACACCACTTTATCAATTTGAATCATAATTGAATGCGATTTAAAAAGCATCCTTGAAAAAGGATGCTTTTTCTTTTTTGATTGGAAAAAGGAAAAGAGTGAATGACTAGAAAACTTCATGTAAAATAAGAAGTAGTATAATTAATTTATTTTCACTAGCCCTCGAGTGTAATCATTCTCTATGTAAATAACTTTATGTAGTTTGAGCTGGTTAGCTTAAGAGGGTGGGATAAAAGAAGACGGGGTGTTGATATGCAACGAAGAAAATCTTTAGCGCTTTCTATTCCATATCAGTTAGATTTCTTTAAGCAATATAAATTTCTTTCCCAAGATAAGCCGCAACATATTTTGTTAGAAAGTGGACGTGGTGGTCGTTATAACATTGTTGGGCTGGACCCAGTAGCAGTAATTCAAGGGAAGAATGAGACGTTACATATAAGTGAAAGTGGTAAGGAAACAATAGAACATGGGAATCCATTAGATTTAATGCAAGAATATATGGAGAAATGGAAAACGGATTATAATCCGAAGTATCCACCTTTTCAAGGTGGTGCAATTGGATACTTTAGTTATGATTGTATCCGTTATATTGAAAAGTTACCTACTCTTGCAGAGGATGACATTAATATACCTGATATATTCTTTTTATTGTTTGATGACGTGTTTGTATATGATCAAAAAGAAAAAGTATTATGGATTATTACGCATTATGTAGATGAGCATAAAGAGGCAGAAGAACGATTAAATGAATGGAAGGATCTTTGGATGAAAGAAGCATCTGAAGTGACTATGTCATTTAAATGTCCTGAAGAGAAAAATGAAGCAGTTGCTTTTACAGAAGAAGGCTTTATGAAGGCTGTTGAACGTATTCAAGAATATATTGGGGCAGGTGACGTGTTCCAAGTAAACTTGTCGACACGACAAGAACGGACGTTACACACACATCCGCTAGAAATCTATACAAGTCTTCGTGAAATTAATCCATCTCCATATATGGGTTACTTGGAGCTTGGAGATTTTCAAATTGTTAGTGGTTCGCCTGAATTACTAATTAAAAAGCAAGGAAAAGAAGTAAGTACGAGGCCAATTGCTGGTACGCGTTCTCGAGGGGCAAGTGAGCAAGAGGATGAAGAATTGGCGAAAGAATTAATTGAAAACGAAAAGGAAAGAGCAGAGCACGTGATGCTTGTGGATTTGGAACGAAATGATTTGGGTCGGGTTTGTAAATATGGCACTGTTGAAGTAGATGAATTTATGGTAATTGAAAAATACTCACACGTTATGCATATTGTTTCTAATGTGCGTGGTGAGGTGGAAGAAGATAAAGATGCTTTCGATTTGGTGAAGGCTGTATTTCCTGGTGGGACAATTACTGGTGCCCCGAAAATACGTACGATGGAAATTATTGAAGAATTAGAACCTGTTCGCCGAGGGATTTATACAGGTTCAATTGGTTGGATTGGATATTCTGGAGATACGGAATTGAATATTGTAATACGAACATTGCTTGCCAAAGATGGACAAGCACATGTTCAAGCGGGAGCGGGAATTGTAATTGATTCAAATCCTAAAAACGAATATAAAGAGTCGTTAAAAAAAGCAATCGCTTTATGGCGTGCAAAAGAAAGTAGCGAAGAAACGGTTAGGTGAGAGAAATGATATTAATGATTGATAATTATGATTCTTTTACATTTAATTTAGTGCAGTTTCTTGGGGAACTTGGACAAGAGCTTGTTATTAAGCGTAATGATGAAGTGACTATTTCAGATATTGAGAATATGAAACCGGATTTTTTAATGATTTCGCCAGGTCCATGTAGCCCTAATGAGGCAGGGATTAGCATGGATGTTATTAAATACTTCGCAGGTAAAATTCCGATTTTCGGAGTTTGTCTTGGGCATCAATCAATTGCGCAAGTATTTGGAGGAGATGTTGTCAGGGCAGAACGTTTAATGCACGGCAAAACTTCTTTAATGTATCATGATGGACAGACGATTTTTTCTGATATCCCAAATCCATTTGCCGCGACACGTTATCACTCTCTTATCGTTAAAAAAGAGACGTTGCCTAATTGTTTAGAGATAACATCTTGGACGGAAGAAGGAGAAATTATGGCGCTTCGTCATAAAGCATTGCCGATTGAAGGTGTGCAGTTCCATCCGGAATCTATTATGACTTCTCATGGGAAAGAGCTGTTACAGAATTTCATCCGTAAATATAGTCCAAGTGTGACATCATGTTAATTTACGTAAATGGTGCGTATGTAGAAGCGAGTAAAGCGAAAATTTCTCCTTATGACCATGGTTATTTATATGGACTTGGAGTTTTTGAGACGTTTCGTATTTATAATGGTCACCCCTTTTTGCTGGATGATCATTATGAACGTTTAATGGATGCGCTGGATACATTGCAAATTAAATGGACAATGACAAAAGATGACGTAATGCTTATTTTGAAGAATCTACTCGTTAAGAATGGATTAAAGCATGCGTATGTGCGCTTTAATGTATCGGCGGGTATAGACGAAATAGGATTGCAAACAGAAATGTATGAAGAGCCATCTGTTATTGTTTTTATAAAACCTTTAGCAGCCCCGGGGGATGTAGTGGAAAAAGAAGGGGTTGTTTTAAAGCAAGTGCGAAATACACCAGAGGGTGCATTTCGCTTGAAGTCCCATCATTATTTAAATAATATTTTAGGGAAACGAGAAATTGGAAATGTTGTGAATAAGGAAGGTATTTTCCTTACAGAAACAGGTTATGTTGCAGAGGGGATTGTTTCGAATCTCTTTTTTGTTAAAGGAGATACTTTGTATACTCCTTCATTAGAAACAGGGATTTTAAACGGAATCACTCGTGCGTTTATTATAAAGGTTGCTGAAGAGCTGGGTATAGAAGTAAAGGAAGGTTTCTTTACAAAAGATGAATTGCTTTCAGCGGATGAAGTATTCGTAACAAACTCCATTCAAGAGATTGTCCCTCTTTGTCATATAGAGGGGGAAGATTTCCCGGGTAAAGTGGGGATGGTTACAAAAAGATTTATGGATCTTTATGAAATGCAGAGAGAGCAATTGTGGAGCAGAAATGAATTGCGAAGAGGAGATGTGTAGTTTGAAGTGGGATTATGATTTGCGCTGCGGCGAATATACATTGAATTTAAATGAAAAGACATTAATTATGGGAATTTTAAATGTAACGCCAGATTCATTTTCTGATGGTGGGAGTTACAACGAAGTAGATGCCGCGGTGCGCCATGCGAAAGAAATGAAAAACGAAGGTGCTCATATTATTGATATCGGCGGCGAATCTACTCGCCCGGGTTTCGCTAAAGTTTCAGTAGAAGAAGAAATAAAGCGAGTTGTTCCGATGATTCAGGCAGTTTCAAAAGAAGTGAAGTTGCCTATTTCTATTGATACGTATAAAGCTGAGGTTGCGAAACAAGCGATTGAAGCTGGTGCTCATATTATTAATGATATTTGGGGAGCGAAGGCAGAACCGAAGATTGCTGAAGTTGCAGCCTATTATGATGTGCCTATTATCTTAATGCATAATCGCGATAATATGAATTATCGTAACTTAATGGCTGATATGATTGCTGATTTGCATGAGAGTATTAAAATTGCTAAAGATGCTGGTGTGCGAGATGAGAACATTATTTTAGACCCAGGTATTGGTTTTGCAAAAACACCTGAACAGAATTTAGAAGCGATGCGCCATTTAGAGCAGTTAAACGTACTAGGTTATCCGGTTCTATTAGGTACTTCAAGAAAATCCTTTATTGGACATGTATTAGATTTACCGGTGGAGGAACGACTTGAAGGAACGGGTGCTACCGTTTGCCTTGGTATTGAAAAAGGTTGTGAGTTTGTTCGTGTTCACGATGTAAAAGAAATGGCGCGTATGGCTAAGATGATGGATGCGATGATTGGTAAGGGGGGAAAGTAATTGGATAAAATTTATGTCCATGATATGGAGTTTTACGGTTATCATGGTGTATTCCCGGAAGAAAATAAGCTAGGTCAGAGATTTAAAGTGGACTTAACGGTGGAATTGGATTTAAAGCGTGCGGGAGAAAGTGATGACTTAGAGCATTCTGTCAATTATGGAGAGCTTTTCGAATTATGTAGGAAAGTTGTTGAAGATAGAACGTATAAGCTTGTGGAGAGTATCGCTGAAAATATCGCTACAGATATATTGGCACAATATGAGAGTATTTCACGATGTACGATAAAGGTTATTAAACCGGATCCACCGATACCGGGGCATTATCGTGCTGTAGCGGTAGAAATTACGAGAGAACGTTCATGAATAATATAGCGTACATTGCGTTAGGTTCAAATATTGGAGAGCGTTATACTTATTTAACTGAAGCGATTCAGTTTTTAAACAAAAGCCCTTATATCCAAGTTGACGATATTTCATCTGTATATGAAACTGAACCAGTTGGCTATACTGACCAAAGTTGCTTTTTGAATTTAGTTATAAAAATTTCTACCAATTTATCACCACAAGAATTATTGAAAGTAACACAAAAAGTAGAGAATAATCTAGGAAGAAAAAGGGAAATTAGGTGGGGTCCGAGGACCATCGACCTTGACATTTTACTATATAATCAAGAGAATATTGAAGCAGAGAATCTTATTGTTCCGCATCCGCGGATGTTTGAAAGAGCTTTTGTTATCGTTCCGTTGTTAGAGATTAATCAAGATATAAAACAAGACATTTCACGTTCACAAGTAGAAGAAATGAAAAGGCGAGAGGGAGTAACGGTATGGAAGCAGAAAAATGGGGAAGACGCATTCGTGCTTTTCGAAAGCTAAAAGGCTATACGCAAGAAGGTTTTGCTAAAGAATTAGGGGTATCTGTATCTGTTTTAGGTGAAGTTGAGAGAGGGAATCGATCGCCTTCCCAAGATTTTGTAGTAGAAGTTGCTAAAGCATTAAAGGTCTCAATAGATGAACTAATGCCAAAGTGACTATGATGGAAGGAGTAAGTCGAGTGTTAAAGATTGCAAATATTGAGATGAAAAATCCGGTTGTATTAGCACCGATGGCGGGAGTGTGTAACTCTGCATTCCGTTTGACAGTAAAAGAATTCGGTGCAGGTTTAGTTTGTGCTGAAATGGTAAGTGATAAGGCAATATTACTTAATAACAAAAGAACATTAGATATGTTATATATCGATGAGAGAGAAAAACCATTAAGTTTACAAATTTTTGGTGGAGAGAAAGAAACTCTTGTAGATGCTGCGAAATACGTAGATAAATATACGACAGCAGACATTATTGATATTAATATGGGTTGCCCAGTACCGAAAATCACTAAGTGTGATGCGGGAGCAAAGTGGCTTTTAGATCCAAATAAAATATATGAAATGGTAGCGGCAGTTGTAGATGCTGTTGAAAAGCCAGTTACAGTTAAGATGCGTATTGGTTGGGATGAAGATCATATTTTTGCAGTAGAGAACGCCAAAGCTGTTGAGCGTGCTGGTGGGCAAGCGGTAGCGGTCCATGGGCGTACACGAGTGCAAATGTATGAAGGGAAAGCAGATTGGGATATTATTAAACAAGTAAAGCAAGCTGTAAATATCCCGGTTATCGGAAATGGTGATGTCGAAACACCACAAGATGCAAAGCGTATGCTTGATGAAATTGGTGTAGACGGTGTTATGATTGGCCGCGCTGCTCTTGGAGACCCATGGATGATTTATCGTACGGTAAAGTATTTAGAGACAGGCGAATTAATGCCGGAACCAACAGTGCGTGAGAAAATTGATGTATGTATGTTGCACCTAGATCGTCTTATCGATTTAAAGAACGAAAATATCGCTGTAAGAGAGATGAGAAAGCATGCAGCTTGGTATTTAAAAGGTGTTCGTGGTAATGCGAGCGTGCGTAATGGTATCAATACGTGTAACACACGTGAAGACCTTGCGAATTTATTAGGTGCATTTGTAGAAGAGGTAGAAGCGAAACAACAAACAATTTACGTTGGCTAATAAGGGAACATGGAAGATTGACATTCTTTTGTACACTTCCTATAATTACGTGAAAGAAAGAAGAGCTGCCAGTTAGTTGCTGGCAGTTTTTCTAGTTGAGTAGAAAATGCTATACTGTATATATTGTAAAATTAAATAGAGCTGGAGTGATATCAATATCATGGATAACATGAACCACGAAGAATTAAACGACCAATTGCTTGTTCGTCGTGAAAAGTTACATAACTTACGTGAACAAGGGATCGATCCGTTCGGTAAACGCTTTGAACGTACGAATTCAACAAACGACTTATTAAGCTTATATGGAGAGTTCTCTAAAGAAGAATTAGAAGAGAAAGAAATCTCTGTTTCTATCGCTGGTCGTATTATGACAAAACGCGGTAAAGGAAAAGCGGGATTTGCACACGTTCAAGATTTACATGGACAAGTTCAAATCTATGTTCGTAAAGATGCTGTTGGGGATGAAGAGTATGAATTGTTTAAGACAGCAGATTTAGGTGACTTAGTAGGGATTGAAGGTAAAGTTTTCAAAACGAATGTTGGAGAACTTTCAGTAAAGGCAACGGGCTTTACGTTATTAACGAAATCTCTTCGTCCATTACCGGATAAATATCACGGATTAAAAGATATTGAACAACGTTACCGTCAACGTTATTTAGATTTAATTACAAGTATGGAAAGTCGTGAAACATTCGTTACTCGTAGTAAAATCATTCGTGAGATGAGAAGATACTTAGACGATAATGGTTATCTTGAAGTGGAAACACCTATGATGCATGCAATTGCAGGTGGAGCGTCTGCTCGTCCTTTCACTACACATCATAATGCATTAGATATGGAATTATATATGCGTATCGCAATTGAACTTCATTTAAAACGTCTTATTGTGGGCGGATTAGAAAAAGTTTATGAAATCGGCCGTGTATTCCGTAATGAGGGTGTATCAACACGTCATAACCCTGAGTTTACGATGATTGAACTATATGAGGCGTATGCCGATTATAAAGATATTATGAAACTAACAGAAAATATGGTTGCTCATATTGCGAAACAAGTACTAGGTACAACAACAATCCAATATGGTGATCAAGAAATCAATCTAGAGCCAGAATGGACACGCCTTCATATGGTAGATGCAATTAAACAATATTCTGGAGCGGATTTCTGGAATACAATGAGTGTAGAAGAAGCGCGTGAACTTGCAAAAGAACATGGTGTAGAAATTAAAGATACAATGGAAGTTGGTCATATTATTAACGAATTCTTCGAGCAAAAGGTAGAGGATAAATTAATTCAGCCTACATTTATCTATGGCCACCCGGTAGAGATTTCACCACTTGCGAAAAAGAACGATGAAGATCCACGATTTACAGATCGTTTCGAATTATTCATTGTTGCTCGTGAGCATGCAAATGCATTCACTGAGTTAAACGATCCAATTGATCAAAAAGAACGTTTTGAAGCTCAATTAAAAGAGCGTGAACAAGGTAATGATGAAGCACATATGATGGATGATGATTATATTGAAGCTCTTGAGTACGGTATGCCTCCTACAGGTGGGTTAGGAATTGGTATTGATCGTCTAGTTATGTTATTAACAAATGCACCATCTATTCGTGACGTACTGTTATTCCCGGCTATGCGTCATAAACAAGACTAAGCTTTGGAGATTTCTCCAAAGCTTTTTTTATTCCTTTATTGGAGGCAGGATAATTAGCGAGGGGTGAGGGAATCTTCTATTGAAAGGAAGATGAGATCATTGCTCATTAAATGGATAATGGATTAACAAAACTATATTTATATAGAAGAAATGTACTGTTTTTATAGTTTTTTACTAAGTTAAAAATTTTATTAGAAAAACTATTGCATTTTAATAATCAAACTGGTATATTTATATTCGTTGTCACGGAAGACAACACAAGAAACAAATGAAAAACAACTTATTAAAAAAAGTTGTTGACGAAAATATAACAAAATGTTATATTGATAAAGTCGCTTCTGAGCGGCAGACAAGTTCTTTGAAAACTGAACGAAACAAACAACGTGAAACGTCAATTTTTATTTTAGATGCTAGACAAACTAACTTTA
>NZ_MAOI01000103.1 GCF_001884235.1 Bacillus paramycoides | reverse complement strand
CACATCCATCAACTTAAGGATTTAGACTATTCTTGAAGTTAAAAGCACGTTACTATTCTCTTATGTTAATGAGAAAGGGTGACGTGCTTTTTATGAATATGCATCAAAAACAAGAGTTGTCTTTATTTGCCGAAGAGTTATATCGCTATATGTCTCCCGCTACACTTAATCAATTAGCTATAGAAGCAGGCGGAATGAAACGAAAACGTAAGTGCCATGGGCACCATTTTTTATCTTTGTGTGTATGGTTAAATCAACAAATCGCTACTACCTCTCTTACTCAACTTTGTAGTCAATTAGAAACTTCAACAGGAATTTTATTAAGTCCTGAGGGACTTAATCGGCGATTTAACTCGGCTTCTGTAGCCTTCTTTCGAACTGTATTCACTACACTTCTACAGGCTAAAATTGGGGGATTATCTAAGATTTCTCATGCTCTTTCTGCCTATTTTGAGCGTATTCTTATCCTTGATTCTACAACATTTCAAGTGCCGGATCGATTTGCATCTACTTATCCTGGTGCCGGAGGATGTAGTCATAAAGCTGGTGTAAAAATTCAACTAGAGTATGACTTGTTGAGTGGAGAATTTTCTGATGTGAAAATTGAACCAGGAAAACGAAGTGATCAGGCGTATGGTGCGACTCGAACAGGTATGGCGCAAAAGAATGAACTATATATTCGTGACTTAGGATATTTTCGTTTACAAGATTTTAAGTCTATTCAAGATAAGCAAGGATATTATTTATCACGTCTTAAGTTACCAACTAAAATATATAGAAAAGAATTCGAAGCAGTCGTATTTAAAACAAAACCCGCTCAACTGAGGACGGTATATATACAAATTCATTTGGAAGACATCATGAGCCAATTACAACCTGGCCAAGTGTATGAATTACATGATGTATATGTAGGGAGCAAAGACAAATTACCTACTCGCATTGTGGTTTATAAATGTACGGAGGAGCAAAAACAAAAACGCCTACGTGATCGAGCTATTCGTGAAAAGAAAAAAGGGATTACATATACAGAGCGTA
>NZ_MAOI01000102.1 GCF_001884235.1 Bacillus paramycoides | reverse complement strand
AACAAGGACAAGCCAAAACTGGCTTGTCCTTGTTGTAGTTACGCTTTGAAGATGTGATGGAATAGCCTTTTACGATCTGGGCCTATTACCCCAAAGCAAGGTTTTTGCCTGAGTTGCTCAGTTTTATCATTTTTAGGTAGTTTATTTTTGTTAGGTTGATGGGCATGTGGTACCGCCACATACTCATCAACCTAGAAAATCAAAATTCCCCCATAACGAAAATTCTATCCATTGTTGACTACTGATAATGTCATCTTATGTTAATTAGAGCTGTATGGAATATCCTTCATCTTGTGCAACTAACGAACAGGTTAGTTGCACAAGATGAAGGATATTTGTTAATGTTTATCCAATATTGAACAATATAAGTAAAACCATTCATGTAAAGGAAAACATAGTAAAAAATTTATAAAGACAAAGGTGAGATTATTGAATATTTCAGTTCTTGGTTGTGGACGTTGGGGTACTTTTATAGCTTGGTATGCTAACAAAGTTGGTCATAATGTAATGTTGTGGGGGAGAGAAACCTCAAGAAATTACATTGAATTAAATGAAACAAGAAAGAATGATTATCTTAAGCTCTCAGAAGATATCGAGCTAAGTAATTCTCTACATAAAGCAATTTCATTTGCGGAGATTATTATTATATCGATTAGTGCACAGGAATTACGTTCATTTGCTAATCAATTAAACTTAATTAATGAAATACAAGGAAAAACCTTCATCTTATGTATGAAAGGACTTGAAGCAACAAGTGGAAAGAGGCTTTCTCGAGTATTTGGTGAAATCGTTGGAAAAAATACCAATATAGCTGTTTGGGTAGGACCTGGGCATGTACAGGATTTTGTGAATGACATTCCGAATTGTATGGTGATTGGATCTGAGAATATTGGTATCACTAAGAAGGTTGTACAAGAGTTTAATAGTGATTTAATAAGGTTTTACTACGGACAAGATTTGATTGGCAATGAAATAGGAGCTGCTACAAAAAATGTTATGGGAATCGCCGCAGGAATGTTGGATGGATTGAATTATAGCAGTTTGAAAGGTTCACTAATGGCTAGAGGGACCAGGGAACTTTCACGTTTGGTTACAGCTATGGGAGGAAATGATTTAACGATATATGGATTGAGTCATTTAGGAGATTATGAGGCAACATTGTTCTCATTACATAGTCATAATCGAAAATTCGGAGAAGCGTTTGTCTTAGGTCAAAAGTTTGAAAAATTGGCAGAAGGAGTTTCAACAGTAAAAGCATTGAAAGAACTATCTAAACAATATGATATTGAACTTCCAATTAGTAACGCTTTATATGAGATTTTGTTTGAAAGTAAAGATGCAAAAGATACATTAGAAAAACTTTTTTTAAGACCTGTTAAATTTGAATTCTAATGATAAGATGTTTTTTATCGTTTTCTGACGGAATACTCCTTCCTCAAGGGTGTGAAGGGCGCTAGCCCAACGGTAGGTGGGAGATGAATGTCAGTAGGCGTAAGCCTACGTTTTTTTGTATACTGTAGATATCCTATAACAAAGTGAGGTGCAACCTATGTTAGTAAATAAAGTATATAAATTTCGTATCTACCCAAATAAGAAACAAGAAATAGTAATTGCTAAAACGATTGGTTGCAGTCGCTTTGTATTTAACCATTTTCTAGCTCTATGGAATAACACCTATAAAGAAACAGGAAAAGGATTAACCTATCCTTCTTGCTCTGCCGAGCTCACTCAATTAAAAAAGAAGCAAGGTACAATCTGGTTAAAGGAAGTAGATAGTATTGCTCTTCAATCCACATTAAAAAACCTCGCAGATGCTTTTTCACGTTTTTTCAAGAAACAAAATGATATTCCACGTTTCAAGTCTAAAAAGAATAAGATTCAATCCTACACAACTAAGCAAACGAACGGAAACATTTCAATTGTAGGCAACAAAATGAAATTGCCGAAACTTGGCCTTGTTCGCTTTGCCAAAAGTCGTGAAGTAGAAGGTCGTATTCTAAATGCAACGATTCGCCGTAACCCAAGTGGTAAATACTTTGTATCTATGCTCGTCGAAACAGAGGTACAAGAAATGCCTAAAACGGAATCCACTTGTGGAATTGACGTTGGATTAAAAGATTTTGCCATTCTTTCTGATGGTACAACATACAAGAACCATAAATTCTTTCGTACATTAGAAGAGAAGTTAGCAAGAGCACAGTGTATCCTTTCTAGAAGAAAGAAAAGTTCTTCGAACTGGAATAAACAACGTGTGAAAGTTGCACGAATCCATGAACATATTGCAAATGCAAGAGCTGATTACTTACATAAACTTTCTACTGAAATCATCAAAAACCACGATGTCATCGGTATGGAAGACTTACAAGTCAGTAACATGCTCAAAAGCAGAAAGCTTGCAAAAGCGATTAGTGAAGTATCTTGGTCACAATTTCGAACTATGTTGGAATATAAAGCCAAGTGGTATGGCAAACAAGTGGTTGTGGTATCTAAAACATTTGCTTCTAGTCAATTATGTTCCAATTGTGAATACAAAAACAAAGACGTTAAAAATCTAACCATTCGTGAGTGGGGTTGTCCTTCTTGTGGCACACATCACGATAGAGATCGAAATGCAGCGCTCAATCTTAGAAACGAAGCAATTCGTCTCTTAACCGTAGGAACTACGGGGATAGCCTACTGAATTAGAAACCGTTAGGTTTCTGTACTTAGGAATCTCCCACTTCAAACAGTCCGTAAGGATGTTAAGTGGTGAGTAGTTCAATGAAAATCACTTCTTCAATAAACGAGTGCTTATATTAAACATACCAAATTGATTTACTTCCGCTAACGATAATTATGTAAATGAGCTGTCCATATGGGCAGCTTATTATATTTTTGGCTTAGCATGTTTTTTTCCATAATGCTGGCGGTACCCCATCCCCATCAATCTAAAAAAAATAAAATACCCACTAAAATGAAAAAACGCCATCCTTTCTATGAGTTATGGTATAAATTCCTCTTAGGTTGATAGTAATGTATGATGACACCAAAAAGCCAGGCTGCTTTTAATCAACCTGGCTTTTTAAATAAGGAGATCACACGATACCATTCTGGGGAAATTATACATTAAGGAACATGAAACCTTGTTATTACTGCATCCAAAAACATATTTATGTGTTCTATAAGTTAAAATTAGATGATTAACAGGACATTAAGTTGCAATTTCACTCTCTATTTTGTCTAAAGAGTATGGCAGTACCAAGAAATGCGGAAGCCGGTACGAAAATATCCCCCCCTTCTGTTTCAACAACTGGGAACCCATTTCCTTCGATATATTTACGTGTAGCTAAGATATCACGCACTGTAACAGTATATCCGACAAACCCTGGCAAAGGCGGTACCACTTCACCTGGAAAAATATCGGTCAATCGGGACTCAGGAACAATTGTTATGTGAGCACCATTAAGATCAAAAATGCGTGTCATACCCTTCGTTTGTGCATCACGACCTAGATAGCGCCGATAGCGTTTGATGAAATCATCAAGCTTAGAGTCAGCAACGCAAAGAATTACTTCCACTAACTCAATCGCTCCATTCGGATGATTCATATGAGATTGTGCCTTCAAAACCTCCAACGGCGGATTTTCAGCGATGGCTAGTCGACCTTCCGGCACATCTTCTCCATCAATTTCTATATAGTTAAAAGAGACCACTTGCATTCCAGTTACGGTCTCTATAGGACGTTGAACGCTATTAACACCGCTATGAACACTATCCTGATCGAATTGAGCTGCATATGCCTTTGCATCAGGTGTACAAAAGCATAAGATATGTGTTCCTTCGAAACGTGATAGAGACCTAGAAATGGTAGCAACAGTGCGTTTGATATTTTCAAGAATTCGAGGAAGTAAAGTCGGGGGAGCCTGAATGGGCACAAGGATGGCATCGTGAGGAATTCGTTCTTCGTCTTCCACTACAGTAACGATTTCGATAAAATTATGGAGAAATGTGGCATGTGTATTTGCTGCACCAAATGGCTTAGGTACCTCGCCTTCTTTTTCGGCCATCATCGGATAGGCTGGAGGAGGACATACGAAGCCTATCTTTCGGTATAGCTTTAGTGCAATCTCTATATTTGTTACGACATGGCCTACATGATGAATATGCTTAATCTTATCGTTCACAGTACTCACTCCTTATTCTTACGTTTAGAATTTATTTTTTCGTTGATATTCACAGAAGATTAAAAGCGCTAGTTCTTGCAAATTAAGGTTCTTGGAGAGTGTACGATCCAAGAACTCATCAATACCAGCACGTGTCGTACTTATTGTTCGATTCGATTGCGATTTAATGTACGGTTTGGTTTAATACTATGTTTCATGTCTTCTAAAAGATTTGGCAGTTATAAATACTACAGCCTATTTAAGATAATAAGATACGATGCATTGTTTTTTAGAGTATTATCGTTGCTATTTTAAATCACAGAAATACTCTTTATAATCTTTTGTAGTAATAAAGCTCATTTTTATCGATTTGGGGACAACCCGTTTTGTTGGTTCTATCTCTATAAAAAAGATAATGTTATTGGTTATAAAAAGGGGAGACTAAAAGCTATGTTTGGTTGGAAGGAAGATAAAAAAATGAATGAAAAGATTATTTCAATCATTACCACATATCAAAAACTTGGCGACTTTATGGGTAGTGCAAATGAAGATACGATTCAACAAGCAGCACAGATTCTAAATATTTCATTCCCAAGTAGTTATCATTGGTTTTTAAAACAGTATGGAAGTGGCGGTCTTGACGGGATCGAGATACACGGATGTGAAAGTACGGCAGTAGATTCATCCGTAGTCTATCATACAAAATTGTACAGAGAAACGTATGACTTACCATTACATTATATTGTTTTAAATGATATTGATGGCACCGTAACATGCCTAGATATAAGTCAAATGAAGAATGGTGAGTGCCCTGTTATTTTTTGGAGCCGTTTTTCAAAGGAACTGTATGCAGTTACTTACGGTAATTTCAGAGATTATCTTTTAGATTCTTTGCAAGAAACTGTAGATAATCTCTATAATGAGGATTAATTGTTATAGCATACTGTTCCATTAAAAAAATGTATTAGACTGAACTTTATTGATACCATCATATTCTTTTTCCTTTCTTCATCTTAACTCATAAAAGAAAGATTTAGATTCACCCTTATATGTCATGAATGGTGATGAGCTGCATTAAAATATTGCATTAGACAAAATAGAGGATATATGATTTTTATACAGAAAATATAGACAATCCAGAGAAATCATTCTTAATAAAAAAGGCATGTATACATTTTTGTATAAAGCTTTCAAAAGAGAAAAGGCTTAATCCATGTAAAAAATGGTGATAGCCCCTTTGTTTACTACGTATAATAGAACGTTATGCTAACTTGAAATGAATATGATATACAAAAAGAAAACTCATCATTACTCTTATCTTCATAACGCTATAATTATCCAAAAATAGTTTTTTGTTGGTAAAAATATAGGTTTGACAAGAAAGGAATGAATATTCGCTATGAGTAAAAATAGAGTATGGTTTGTAACTGGAGCCTCAAAAGGTTTGGGACTTGAATTAGTAAAACAATTATTAAAGAATGGCAACCAGGTTGCTGCAACTTCAAGAACATTAAATGATTTAATAAAGGTAGTTAATGATGATACAAAACGATTTCTACCATTGTCGGTTGACCTGACTAATGAGGCCAGCGTACAACAAGCAATTGAGAAAACCATTGAAACTTTTGGTAAGATTGATGTCGTTGTAAATAATGCTGGTTACGGTTTAGGTGGGAGTCTCGAGGAACTAACAGACGAAGAAATCCGTCAAAACTTTGATGTGAATGTATTTGGTACATTGAATGTAATTAGGAAAACAATGCCTTATTTAAGGAAACAAAAATCAGGGCATATTTTTAATATAGCTTCACTTGCAGGATACGTGGGCAGTATGGGTTTTGGTAGCTACAGTGCTACAAAGTTTGCAGTGGTTGGTTTATCTGAGTCTCTGGCAGAGGAAGCAAAGCTATTTGGCATTAAAGTTACAATGGTAGCACCTGGCTATTTTAGAACCAATTTCTTAAGTAGTGGTTCCGTTATGTATAGTAAAGAACAAATTGAGGATTATAAAGCAGTCCATGAGATAAAGGATTTTCTTGATAATGTTATGGATGGGAAACAAGAAGGTAATCCCGAAAAAGCTGCTTTAGCTATGATACGCACAGCGGCAGAAACAGATCCTCCCGTTCATTTATTGCTAGGTTCGGATGCTTATCATGTGGCTTCGGAAAAAGTAGTTACCTTACAAAAAGAGTTTGATAAATGGAAGGACATAACCTGTTCAACAGACTTTGATAAATCATGATAAAAATATTATTAAACTAATAAAAATCGTATGTTCAGTAAACATTTCTGTTTATTTACTTGATATAGGTACATTAAAGTAAAAGAACCTATTTTGTTGGTTAAAATAGGCTCTTTCCTTTTAAATTTTTATTAAGGCTACTTATATGACATTGGTAAAATTTAAATCTTTTTATAGGATTACTTTTTACTGTTATTATCTATGATTAAAGGTCCCTTCTTCCGCATTGTAAAATAAATAGGGAGACCAATTAAGGTTAAACCTATTCCTGACAGTGCTAGAAGTGTTTGAGTAAATAATGTATTAATAACGATGAATAGCCCACCGATAATGGCGATTATTGGTATTATCGGATATAGTGGAACTTTATAAGGTCGTACAAGTTCTGGCTCTCTTTTTCGTAAAATAAAGACAGCAAGGAATGTCATTGTGTAGAATATCCATATTACAAAGACTAGCATATCTGTTAAAGTATTAAATCCACCAATGACCATCATGATAATAGATACAAATAACATAAATAAACCGGAGTTATAAGGGACTTTGCTATGTTTAGTTAATGTAGCAAACCATTTGCTAAATGGTAATTTATTTTCAACTGCCATAGCGTATGGAATTCTCATTCCAGTCATAATGTAACCATTGATTGTTCCAAATACGGAAATTAAAATACCGATTGTAACTAATTTACCACCCATTGCGCCAAAAATAATTGTTGCTACCTCAGAAGCAGGAGTATCAGTCGCTGCAAGTGATGTTGCGGACATGACCATAAGAAACGCAATGTTTATAAGTAAGTATATAACCATAACAGCTGATAACCCTAATACAATTGCTTTTGGTAAGTCCGTTTTAGGGTTTTTCATTTCTCCAGCGATATTTCCTACATGAATCCAGCCATCATATGCAAACATTGTTGCAAGTAAACCAGATCCAAGTGCAGATATAAACGATTTGTCTGGTCCAGCTTCAATTGGTAAGAGTTGAAAAGTAACATCGCCTTTGTGTAGTAATCCAAAAATGATAATAAGGGCTAGTGGAAGTAACTTACATATAGTAGATGCCATTTGGATTCCACCGGCGGCTTTTGCTCCTAAGAAATTCATAAGAGTTACAAATGTTGCAGTCGCTACAGAAATTCCGATAATCAACATTTTGTGTTCACTAATGTCTAAACCAAATAAACTAACTGTTTGTGTTCCGAAGATGATCGCAAGTGCTGCGATATTAGCAGGAAAGTAGATTACAGTTTGTGCCCATCCAAGTAGGAAAGCTGTTAAGTTTCCATAAGTGCGCTTTAAATATGCCATCATTCCACCTGTTTCAGGGATGGCTGCAGATAGTTCGGCAGCGGTCAGACCCGCACATACTGTTAATACCCCACCAATGATCCAGGCAAGTAAGCCTAAACTGGCTGTACCAGTTACCCCATAAAGTGCTGTAGGTTTAAAAAATACCCCGGCTCCAATAACAGTACCAATAACAGTGGTTAATGCTGCAAAGAAACCAATATCCTTTTTTAATTGTTGCTGTGACATTATAATCACTCCTAGTTGAAAGAATGCATACTTATTTACAAATTTAACATTGTGGTATGTGAAATGTTTCACAAATGAAGAGTATCATAAGGGGACCCTAGATTCAATTTTATTTGTTAGATAAAAATAGAATTTTGAATAAAAAAGTCTACTTTGTGAACTTTTTCACAAATTGATTGACTCATAATTTTGAGTGGTGTTATCTTGTAGGTGCAACAGCAAGACGCAAAATGAATTATATTGCCATAACATTTTTATTGGTTTTTGCTACTTTAATGTTTATCAAATCATAGACAATATAATTTATATCTGAATCTAATAAAGGATGTGTTGTTATGAAAATTGGTGTAGTGAAAGAGATAAAAAAAGGAGAAGCTCGTGTAGGGATGACTCCAGAAAATGTTCAAAGATTAGTTGCAGATGGAAATGAAGTTTTAGTACAAAAAGATGCCGGATCAGGATCTGGTTATACAAATGATGAATATAAAAACGCTGGTGCAAGTATCGTGACGCAAGGAGAAGCATGGGATGTTGATATGGTAGTCAAGGTGAAAGAACCACTACCTGCAGAATATCATTACTTTAAAAAGGATCTTATTGTATGGGGATTCTTACATCTGGCCGCTTCTAAAGAGTGTGTAGAGGCAATGAGAAATGCTGGCACAACTGCAATTGCAGGGGAGACGATTAGTGAAAATGGAAATCTAGCATTATTAAAACCTATGAGCGCAATTGCTGGTAGACGAGCAGTATTTATGGGTGCTTATTACTTAGAAAAGCAACATCAAGGAGAAGGCATTTTATTATCTGGAATTGAGGGAATCCCTGCCGGAAATGTTGTGATTCTGGGTGGAGGAAATGCTGCAATTAACGCTTGTGATATGGCAATTGGAATTGGTTGTAAAGTTACAATATTAGAAATAAATCAAGAAAGAATTTCTCATTTAAGAGAGAAATATGCGAAAGAAAATGTTGAAATCATTGAATCAAACACTGAAAACTTGGAGCGAATGATTCAGGAAGCCGATTTATTTATTTCAACAATTTTAATTCCAGGGTCTAGACCTCCAAAAATCGTAAAAGAGTACATGGTTCAATCTATGAAACCTGGAAGTGTTATTGTAGATATCGCAATAGATCAAGGTGGAACAGTTGAAACAATTGATAAGTATACAACACATGATGATCCGGTATTCATTAAACATGACGTAATACACTATGCAGTGCCAAATATGCCTGGTGCCACCCCACGTACCGCTACAATCGCGTTAGCGAATGGAAATATTGAATATTTACTAGCAATTGCTAAAGAAGGATTAGAATCCGCTATGCAGCATAAAGTATCATTAGCATCCGGGGTAAATATCTATAAAGGGGTCATTACTTACGCAAATTTAGGAATGACGCTAGGGTTAGATTATAAACAATTGAAAGAAGTGTTAGTATGATAACCAAAAAAATGCCATTAGATATTGTTGACATCAAAAAAGCCCAAAAGGTTCTTGATAAAAATGCTAGAAAAACACCATTAGTTAAATCTTTCTATTTGACTAGTAAAACAGGTGGAGAAATTTATTTGAAATTAGAAAATATGCAATTAACGGGTTCTTTTAAATTCCGTGGTGCCTTTAATAAAATGTCACATTTGACAGAACAAGAAAAAGAACGAGGTGTTATTGCTTGTTCGGCAGGAAACCATGCACAAGGTGTTGCTTTATCCGCTCATTTACTTGGAATTAAGAGTAAAATTGTTATGCCAGTTTCTGCACCTCAAGCGAAAGTAGAGGCAACTAGAGGGTATGGATCAGAAGTTATTTTATATGGTGAAACTTTTGATGACGCCAAAGCGAAGTGTGAGGAAATTATACAAGAAACAGGAGAGACATACTTACATCCATATGATGATGTAGAAGTAATGGCTGGACAAGGAACAATTGGTTTAGATATTCTTGATGATTTGTGGGATGTTGATACTATAATTGTACCTATTGGTGGAGGAGGAATTATTTCTGGAATTGCTGTTGCATTAAAATCTTTTAATCCATCAATTAATGTGATAGGTGTTCAAGCGGATAATGTTCATGGAATGAAAGCATCTTATGATAATGGAGGAATCGTGGAGCATTATCATGCACCGACTATAGCGGATGGTTGTGCAGTTAAAATACCAGGCAGCTTAACTTTCGAAGTTGTAAAGGAACTAGTAGATGATATTGTAACAGTATCGGAAGAAGAGCTAGAAGTGGCGATGAAAGATTTATTACAACGTGGGAAAGCTGTTGTAGAAGGGGCTGGAGCATTAGCTACCGCTGCGCTTCTTTCAGGAAAAGTTGATAAATATACAAAAGGAAAAAAAGTAGTTGCAGTTATATCCGGTGGAAATGTGGACTTGCAACGTATATCAAATGTATGTGAACACTTTTTTGTGGCTAATGAAGTGAAATAATGATTGAAGAATTATAAAAATAAATCGATTTTACCAAGAAGGAGCTAAGAGCAAACATCTTAGCTCTTTTTTGGTAAAGGGGGATGGAATCTATGGGCAATCTGTTAAACAGGAATTGGTAACGCGGTTATTAAGAGAAAGTGAAGAGAGAAATTAGTATTAAAGAATTTAACCGCACTTCCCGAAAGAATTCTCCTTCTTCATACGAAATTGTATCTATAAAACGAAAAAACGTTATTCTTTTTGTAGAAATATACAGGAAGAATAGCGTTTTTTCGTTTTTGGGGTGACTTGTTTTCTTAAGTTGATGGCAATGTGTGGTAGCACCCCATACCCAAAATCGTTTCCGTACCCCATATAGGATGTTGAACACAATGGGCTAATTCATTAAGATGAGCGAATTTCTTGTTCCTGACATTCACTAGTTTCTTATACGCTTTTTCAGGCAGCGCGTTCAGTTTTAGATGTCCATTGTAGAAGAGGTTGTTGGTAATGTGATAGCAGCCAGCCTAAAATTTTTCCGACGAAATAGGCAGCGGCTAGTGTACCAATTCCGATTGAGCCTAATGATTGAATGAAAATTATACATATTCCGCCGGCAATACAAACATTAATTACATCACTTGATATTTTCGCTTTACTAAATTTTAAATTGAATTTTTCATGAATTGCATACGTTAATGCATCGTATGGCATTAATGGAAGTTTCGCTGTGAAATACCCCATTAAACCAGCAGATATAACGAAAAAACTAACAATTAAAAATATAGTTCGAGAAAAAATTGTTTCAGGAGTAGGAAACATTTGAACTATGAAAAGCGTTATATTCATGAAGCCCCCGAATAAAAACGAAATAGTTAATTGAACTACAAATTCATTTAACTCAATTCGTTTATTTAATATTACTTGGATAACAATAAATAACAGATTGGCAAGCACTGTTGTGAAACCAAGTGATAAGCTAGTCGTTAGCTTCATTGCGTATGCTAGTGATGACACAGGCGATACACCAAATCCTGCTCGAATCGAGAGACTAACGCCAAACGACAAAAGAAATAAGCCAAGCACGTATAAGATGATTCGCCTCATTGTTTTACTCATATGATTCATAATATCCTTCGCTTTCTATAAATAGTATACGAGTAAGTATAGCAGTGAATTTAAGATATTAATAATATATATATGATAAACTAATCATATCAAAAAACATATAATGGGGTGCGAAATGGATATTCGACAATTACATTACTTCAGAGAAATTGTAAGACAGGGAAGTATTTCTAAAGCAGCAGAAGTTCTCCATATAGCGCAGCCGCCGCTTAGCCAAATGTTAATAAAGCTTGAAAATGATCTTGGTACAACTTTGATTCATCGATACCGAAAAAAATGGGAACTAACGGAAACTGGTGAACTATTGTATCAATATGCAGAGAAAATGTTGATACAAATGCAAGAGGTAAAACAGCGAATTCAAGAGATTGAACAAGGGATAGCAGGAATAATAAGCATTGGTGTATCATCTGCATGTTCGAATATACTCCTTGACTATGTCAGTATGTTTAGAACACAATATCCCAAAATTAAAATCAATATAATAACAGGAAACTCAGAAGTACTATTAAAAAAACTGGAACGAAGAGAACTTGATATTGCATTACTCTTACGCCCGGACAATAGTGAACACTATCAAGTTAAAATATTAAATAAACAGCCATTCGTCGTAATTATTCCAACTAGATGGCTATCATTATTTTCATCACAGGATATGACGTTGGAACAAATAGCTTCATTCCCTTTTATTATGTTAGGGGCAATGGAAGGGCATTTTTTATATGAAAGTATATTGGAAACATTTAATGAACGTAATCTGAAGCCGAATATTATTATTGAGTGTAAAGATGTCACAATGGTTGTAGCACTTGTAAGCAGAGGATTAGGTATATCTATCATCCCAAGAATGGATTATACGTCGCATTTTTTGGAAAATACAACGCTTTTTGAACTTAAACAATTTGATTTTAGTGTGGAACCAGTTTTTATAAGGTTAAAAGATAAACCACTCTCAAAGGCGGTCATTCAATTTTGGGAGATTGTTGATTAGATGAAGTGAACATATTATATCAATCAGGAATTTAAAGATTTCTGGTTGTTACCATGTGGATTAGAACCTATTATTAGTGAATTTGTATATGGTGTGAATTCACTGCCAATACTCCAATTATATAGGGAGACAATGAGTCAGCCAACAAAGGAAATTCATTAAAGACCTCAATAGTCAATAAGTAACCACAGTAATCGTCTCAATATGTAAAAAAGACACTATTTAAAGTGTCTTTTTATACGATGACATAAAGAAAATGTAGTGATTAGTCATGATTAATTAGATTCTTCTTGGTTGGTATTAGTATAACATCAAAATAGATTAATTTAAATACAAATATATAAAGATTTTAATATATATTAAAATATATTTTACTTTCTATTACCAAAATTTCCAGTTTCTTTATTTTTATATCTATACTATTATATAAATGCTAAATCGTCAAAAAGGGGCCTTTTAGATATGGAGATGAGAAACTTACAAGATTTAATTGAAGAAAAGAAAGCAAAACTAATTAAACTTGTAGAAAAATATGGATTTAGACATAAGCAGGTGCTAAATTTAAGTCGAGATATAGATATATTAGTGAATAAATTTATTTATAAAAATAATAAGATGATATAAAATTAACTTTACACTTGTGAAGTGACAATAAAGTTATTTAATTTTCAAACCTCAAACATGTATAACCCCGTTCTGATTTTAGAACGAGGTGTATTTAATGTCAGTAAGCAAAATAAAAATTGCAAGAACGGAAAAGGGGTTAACTCAACACGAATTAGCTGTGCTTATAAATGTTACTCGACGAACCATTGATCTTATTGAACTTAATAAATATAATCCATCTTTAAAGCTTTGCATTGATATAGCTAAATCACTTGATAAAACTTTAGATGAATTATTTTGGGAGGGAAAATAGAATGGAAAAACTTAAAAATTGGTTTTCACTCAGTACACATTCAGATGAAAGAATTCAACAAATTGAAATGAAATTTGGGCTCAATCTGGAGTTGGGGTTTTATTGCTAGCCTTCATAGATTTAATACTAAGGGGCGTATACTTACAAAGACCGTTTCTAGAATGGGCTACTGCTCTTGGTATCATTATCTGTTATATGGTATTCTTCTTTAGATCCATTTTAGCTGGTGTTTTTGAGCCAGAAATCGATAACAAGGAAAAATTAAGACAAAAAGGCTTATCTTTTAGCACTTAATGATAAGCTTTTTTATTATTTTCTTCATCTCTTTTTCGTTTTTGGGGGTATTTTGTTTTGTTAGCTTAATAACGATGGGGTACTGACGGCAAAACTCGGATATTATATGTTAGGACATTTTTAGAAAGTATAAAGAAAAGACACCCATATAAGAGTGTCTTTTCCAATAGTTTTTTAGCAGAAGCAAGCAGCTCCAACGATGATTAATAAAATAAACAATACAACTAATAAAGCAAAGCCGCCAGCAAAACCGCCACAACTACCACCAAAGCCCATAATAGTTCCTCCTTTAATGAGAGGGGAAAACTAGGGTTCACTCATGTATTTTAACGGATTCAATTTACTTTATGTTTTTATGCATGAATTGAGCAGGTCCTTTTGAAAATAAAGAAAAGACACCCTAAGGTGCCTTCCTCCGACTTGAACCATCTTAATTTTAATAATATGTATTGGATTCCCATCCGAATATTATTTTACCATGTTAAGTAATATTAGTCATTGAGAAATATGAATCAAATCTATATTTTATTCCAAAAATAGGAGTTATTAATTGAAATATATTATTTTTATAGGGGTACCGCTACATCGCTATCAAGCTAAGATAAATTTGTATCCATATAATCAAAAAAACACCATCCTTTCTGTATATTTCTACAAAAAAAATAGCACTTTCTATGAATTATAGGTGTAAATTCATCTTAGGATGATAGTAATGGATTTGTCCCCCTTTTATTACAAAAAGAAAATATTTGAAATTTATCACCTCAAACATGGAAATGGGATTTTACTTATAGCTAATGGGGGTATTATGGAAAAAATACCAAGAGAAGTATAAGATTGAAAATTATGTATCAAAAATATTGTTCCTAAATATGGAATAATAGTATGATAGAAGAGAAGCACAAGAAAAATGGGGGGCCACTATGATTACATTGCAGCAGAAGTTGGAGCAATATACACACATATATACACAGTTGAAGGGAGAACTAAGGTGGAAAACTAGTGATTCTCGGACTGGGATGATGATTGCCGCTATGTATGCAGGCAGCGATAAGCCATTTGATCTTAGGCGGTTTTTAGAAATTAGTAATTATATTAAAGATCAGGTAGGGATGTTTTCCTATTTAAAGTCCTATCACCGCTTTGTGGTTGCAGCAACATTAGATATTCACTTTACATATTACAAAGAAGCGTTTCAACAGTTTCTAGACTTATATGAACGATTGGTCGCTGGTGGCTTTAGCCGGAGTATATTCACTTATTTGGCAGCAGCAGCGCTTTTACCAGAAGACAATGAACAGCATGATACACGTATTCAGCGGTCGCTGCAAGTATATAAACGCATGAAAGAGGATCACTTCTTTCTTACAAGTACAGATGATTACCCGCTCGCTGTTTTACTAGCAGGACAATCAGAGAAAGTAGAGATGCTTATGGATCGAGTGGAACGTCTCTACCAGAAGCTGGCGGCAGCTGGTATGTACAAAGGGAATAATCTTCAATTTTTAAGTCATATTCTTTCTCTAAAGAAGGATGTCAGTGAAGATATTTTAGTAGCACGATACACAAACATATGGAATCTGCTAAAGCAAGAAAAGGTAAAAGTGAAACAGATGCATTATCCGGCTATCGGACTACTAGCGTTGCTTGAGGATGGAGAGAAAGAAGTTCATTCTATTCGAGCATTCATTGAAAAATTGCAGGGGGACAAATTATTCCGCTGGCATACGGATGCAAATATTCTTATTGCTATCCAACTGTTCGTAAGTCAGAAAGGTGCGGAAAGTCACGCTGCCAGCACAGGTTTACAAGCAATGATAGAGGTTCTCATACAGGCACAGCAGGCAGCTATGCTAGCAGCAATTACCGCTTCCTCTGCAGCAACTTCTGCTAGCAGTAGTTCATAACGTGCAATGTGCTACATGAACGCTATATGTAGGATTTCTCAAAAAGGGTTACATACATCATGATTAACTGGATTATAGTCTACTCGTTTTCGTGATTTAGTCGAAATGATGGAAGAACGTGGGCTATTCCTTGCTCATACAACTATCATACGATGGGTTCATTAATATGGTCCCGAATTAGATAAGCGCGTACGATGTCATCCTAAATCAACCAATGATTCTTGGCGAGTCGATGAGATGTATTTGAAAGTCAAAGATCGATGGATGTACCTATATCGTACTATTGATTCAAAAGGAAATACAATTGATTTTCATTTAAGCAAAACAAGAGATCATAGGGCTGCAAAGCGTTTTTTCAAGAAAGCTTTGCAGTCTTTTCACGTTTCAAAGCCCCGTGTGATTACAGTAGACAAAAATCCGGCCTATCCTATAGCGATTGAAGAGTTGAAGAAAGAGAAGAGGATGCCTGTAGGCATCCAAATACGGCAGATAAAATACCTTAATAACATTGTAGAGCAAGATCATCGTTTTATTAAAAAGAGAGTTCGTTCAATGTTGGGATTGAAATCTTTTCGTACAGCTAAATCTATTGAAGCGATGCATATCATTAAAAAAGGCCAACTTATTTTACGGGACAAGTCTGTCCAAAATGAAATGAAGTTTATTCATCAACTATTCGGAATGGCTGCATATAGATGCAATCTTTGCACCAGAATCCTAAAAATAGTGCACAAGATATTTTAATGAGATTTTGAATTAATGGAAGTAAATATAAAACGATAGAAGGGTTTACTATAAAAAAATTATGGTAAACCATTTGTTTTATATAGTCTATTATAGACAGTTTAATCTTATTCACCTTTCATTTTAATATATAGTAAGAGAATGAAAGGTGTACCGTTTCAACCCAATGGATATTTTTAACTAATGGGGTGTTTTTTCATATCTATAAACAGCCTGACTAGAAAACCAACAATAAAAACTTAGCGGGAACCCAACAGACATTATATCTGGGTAATATTTCAAACAAAGATTATTTGCAGTTTGAGCTAAAGCATTCTTGTATTTAACCAAAATGTTGGAGGATATTACTATGAGCCAAAATTCTATTTTACAAAAAGCAATGGATTAGTGGAAACGGATGAGTCAAGATTTTTCTTTTCGACAAACCTATGAACTGAGAAAAAAAGCATTAATGGATGACGCAGATAGGTTTGCTCATGCTCGAAATAAAGTGGGATAACAAGGGAAGATTCAAATGATTAAAGAAATACCTATCGAAACAATTGTAAAAGCCAGTAAAATATTTTTAAATGGATTCGGACCGTCAGCTCTACCCAAACTGTAATGTTTTTAGGGTGAAGTGTTGAAAATTATTTATGTAATAATGAATTTATAAAGGAGAATCAAGACTAAATTAAGTAATTTAAAAAAGCGTAGAAAGGTTTAATTTCTACACTTTTTCTAATTGATAACATATTTATTGCTGTTCTAAATTTGTTATATAAGATTTTACAGCTTGCAACAAAAAGTCTTCCTGCCCCATACCAGCATCATTAGCCATTTTAACTACTTTTTGTTTAAATTCATGATCTGCATGAAAAGTTAATGGCTCTACATTACTTTTAAAGTAAATCCCTTCTACATGTGGAAGTATCGAACCGGATTTCATATGAGAATGTAAGTATTTAATCTCTTCTTGAAATTGCAACGGATCCACCTGTAAAACGAATGGTTTAATTTCTAGTTTGATGGTATCAGGCATAGTAGTTAATCGCATATTTGTAACACCGAGTTCTTTATAAAATAAGTTTATTAAATTGTAAGAGATGGAATGAAATAATTGAGGCTTTTTAAATGTAAAAGATAAATAACCTCGTTTCGTTATGACTGCTTGCTTTTTAAAAGGTTTAAATGAATAGCCAAGTTCTTTATATTTTGATAAAGGAAAGATTTCTTCATCCTCTGTAATAATCTTTCCATCAGTACCATTTATCTCTATTATACGAGCTGATTTTTCAGTGTGTTGGTGTGTTATTAATTGATATAGATAAATATTGGTGTCATGAATCTTCGTAATAAACATCTTTCGTTCTTTTGTTGTTGTTTTTTTATAATTAAGCTGAAAAATTTCTAGCTCTTCTTCATTAATGACATATACTTGTTTACCACGCTTTTCTACCATTGTGGCTGGTAACTTTCCAGACTTAATGTATGTAAAGATAGTGGAAGGTGCTACGTTTAGAATTTCTGCTGCTTCTTTTGTACTTAATCCTTTTACTTCCTCTTTATTCATTAACCGTTCAATATCTTCTAAATAGAATATTTTGCTCCCGAATTGCTTCCAATTATCTTTATATACACATTCTATTAATCCTTCTTTTTCTTTCTTTAAAATGGTTTGAACGGTAACTCCCATTAAATCCGCTGCTTCTTTTGTTGTTACTGTAGGTTTTGTAATAAACAGTAAATCTTGTGTCATGAAAGTATACCTCCTTATTTATTTTCCGTAATTTATAAACTATGTATATATCATATCAGATTCCTAATTATATATAAAATAAGATTTCTATTTTTAAAAATAGAAAATTATTATTGTATATTAAAGTCATTCTATAAGTTATTTATATGTGAAACAAATTTTATCTTTGTTTAATACTTAAATGTTTTATAATATTTAATGAAAATATAATATGTGTACATCTATTTTATAAAAAATTATTAAAAATTATAAGTATAAATAAATAGAGAAGAATGGTACCTTATTACAGAAAGAATATGATTTTTAATTTGTATAATTGATGTAAGTGCTATGTAAATCATAGTATACTTAATAAATATATTAAGATTAAAAATCTATACAAGAAGAGGTGTAGTAGAAGTATGGATGATAAAAATCAAAAAGAATTATTACCTATTACAAACAATCAACAGGAATTTATAGATGTGTATTTAGAAGATATAAGAGGTATAGGTTCATTTCTGCATAATAATCGTTATATGAATGATGTGGAACAAAAGATGGAGGCAGCAGAAAAAGAAGGTAAGGGGAAATATGATTTTTTAAACGATCTTGAAGTGATCTATCATTTTGTGCATTTGCAAAAAGATATGGATGAGAAAAAAAATAGAAAGGAGGATACAAAAAAGGGTTATGTGTCTGAAATCTTATCATTTTGCCAATGTATGGTGCAGCATGCAGAAGAGTTTGAAGTGAATGTGGAAGAGGTACAGCAAAATGCTTCCTTATTAAAAACATTGCGGCCTTGGCACATTCGTAAATTTAATTTCTGGTTGAAAAATGTACAAAATGGTCGGAATGGTAATACCTATGCAGTCGCAACACTCGCGAAGAAAACAGTATTAATTCGTTCTTTTTTTAAACACCTTCATGCATTTGGCTATATCGAAAAGCCGCTTTATAAAGAACTGCAGCGAGCAAATGTAAATGACCAAGATTGGCCAAATCGTGATTTATCCTATGAGGAAGTCATGAAAATATTAGGTTTTTATAAAGAGAGAGGACATTTAGTAAACTATACAATAATACTTGCATTGGCTAGTACTGGTGCACGTATTCAGGAGTTGTGTACTGCAAGCGTAAAAGATTTACACTATGACGGGAAGTATTGGTTAAAAGTTAGAGGAAAAGGGGACAAGGTACGTGAACTTTTCGTTTCAGAACATTTATATCAATGTATTTGTGAAATGAGGAGAAGAAGAGGTTTCCAAACGGTATTGGAAAAAGGGGATGAGAGTCCGTTATTTATAAATCAAAGAGGAAATGCTTATAACTCTAAAACACTATCTAATCAGGTAACGGATATGATAAAAAAGACAAACTTAGAGTTCTTACAATACCGTGAAAATCCAGTAACCGCACATACATTTCGACATGCTTTTGCAATTATGGCAGTAGAGAAAGGAAATGCAGATTTATATCATTTAATGCAAACACTTGGCCATGAAAATATTCAAACAACAAAGATCTATTTAGAGAAGCATATGAAACGTAAAAATAACGTAGGATCCACTTTCGCTGATATGTTGATATAGAATTCATGGCGTTAATACCAACAAATAATTATGTATTTTTTACATAATTATTTGTTGGTATTTTTGTTGTATCATACGTGTATCCTCAGGATGATGTGAAAGTTGTGTGAGCAGAAACTGAGTGGAAAAATTTACAAAGACAATGGGGAGTCAAGTAGACGTGTTAGATCTGATCTCTATTAATTAAAAATAATGAAGACATGTTTAACAAAGAAAAATCAATATGATTTTAGGAAGTTATCTTGGTTTTTTATTTTAGGTATTAATTTTCGAAAATATTTTTAGGTAATTTAGATAAATATAATTTCTTTAAGGAAAGTGGACTGAATCAATTCAAAAAGCATAGTGCAAAAAATTAAAAGTATGCTAGATTACTAAAATTAGAACGGGTATAATAATTTTAAAGAGTGATGAAAGCGTTTGCGTAAATTTATTGAAGGGTGTGAACTTATTGAAAAGAGTAATAGCAGTATGTTTGTTATTTACTTTATTTTCCCCTAATATATATGGAGAAAATAAAGTAAATGCAGCTACAGTGAACAATGGAACTTTAATGCAGTATTTCGAGTGGTACGTGCCAAATGATGGGGAACATTGGAATCGTTTGCGTACTGATGCTGAAAATTTAGCTCATAAAGGAATTACATCTGTATGGATGCCACCTGCATATAAAGGAACTTCACAAAATGATGTAGGGTATGGAGTGTATGATGTATATGATTTGGGAGAATTCAATCAAAAAGGAACGATACGGACAAAATATGGGACAAAAGTACAATTAAAATCTGCAATTGAGGCTTTACATAATCAAAATATCGATGTATACGGTGATGTTGTTATGAACCATAAAGGTGGGGCAGACTATACTGAGATTGTAACAGCTGTTGAGGTAGACCGTAATAATCGAAATATTGAAACATCGAGTGATTATCAAATAAATGCGTGGACGGGATTTGATTTTCCAGGACGCGGGGATTTCTATTCTAATTTTAAATGGAGATGGTATCATTTTGATGGAACAGATTGGGATGAGGGAAGGAAATTAAATAGAATTTATAAATTTAGAGGCGTAGGTAAAGCTTGGGACTGGGAAGTGTCTAGTGAGAATGGTAACTATGATTATTTAATGTATGCAGATCTTGATTTCGATCATCCTGATGTTGCAAATGAAATGAAAAATTGGGGAACCTGGTATGCGAACGAATTAAATTTAGATGGCTTTCGGTTAGACGCAGTTAAACATATTGATCATGAATATCTCCGCGATTGGGTAAATCATGTTAGAAAGCAAACGGGGAAAGAAATGTTTACAGTGGCTGAATATTGGCAAAATGATATTCGTGCTTTAAATAATTATTTAGGGAAAGTAAATTATAATCAATCTGTGTTCGATGCGCCCCTTCATTATAATTTTCATTATGCTTCAACAGGAAATGGAAATTATGATATGAGGAATATTTTAAAGGGTACGGTAGTAGAAAGTCATCCTACACTAGCTGTTACTCTCGTTGAGAATCATGATTCTCAGCCTGGCCAGTCATTGGAATCTGTTGTGAGTCCTTGGTTTAAGCCGTTGGCCTATGCATTTATTTTAACACGTGCAGAGGGATATCCTTCTGTTTTTTATGGAGATTACTATGGCACAAATGGAAATAGTAGTTATGAAATTCCAACGTTAAAGGATAAAATTGATCCAATTCTGATGGCACGAAAAAACTTTGCATATGGTACGCAACATGATTATTTAGACCATCCAGATGTGATTGGCTGGACAAGAGAAGGGGATAGTATACATGCTAATTCTGGTTTAGCAACATTAATCTCTGATGGACCAGGAGGATCAAAATGGATGAATGTTGGAAAGAACAATGCAGAGGAAATATGGTATGATATTATGGGCAATCAAACAAATACTGTAACGATTAATAAAGATGGATGGGGGCAGTTCCATGTAAATGGAGGCTCTGTTTCAATATATGTTCAGAAGTAAATTAGATATGGAGACGAAGAAGCAAACTTGAAAATAAGTCAGCTTCTTTGTTTTATTCTGTTCATTTAGAGGTGTATTTTATCATATATAGTTCAAAAATATATTACACTCAGGTAAGCGCTTCTGAAAACTTCATGTTAAACACATATCAATTCCATAAATAGTACATATTCAAATTATATAATTAATATCTAAACATAAGAATATTATGTAATTTAAAGATTGAACTATATTAAAACAAATAGTAAAAGGAGAGGAATTACTATGACGATATTTGTAGATCATGAAATTGAGTACATGAATTTAGAAGAAGATGCTGAACTTTTAAAATTAATGGCACATCCTATGCGTTTAAAACTAATTAGTGAACTTTATAAACATAAAACATTAAATGTAACACAAATAACCCAAATCTTAAAACTCCCACAATCAACTGTATCCCAGCACTTATCTAAAATGAGAGGGAAAGTTTTAAAAGGAGATCGACAAGGTCTAGAAATTTACTACAGCATTAAAAATCCAAAAGCTGAAGAAATTATTGAGTTATTAGGCCCTTTCCAATAGACTCTATATAACTGCATCCTATTTTCTAAAGTAAAATAAAAATTATATATTCAATACGATACAAGGACTTATGTTTTCATTTAATGTACGGAAGTGAAAAATTAGTAAAAGTCCTTATAAAAAAGACGCTTTTTTAGCGTCTTTTTTATCTTTTAAGATACTTTACTTGAGTTCATTAGGTAGTTAGAGATTGAAAATCTGACTTTAAAGAAAAATGTTGAGCAGTTCTCTATTATTATACATAAATATTAAAGTAATAATTATGTAATTTTGCATAGGTATATCTTAATCCTCTAATGAAATTTTGGGTTCTGTTGCAAAGTTTCTCAAGAGATAAACAGAGGCATGAACGGTTTCGATTCCTGAAGCATAACGAATACTTTGAAATCCTGCGGATTTGGTAAAACAACGCTTCACCTGTCGATGATCTTGTTCTATAAGATTGTTCAGGTATTTAATTGTACAATGAGTAGTGTGATTACAGAAGCCTTTTTCCCGTAATTTCTTAAACGTACAAAGTAATGCGGGCGCCTTATCTGTAGTGAGAACCGTTGGTTCTCCAAACATTTTTACTAGTCTTTTCATAAAAGCATAAGCGGCCTGATGATCGCGCTTTTTACGAAGTTGAATATCGAATGCGTGCCCTTCTATATCAATCGCACGATATAAATAACACCATTTCCCTTTGACTTTTATATAGGTTTCATCTAGTCTCCAAGACAAGTGGGTGTTTTTCGTTTTCTTCTTCCAAATTTGATAAATCAAGCTCCTATATTCATGAACCCAACACATAATGGTTGTGGGATGAACCAAAACACCACGTTCTTTCAGAATTTCAGAGACATCACGATAGCTTAAAGCAAAATGGCTACCAAAATAATATCTCGTTTGAACTGTTTCCCTTTAAAATATCGTATTTGTGTTTCTCCTTACTCTTTTTTCTAGAGTGTAGTCTCATTTAGAAAACTTTGCAACATAACCTTTTGATTGTATATGACATTTTTATATCCTACGCATAATACCTACTACTAACAATATCGATTCTATTCTGTTATAATATGAATTAGCAACATAAAGGAAAGGAATTAGAAAAAATGACCTTACAAAATACTAAAAACCTGAAAAAACAAGTTGCTCCTTTTGAAAAATCAACGACGAAAAAAAGTATTTGGCAAATCATCAACACAATAGTGCCATTTATTATATTATGGTACCTTGCTTATAAAAGCCTGTCCGTTTCTTATTGGTTAACATTAGTTCCATCTGTGATAGCCGCTGGGTTTTTGACACGGATTTTCATTATTTTTCATGATTGTACCCATCATTCTTTTTTTAAAAGTCGCCGTGCAAATAGAATAGTTGGGACATTTATGGGTGTTTTAACTTTATTCCCGTTTGATCAATGGGGGCATGAGCATTCCATTCATCACGCTACAAGTGGTAATTTGGATAAGCGAGGTACAGGAGATATTTGGACCCTTACAGTGAATGAATATTTGGCAGCGCCACTTAGACACCGTTTAGCATATCGTTTTTATCGTAACCCATTGGTTATGTTTGGATTAGGTCCGATTTATGTTTTCCTGCTTAAAAATAGATTTAACCGAAAAGGTGCCAGAAAGAAGGAACGCATGAACACCTATTTGACGAATGTTTTAATCGTTGCTTTAGTAGGGTTACTCTGCTGGGCACTCGGATGGCAATCGTTTCTTTTAGTGCAAGGTTCTATATTCTTAATATCAGGTTCAGTAGGTATTTGGCTGTTTTACGTACAGCACACATTTGAGGATTCTTATTTTGAAGAAGATAAAGAGTGGGAATATGTGAAAGCAGCAGTGGAAGGAAGTTCTTTTTATAAACTTCCAAAACTCCTGCAATTTCTTACTGGCAATATTGGATTTCATCATGTTCACCATTTAAGTCCAAGAGTACCTAACTATAAACTAGAAGAGGCACACAATAATACGCTTCCTTTAAAAAATGTACCAACGATTACTCTTGCTACAAGCCTGCGGTCAATCCGTTTCCGTCTATGGGATGAGCAAAACAACAATTTTGTTAGCTTTAAAGACGTCAAATATTTAGCGAAAAACAATGTTTCTATTCAAGTGAAATCCGAACTATAATTTCATCATTTATGGCTGACTCCCCTTAATAATCCTTGATTTAAGGGGAGTCTTTGTTTAAGTAGTAGATGCTCGATAAGGAGAAAACTTAAATGATTCAAATTGTAATTGCGGAGGATTAGGAAATGCTGTTAGGGATAATTGGTTCCCTACTGAATTCAAATGAAAATGATGAAGAAAAAATAATAGAATCTGCTGTCAATGTACTGTCTAAATGTTTATCTCTTGAGAAACTTCGCAACAAAAACCTTTTTTATTTATCACCTTTTTGCACCAGAACCGTATACATCGGAACACCTTATGAATTATATTGAACCGAAGGGGCTTACGTTGATAATCGACTTTTTAATAGATAAAAGCATGTTTATACGCTTGAGTCTGAAGAAGAAACCAAACTTTCGTTGAATACATGTAAACAATGTGAGAACCATTGATAATCCAATAGTTCTCACATTGAGATTAAGATAAGTCCGAATTTTATACGCTAAGACAATTTCTAAAGTGAAATCTCATCTTTACAGAATTTACGATGCACGAAAGCCCACGCAGGACTTTAGTCCGTCTTTAGACGTGGGATGAAAGCAGCGTTTTTGCATAGCAAAACATGGTATACTTTATTTATAGTCATGCAAAAGACTCTAAAACGACTGTTCTCTGAAAACAGAATACATATGAGGTTGGGGTAGCAAATTCTTCTACTCCGTAAAATGTATTAAGTCGTCATGCAAAAGACGTAAAAACATTTGAGAACCAACAATCTGTACGGTATGGTCACAGTACCGTAGCCCACGAACCTATATGGTCTGTTGTGGGAGTGGTGATGGCACACCGCAATCTTGCACGTCAGCGATACCAGAAATGGACTTCGCCTTTGGTAGCAAGAATCCCACTGGCGTTAGTCAGCTGGCCCCTTTAGGGGTGGGAGTGTCAATACTGGGGTGTTTCTTTTGGTTAGCTTGATGTGCATCGGTCTGTATCCCTTTTAACACAAAACAATGATTTTATATGGTGTAGTTTGAGCTGGTATACTCATTGTTGTAAGACCGTAAATAGCTATTAAATTTCGATTCACAAGATTCCCTGTAAAAAATTGACCGTTTGTTAATAAAATTTGAGTAGAAGGAGAAATATTTAATTTTAATTTTCCATCACCACTCTCCAACTGTTCATTAAAATAGTCTACTTTTACATTTTGATGCGGTGTATACTTAGCCATAACAATTGCTTGAAATTGTGGTGGGAAAATGAGAGGAACAGGAGCGTTAGCATCGTAAAATCCACTTATTTTATCTCCTATTACTACTGTTGCGTAGTCAATAAAATAAGTATTTGGTTTCACTACAAAATTTATTAGAGTTCCATAACCATTATTTACGGATATTAACTTATTACATCCTATTTCTTCATTTGATCCTGTTACAAAATCGTTAATCATAGTTATTGTACCCTCAAATGATTGAAAGTTTGTCATTCAAATACCTCTTTTGTTTATATAATTAAACCTTTATGGCTACTCTATAATTTTTAAAAACATGTAAATGAACTAATCCTTCTTGTATCAATTCCAAAAATCATCCAAAACCTACCGTTCCATCTAAAACCAGTAACAGATCTTGGTCCTACAAAAATCGGATAATACCAAAACTGTTCACCATTTGTAAGCCATATATAGGTGTTTCGAAATAAACAGAATGAAATTGCTCCTGGATCAACAGCAAATGGTGAAGCTGTTGATTGTTGAGGAATAAATGATGGGGGAGGAGATGTTGGGGCTTGTGAACTTTGTTCTCCTGGAAACCCTGATGTTCCTGGTAAACCAGGAATTTGAAGACCAGGGAATTGACGATCGAAGTATTGATCATAATTTATATAAGGATAATATATTGACTCATGATACATTTAAAAGTCACCTCTTTATTTTATAATTTCCTAAAGTATTAATATGTAATATTGCCTATACATGAAGCTTATCCGCTTTGTATAGGCAATATTTTTATAAGGCAGATATGTTTGTTTTTGGATGTGAGCGTAGTGGCTGGGGTGAAGCGAAGCTAGGGGTAAGAGGAAGGAGAATTCTTTCGGATAATTCATTTCTCCATATTACGTTATACATCTTATAACGAAAAATAACAAATAACGACATGTTTTTTAGGAATATTGTTATTTATTGCTTATTTGTCTTTTATTTGTTGTTTATTTATCTTTAGTTTGTTGTTTATTTGTTGTTTATTTGTTGTTTTTTGTTATGGAGAAGTATGTAATTATGCATATCTAAATAAAGGAGATCGATATGCAGAGTGTGATTAAATTATATTAAACAAAACTCAAATTATATTAGCTATTTTATATATATTTAAAATAACCGCTTTTTAACTAAGTATATCAAGTTGTAACTGCTATAATTACTTGAATTATATTAAAAAATCATTTTACAAATATAACATTATCGGTCGTATTAATACTTAATAGTTAAATTATTGAATATAATCGACAAAATTCTACTATTTACGTATTAAAAATTTAATGTTTTAATAAAGGTGCAATTGGTATGACCACTCAAGGGGGGAGAAGATTGCACTAATAAATGTGCAAAGTTGCAAGTAACATTATGTCGGAGTTATTTATCTTAATATTCAGTTATTTTTAAATGGGTCTAAAATCTCAAAAGTATCACATTTGTAAAAAAAGTGTTTTAAGTTACTACATAGCAAAAGTGATTTTATTCCGCAATAAAAGTATAAGCAATGTACAGTATAATTTCATCTTTTGTAATCTTGTAGGACCTTGTCGACAAAACTAGGCGAGATATTATGAAATTATTATATTATTAAAAAACTCATGACAGGGATAGCTGTAGGAGCAATGGGTTTATCTATCTGGGCTCTTGTAAGTCAAACAGCAACTCAAGAGAAAAATAAATATTATACTATTCATTGGGCAGTTAATTCAAATATAGGTGATGAAATTCTATTGTTTACTTTTATAAAACCTGATATTCAAATTAATAGTAAACAATATCCTTACATTCTATGAGAAGTAAATAATAACGAGGTTTAACACTCTATCTGAAAGATTTCTCCTTCCTCGAGCATGTGAAAAAAGAGCCTAGCGTTAGGTCGTTCAAGATGTATGTATAAGATTGTAAATAGACAATAGTAAAGGGGTGTACGGAATGAAAAATAAAATAATAACAGGACTTTTTATAACATCAATTGTAACTGGGGCGACTATTCCTATCAATACTCTTGCAACACCAATCGTTCATGCAGAAACTCAACAGGAAAGCATGGATATATCCTCATCATTACGAAAATTAGGTGCACAATCTAAATTAATCCAAACATATATTGATCAAGGTTTAATGAGCCCTAATGTACAGCTAGCAGAAGTCCCAGCTTTAAATACAAATCAATCCCTAATCAAGCAAGATATGAAGGAATGGTCATCAGAACTTTATCCAAATTTAATTCTAGTAAATTCAAAAAGTAAAGGGTTTGTAACTAAATTTAATAGCTATTATCCAACATTAAAAGCGTTTGTAGACAATAAAGAAGATAAAGAAGGCTTTGTGGATAGACTTGAAGTTCTTCAAGATATGACTATGACGAACCAAGAAAACGTACAAAGACAGATTAATGAATTAACAGATCTTAAATTACAGCTGGATAAAAAACTTCAAGATCTCGATATGGATGTAACAAAAGCACAGGGTGTACTAAGTTCAGATGGAACAGGGAAAATAGATCAGCTAAAAAATGAATTACAAAATACCCAAAAATCAATTCAAAATGATTTACAACAAATAGCATTATTACCAGGAGCTTTAAATGAACAAGGGTTTGTTATTTTCAAAGAAGTCTATAACCTTTCAAAAGATATCATTGAACCTGCTGCTCAAACAGCGGTAGCAGCGTATAACAAAGGAAAAGAAATTAACAACTCTATTTTAGAAGCAGAGAAAAAAGCAGAGCAAGAAGCGAAAGAAAAGGGTAAATCTGCTCTAGAGATTGAAGCGGCCAAAAAAGAAGCCCGTGAAGCAATTGAGAAAAGCAAACAAGCTGAAATAGCTGCAGCTGCAGTTGCAAAAACAAAAGAGTATGACCTTACGAAAGTAATTGATCCTGAAAAAATTAAAAAAACATATAGTGCTTTCGCTGAAGTAAATAAACTAACAGCAGAACAGCGAACACATTTAGCAGATTTAGAGACACAAAACCAAAAATTTTATGATTTAACTAAGAACCTAAAAATAGCAGATTTACAAAAATCAATGCTTCTTATTATGCAAAATGATTTACATACATTTGCAAATCAAGTAGATGTAGAACTTGACCTACTAAAGCACTATAAGGAAGATTTGGGTGTAATAAAAAATAGCCTTACAAAATTATCTACTAATGTTGATACAACTAACCAACAGTCTCAAAAAGATACATTAAGACAATTAAAAAATGTAATAAGTTACCTTGAAGAACAGGTCTATAAATTTTAATATTATGTTTTTGAAAATCTAAAAAGATTATAAGAATCTAGCGAAAGAATGAGAAGGAGAATAGTTATGAAAAAATTTCCATTTAAAGTGTTGACTTTAGCTACTCTGGCAACGGTTATAACTGCTACTACCGGTAACACTATTCATGCATTTGCACAAGAAACGACTGGTCAAGAACAAAAAGTAGGGAATTATGCATTAGGGCCTGAAGGACTGAAGAAAGCATTGGCTGAAACAGGGTCTCATATTCTTGTAATGGATTTATACGCAAAAACAATGATTAAACAACCAAATGTAAATCTGTCCAATATTGATTTAGGTTCAGAAGGAGGAGAATTAATCAAAAACATTCACCTTAATCAGGAACTGTCGCGAATCAATGCGAATTATTGGCTAGATACAGCGAAACCAAAGATTCAAAAAACAGCACGTAATATTGTAAATTACGATGAACAATTTCAAAATTATTACGACACATTAGTAGATACTGCACAAAAGAAAGATAAGGCAGGCTTAAAAGAGGGTATAAATGATTTAATCACTACAATTAATACAAATTCAAAAGAGGTTACAGAAGTAATTAAGATGTTACAGGACTTCAAAACAAAACTATATACAAATTCTACAGATTTTAAAAATAATGTAGGCGGCCCAGATGGAAAAGGTGGATTAACGGCACTATTAGCGGGGCAACAAGCGCTAATTCCGCAACTTCAAGCTGAAATTGAGAAGCTGCATTCTACTCAGAAAGAACATTTTGACAATGTATTAGCATGGTCAATTGGCGGTGGATTAGGAGCAGCCATTTTAGTTATTGGAGCTATTGCAGGAGCTGTAGTAATTGTTGTGACTGGCGGTACAGCAACACCTGCTGTTGTTGGTGGCCTTACAGCTCTTGGTGCAGCTGGAATTGGTTTAGGAACAGCAGCTGGTGTCACGGCATCTAAGCATATGGACTCCTATAACGAAATTTCTAACAAAATTGGACAATTAAGTACAAAAGCTGATCTTGCTAGCCAAGCTGTTATTTCGCTTACTAACGCGAAAGACACTTTAGCATATCTGTATCAGACAGTGGATCAAGCGATACTATCTCTAACGAATATTCAACAACAATGGAATAAAATGGGGGGTAATTATACAGATTTGTATGATAATATCGACCAAATGCAAGAGCATAAACTCTCGTTGATACCTGATGATTTAAAGGCTGCTAAACAAAGTTGGAATGATATTCATAAAGATGCAGAATTCATTTCGAAAGATATTGCTTTTAAACAAGAATAGAAATTAAAAATCATAACCTATATTGGAGGAATATAAAATGATAAAAACAATCCCGTACAAACTAATCGTTGCATCGGCTCTTTTAACTATGACAACAACTTCTGTAGTCTCACCAGTAGCAGTTTTTGCAAGTGAAATGGAACAAACTAACAATGAAGATATGTCTTTTTCAGCAAATGAAGCGAAGATGAAAGAAGCCTTGCAAAAGGCTGGATTATTTGCAAAATCTATGAATGAATATTCTTATTTACTAATTAATAATCCGGATGTGAATTTTGAAGGAATTACTATTAATGGGTACGAAGATTTACCTGGTAAAATTGTACAAGATCAAAGAAATGCAAGAGCACATGCAGTTACATGGGATACGCAAGTAAAAAGACAACTTTTAGATACATTGACGGGTATTATTGAATACGATACAACATTTGACAATTATTATGACACATTAGTACAGGCTATGAATGATGGGGATGGAGACACTTTAAAAGAAGGGATTACAGATTTCCGAGCTGAAATTCAACAAAACCAAGCGCATACACAAAAATTAATACAAGAATTAACTAAGTTAAGAGACAATATTGGACAAGATGTTAGAGCGTTTGGAAGCAATAAAGATCAATTGTATTCAATTTTAAAAAATCAAACAGCTGGACTGGAAGATGATCAAAAGCGTCTAGATGACCTTTTAGGGCAAGTAAACTATTATAAAAAATTAGAATCTGATGGATTTACAACAATGAAGGTTGGTATTTTTGGCCTATGGTGGATTGGCGGTATAATAGTAGGTACAGCGAGAGATAATTTAGGAAAGATAGAGCCTTATTTAGCAGAAGTACGTAAGACTGTAGATTCTAAAACAACTTTAAATCGTGTAGTTAGAGTTGCGTATAATAATATCGATCAGATGCATAAGGCGATTGATAATGCTATTAACGCCCTTACTTATATGTCCACACAATGGCATGATTTAGATTCTCAATATTCAGGAGTACTGGGACATATTGAGACTGCATCACAAAAAGCAGATCAAAATAAATATAAATTCTTAAAACCTAACTTGAATGCAGCTAAAGACAGTTGGAAAACATTACGAACAGATGCGGTCACATTAAAAGAAGGGATAAAAGAATTAAAAGTGGAACCTGTTGCGCCACAAAAATAGGGAAATATTAATTCTGTTGCATAGTGGCCCAAAACATAGAGAGTCTATGATTACACTATTAAACAGTAAGGCGACAATTAATAAATCCTTATATACCAGAAAGGCGGAGTCTCATTAAAGACTTCGCCTTTCACTTATATAATTTTCATTCAAATAAAAAGATAACCGTGCAGTTTTAATTGTTTTTTAAAACTTTGCAACAGAACCGATTAATATGGGACAGATTATAAAGAGTTGCTTGATAATATCGAATCTATGCAACAACATAGCTTCCCTTTAATACTTGATGATTTAAAGGCTGCTAAAGAAAGTAAGGATGATACTTATAAAAGATGTATAACCCATTTAGAAAGACATCGTTTTTAAAGAAGAATAGAACTTGAAATCAAATTCTATATTGGAGGAATATGAAATGATGAAAAAAATTCCGTATAAAATACTCGCTGTATCAGCGTTTTTAACTATGACAACTACTTATGCAGTCACACCAGTAGCAGCCTTTGCAAGTGAAATTGAACAAACTAACAATGGAGATATGTCTCTTTCAGCAAATGAAGAACAGATGAAAAAAACTGTGCAAGATGCTGGATTATTTGTAAAATCTATGAATGAATATTCTTATTTGCTAATTAATAATCCAGATGTGAGTTTTGAAGGAATTACTATTAATGGGTATGCAGATTTACCTAGTAAAATTGTACAAGATCAAAAGAATGCAAGAGAACATGCAGTTTCATGGAATACGAAAGTAAAAAAACAGCTTTTAGATACATTGACAGGTATTATTGAATACGATACAAAATTTGAAAATCATTATGAAACATTAGTAGAGGCAATCAATACTGGGAATGGAGATACTTTAAAAAAAGGGATTACAGATTTACGGGGGGAAATTCAACAAAATCAAAATTCTGCAAAAGTATTAATAGAAGAATTAACTAAATTTAAAAATGATATTGGAGAAGATGTTAGAGTATTTGGAAGCCATAAAGAGACCTTGCAGTCTATTTTAAAAAGCCAAGGGGCTGCGGTTGAGGATGATCAAAAGCGTCTAGAGGACCTTTTAGGGCAAGTAAACTATCAGAAAGATATAGAATCTAAGGGATTGGACATGGTGAAAATCCCCTTTATTCCCACATTGATTGCTGGTGGGATAATGATAGGTGATGCAAGAGGTAAGTTAGGCTGGTTAGAGCCGGAATTAGCAAAATTACGTCAGAATGTAGATTATAAAATAACATTAAATCGTGTAGTAGGAGTTGCGTTTCATAATATTAGTGATATGCATAGTGCGATTGATAATGCTATTACTGCTCTTACTTATATGTCCACGCAATGGGATGATTTAGACTCTCGATATGCGGGCGTACTGGGACATGTTGATAAAGCGGATCAAAAAGTTGATCAAAATAGATATAAATTCTTAATCCCTAACTTGAATGCAGCGAAAGACAGTTGGAAAACATTACGAACAGATGTTGTCACATTACAAGAAGGGATAAAAATTGCAGAGAAAAAAGAACAGGATTTTATGAATCAGCTTCGTCCATCAAGCGTTTTCTACTTTTATAAAAAAATTCATAACGCATATACATTTGAAATAAAGACTGGATCAAATGCACCAAATGCGTCTTATAAAGTTATGAATTTAACTAAAAACACTGTTCATAATATGTGGGGCGGAGGACCAAATACAAACATGTGGGCTGACTGGCTTTCATTCAATCCAAAAGATGAATTTGCGGTGGTAGCAGTAGTGGATGGGAAAGAATATGTTGTATATAAAGACAAAGTAGAAAATATAATGAACTGAACCCGAAAAGTTAGACAGAAAAATTACGCAGCAATTGGAGATGGTACGCTAAACTGGGCACTAAGTTAAGTGAAAAAGATGATTCAGAGAGTTCTCTTTCCATTCACTTCTTAAAAGCATGGTTAGTTCAGTCATATCTCGTCCTATGTACATACTTTCATCTCCATAATATGTAGTTTGAATGAATGTTGAAATAATATGCGGAAGTTTAAAAATAAAATTAAGGATAGCTTTTAAATGGATTGGTTACATTATTGATTGTGGAGGTGAGAAAGATGAACAAAAAACAACAAGGTTACAATAAGGCCACTTCTGGCGCTAACATCCAAAGTACAAATGCTAGCTATGGTACAGAATTCGCAACTGAAACAAATGTACAAGCAGTAAAACAAGCAAATGCACAAGCAGAGGCAAAGAAAGCACAAGCTTCAAGTGCACAAAGTGCAAATGCTAGTTATGGTACAGAATTTGCAACTGAAACAAATGTACAAGCAGTAAAACAAGCGAATGCACAATCAGCTGCAAAAAAATCACAATCTTCTAGCTCTAATCAATAATGAAGGAAAAACACTTCTCTATCTTAAGAGAAGTGTTTTCTCAGGCTGTGGAGAAAGTCTTCTCCGCAGCCTATTTTTGTGTTTGGACCTCTTTTTATGTGTCAATCCAAATAAAAAAGAGGAAAAGGAAAGATTTTTTATTTGGGTATGATGAGGACCATCCGTATGGTCACGAAAAGGCCGAAGTCATTTCTTCAGGAATTGTAGCTATTATTTTAATTCTAGCATCTTTATTTATTGCTTATGAATCAATAAAAGCATTATTTCCCCCAGTGACTGAGCCTCATATGATTGCTTTTATAGCGGCTGTTGTTTCTTTAGTTTGGAAACAAATCTTATATGTATATACAATACGGATTGGCCGAAAAGCAAATAGTAAAAGGTCTTATCGCAACTGCTTATGACCATCTTGCTGACGTTTATGCTTCTATTGCCGCTGGAATTGGAATTGCTTTGCTAAACGATAGATATCCATTTCCATATGCAGCTTATGAAGATCCATTAGCCGGAATCTTTGTTTCCTTCTTTGTTTTAAAACTTGCAATTAGTATGGGGAAAGAAGCTGTATATATATTAATGGAAGGTGGTCTACCTACTGAAAAATGTAGTGAATATAAGAAGATAATTCAGGCACATCCATTGGTGAAAAGGATTGATATAATGTGTGCTCGTGAACATAGCCGCTATATTTTGATTGATGTTAGGGTTAGTGTCCTAGCTTATTGAAGTATCCAACAAGGACATGATATTTGTAGAGAGATAAAAACGACGATTATGGAGCATGATCCAGATGTAGATGAAGTGCTCATTCACTTAAATCCGTGGTATCAAGAAAAATAAGCATGTTAAAGTTTAGAGTTATAAAAGTAGGTAATTAGAAATTACTTTTGTTAGTTTAGATAAATATATAGTAGTAATTATTTTGAAATTGAAAACATATTAGTTATAGAACTTATTTTTGTGTATAAGGAGCATGAGTAGAATGAACAGAGTAGGAAAAGATGATTTTGTTTCTGGATTTGTACCGAAGCATAACCATGGATCAGTGGATTATACATCTGTTGTAGGTGGGCATGTGCATCAATGTTTAGACGTTACATCTCCACCAATACAAGCACCAAATGGGGAACATATACATTATACAGAAGGGTATGTTCTTTTTGAGGATGGGCATACGCACCATTACAAGGCATATTCTGGACCAGCAATTCCAGTTGGAAATGGGATGCATGTTCATTATTATGATTTTTATACGACAGAAGATAATGGACATAAACATCGCGTTAAGGGAGTAGATCAACCTGCACCAGGTGACAAATAAGGCTGATAAAAAAATCCTCTGTTGAAAACAGAGAGCTTTTGTTTCAATTCATTTAAAAACCTTGAATAAAAGAATATAAGGTTCTGATGCAAAAAATCTCTTAAACCTGGACATACTGATAGTACTACTCTAGAAAAGATGCGTCACCAGTATGGAAAGGGAGCATTTGTTCAAATGGGAGCATTATCAGCATGAACTCATTTTATTAACAGTAAGGTGGTACCTACGGTACAATTTGAGCTTCCGTAACCTGGTGGAAATGATGGAGGAAAGAGTATTATCAATGGCTCACACAACCATTATGCGCTGGGTTCATCAATATGGTCCTCAATTAGCAGAGAAAGTACGACATCATCTTAAATTAACAAATGATTCGTGGAGAGTCGATGAAACCTATATATTAAAGTAAAAGGTCAATGAAAGTACGTATTTCGTGCAGTTGATTCAGAGAGTAATATAATTGATTTTTATCTAAGTAAATCAAGAGATAAATAAAAGCCAAGCGCTTTTTCAAGAAGGCCTTGGCTTTTTCGTATGTTTCTAAACCTCGTGTGATAACAGTAGATAAGAACTCTGCCTATCCTGTAGCGATTCAAGAATTGAAAGAAGAGAAACATATGCCTGAAGGCATACAACTAAGGCAAGTTAAATATCTCAATAATATAGTGGAACAAGATCACCGGTTTATTAAAAGACGAGTTTGTTATATGTTAAGATTAAAGTCATATAAAACAGCAATCTCTATATTGAGTGGTGTTGAAGCCACTCATAAATAATTGGAATGATAATAAAACTGTTAATTGTTGATGTAACCATTCCTCCTATAACCACGATACCTAATGTTTGAGAAATAACCGTATCTGTACTATGAGAAAATGCAAGTGGTAATAAAGTAAGGATTGTTGCTGCTGTCATAAAGATTGGTCTAATCCTTTAAAGACTACCCTTCAATACAGCCTCTTTAATAGGCATTCCTTCTTTTCAATTTCGTTCGATTTTGTCGATTAATACAATTCCGTTCGTTACTCTCTTCCAAACTTATAATTTTCATAAAGAAAAGACACTCATATATGAGTGTCTTTTCCGATAGTTTTTTTAGCAGAAGCAAGCAGCTCCAACGATGATTAATAAAATAAACAATACAACTAATAAAGCAAATCCACCAGCAAAGCCGCCGCCACAACTACCACCAAAGCCCATAATAGTTCCTCCTTTAGATAAGAGGACAAAACACATGGTCACTCTTGTATTTTAACGGATTCAATTTACTTTATGTTTTTACGCATGAATTGAGCAGGTCCTTTTGAAAATAAAGAAAAGACACTCTCCTTTGAGTGTCTTCTCTCCATTTGAACCATCTTGCTTTTGGTCGCGTCCATATATCTTTTTACTTGCAATTATCTTGAAGTTTTCGCACTAGAACCCAAAATACTTACTTATGTTTTCCTGGAAGACCAATATCGGCGAATGAAAAATATGCTTAATGCTACTCTTATTAACAAAGCAAAGGGAACTTGTTACATTCTTATATGTAATATTGCATATAAAAATGTGTTGATAATAATGTAAGCGCTTACTATAATGAAGGCATAAAGATAAATCATATCTTAACAGCAACAAAAAGGAGGAAATAATATGGAAATCGCAATGGCAGTTTTGAAATTTTTAGGTGGGGTAATTCCATTAGTTCAAGAACTTTTAAAAGCATTTATGTAAGTTTATTATTTAGCAATCATTTATAAATCATTATCATATCTTAAGATAAAAAAGAACGGGGTGTTTTTTCTGAAAATTAAGAAAAATAACAAAAGAATAAAATTCCTAGCATGTTTATTAGTTAGTTTATGCACTATTAATTATTCATCTATTTCTTTCGCGGAAACACAAACAGGTAATTCAGCTGATGCAACAAAAAATGCTAGTGGCATTAATACTGGTATAGCAAATTTAAAGTATGATAGTAGAGATATTTTAGCAGTAAATGGTGATAAAGTAGAGAGTTTTGTTCCGAAAGAAAGTATCAATTCAAATGGTAAATTTGTAGTAGTTGAGCGTGAGAAAAAATCACTGACAACGTCACCAGTCGATATTTCGATTATTGATTCTGTGGCTAATCGTACTTATCCAGGAGCAGTACAACTTGCAAATAAAGCTTTTGCAGATAATCAACCTAGTTTATTAGTGGCTAAGAGAAATCCTTTGAATATTAGTATAGACTTACCTGGCATGAGAAAAGAAAATACAATAACTGTCCAAAATCCGACATATGGTAATGTGTCTGGAGCAGTAGATGATTTAGTATCTACTTGGAATGAAAAGTATTCAAAAACACATACGCTGCCTGCAAGAATGCAGTATACAGAATCTATGGTTTATAGTAAATCTCAAATAGCAAGTGCTCTTAATGTTAACGCTAAATATCTTGACAATTCACTGAACATTGATTTTAATGCGATTGCAAATGGAGAGAAAAAAGTGATGGTTGCGGCATATAAGCAAATATTTTATACCGTAAGTGCTGAACTACCTAACAATCCATCCGATCTTTTTGATAATAGTGTTACTTTTGGTGAGTTAACTCGTAAAGGGGTAAGTAATGTGGCTCCGCCTGTTATGGTGTCAAATGTAGCTTATGGCAGAACAATTTATGTAAAATTAGAAACAACATCTAAGAGCAAAGATGTACAAGCTGCCTTTAAAGCCTTACTTAAGAATAACAGCGTCGAAACGAGTGGACAGTACAAAGATATTTTTGAAGACAGTACTTTTACCGCTGTAGTATTAGGCGGAGATGCGAAAGAGCATAACAAGGTTGTTACAAAAGATTTTAATGAAATACGAAATATCATTAAAGATAATGCAGAATTAAGTCCTAAAAATCCAGCATACCCAATTTCATATACAAGCACTTTCTTAAAAGATAACTCAACTGCTGCTGTTCATAACAATACAGATTATATTGAGACTACAACTACAGAATATTCAAGTGCTAAAATGACGCTTGATCATTACGGTGCATATGTTGCTCAATTTGATGTATCTTGGGATGAATTCTCATATGATCAAAATGGAAAAGAGGTACTAACGCATAAAACTTGGGAAGAAAGCGGCAGAGACAAAACTGCTCATTTCTCTACAGTCATACCACTTCCACCGAATTCAAAAAATGTAAAAGTCGTAGCGAGAGAATGTACAGGTCTTGCATGGGAATGGTGGAGAACCATTATTAATGAACAAAATGTTCCACTAACAAATGAAATAAAGGTTTCAATTGGAGGAACAACATTATACCCAACTGCTAATATTAGTCATTAGGTAGAAGTGAAGCGCCCTGTAAACAGGGCGCTTTTCAAATATATCATACGCATCTAATTAGGGATTCAATATACTATTTTAACAAAAAAGCTTATTTTTTCGTTTAGGGGCTACTATATAAACTTAGCTTGACAGCGATGTGGTGCTACCCAAGAAGTGCCTAAAAAATTATTATTTTGAGTTCTTGTTACTTGATTGTGCCCATTCCGCCAATTTTAACATGTACATTAACTTTAACATCAGCCTTCGATAATGCTTTTCCCCATTGCTTTTGGACTTTTTTCCAATCCTTATATTTATATGCTCGTGCATACACCCCAAATCCTATAGGGTCAATTTCTGCTTTTTGTATTTTCTTTATGAAACGTTCTAACTCACTTTTTAACTGCTTTTCAATGCTTTTTTCTAATCTCTCCCCATTATTCCTAACATTAAAAGGAAACAGTCGTTCTGAAATTACAATTCTCATATGTATATTCATATTAAACAAAAAATGATTTTTATATTGTACACTTGTTTTTACTTTGGTACCTTGAGCACTAAAACTTAACCAATGTTTTTCTTTGCTTTCAGATTGTAGCGGTACGGCAATAGTAAATGGAAATTCTCCCTTTATGTTATTTTGTAAAGTGCTTAATAATAAATTTTCTTTTGGTGTAATAGTTAGCTTATATCTATTCTGTTCATCAAGTAATGCTGTACCTGTCAACTTTATATTGTTATTCTTTTTAAGTGCACTTATACTCGCTGTCATTCCTTTTTCTCTTGTTTGGTTATGAAAATCTTGAAGAGTCGTTCGTACAGTAATATTTCTTCTATGTCCAGTATCAATTAATTTTGTCAAATATATAGGAAGACGAGGTTTATTTTTGGGAGCAGAATAAATTATGTCTGAAACAGGTCCATCCACAGCAACAATTCTTGTAGTAACCGTGTTTTTGGGATCTCGATAAAAAGGATCTAAATAATCCACCCATTTCTTATGTTTTAAAAGTCGCTTACCAATCAAAATAAGTTGTGTCTTGCTTCCTGATGTCAAAGCCATAACCAGGGTATCAAATTTTTCGCGAGAGTTTCGCACTGTAACAGATTTCACACCATATTGTTCTTCTTTAATCTTAGCTTCTTTATTGAAAACAGGACTGGATAAGTATACTTTCAAGTTATCATTTTCGTCCAAATCTAAACCCAGTATAAGAGTGAGTGTAACATCTTCTACATTCATTTGGTCTAAGTTTAAACACCCTGTGAGCAATAGTAGCGGAATTAAAACACTACATAATATTTTTTGCTTCAATGTGCTTCCCTCCGAAAGAATTTTTTGTGGATTAAGTTATATATCCATAAAAATACAGGGAATAAGAAAGCTAATACAAGTCCAGCTTTCGATGTGAGATTTTGAAATAGTTCAGATTCATTCCATGAGGGATGGATCCAAAACGTTACTATAATTACTGCCAATAATAAAATAGCTACATGAGAAGTATGATCTTGTTTTCCAATTAGTTGACTAGAACAAAATGTAGCACAGTATACACAAGGAATCCATGCAGTAGAGACGACAATTAAGTAAATAGCTAATAAAATCATATCAAACCGTTCTAAAAAACGAAATTCAATAACTTTAAGCAAGTTTAGTACGGGTTGATTAAACTCTAAAATTGCATCTGGACTGAAGTATAAAAAGCAAATAACTATAGTAAATAGATAAAATCCAAATGTTATGGTATTTGCTATAAGAATGCCTTGCGTTGCATATTGCTTTTTTTGCAAAAAAGGATAAAGAAAAAATGCGATTTCAAATCCTATAAAGGAAAAGATAGTAGAAGGAACAGCCGAAAAGATAGGTTTCCAACCCTCCTTTAATAATGGAAGAAAGTGTAACCAATTGCCATCTTCTAATGGTATGAAGAAAAAAAATGGAATCCACATTGTCATATAAAAGCATAATTCACAGTATCGACCTAATATCCGAACACCATTGCGTGCAACCAGAAAGGTTGGAATAGAGAACAAAAACAAAATAATATAGTCAGCTGTTTTTGGAAGAAGCCAGCCCTTAATATAAAGCATGCCATTAATTAGAACTGTCCATGCGTAAAAAGCAAAATATATCATATAAAGAATAATTACCATGGTAGCAATGATTTTTCCAAAAAATCGAATAAGAATTTCATATAAGGTATCATTTGGATAGTGTTTGGCTGTTTGAATTAGCAAAATGCTGGCGGTCATAGCGCAAAACCAGCCAATAAATAGTGCTATCCAGCTATCTGTGCCAGCTTTTTCTGCAAGTACCCTTGGAAGGGATAGGATTCCAGTTCCTACTTGTGAGGCATTAATAATAAAGATATATTGCATGACAGTGATGTCATTATATGCATATTTTTTCATATTTTCACCTTTTATCAGGATTAGTTTCTTTGTGATTCTTTGTAATATTTTTAGATTTTCTCTTCATTGACCACAAAGGAAAGCGAACAAAGGTGTCCTTCATACCTGAAATACGAAAAGGTGACAAAGGACTACCATAAGGAGTACCTAAGGACTCTAAACTTATAAGATGTGCAATTATAGTCATCCAGCCGATAATAATTCCTACAATTCCAAATAAAGCAGCTAATAACATCATAGGAAAACGCAATAATCTTATTGCCAAACCCATTTCATAATTAGGAACAATAGAAGAAGCTATAGTTGTAACAGCAACAATAATAATCATGATATTACTCACAATCCCTGCTTGAACAGCAGCTTGTCCAATCACAATACCTCCAACAATCCCTACGGTCTGGCTAATGGGAGTGGGTAAACGAAGGGCAGCCTCTCTCATCATTTCTAAGGTAATCTCCATAAGTAAAGCTTCCATCACCGGAAGAAACGGAACGCGTTCTCTTGATTCTGCAATTGATAAATAGAGCTGTACAGGAATAACTTCATAATTAAATGAAATAAACGCTACATATGTTGCAGGTAATAATAAGGCTATAAAAAAGCCTATAAAGCGTAGTAATCGAACAGCGGAAGATACTAACCAACGTGTGTCGTAGTCATCTACCCATTGAAAGAAAGAAATGAAATTTACGGGGGCAATCAAAACATTTGGACTTCGATCCACAACAATGCCGAATCTCCCCTGAAGGATGTGAGAAACAGTTGAATCTGGCCTTTCGGTCAAGATGAACTGTGGAAATGGTGAATAAGGATTATCCTCAATAAATTCAATTATTTCACCAGTATTTATAACCGTGTCCACCTCAATATTTTGAATTCTAGTTTCCAATTCCTTAAGTACATCTTTAGAAGCTATATCTCTTAAATATAAAATAGATACTTTGGTCTTTCCTCTACTACCAATTAAAACCTCTTTTAATACTAATTCTCTATTAGGAATATACCTTCGTATTAAAGCTATATTTTGACTAGATGTTTCTACAAATCCTTGATGAGTCCCTTTTAGCGAGATTTCATTTCTAGGTTCTGTTATATCTCTTTGTGGCCACCCTTTTGTATTTAGTTGATATCCTGCGTCTAGACCGTGAACTAATAAAATGCAATCCCCTTGAAAAATAGCATTTTCGACTTGATTCCAAGTATTAATTGTTTGAACTTCTCCTATTGTGACAGGGAGACCATTACTAATATCAAACGGTTTATGCATCAAAGGGGATAGTATATTATTATGAATAGATTGTGTATCTGTTAATCCGGATAAATATATTAGAGCAGCTTCTGATTTATTTACTAGTTGAAATTGACGAATTACCAGATCAGGAGCTTGTTGAAAAAGTATTTGAAGATTATTTATGTTTTGGAATAAGTCACAGTTGATGTTATGATTTTCTACATTTTCTTTCTGTATATTTGAATTTCTATTGCCTTGATCATTTATAGAATAACGTCCTTGTTTTAAAAATTTAAAAATAGGAAACACAACATAGACTCCCCTCGAAAAGACTTTTCAATATGTTTATTGTGTATATTTTATAGGGATTTATTCCACTATTTACTGCAGTAGCAATTTTTGCTACGCAGAAAGCCAAGTCTAATCACGACTACTCATTGGGATATACTCTTCACTTAGGGAGTCTTCTTGGCTAGAATGATAAAGGGGACATATTTCCTTATGCCTTGCACTGTTTACACAAATTTTATCTGTAAGGGTGTCAAGTATCTTCGATATTCATTTACCATACAAAAAGCCCCACAAGCATAGCACTTAATAAAGAAACAGCTATTCCACTAACAAGGAGCTTCCAAACATTCTTACCGATAATTGATGATTTTTCTTCGCCAAATAATGAATTATAAGTTCCATAAATCATACCCACTGTACTAAAGTTAGCAAAAGAGGCTAGAAATGTTGTTGCAACTGCAATAGTATGCGGATGTAAAGTGTTTAGGTGTGATTTTAAATCCATCATTGCTACAAATTCATTAGTTGTTATTTTGATTCCCATTAATTCAGCTACATACATAGCATCAGTTCCTGATAAACCGAGTAAAAAAGCAAAGGGACTAAAGATAATAGAGAAGATTTTTTGAATTGTTAAACCAGCTACAAAAAAACTTAAAATACCATTTAAACATGCTGTTAATGCTACATATCCAATTACCATTGCTAAAATAACAATAACCATATTCATCCCAACTAACATACTGTTTGAAATGGTAGAAAAAAAATCTTTCTTTTCTTTTTTTGAAGGTGAATAAACAATATCTTCTTCTTTAGTGATTTCTATAGGATTTAAAACATTGGCTAAAATTAATGCGTTTATACAGTTTAAAGGAATCGCGCTGAAAATATATGTTGCTGGAACCATTGATAGATAAGCACCAAGAATGGAACCGCTGACGCTACTCATACTCATAATTCCAAAGGTTAATAAACGATTTTCTTTTAAAACAGATAATTGATCACGAACAACAGCAAGTGCTTCTGTGTTTCCTAAAAACATCATTTGAATGGAAAAGAAACTTTCTAATTTTGGTAAACGAGAAATTTTTGAAATGATTGCACCTACTTTATCAATAATCCAAGTTAAGATTCCAAAATAAGAAAGAATATCAAAAAAAGTGATAACAAAAATGATAGGAAGTAATGCGCTAAAGAAGAAGTCAATTGTTTGATTTTCCATAGCTGAAGGAAATGCAAATCGAATACCTTCATTCGCACATGATATTAGCCAAGAGAAAAAAGATGCAATTTTATTAATTATGATACTTCCCAATTTAGTGCCTAACATAAACCATGTAATAAGAAGTTCAAATATTATCAGAACAATGATTGGTTTCCATTTTATTTTTCTTCTATTAGGCGAACATAAGAAAACTAATAATAATACAATGAAAATCCCTATAATATTAAATATCAAATTCATGTCAACAACTCCTTTAGGTCTATTATTTGTATATAAAAAAGCTCTTATTCTTCACACTGTGGCTAATAACCAGAAAGTATGAAAAATAGGCGAGGATTATTTTTCGGGGTATTGTTAATTTACAAAAAAATTATTAAAAATGAGAGAAAAGAAGGCAGAAACGTATTCAATTGACTTCAGCATTAAAAAGAGAACTACGTCGGTAAATTGAAGAAAGAGATGAAAATGAATATTTAATTAAAAGTCGTGAAGAAAAGGATAAGCCGAATGGACGCAGCATGGCATATAAGATGGATTTTGAGAGTTTTATGATCAAAACTTTGAAAAACGATCAGATATAGAAACAAAAGCTATTGTGAAATGGTTTGCTGTGTGTTGGAATCCAGCAGGCGTTTCACATGAATTGAAAACACTACTGAGTGTAATACAAATATCAGCTTCTATTCTGCAAGATGGTATTACGCCTGAAATGAATCAATTTTATTGGGAAACATTAGAGAGAAATAGAGAAAAAGAATGTGCTGATAGATGAAAAGCTCAATATGGCTAAGTATCAATCGGGTACGTATCAAATACAAATGGAACAAGTAAATATAGGTGATTTGATTTAATGTGATTATTTTGTAGTATTTTTTTCGTTTTTAAATCATGAATCAATTTTTCTAAATCATTACTCCATACTTTTTTTGAACCAGAACCATAAAATTGAATATAAACGTTAGTAAGCCTGTGTATGTTTCTTTGCATTTGCCTGCACTTTGGTATTGCAAAAAAAAAGATCGACTCAACTCTGTAAAATCTGGTAAAAAAATAATGAAAATTTAAGAATAATAGGGTAAACTAATCAATGGATTAGTATATAAACACACTAGTATACAGTCGATTGACGTTGATGTATTTGGAGGAATAGTTTATGAACAACAACACAATAAATGAATCAGTTGAAGAAATTGATAAAAAACGGGTGAGATCAAGCAAACGTTTTACAAATTGGAAGCTTATCGCAGCGGGTGGCGGTATAATTGCACTTCTCATTGGGGGAATGAGTTATTATCAGGCAACCCACTTCAATTCAAATGTTACGATTAATGACACAAAAGTCGATGGTCTGACCGCTGATCAGGCAATACAGAAATTAAACACATCTGGACTAGAAAACAAAGTCTATGTCGGTCAACAACAAATTTTAGATGAAAAAGATACGCAAATGGAACTTACGGAAAAAGAGCTGTCTCAAGTTAAGAAACTATTAAAAAGCCAGTGGACATTTTTCCCTTCCTCAAAGGAAACAAATTATTCACTGCTACCGGAAAAGGCGGATCAATATCGTAGCGAAACGATGAAAAAACTTGTAGAAGAAACGCTCGTCTCGATGAATAAAAAATTAAAAGCGCCTCAAGATGCTATGGCGAAGCTCGAACAAGGAAAAATTGTTATCTCGAAAAGCGTTGACGGAAAACAGTATGACGTTACTAGCCTATTGAAAGATTACGACAAGCAGAAGTATAAAAGCGAAATTCATCTGAAGTCTGCATACATACAGCCTATTAAAGAAGACAATCCGATTGTCAAAAAAGAGGAGCAAGCATTACAGGAACTTCTTCAACAGTCCGTTGATTATAAGGTACAGAATGAAGTTTATCCTTTAAAAGCGAAAGATTTAATTCAAAATGCCTCTATATCAAAGGATATGAAAGTTACAATCGATGCGAGGGACATTAAGAATAAGATTGCTGAAATTAATAATGCTAAATCAACATTAAATAAAGACTTCGCATTTAAAACCCATTCTGGTTCGGTCATATCAGTAAAAGGACAAGGCTATGGCTGGGCACTAGATGTTGAAAAAGAAACAAAGCAAGTTCAACAAGCCTTTGAAAAAGGTGAAAAATCGCTTTCTGCTTCTAATATTCATGGAAATGGCTGGGATAAAGAAGGCATCGGTTATGAAACAACATCGAATAATGGCATCGGAGACACGTATGCGGAAGTTTCAATTGCAGAGCAACAAATTTGGATTTACAAAGATGGAAATTTAGCAGTCACAACAAATGTAGTAACTGGTAAACATAGCACGGGTGAAGATACATCACCAGGTGTGTGGTACGTCCTTTATAAACGATCACCGTACACACTCAAAGGCAGTGCAGTAGGTAAACCTGATTATTCCGTTAAAGTAGATTACTGGGCTCCGTTCACAAATAGCGGCCAAGGGTTCCACGATGCCGGCTGGCGAACAAACTGGGCAAATAATGCCTATTTAACGGGGGGATCGGGCGGATGTGTTAACCTTTCTCCTAGTATTGCAAAAACTGTGTATGATAATTTAAGCACTAATGAACCGGTTATCGTGTACTAGTAAATAGCAACCTCGCGTGAAGCGATGTATATATCAAGAACTTAAATTTATAAAAAAAGCAGGAAATCGCGAGTGATTTTCTGCTTTTTTTATTATTTATACTATGCACTTCTCGTGTGCGGGGTGGAAAAACAGTTATATACGTTAACGTAAATACATAAAGGCATATAATCATAATTTCATGACTTGTAAAAAAAGAGCATTACGTGGTGAGTTGTTAAAAAAAAAATATCCTAATAGGGGGACCACCACATCACCATCAAGCTAAGATTTTTAATTACCCCCAGAATGAAAATTTTATGCATCGTTGACTACTGATAATGAGACGTTATGTTAACTTCTATGAATATTTATTCATAGAAGTTTTTTTATAAATTCAATATAGGTTAGCAAACAAGCATACTTCCTATTAAAACATAGAATAATATAACTCTTGTTTGAGAGGAGGTATAAAAATGGGTTTGAATAATAATTGTTGTAAGCATAAACACCATAACAATTGTTGTGAACACAAACATCATAATCGTTGTTGTGAACACAAACATCATAATCGTTGTTGTGAACATAAACATCATAACCGTTGTTGTGAACACAAACATCATAACCGTTGTTGTGAACATAAACACCATAACAATTGTTGTGAACATAAACATCATAACCGTTGTTGTGAACACAAACATCATAACCATTGGTAAAAAAGTTCATAATTTTTAGTTTTTAATAAGGGATTTTATAAAAAACTCATTTTTGTGAAAAAGAATGAGTTTTTTGTTTGTTACCAATAATGTTACGTTATGTTAACCTCACATGAATAGGATATACAACTAATCTTTCTCACTTCAAATTATCATTATATGGTAAAATTTTAAAATAGAGGGAAAATATTTAAAAATCAAGTAGTGCTGGATGTCAATTAAATGCATGAATTGCAAAGGAATTCCTTGTGAGATGGGGTGATAAATCGATATGAGCTACTTTATTGCTTTGGTACTTGCTGTTTTATTAGCTTTTTCATATAAAATTGTTGATATTACAGTTGGCATTATTATTGGAAGAACGTTGTACCGAAAGATAGAAAATGAAATTATTTATACATGGGGAACACTGCTGACAGTAATTGGTTATTTTTATGAAGATAATTATGTATTCCATTTACCAATTCACTACGAACCAATTGTTCTATTAATCTTGATTGCCGCGATAACGAATATTTTCATTTCTCGATACTCAGGATATAATCCAATCGGGAAAAAGAATATCTTAAACTTTGTAATTATGTATCCTATTTTTGAAGAAGTAATTTTCAGAGGGATGATTATACCAATACTTAACAATTCATTCCCAATATACCCTTTTTATGAAATAGCTTACATACCAATTACGGTACCGATCCTAATATCTTCCTTTCTATTCGCTGTAGCTCACTTACAATATTACAGCTTTAATCAGACTAGCATAAAATTTATGCTGTTCGCATTTTTAGGGGGAATCATATATGGTATGATTACGGATTACTCACTATCAATTATTTTTTCAATATTTTTGCATGTGGAGTTTAATTTACTTTCAGTATATTACTCAAAAAAGAGTACAGCAAATTAATAAATAAGTTATTATGCTCATAAATGGATTACTGAAATCTTATTTGAAAAAAGATAAGAATTGAGCTTTTTTTACTACCGTTAACGAATTTTACGTCAACTAGCACCTCTTTCGGGGAGATAGTTGTATTTTTACAGTAGCAAAGATGAGAGTTCACTTTTAAAAACGGTCTTAGCGTATGCTTTCGTTAAAATGTGGGCGGAACCCCATCGCTATCAAGCTAAGATTTTTAATTACCCCCAGAACGAATTTTTTTGTATGTTGATTCTTTTAGGGTAATTCTCAACTCTTAAGCTGATGTATGTGGGGGGCCGCCCCAAATACATCAGCCTAAAAAATTAAATATCTTATTTATTAAGTTAAGAGAAATTCTATCCGTATAGGAGGAGGGAGTATTTAAGTCTTTTTTCGAATGTTATTCATGTTAATCGTATTCCCTCGAATGCGCTTGTTACTAAGTGATGTACATAATAGGAATCATTCAACTTTTCACCGGTTACTAGCAACCGATAGAAAATTGGTCCGTAAATGACATCAATGCTTAATTCAACATCGAGGTTTTCTCTCAATTCTCCTCTTTGGATTTCCTTCTCCAGAAGTTGCTTTGCTTGCAGTCGACGGGGCTAGAAATATCGAGTACGATATTCCTCTGCCAATTTTGAATCAAATTGTCCTTCGCCTACTTTACATATAGGAGCTGAAGCTACTCTAGTAAAATGTGAGAGTGCTATAAAAATTCCTCTTCCATTTTCTGATAAAAAATTACAAATTGGAGGATCGGCGTCACTTGGGACAGTCGGAGGATCTTTAGAAGTTGGAAAAATCGGAATAAAATTCCATGCACCATTTGGTCCTGGTGTAGGTTTATGGGGATTTGGTGGAGAATTTGCTATTAAAGAATAAAGGAGAAAATTAGTATGACTAAGAAAGTGAAAATTTTAAAATATTTTATGGTTATATTAGCTTGCATTGCAATTTTCGGTACAGTTTTACCTAATGCATTAGATCCAAATGAATCATTAGCAGGGAAAATTTCAGTTGCAACCTTCGGTACAATTGGAGCTTGTTTACTATTCTCTATTATTTATTTTATTGTAAAAAAAGCTATTTTAAGAAGGGGGGAAATAAGATGGGACAAAATTTAGAGTTAGAATTACCTCCAATAGGTTCTGTTGTAATGTTTAAAGATTGGGAACATCCATTAATGGTTTATGGAAGAAGACAGATGGATTCTAAAACAAAGAAAACATGGGATTATGTATGTTGTTATTTTCCTCATGGTAATATTTCTTCGGAGTACAATTTCTTTTTGAATCATGAAGATATCTCTAGTGTTTTACATCTTGGTTTTATTAATGAAACAGAATTAGAGTTTCAAAAATTATTTAAAAAAGAAATTGAAGAAAAGCAGTGATTCTTTTAAGTTGTTGGTGTTTTTGAAATAGTTAAATAATGAATTTTAATACATATATATATTTAAAGAAAGGGGAATCTTTATGAAATTACTACGTTTATTTCTGATTCTCACTCTTGTTGTATTGTTAAGCGCATGCAATACAGCAACAAAAGTCACAAAGGTTCAAAAAAATGGCGAAACGACTTTAAAAATTGGTTCCCTGCAAGGGTATTACGATGTGCAAACGCTTAAAGCTGAAAAAGGAAATGTGGAAATCCCTTATGAAGCAGCGGTTGAAGAAGGTACGATTTTATTGCAAGTTACAAAAGATGATAAGGTTATTTATGAAGAAGCAGTCACTTCTCAAAAAGAAGGTTTGCTTTCTTTTGAAGCGCCAAAATCCGGATCATATGATTTAATTGTACGTGTGAAGGGTGAAGAAGAGAAAGCAAAAGAAATTCAAATACATACTAAGCTATGAAAAAACGGCAAGTGGAGTGCACCCGCTTGCCGTTTCCATTTTCAGTTGGTTCTGTCACAACATATGCTCATCAATTTAAGAAGTGATTCGCTGAGTCCTGGCGTTTATTCCGCGAAAGTTCCTTGACGATGAGGGTTCGGAGGCTCGTGGAATAAAAAGCGAGGACGGATTCCCGGACAGGACAAAAACTAATGTCTTCGCCAAGATTCGTGGTTCTACTGTTAGGAAAAGGCGAATAAGAGTGTAGCATACATAGAATAAGGGAATGCAGTATAGATCAGTTTACAAGCATTCCCTAACTATAATTATGTTATTTTTCTTTATACTGATTATATGTGATTAAATATAGAAATTATCTAGTATATTATCTTTTTCTTCTTTATTGATTCCAATATATTTAAGAGTAATTTGTGGAGTGCTATGATTTAGTATTTCTTGTAACATATCAACATCTTTTGTTTGTTTATAGAACCAATATCCGAAGGTTTTGCGCATGATGTGGGTACCAATGGACTCTATGTCGGCAAAATCTGCAGCTTTTTACAATTGTCGATATGCTTGAACCTTACTAATGGATTTGTCTCCTTTTCGAGAAGGGAATAACCAGGTACTTTCTAATGTTTGGGCATACAAAAAAACTTCATCAAAAATAGAAGTTAAGTTAATCATTCGTTCTTTCTTCGTTTTTCCTTCTTTTATTTTGAATTCTTTTCTCTTTTTTTGTTTTAGTTTTACTATGGTTTGTGTCTCTAGTTGGAGTAGATCACTTACACGCAATCCTGTATGAATACCAATCAGAAAGAGGATATAGTCTCGTTCGGAACAATGACGTTTAAGGGCCCATTTCATATCTTTGATACGGATAGGTTGGACATCAATGAGATGTGATTTTTTGTTCATGGATTTCACAACTCTTTATTTACAGTGTTTTGAATGCATACTTTTATTTTGTATTTTGAGGATATCAGGGTAATTGGGATGAAGTCAGTATTTAGTAGGAGATGAATGTAAACTAATTATTAAAAGTTTACTTTCGGATGTTTTTTGATAAATATGGATTTGAAGGTGTTGCATAAGAATTACCTGACCCTATTAGGCGGTGGTTGGTAGAATATGGCCAAAATGCTAAACTTATTAAGTAAGAGAGGAGAACTCATAAAATGATTAAGCCTTTATATGTAGAAAATATTATAGTAGGTGTAAAATATAAAAATAAGTTCAATTGGTATATAACTGAACCGGATTTATGGTATTTAGATTATAATCAAGCTGGGTACTCTCCTAGTGAATATCCAGAAGAAAGAAAAGGCATTAGTATTTTAAATGAGACTACAATAGCTAACTTTTTAGATAGAATAGAAAAATATGAAGTATTTACAGAAGATATTAGGTTAGAATTTTTAAGGGAACTAAGAACTAATAGAGAAGAAGCCTATTATGATTATAATCCATGTTTCTTGATAGATTTTGAACGTTTAATTTTTTATTCTAATTATCCGGAATCAATATCTTTTGAAGAATATATTCCGAATAACTGGAGAGGTTATTTACAGCGATTTGATGAACAAGTACTCTATGAGTATAGATACTGGGAAGATAAGAATAATGGCTATTTAGTTAGAGAGGATTAAGTTATACAAGAAAATAAATTAACTAGGATAAAAGAAACATTTAAAAATGAAGAAACTGATGAACTAACGCCAGGAGTCACTATAATACTTGATGGAAATGTAAGAAAAGTATTGGAAATAATTATGGGAAAACAAGGTTATTCGTATTAATTTGATTAGATTTTATTTGAAAGAAAAAATATGTTTTCGTGATAAAAGGAGTGGGTTGCCCACTCCTTTTTACATTTTTATATTGGTTAAATAACATGTAGACGTTTAAAAAGTTATTTGTTAATCTCTTCCCATATATCCTTTTTTAAATATATCATTATCATACCGCTTAATATTGTTTGTATTGGAATAATCGAATGTATTTTATTGTGTTGGTCATTATAGTTTTTAGGTGGTTATAAGAATATAAAAAATCTTATTTTTTTTCATGATAGGAATTACTTGAAAACGGTTTATATTTAAGATAGGTTAATTATTAATAAATGAAAAAAATGGTAAAGTAGGTTGAGAGTAATTAGAACAGAAAAAATAGTAAACCAAATAGAGTTAATGGACTACTTTAATATAGCAAAAGATTCATTACTTGCTATGGAAAAAGAGGGACTTCCATTTAAGGGAATTGTAAATCTTGAAAAAGAGTATGATATAGAGCGAGTAAAAGAATGGTATCAAAGAATGAGAGAAGAAATTCATTCAATGGTCATTGATAAAGAATATGATAATAAAGAAATCTCTAGAATATTTAAATGTGGGAATATGGGAGGAATGAGACAATCGAAAAAAACAAACACTTTAGTTTTATTCTCTGATCATACAAAAGGTATTTACGATGATCGCTGGGATGAGGATATATTACACAGGGATGGGCCAAGAAGAAGATCAAGTCTTAGAAGGGAATCAAAATAAGACTCTATATGAATCTAGAGGAAATGGAGTAGATGTTTATTTATTTGAAGCATTTGAAACGGGAAAGCACATCTTTATGTGGAGAGTAGGGCTTGTAAAGCAGCCTTTTCAAGAGATCCAAGAGGATACACAAGGAATAGATAGAAATATATGGATTTTTCCAATCCGTTTATTAAATAAGATGTGAAAGAAGTGACGATTCATGAAGAAAAAAGTATCGGTTGTTGGAGCGGTCATTTTTAATGAGAAGAATGAAATACTATGTGCATTACGTTCTCCTGCAATGTCCTTACCGAACTATTGGGAATTTCCAGGTGGAAAAATTAATGAAGGGGAAATGCCGCAAGATGCACTGATACGTGAGATCAAAGAAGAACTAGGATGTTTAATTACTGTTGGAGAAAAAATAGAAGAAGTGGATCATGAGTATGAGAATATTATAGTTCATCTTGTTACTTATAAGGCATACATAGAGTCCGGTATACCTAAAGCGCTTGAGCATGCCGGGTTGATATGGGTTCATGTTAATAATTTATTGGAGTTAAAGTGGGCCCCGGCGGATCTTCCAACCGTAGGAGCTTTATGTTTGAAGTTTAAAAATTAAGGTCTGAAATAAGAAATAATGAGACAGATTTTTATAAGTTATAAACTGTTTTGAAAGTAATTGTATGACTCCGGTGGCTCTGGCTAATGATCTCTACCCTGTTAAGGTGGCGCTCCCCCTGCTGAGCTATGGGGTCCCAACAAACGGACGGTACAATCGCTGCTTAATAAACAGTTAATTGTAGAGTACAGGTTGTGAGGGTTGTCCAAACGGTGCGGTAAAGCTAACAGAGAATGGACTTAATGTGTTACGGGCGTTAGGGTAATGCGAGGATATTGATTATATATGGGGGTAAATAAGTTGAAAAACATTGAAGTTCTAAATAAATACATTGAAGGGTTTTCTGATGCTCTCCCTACGTGGTTAAAGCATCTAATCGAGGCAGAGGAGATACATCAAAACTATGAGAATGTACAGGTACTTGGTGCATTAAAAACGGATGCGGTGTTGTACTATGTACACCGTACGCTGCAAGTGTTAGATGGGTTGTCTTTAGATGAAGAAGCGTATCGCATTATTGAAAAGGTACTAACGTATAGTGAGCTTGCAAAGGTAGGCTCTTTAAAACAGCGGGAGCAATGGAAGAAAAATGGGATAAACCTATTGGTACATAACGAGGGTTCTGCTGATATCTTTAGTGATATTCAGTTTATCGAACGTATAGAGACAAACTTAAATTCTACTGAGTATTTGTTTGTTCGAGATTTAATTAGAACACATGGATTAATCGGGCAGTATATCCGCGGGGAGGCTCGTTTGGACTCACATTTTGATTTGATCAACACGTATAAAGAAGAGTACGGAGACGGTAGGTTAAAGAAGATTCTATACTATCTTAACCAATGTATTATTGAGGGTGTATCAAAATCCTTGTGGAGTGAAGTAAAGGACGATGTGAAGATTACAATTGATGGTCTGTTTGATGGCTATGTGGAGCTATTTACTTCTCGCATACATAGACTCACGCCAAAACATAAGGAGTCAGCATTTGAAAAAGATATAATTATGGGGAGCGAGAAGAATGGCGTTCAAACCTTCTTATCTGATAAGGATTTGTGGTATGTAGAACCGTCTATGCATGCTCTTAGCTTCGAGGATATCTGGACAGTTTTTGTTATGTTAAAGAACGAGATAGGCACTGGAAAGGTTCAGCATATCCATTTCGAGAAATTGATGCAGCAGTTGCACTATGATTTCAAAGGCGAGAAGAAGGACAACGTATATCGTAAGCGGGTTATTGAGAAGTATCTACGGGAGTACCGTGAGAACGAGAAGCTGGATACAACGCATGTTTCCTTTGAGGTTAAAGTCGATGAAGATATGAAGACTGCGTATGTGTCGTTTCAGTTTTCTGCTGTAGGTGAGGCGTTAATTACCTTCTGTGTAGAGGCAGAAAAGGTAGATATGATGCATGCCCGGGCAAACGTGCTGCTATTTGATTTCTTCGGGTTACGTAAGGATGCGTATGATAGATTCCATAACGAAGAAGTGTATCTGGAGCATATGAATAGTTCGGCTGATGATAAACGAATTATTCTTGATTATATAAAGGGAAATACGGTTGTAGATGTCGGAGCCGGTGGTGGTGTCATGCTAGACATGATTGAAGAAGAGACCGAGGATAAACGAATCTATGGTATCGATATTTCCGAAAACGTGATTGATACGTTGAAAAAGAAGAAGCAGAACGAGGGTCGTTCTTGGGACGTCATTAAAGGGGATGCAATCAACTTAAGCAGCTCGTTTGATAAAGAATCGGTTGATACGATTGTATATTCTTCTATCCTTCATGAGCTGTTCTCTTATATTGAGTATGAAGGTAAGAAATTCAATCATGAAGTAATTAAAAGGGGTCTGCAGAGTGCCTACGAGGTGTTAAAGCCGGGAGGTCGTATTATCATTCGTGATGGCATCATGACCGAAGATAAAAGGTTAATGCGTGTGATTCGTTTTAAAGATGCGGGCGGAATGAAGTTCTTAGAGCAGTATGTCCATGAATTTAAGGGTCGTATAATCCAGTATGAGGTACTTGCAGACAATACAGTCAAAATGCCTGTTAACGATGCGATGGAGTTCTTATATACGTATACCTGGGGCGAGGATTCCTTCGCTCATGAGGTGCAGGAGCAGTTTGGAATCTTTACGCCAAACGACTATAAGGATTTCGTAAAGGGTATCTTTGGAGATAAAGTAAACATTGTTCAAGCTATAAACTATTTGCAGGATGGATATACAACCCATCTTAGCGAGAAAATTGAGTTTAAAGATGAGTCTGGGAATGCGGTTGCGCTACCGGATAGTACGTTCTTTATGGTTTTAGAAAAGGTGAAGTAATGGGTTATTGGTACAAATAAAGTATAAAGGGGTAAAGGGCAATGGAAATCTTAGAAATGCAATACACAAAGGAGGATAAAACATCTTTACAATCTAGGGTTGTCGAGTGCTGATGATACGTTTTGTTTATTCATTTTAAAAAGCCCTAATATTTGTTAATTCGATTATATAAGACAGAAAAATCGCTGGGAAGCGGTAAATAAGGATGAATTGTATATTGATAAATCAACAACGAACCCCAAAGGGGAAGCAATACACGAACAAGCGAAGCGCAGTGAAGTGGACGATACAGCTTGTCTGTATCGTCTGGTTTTTCGTAGCAAATGTAACTTATATATTGGTTACTATCATTACTTAAAACCTTGGACGGAACAGGCAAGCTGTTCCGTCGCCTTTCGTACTCAGGCACCGCTGTTCCCCCTTGTGGGGGATTTTTTGGTTTTTCTACATTTTTATATATTTTATTTAAAGCAAATGTGCTTAAACGTTGGTGCTTCAAAGCTTCTTCATTAGTTCTTCTACATCTTTGTGGTACCGCAACATGCCCATCAAGCTAAGATTTTGAAATATCCCCAAAACGAAAATTTCATCTTTTCATAGTTGTCCGTAGGAATTTAGTTCATTTTTTTGTTTTGGATATTTGCTTTTCTTAGCTTGATGGTGATGGGGCTGTCCCCCCCCTAAAAGAATCGAAACAAAAAGTAAAAGCGCTTGCATAATTAAAAATCTGAGTTATAATACTTGTATACAAGTATACTTGATTAACATGAGGTGAAGTTATGACGGAATCAATTGGATTTCTTTATCCTGAAAAATGGCTTTCAAAAGCTTCTGCAGGTGATCGTGTTGCGAGCGAACTGAGAATGCGTATTATTGTAGGTGGAATTGAAAGCGGTACCATCCTATCGGAAAATAAATTAGCTGCCGATTTTTCTGTAAGTCGGTCACCCGTTCGTGAAGCATTAAAAGTACTAGCTTCTGAAAATATTATTCGCTTAGAAAGAATGGGCGCAGTTGTCATTGGTTTAACCGAAAAAGAAATCGAAGAAATATATGATGTTCGTTTACTTATAGAAACGTTTATCTTTGAGCGACTTGTAAAGATGGACACAAATGATTTAGTAAGAGAACTAAATAAAATAATGGAAATGATGAAAATCGCCATTAAATATCATGATGCTGATGAGTTTTCTTATCAAGATCTCTTATTCCATGAAACGATTATTCGCACCATTGAGCATTCCTACATCCTGATGATTTGGAATAATTTAAAGCCTGTTATGGAAAGCTTAATCCTTTTATCAATGCGTACCCGTTTCAAGGAAAAGTACGAAGACTTTGAACGGGTTATTAAAAATCATGAGCTTTATATAAAAGCAATCGAATCAAAAGATCGAGCCCTCATGATCGAGGCCTTACATCAAAACTTTGATGATGTTCAAGGGAAAGTTGAAGACCTCTGGATGTCACAACAAATGTTATCTAAAGGAGTAGAGCAAGGACATGAGTAGCTATATGTTAGGTATAGATATCGGTACAACAAGTACGAAAGCAGTTTTATTCACTGAAAAAGGCGAAGTCATCCAAACCGAGAATATTGGTTACCCACTTCGCACACCGGATATATCCACAGCGGAACAAGATCCAGAAGAGATTTTCCAAGCTGTTTTGCAAGCGATATCAAATATAACGAAACATCATTCAGATAAAAAACCATCGTTTATTTCATTTAGCAGTGCTATGCATAGTGTCATTGCCATGGATGAAAATGATCAGCCGCTGACATCTTGTATCACTTGGGCAGATAATCGCAGTGAGGCATGGGCACATAAAATCAAAGATGAACTGAATGGCCATGAAGTTTATAGACGAACAGGAACGCCTATTCACCCGATGTCGCCATTAAGTAAAATTACATGGATTGTGAATGACCATCCTGAAATCGCTGTTAGAACGAAAAAATATATCGGAATCAAAGAATATATCTTTAAACAATTCTTTGATCAATATGTTGTCGATCATTCCATCGCTTCATGCATGGGTATGATGAATTTAAAAACACTAGATTGGGATGAGGAAGCTTTAAAAATTGCTGGTGTAACACCTGATCAATTATCTGAACTCGTACCAACTACCAAAATATTTAGCAACTGCAATCCAGATTTAGCCCAAAAGATTGGTATCGATCCACAAACACCGTTTGTCATTGGTGCCAGTGATGGAGTGCTTTCTAATCTAGGTGTGAATGCAATTCGAAAAGGCGAGATTGCGGTCACAATTGGGACAAGTGGTGCTATTCGAACCATCATTGACAAGCCGCAAACAGATAAAAAAGGAAGAATATTCTGTTATGCCTTAACGGAAAAGCATTGGGTAATTGGTGGACCGGTAAACAATGGCGGAATGGTCCTTCGCTGGATTCGTGATGAACTTGCTTCATCAGAAGTAGAAACTGCGAAAAGACTAGGAATTGATCCATACGATGTATTAACTAAAATTGCTGAACGCGTGAGACCTGGTGCAGACGGATTATTATTCCATCCATACCTCGCAGGTGAACGTGCACCATTATGGAATCCAGATGTACGTGGCTCCTTCTTCGGTTTAACGATGTCACATAAGAAGGAACATATGATTCGTGCAGCTTTAGAAGGCGTTATATATAATTTATACACTGTATTTTTAGCATTAATCGAATGCATGGATGGTCCTGTAACCCGTATTCAAGCAACAGGCGGATTCGCAAGGTCTGACGTTTGGCGACAAATGATGTCCGATATTTTCGCATCTGAAGTCGTTGTTCCAAAGAGCTACGAAAGCTCCTGTCTAGGTGCATGTATATTAGGTCTCTATGCCACAGGAAAAATTGATTCTTTTGAAATCGTTTCCGAAATGGTTGGCAGCACCTACAAACATACACCGAAAGAAGAAGCAACAAAAGAATACAGACAATTACTGCCGATATTTATTAACCTATCAAGGGCGCTAGAAGCCGATTATACACGAATTGCGAATTATCAAAGAAATTTAATAAAGTAATACGTTCATCAGTAATCCCCCAATCCTCGCTTCTCTCTAAATCTTGAGGTGGAGGGGCTTACTGCCAACGAATAGTGGGATAAACACAAATACAGCTAATATTAGGGGGGAACTACGATGCCATTAGTCATTGTAGCAATTGGGATTTTAGCATTACTTTTACTGATAATGCGCTTTAAATTAAATACTTTTATTTCATTAATCATTGTATCGGTCGGCGTTGCTTTAGCACTTGGAATGCCGCCAGAAAAAATTTTTAAAACCATTGAAGCGGGATTAGGCGGAACACTTGGTCATTTAGCACTCGTTTTTGGACTTGGTGCGATGTTAGGTAAGTTGCTTTCAGATTCTGGGGGCGCACAACGCATTGCCATGACCCTTGTGAAAAAATTCGGTGAAAAGAACATTCAATGGGCTGTTGTGACTGCCTCATTTATTATCGGTATTGCATTATTTTTTGAAGTAGGATTAGTATTATTAATTCCGATTGTATTTGCTATTTCAAGAGAATTAAAAGTTTCTATCTTATATCTCGGTATTCCGATGGCAGCAGCTTTATCTGTAACACACGGATTCTTACCGCCACACCCAGGACCAACCGCTATCGCTGGTGAATTGCATGCAAACATCGGTGAAGTATTACTTTACGGTTTTATGATAGCGGTTCCAACAGTTATTTTAGCTGGACCTGTATTTACTAAAATTGCAAAAAAACTAGTACCTGAAGCATTCACAAAAACTGGTAATATCAAATCTTTAGGCGAGCAGAAAGTATTTAAACTTGAAGAAACTCCTGGCTTTGGAATCAGTGTTTTTACCGCTTTACTGCCTGTTATTTTAATGGCAATCGCTACAATTCTTACTTTGCTGCAAAAAACAATGGGATTTAAAGATAATAGTTTACTAGCAGCGATCCAGTTTATTGGGAATGCGGATACTGCCATGTTGATATCCTTATTAGTTGCGATCTATACAATGGGATTGGCAAGAAATATTCCAATCAAAAACGTGATGGAATCTTGTACAACAGCGATCTCAAATATTGGGATGATGCTCTTAATTATTGGCGGAGGCGGAGCCTTCAAACAAGTATTAATTGATGGCGGCGTTGGTAACTATGTAGCCGAATTATTCAAAGGAACTTCATTATCACCGATCTTGCTCGCATGGATTATCGCTGCCATCTTACGTATTTCATTAGGGTCTGCTACGGTTGCTTCATTAACAACTGTCGGTTTAGTGATCCCGATGTTAGGGCACTCTGATGTTAACCTTGCTTTAGTTGTCCTTGCAACAGGAGCTGGTAGTTTAATTGCTTCACACGTGAACGATGCTGGTTTCTGGATGTTCAAAGAGTACTTTGGTTTAAGCATGAAAGAAACATTTGCAACATGGACCTTACTTGAGACTATCATTTCCGTAGCCGGATTAGGATTTACTTTATTACTAAGCTTATTTGTATAGATCTTTCTAGACAGTAAAAGGGGTACGGAAACGATTCAAAGAATAACCCGCCACATCTGAAATTTTTTCCAATTAAACTTTTGGGATAAGTCATATGGGATACTCTTTCCTTAGGAAAATTGGCAAATAGTCTACCGTCCCAATTAAGTACACTTTACTGGGATGAACTTAAAATGTATATCGTTAAAAAACAATTTAAATTGAGTATTTCTGGTTTGGAAAAGTAAAAAAAGATACAAAAATTCTATTTTTTACAGATGCGGCGGGTCAATGTCCGTACCGTATGCCAATGAGAGAACGAATTGCTGATGAAACGCGTCCAGCGTATTTTGCAGCGCGCGATGATGGATTAGTAGTTAGGCACGATCCCGAATACAGTTGGTGCAGAATTGAATCTGAAGCCCGGAGGGGTTATTACGAAAATAAACGGCGTGATTCCTAAAAGTACAGAGGAGTTTTATGGCGCGCTGCAGTCCAAGATGACAGGGGCATTTTGTAAGTTAGAAGCACTTGATACAAAAGGTGAGCTTCGCCTTGCTCAAACAGCGCTATATGCAGGTGGACATAATGAATTAGGTATTGTGTTTGTAGAGCAAGATCATAAGTGGGATACGGAAGCTTCTCTTTATTTTTTAACTTGATGGTGATGTGCCGTGTCCCTATGACCTTTTGCACGCATCTTGAAATGAATAAGATGGATTATTTGATTAAAGTGTTACTTTAGGTATATATACTATAATATAGAGTAACATGCATAGAAAGGAACGATGAAATATGGCAAAGTTACAAATTGGAGTTGTTGGTGTGGGCGTTATGGGAAAAAGCCTCGCACTTAACTTTGAGAGCAAAGGGTATTCTGTTGCCCTATATGATATTTCAAAGGAAAAAGTAAATGAAATCATTGAGGAGAACCGTGGTAAAAACTTAGTTGGTACTCATATGGTTGAAGAGTTTGTTAACTCACTTGAATCACCTAGAAAGATTTTATTAATGGTTAATGCAGGGGGAATTACAGATAAGGCGATTGATTCTCTGCTTCCTCACCTCGATAAAGGTGATATTTTAATTGACGGCGGTAATACATACTTTGTCGATACAATGCGCCGAAACAAGCGTCTTGCTGAAGAAGGAATCGATTTCATCGGTGCAGGTGTGTCAGGCGGAGAAGAGGGTGCATTGAAGGGACCGTCTATTATGCCGGGCGGACAGAAAGATGCATATGAAAAAGTGAAGGATATGCTTGAAAATATCTCTGCAAAAGTGAATGAAGAGCCTTGCTGTTCTTATATCGGACCTAATGGGGCAGGCCACTATGTAAAGATGGTTCACAACGGTATTGAATATGGAGATATGCAATTAATTTGTGAAGCATATTTCTTCTTGAAACAAACACTTGATTTGACTGCAGAAGAGTTTCATGAAATATTTGCTGAATGGAATAAGGGAGAACTGAACAGCTATCTAATCGAAATTACAGCAGACATCTTCACGAAGAAAGATGAAGAAACTGGTAAGCCATTAGTGGATGTTATTCTTGATACTGCGGGACAAAAGGGTACAGGGAAATGGACAAGCCAAAGCGCACTTGATTTAGGTATATCTCTCCCTATTATCACGGAATCTGTATTTGCGCGTTGTATTTCTGCTTTAAAAGAAGAGCGTGTGAACGCAAGCAAAGTTTTATCTGGACCTAAAGATAAAGCAGCACTTGGAATTGACAAAGCCGAATTAATTGAAGCAGTGCGCCAAGCTTTATATATGAGTAAAATTTGTTCTTATGCACAAGGATTCACGC
>NZ_MAOI01000101.1 GCF_001884235.1 Bacillus paramycoides | reverse complement strand
ATCATTTTTTACATTTACTCTATCAAGAACTTTATCAGCATAATCCTGTATGACTTCTTGTACATCTTTGACTCTATTTCTTCCACCAGTTTCGGAAAACATAAATGTATCACGGGCTTCTTGTAAAGCTTCAAAAGTTTTTATCTGAGTGCTTCCAAAGCCACTAGCACCTGCGAATGCAAATCGGTCTTTCAATGGTAAATTATTTGTAAAATGCGAAATACCTTCTGAGAATTTTGCTACACTCACACCCTTTGCGAGTGTAGTGACTTTGCTTATTCCTTTATCACCAATAAGTCCTAAACCAACTTGAGTTAAAGCATAACTTCCCCATTTTGCACGACTTTCTGCGTCACCATTTATTACATCATTAATAAATGAATCTGACAATACATTATACATGGTACTAAGGGTATCAATAGGGTGTAGGGCGGCATTCCCCATGTTTTCCCACGTCTCCCATTTACCAAGTGCCTTAAATCCTTCTACTGTATCTTCAACAGCTTGTCCCGTACCTTCTACAATACCGTCCCAAACCTTTTCTATTGTAGATTTTTCAGGGGGTTTACCACACATTGCCCCTTCTTGGATATTATCATCGGAAATCTTTCCGTCAACTATATTTCCATCATATGAAGTATCTGTGGTATAGAATATAATATAACAAATGAAAAAGTGTCACAAATGCTTGTATAACAGGCATTTGTGACACTTTTATAGTTTTATTTAACACAAAATGAATAAGATTAAAACTGCTCATTCTTCTCCCAAGATTCTACAATGTAATGAGCAATCGTCGGGTTGAATCCTTTTCCAACTAAGAACATAATAGCAGCAACTTCCGTTAAAGCGTGTTGGTGTGATGTTTGTTTTGCTTCATTTAAACCGTAATCTACCCAAGGTTTTACGAAATCTAGTACAGGTTTCTTTAAAGTTAAAAACTGTGTGCCGACAACTTGTTGGATTTGTTGTTGTGTTGGTTCTGTAATTGGTCCTGGAGGTGAAATTTGTGGCTGTGTAGTATCTAACGTTGGTCCTGGAGGTAAAATTTGTGGTTGCGTCGGATCAATTGTTGGTGGTGCAGGTGGTGAGACACGTGAATCGGAGTTTGGTTGATACATTTGTTGTTGGTATTGCGGTTGTTGTGGCTGAGATACGTATGGATTTTGTTGATATTGTTGTTCTTGTATATGCTGAGTTGCCTGTGGATTTTGTCGATATTGTTGTTCTTGAGTATGCTGAGTTTCATATGGATTTTGCTGATATTGTCGTTCTTGATTTTGTTGTGCCACATATGGATTTTGAGGATATTCATAATTTGGATGTGTTTCATATGGATTTTGTTGTTCTTGATTTTGTGGTGCTACATATGGATTTTGTGGATATTCAGGGCTTAGATTTTGGCTTGTTTCATATGGATTTTGTGGGTATTCTGTATTTGTACTTTGACGTGTGTCATAAGGGTTTTGTTGATATTCAGCTTCTTGATTTTGCGGAGTTGCGTATGGATTTTGTTCGTATGGGGGTTCTTGATGTTGTGTTTCTTTCTCCCCATGTTGTTCTGCATATCTTTGATCCTGATGTTGAGGGGAAAATGGTTGTTGTGGGTAAGGCGGTTGATTATTATAGAACATTTTTATTCCTCCTTCATGATGATGCCTACCACCTAGTGTATGGGCGGACAAGAAAATATGTGATGAAAAAATGCGGGCGTGTTACAATAAGAAACTGGGTGAAGATAAAATGATAAAACAAGAAAAAATTCAAAAAACAATAACTTTCGTAAAACATATTTTAGAAAAAGATGCGAGTGGGCATGATTGGTATCATATTGAACGAGTACATAAATTGGCGATTTCTTTATCCGAGCAAGAAGGGGGAAATCGTTTTATAATTGAAATGGCGGCATTACTTCACGATGTAGCAGATGAGAAGTTAAATGAGAGTGAAGAGGCAGGAATGAAAAAAGTTTCTGATTGGTTAGAAGATTTACATGTTGAACAAGAGGAAAGTAAACATATTCTCCACATTATTGCGAATATGTCCTTTAAGGGTGGCCATGGTGGCAAAGTGGAATCAATTGAAGGGGAAATTGTTCAAGATGCGGATCGTTTAGACGCTCTTGGTGCAATTGGAATAGCTCGTACGTTTGCATACGGAGGAGCGAAAGGGAGATTAATGTATGATCCAAATATTCCTCCTCGTGAAGTGATGACGAAAGATGAATACCGAAAAAATAACGATCCATCTTTAAATCATTTTTATGAAAAACTTTTAAAACTAAAAGACTTAATGAACACGAACGCAGCAAAACGAGAGGCTGAAGTACGTCATCGTTATATGGAAGAGTTTATTGAACAATTTATGAAAGAGTGGAATGCGCAAATATGAAAATGTTAACTGTGGAGAACTTATCGAAATCATACGGAGAAAAACCGTTATTTGATGGATTATCATGTAGTATTACAGAAGGACAACGTGTCGGAATTATTGGTGTAAACGGTACTGGTAAATCGACATTATTAAAAATTATTGCAGGGTTAGAAACTCCTGATACAGGTGATATGACGCATTCACGTGGTTATACAATTAGTTATTTATCACAGCAACCAGAGTTTGATGAAAAACTAACAGTATTAGAGCAAGTGTTCCATGGTGATACACCTTTAATTCGTCTTCTTCGTGATTATGAAAAAGCATTATTAAATATCGAAAAAGATCCAAGTAATGAAAAAGTACAGGAACAATTATTTGCAGTGCAGCAACGTATGGATGCAATGAGTGCATGGGAAGCAAATGCAAGTGCGAAATCTCTTCTAACGAAATTAGGAATTACAGATTTCACTGCAACTGTTGGAAATTTATCTGGTGGACAGAAAAAACGTATCGCAATGGCACAATGTTTTATTGAAACACCTGATCTATTAATTTTAGACGAGCCTACGAACCATCTTGACCATGAGACAGTTGAATGGTTAGAAGAATATCTAGCAAGATATACAGGTGCGGTATTACTTGTAACCCATGATCGTTATTTCTTAGATCGTGTGACAAACCGTATTTTTGAATTAGATAACGGTAAACTATATAGCTACGAAGGAAACTATAGTACATTTTTAGAAGCGAAAGCACTTCGTGAAGAGCAAGAATCGGCACAAGAATCAAAACGCCAAAATTTATATCGTCGTGAACTTGCTTGGATTCGCCGTGGTGCAAAAGCCCGTTCTACGAAACAAAAGGCGCGTATTCAGCGTTTTGATGAGCTAAAGGGACAAGAAGGACCAGCTGCAAAACAGTCAGTTGATATTGCACTAAGTGGAAGTCGTCTAGGAAAGAAAGTACTTGAGTTAAAAGATGTAACGAAAAAATTTGGCGATAAGACGGTACTACATAATTTTAATCATATTGTGAAACCAGGCGATCGTATCGGAATTATTGGGGCGAATGGAAGCGGGAAATCTTCTCTATTAAATATGCTTGCAGGCAAGTTATCTCCTGATAGTGGTGAAGTTGAAGTAGGACAAACTGTAAAAGTTGCTTATTATACGCAAGAAAATGAAGAGATGAATTTAAATCAGCGTATGATTGAATACATTAAAGAGATTGCAGAAGTTATTCATACAACAGATGGAAAAGTAATTGGTGCATCTCAAATGTTAGAACGTTTCTTATTCCCGACGCATTCACATGGTACACCGCTTGGTAAACTATCTGGTGGTGAAAGAAGACGTTTATATTTATTACGTATTTTAATGGGAGAACCAAACGTACTATTACTTGATGAACCTACGAATGATCTAGATACACAAACATTAACAGTACTGGAAGATTATTTAGAAGATTTCCCAGGTGTCGTTTTAACTGTATCGCATGACCGTTATTTCTTAGATAAAGTAGTAGATGAACTGTTCATCTTTACTGGTGGAGGCGAAGTGCGTGAGTTCCTAGGTAGTTATACAGATTATTTAGAAATGGAAAAAACGAAAGAACTTATTGAGAAAGCGGAAGTTCAAAAAGAGAAAAAAGTAGTAGAAGAAGCTCCAAAACAACAACGTAAACGTAAACTTTCATACAATGAACAACGTGAATGGGAAACAATTGAAGATACAATTGCCGAACTAGAAGAGAAACTTGAGTCAATTGGAGAAGAACTTGCGAAAGTTGGATCTGACTTTACAAAGGCACAAGAATTATCTGAAGCACAGCAGAAAACAGAAGAAGAGCTAGAAAAAACGATGGAAAGATGGAGTGAACTATCAGACATCGTTGAAGGATTAAAATAAAAACAAGCTGCATATATTGAAAAGTAAAGAGAAAAACTTTACACTATTGGTAGAACCTATTTTAGGAGGGGGAAAAATGAGAACATCTAATCCAATGTTGAAAAAAGAGGCATTCCGTAAAGAAGGAGCAAATGCTTCTGCGATGACTATTGGCGGAACAGTAGGCAAAACGTTTATCATGCTTATCTTACTGCTTGCAACGTCTGTCTATTCATACATACAGATGACGCAAGGTACGATGAAGATGCCAGTATTAATTGGTGCTTTAGTTATTGCGGCAATCGTTGCGTTTGCGTCTATATTCTTCCCGCGCATATCACCTATCGGTGCGCCAATCTATGCAGCGGTAGAAGGGGTAGTGTTAGGAAGTATTTCAGCGGTTTATACAATGAAATTTGGCGATACTATCGTTTTAAACGCTGTATTACTAACAATTTCTATTCTATTTGCGATGTTAGTTTTATATGCAACGCGCGTAGTAAAAGTAACTGATAAATTCCGTACAGGTGTAATTGCGGCGACAATGGGAATTATGGTTATGTATTTAATCGTATTCTTACTAAACATGTTCGGTGTAACTGTTCCGTATATTCACCAAGGTGGTACAATTGGTATTATCATTAGTGCAGTTGTTATCGTAGTTGCTGCATTAAATTTATTACTAGATTTCGATTTAATCGAAAGTGGTGCACGTAGCCAAGCTCCAAAATATATGGAATGGTACAGTGCAATGGGTCTAATGATGACTCTAGTATGGTTATACTTAGAAATTCTTCGTTTTGTTTCTTACTTTACGAAAAATGACTAATGAAAAAATCCTGCATGAAATGTGCAGGATTTTTTTATTTTCAAAGATAAATTGACAACATGGTATAATATCGACTCGAATTGAAGGGGATGGAATATGATGAAAGAGAAAAAAGGGATTATGAAAAAACTATTTTCTAAAAGTTTTTTCATAGAACTAGATGACGCTTTAACGTATCCATCGACGGAAGTGATTTGTTCGGCTATTGATAGATACGCGACTGAGTGTAATGAACAACTAAAGTTTGAGAGTAAAGTAAAACCGATTATTTTTTATTTAGAAAATGTACTTTATCGTGCTGAAGTTAAGTTGGCTCGTGGGGGATATTATATTTCTTGTAGCGAAGTGTAAAAAATTTTGAAACCCTATATGTTTGAAACATGTAAGGTTTCTTTTTTACTTTTATAAGGTATAAAATAAGTAATTTTATTTACAAACATACCATTTTGCAATTTTTACCTTTCACACATTTTTCTTTACAATGAAGAAAAATGTGTGAGGTGGTATAACTTATGATGAATCGAGTTGTATTAATCGGTAGATTGACAAAGGAGCCGGAATTATACTACACAAAACAAGGAGTGGCTTATGCACGAATATGTGTTGCGGTGAATAGGGGGTTTCGAAATAGTTTAGGTGAACAACAAGTGGATTTTATAAATTGTGTCGTTTGGCGAAAATCGGCTGAAAATGTAACTGAATATTGTACGAAGGGGTCCCTTGTTGGGGTTACTGGGCGTATTCATACGAGTAATTACGATGATGAACAGGGAAAGAGAATATATAGAACTGAAGTTGTAATTGAGAGCATTACATTTTTAGAGAGAAGGAGGGAGGGGGCATCGCAATAAAATGGGACTTTAAACAATAGGTTCGGAAGAATGTGGTGAAAAGTATTTTTATTAGGTGTTGCTTCGTAATGTTTCTCAGCTTGAAATTTGTGGGAAACCTGTACGATTCCACAATCATAATGGAGTATGGACATCAATAGGGGCGAGGCCACTATCAGTCAGTACATTCTCCCATATCTTATCTACAGTCTGTCGGTCTTCAGCACTTCCATTTGAATTATTTTGCAATCAGTAAACTTACGCGTATAGGATATAGTCCACTAAAAAAGATATATTCTTTTCTTTAAGCACTATAGAAACTTTATTATTCTATATAAAGAAAAAGAAAGAATGAAAAAGTATGATGGTGGGAAGAAAGTAGTAAAATTAAGCATCCGAGTAGGAGTATAGAGGGATAACATGTTACAATACAGCTAAGAACATGCAATAAAGGAGAGTTTATTTACGTGAAGATTAAAGCAATTGAACCGACGCCAAGTCCGAATACAATGAAAGTTATTTTGAATGAAGTATTACCATCAGGAGCACGTAATAATTATACAAATGAAAATAAAGAACAAGCACCCGTACAAGTACAAGAAATTTTGAAAATTGAAGGCATTAAAGGTGTGTATCATGTAGCAGACTTTTTAGCAGTAGAGAGAAATGCGAAGTATGACTGGAAAGTTTTATTACAACAAGTTCGTACCGTTTTCGGTGAAGAAATAGTGGAAGAAAGTGAAGAACAGCAACTTTCTCATTTTGGAGAAGTGAAAGTGTTTGTTCAAATGTTCTTTACTATTCCGATGCAAGTGAAGTTAACAGATGGAACGACAGAAGAGCGTGTTGGCTTACCTGATCGTTTTAAAGAATCAATTATGAAAGTGCAAATGTCTGCACCTAACGTTGTGAAAGAGCGTAAATGGGTAGAGCAAAGTACACGTTACGGTAATTTTGAAGAAATCGGGAAAGAAGTAGTAGAAGAACTTGTCGCTGCTTATTCAGAAGAACGTGTAAATCAAACGGTTAAAGAATTATTAGATCAAGCAGGTGCTATTGAAGTAACGATTCAAAAGCGTGAGCCATATAAAGTAACAGAAGAGATGATGGAAGATTCTGATTGGAAAAAACGTTTTGCAGCTTTAGAACAAATGGATCCTACTGAAGAAGATATTCCAGTATTGAAAAAGGCGTTAGATGATGAGAAAGTATCTATCCGCCGCTTAGCAACAGCATATTTAGGTATGGTAAAAGGTGATGAAGTATTGCCGTTATTATATAAGGCGTTATTAGATCGTTCTGTAAGTGTTCGCCGTACAGCAGGGGATTGCTTATCAGACGTAGGTGACCCAGCAGCGATGTTCGTTATGATTAAATCTCTGAAAGATTCAAGTAAATTAGTACGCTGGCGTGCAGCAATGTTCTTATTTGAACTTGGTGATGAAAGTGCAATTCCAGCACTAAAAGCAGCGCAAGATGATCCAGAGTTTGAAGTAGCGATGCAAGCACGTTTAGCTTTAGAACGTATTGAAGGCGGCGAAGAAGCAAAAGGTTCTGTATGGAAGCAAATGACGGAGTCTCGTAAAGGAGAATAATTTATGATTGTTTTCTATGATAGTTGGTGTCCGATGTGCACGGCAGTGGCAGACCGTACGAAAAAAGTAGATAAAAAGGGCAAGATGAAATTTGTTTCATTTCGAGATAAAGAGGTAGTGGATCAATACGAACTTTCTGAAGAATTACAGAGCAAGATGGAACAAAGACTGTATATATTAAAAAACAATAAATGGTACGATGGCATTCATAGTATATACGTCTTAGCAAAGGCTGTCCCGTCTTTTTGGTTTGCAGTTCCTTGCATTAAGCTATCGATAGCTCTTGGATTTGGAAGTAAAGTATATGATTATATTGCTAATAATAGAAAACTTGTACCCGTAGGTCATTGCCGTGAAGGGGTTTGTGAAATCCCATTAAAAAAATAGAGACATCACTATCTTTCTTTTGCACCTATTAATAGAGCGTGATATGATAAATTTGGAATGAAAGTTGAAGGAGAGATTACAAGATGTCAAATGCATATGAAGAATACATGCGTCAAATGGTAATTCCAATGCGCCAAGAGCTAGTGCGTTCTGGATTTGAAGAGTTAACTACAGAAGAAGCTGTAACAGAATTTATGGAGAATGCATCAGGTACAACATTAGTAGTTGTAAACTCTGTTTGTGGTTGTGCAGCTGGTTTAGCACGTCCATCAGCAGGTCAAGCAGTTGTACGTGCTGAAAAACAACCTGATAATCTTGTAACTGTATTTGCAGGTCAAGATAAAGATGCTACCGCGAAAATGCGTGAATACTTCGGAGAAATTCCTCCATCTTCACCATCTATGGCATTACTAAAAGGAAAAGAAGTTGTTCACTTCATTCACCGTCATGAAATTGAAGGTGCAACAATGGACGAAATTATTACAAACTTAGAACAAGCTTTCGAAAAGAATTGCTAAAGAAGGGGGAGAGTAAATCTCCCTCTTTTCTTTATATAGAGGTGAAACAATGATAGTAACAACAGCAGGAAGAACAAATAAAGAAATGACGGCATATGCAAAAAAAGTAGCAGAAGAATTAAATAGCGCTTTCGTTATTCGTAAGGATATACCTGTGTACAAACTACATGAGCAGTACGAACAAGATGTACTTGTCGTAGGTAAAAACCGATTAGCTATTTATCCAAAAGGTACGGAAGAGTCATTTTTCTTTCATCCAAATTCAGCAATGTTTCGTGTGAAAAGGTTAATGCGAGGTGAACATGATCCGTTTGTACAAGCTGCAAAGTTAGAGAGTGGAATGTCGGTATTAGATTGTACGCTCGGTATGGCATCAGATAGCATCGTAGCTAGTTATGTCGTTGGTGAGAACGGAAAAGTAACAGGGCTTGAAGGTAATGAATATATGGCTTACATCATGGAGAACGGTTTGCAAACATGGTCTTCATCAGTTTCAAAAATTGATGAGGCAATGCAAAGAATCGATGTAAAGCAAACGGAGCATTTCGCATTTTTAAAACAATGTGAAGATAATAGTTATGACGTCGTGTATCTTGATCCGATGTTCGAAGAAACTGTCATCGAATCAGATGGAATTAGAGGATTAAAACACTTCGCTTTGTATCATGATATTACTGATGAAACAATTGCGGAAGCGAAGCGCGTGGCGAGAAAACGTGTCGTTCTGAAAGATCATTTCCGTAGTTCTCGATTTGAAAACCACAATTTTCATGTATACAAAAGAAAAAGTGCAAAGTTTCATTTTGGTGTAATTGACCCTTGCTAATTGTTTGAAAAGATGTATAATAAGCAATAATTAATTAAATATTCTGTCTGTGATGAAGAGAGTAATCTTTTTCAGAAGGAAAGCGAGCTAGGGATGGTGGGAGCCTAGTGCGGAGAAAAAGATGAAGCGCACTTCGGAGATGCTTCTTGAACGAATAGTAGAGTAAGCCGGGGCCCCCTGTCCTCGTTACAAACGGGAAAGTGGTTCGAAATGAACAACAAGGGTGGTACCACGGGTTAAAACTCGTCTCTTTTTTAGAGACGAGTTTTTTGTGTTTTAAAAAATAAGGAGGTTGTAGTATGGAGTATAAAACGCAGTTTGCGAAAAGCCTATCAAGTATTATTACGAATGAATTAACACAAAATCAAATTTTAGACTTAATTGAAACGCCAAAGCAAGATGAATTCGGAGATGCAGCGTTCCCGTGTTTTTCACTTGCGAAGCAATATAAGAAAGCACCAGCTATTATTGCAAAGGAGATCGCAGAGAAATTAAATGATCCGTTCTTAACGAAAGTAGAGGCTGTTGGTCCTTATGTAAACGTATTTTTTAATCGTCAAACAGTAAGCGATGAGGTATTAAAAACGATTTTAGCAGAAAAAGAAGAATACGGCCAAAATCATTTTGGACATGAAAAAACGGTAGTTATCGACTACTCCTCACCAAATATTGCGAAGCCTTTTTCAATGGGGCATTTACGTTCTACAATGATTGGTAACTCGTTAAAGCATATCGCCGAAAAATGTGGATATGAAGTTGTAGGGATTAATTATATTGGAGATTGGGGAACGCAGTTTGGAAAGTTAATTACTGCATATAAAAAATGGGGCAATGAAGCAGTTGTTAAAGAAGATCCAATTCGTGAATTATTTAAGCTATATGTTCAGTTTCATGAAGAAGTAAAAGAGAGCCCAGAACTAGAAGAAGAAGGACGTGCGTGGTTTAAAAAATTAGAAGAAGGTGATGAAGAAGCAGTCGAACTTTGGAATTGGTTCCGTCACGAGTCTTTAAAGGAGTTCTCTCGTATTTATGAGCTTCTCGGTGTAGAATTTACAAATTTTCAGGGAGAAGCTTTTTATAACGATAAGATGGAAGACTTCGTTGGGATTTTAGAGGAACACAATTTACTTGAAGAATCAGAAGGCGCATTAGTCGTTAATTTAGAAGAAGAAGGTATGCCGCCTTGCTTAATTAGAAAATCTGATGGTGCGACTATTTATGCAACACGTGACTTAACGGCAGCTTTATATCGTCAAAACACATATGGATTTGATAAAGCGCTATATGTTGTAGGCCCAGAACAAAGTTTGCATTTCAATCAATTTTTCACTGTATTAAAAAAACTGGGCTACAACTGGGTTGATGGTATGGAGCATATACCGTTCGGATTCATTTTAAAAGACGGTAAGAAAATGTCCACACGTAAGGGCAGAATTATATTACTAGAAGAAGTACTTGAAGAAGCAGTTGCGCTTGCGAAACAAAATATTGAAGAGAAAAACCCTAATTTAAAACAAAAAGAAGAAGTAGCAAAACAAGTCGGTGTTGGAGCGGTCATCTTCCACGATTTAAAAAATGAGCGTATGCATAATATCGAATTCTCATTAGAAAATATGTTGAAATTTGAAGGAGAAACAGGACCGTACGTACAATACACACACGCGCGTGCTTGTTCGATTTTAAGAAAAGAAAATGTGGAATTTGAAACGTGTAATTTTGAATTAAAAGACGATTACAGCTGGAGTGTAGTAAAATTACTCAACAAATTCCCGGAAGTAATTGAAGCAGCCTTCAACAAAAATGAGCCATCCGTTATTTCAAAATACGTATTAGATGTGGCACAAGCGTTCAATAAATATTATGGAAATGTTCGTATTTTAGAAGAGAGCGAAGAAAAGGACAGCAGACTCGCATTAGTTTATGCTGTGACGGTTGTATTAAAAGAAGGGTTACGTTTACTTGGTGTTGGGGCTCCTGCGGAGATGTAAAATAAAAATGTGTTTATGTGCAGTGACAAATATTCACAGTACTTTAGTAATGAACTGCAGATCAAATTAAAGCTAAATATAGTAACAAAAAGACAAATCGGGCGACCATTAACCTGATTTGTCTTTTTGTATTTTCTTGAATAAAACTCTTAACTATAAGGAGTTATATGCTACGAAGTGTAAGAACTCTATAATTTTGTTGTGAAATCAATTAAAATATTTTTAGAGAGGATGGTTCGTATTGATTCGAGGTTTCATTTTACATATTCCTTGTCATAGAATACCGGAAAGGAGTTTCCTTAAACTACAAAAATACATACCTTTATGTGCACGATGCACAGGTATGCTTATTGGTTTCTGTATGTTCCCAATTTACTTTTTAATAACGCCTTCGTTTAGTCTCTCATTAATGCTATCCTTTTTTGCTCAAATTCCATTATTAATCGATGGATTCACCCAAAAGTGGAGATTGCGAAGCAGTACAAATTTGCTAAGAGTAACTACCGGCTTATTAAGCGGTAATGGTATGGGACTATTTATTGCATCTAATATTATATGGATTCTTTCATAATCCATATAACAATGGAGGTAGCTACTTATATGTTTTGGATTTACATAATTCTAATTTTTATATCAGGAGGAAGTGGAATTGGTTTTATCATTCATGAAAAATATATAGAAGCAACAATAGCTTTTGTTATTTGCTTATTATTTATGATACTACTATATTTTTATCTAAAAAGAAGCAAAAAAAAGAGAAATTTAGATTGTGACGTAATAGATTGTACCGATTGCTCAGATTGTGATTGTACTAACTAAACTTCTATTTATTTCGATATTTTTATAAAAAGGATTATATATCGTTTCAGGTATGTAATCTTTTTTGTTTTTCTCAAAATTAGTTTGTCAAATAGGTGGAGAGTAAAGAACATGTACAATTTAACGCTTTAATTAGAACTAAACATCTCTAAAATTTTTAGAAACATAGGAATACATATATTAAATGAAGAACTATAGTTTTGTAAATAATAGGGGGTGCTAGACTTGGAAGAGTATGATTGGAATAGTAAGTTAGCGTATTTAAGAAATACGAGAGATTTATATTATAACGATGATTATTTAAGCTTTCTAGTTAATTCAGTTTGGAAGATTTCTGAGCCAGTACATATTGTTGATTATGGTTGTGGATATGGTTATATAGGTTTGGCCTTGTTGCCTTTACTTCCAGTTGGATCAAAGTATACAGGGATTGATAGAGGGGAAACGTTAATAGCTGAAGCGAGAGAGTTGTTTCGTGCACTCCCATATGAAACAGAATTTATTGAGGGGGATGCTACAGAAAATGAATTGAAAAATAAATACGATATAGCGGTCTGTCATGCTTTCTTATTACATATGAATTCACCTAAAACGATATTACAAAAAATGATTAATTCAATTAAGGATGTTGGGAAAATAATATGTTTTGAACCACATTGGATTTCTAATATGTCTTCATATGTACTCGGTGGAGTAAACCAATCAGAAATCATCCAGCTTGGTGTTTTACAGAGGTTATTCGAACGAGACGTGCAAACAAGTGGTAAAGATGGCAATATTGGTATGAAAATACCGATTTATTTAAGTGAATTAGGTGTTAAAAATATTGAATGTAGAGTAAGTGATAAAGTGAATTTTTTAGATTCTAATATAAATCAAAATGATAAACAAGGTTTATATAATTCTCTAAAAGAAGAGGGGATTGCTAGTAATCCAGGTGAAAAACAACCATTTATAGACCGTTTAATGAGTCGGGGCTTAACATATGATGAAGCGCTAGCTCAATATGAAGCAGAACTATGCTTTTTTGAAACGTGTCATATACACTCTTCTATAGTTTACGCCCCAAATATGAGGATTACATATGGTGAAATAAGGAGAAGAATCTAATTTTAGAAAAGTAGGGATATAATGAGAATTGCTACTTTAAATATTTGAAAATTCAACATTAACTTAATCATGCGTAGTTCAAAGTGATCATTACGGTGTTTTTGTAGATTTAAAATTTGATAAGTGAAACAAAAGAGAGATTGTCCTACAGGACAATCTCTCTTTAACGTATGAAATAGAAGTAGCTATTATTGTCAAAGTTTGCAGGGGAATCGATATTCCTTGTCGAATCGCCGATATAATTTCATTTACTGAAATAAGGTTCTACAAAAAAGGAGACAAAATCCTCTTTTTAAGGTTATACGATATTTCATCAAATTAAACAAAATGCCGAGAGAAATCATCGTTTTTAAGATATTTAGTTATAAACTTGAATAATATTAAATAATATTGTTCATTATATGAGGTTTTAGTTGAATGCATACTATATGATGTGTAAAATCTAAGCAAGTAGGTTAGAATACTGCTTGCAAATGGCAGTATAAATAATTATTTGAGGTGAATGCATGCTAGATTTTAAGCAATTAGAAATTTGTTTGAAGGAAAAGAGATTTATAGATGGATTACAGGAGATAAATAATGAAATTGCACATATAAAAGAAACGAATAAATTATCATACGTGAAGAACTGGCTTTCTAACGTTTCATCACCTAAAGAGTTTGATATATTAATTCGCCTTGCTGATGAAGGGTTAATGCATCAATATAGCTCCTTTTTAATTCGTTACACTTATAAAAAGTTCCCAAATATGAGAACGCTCTCTTTGTATTGTGATGAGTTAATTGATGAGCGTAAAATCCTTGATGCAGAACAATTGTTAAAAAATTCTTTGGAAGAGGTAAATGAAGAAGAAACTGATGCTGATGTTTTAGCGAAAGCATATTTTACGTTAGTTAGATGTTTGTTAGATATGAAGCGAAATGAAGAGGCATATGCCTATATGCAAAAGGCAGAAAAGTATAGCACGCATGCAGTTTTTGATAAATGGGGTTACTTATATATACAGACCGGTGAGTGGGAGAAAGCAGAGGAACAACTTTTAGCTGGACAGCAGCATAAAGATTGTGAAGAATTAGCTACATATTTACTAGCACAATTATATGCATATAAAGGAGAACAGCAGCGAGCATTACAACTCATTAACGATGCGATTGCAAAGTTTCCACAAATACCATACTTCCATTTTGAAAAGGTGAAATATTTATTAGATTTAGAGCGTTTTGAAGAAATGTTAGCGGTAATAGATAATATGAATCAAATGCTTTCGTATCACGCTTACACAACTTATTTCATACATCTACGTGCGGAAGCATTGTATAAAATGAATGAGATTAAAGAGTTACAAGCACTATTGAAAGTAGAATCGAGTTTGAAAAATTCTTTATATCATCATATAGAAAAAAATCCAGATGGAAAAAAGGTCCGGTTACCGTTAGTTCCAATTGTACAAAAGGATAACTATTGTGTTCCGACGAGTTTGGAAATGATGTTAGGATTATGGGGAGAAAACCGCACGCAAGACGAAATTGCAAAGCATATTTTTGATGTAACAGGTTCCAAGTTTTCAGATACAGTTACGTATTTAGAAAATTTAGGTTACGAGTATCGTTATTTTAAAGGGAATGAAGAGAATTATAAGAAGTTACTTGATCAAGGTATTCCCGTTTTATTAAGTATAGATATTGAGCACGCTTCCCATGTACAAGTACTTTCTGGTTATGACAATGTGTTACAAGCTTTTTATATTCAAGATCCGAATTTCTTAGAACCGATTCTTGTAGAATATGATAAGTTGCAAGAAAAATATCGTTATACAGATTGTTTAGCTATTACGTTTACGCCAAAAGATAGAATAGGACAGCTTTCCTTTTTAAGTGTGGAAGAACATAATTATTTTAAATCAATTTTTTCTCTTACAGATCATTTAGATGAGCAAGATAAAGAGGGAATTGAAAAGTTGATACTATTTTTAAAAGAAACAAGTGAAAATCCAAACACTTGGTTATATACAATTAAACATTTAGATGCTGAAGTAGATAAAGAGTTTATTCAGTTTTGTATAGAAAAGTTAATGGAGAAGTTTCCGAGCTCTGACTTTGTGAAATTGCATAGTGCACAGTGTTTTATTCGCCTGCAAGATATGAAGAAAGCAGGACAAATGCTTCAAAGTGTGGAGAAGAAAAACAATCAAGCGTTATATCATTTTATAAATGGACGTTATTCTTTTGAACAAGATAATTATGCAGAAGCGATTGCTAGTTTTCGTTCATCATTACAATTGGATGCAGACCAACCAGTTGCGTGGAGTTTCTTAGCTTTATCATACATGTATATGGATCAACCTGAAAAGGGGCTAGAGTATTCTCTAACAGCTATAGAACGTAGTCCAGAAAGGTTTACGCTTGTAAATCACGGTTTAATATTAATAGATTTAGAACGATATGAAGAGGCATATGGATTCTTTAATGATTTATTAAAAGAATATAAATATGAAGCGCACATATGGTATGAACGTGCAAGATGTGCTCAGCATTTAGGAAAAGTGTATTTGGCGGTAAAAGGACTTAAAGTGGCGATTCAATTAGATAAAACGGCAGCGTATGTATATACGAAGCTTTCGGAAATCTATGAATCAGATTTGGATGATGGGAATAGTGCGAAGGAAATTTTATTACAAGGAATTCAAAATTGTGAAGATCAGGCGTCTTTATATGTTCGTTTAGGAGATGTCCATTTTCAAAATGATGAATTTGAAGAAGCAGAAACTATTTATAAGCGTTCTTTAGAAGAAAATAATGAAGATGTATATTCTCATTTCGGTTTAATTCAAGTTTATATGGCAAAAGAACAATATGAGGATGCCAAAAACTATCTTGTTAGTATCAATAAGCAATTTGAGGACAATCAAGATTTCCTTATGAATGCTGGCATGGTGCTATGGGATGCTGAAATTGCATTAGGCGGGGATGAAAAAGAATTAAAACTTGCACTTTCTAAATTAGAGAACGGTATACGAAGAGTATACGCTAATATATCCAGTGTGTTAGATGAGTATGTAAGTCGAATAAAAGACACAGCTTTTGTGCAACGAGGCATAGCGTTTTTAAGAACGTTAGAAAAAGAAAAAACGGAAGTGATTGAATACGGTTGTTACGCTGGTGTTTTATATGAATCTATTGGACAGTATGATCAGGCAATAAAACGATATAATGATGCACTTAAGAAAAAACAGGATTCATTGCCGTATTTCCGTATTGGTGAAACATTCATGGCGCTAGGGCAATTTCAAGAAGCGAAGCATGCATATGAAACATGTTTAGAAATGGATGAGAATTTCATAGGTGTACATTTACAGCTTGCTGAAATATATGAAAAAGAAGAGAATCGTTTCAAAGAACAAAGTCATATGGTACAGGCGATGAAAGAAGAGCCATTGCATATTAATATGGAATATTTGGCGCAGCTTTCCGTAGAAATGAATCTTCAAGAAGAATTGCTAATTGAATTAGAAAAATTAGCGGAAGAAGTTTCTGAAATATGGCGTTTAGATGCGATTGCATACGTGTTTGGTGCGATGAATGACATAGATAAAGAAAAAGAATATATCGAATACGCAATGAAGATAGATGAAGAGCATGTGGAAGTACTATATCATTATGCGAAAGTACTTGTTAAAAAGCAGAATGCAGAAGCAATCGAAGTTGCGTTGAAAGTAATGCATAAAGATTTGGAAAGTGAACGTATATTTGGTGTGTACGTAAAAGCAATGGAGCAACATAAAAAATTATCCCAAATAAGAGACACACTTCATACGTTAAAGGTGAGAAAAGCAGAAAGAAGTACAGCATTTGTTTATGCAGCTACTGCGGTTGCCGAAAGATTAGTAGAAAGGCAGCAAAATGAACAGCCGAAAAAATCTATATTTACAAGAGCATTTTATCGCATGAAAAATCGTGCGAAGGAAATTTCAATGATTACAGTTATTATTGATTTATTTGAGATTTCCTTAAAGTTAAACCCGAAAAATAGTATGGCAGCGCAGCGTTTCGCGATATTTTACGAGAATGCAGCGATGAATAAAGAAGCGATAGAGATATTACAAACGTCGTTAGAAAATAAGTGGGATTATGATGTAGCGAAGCAACTTGTAAGTCTTTTCATTGAGTGTGAGGAAGAAGATATGTTACGAGATGCTTTCGAATTAACGAAACAAATGGTTCGAGAGCTACCGGATGATTATGATACGCTTCTTTTACAAGCGAATGTATTATGTAAGACTGGAGAAGAAAGAAAAGCCGAAAAAATTTGCTTACAATTAATTGAGAAAACGCCATTCGTAAGTAGAGGATTCCTTGCTTTAGGAGAAATGTACCAAAGTCAAGAGAGGTTTGAGGATGCGATTCATTTATTAGAAGGTGCTACTATACATCATCCAAATGAAACGGCAATTCTTCTTACTTTAGCATCTTCATATCATAGAGCTGGACAAACGATAAAGGCAGAAAAGATAACAAGTGAAATATTAGATATTGATGTTACTAACTTGTTAGCAAGATATGATCATGCTTGTTACTTAGCTGTATTAAGCAGAAATGAAGAGGCAAGAGAAGAACTTGGAATTGTACTTCGTGAAGATGAAACCGGATTTTTTGCTGAACTTGCAGAGGAAGATGAAGATTTATCGGGATTGCGAGAATTTGAAAAATAAATGTATACGAATAGAGAAAAAGGATATAAATAAAAATATATTTTGAATTAGTTGACAATTAATTGTTAAATGGCATAAAATAACTTTTAATAAAGTATACAAATCTGAAGACGAGAAAGAGTAAAATAGTGAGCTGTTCCCCAGAGAGCCGGTGTATTGCTGAAAGCCGGTGTACAGACGTTATTTGAAAATCATCTCCGAGGAGCCGTGGCTGAATAAAGTAAGCTCGGACGGATGTCTACCGTTACAAAGAACGCGTATGTTAGTACGTTGCTAAGTGCTATTAGTGAAAAGCTAATAGAATTAGGGTGGTAACGCGGGTAAACCCGTCCCTACTTCATAGGGACGGGTTTTTTGTGTGCTTTTAAAAAATTCAAAGGAGTGATTGTAGATGAAGAAAGTAGATGTAAAAGAGTCAGCTGTAGGGAGAGAAACACGTATTCGTAAGCAGTGGAATGAACAAAGTATTTTCGAGCAATCAATTCAGAATCGAGAAGGTGCACAATCTTTTGTGTTTTATGAAGGGCCACCAACAGCGAACGGATTACCACACGTCGGCCATGCACTTGGGCGGGCGATTAAAGATTTAGTAGCGAGATATAAAACGATGGCTGGATATAAAGTATTAAGAAAAGCCGGATGGGATACACATGGATTACCTGTAGAATTAGGTGTTGAAAAACAACTGGGCATTTCAGGTAAACATGAAATCGAAGAATACGGAATTGAACCGTTTATTCAAAAGTGTAAAGAGAGTGTATTCACATATGAGAAGCAGTGGCGTGAATTTACGGAGAGCATTGGATATTGGGTAGATATGGATGATCCGTACGTTACTTTAGAGAATCCATATATCGAAAGTGTATGGCATATTTTAGGAACAATTCATGAAAAAGGCTTGTTATATAAAGGGCATAGAGTTTCACCATACTGTCCAAGCTGTCAAACATCGCTTAGTTCACATGAAGTTGCACAAGGATACAAAACGGTTAAAGATTTAAGCGCAACGGTTAAGTTTAAAGTGAAAGATAGTGAAAATGAATATTTCCTTGGATGGACGACAACACCATGGACGCTCCCAGCGAATGTTGCACTTGCCGTACATCCGAATATGGAATACGTAAAAGCAAAACAAGAAGAATCAGTGTATATTGTTGCTAAAGACCGTGTGCAAGAAGTGCTAAAAGAAGATTATGAAGTAATGTCTGTTCATAAAGGAGAAGAATTATTAAATATTTCATATACAGCACCGTTTCCGATGAAAGAAGTTACAAATGGATACCGTGTTATTGCGGCAGACTTTGTTACTGCAGATAGTGGTACGGGACTCGTTCATATCGCTCCAGCATATGGGGAGGACGATTATAGAGTCGTTCAAAATGAAGGGTTATCATTTTTACATGTTGTAGATGAGAAGGGTGAGTATACAGAAGCAGTACCATTTCTAAAAGGTAAGTTTGTAAAAGAATGTGACGTTGATATTGTCCGTTATTTAGCTAAAGAAGGTTTGTTATATCATAAAGAAAAATATGAACATAGCTACCCACATTGTTGGCGCTGTGATTCGCCGTTACTTTATTATGCAGGAGAAAGTTGGTTAATTCGAACAACTGAGATTAAAGAGACGTTTTTACAAAATAATGATACTGTCACATGGTATCCAGATCATATGAAGCATGGACGCTTTGGGAAGTTTTTAGAAAATATGGTGGACTGGAATATTAGCCGAAATAGATATTGGGGAACACCGTTAAACGTATGGGAATGTGAAAGCTGCGATCATCAATTCGCACCGAAAAGTATTGATGAATTAAGAAAGCATAGTACAAAAGAAACACCTGAAGATTTAGAATTGCATAAGCCATATGTAGATGAAGTGCATGTTTGCTGTGAGAAATGTGGAAGTTCAATGAATCGAACACCAGAAGTAATTGATGTTTGGTTTGATAGTGGTTCCATGCCTTTTGCGCAATATCATTACCCGTTTGAAAATAAAGAGTTGTTTGAAGAACAGTTTCCAGCAGATGTAATTGCAGAGGGAATTGATCAAACACGCGGCTGGTTTTATAGTTTATTAGCAGTATCAGCGCTATATACAGGGAAAGTACCATATAAACGAGTATTATCATTAGGGCATGTATTAGATGAAGAAGGACAGAAAATGTCTAAAAGTAAAGGTAACGCACTTGATCCTGTGGATTTAGTAGAGAAGTTTGGTGCCGACGCACTAAGGTGGGCTTTACTCGTTGACAGTGCTCCGTGGAATGCGAAACGATTTTCTGAAAGAACAGTACAAGAAGCGAAATCTAAATTTGTAGATACGTTAGTCAATGTGTATAGCTTCTATGTTTTATATGCAAATTTAGATGGATATAATCCGAAAGAAAAGTATGAAGTTAAACGTACGAAATTAGATGAATGGGTGTTATCAAGATTGCATAGCACAACGAGAAAGGTAAGAACTGCACTAGATGATTATCAATTTACGAATGCAGCTCGTGAAATTGCTGCGCTCGTAGATGAAGTGAGTAACTGGTATGTAAGACGTTCACGCAATCGTTTTTGGGAGTCAGGAATGAATCCTGAAAAAGCAGCTGCTTATGCAACTCTACATGAAGTACTTGTTACAATTAGTAAACTAATCGCACCATTTACACCGTTTGTAGCTGAAGATATTCATCTAAATTTAGAAGGAAGCAGTGTTCATTTAGCAGATTATCCGGTTGTAAACGAATCACTTATTCAGTCAAAGTTAGAAGCAGAAATGGACGCTGTTTTACAAGTTGTTGAACTTGGGAGAAGTAATCGCAATCAACATTCATTGAAAGTAAAACAGCCGTTAGCAGAGCTTGTATTACTTGAGCATAAGGAAAATGATATCGATTGGGAATCTTATCGTGATATCGTAATGGATGAGCTAAATGTTAAAGCGTTCCATGTTGAACTGGATGAAACGAAATACACATCATATCAATTAAAATTGAATTTTAAAACAGCGGGACCGAAGTTCGGTAAGAATGTGAATGCAGTAAACGGGTGGCTAAAACAATTATCGCAAGAAGAAGTACAGAACTTTGTTTCAACTGAAAGAGCAGCATATCAAGCAGCATCAGGGGAAGAAGTAGTTGTAACGTCTGAAGATGTATTAGTAGAAAAAGTAGCGAAATCAGGATTCTCAAATACGACTAATGGACAGTATACAGTTATGTTAGACACGAATGTAACGGAGGAATTGTTACAAGAAGGAGTGGCTCGTGAATTCATTCGAGCAGTGCAAGAATATCGTAAACAATTGAATTTACCGGTTAACTTACGAGTTGATGTTGTTCTTGATACAGAAGATGAATTGGAGCATACATTAACGAACCATAAAGGGCTATTAGAAGAAAATTTACTCGTAAAACAATTTACGTTTCGTGCATTAACGAAAGAAGATGATGAACTTTCATTAGGTGAGACAAAAGTTCGAATCAAACTGAGCCCAGCTAATTAAATAAAAAGGAAGTTGGAATGAACGATTCCAACTTCCTTTTTGTATGAAGAGAAATTATCCGGCTAAATTTCTCATAATCCATTCGATAGGGCCTCTAGAAAATTTCTTTCTCCATAAAGTGCTAAATAATACACTGAAAATGAAAAATCCAGTAGCAAATAATAAAACGAAAAGTAGTGTTTGATGTTCCATCTTATTTAATAGAATCAATGTCCCAATACCGATAAATACATGGCTTACATAATGAGTTAATGTGAGTTGGCCTGTTTGTACAATGGCCGTAATAAACCAATTCTTTTCATATTTTTCAGCAAGATGGAGGCAAATTATTAATATAGCAATAGCAGATCCTGTAGCTGATGCGACGTATAATATATTGGGTAAAATGGGTCCTGTGTCAAACAAAAATGTAGATGATTCTTCACCAATGTATGGGATAAATAGCTGTGTTAATACTTTGGATAATAGCTCTATAATTACGGTTGTTGTTATACCGAGTAAGAACAACCAATGTCTAATTTTTATATTATGAAGATCTAACCTGCCAATTATCATACCGATTAAGAAGAATGAAAACCATGGGAAAATAGGGTGATAGCCATTAAAGAATAAGTTGCGAAGGAATCCTTTTACTGTCCAAAAGTCTATATAGTTTATAAATGGAGTAGAGCCTCCCCATCCTTCGAAGGCATTAAAAGTAAGTTGGAGATATTGTGCAGTGAGTAGAATAATGATAGAAAGCCATATTAATATAGTTCTTCGTACAGTAATTAGTAATGCAGCAATGAAAAGATAAACGCCATAGTAGTGTAATATATCCCCCGTCCATTCCATTACGTACAATAATAGTCCTAAAATAAATAAGAATAGTGATCGTTTCCATATCATTTTTCGGCTATTACTAATTTTTATTTTCTCGTGGCTAGCAAAAGATGACTTAGTCATTAAAGTTATGCCAATCCCAGCAAGTATAACAAACAAGGCAGAAGCTCTACCTTCAAAAAGTGACATAAAGGTTTTTAACAGAGGAGGACCATTTCCTTCCGCCCCTGTTATCACCATGAAATTAACTAGTAACATTCCAAACATCGCCCAAGCTCTAGCAAAATCTAAGCCGATAATTCGTTTTTTACTTTTCATAAGAATCACTTCTTTCAAATATGCTGTTAACAGCTTCAATCCATATTTGTTTATAATCCATATTTATATCAAACATCATATAACTTCCGATATTATCAAGTACTAACGCTAACATATGAGCTTTTGAAACTAGATTTTTATTTTGAATGAGTTGAAGTTCATTTGCTTTTATGAGGAGTGATTCAAATCCGTTTAAATATTCTGTTTGCACAGTTAGTAATCGATCTTTGTACATATCGTTTCTAGAAGAAAGTAAAACATATTCTTGCAACACACGATTAAAATAAGGATCGTTACGTTGTTCATCAATCATTTTGAATCCAATTTCAATACATTTCTCAATAAAATTTTCATGCGTAAACTCTTCTGTATGGAAAAAAGAAGAGAATTGCATTGCTTTGCATAATTCATTAAAAATACCTTCGATTAATGCGTCTTTAGATTTAAAGTAGTAATAAATAGATGGTTTGGCGATACCAACTTCTTCAGCAATCATCGTGTAAGTTGTTTTAGCGATACCATTCTCAGCGAATAAGCGGTAACTCGCCTCAATTATCGAAGAGAGTGTTTCTTCACTTTTACTCATAATAAATCCTCCTAATAAAAAAGGTTACATAAATCGTATCATTCATTAATAATATTTTCAACCTACCGTTAGGTAAAAAACAGCCTGTTTTTTAATACATTAATTTAAAAAGTACATGGTTAAGGGAATTAATAAAGAAATATATTTCTACATTATTTTTCTCGTTTTACACATAAATATTGAGAAAATTTCACTCACCTTAAATGTAAAGGTAATATATTTGCTCATATAGAATTACTCGTAGATTCACTTTATTTCGTTACTTGTGGACAGTAATAGCCTTATAGGAATGGGGTAAAGGTTTCAATTTATTAGGGGGAGTGGTTTTATGTTAAACAAAAAAATGGTGGCAATGGCAATGACTGTGCCATTAGTAATGGGGACAATTTCTACTGTTTCAGCACTTGAAAAACAACAGGAAGTAAAGTTAGAAGCTTATTCACCACAGAAAAAGGCAATTGAATATTTAAAAGGGAATGCTGATCAGTATGGATTAAAGCCAGACCTTTCAGACTTACAATATATTTCTACAACAGAAACGTCAGTAGCTTCATACGTTAGGTTTCAACAAGTAGTCAATGGTGCTCCTGTATTTTCAAAACAAATAACAGTTACTCTTAATGGAGAGGGAAAAGGAGTGCTGGCAGTTTCTGATTATCAGTCTGTTAAAGGTGTAAAGGAAGTAACGAACAAGATTAGTGAAAAAGATGCGGAACAAAAATCAATGGCGTATGTTGGAGGAGAAAGTGAGCAAAATCTATGGGCTCCTACAGAGAAAGACTTCGGTTATATTATTGAAGAGGGAATCGCTATCCCAGTATACAAAGTTGTAGTCCATTCTAATAATCCATTTGGTGCATGGGAAACATTTATTGATGCGGAAAACGGAAAGTTAATTAAAAAGGTTGATATAAATCGAAAAGCAGAAGGAACTGGGAAAGTATTTTTACCTAACCCTGTCGTATCAAGTGGTAGTTTAGCAGGGTTAAAGGATAATAATGATGCAGATTCTACAGCGTTAAATAATCAACTAAAAACAGTTACTTTAAAAGGTCTAGATGGTACAGGATTTTTAATTGGGGAGTATGTCACGATTTCTTCAAAAGCGAAGACGAAATCTACAAATCTACAATTTAACTATACACGTGCAAATGATAGTTTTGAAGATGTTATGTCATATTATCATATCGATACATTACAGCGTTACATTCAAGGATTAGGCTTTAAAAATATTAATAATCGTTCCATTAAAGTGAATGTAAATGGTACAACTGATGATAATTCATTCTATTCTCCATCAACGAAAGCTTTAACTTTCGGTACTGGCGGAGTAGATGATGCAGAAGATGCTGGCATTATCGCACATGAATACGGGCATTCGATTCAAGATAACCAAGTACCTGGATTCGGAAGTTCAGCAGAAGGCGGAGCGATGGGAGAAGGATTTGGTGATTTCTTAGGCGCAACGTATGAAGATGCGGTATCAACGACGGGTTACGGAAAAGCATGCATTGGAGAATGGGATGCGACTGCTTACTCTAGTTCAGATCCAACGTGCTTACGCCGATTAGATAATAATAAAGTATATCCAAAAGATATAACAAATGAAGTACACGATGATGGGGAAATTTGGGCTCAAGGTCAATACGAAATGGCACAAGCTTTTGGACGTGATGTAGCAACAAAAATTATTTTACAATCACATTGGTCATTAACACCAAATGCGAAATTCCGTGATGGAGCAAAAGCGATTAAGCAAGCAGATGCTCTTTTATACGGCGGACAACACGCAGCTGAAATTGATCGTATTTGGACGGCGAGAGGAATTAGTACGAATTAATATAAAACGTCGTGGCATTTATAAGCCACGACGTTTTTGATTTGTTTAAGGACCGGTACTAGAAAATTTATTTATATCGGCGATAATGTAAATATATCAACAAGTTTACTTTGTCGCTTCTTTAAAAACAAAATGCTCTTTAAACTTTCTAGCTTCAACTTTTTGACCGTTTCTCATAGAGCGGAAAGGATGTTCTTGCCACGTAATGATAACGTCAACCTTATCGGCTTTTGTAGCAACAGGGAAATTAGCGTGTTCAAATCCAGTTTTTCCGCTTGCTAGACGACTTTCTTTTAGGGAAAAGAGTTCATATTTTGTTTTCGTATTTGGTTCATTGCGGAAGACTTCAACTTGTACGTTATATACTTCGCTTTTCCCAAGATTTTTTACAGAGAAATGATATGTTTGAAATACACCTTTTTTAGGTTGCAACAATTTTTCACCCGTTTTTTTCACTTCATCAATATTCACTTGCCATTGATTGGAGTTTTGAGAGACTGGTAAAGAGTTTGGGGAATAAGCATACGTTTCATTAACTGCAACTATGCATAACAATAGGAAAAAGAAACTAATCGTTTTTCTCATATGCACACCTCCGCTATAAAATTTATATTAATATGTGTAAAAAAAATAAATTTATGTAATAAAATGGAAAGAGTGATAGTGTGATTCAAATTAGTTTGAAAGAACTTGAAGAAGTAGTAGATGGTGAAGGGCTACATGAGTTGTTTTATAAATTAGTTGCAGTGGGAGTGTCAATTGATTCTAAAAAAACTCAAGAGGAAAATTTGTTTGTACCAATTATACGTGTAAAAGATGGGCATGATTACGTACAAGAGGCAATGAGGAATGGAGCAGTTGCGTGCTTATGGAAAAAATCTCACGGTGATCCACCAAAAGGAATACCGATTATATTTGTAGATGACACGCTATTCGCGCTACAACAATTAGCACGATTTTACCGAAATGAACTTAATGTGAAAGTAATCGGAATTACTGGTAGTAATGGAAAGACAACAGTAAAAGATATAATAGGGACGATTTTAAGTACAACTTATAACGTACATAAAGCGAAAGGTAATTTAAATAGTCAAATTGGATTGCCGTTAACGATTTTAGAAATGAAACGAGATACGGAGTTTTTAATACTAGAAATGGGAATGAGTGAAGAAGGGCAAATTCGAAAGTTATCAAATATAGCGCAGCCGGATGTAGCGATAATTACAATGATTGGACAGTCTCACTTAGAAACGCTTGGATCAAGAGAAGGAATTGCGAATGCTAAATTAGAAATTATAGACGGATTCAAAGAAAAATGTTTATTTTTATATAATGGTGATGAGCCATTACTTTCTCAAAATAATAAAATGCTAGGTATAGAATATAAGTCATTTGGTGAAAAGGATATTGTATTATTGAAAGGCTCTCGGGGAATGGCTTTAGAGGAGATTGTGCAAAGATGGATGTAAAAAATCAGAACATATTGAAAAAAAGGCTTGCGTTTTATAAAACAAAGAGATAGAATACTCTGTAAATATAAAAAGTGATGATCTGGAAAAGTACATGATGCAAGGGTCTACAGAGAGCAATCGGTTGCTGGGAAGATTGCGATACCGCATGATGGAAAGACACCTGTGAGTGTTGCTTTGAACGTGATAATTAGTAAAAGCAAACGGTACCTACCGTTATCAGGACTAAGATGGTCAGTATGACAATTTGGGTGGTACCGCGGAAAAAATCCGTCCCTATTTATAGGGGCGGATTTTTGTATTCTTTTAAAGGGGGTGAGTGACCGTGGATGATGACGATGACAACAATAATGTAAATAAATATAAAACTATTGGAGGGAAATATAATGGATCAAATAATGAAGCGTTCACTCACGCGAGAATGTACAGAGTATATTGGAAAGGTTGTATTACTACAAGGATGGGTAAAAAAAATCCGTCATCTTGGCAATGTTAGTTTCTTATTATTAAGGGACCGAACGGGAGTTATTCAATGTGTATTAGAAAACGAGTTAGCTGGATATAAAGTAGATGTTGAAAGTGTCGTTCAAGTTGTTGGTGAAATAGTAGAGACAACGAAAACAGAATTAGGCGTTGAACTACTTGCACATGAAATAAAAGTATTAAATGGTGCAGAATCACTTCCATTTGAAATAAATAAAAAGAAGCTACAAGTTGGCTTAGATCAACTGTTGAATGAGCGGGTAGTATCATTAAGACATGAACGAATCGCGGCGATTTTTAAAGTGAAATCTACACTCGTTCAAAGCTTTAGTGAATTTCTAGTAGAGAACGATTTCACACGTATATTTACTCCGAAAATTGTCTCACAAGGGGCAGAAGGAGGAGCGAATGTTTTTAAGCTTCCATACTTCCAAAAAGAAGCGTATTTAGCACAATCACCACAGTTCTATAAACAAATGATGGTAGCAGGAGGCTTAGAACGTGTTTTTGAAGTTGCACCTGTTTACAGAGCGGAACATCACAACTCTTCCCGTCATTTAAATGAATATATATCGTTAGACGTAGAGCTTGGATTTATTCATGATTTTCATGAAGTGATGGAATTAGAAACAGATGTTTTACGATACATGTTTCAACAAGTAGGAGAAACATGTGAGAAAGAATTACAACTATTACAAATAACAGGACCTGTCATTGCAGAAATTCCTAAAATCACATTATCAGAAGCACAAGAAATTTTGAAAAGGAAGTATCGAAAAGAATCTCCTGTAGGGGATTTAGATACAGAAGGTGAAAAGTTACTAGGGAAATATGTAAAGGAAACATATAATAGTGAATTTGTTTTCATTACGCATTATCCGAAAGAAGCGAGACCAATGTATACGATGCCGAATAAAGAGAATCCATCTATTACTGATTCATTTGACTTATTATATAAAGGATTAGAAATAACATCAGGGGCACAGAGAATTCATCATTATGATATGTTACTTGCTTCTTTTAAAGAAAAAGGATTGCATCCAGAGCAATTCCAATCTTATTTAAATACGTTTCGATACGGATGTCCACCGCATGGCGGATTCGGAATTGGATTAGAAAGAGTTGTGTATAAATTTTTAGAATTAACAAACGTACGAGAGGCGAGCGCTTTTCCGAGAGATTGTACGCGCCTTATACCATAACATTAGAACCCTTCTATAATATAGAAGGGTTCTGTGCATTTCGACATAAGTTAGAGGGAATAATAATGGTTTTTTGTGTGAAAATATGTAAATTATATCAAGAAAAAATTATAATGAATTGAGAAAAAGAAAATTCATAAGTTATAATAAAATATGAATATAAAAATAGTTCATATAATAATGTATGGAAGGGTATGAAACATGTTATATCAAACTCAAGCAACACAACAAACACCAGCTTATATAATCTATCTTCTGGATGTAAGCGCATCAATGAATCAAATGATGGATGCAGGCGGAGAAGAAAAAAGAAGAATTGATATTGTAACGGATGCTCTTTCTTTAGCGATTCGCCAAATGGTATTTCGTTCAACTAAAGGTAGTCGCTTACTTCCAAGGTATAAGTTATCTATTTTAGCTTATAGTGATCATGTTTTTGATCTATTGGGTGGTGTGAAAACAATCGACGAAGTAGCAAGACTGCGCCCACTAGATAAAATCCAAACGCATCGCTTAACTGATACAGCAAAAGCTTTCTCTGTAGTGGAGAAGTTATTGCAAAAGGAATTACCAAATTTACAAGATGGACCAGCTCCTGTTGTCTGTCATATGACAGACGGTGCTTCAACTGGTGAAGATCCAGAATTAATTGTACGAAGAATTATGGATATGTCTGTACCTGATGGGAATGTACTAATTGAAAATATATTTATTTCGGATGAAATTATGCAAGAGCAAATTACTAGTATAAAGAAATGGCAAGGTATTATGCCAAATACAGAAATTGCGGATGAGTACGGAGCAAAGTTGCAACGACTTTCATCACCTATCCCTCAAAGCTACCGTGAGATGATGACTGAGCATGGTTTTCATATTGCGGATGGTGCGGTGATGATGTTTCCTGGCACAAATGCGGATTTAGTATCACTTGGGTTTCAAATGTCCGCTGCAACGCCGGTTCGATAGGAGGGAGAAGTATGGTGAAATTTATCCTGTCGCAAGAGAAAGAAACGGTATTGCAAGAAAAGAGAAGCAAACATTTTACTTATCGATATAGCTATGTAAGAGCTAAAGAAACACAGGATTTAAATGAGAGTGGACAAGACTTTCTAGCATTACAAGATAATGGAACTAGTTTCATATTTGTGTTATGTGATGGTGTAGGAATGTCTTTTCAGGGGGAAATCGCTGCGAGATTTCTTGGTATGAAATTATTAAACTTATTTGAAATATTTCCGGAAACGAAACAGGATATTTCTATTCTATTAAATGAACAGTTGGCAAAGTGGAAAGAAGAAGCGTTAGAGGAAATAAGGTCTTTTCAATTGCCAAAAGAAACACCGTGGTTACTTCGCGATGTATTGGAAGAAAAGAGAAAACAAGGTAGTGAAGCTATGTTTATTGGTGGGAAAATAGCGCTCACTCCAAATCAAGACAAAGCCCATGTAACGATAGTTACACATGGTGATTCATTTGTACAATTGTTTCAAGAGCAGAAGGGTTGCTTGAATGTAATGAAGTTTGAGAGAAATATAGAGAAAAGATGGTCTACACATCGTGGTATTATTGGTGGCGAATTGGAGGTTTTTTCAAAGACATTATCCAGAGAAGAAGTAAATCGGATTGTTATTCATTCAGACGGACTAATGTCGCTAATGCAGTATAAATTTGAGGAAGTCTTAAAAGAAATCGAGAAGGCGCAGTACTCACCGACAAGCGATGATATTTCATTCTTAGATATTTCTTGGTAACAACATGATGGAAAAAGGTGAATAAACGTGGAAGAGATTATTGTGACGTACATAAAACAATCGAATGAAGAAATAGATATTGCAATTCCTAATGATGTAAAAACAGTACAAATTATTGAAGCGATTTTACATCATGAAAAAATAGATGAAGCATTAAGCGGTATCTATGAAATTAGAGTAGCAAAAGATAAAGAAGAGTGGCGTTCTATTCGGAATGATGAAACTTTACGAGATAATGATGTTTGGGATGGACAATATGTAATGCTATATAAAAAAGGGGCAATTATTCCTTCTTTTGAAATGCTATCGGCAGAAGAAGTTTATAACGAACCTATTAAATCAAATATATCTTCTAATGAAGAAGATTATGTATGGAAAATCATTGAGTAATAGTTTTTGGAATAGGGAAGGAGAAATGTTTCGTGCAAAAATCACCATATTTTCAGCGCTCTCCGCGTGTGAAAGTAGACATACCAACAGGGGATGTTATTATTCATGATCCACCGAATATACCAGAGGAGCCGAAATTTTCAATTGAAACGATGATATTGCCAGCGGCGATGACAATTTTGACGCTAGTATTATATTTTGTGATGATGAAGGTTATGAAAATGAATTCAAGCTATATGCCGCTTATGATGGTTTCTAGTATTCCTATGTTAGGGTCATATATATTTACATCGATGGGGCATTTACGTAGAAAGAAAGAACATCGTCAAATGGTTGAACAATTGCAAACAAGATACTTAGAGCAAATTCAAAAGCGCCGAGTGGAATTAGATACGTTAAAGGTTGAACAAGCAAAGTATTTAATTACACAAAATCCAAGTCCATTAAAAAGTGTGCAAAGAATTGAAAATCAAGAAAGTAACTTATGGGAGCGAACACCCGAAAGTCCGGATTTTTTAGATATTCGTATTGGAACGGGGGAAAGACCATTCCTTGTAGAGTTGAAAGTGCCTGAGCAGAAAGGCTACGAAGAAAATCCATTAGTTACAGAAGCACAAAATGTGAAAAGGGATTTTACTACAATTCCTAATGGACATATTTCAATCTCTTTGAAAAAAAATGATGTAATTGGTGTAGTTGGAAATAAAGAGGATAGGTTGAACTTTATTCGAATTGTAACGACGCAAATTATGACACATCATGCGCCAAATGAAGTGAAAATAGCAGCCTTTTATCATGAGAAGGAGAAAAAACAATGGGATTGGATGAGATGGCTTCCTCATGTATGGGATGAGCAGAGAAGTATGCGTTTTCTATCTGAAAATCAACAAGACGCTCAGAAATTAGCTGAAGCGTTGTTCACACCACTTAATATGCGTAGAATTTATAATTCCTCTGCACAGGCGGATGCGAAAATACCTTTAATCCCAATGTATGTCTTTTTCTTATCCGCGAGAGAATTTTTAGAAGATGATCCTCTAATTCCAATGTTACTTAGAGAAGGGGAAAGTGTCGGAGCATCTACGTTTATATTTGCAGAACAGAGAGAACGATTGCCGATGGAATGTGATCTTGTTATTAGCTTAAACGGAGAAAATGGTGAGTTAGTAGAAACATTTTCAAATTCAGCTGAAAATAGCGGGACAACGCGCGCTAGTTTTAAAGTAGATCGGCTTTCATTCGAAAGATGTGAATTAGGAGCGCGAAGCATTGCTCCAATTCGAATGAAAAGTTCTACAGCAGCTAACATACCGAAAGTATTAACATTTTTGGATTTGTTCCAAGCGAAGAAAATGGAAGAGTTACAGGTGTTAGAGAGATGGGGTGAAAATCGATATCCGACTTCATTACCGGTTCCAATCGGTGTAAGAGAAGGAAGTAAACCTGTTTTTCTAAATATTCACGATAAAATTGAGAAAAAAGGACATGGTCCGCACGGTTTAATGGCTGGTACAACAGGGTCAGGAAAAAGTGAAGTGATTCAGTCTATTATAGCAGCATTAGCGGCTACCTATCATCCTCATGAGATGGCATTTATGCTTATTGATTATAAGGGTGGTGGAATGTCAAACACATTTGCAGGGCTACCACATATTATTGCATCAATTACAAACTTAGAAGATCCAAACTTAATTGAACGTGCAAGAATTTCGTTAAAGGCGGAATTAGAGAGAAGACAAAAATTGTTTATTCAGGCTGGAAATGTTCAACATTTAGATGAATATTATGAAACAAGCTGGCGTGAAAAAGAGCCTTTGCCACATTTATTTATTGTCATTGATGAGTTTGCTCAAATGAAAAAGGAGCAACCGGAATTTATGGATGAACTCATAAGTGTAGCTGCAATAGGAAGAACGTTGGGAGTCCACTTATTATTAGCTACACAAAAACCTTCAGGGGTTGTGAATGATAAAATTTGGAGTAACTCACGTTTTCGAATTTGTTTACGTGTACAAGATGACGCAGATAGTCGCGAAATGTTAAAGATTCCAGACGCATCAAAAATAAATGTACCTGGACGAGGGTATTTACAAGTTGGTAGCAATGAAATATTAGAATTGTTCCAATCCGCATGGAGTGGAGCTCCATATAATCCAGATGAAGAGAAGGTTCTTGATATAGTTGACTTTACAGAAGTTAAGCTTTCGGGTGAAAGAATAAAAGTGAAGAAGCGTCCAAAACGAATGACAAATAGCCCAAAGCAATTACAAGCTTTTATTCAATATGTACAGAACGTATCCGAAAAAGAAAATATTACAGCTTTGCCAGGACCTTGGTTAGCACCTTTACCAGAGAAACTATTATTAAATCAATTCTATGAAATAGAGAATTGGAATGCGGATGTATGGAAGCAAAGAGAAGATGAATTGCAGTTAACGGTAGGGCTAATCGACGATGTGGCAAATCAAGCGCAGTATCCTTTGAAATTAGATGTTCAAGAGGGGCATTTAAATATTTACGGTATGCCAGGTACAGGAAAAACGACTCTATTACAAACAATTATCATGTCTCTGGCATTGTCTCATACACCAGAGGAAGTAAACTTCTATGTGGTTGATTTTGGTCGCATGTTTTTAGACTTTAGAGAATTACCACATGTGGGTGGAATTGTACAAGAAGACGAAATGGAAAAAATGCAACGGTTGTTTAGCTATTTGAAGAAGGAAGTCACATATCGAAAAGAATGTTTTTCTGATATGGGAGCAAAATCTTTCGCGATGTATAACCGAATGGTAGAAACAAAGATTCCAGCTATTGTCGTAATGATAGATGGTTATATTAGGTTCCGTAGTGAGTATGAGAAGGAAAATGCAGTCTTTGAGCAATTATTACGTGAGTCAAGTACGTACGGTATTTATTTTCATTTATCACTCAACCAAACAACTGATATGTTTGACCGTGTTCGTAACAATATTCCAATGGCAATTTCGTTTGAATTGCAAGATAGAACAGAATATTATAGTTTAGTTGGAAGACCAAACTTCCCGTTAATTGATGTACCATCTGGACGTGGTTTAGCGAAAGGGCAGCCCCCAGAGCTATTCCAGGCAGCATTGCCTTTCATTGGAGAAAATGAATTGGAATATTCTAAGCAATTAAAAACAATTATTCAAAAAATGAATGGAGCATGGACTGGAGAGAAAGCAAAATCAATTCCAATGGTTCCGAAACAGTTGTTTGTTGAAGACATGCTAGAGCAATCAGAATCATCGCAAATTTGTGCAGGTATCGAAACAGAAGATATTCGCTTGCAAAACTTTTCATTGGAGGAAATGACAAATATTTTCATTGGTGGAAGAATTGAAGGTGGTAAGACATCTTTATTACAAACACTGATTTTTTCTCTTACCTATCAACATGCACCTGAAGAAATTGAATTACTCATGATTGATCTAAGCGAAAAAACAACGGGTATTTTGGCTCTTGGAGAATTACCTCATGTTAAAAAGCGAATTACAGATGGAATGCAATTAAAAGAAATGTTAGATGAGCTGCTAGAAGTAATAAATAACAGAGAAGTGGTCATGCCGTCTTTAAATCCAAATGAAAAAATGAAGTTTCCATATTCGAGGATTATTATTGTTATTGATGATATTGATCAAATGCTGGCGTTATTATCTACTGATTTTGATGCGAAAAATAAAATAGAGCAAATTGTTCAAAATGGAAGAAATAAAGGGATCCATTTTGTTGTAGCTGCTACAACTTCAAGTGTAACTAATTATTCACATGAAAAATGGTTTGCGGAAATCAGAAAACGAAGCTTTAGTTATTTATTAGGCACTACGCAAAATAATGATGTGTATTTCTTTAATATAAAGCTCAAGCATACAGAAATGGATCAAGAGTTTCAGAGTGGGGAAGGATATTTTGTACGCAGGCAACCTATGAAAGTAAAATGTGCTTTTACGCCACTACATTTACTACATGATTTAATAAAAAAGATTGCTAGAAAATGGTCAGAATCGACAGAAAGAATATAAAGCTGGTGTAATTTACAAAAAAATAGTATTTTTTTGTAAATTACCCCTTTAAAAATAGAGTGAATATAGTTTATAATCTAATTGTTATGATATTAATAGATTGAAAGGGGAAAAGCAGGATGACAGAAATTAAAATTACACCTGAACAACTTGATCAAATCGCTGGACGCTTTACAAACGCAGCAGCTGAAGCTCAACAACAAATCAATAACCTTGGAAATGAAATTCAGAGTTTAGAGGGACAATGGTCTGGGGCAACACAAGATAAGTTCAGAGCGAACTTTGAAAGTGCTAGACAAGAAATGCAAAAATACATTCCGATTCTAGAACATATTTCTACTGATTTGAAAAACATTGCTACTAACTTCCGTAACGCGGATAGCTCATATTAATAGCAGAACAATTGCAAAAGACCAGGAGCTATTGTTCCTGGTCTTTTCTTTAAAAATCGTCATATGAGAGCAAGGGGATAAAATGGGATTCAGGCCAGAAGTAGGAGAAAAAATTGTTTTAAATAAAGATGCGTATCATTTTTCAAAGCATCCAGCAGTTATTGGAATTGATATGCCATATGGGCAAGAAGGTAGACAAGGAACGGTATATCAGCTACAACATGAAAATAGTGTAGAACGAATAGCATTAAAAGTTTTTAAGGAACGCTATCGTGATGAAAAACATCAATTAGTATTTTTGAAACCACTTTCTTCCTTAGCGGGTCTTAAAGTATGTTCACGCTACATTGTTACAAAAGAAGAACATACATCTGTAATTGAAAAGTCAGAAGATCTTGCGAATAGTATTGTGATGCCTTGGATTGAAGGGCCAACTTGGGCTGATATTTTACAAGAGCAACGAATGCTATCAAAGCAACAATGTTTTTTTATTGCAGAGGCATTTCTAACAACACTTAAAATAATGGAAGAAAATGAGATTGCTCATAATGACTTGTCATCTAGTAACGTACTAATACCTTTTCTAAGTGAAAATCCTATTGAAGGTCAACACCGTATTGAGCTTGTTGATGTTGAGCAAATGTATGGACCAAAAAGTAAAAGACCTTCGCTGTTACCGGCGGGTTCAGCTGGCTACGCGCCAATGTTTTTAAAAGGTGGAGTATGGCAAAAAGAAGCGGATCGTTTTGCTGCATCCGTTATATTAGGTGAAATACTAAGTTGGTGTAGTGAAGAGGTTCGAAATAAAAAATGGACAGATGCAAGCTATTTTAAAACCGAAGAAATGCAGACAGAATGTGAAAGATATGCATTACTTCAGCAAGTATTACATAATCAATGGAATGGGGAAATTGCACAGTTATTTAAGCAGGCATGGAATAGTAAAACTTTTGCAGAATGTCCAAGCTTTGCACAATGGCACGATGCATTTAATAGTGCAAGAGAGATAATAAAAATTGATACAGAAAAGCAGTCAGAACAAGAACAGTCTCTTTTTGTATCGAAATGTTTGGAAATTGCAAGATTATTAGAAGAGAGAGGATTTAAGCAAGCGGCATTATATGAATATAAAACAATTTTCAATTCACTTAATCCATCAACTGCTCTAAAACAAGAACTCGCATATATCATTCAAACAATAGAGAGTCAAGAGCCTGGAATAAACCCCAAAAAGGTGCTGCAAAGTTATTTGGAACTAGCTACTGAATTGGAGAGAGAAAACAATGCAGAATTTGCTTGTTTCGTCTATTCACGAATCGTACAATTTCCAAACATTGATCATGCGTTAAAAAAGGAAATTGAAAGCATTATTGAGGAGATAAAAGAAGAACAAGAAACATCATTTACAGAAGCAGCAGCTACAATTACAGTTCCAAATAGCATTCTACAGAGCCGGAAACAAACAAAAAAACAAGTTGAATATGATATAGATGATGAAATTTTAAATGCAAAAGCATCGAATCAACCTCTTACATTAACGCATGAACAAAAAGAACCGTCTGCCTTTTCAAAATGGTGGAGCAAAAATAAAAAACGTATTTTGATCATTGGTTCAATTACAATTGTCGTTATAGGTGGTGCTACGGCGTATTACTTCTATACAACGAATGCTAAATATCAACACTTTATGGAACAAGCAAGGCAAGCCTATCATGATAAAAAATATAAACTTGCAGAAGAGGCTGTTGGTCATGCAATTGCAGTGAAAGGAAAAGACGAAGCACATCTTCAATTAGCAACAATTTACGTTGCTGAAGGAAAGAATAAAATTGCAATCGACTATATTACCAAATTAATAAAAGATAGAGAAATTGATAAAGAAAATAATGAAGCCGCCTATTTATTAGCTTCAGCAAATTTCCGCATTGGAAAATATCAAGAAGCAGTTCCGAATTTCGAACTAGCATTAGCGAATAATGCAAAAGGAATTGAACCGTATAAAAAAGATGCAATGAGAGATTTAGCTGTAAGTCATATGAAAATGAAAGAATTTGAAAAAGCGGAAGACGTTATTGTCAAAATGAGCACGAAAACAAATGAAGATAAGGCGATTGTTTCGTATTTAAAAGGACAACTAGCCACGGCAACTGTGCAGTTAGACAAAGCTGAATCGTTCTTTAAAGAAGCTATTACACAAGATTCAAAGAACGCTATATATACAATTGAACTTTCAAACTTATATGTGCTTTGGAATAAAACAAATTTAATTGATAGTGCGAAAAAAGAAGCGAATTATCAACAAGCATCTCAAGTATTACAAGCTGCAATCCAAAAGGATATGAAAAATATAGAGTTACTAAATCAACTAGGAATTGTATATTATGAAGCTGGTCAATTTTACGAATCGCGAGATGGTGGAAAAAGTAATGCTGCGTATCAACAAGCATTAGAAGCTTACAATCGAGTTGTCAACAGTGGGACCCGAGATACAAATACACTTGTGAATATAGGGATTTTATACGATAAAGTGGGACAAGGAAATGAAGCCGAGAAATTTTTCGCAGAAGCATATTCGCAAAATGATGAAGATCCACATGTGAATTTTGCATTTGGGATGTTCAAAATTAAACAGAAAAAATATGAAGAAGCGAGCCGCTTCTTAAGAAAAACAGTACAAGCAAATGAAAATGAAACTGAAGTAAGAGCAGCACAAGAAAAACTAACAGAAATGAAAACAAACGGCTGGATTCAATAAAGATGGGAAAAGGGGAAAATGCATGGAAGAGAACAATAATAATTTAGGGATAAAAGTTGCTATATCAGTAATGTCAGCAGCTTTACTTGGAACATCAGGATATCTTGTGTATGACAAAGGCTTTAGCACAGCAGGAAGAGAAACCGTAAAACTAGCAAGTAATACAGAAGAGAAAAAAGATGATCGTATTACAGGAAGCAATTTACAGTCTATGTTCCCAAATTTAGTTGCTGATCCTACAAAAAAAGATGATAAACCTGGCGAAAAACCAAACGTTAATTTAGCAGACCTAATCGGAAATAATAAATCACCAATTACACCAGTGACGTATAAGCCAGATGATGTGTTGGTGGAAAAGAAAGATCCACTAATTAAATTATCAGATGCACCAACGCTACCAACGCCACAAAAGCCGGAACTGCCAACTAATATGGGTGGGCCTGTGGCGGAGCCGGGAAAGGTGAATGATAATAAACAGCAACCCAATGTACAAGAAGGAGACGGGCAAAAACCAGACACAGGTACAAAACCAGATACAAACACAAAACCAGACACAGGTACAAAACCAGATACAAACACAAAACCAGACACAGGTACAAAACCAGATACAGACACAAAACCAGACACAGGTACAAAACCAGATACAGACACAAAACCAGACACAGGTACAAAGCCAGACACAGGTACAAAACCAGATACAGACACAAAACCAGATACAGGTACAAAACCAGATACAAAACCAGATACAAAACCAGATACAAAACCAAAACCAGATCCAGAACCAACATACCCAACAATTACAGTATCACCAAAAACGGGTGATGTTTTAGTTGAGTGGTACGCTGGAAATGGAGAACGCTACTCATCTGTATTCTTTAATGATTATTATGCCAATCAAAAAGGGCAGGATTTAAATGCATTAAATACTTTGACGAACTATGATAGCAAAAAGGAAGACTGGGCGCTTGTTAGCCAATTGAATACACCATCAAAAGCACAAGCGGTAGCCGAACATAAGCTAGCATTAGATAATTTGGAACAAATTTTGGGAAGTGGTGACTACTCAAATCATAGAGAGTTATTTTATTTGCGTAATCAAATCAATGTACTGAATGAATCGGTTAGAACACAAGAAGAGTTACAAAAATATTTAAATGAAAATAAGAAAACTTACATTAAATTAGTAGCGGAAAAAGTGTATCAAACGGCAAAAGATGAAGAAAGTGTTTGGTTAAATAAAGGGGATATAGCATCTTTAGAACAAGCTTTAAGTAAATTTTATTTAATCACCTCGGTGTTTGAAAGTGTAGATCCTAAATTAGTAGAAGGTGCGAATCAACATGTAGAGAATATTTTCAACACACTATTACAAGAAGAATTAAGGAATCTTAAAATTGAAACACCAGTAATGGAGTCTGCAACTGAGACAAAAGAAAATACAAGCCTAGCAAAAGAAGTTGCTAGCAGTAATAAAGGAAAAGTGGTTAAAGAAGATAATACGAGTAAAACTGAGGTAACAGGTATATCTAGTGAGAAAGAGCTAAAAGACCCATTAACTGCAGGTGTCAAAGAAAGCAAAGATAATAATAAAGATACAAATGGGCAAATGAAACCAGAAAAACCAGAAAAACCAGAAAAACCAGAAAAACCAGAAAAACCAGATCCGATTAATCAGGCAATTGAGCAAGTTGAAGCATATTTAAATCCTGAAAGTCTACATTATGAAAATGCTTTACTAGTAGCAAATAAATGGATTGGTGAGGCAACAGGTGAACAAAAAGAAAAATTAAATCAGCAATTTAGTACAGCCGTAGAGGGACTTCGAGGACAACTGAAAGATCCTAATCTTTCAGTGGACGACGCTTTAAAGAAAGCAAATTTATTAAAAAGTACAGCAAGGGTAGAAAAATCGATTCAAGATGAAGCTAATAAAATGTTAATGCCACTTATGTTTGAAAGAAAAGCAAACGAAGCTGCAAATAAAGGAGAATATTATACAGCTGTATTGAATATTGCAAATGCAATTCGTACAAAACACCCATTGGAACGCTCAAGAGAAGAAATGGTTAGTTATGCGAATAAATTATGGGAAAATACAGAGAGCCAATGGAATGAAATTAATGGAACAACAGGATGGCAAAGTGAAGTAGGGAAAACTGTATTACCATCATACACATTACTGGCACAGCTAAAAGATATCGATAAGGCTATTGGACAAATTAGCGGTATGAGTATGATTGATAGTGCATCGAAAAAAATGGAGGGAATTCAACTTATCCAAATAGCGAGTGATGAGGCGAATAAAGGAGGACAAACGAGTCTTTATAACGCTTTACATTATTATGGTCAAGCGGCCTCCCGTGGTGTTATTGAGAAAAAAGGATTTTCTAATGTTGTTAATCTTGTAATAAAAGAAGCACAACAGTTAGAAGAAACTAAATATCGATCAGCTTTAAACATTTATCAGATTGTATATAAAACACCAGGAATTGAAGAAACAGGGGTTAAAGATGGAGTGAAAGTGGCAATTGAGTATTTGAGCACATTTGAAGCTGCGAATATAAGTGGGAATAAAGATACGATTGAAGATTTAGCTTCGGCAATTGAATTAACTTATCATTCTATGGAACTAGGATATCAGCAGGTACCTGCAAAAGAATGGATGAATACGGTAGCTGTAAAATTGTTTAAAAAAGGTGCAGGATATATGTCGACAAATGATACGAATAATGCATATAAATGTTTTGAATTTTTAACTCGTCAAAAATATGCAACCACAATTGATGGGAAAATAAGTGAAGAGGCAATGAAGAAAGTAAACGAAATTAAAGCTATGAACGTTCAAAAATAAATAGATGTAAAGTTCGCCATCTTACCCTAGGTAAGGTGGCGAACTTATTTCAAATAAGGAGTGAAAATTCATGAGTTTGCTAGAAATTTGTCCATTAGATGAGGCATTAGTGGAAGCGTTGCAGAACGAAGAAAAAAGAGGACACTTTTACGAGATATTACAGAAATCAAATTTATACGTTGTTGCTTCTGTTGAAGGGGATACAAATGTAGATGAAGAAGGGAATTTGATTTCTACTGATAATACACAATTACAAATTCATTATTTTGAAATGGAAGAAGGATTAATGTTACCACTGTATTCTGATTTGAAACATTTAGAAATGGTCATTCCTGAAGAATGTCCGTACGTCTCTATGAATGCAGTTGAGCTATTGAAAACGATAGATTTAAAAGCGAATGTAATTTTGAATCCGGGAACAAGGTTTCAAAAATTATTTGTAAAAGAAGAAATTGAAGCGATTTGCGATAACAGTATTTTTGATGTTTTCTCTAAAAAAGAATAAGTAAAATTGATGTAGTTCTATTTCTTTTTGGTATAAAGTAGAGGAAGGTGGGGGAAGGTTTGGAGATTAAAGTCAAACCTGAACAACACGAACAGATAGTAAATAATAAAATACAAAATATACAAGTAAAATCTATGTGAACATACACTAACTCGCTAATTTTACGAAAAAGAAACTGGCTCTTTATTTGAGCCGGCTTTTTTTATATACTCGTTTGTTTTGCTATACTCCGTATGTCATTTCTTCCAAAAATTCTCCACTATTTCTAAGACATATTACTATCCTAGAAATCGCACAATTAAAATAATGCTTTGTTGTTCCGATTGATTCTTCTGGAACAGGTTCTAAATCATAAAACATTTCCTCTTTTTTATGAAAATACATTTCCCCAACTTTTTCTGGTGATTCTGATGGATAATATTGATATACAACTATCTCCTCATCTTCAAATTCTTTATTCATTGTGATATGAATTGCTATAATTTATCTCCTCTATTGTTTATTCTTTATCTATTTTAGGTATCTTCCAAGGGCGACCTGATCTTAAAATTGTATCATATGCTGTTTTATAATCTATTTTAAAAATCCCTTCAAATCGAGGTGCAAATTATTCATGTTCAAGTAATTTCATATCATTTTCATGATGTAATAATTCTATATCACTTGGAAGGCGTTTACCTGACTCCAAGCGTTCTGTGCTACTGTCATAGGATAATAAATTCTTTAACATAAAAAAAAGACTAACGCCTTTTATATCAGTGTTAGCCTTCATTATTACTATAATATATATTTGATTTTTACTTTGGTTATATCTCACTACATTATAATAGCTATGCCGTAGTTGTGTATTTAGTTCCTATTATAAGTTGGTATTAAATATCTTAATTGAAGTACACTGTATTTCTACCCATACATTTGATATATCTTGCTCAATTCCTTCTAAATCAATTAGTACTACACTATCATAAATATTTAGTGACGCTAAGTCATCCTCGCTGTTATAATCTAGCTTAGCAATTACTTTAATGCCCTCATCATTCTGAATAATTGCATTAGCAGTTTCATCTGAAAAGGCTATATTTGTATTCCATATAAATTCATCATCTATATCTATTTCTACATTATAGTTTTCATTTTTTGCTGGCTTATCACCATCCCACTCAGCGATAAATTGATTGCTAGCTACTTGAACTAATGCTTTATATCCATCTAATAATTTTTCTGATATATCTACTATTTTAACATTCATTGTTTATTACTCCTTTTTTTAAAAATGAAAGTTTATCGAATTTTTATAGTATGTTATGAATTTTTTGTAATAAACTTTCTTTTTAAAGGATGCAGGGGATTTCTTTTTTCGTTCTTTTCCTTCGCTAAAACACTTAATAAAAGCGAGTTTTCCATATAATTTATATCTTTTTCCAATACATTTTGCATTCCGGATAACATCATGTATACAGCTAAAATAACGATAGTGAAAAATAAAACGGGGCCGAATGCTACCCAAGGTAAATCATTTAAAAACTGATGATTGTGACCAAGTAAAACAAGTGTACCAGCAACGTTAAATGATATGGTTTGAAATAGTGCTAAATTCAGTAATAAAACTAAAGTTTGCAGCATTTGTTGATTAATCCAAATGACAAATAGCTGTACACAAATGACGAAAAATAAGTCTGGCAACGCCTCTAGTACGTGCAAAATTTTAAGAATAATAGTTTGAATGTGTTTTGGAAAGTAAAATGTAAGAATTGTAAAAGTAGTAGAGAGGAGTATGGCAATAAGAAAAGCGCAAATCATAATAATTAATGTATGGTTATATGATTCTAGTAAGTATGGAAATAGGTCTCGATCCGGTGATTGAATCCCTGCATTGCTGATTTTGTAAGTAATTGTTGTAGGGTGAAATAAAGAAGAGATTACATTTAATATCGAATCTAAATAGTTACTCAAATTAAATTGTAAAGTTGGTGTTGGTTGCATTGCTAGTGAATTTGATGAATTTGGAGATTTACCAAAAAACAATTGTGGCAAAGAACAAATCGCAATAATACCAAAGATGATGAAAAATGAGCGGATAATAAAAAAACATCCATTCTTTAAATATGACATAATGTATTTTCTCCTTACAATTTATATTTGTAAATATTTTCTATAAGTATTTATAAAAATCCTTTTCGACAAAAAAGTAATATATATCTTGACAGTAACAAATATAAACGATATACTTCATATTAATTTCAAAAGAAAATATATTCTAAATATTAAAATGTGTTGAATAGGAGTAGTAAGGTCATGTATTTGTGCAGAGAGCTATGGGTTGGTGCGACATAGTCAAATGACATCCTGAACTCGCCTAGGAGCAGTAAGGTGGAACGGAATCACATTCTTAGTAAATCTTAACGGTTAACCTTCGATATTAGGTTTGTAATCAAACGATTACTACTAAGGTGGATTCAAAATGGAATCAATAAGGGTGGTACCGCGTTAAGTAAATGGCTTAGCGTCTCTTTATATAAAGAGATGCTAGGCCATTTTTTATTATATAGAGGAAGAAATGGAGGGTTTATTTGGATTGGTATATTAAATTTAATTATTTATATAAAATGATTTAATTAGGAGGAAAATGGGATGAAACAGACGGAGCAATGGACTTCGAAATTAGGTTTTATAATGGCAGCAGCAGGATCAGCAATTGGACTTGGCGCAATATGGAAGTTTCCTTATATCGCTGGGAAGAGCGGGGGAGGAGCATTCTTTTTAATTTTTATATTATTTACTGTATTAATTGGACTACCGCTACTTATAGCTGAATTTATGATTGGACGCAGTACACAGAAACAAGCAGTTGGAGCATTTAAAAGTATTGCACCAAATACAGGATGGCACTGGATTGGACGTCTTGGCGTTGGAACTTGTTTTATATTACTTTCGTTTTATAGCGTTGTAGGTGGCTGGGTATTAATCTATTTATTTAGGGGAGTAACAGGACAGCTTATTACTCCGGGACAAAATTACAGTACATTATTCACTGAAACAATTGGAAATCCAATTTGGGCTATCCTTGGTCATTTTGCTTTTATGTTTATTACGATATGGGTTGTATCAAAAGGTGTACAAAATGGGATTGAAAAAGCAAGTAAATACATGTTACCAGCGTTGTTCGTTTTATTTGTAGCTCTTATTATTCGTTCATTAACACTTGATGATGCGATGAAAGGTGTGAAGTTTTTCTTACAACCAGATTTCTCAAAGATTACTTCAGAAAGTATTTTGTTCGCAATGGGACAATCATTCTTTGCGATAAGTATAGGGATTTCGATTATGGTTACGTATAGTTCGTATTTAAATAAAAAAGAAAGTTTACCAAAATCGGCAATAACAATTGTTGGATTGAATTTATTCGTTTCTTTATTTGCAGGACTTGCTATTTTCCCAGCAGTATTTTCATTAGGAATGGAGCCAACAGAAGGACCTGGATTACTATTTATCGTATTACCATCTATATTTAGTCAAATTCCATTCGGTGGAGTATTCTTAACAGTATTTCTTGCGCTGTTTACATTTGCGACATTAACATCGGCATTTTCTCTACTAGAAACGGTCGTTTCAGCATTAGCAAATGGTGAGCAAGAAAGAAGAAATAAACTATCATGGATCATCGGTTTCTGCATTTTCCTAGTAGGTATACCATCCGCGTTATCATTTGGAGTATGGAGTGATATTACGATTTTTGGTAAGAATATTTTTGATGCAGTAGACTTCTTATCTAGTAATATATTAATGCCACTTGGAGCATTGTTTATCAGTATTTTCGTATCGTTTAAAATGGAGAAAAAGGTATTAGAAGCAGAATTTTATGTAGGTGGAAATTATGGAAAGAAAGTATTTACTTGTTGGGTATTTTTACTTCGATTTGTAGCTCCCCTTGCGATAGTCATCGTATTTTTAAATGTAATAGGGATTATTTAAGTTGAAATGTTATAATATTCAGTGAAAAAAGGAGGGCGAGGATGAAATTAAAATATGATTTTGCTGCAAAAGGAAAATTAATAAATATTAGAGGGAAAAAACTATATGTCGAAACACATGGATCTCCTGAAAATAAACCGATTTTATACTTACACGGGGGACCGGGTGAAAGCTGTTATGATTTTTCATTTCATCAAGCGGAGCGATTAAAAGATTCATTGTATTTAATTTCGTTAGATCAAAGAGGAGTTTGTCGTTCAGAAGTAATTACTGAAGAAGAACATTTTAGATTAAGTGATTTAATTGAAGACTGTGAGGAACTAAGAAAAGTATTACAAATTGAAAAATGGTCTGTAATTGGGCATTCTTTCGGTGGCTTTTTAGCGTTGTTATATGCGGTGACGTATCCAAATTCAATAGCGAAAATAATATTTGAAGGGCCGACTTTCGATTTTGCTCTAACAAGTAGAGCTTTGTTACAAAAGACAGGAACTTTATTAATAAAGTATGGAAAAGAAGAACATGCAAAAGAGTGCCTTGATTTAGCAGCTAGTAATGCTAGTTCAGAAGAGTTGTTAGAAGCTTATATAAGATTAAGTGGTGAGCTAGCGGAAAATAGAATGGAAATTTACAGTTATAAGGAAGATAAAACAGATAAAACAGACGATAGTTTATATAGTTACGAAGAGTGGGAAGAATTTTCTAGTCGTTCGCAGATCCATTTTGTAAGATTAAAAGAAGAGGGAGAAATTTATAAGTCATTGTTATCAAAACTAAAAGAGGTAAAGAGTCCAATGCTTTTACTTGTAGGGCAACATGATGCAGTAACTTGTGAAAAGCAAATTCTAACATTTAATCAAGATACTCAAAATGGTAAGTATATCGTGTTTGAAGAGAGTGGTCATACACCACATTATGAGGAAGCAGACCGATTCGCTGAAACAGTCATTCATTTTTTGAAATAAAAAAAGAAAGGGTGCTTCTAATAATGAGAAGCACCCTTTTTAAATTTCTGGATAAGTGATCGTAATGTTAGGCCATTTGCTTTGCCAATTCTTTTTAATAACTCTTTTCTTGTACATATGTATACGTTCTTTCGTTTCAAGAAAATGAGGTGTGGGTTTCACTTGTAACGAAAGTACATCTTCTATTCCGCAAGGAGATGTTAATATGACATTGTTTTTCTCGTCTAATGTAACCCCAAGAGCAGTTGCTGTTTCAGGAAATTTAGAAATAGCATCAACAGAAGAAGAGTAAGGTAGCATTTTATTCACTACATGCATGCGAGCTTGATTTTTTACTGACCAAGGGATAGTGGCATCCATATTTGTCAGCTTCATTTCTAATAATTGTTCATATGCCTCATCTTTCTGCATTGAATCATAATAAATAACATCAACGTCTGGTGTAGCCGTTCGTACTTCGTAGTTATGTAAAGTATCCCAAATTTTAGAGCGAACAAATCCGGCGCAAACCCACCAATCAGGTAGTTGTAGTGATTTTGCCATTTGTAATACGTTCATCATCCACGGATCATTTTGTATGAAATGGATAATATCTTGCTCGGTTTTTATAGTCATTGATAAATTCCCCTCTATTTATAGAGTTAGTGGATTAATGCATTAGTTCAATAATCCATAAAATCCAGTAAGCACCTGGTACAAATAAAAATTGTGCTAATAAGGTGCCGAGAAGTCTAGAAATCATTAGCCAACCATACATTTTACTCATTGCCTCAGCACCGTCCTCTGATTGAAGAGCGCGCTCTGTTAAAAGGGCGATACGTGGATCGAGTAATACTGTTAATAAAATAGTAGCAAAACCATTCACGAGACCAGATGCTGTACTTGCATTTGTTGCGTAATCTGGATTTAAAAAAGAAGCGTAAAGAGCTGAAAGGACACCCGCTGTATAAATTGCAGTTGCGAACATGTTAATAAGCATAATACGCTTTGGGATACCACCGATCCTTAGTCGATGAATCATTTCTAACTTTGGAAAGCGTACATATTTTTTTGTGCGCTTTAATTTTTGGATGTTATTTGTTTTCATCATTCGTATGAAAGAACCGTCTGTTTCAAAGTTTTGAATGACATATCCAAATAGCTTTGTCAAAGTTGGATAGAGTATAATTGCCAACAATGTACCGATAGAGGCAGATAATAGAACGAGCCGTATAATATGCTCTAAATTAATAGAAGAATCTAGTTTTGCTTCATCGACCATACCACCAATTAAAAAGGCTTGTAGTAAGTTAGATGTTCTTGAAATAAGCAGTACCATTCCTACGACAGATAAGGCAACGGCAATCTTTTTTAAACGTACACCAGCTAATCGAATACTATAAGAGCTTGTTTCAACTGCGTGGATAACAATTGTGAAAGCCATAATAAAAATTAACGTAATTGACATGTGTTTCACCAGTTTCTATGAAATTAATTGTAACTTTTTCACTTTATCATATCTTTTGTATTTTTGTAACTGAAAGTATGAGGAATAGAAAAAGTAATTTTCTGAAAAAAATAAAAATGGTATTATGGAAAGGATATGATTTGTTTAATAGAGGGGGAGCTTTTCTATGTATACATATTATAGTAATCGTGCAAGTGAATATGAAGCGGTGTACAATCGGGAAGATCCAGTAAGGCAAGCGGAACAAAAGATGCTTGAACAAAAATTAAAAGATATATGTATAGGAAGAAAAGTTCTTGAAGTTGCTTGCGGAACAGGGTATTGGACGAAGTATGTAACAGATGTAGCTGCACATATAACAGCGATTGATTATTCTGATGAAGTACTAGCGATAGCAAAGGAGAAAGAGCTTTCTAAGGAAAAGGTTACCTTTCAGAAAGGTGACGCTTTTAAACTAGAACAAATGAAAGACATCTTTCAAGGGGCATATGCAAACTTTTGGTTTTCACACATTAAAAAAGAAGAGATTACTAGTTTTTTAATACAGTTTCATCATGTATTAGAAAAAGGAGCGATAGTTTGTTTTGCAGATAATTTGTATAACGAAGGAATTGGCGGGGAGCTTATTCGTAAAGATGGAGATATAAATACATATAAAATTCGTACACTCTCGACTGGTGAGAGGTATGAGATTATTAAAAACTATTATACGCAAGAAGAATTGCAATCTATTCTTGAACCATTTGCATTAGATTTAAATTTTCATATAGGTGAGTGTTTTTGGTGGGTTACATATAAAGTAAAATAAGTGGAGGAATGAAACATGTATAAAACTTTTCTATTTGATTTAGATGGAACATTAACGGATCCGAAAGAAGGGATAATAAACTCTGTTCTATATGCGTTAGAAAAGATGGGAATAGAAGAAGGGAAAATAAGTGAGTTAGATTCATTTATTGGTCCACCGATTCAACAATCGTTTGCAGAAAGATATAATATGAGTGAAATAGAAGTTGAGGAAGCTGTCGTTTATTTCCGGGAATATTTAAAGAAAAGCGGTCTATTAGAAAATAAAATATATGATGGGATTCCGACTCTATTACAAGAATTAAAAGATGCAGGTAATCGTTTGTATGTAGCAACTTCAAAGCCTACTATATTTGCAAAGCAAGTAATAGAGCACTTTCAGTTAACATCATTTTTTGAAGAGGTTGTTGGGAGCAATTTAGATGGGACAAGAATAAAAAAGGAAGAAATAATTGCTCATATATTACAAACAAATGAAGAACTCAAAAAAGAAGAAATTGTAATGATTGGAGATAGAAAGCACGATATAATAGGGGCTAATAATAATGAAATCGCTTCTATTGGTGTATTGTACGGTTATGGAAGTGAGAAAGAACTGAGTGAAGCTAGGGCGACTTATATAGTGAAAGATGTCGAAGAGTTGCAAAGCTTCTATTTAGAGAAAAGTATGGTAAACCTATAAAAAGAGAAACTAACAATCCCTTTATAACGTATGACGATGAAATCGTTTTTGTTTAAAGGGATTTTTCGTATGTAATCGAATAGTTATAATTAGACATTTTTAGCATGAAAAATTTGTTATAAAAAGAGGAGGAATGTCATGAAATAAAAGGATACGAGATGTTAGCAGAAGTTTATTATTAAAAGATTGAATTTTCAGTTTAAAAGGAGGGGTATAATTGGAGCTAGTTATTATTTTATTAGCACTTAGTTTACTCATGTTTGTAGCATATAGAGGATTTTCTGTAATATTATTCGCACCGATTTTTGCATTATTTGCGGTATTTTTGACAGAGCCTAGTTATGTATTACCTTTCTTTTCTAATATTTTTATGGAGAAAATGGTAGGGTTTATTAAACTATATTTTCCTGTTTTCTTGCTTGGAGCCATTTTTGGTAAAGTAGTAGAAATGTCAGGTATTGCTGATTCTATTGCAAAGACAATTATAGAGTTAGTTGGGGAAAAGCGTACAATTTTAGCCATTGTTTTAATGGGGGCTATTTTAACATATAGCGGTGTAAGTGTTTATGTAGTTGTATTCGCTGTATATCCGTTTGCAGCAAAATTGTTTCGACAAGCTGATATCCCAAAACGGTTAATTCCCGGTACAATCGTTCTTGGAGCAGTAACTTTTACAATGGATGCACTACCTGGATCACCACAAATTCAAAATGTAATACCTACAACCTTTTTTAAAACTGATATTTATGCAGCTCCGATACTTGGTATTGTAGGAGCAATTTTTGTTCTCACGTTAGGTTTACTATATTTAGAGAGTAGGCGAAAGAAGGCAAAAGCTGCAGGAGAAGGATACTTCGGCTTTAACGATGGAAAGTCTGAAATGGCAGCATCTTTGCAATTAGAACAAAAAGATATGCCGATACTAAGTGGTATGGAAATCACAAGAGTACAGCAAGTAATTGCGTTTATACCACTTATTTTAGTAGGTGTAATGAATAAGGTTTTCACAATCATGATACCAAAGTGGTATCCAAATGGCTTTGATTTCTCAGCTATTGGTATGAAAGCATTTGGAAAAGTTGAATTAAGTGCGGTAGTTGGAATTTGGTCTGTAGAATTGGCACTTATTATAGGGATTTTATCAACGCTTTTATTATATTGGAAACGAGTAGTAACTGGACTCCAAGCTGGATTGAATACAAGTATTGGGGGAGCACTACTTGCAACAATGAATACAGGAGCTGAGTTTGGGTTTGGTGGTGTTATTGCAGCACTTCCAGGATTTGCGATTATGAGAGATAGCATCTCTGCAACGTTCACGAATCCATTAGTAAATGGAGCAGTAACAACTAATATTTTGGCTGGGATTACTGGGTCAGCATCAGGAGGAATGGGAATAGTTTTAAGTGCGATGGGAGATAAATTTATTGCTGCAGCAACGCAATATAACATTCCGTTAGAAGTTATGCATCGCATTGTATCAATGGCATCAGGTGGAATGGATACATTACCACATAATGGGGCAATTATTACTATTCTAACGGTAACAGGATTAACACATAAGCAGTCATATAAAGACATATTTGCTATTACAATTTTGAAAACGGTTGCTGTATTTTTAGTCATCGTGTTCTATACTTTAACAGGAATCTATTAATAAATAGTTAATAGATGAAAAGAAAAGATTTATCAGATTGATAGTTTATATAATAAAATATTTATTAGAAATAGAAGGGGTGGAGTACTTGCAAGAAGTTGCTGAATTTCGTATGCCGAAGTCTGTATTATATGGGAGAAATTCGCTTGAAAAACTAGGGGAGCAATCAAAGAAGTTAGGGAAAAGGGCTTTCATAGTTAGTGATACAATTATGGAGAAATTAGGGTATGTTGAAAGATGTGTGAAGCAATTAAATGCGAAAGGGATCACAGTTATTACGTATAATAAAGTGAACGCTGAGCCTACAAATTTACACGTATTAGAAGCGCTATCTATTTGTAAAGAAGAAAAATGTGATTTTATTATCGGTATTGGCGGGGGAAGTTGTATTGATGCTGCGAAAGCAGTAGCAGTGTTATACACAAATGGTGGAGAAATTGAAGAATATGTCCAAAAGGATATCGAAATAAAAAATGATCCATTACCTCTTATTGCAATCCCAACAACTTCTGGTACTGGATCGGAAGTAACGAGTGTAGCTGTAATTACGAATAAAAAAACGGATGTGAAAATGATGATAAAGCATCCGAGCTTTACCCCACAATTGGCGATAATAGACCCTATTTTGACAAGTTCAGTACCACCTCATATTACTGCAGCAACAGGAATAGATGCATTATGCCATGCGATTGAAGCTTATATTTCTAAAGTTTCACAACCACTAACAGATGTTCTCGCACTTTCAGCTATTGAAAGTATAATGAAATATTTACGTTTTGCATATGAGGATGGGGATAATATGGAAGCAAGAGAAGCACTGATGATTGCTTCATTGCAAGCTGGAATTGCTTTTTCAAATGCTTCTGTTACATTAGTCCATGGTATGTCTCGTCCTGTAGGAGCATTATTCCATGTGCCACATGGAATATCGAATGCAATACTATTACCTACAGTTCTAGAGTTTACAAAAATGAATGCAGTAGAAAGGTTAGCTGAAGTAGGACGTGGCTTAAACAAAGATTTGTATTCGTATTCTGATGAAGAAGTGGCGAACTACACGATTGCTGAAATTCAGAAACTTTGCTTTGATCTTCGAATTCCTAATTTAAGAGAATACGGAATCGATGAAGGTGAATTTGAAAATGCTATTTCTAAAATGGCGAAAGATGCTATTGCAAGTGGTAGTCCAAGTAACAATCCACGAGTTCCATCTTATGATGAAATAAAAGAGCTATATCGAAAAAGCTTTGATTATCAATATAAGATAACCACAAAGGTTGTTTTCTGAATATTCTATAATTATTTCCGCGGAAATGAAAAAGAACTACTATAAATGTAATAGATAACTAGAGGAAGGTTATTGTTTTTATAGGATTTAAACGTGATTAATTATGTATAAATTATATGATAAATCACGTTTTTAAAATGTTATTTTGAAGGAGGATATATGAAGTTAATAGGTCTTATTGGCGGAATGAGCTGGGAATCAACTACTGAGTATTACAAAATGATAAATGAAGAAATAAAAATGAGATTAGGTGGATTACATTCAGCAAAATGTCTTCTTTACAGCGTTGACTTTGAAGAAATTGAACGATACCAATCTGAAGGAGATTGGGATAAAGCGGGAGAGGTATTAGGAAATGCAGCATCTTCTTTGGAGAAGGGTGGCGCTGCTTTTATAGTAATTTGTACAAACACGATGCATAAAGTTATTAAGCATATAAAAAATAGAATCAGTATTCCGATATTACATATTGCTGATGCAACAGCGAAGGAAATAAAACAACATAGAATTCAATCAGTTGGTCTACTTGGGACAAAATACACGATGGAGCAGGATTTCTATAAAATACGTATAGAAGAAAATGATATAAAAGTAATTGTACCAAAAGAAGAGGATAGAGAGAGAGTAAATAAAATAATATATAACGAATTATGCCTAGGAAAAATAACCCCACAATCAAGGGAGTATTTTAAAAATGTAATGGAAGATTTGGCGCAAAGAGGAGCAAAAGGCATTATATTAGGGTGTACAGAAATAGGACTATTAGTAAAACAGGAAGATGCATTAGTTCCTTTATTTGACACAGCCCGCATACATGCAGTTGAGGCTGTGAATATGTCTTTAGAAGATGAAGATAATTTTATTATGTAAACAATGACCGTGTAAGTGGAAAACATTCAGAAAATATTTTATAATGTAAGTGGTTACATTTGAGGGGGAATGCGGATGTTCGTTCAACCAATCGCATTTGTACATAATGAAAGAAAGGAAATAGTAGATGATGAGTGGGGAGAAATAAGATCACTTATTACTTTAAGTGATTCGTATACAGAGGAAAGTATACAAGGGATCGAAGATTTTTCTCATATTGAAGTTATTTTCTATTTTCATAAAGTAACAGATGAACAAATTCAGTATTCTGCTAGACACCCTAGAAATAATAGTAATTTTCCAAAGGTAGGGATTTTTGCACAACGTGGAAAAAATCGTCCGAATCGACTAGGAGCGACAATTGTTAAAGTGATAAGAAGAGATGGAAAAACAATTGTTGTTGAAGGATTAGACGCAATCGATGGCACACCTATTTTGGATATAAAGCCTGTTATGAAAGAGTTTATACCGAGAGAAGAAATAAAACAGCCCGAATGGGCAACAGATATTATGAAGCAGTATTGGAAGGGGAATGGAGTAAAATGAGAATATATGAAGCAACAATTGCAGATTTAGATGGACTAGCATCTGTTTTTAATAACTATCGCGTATTTTATCGACAAGATTCCGATATTGAAGGAGCAAAAGCATTTTTACGAAATCGAATTGAGCGAAAAGAATCAGTCATTTTTGTAGCGGTAGAAGACGGGGAATATATTGGTTTCACACAATTATATCCATCATTCTCATCTATTTCGATGAAAGAATTATGGATATTAAATGACTTATTTGTACAAGCGAAGAAACGCGGGGCAGGAACGGGTAAAAAGTTGCTGGAAGCTGCTAAAACGTTCGCATTAGAAAATGGTGCAAAAGGTTTAAAACTACAAACAGAAATTGATAATTTATCAGCACAGCGATTATATGCTGAAAATGGATATTTGAGAGATAATCGTTATTTCCATTATGAATTAACTTTTTAAACTAATCTATAAAAGCTCGGCCTACTCTTTTCGTAGGCTGAGCTTTTATTATTTTTCATACCTTTTGGCATTTAGGAAAAGAATAGTCAAAAGGAGAAAGTTATGAGGAAAAATTTAACTTATCTTATCGTTGATTTAATATCCAATTCGTAGCATCTTCAAAGTTTTCTGCAATGTAATTCGGCTCAATATGCGCCCATTTATCTCGGTACGTATGTAAGGCGTCATATCCAGCGCCAGTTTGAACTAATATTGTCGTTGCATTTACTTTTGCACCAGCAACAATATCAGTCCAGCGATCACCAATTATAGCGCATTTTGTTAAATTAAGCCCATGTTTTTCCGCTGCTTGCAGGAGCATCCCTGTGCCTGGTTTGCGGCATTCACATCCTTCACCATGTTTATGAGGACAAAGGTAAATATCATCAAAACCAAACTCTATTAACTCTTTCGTAAAATCATTTACAGTCGCTTTTCCATCTGCGATACCCGGTTGATTCGTAAAAGAGAAAAGTTTTATATTTTGAGCTTTTAATTTTTGTAAAGATTCCTTCGTAAAAGGAAATAATGTGAAAGAGCCTGGATAATGTATTGTAGTATCACCTCCAATTGTTCCGTCACGATCAATGAAAATTGCTTCGATGTTGTTCATAGTTACAGCCCTTTCTATGTGTATGTAGTTTAAAAATGTTTAACAAATCGATATCCATTTACTTCATATCCTAATTTTTTATAAAAAGGATGAGCTTCTAATCTATTTGTACCACTAACTAGCCACGTTCCAATGCAATTATGCTTCTTTGCTAATTGTTCTGCATAATCCATTAAAACTTGTCCGATACCTTTTCGGCGTATTGTAGAATCTACGCTAATAATTGAAATCTCGCCATAACGCGTTACATCCTCTAAGTTCTCGCGTATACGAAATCCTAGTAATCCGAAAATAGTATTGTCTTCTTCGTAAACATATAAAAAATCAAAAGGACTCGTTCTCACAAATTGCAAACGATTTTTCATATCCTCATGTGATATAAAAGAGCCTTTTAACTCTTTTGTAAGAGAACATAATGTATCTATATCATTTATGACTGCTTCACGAATTTGAAATGACATATGATCAACTCCATTTAAATTAAAAACTTCAAACATTAAATATTCTGTTAAAATGTGTTTTTTCCTGCTACCGAAACAAATATTTTAGAAATGGTATAATACTATATTAAGAGGGATATGTTATCATTTTCCTTGATTGTATTGTAAATGGAAAGAAGGGGAATGTATGCTAGAAGTGAATATCCGTTCAGCCGGATATGAAATTGGTGAAAAGACAGTTCATGATATTGCATTTGCAATTGAAAAAGGAGAGTTAGTTGCTCTTATTGGCGCAAATGGCGCAGGAAAGAGTACGACAATTAAATCGATACTCGGTTTACTTGTCAATATGGATGGTGAAATCTCGTTTGGTGAAAAGAAAAATCCATATGCATATGTACCAGAGCATCCGACGTATTATGAATATTTAACTTTATGGGAGCATATTGAATTGTTAATGGCTGCACGTGGAAATGAAGTAGGAAGCTGGGAGGATAGGGCAAAGGGATTATTACATACGTTCCGAATGGAAAAACATATACATGAATACATATCGAAGTTTTCAAAAGGTATGAAACAAAAATCGATGCTAATACTCGCGTTTTTAACGGAACCGGATTTTTATATTATTGATGAGCCTTTTATCGGTTTAGATCCAGTGGCAACTCGAGAATTTTTAAACTATTTATATAAAGAAAAAGAGCGGGGCGCAGGAATTTTACTTTGTACACACGTACTAGATACAGCTGAACGAATTTGCGAAAGGTTTTTACTCATTTCGCAAGGTATTTTAGTAGCAGATGGGCATTTAGAGGCGATACAATCGTTAGCAGAGATGCCAGGAAGCACACTGTTAGATTGTTTTGATGCAATTGTAAGGCGGGAGCAGCATGATTAAACAACAGTTTAATAAAAGGCTACGTCATGAATTGCAAAGAAAATGGAAGTCAATTCGTTCTGTAGCTGATTGGACAGTAGCGTTATATATTATTATTCCAGCACTTATATTTATGGGGATATATTATCGTTCACTTTGGATGAAGGAAATATCTATGGAAGAGACCGTTTATTTTGGATTAGGTTTACTCGCGTTTTACTTTGTTACATTTTCAAGAGGAGTTCGCTCATTTTTTGAGCAAGCAGATAGTTTATTTTTAATTTCGTACCCAAATCATATGCAAAGATTAATGAAGTTCGGCATGATATATACGTTTATTCGGATTGCAATAACGAACGTAATTGTAGTATTCATTATGCTACCGCTATTGATGAAAAGTATGGGAGCGACAATTATACAAATCGTACTATTTTGGATTTTCTTTACTGTTTTTCGATTTATGTTATCGTTGTTGATGAGATTCATAAATGTACGTGTAGGGAAACGATGGGTTTTATGGATTATAAAAAATGTTCTATTTTCTTTTGGATTAATTTTCTTTGGAATCAGTTTATTTTTCATTTATAAAAATCCACTGTTCTCCATACTCTTTATCGGTCTAGCAGCTTTACTTACTGTAGTCTTAGTAAAAGAAAAGATGAATTATAAAAATTACTTTTTTAAAGAAGTCGAGAAAGAAAAAGAAGAAAGTATGCGCTGGACGAGAGGGATTATGCAAGTTGGTGGACATGCGGCGAAACCGAGTAATTCGAATAAAAAACCGTGGATGTTCCCTCATTCTAAAAAAATATTAGGTAAAAAAGCTGATTCACGCATTATTGAATCTTTTTTAAAAGAATTTTTGCGTACAAGTAGTGCTTTAATGTTTTATGTTCAAATTGTATTAATAAGTAGTGTAAGTATTATCGTGACTCCGAGGTGGATAACAGCTATTATTCTTGTATTTGCTTTACTTGCAATTGCTCACTATGCACGTGATTATTGGAATGAATTCACGAAGAAAATGTTCCTTCATTTATATTGTGACGAAGGAAAATTACTATTGTTAAGATGGAAGATAAATCGTTATTTATTACTTCCAGCGATAATTATATACGGGACAGTTATACTTTCTCAGTTTTATTTATTGTCAGCAGTAATCATTGGAGTTATTTTCATATTATTAATTGGATGGATTGTATTTTTACCGTAAAAAAGAGCCGAATAGGCTCTTTTTTAGTCTGTGATGCATTGGTAAATAAAATATACTAAAACGAGAATACTTACGGCGGAGTACATGACATCTAAAGTCATCTGATCGCCTCCTCATTGTTGTTGTATATATAGTGTATGAAATCTTACAATGTCATATTCAAGTGAAAAATATGTGAACGTTAACAAATTTGTAAAGTGCAAAAATTACAATCATTTTGTATAATAGAAGAAACAACCGTTATATAAGATATAATGAGTAAAAGGGGAGGGAATATAAATGCCAAATTGGTTTAGAAAAACCTTAGTCGCATTAATTACCGTATTTACATTTGGTTTAGTGACGCCTCCTTCCATTTTGCTTGATAATGCAAAAGCGGACAAGCCTACTACAACTAGGCAACAAAATTTGGAGCAAACGTCCTATACATATGAAGAAACGAATGAAAGGTTAACCACCGATACTTTTGTTAACTATGCGATGCAAGAAGCTGAGAAGCAATCTATGCAAAAGTTCGGCTCTAAAATTGGGCCTGTAATTGAAGATGAATTTAAAGATATTGTATTACCTAAAATTGAAGAAGCAATCGCGGAACTTGCAAATGATGTGCCAGAAGAATCGTTACAATCATTAGCAATATCCCAAAGACCAGCTGGTGGAAATAATGAAAAGATTTTTCATGTATATGATACGAAAACAGGAAATGACTTACTGCGATTTCACGTGAGGAGAGATCATCCACCGCAAGATGGATATTATTTTAATTTCCACTATCATCGTTTTGATGATGGATACTCAGGACATCATGAACTAGGAAATATTTATTGGAATACGAATGTGCCGCCGAAATGGCTGTCTTAATGAAGAACAAGAGAAAATCTTGTTCTTTTTTTATGTTTATCCCGCTATTTGCGGGCATTAAGACTCCCACCTCAAAATTTGGCGAATGCAAGGAAGTTAGGTGGGAGTAGGGCTGCCCGTAAAAGCCCGATTGGTGTGGGCTAATAATCAGTAGGGAAAGTAGGTGTGTTATCTCACACCTACTTTTTAATTACCATTCTTCTTGGTTTAAGAGCTGTAAAGCTACTTTCAAGTCTACATCTTCTTGTATATGTTCAGGCGTCCAAGGGATATGTAAATGCGGTTGTATTCCAACACCGGACATTCCTTCCCCTTTATCAATAATAGAAAGCCTTGAAGTGGGATAGTAAAGAGCAAATGTATCAGCCCATTCCATTACTGCTAAATTAGAATAATCATTTACACCAGCGGTAGGGCGACCTATTACTTTCACTTTAGATGATTTTTTTGCTACTTCTACAAAGGAATCGCCAGAGCTTGCGCATGTTACGTCTGTTAGTAATAATACTTTACTTGGCATTTTTCTTCCGTGTATTTTTAATGTTTGCAGTTCTAATGGTAATCCAGAGGTATCAAATGTAACGAACCCTTTATTATAATTCTTTTTTAAATCTTGAATAAACATATCAGTGAATAATTTTGAAAGTTCGTCTAAAGAATTATAATTTTCTTTTTCGAAATCTTTCATTCGTAAATGATAGTTTCGTACTGTATGATTTAATTGCATTGTATCTGAAGAATCGAAGAGGGAGATCTCTTTATCTTCAAATAAATAAGGAAGTAATTTAAAAAACGCGTCATCACTTCCACCGAGATTCATTCGGACGTCTATAATTAAGTTCGGAAAAGAATCAAGCTCGTTTTTGTATGTATCTATTAATTTATTAACAGCTTCAGTATTTGTGAAGTCCGTCAAAGTAATTAAGAGTGTATCCTCATTATACTTTTCTAATGAATAGATAGGCGTGTAATCACTTCGTTTATACTTTAGTAAAGTAATAGTTTGGATTACTCCATCTCCATCTATAATTGTACAATTGGATGACTTTGATAAAACGTAGTCCCATTTTTCACGCTCATATGTAGTCTCATTTAAATATTTTTTATATTTTATTAATAGATCAGGAATTTTTATGTTATCTAATGCAAGAATAGCTTGTCCTTTTTTTATTCGTTTTTCTTGGTTAGCTGATGTAATGTACAGCTGATCTTCAAATCGTTTAACTTGAAACCCGACACTATTAAGTGGTTGTTTTTTTGAAGTCATTTTGAAAAACATATGATTATCTTTAAAGTCTAATAAGTAATCTCCTACAATTTCAGTAAATTGTACTGGTGTTAACTCTCCGTGTTTCTCTAATTGTTCAATCTTGTTTAAATATGGAGTAGGGTCGTCCCATCCCTTTTTATCAAGGCATCCCGAGTAATCGTGGTGAGTAATTGAAACAACTTCTTTAAAAATTTCTGTGTACACAACTGTTCCTCCTTATAATTTGATTAGTTGAATAAAAGAATTCTGTGCTGTACATTTATTATCCTTTATTTGGATGGAGAAAATTAAATGAAGTGGCATATAGCACAGGAGAAAGTGAAATATATTTTAAAGAAGTAGACGAGGAAATTGCAAAATCATTAGGGCCGAGACATATTTGTTATCAAGCTATTAATAGAGGAGTAGTTGATGACGTAGCAGAGTTTCTTGCTAGTACTAAGATGAAGGTTATACATGGACCTATTGAAATGAATCATTATTCGGATGGTTACTATACGATCGATTTTTACGACCCGAATGGATTTATTGTAGAAGTTGCGTATACATCGAATGCAAGAATGTAATGAGAAACTTGACGTCTATTTTATAATAAAATAAGGGGGTGGACTATTGAAAGTCAGGCAAGGAAAATATGAAGAAATAAAATTACGTGATAGAATTCCAGGAATGGTTGAATATATAGAGGATACAATGTTTCCAACTGATTTTCACTATTATATTCCACCGCACTGGCATAGAAGTATTGAAATTAGCCTTGTAGTATTTGGAGAAATTATTTTGTGTGTGAATGGGCAAAAAAAGAAAGTATCCGCTGGCGAATTTATTTTTGTAAATAGTGGTGATGTTCACGAATTTGAAAAAGTTGAAAATACAAGTTGTGCAGTAATGATGTTAATTATTTCTTATGAATTTCTTAAAGAGGTAAATGAAGATTTTGATAAATATAGATTCAATATAAAAGAATCAGTCGTTCAGAAAACAAAACTCCAACAAATATTTTATGAATTAAAGGAGTTAGTCACAAAATCTGATGATTTAAGTTATATAAAAATTAACAGTTTGATGTATGAAATTGTTTATATTTTATTGCGTTACTGCAAAGATGTGGAGAATGTAGAAAATGATTTTCAACTTGGAAATAGACAAAAAGAGATGATTACATATATTTATGAACATTACGATGAAGAACTTAAACTGAAAGATGTAGCAAAACACTTTTTTGTAAGTGAAGAACATTTTTCCCGTATGTTCAAAAAAACCTTTGGATCAAATTTCACCTCTTTTTTAACAAGATACAGACTTTATAAAGCTTATAAGGATATTATTAGTAGTACAAATTCTATACAAGATATAGCAGTAAAACACGGATTTCCAAATGTAAAATCGTTTATTTCACAGTTTAAAGACAAATATGGATACACACCATTACAGTATAGGAAGAAAATTATATCAAAAAATGACAATAATCGAATCAAATATGAACAACAATAAAGAAGCGTTCCATGTTACATTTTGTACATGGAACGTTTTTAATTTTGTGATAGTAGATGAAGTGAGATTCAAAGGGATATATTTAACCCGAAAAATGAAAGCGCTTAAAACAAGAGAGGATGAATACTGGATGACTAGAAAATATGATTTAGACCTTTTAGAAAAAATTCAAGAAAAACAAGAAACTATCAACGTACAGGGGGCAAAAGTCCTAGTGAAAAATATACCAGATTGCGATGAAAAAGGGGCTATGGATCCACGTCTTTATAAGGACACAAAGGTTCAAATGAATGTAATGAGGTTTATGCCTAAAAATATGATGAAAATGGATGCTTCTGAAAAATCAGTAAAGAATATGCGAAAACAATTTAATGGTATTAAAAGTGTTCCCATTGTCACTAAAGACATTAATATTGTGCATAAAACTGTTAAAGCTGAAGATGGATTTGATATTCCGATAAGAATTTATAACAGTAGTTCTAAACGAGAGAATGCACCAATTTTATACTTCATTCATGGTGGCGGATTTATGGCAGGATCACCAGATGTGGTAGAAGAGCTTGTGAAATTGATAGTAGAGAAAACAGATATACTAGCCGTTTCTGTGGATTATCGATTAGCTCCGGAAAATCCTTTTCCAACGGGGCATACAGATTGTTACACTACTTTAAAGTGGATTTATGAGAATGCTGATACATTAGGCGGTGATAAGAATAATATCTTTGTTGCTGGTGATAGTGCAGGAGGTAACTTAACACAGTATTGTACTACTAGAGACATGGAAGATGGTAGAAATCTCGTTAAGGGGCAACTACTTCTATATCCTACAATTAATATGTGTGATTATGAAGATGAATTTTATTCTTGGAGTATAGACAAATATGAAATTGCTCCTAAGTATAAAAAAGGATTAGAAAAAATGCTTAATATTATGCATTCAATGGTTGGAGGTATGTCAGAAGTACTTGGTACGAAAGAAATTAATTCTAAGTATTTAAGTCCATATGTTGATGTATCCCCAGACTATCCAAGTACATTTATTACGGTAGGAGAGCATGATTTTTTAATGATTGAATGTTTAGCGTATGCAGCTAAATTAACTAAAAAAGGAGTAGATACTGAAACAGTTCTTTATCGAGGGTTGGGGCACGCTTATGGAGATAACGTAGGAGTCTATCCTCAGAGCGAAGATTTAGCAATTGAGATGGGGAATTTTATATTAAAGCATAGTAGAAAGTAGGGGAAATGGTGAAAAATAAAAAAGTGATATTAATTTCCAGCTTCGCTATTTTACTATGTATCTTTACATTTACAGACTTACAAATATCCAATAGTCTATATGAACCAACTAATAAGATTGCTCTTTTTTTACAGGCTATAGGAGAAATTCCAGCGATGCTTATTGCCTTATTTTCTAGTATGTATTTATTTAAAACTAGAAAGAATAAAGGTTCAAGAGGGTATTATCTATCTGGAGCTGGCTATGGAGTAATCATTCTTTTATTTGCTTTTATAGCGTCATTTATGCTAGTACACTATTTAACCATTTCAAAATTTTCAATTCCAATTTTTATGATTTGCTTTATTGTAGTTTGTTATATGATTTCTAAATCATGGAGCAAATACGATGATGAAAGATTGCGAGACATTGCATTAATTGGATTACTAAGTGTAGTTATTGTATTAATTACATTTAATCTAATAAAATTAGGATGGGGTAGAGAACGTTATCGTCATATGATTTCTATTGGATCGTTTGAAGGGTTTTCAAAATGGTTTGTACCTCAAGGAATCACCAAAAGTGATGAGTTTATGTCGTTCCCTTCAGGCCATAGTGCCAATGCAGCGTTAATCATTTGGTTTAGCTTGTTACCAGAATATTTCGCTTCATTAAAAAGAAAAAAAATAGGTGTTTGGATTCTCATTCTTTTGTGGATGATAATAGTGCCAATTAGTCGTATTATGGTAGGGGCTCATTTTGCTTCAGATGTTACAGTTGGAGTCGCTATTTCAGTAACTGTGTTTATGTGTTTGAAAAAATTTATTTGGAAGGATAAGAAAATTAAAAGCACAAATAATCGTGAGATTCTTCCACATTCAGTAAAGCGCTAATAAGAAAGCAATGTCACATGAAACGTTATTTTTATTATTTATTTAATCGAATAAGGAAATGAATAGTTCTAGATGGAATTTCTAATTGAGAAAAAATAGAGGGAAGCGAAAGCTTCTCTCTATTAAATTTACTATTCAATTTTAGTGAATGTAAGGGGCTGAGTACTTAAAGTTGCAGGAATATGTAATTGAAGTGTCGGAAAATCACCATTTACATTCATATCATAAGCGAATAAAAGACCCATCTTCATTTGGAACAAACTAATTGATGCAGAGAAGATGTCGTAATGATGGTGTTTTAGCTGAAATTCCATATCCATAAATTGTACATGTAAGGAATCATCTTGTTTGAATATTTTTAGACTTCCATAAGCAGGGTGTTCAAAAGTTCCAGTATAAGCATCTAATGAATGGGAAGGGCTAGTTCCTTTTGTTGCTTCAGGAAGTGATTCAGTTGCCTCTTTCATCATTTCTTTCATTTTTTCACTATCTTCTACAGAACGATTATGCCAGTCGATAAATTCTAGTCCGAGAAGTTCGTCGTAAATATGCTTTGTAATATAAGTAGGAAGTAAAGTTTGTCCGGAGTTTGTAAGTACGACTATACCGATGTTTTCATTTGGTATGAATGATGCAAGTGCAGAGAATCCATCAATATTACCGCCGTGATGAATCAGTTTATAACCGCGATAAGCGCTAATAAACCAACCGAGTCCGTAGCTATTTAATGGTGATTCACTTGTTGATAACATTGGCTGATCCGGGATTGGCGTATGCGGTGTATACATTTCTTGGAGTAGTTCAGTAGAAATCAAATCATGATTTTCTGTTTTTCCTTTGTTTAAGTGAAGCAGAACCCATTTTGCCATATCTTCAATGGAAGAGTTAATACATCCAGCTGCTCCAACTGTATCGATATTTCGGAATGGAATTTCTTTCATTTCACCATTATCTTCAGCGTAAGGTAATGCGTAATCATCTGTATTTTGTGAGTCTGTAACAGAGAAGTTTGTATGCCTCATATTTAAAGGTTCTAATATATGTTCTGTAACGTATTGCTCCCATGTTTGATTCGTAATGTTTCCCACAATATAACTAATTGTTGCATACATTAAGTTGTTATATAAAAATGCAGTGCGGAACGGAGCATCAAGTGATAAATGTTTTATTTTTTCTACTATATCTTTTCGAGTTAAAGAAGAGCTGTACCAAAGAGCATCATGACGACTTACCCCAGTGCGATGAGAAGCTAAGTCTCGTCCTGTAACTTGTGAGCTAGCAAGTAGTTCAGATAAAGAGAAGTTAGGTATATAAGTCTGGACAGGAGTATCCCAATTAAACTTTTTTTGCTGTGCTAATAAGCTTAATGAAAGTGTACCGAATGCTTTCGTTGCAGAACCAATTGCGAATCGTGTCTGCGGAGTAACAGCTTCTTTTTTCTCTATATTTCGATAGCCAAAGCCTTCGGAAATAATTACTTCACCACCTTTTATAACAGCTACAGCGGTACCTGGAACGTGTAAATCTTTCATCATTTTCTCAATCGTATGTTGCAACGTACTTAAAACAGGGGCTTTGATTTTAGACATGCTTCTAACCTCCAAATATAAATTTTATGTTCCGCACTATACTTTCTGTAATAGAAAAGTGAAAACCTTTTTAAATATTGAAAGTTAATAATTTTGTAAGAATTATTGAAAGTATTTTTATTAATTTAGATTATTAAATCTGATGTTTTTCATGTTATGATAAATCTCATATAAGATTGAAAGAAGGTTTTCCTACATATGAAACATGCTGAATATGAATACTTAAATTTATGCCGTCATGTAATGGAGCACGGCACTAAGAAAGAAGATCGTACGGGGACAGGTACTGTATCTGTATTTGGATATCAAATGCGTTTCGATCTAAGTGAAGGATTTACTTTATTAACGACAAAGAGAGTCCCATTTCGCCTTGTAGCAAGTGAACTGCTTTGGTTTATGAAAGGTGATACAAACATTCGTTATTTATTACAACATAATAATAATATTTGGAATGAATGGGCGTTTAAGAGCTGGGTAGAAAGTGATGAGTATAATGGTCCAGATATGACAGATTTCGGTCTTCGCTCTCAACAAGATGAGGAATTTAAGAAGCAATACGATGAACAAATGGAATTGTTTAAAAAGAACGTTCTAGAAGATGATGATTTTTCGAAGAAATATGGTTATTTAGGAGACGTATACGGAAAGCAGTGGCGTACTTGGAAAACGACAGCTGGTGAGACACTTGATCAACTAAAAGATGTAATTGAAATGATTAAGAAAACACCAGATTCACGTCGTTTGATTGTATCTGCTTGGAATCCCGAAGATGTACCAAGCATGGCATTGCCACCTTGTCATACGCTATTTCAATTTTATGTAGCAGACGGAAAGCTTTCTTGTCAGCTATATCAAAGAAGCGGTGATATTTTCCTTGGAATTCCATTTAACATTGCAAGTTACTCACTTCTAACGCATTTAATTGCACATGAATGTGGTCTTGAAGTAGGAGAGTTTGTTCATACTATTGGTGATGCACATATTTATACAAATCATTTTGAACAAGTAGAAAAGCAATTGGCACGTGAACCACGTCCGTTCCCTAAACTTACATTAAATCCAGATGTGAAATCTGTATTTGATTTTGAAATGGACGATTTAACATTAGAAGGATATGATCCACACCCAGCAATTAAAGCACCGGTTGCAGTGTAATTGTAGAGGAGATGAAAAGATGATTGTTTCATTTATGGTCGCAATGGACGAAAATAGAGTAATTGGTAAAGATAATAACTTACCTTGGCATTTACCGAGTGAATTACAGTACGTGAAGAAAACAACGATGGGTCACCCGCTTATTATGGGACGAAAGAACTATGAAGCAATCGGTAGACCGCTCCCAGGAAGACGTAATATTATCGTAACGCGTAACGGTGATTACCATGTAGAAGGTTGTGAAGTTGCTCATACTGTGGAAGAAGTGTTTGAGATATGTAAAAACGAAGAAGAGATTTTTATTTTTGGCGGGGCGCAAATTTATGATCTCTTTTTACCATATGTAGACAAGTTATATATAACAAAAATCCATCACGCATTTGAAGGAGATACATTCTTCCCAGAAATAGACATGACAAATTGGAAAGAGATTTTTGTAGAGAAAGGCTTAACGGATGAAAAAAATCCGTATACGTATTATTACCATGTATACGAGAAACAACAATAATAAAAAAGATTGATGTGAATATTCGCATCAATCTTTTTTATTTGTATTTATAAATGTAAGTTTATAGATGATATTCGATAGTGCTATAATGAAAGGTAGCACGTGAAAAATGCTAAAATTTTCAAAAGTATTAATATAGAAAGAGGAGGAGAATCGGTTGAGAAAAATATGGGGGACTCTTTTTCTTTGCTTAGCATTAATGCTAGTCGGATGCGGCAAAGAAGAAAAACCACAAGAAGCGTTTGATACATATGTAAAAGCATGGAATAAACAAAAATTTGCAGATATGTATGATCAATTATCAGAAAATGCAAAAAAAGATATTTCAAAGAAAGAGTTTACTGAGAAATATGAAAAGATTTATTCTGGTATCGAAGTAAAAGAATTAAAGGTAGAAACAGGGGAAGTAAAAGAAGATAAAAAAGATGAAGGCCCTGTTCCTTTTAAGGTAAGCATGGATACAGTTGGTGGTAAAATCACTTTTGGCCATGAAGCAAAAATGGTGAAAGAAAAAGATGGAGATAAAGAATCTTGGAAAATAGATTGGACTCCTGATTTTATATTCCCAGGCATGACAAAAGATAGTAAAGTGCGTATGCAGACAACACAGCCAAAACGTGGTGAAGTTTACGATCGTAATGGAAAAGGTCTTGCGACGAATGGTAAAGCTTCTGAAATCGGAATGATTCCAGAAAAATTAGGAGATGCTGCTCCACAAACGAAAGAAACAATAGCGAAGTTGTTAAATATGTCTGTAGAAGAAATTGATCAAAAACTAGCTGCTAAATGGGTAAAACCAAATTATCTTGTACCAATTGGGATATTGCCTGAAGGGGCAACGCAAAATACGTACATCGATTTACCAGGCGTTTCAACAAGACCGGTAAATGTTCGTACATATCCGTTAGGAGAAGCGGCAGCGCATTTAACTGGTTATATCGGAAAGGTAAATGCTGAAGATTTAAAAACGCTTCAAAAGAAAGGGTATCAAGCAGATGATCCAGTTGGTAAAGCTGGATTAGAACAAGTATTAGAAGAAAAGTTACGTGGTAAAAAAGGTGGCCGCGTCTTCATGGAAGATGCACAAGGTAAGGAAATTAAAAATTTAGCGAAAACAGATGCTGTTGATGGAGAAAATGTAACTTTAACTATTGATAGTGCTGTTCAAGAAAAAATTTATAATGAAATGAAAGGAGAGGCTGGTTCAAGTGCAGCAATTAATCCGAAAAGCGGAGAAACGATTGCACTTGTAAGTAGTCCAGCATATGATCCTAATTTAATTGCGCGAGGGACATCGAAAGCACAACGCGAAGCTTGGAATAATGATCCGAAAAAACCAATGACGAATCGATTTACACAATTATCGGTACCAGGTTCTGTATTTAAGCCAATTACAGGTGCAATTGGTCTTGAAACAAAAACGATTGATCCAAAAGAAGAATTGAAAATTGAAGGATTGCAATGGACAAAGGATTCTTCTTGGGGTAATTATTATGTAACACGTGTGAAAGATGCAAATCCGATTGATTTTGATAAGGCAATGAAATACTCGGATAATATTTACTTCGCACAAGAAGCTTTGAAAATCGGAAAAGATAAATTTATGAGTGAAGCGAAAAAATTTGGATTCGATGAGAAATTACCAATCGAATACGGATTCCCTGCTTCTAAAATCGCAAATGATGGCATTAAAAATGATATTCAAATGGCAGATACAGGATATGGACAAGGACAAGTCTTAATGACTCCTCTTCATTTAGCTTTAACGTATGCGCCAATTGTAAATGATGGAACGATTCCGTCACCGTATATTATTAAAACAGATAAACAACCAAAAGCTTGGAAAGAGAACGTGATTTCTAAAGGAAATCAAGATATATTAAAAACGGCTTTAACGAAAGTAATTAATGATCCAGATGGTACAGGGAAAATCGCGAAAATTGATGGTATGACTCTTGCTGGTAAAACAGGAACAGCAGAATTAAAGGTTTCAAAAGAGGCAGAAGGAAAAGAACTAGGTTGGTTCGCTGCGTTCGATTTAAATTCACCTGATATGGTCATTACAATGATGATTGAAGATGTAAAAGGTAGAGGTGGAAGTAATATTCCAGCTGAAAAAGTGAAACATGTTTTTCAAAAGTAAAATTTGATAAAAACTACCTCCATGAAATATGGAGGTAGTTTTTTTATTTGGTCAGAATCTTGATATTTATATACAAAAACAATATGAAGCAATATAACTTATTAACTTACGAAAAAAAAGTTGCTATTTTTAATTGACATTAGTTAAAACTTTTTGTATTATACTTACATAAGGTAAGTTATTTACTTTCGAATTATAAATCTCAAATTAAAGATAAAATAGAAAAAGGGAGAGAATACAATGACAAAAGTACTATTTATTACAGCAAATCCAAATTCAGCAGAAGGTTCTTTCGGTATGGCAGTAGGGGAAGCTTTCATCGAAGCATATAAAAACGAACATCCACAAGACGAAGTTGTAACAATTGATTTATTCAATACAACAGTACCAGCAATTGATGCAGACGTATTCGCTGCTTGGGGTAAATTTGCAGCAGGTGAAGGATTCGAAACTTTAAGCGAAGCTCAACAACAAAAGGTTGCAGCAATGAACAATAACTTAGAAACATTTATGCATGCAGATCGTTATGTATTCGTGACTCCAATGTGGAACTTCAGCTACCCACCAGTAGTGAAAGCATACTTAGATAACTTATCAATCGCAGGTAAAACATTTAAATATACTGAAAACGGTCCAATTGGCTTACTAGAAGGTAAAAAAGCACTTCACATTCAAGCTACAGGCGGCGTTTACTCTGAAGGAGCATACGCAGCAATGGACTTCGGTCGCAATCACTTAAATGCAGTATTAGGATTCATGGGTGTAGCTGACACTGAATATATTGCAGTTGAAGGAATGAATGCAAATCCTGAAAAAGCACAAGACATTAAAGAAGCAGCGATTGCAAATGCACGCGAATTAGCAAAACGTTTCTAATATAGAAAACTTCGATAATGTCCAAACACTTGCTGTTTGGACATTTTTTCTTCTTTTTCCTTCGTTTGTCTAGTATAATGAAGGTCGGAATGATAATAGGTGGGGGTTCTGTATGATTCAAACGTTTTTTAAAATCTTTTATTTAATTTTAATCGTAATTGCGATTACACCAAGATTGTGGCGTATTAAAAGAAAAGCAAATACGATGTCACCGCAAGAAAAAGATAGTGTTGTGTATAAAACAACAAACTGGTTTGGTAAGAAAATGGTACGTGTTGCTGGGGCGACTGTAGAAGTAAAGGGACTTGAAAATGTTCCGAAAGACAAGCCGGTACTTGTTGTAAGTAATCATCAAAGTAATATGGATATTCCTGTTTTACTAGGTTACTTAAATAAACCAATTGGATTCGTTTCTAAAGCGGAAATTAAAAAGTTTCCGGTTGTACCAACTTGGATGGAACTAATGAATTGTGTATTCATGGACCGTAGCGATCGTCGTCAATCTCTTAAAGCAATTAAAGATGGAATTGAGCTATTAAAGAACGGGCATTCTATCGTAATTTTTCCAGAGGGAACGAGAAGTAAGGGCGGCGAAATCGGTGAGTTTAAAGCAGGGAGTTTTCACCTTGCTGTAAAATCTGGCGTAGCTATCTTACCAGTAACTTTAGATGGTACATATAAGATGTTTGAGGCAAATGGAAACCGTATGAAACCAGCTCATGCGACATTAACAATTTCTAAGCCGATTACACCTGAAGAATATGCAAGTATGGATGTTAAAGAGTTAACAGAGCATACAAAAGATATAATTGCATCTCAATTACATAAGTAATAAAAAAAGTTTCAGCTTAAACAAGCTGAAACTTTTTTTTATGCTGCGGGTAAGACATAAAAGAGTACGCAGAAAAACATCATTGTACTACCACCTAATACGAAGAGATGCCAAATGGCATGATTGAACGGAAGCTTTTCCCAAAGGAAGAATATAGCTCCGACAGAATATAAAATACCGCCTATTAAAAGTAGTGAGAAGCCGTGACCAGTTAAATTTTCATAAAGGGGTTTAATGGCAACGATCATGAGCCAACCCATAATGATATAACATAATGTTGATGTTTTAATAAAGCGACGAACAAAGAAAATTTTGAAGATAATGCCACCAATCGCAAGGGTCCAAATAATTGCGAGTAACGTCCAACCGAGCGGGCCACGCAGTGTAATGAGTAGAAATGGTGTATACGTGCCGGCGATTAATAAATATATGGCGGAGTGATCTAAAATGGTAAATAACTTTTCTACTTTTGGATGATGAATACTATGTAACAGTGTAGAAAATAAGTACAGCAGGAACATGCTTACGCCATAAACGGTAAAGCCAACAACAGCAGATGCTGTACCATGTTTGGAAGCGTGAATAATTAATATGATTAAGGCAGGGATGCTTAAAATGGCACCGATACCATGGGTAACTGCATTAGCAATCTCTTCTTTTACAAATTGGGTCATTCTTGTGATTTTTTGTGTCATAATGTAAATCCCTTTCCTTGTAATGAGATAAGATATATTTTTCTTAACCATATCATATACAAAAGGATTAGAAAATGATATTTGTATAATTGATTATATTTTTGAATTTTTTTGACAAAAGATAGCGGATACATTGACGTTTACAAAATTTTTTGACAAAATGAACTTATGGAATAGTAGGACAAGGAATCTACTTATGAAGGGGATGGGGAAATGTTTTCAAATATTGGCTTTCCAGGGTTAATTTTAATTTTAGTAGCAGTGTTAATTTTATTCGGCCCTAAAAAGTTACCGGAAATTGGGAAAGCTTTAGGGGAAACGTTAAAAGAATTTAAAAAATCAACAAAAGAATTGACTGATGAGGCATTTCAAGAGAAGGAAAAGAAGTAAATAAAAGAATATGATGAAATTTTCTTGGAATGGACAAATAAAGTGTGGTGAACGAGATGGAAGATCGGGAAATGAGCGTAGTAGAACATATTGTTGAGCTTCGCAAACGAGTAATATATACAGTAATATCATTCGTATTATTTTTAATTATCGGATTTACTTTTACGAAGGATATTTATTTTTGGCTTGTAAAAGATTTACCAATGAAATTAACTGTTCTCGGTCCAAGTGATGTGTTATGGATTTTTTTCTCGATTGCTACAGTAGTTGCTATCGTTTGTACAATTCCTTTTGCAGCGATACAAATTTGGTTATTTGTAAAACCAGGTTTACATCCAAATGAACAAAAAATGACATTAATGTATATACCGGTATTGTCTATATTATTTATAGCAGGCCTATCTTTCGGTTATTTTATCGTCATGCCATTTCTATTTCATTTTTTAACGACAATTGGTAATGAAATGTTTAATACGATGTTTACTACAGAAAAGTATTTTCATTTTGTACTTAATTTAACAGTTCCGTTTGCTGTTATATTTGAATTACCTGTAGTTGTTATGTTTTTAACGAGCATAGGTCTTCTAACGGCAGAATTTCTTCAAAAAATAAGAAGATATGCTTATGTAGTGTTGATTATAATTGCATCGTGTATATCGCCGCCTGATTTTTTATCACATAGTTTAGTAGCGGTACCGCTTATTTGTATTTATGAAATTAGTATCGCTTTATCAAAGATTGTTAGTAAGCGAAAACAGAAAAAAGAAGAAGAAATACAGTCGAAAAGTGCCTCGTTATAAAGGCACTTTTTTATTTATTTCGATTGGTGTGGGCTGAAAATCAGTAGGGTATGGACAAAACCCCCATTGATTAAAGTTTCACTTTATTTGTTATACTCTAGCTATAATCGTATACAATATATAGAAGAAAAAAATTATAGAATCTCCAAAATTTAGACAAACTTTTCACTTTTATAAGTTTATACTGGAGTTATCTAGCTATTTACGGATAATAAGACTCCCGTCTCAAGGGATATATAGGACAGGGTCCGGATTAGGTGGAGATGAATGGAGCCTAAAGCTTCTAACCGTAGGGACTACGGGGTTCGCCTATAGATACTTTAGTATTCGTAGGAAACCTTCACTTTAAATAACGTGTCAAGGCGAAAAGTGGAGGAAGTTCAAAAATCCAACGAAAAAGAGGATTGATATTGTGATTACGAAAAGTTTTTATTTCACTCATTCAACAGGGAATTGTATTAAAATATTTGAAATCCCTGTCCTACAAGCACAACATCCATTAGCGTTTCTAATTCAGTCTCGTCTTCAGTTATTTATTGCGAAAATTCAAAAACATAAAAACCCAAGATTTTCGTACTCTTTCCGTGAATATTTACAAAGTTGTTTGAAGTGGAATGATTATTCAAATGTATATAAAACAAATACTCTTGAAAAGAATGCATAATACACAGCAGGGACAGAGTTAGGTAAGCTCTGTCTTTTTTTATTTTAGGTATAAAAATATAATTAATTTGGTGAAAATTGTTCGAAATTGTTGAAAGCAATGGGAATGCTAGTATAATAACAAGGAGAGCGTATTGGAAAGGGAAGAAGTATAATATGCAAAAAATTAAAATTGTAACAGATTCAACTGCAGATTTATCTCAAGAAGTGATTAAGAAGTATGATATTCATGTTTTACCATTATCTATTTCTGTAAATGGACAAACATACTTAGATCGCGTTGATTTACAACCAGATGAATTTATTGAGGAAATGGCGAAATCAGAAGAATTACCAAAAACATCACAACCAGCTATGGGTACATTTGTAGAAATGTATGAAAAGTTAGGAGAAGATGGAAGTGAAGTACTTTCCATCCATATGACAGGTGGAATGAGTGGTACTGTTTCAACAGCAAATAGTGCTGCATCAATGACAGATACTAAAGTAACAGTCGTTGATTCTCAGTTCATTAGCCATGCGTTAGCATATCAAGTAATTGAAGCTGCAAAAATGGCAAAAGAAGAGCGCTCGTTAGAAGATATTTTAAAACGTATTGATGAAGTGAGGAAGAATACTCGTTTATATGTAGTCGTAGATACATTAGAGAATTTAGTGAAAGGTGGACGTATCGGTAAAGGGAAAGCGTTTATCGGTTCTTTACTGAACATCAAACCGATTGCAAACCTTGAAGGTGGAGCATACAATCCAGTGACAAAAGTTCGTAGTCAAGGGCAAGTTGTTAAAACTTTAGCTAAATTATTTGAGCAAGATACTGCTGGGAAAGTTGTAAAAGCTGTTGCAATTCCACATGCAAAAGCACTTCCTTTAGCAGAAAGTGTAAAAGCAGTTGTTGAAAAAGTAAATGGATTCACTCAAACAGAGATTTTCTATACAACACCAGTCATTAGTACTCATACAGGACCAGGAGCAATTGGTTTTATGTATTTAGCAGAATAATAAAAAAAGCTACTTGAAATATATTTTCAAGTAGCTTTTTTATGTGTATATGAAATAAGAAATGAGAAGGGCAATACAGGCGCTTCCGCTAATGATATAGCGAGTCTGTAAATAATTTTTCATAGAAAACACCCTTTTCGATTTTCTATAGTATATGATAAATTATTCGAAAAAGTAGTTCTGTTATACATGAGAGGTTTCAGTAATTTTTTCTGGCTCTTTCTCTAGTATAGTAGGGCTATAAGTAAAAGTTTGGCCCAAAAAAAGAACATGTAGTTGTTCCCACGGTAGCATTCGTAAATTCCAGTTATTGCGAAGTCGTGTTACAGCCTCCCTTGGAGTTTCATCTGCTAGCGCAAAAGTACCGTAATGCATTGGAATAAAATGCGTAGCGTTTATATCTAAATAGGCTTGCACAGCTTCTTCCGGTGAAACATGGGATACTTTCATAAACCATTCTGGTTCATAGGCACCAATTGGCATGAGTGCAATATCAATTGAAAAACGTTTGCCGATTTCTTTAAAACCTTTGAAATAACCACTATCACCGCAAAAATAAATGGTTTCTGAAGTAATCTTATTATCGATAATCCATCCTCCCCAGTGAGAGGTATTTATATCAAATAATGATCTTCTGGTCCAGTGCTGGGCAGGTACGAAGTGAAAAGCGACTTCATCAATTGTTATACTGTCCCACCAGCTGTATTCTTTTACATTGGTGAATTTTTTACGAGTAAATAATTTTTTTAATCCAATTGGCACAAGGTATAAAACATCATTATTCAGTTGACGAAGAGATGAAAAGTCTAAATGGTCATAATGGCCGTGTGAAATAAGCACAATATCAATTTTAGGTAGTTCATCTAAAGCGAGACCTGGCTGTGTAAGTCTTGGAACTAGCTTTAATTTATTTGCCCATACTGGATCTGTTAAAATGTTTAAGCCGTTCGTTTGAATTAGAAAAGTAGAGTGACCGATCCATGTGACAGTCGTTTTTTTAAAGTTATTGTGCAGAAATTTACTTTGTTTAACAGGTGATTGTTCTACTAGAAAAGAAAAATCTTTTTTGTTTTGTTTTCTCTCTTTACGCCAGCGTAAGAAGGAGTGAATTGATTTTTTTGTACTCACATTATCCATATTTTCATAGCGCTTTGCCATGAACATCACCTCATTTAAAATCGTTGTAGTTGTATTGTACCGAAATGTTGTAAAGGAAAACAGTGTGTAAAATGGATTAATGTTTAAGGAATTGTAAAAAAATTGATAATTACCTTTACAAAATTTAACCCGATTGGTGAGGGCTAATAATCAGCGGAGGATGAAAAACCCCCACTGATTAAAGTTTCACTTTAAATTGGATTCTTGTTTGTAAATAAAGTATAGAGAAATAATAGTAGTTAAAAATAGAACTTTTGTCTAGTAATTCGCTTAATAATAAGAAGTAACATACGTAAAATCGTACGATTTCGTGAACAAATGAAGTAAACAATTTTCTCATAGTGTTTACTTAGGTTATGATATACATAACCTACATAAATTAAGGGAAGAGAAAAGAGGTTTAATAATGAAGCGTTATCAAAAGTTAATTGGTCTTATGGTTGTTTTTTGTCTTTTTGTACTAGCTGGATGCAGTGGCTCAGGATCGAAACTCCGTAAACCATTAAACTGGGATTTAGAAACTTTCCAATTCACAAACCAAGAAGGAAAGCAGTTTGGTACAAAAGATTTAAAAGGAAAAGTATGGGTTGCAGATTTCATGTTTACAAGCTGTCAAACAGTTTGCCCACCAATGACTGCTAATATGGCGAAATTACAGAAGATGGCGAAGGAAGAGAAGTTAGACGTTCAGTTTGTATCGTTTAGCGTAGATCCTGACCTAGATAAACCGGAAAATTTGAAAGCGTTCATTCAAAAGTTCACAGAAGATACAAGTAACTGGAACTTATTAACAGGATATTCTTTGGAGGATATTACAAAGTTTTCAAAAGATAATTTCCAATCGCTTGTAGATAAACCAGAGAATGGGCAAGTTATTCATGGAACATCATTTTTCTTAGTCGATCAAAATGGAAAAGTAATGAAAAAATATAGTGGTATTAGTAATACGCCATATGAAGATATTATACGTGATATGAAGCGATTAGTGGATTAAAAAGAAGGGTGCTTAGCACCCTTCTTTTTTGTCTTTTAGTCTATGGATAATATATCATGTTGTTGCGGAAGTTTCGGTGCACGAATTTCTAACACACCGTTTTGATAAGAAGCTTTCGCTGTTTTTTTATTAATTAAATATGGTAACTTAATAATTCTTGACGCTTCTGAACTGGAACGTTCTCGGCGATAATAGTTATGAGATGTTTGTTCTTCTGTCTCTTCAAGTATATCTTCTTTCACAGAGACTTTTAAGTATTCGCTTTGTATTTCAATTTGAATTTGTTCTTTTTGAATACCTGGTAGTTCGGCTGTAACGACGAGTTCGTCACCAACTTCGTATAAATCTACAGGGAATGTTAATAAACGGTTTCCTTTTTGGAAAAAATGATTTAAATCAGCAATTACATTACGAAGAGGTGTCTGTTCGAAAAAATCATCAATTTGCTTTAAATAATTACGAACCGGTGGGCGAGAAGAATCTTTTTTTTCTTCACTCATGGTATTACCTCCTAGAAATCAATTTGCAATATCATATGACAAAAGCGGAGAAAGGTGTGTGCCTAGTTTTCAAGTTTTCATAAAAAATTGTTAAAAATGTGAAATGGAGTGATTTTTTTATAGTTTTTGGTCGCCATATTCAGTTGATTATGCTAGTATAAATAAGGTTGATATAGTAGTATAGAGACAGAATGAAAACCGAAAGAGGGTAAGAAGTATGTGTGGTTTTGTAGGATGTTTATGTGAAAACCCTAGAGAGTTTTCAGAAACAGAAAAACATCAATTTGAAAATATGAACACGATGATTTTCCACCGTGGTCCAGATGACGAAGGATATTTTCGTGATGAACATGTACAATTTGGCTTCCGCCGTTTAAGTATCATTGACTTAGAGGCAGGACATCAGCCACTAACTTATGAAAATGATCGATATGTAATTATTTTTAATGGTGAAATTTATAACTATGTAGAATTACGTGAAATGTTACTTGAAAAAGGTGCAACTTTTGCAACACAATCTGATACAGAGGTTATCATTGCATTGTATGCACATATGAAAGAAAAATGTGTAGACTACCTTCGTGGTATGTTTGCATTTATGATTTGGGATCGTGAAGAAAAGAAACTTTTCGGTGCACGTGACCACTTTGGTATTAAACCTTTATACATCGCACAACAAGGTGATACTACATTCTTCGCATCTGAGAAGAAAAGTATTATGCATGTAATGGAAGATAAAGGGGTAAATCCAACTTCATTACAACATTACTTTACGTACCAATATGGTCCAGAGCCAGAAACATTAACAATTGATGTTAATAAAATTGAGCCTGGTCATTACTTCGTAAAAGAAATCGGAAAAGAGATGGAAATTCATCGCTACTGGAAACCTTATTTCAATGCTTCAAGTGCAACGAAAGAGGAGCATATCCAAGCGATTCGTGATGTATTATATGATTCTGTAAAAGTGCATATGCGTAGTGATGTACCAGTAGGTTCTTTCTTATCTGGTGGTATCGATTCATCGATTATTGCTTCTATCGCAAGAGAAATGAATCCAAATCTTTTAACGTTCTCTGTTGGCTTTGAGCAACGCGGTTTCAGTGAAGTTGATGTTGCGAAAGAAACTGCTGAGAAATTAGGAGTTAAAAACCATAACGTATTCATTTCAGCGCAAGAATTTATGGATGAGTTCCCAAAAATTATTTGGCATATGGATGATCCTTTAGCGGATCCAGCAGCTGTACCATTGTATTTCGTTGCTAAAGAAGCGCGTAAACATGTAACGGTTGTACTTTCGGGTGAAGGTGCGGACGAGCTGTTTGGCGGCTATAACATTTATCGCGAGCCAAACTCTTTAAAAATGTTCTCTTACATTCCTAGCCCAGGAAAGAGCGTTCTAAAGGCACTAAGTGGTGCCCTTAAAGAAGGATTTAAAGGGAAAAGCTTCTTAGAGCGTGGATGTACGTCAATTGAAGAGCGTTACTATGGAAATGCGAAAATCTTCCGTGAAGAAGAGAAAGCTGAATTAATGAAGTATTACGATGAAAGTGTTAACTATATGGATATCACGAAACCATTGTATAACGAAATTAAAGATTATGATGATGTAAGTAAAATGCAGTACATTGACATGTTCACATGGTTACGCGGCGATATTTTATTAAAAGCGGATAAAATGACGATGGCAAATTCATTAGAACTTCGTGTACCGTTCTTAGATAAAGAAGTATTTGATGTTGCATCTAAAATTCCGACAGAATTTAAAATTGCAAACGGAACAACGAAAGCTATTTTACGTGAAGCGGCACGTGGAATTGTTCCAGATCACGTATTAGATCGTAAAAAGCTTGGATTCCCAGTACCAATTCGTCACTGGTTAAAAGATGAAATGCACGATTGGGCTGTAAATATTATTAACGAAAGCAAAACTGAGCATTTAATCGACAAACAGTATGTATTAAACTTACTGGAAGCACATTGTACAGATAAAGGCGATTATAGCCGTAAAATTTGGACTGTACTTGCGTTTATGGTATGGCATCAAATTTATGTTGAGCATAAATACGATACGAATAAATTCCATGAAGAAACAAAACGTGCGTATAGCTTAGTTTAATTAGAAAAACCTTAAGATCGCATTTGGTCTTAAGGTTTTTTTCATAAATAGCACTTTTAATTGATACAATAATAGTAAAAGGATGTACAACATATGATTACGTTTGAGAAAGTAAATATAGAAAATGAAAGCGTTGTTAAAGAAATGTTTCGCTCGCACAGTTTAAGTGTGGAAAAGGTTCAGTACTGTGTAAAAGTTGATGATACATATATCGGTGTAATAGATTATAGTGTCCAAGAAGAGAGTGCTATTTTATCTCAGCTAATTATCCATTTTGATTATCAAGGTTATGGATATGGAACGAATACGTATTTTACATTTGAAGAAATGATGAAACATAGAAATGTGAAAGAGATAAAAGTATTACAAGAGAAATTAACAGAACGAGCTAAGTCTTTCATAGAGGGATCTGGTTTTATTGAGGAAAATGGAGTATATATAAAGCAAATGTATCGAATATTTATTACGTGATGAAATGAATAAAAGGCAGGTGAACGTATGACAATGACTTCTGGGCTTGTATTAGTTGGAGGGTGTTTTATAGTAGCGGAACTATGCCAGATGTTTATTCGAAAAAGAATGTATAAGAAGAGAAGACCGTATGAATTACAATTTATCCCCGTGTTTTTAATTTTGTTTTGTATGCTATTTGTATTACAAAACATAACTCATTTTCCACCTCTTTTGAACATCTTTTTGAAGTTTGGTTTGCTATATAGCGGCGTTGGGATAGTTCTTTTATTTATTTTATTTTGCATACGTTACATCCACTATCAATCGTACATATTCATTTTAAATTGGTTAAAGCAAAGCGATAAAAACCGCCTTACATAAGGCGGTTTTTATTTGTATTTGTAACGGAACTTGTACAAGTAACATAAAATAGGACGAGTAGAAATATAAGCTTATTACATTAAAGAAAGGAACGAAAAAGTTATATGAAGCTGGTTATAGATGCAGGGCACGGTGGATATGATTCGGGGGCTGTTGGTAATGGTTTAGTGGAAAAAGAGTTAACACTTCAAATTGCTAGACGTGTTCGAGATATTTTAACTGCAAATTACCCAATTACTATTAAAATGACACGTGATAGTGATGTGTTTATCTCTTTATCAGAACGTGCTAATATTGCTAATTCCTATGGCGCAGACTATTTTATCTCATTTCATATTAATAGTGGTGGTGGCACTGGTTTTGAAAGTTATATACACAATGCGTTATCTAATAGTAGTTCGGCATATGCCAAGCAACAAAAAATTCATGCGGCAGTTAATCCTGTATTAACAAAATACGGCCTTCGTGATCGAGGAGCCAAAAAAGTAAATTATGCAGTACTTAGAGAGACTGCAATGGATGCAGTATTAACAGAAACTGCTTTTATTGATACAACGTTTGATGCGAATTTATTGAAAAATCCACAATTTATTGAAGATTTAAGTCAAGCATATGCAAACGGAATAGCAGCTGCTTTGGGAGTAGCTCCAAATCCGAATCCTCCAAATCCGAATCCTCCAAATCCACAACCCCAAACCCACAGCCGACACCACAAACGAAGGGGATTGCTTATATCCTTGGGAAAAATGTAAATTTAAGAAGTGGTTCATCAACGTCTTCTTCAGTTATTCGTCAACTAAATTCGCCAGAATCTTATGTCGTATATTAGGAAAGTAACGGATGGTTAGATTTAGGGAATGGACAATGGGTGTATAATGACCCATCATATATTAAATATAATCAATATTGAAAGTGAAATTGAGTAATCATCCATCTTATTAGTGAGATGATAAGATGGAGGGTTTTGTATGTAGTATGGTCCGGAATAACAATTCCTTTTTTATTTAATTAAATACAGAAAATTCCTTCTTTTGATTGCGTATAAGTTGTACAATAAAACCAATCATGGAATAAAGGAGTGGGAATGAATGAAAGCTACTCATAAAGATTGGATTTTGTTTAACGGGAGAATTGTAAATACGAAGGAAGAACAGCCAATGGTTGCGTTAGAAGAGCGAGGGCTCCAATTTGGTGATGGGATATATGAGGTATTCAGGCTATACGATGGGAAGCCTCATTTATTAGACTTACATTTGGAACGCTTTTTTAAATCTATGAAGGAAATTAAAATTGTTCCACCTTTTACAAAGGAAGAGCTAGTCGAGGAACTTCATCAAATGATTGAAAAAAATCAATTTCAAGAGGATGGGAATGTGTACCTTCAAATATCACGAGGGGCTCAAGTGCGAAATCATGTGTATGAACAAGATCTACAACCGACATATTTTGCGAATATCGTTTCGTTTCCAAGACCAATTGCTACAATGGAAACAGGAATAAAAGTAACGGTGGAAGAGGATATACGGTGGAAGTTTTGTCATATAAAATCTTTAAACCTTCTTCCTAATATTATGATTAAAAATAAAATAAACGAGCAAGGGTATCAAGAAGCGATATTAGTACGTGATGGAATTGTAACAGAAGGGTGTCATTCGAATTTCTTTATGGTGAAAAATAATAAGTTAATTACACATCCGGCTGATAATTTCATTCTACATGGTATTACTCGTTACTATGTTATTACATTAGCGAAAGTTTTACATATTGAAGTAGAAGAGCGTGAATTCTCATTACAAGAAGTATACGAGGCTGACGAATGCTTCTTTACAGCGACACCTCTTGAGATATTCCCGGTTGTTCAAATTGGTGATGAGCAGTTTGGAAGTGGAGAGAGAGGTAATATTACAAAAAAATTACAAGCAGCTTATGAAGAAAGCATTGTCTCTTTTAAAGTAACAAATTAAGTATTAGGAAAAGAAGCTGGTATTCTTCCAGCTTTTTTTCATGATATAATTCAAGTGTAGGACAAGTTTTGAAAACGCTGTAAAAGGGGATTTAATATATGAATTATGAAGATTTTAAGGAAGTAATTCACGGAAGACGTAGTGTTAGAAAGTTTACAGAACAAGAAGTAGCTATTAGTGATATAAAAGAAATTATTGATTGTGCTAGATATGCACCAAGTGATACTAACTCGCAGACGTGGGAGTTCTTGGTCATCATGAATCGAGATAAAATTAAAGAGATTGAACAAATGACATGGGATTCGTTACATAAACTTGCGGCAAAAGCGACAGAAAATGGAGAAGAAAAAGCAGGTAAATTATTAACACGTTCATTTGGACCTTATGCAACTGCCTTTTCTGAAGCGCCAGTATTAATCGTATGCTTGGCAACACCATACGAGTCAAAGTTTCGTGAAAAGATATTTGATCCAATTGCTTTCGTTCCTGATTCAGTGTGGGAAGAGGAAGGGATTAAGAGTAGCTGTCTAGCAGCACAAAATTTAATGTTGGCTGCACATGCGAGGGGACTTGGTACTTGTCCAATGACAGGACCTGTATTATTAGCTCAAGATGGACTGCGACAATATTTACAAATTGAGCCTGAAAAACAAATTAATATGGTAATTTCACTTGGTTATCCGAAAGATAAGCCGAAGAAACTTTCGCGAAAAGAAGTAGATGCGATTACAACATTTATTTTTTAAATGCTACGTAGAAAAGACATTGAAAGAACAATGTCTTTTTATTTTGAACGGATATTTTTCTGGTGAATTGGGCTAAAATGATGGATAAGATGGAATTTCTATTTATTTCTTAAAAAAAAATAATGTTCTTAAAATGAAAGTATGGTACAGTAATCGTGAGCAAGCTAATATTTGTTCATGAAAGTGTTAAAAACTTTTTTTAAAATCAAGAAGTTATTTTTGTATAATAAATTATAACGAAATAACAGGGGGGATGAATTTTGAAGAAATTCATAATCGCTGGATTGTCTGTATTGTTATTAGTAGGCTGTGGTGCTCCAAAGGAAAAAGAGGATGCACAGTCAAATCAGGAAGAACAAGTTGTAAATGCAAGTGATGAGAATATGGTCGTATTTCCAGAAGGCGCAATTCCAGTTGGAGAAGGAAAAGTAAAAGTAATTACACCAGATGGTACTTCTGAAAATGGCAATATACCAACTGTATTCATAAAAAAGGATACTTTAATTCAGCAAGTTGAATTAGAACTTTCTAATTTTCAAAATGATAAAGAAACATTTGTATTTGTAGATCAAATGTTTGCAGATAAACATCAAGTTACTAGTACAACACAGACAACAGTACAATTAAAAGAAAAGATGCTTGAGACAGGTAGTCATACGATTACCGCAGTTCAGTTTGAAAACAATGACCCGAAAGGAAAAGTCATTAGCTTTAATCAAGCGACGTTTGAAACGAAGCCTGCGTCTTAATATGGATAAAAAGTACATTACTTAAAGTGGTAGTGTACTTTTTAGTTTATAACGATTCCCGGTAAATTATTGAAGTATACTCGTGTATTACGTCGTAGAGAATAATCGGCTTCTCTTCCCAGTACGAATGATAGTAAAATATTATTTGCTATAACTGCATGGGAAGAGGGAAGTAATGTGAAGATATTAATTTGAATCATTTTACTTTGTATCCCTGTATCAATAGCCTGGTTTATTATACAAGAACTTGTTCAGGTAATGTTGAAGACCTACTAATGGGAAATACATGTTTTATAATTGTTTTTATTTTTTATGAGAAATTAGGATTGAAATAAATTCCCATAAGAAAGATGTAGGATTTTAGTTAAAAATGTCGAATGAAATATATAATGTCGTAATAACATATTTTCTATTGTTTATTGTGAAACAAAAGAAGGGGAGATATCAGTAATGAAGCGAGCGCTTGTAAACATTGATTATACATATGATTTCGTAGCTGAAAAAGGTGCTTTAACTTGTGGAAAACCAGGTCAAGAAATTGAACGAGAACTTGTTAATATAACGAAGCAATTCATCGAAAATGGAGATTACGTAGTATTTGCAATCGATAAACATGAAGAAAATGATGTATATCATCCTGAAGCGAAATTGTTTCCACCACATAATATAAAGGATACAAATGGAAGAGGCTTATTTGGTGAATTACAAGATATATATGAAAAATATAAAACTGCAGAGAATGTATACTATATGGACAAAACACGTTACAGTGCTTTTGCAGGAACGGATTTAGAGATGAAGCTAAGAGAAAGAGGAATAGAGGAAGTACATCTTGTAGGTGTATGTACAGACATTTGTGTTCTTCATACAGCAGTAGATGCTTATAATAAAGGGTTCCAAATTGTTGTTTATGAAAAGGCAGTAGCATCATTTAATGAACAAGGACATGCATTTGCACTTGGACATTTTAAGTCTTGTTTAAATGCAGAAGTGAAGTAAAAAAGAGGCCTTTAAAAAGGTCTCTTTTTGACGTTTAAATAGAGACGACTTGTTGCTGAATTAGTTTCTTTATGAACGGACTAATGTTTTCTGGTAGTTGGTTTAAATCAAAAGTTTGATAAGTGGCGTTTTAAAATAAAGTCGTAATGTTTATAAAAAATTCCACTGTTATCTCCTTTAAGGGGATTAAAAAGGGTATATTTATAGTAAAAAGGAAAAGGACATCTGAAATTGAAAGATTGATTAAGGAACCGTGAATTAAAGTGGCATATTATTGAAGATAAACTGGGAATGAAAATCAAAATCAAAATACATAAGCTAAGAAAGTGATATTTAAAATCAGGATAACAGATGTTCCTAGAAAAAATTTGAGATGATTAAAAAGAATTAACAATAAATCAGCTCTGTATGAAATTTTCATTTTTAAGGAAGTGGACGGATGAGTTTATTAACTTTTACTGAGGAATTTTTTAATTATGTAAGGGAGTTTTTGCTTTTAAGATTTATATTATTTGCTTTGATTCTTATGATTTTTTCTTTTGTCATAAACCGTATTATTGATTGGTTTTTTAGGAAGTCAAGCTTTTTGGATGAAGAAGTAGAACAGACGATTCAAAGTGTAATTCGATCAATTGTTAGATATGGAATTGTAGTCAGCCTTATTATTTATCTAATTAGTCAATTTGTAGATATAAAAGGTATTCTTGCGGGTGCAGGGATTGCCGGAGTTGTCATCGGTTTTGCTGCACAACAGATGCTAAAAGATGTTATATTAGGGTTCGCAAGATTAACGGACAAAGAGTTTCGCGTCGGCGATTTTGTTACTTTTAACGGAACAAGTTCAGGAACTATTGAGGAAATCAGTATTCGCTTTATGCAAATTCGTGAATGGTCAGGAAAACTTCTTACCATCCCACATGGAGAGATTAGAACGATACAAAATTTTAATAAAGGCTGGATGCGGGTTATTGAACGGATTACGGTAAGTTATCAGGAAGATCCTACAAGAATAAAGGAATTGTTAGAAGAAGTATGTGTTAACTGCAATGAAAAATTGGGACAAAGCCTACATAGAGTAGGGAATGAGGCTGTTGAACCATTTAAATATATTGGTGTTACAGACTTAAATCCAAACCTTAAATATGTTGGGTACGAATTTTGTATTATAGGTTTGATTAAACCTGAAGATTACTTTGAAACTTCCAGGCAAGTAAGGTTTGAACTAATGTCTTTATTCCATAAGAATCAAGTGCAAATGCCAGCAGCGAACATGTACGTTCATACCGAAAAATTACAGGGAATCCATGGGAATCAGCTTCACCAGACTGGTAAAGAAAACTAGTTGGTTGGAGATCCTAGGTCAATTCATGAAGCGTGATTAGAAATTAAGGGTACAATTCGGGTTTTTAGGCCGATAGATTTCGATGAGCTTTAGGGGGCATAATACCTCCCGAAAAATTAACCTCAGCACTTGGGCACAATTCTGCAACAAGAATTGTGCTCTTTTGTTATTTGTAGAATTTAGAAATTTCTTAATGTTATAATGGTAGTTGGTGATGAGAATGAACTTTGACGAAAAAGATATGCAACGTTTAGAAGCATTAAAAAAAATTGCTGAATTACTAAATGAAGCAACAAATTTGCAGGAAATGTTAGAAAAAGTTTTACATACATTATTACAAGTTATGAATTTACAAACAGGGTGGATATTTTTTATTGATGAAAAAGGGACACATCGTATGCTTGTAGACCAAAACTTACCGCCAGCTCTTACGTGGCAAGAAAAAAAGCCGATGTGTGAAGGTGACTGTTGGTGCGTAGAACGTTTTGTGAATGGGAGATTGGAAAAAGCGACAAATATTATTGAATGTAAACGTATTGAAGATGCGATTGAATGTAATTGGGGTGAGACAGAAGACATTACACACCACGCGACAATTCCTTTACGTTCTGGATCAGAGAAATTCGGTCTATTAAATGTGGCCTCGCCTCATAAAACACATTTTTCAGAGGAAGAATTAGCGTTATTAGAATCGATCGCATTTCAAATTGGAACAACGATACAACGTATTCAGTTAGTTGAGAAAGAACGAAAATATGTAGTTGTAGCTGAAAGAAATCGGCTTGCACGTGACCTACATGACTCAGTTAAACAATTGCTATTTTCTATTATGCTAACAGCTAAAGGCACTCTTAATATGACGAAAGATGGAGAGCTTCAGGAGATGTTGAGTTATATTGGAGAATTATCGCAAGAAGCATTACAAGAGATGACGTTATTAATTTGGCAATTACGTCCTGAAGGGTTAGAAAAAGGTTTAGTAGAAGCGATTCAAAATTATGGAAAGCTATTAGGAATTCAAGTGGAAGTTCGAATTGATGGGATGGTTTCAATTGGAGATGAAATAGAAGAAGTTTTATGGCGTATTAGTCAAGAAGCGCTACATAATTGTAAAAAACATGCTTCATGTGAAAAAATATGTGTTCATTTAAAAGTAGAAAATAATAATTTATATTTTTACATAGAAGATGATGGAATAGGATTTGTGCAGGAACAAGTAAGAGAGTCAGCACTTGGCTTGAAAAATATGAGGGAACGCATTCAGTTAATGAGAGGATCATTTCGAATAAAAACAGAGCCGGAAAAGGGGACGAAAATAGAAATTCAATTACCGGTTTGAAAGGGAGAAGTCTGGTGAAGATTAAATTGCTACTAGTAGAAGATCATCATATCGTTCGAAGGGGACTCGTATTTTTTTTGAAATCGAGAGAGGAATTTGAAATAATTGGAGAAGCAGAAAATGGTGAAGAGGCACTAATATTTGTTCAAAAAGAAAAGCCAGATCTAGTATTAATGGATTTATCAATGCCTAAAATGGACGGTATTGAAGCGACAAAACGTATAAAACAATATGATAAGACAATAAAAATTCTTATGTTAAGTAGTTTTTCAGAACAAGATTATGTTTTACCAGCATTAGAAGCTGGGGCAGATGGTTATCAATTAAAAGAAGTGCAGCCAGAGCAACTTGTTGCGTCAATTATTGCGGTATATCAAGGGAATACGAATTTTCATCCGAAAGTAACACCTGCGCTATTAGGACGTCCGGCAGTCAAGAAAGAAAAAGAGAATCCTTTTTCGATGTTAACGAAAAGGGAGCAAGAAGTACTTCGTGAAATTGCGAAAGGAAGAAGTAACAAGGAGATTGCTGCAGAGCTTCATATTACAGAACAGACTGTGAAAACACATGTTTCTAACGTATTGGCTAAATTGGAAGTAGATGACCGCACACAAGCTGCTTTATATGCGGTGAAACATGGAGCTAATTAGGAGGGACATATGAAAGAAAAGGCTGTGCTACAGAGGTATATGTCAAGTTTAGCTGAGGCTAGTTATTTTAATGGTACAGTACTTATTGCAAAGAATGATGAAATATTATTAAGTGAAGCATTTGGAACAGCGAATTTCACATATAATATTCCTCATACTATTGATACAAAATTTCGAATTGGATCATTAACAAAAGCGTTTACTTGTACAGCAATATTACAACTAGAGGAACGAGGTTTACTTTCAGTAGTAGATTCAATTACAAAATATATAAATGGTTTCTCTTATGGAGAGGATGTTTCAATTCACCACCTTTTAACTCACACATTTGAAATCCTAAGAATAGCCTGATAAATCCAAGTGTGGATATGATAAAATTCTGAATAAAAATTTCAGTTTTTTTCTTTAAATACATCAAAAACGATTTATGTAATAATTCAAATATTGTTCAATATTTCAAAATGCATCTATAAAAGTACATGTTATGATGAACATGTAATGATGATTGAACACTTAAATTTGGTACAGTAATTAGCCAAAACAGTGAGGACAGGAGTTGTGAGATGAACTCATTAAAACTCTAAAACACTAAAGGGGAGATCACATATGAAAGCAGTAGTGGTTAATAAAAACAGCAAAGCAAACATTGAAGTTATTGAAAAAGAATTACGTCCGTTACGCTCAGGTGAAGCGTTAGTAGATGTAGAGTATTGTGGAGTTTGCCACACTGACTTACACGTTGCGAATCATGATTTTGGTAACACGGATGGCCGCATCCTTGGTCATGAGGGTGTAGGTATTGTTACTAAAATTGCTGATGATGTTACTTCACTTAAGGTTGGTGACCGTGTAAGTATTGCATGGATGTTCCAATCTTGTGGACGTTGTGAATATTGTGTAACTGGTAGAGAAACATTCTGTCGTGAAGTTAAGAATGCTGGTTATACAGTAGATGGTGGTATGGCTGAACAATGTATTGTTACAGCTGATTATGCGGTGAAAGTACCAGAGGGATTAGATCCTGCTCAAGCATCATCAATTACATGTGCAGGTGTAACTACATATAAAGCTATTAAAGTATCAGACATTAAACCGGGTCAACCTATTGTAATCTATGGTTGTGGTGGATTAGGTAACTTAGCTATCCAATATGCTAAGAACGTATTTGGTGCAAAGGTAATTGCAGTAGATATCAATGACGATAAATTAGCCTTAGCAAAAGAGGTTGGTGCTGATATGACTATCAATCCAATTTCTCAAGGTTCTGCTGATAAGATTGTCCAAGAGGAGTTTGGTGGTGCTTATGCTGCTGTAGTAACAGCTGTTTCTAAAGTAGCATTCAACTCAGCAGTTGATGCAGTACGTGCTTGTGGTAAAGTCGTTGCAGTAGGTTTACCAGTAGAAACTATGGATTTAAACATTCCGCGACTTGTACTAGATGGAATTGAAGTAGTTGGTTCTCTAGTTGGTACTCGTAAGGACTTAGAAGAGGCATTTATGTTCGGTGCAGAAGGAAAAGTAGTGCCGGTTGTTCAAACTTGTTCTCTTGATAAAGTACAAAATGTATTCGAAGAAATGGAACAAGGTAGAATTCAAGGACGTATGGTAATCGATTTTAAACAGCACAATTGTGATTGCAAATAATTCACTTTAAATATAAAAAGCATGAGTCTAGCAAAGGACATTTAAAAAAGTTAGACGGCATAAAGAAGATGATCCCTGTATTCAACAGGGATCATCTTCTTTATATTCCACTAATATCAGTGCTGAATAATGATTAAAGGTTCAATTTATTTGCAAACGAAAAAGAATCTTTATTTTTAACAAATTTTTTATGATCTGGAACGGATTGAATTGCTACCGCTTGCGAATCTCTTGCTTTCAGTGCATCTTGAATTCCGATTGTCATAAGCTTAATAAATAGAATCGTAATAAAGAATGAAACGAGAGTATAAAAAATAATCCACCATGACAGATTCATTTCATAACGATTTAATCCAATAAGGCCTGCCCAATCATTAGATAGAGAAACAGGTTTGAGCACTCCGTCATAGAGTTCCCGCATTTGTATCCCGCCAATTACAATGTCAAGCAACGCTAAATGGATAACGAGTATGAGTGTTTGAACGATATGTTCCATAAATAACACAAATAAGCGATCAAGTAATAAGACTCGTAAGTGTTTTTTGATAATATGAAAACGGCTAGCACCCAGTAATTGTGAACTTAAAATGTAATCTCGTTTCATAAATTCATCAACCTCTGAGGAGATATATAAAGAAAGTGTAGGCAGAGCGACGAAAATAAGTACGAGAACTTGATAAAACGTAAATGAAATATTTGGATCTAATCTATCAGCATTTGATGTAATTACAATATTAACGGGCGTGATGAGTATGAATGCGATAAATAGAGTTGGGATATAATAAAAAACTTCTGAGCATGCCTGGAAAAATCTCTTGAATTTTGGAGCGTATAAACTTAAGAGGATTCCTATACATGTTCCGCATAAAATTCGAAAGAAGCTAATTGCCACGGCTAATAAAATGGTGAATTTTGCTCCTTCTACAATTTGTAAGAAAACAGACTCTCCAAAACGATCAGATCCAAAAGGCGGCATTAACGATGGCGGAAAGGGGGCCTTTCCAAGTAATTCGTTATTGTCATTGTAAAGTAACTGAGGAGGTTTTGGGATGTTATCTTTAAAGAACCAACTATAAATAAAACTAGCTGAAACAAGTATGAATAGATAAGTAAAGCCGATTAAAAATCGTTTTGATTTCCAAATAGATTTCATAATGCTGCTCCTTTCAATTGCTTTTGCCATCTATTCATCATGAATGAGATTATTTGAAAAATGGCATAAAACGGTAAAATAATCATAACAAGTATGATAAATGCAGCTGGAGGTGAAATAAACGCCTTCTTAAATAAAAATTGAATAATGCCTTCCATATTAAAAACAAATTCTAAAATGAATAAGTTAGAAAGTAAGAAAACAAAAATCGTTTTTAAATGGTGAAAGAAGTGGATAGATATATTTTTGAATAAATGAATGCATAGTATATAACTTGATGAAAGTCCTTTTCCATATGCAACCTCTACGTAATGTTTTCCATGTTCTTCTTTTATGTATAACACCATCATCCGAAACATTTGTAATGTAGGTAAGACTGCTAAAGATAAAATAGGGAGTAAATAAGCTCGATTTTCATTAAAAGAAATAATGGTGACAGGAGATTCCCCGAATTTCTGAAGTACCCATATGAAAAATATTTGCAAACAAATCATCATCATCATATCTGGGATAGCTTCTAATATGAACACAATTCGGTTTATCCATTTTTTTATATAATCTTTTGCTAAAAAATAAAAAAATGCCATACTAGATGATAGAAAGAGCGCAAGAAAAAAGGCTATAAATAATACAGTAAATGAATATAGGTAAGGTTCTAAAACCGTTGGAAATAATGGTGTCTTTTTGAAATGACCAAATTTCGGGTCTGATCCTATAACCACTAATGATTCAGGTGAGAAAACCTGTTTTAACATAGTAACGATCTGATTAAAAAAATGAATTGGTTGAAAAGTGAATCCCTGTTGAGTGATAAATAAATAAGGTGAATTTAGTAATAGTAAGAGTGATAAAAGAATTGATGAAAGTTTTATTGTGAATTGAGATATTTTATTTAACATTAAATCCCTCCGACATCTTTTTACAACATTATACAATAAAGTTCATATTTTGTTTTGATTTTTCAGAAAAATATAAATACTATTAGATTTTATAGTATGGAACATATATTTACAAGGTGAAAAAAGTGATAGTAGGGATCCACGCCCTATGTCCATCAAGCTAAGAAAACGAAAATTATTATCTTTAGGTGGAGGGGTTACAAAAATACGCTATTCTTTCTGTTGAATCATAGGAAAGGATGGCGTTTTTGTATGTCTATTTCTGTATCCAATGAATTACAATTATTTGCCCACGAGATTCAAAGCTTTCTATCTCCAAATATCTTACGAGATCTTGCGAGAGATGTTGTATGGAATGATACAAGCAATTGCTGAAGGATTTGAAGTGTTAGATAAAAGTGATTTTGATTTTAATTATGAAGATGTTGCGAAAGTGTGGGCAAATGGATCAGTTATTCGTGGTTGGTTAATGGACTTAACTGAAAAAGTATTTGCAGATGACCTGAAACTTGATGGTATTAAAGGTGTAATGAACTCTTCAGGAGAAGGGAAATGGACTGTTGAAACTGCGCTTGAACTACAAGCAGCGGCACCAGTTATCGCAATGTCATTATTTATGCGCTACCGTTCTCAAGAAGATGATACATTCCATGGGAAAGTTGTTTCAGCTCTTCGTAATCAATACGGTGGACATGAGGTTGTTAAAAAATAGGGAATGGTTTTAATGAAGAAACTTGTGCTTATGTACAAGTTTCTTTTTTATTTTAGATTTTATAAAACATAGTCTAAGAAACTCCTAATTTAAAAATACCAATCAACACACATTTCCCATCATGAATGATTTCTTCAGCACTTGGATATATGTGTTGATAGTGTCTTTTTCTCACTGACTTTTCCCACTCTGAAGGCATTTGGACAAAAGGGTGAAGCAATATCGTTGCAGATTTAAAGTTGCTTGGTAGTTGTTCTAAAATTGTTGAGTTGTCATCTAGCCAAATGTAATCCAACAAAATAAAACCTCCTCTCAAACAATGAAATATAATGAGTTCCATGTTAAGTACTACATGTTCCATTTTATACTGATTGTATCAAATATAAAGTGAAGCATCAAAGATGTCCCAACATAAAAATAAGAATAAATAAAATGAAGTTTTCATAAATAGTAAAAGGCTGATTATGTCATGAGTATAGTTAAGCGACGGTGTTACATACGAAAAGAACGTGTTAATAAAATATGAGGTGGTCAAATGGTAAATGAGAAGGAGAACAATGAAAGAACAGACAAAAAATTATGCCTTTGTATGATTGTGAAAAATGAATCGAGGATAATGGAGAGGTGTTTAAATGCAACAAAATCCATTGTAGACTTTGTTTCTATTTGTGATACCGGATCGACAGATAATACACCTGAAATTATTGAGAATTGGTGTAAAGAAAGTAGGATACCAGGGACGGTCCATCATGAACCATTCAAAAACTTTGGCTATAATAGAAGTTTAGCAGTTTCGTTAGCTCAAAAAACATATTCAGAAGCAGATTATTTATTAATACTTGATGCGGACATGATTTTAGAAGTTGAATCAACTTTTGATAAAAGTAGTTTAACTGAAGATCATTATCTTACACTGCAATATGATATTCATATTAAATATTGGCTTACACGTCTTTTAAAGGCTTCTTTACCGTGGAAATCGGTAGGAGTTACTCATGAGTGCTGGGATATTGATCGTTCTAAAGTTGGAGCGGATTACAATATAAGAGTAGCTAGGTTAGATACTCTTATCGTTAATGATCCTGGAGATGGTGGAAGTAAAAGTGATAAATTTGAAAGAGATGAGAGATTGTTGTTACAAGGGATAAATGATCCAGAAACGACTCCAGATTTGCACATAAGATATTTATTTTATTTAGCTCAAACTTATTATCATTTAAATCAATTTGAAGATTCGATTAAGTGGTATAAAAAAAGAGTGGAAGCAGGAGGATGGACTGAAGAGGTATTCTATTCGCTATTACGAATAGGATTTTGTTATGAATATTTAGCGAATGGTTCATCATACAAACAACATGAATTAATAGATAGTGAGGAAAAAGAACATGCCAAGGAGCAAGAAGAACAATATTTAGCGTTAGCTATTTTTTATTTTCAAAAAGCATGGGAATACAGACCAACTCGAGCCGAACCTTTATACCAACTTGCAAAATTGTATCGACTACGATCACAAAATAATATCGCTTTGATGTATGCACTACAAGGGAAAGAAATTCCTTTTCCAACAGAGGATCTTTTATTTGTAGATTACCATGTATATGATTACTTATTTGACTATGAAATTTCTATAAGTGGTTACTATATACCTCATAAAAAACATTTAGGTGCACAATCACAAAAGTATCTTGAATCGAAAAAAGAAGAGTTACCAGTGCATATAGCGAGTATGGTAGAGAATAATGCGAAATTTTATTAAATAAATTTTGGATTAAAGGAGTAGTGGAGTAATCATGGAATTAATACGATGGGCGATTGAACTAGGGGAAGCGATGCATGGTAATACGTCAGAAGAATTAATCCCACTACTAGATTATTATTACGATCGTGATCATTTAAAAGCGTATTTTATCGCAAACCTTCTATTAGACATGGATATATCGAAAGAACATCGGGAAAGAGTTGAATTAAAAAGATGCATAGCTGCTTATTATGCTGGATTGCATAAAGTATCAAAAAAATATGCAAATCAGTTGTTAGTTGAACATCCTGAAGTAGAGTTATATAAAAATAATTTAAGATTAATGGAAGCTTATTTGAATAAAGAATATGATTATTGCTTATTTATATGTCCGAATACGTATGGTAGTTTCATAGATGTTGTACGAGCTTTGAAATGGCGATTGGAGCAGGAGGGAAATACCGTTATTCTATCAGAAACAATATTAGAAAATGCAAAGGAGACGATTGTTTTCGGAGCGCATACATATGCATTTAACCCGAATGCCCTTCCGAAAGACGCAATAATTTATAATTTAGAGCAGCTATATGAAGGAAGTCCTTATGCACATCCGCTTTATTTAATATTATTAAAAGATAGGGAGATTTGGGATTACAGTAAACAAAATATAGAATGGTTAATACAAAAAGGGGTAGGAAAAGAGATTAAGCATGTAGGAATGAACTACGCCCCAACTTTGGAAATAAAGAAAGATGCATTTGAAGATGGAATTTCTGAAGATATTGATATCCTGTTTATAGGTGCTCTTAATCTGAGACGGCAAGTTATTTTCGATCAATTACAAGTAGTTGCTCCACATTTAAATATTGTTTTTAAAAATAACGCATGGGGAATTGTTAGAAATGAGTTGATTGCAAGGTCTAAAATAATATTAAATATCCATTTTTATTTATCAGGAATTCTTGAAACACCCCGGGTTTCTTATGCTGTTGCAAATAAGAAGTTTATTATTTCGGAAAATAGTAATCCAGAGGACGAGATAGAGTGGCCTGGAATTGTATTCACACCATACGAAAAAATTGTAGAAAACGTAATGAAATATATAGAATTGCCAGAAGAGCGAACAAAATTAGCTGAAAAAGCGTTTAATCATTTTGAAGCTAAAGAAAGCATACTTACACTAAATCATAAAGGTGAAAAAAACTAATTTTGTGAGGCTCATACGAAAGTATGAGTTCTTTTTTATTTCTCATACTATTTTATGAAAGTTTTTCCCTCTTTTTACTGTGTTTTGTATAGAAATTTCTGATAATATATAAGTATAACTTGAAAACAAAGGGGAGAAATAATTATGAAACTAGTCGTAATTAACGGTACACCAAGAAAATTTGGAAGAACGCGTGTTATTGCAAAATATATCGCAGAGCAATTTGAAGGGGAGTTATATGATTTAGCAGTAGAGGAATTGCCTTTATATAACGGAGAAGAATCACAACGTGAATTAGAAGCAGTAAAAAAATTAAAAGCTTTAGTGAAAGCAGCAGACGGTGTAGTACTATGTACACCAGAATATCATAATGCGATGAGCGGAGCGCTGAAAAATTCGTTAGATTACTTAAGTAGCAGTGAATTCATCCATAAACCGGTGGCATTACTAGCGGTTGCAGGAGGCGGTAAAGGAGGAATTAACGCATTAAATAGTATGCGCACTGTTGCTAGAGGTGTTTACGCAAATGCAATCCCAAAACAAGTTGTGCTTGATGGATTACATGTACAAGACGGTGAACTTGGAGAAGATGCAAAACCATTAATTCATGATTTAGTTAAAGAATTAAAAGCATATATGGGCGTATATAAAGAGGTGAAAAAACAACTAGGAGTTGAGTGATATGTCATCTCTTTATAAAGATTCTCGTTTGTATTACATTCTAGGGGCCAATAGTTTATCTGCTATTGGTTCCGGGATTGTAATGATAACGATCCCATGGTTGTTAATTAAAGAGAGTGGAGGAGAGACAACATTCGGTTATGTTTCGATCATTTCAACTCTTATTATGTTTTTATTAACACCGTTTATCGGGCAAAGTATTGATCGTTTTTCAAGAAAATCTTTATTGTTATGTAACGAAGGTATCGGGATTGCCGTTATAGGAATGATGGCTATATGGGGATTTGCTGGGCAACCTTATCATTCTATTCACTATATTCTTATTTATATAGCAGGGTCATTCTACTATCTATTATTTTATCCTACAATATTTGCGTTCAACCAAGAGATATTTCAAGCAGAACATTATAAAAGTTTAAGTGGAACGATGGAAATACAAGGACAGTTAACACAAGTTATTTCAGGAGCGGCTGCTAGCTTTCTAATTGAGATCATTTCTTTGAAATGGATCTTGTTAGTAGATATGTTAACTTTTGCAGGAGCATTCTTCCTTTTCTTATGTATACCGTACGTAAAGAAAAAAGAAGTAAAAAGGAAAGTAACATTTAAGAAGCAATTGTTCGAAGGGATTCACTTTATGAAAAAACGTCCTAAGCTCTTTTGGTTTTTACTTGCGACTTATATGCCGTTTATCGGTGTCATGATGGCAAATTATTTAATCCCAGTATATATTTCAGATATACTAAAAGCCAGTGCCTCTGTATACGCAATAGAAGGTATGATGTACGGTGTCGGAGCGGTTCTTGCAGGAATAAGTATTCCAATTATGATGAAATATATAAAGACAGAAGTTTCAATCGTCATGACGATGCTCATATATGTAATTTCAATTACCGCAATGATTATTGAACCGTCCATTATGTTATTATATGGAATTGCCATTTTTCATGCAATTGGAAACGCTGGTACAAGAGTGGCGAGAAATGTATTGATGATGGAGGAAATCCCAAATAAAGTAATCGGCCGTGTAGATAGCTTATTTCGCTTAATTGGTACAGGAATACGAATTGTATTATTAATGCTGTTTACAGCCGGTGTATCTAAAGCTGGGGTAATGCTCCCGTTTTACGTATTAAGCTGTATATTGATTCTTTCATTAGGAATCGCTATTTATTATGTGCTATCACAACGTAAAGTAGGGACGAATGTTCCTAATAAATCAATCGTTTAAAAAGTACTTCTGCCTTCCTTTCTTTTTTTATATAATAAAAGGAAAGGGAGTGCAAACTTATTTATGAACAAATGGATCTTGCTTATAATCTTATTACTACCGCCGCTATACATCATTTATATGACGTTTCGAATGAATAAAGTTGCTCGTGAAAAATTGAGTAATCACTCTCCATACGTTCTTATATTAGGTGCAAAGTTATTTGGAGATAGACCGTCTTTATCACTCCAAAACCGTTTAGATGTAGCGTTGGAGTATTTATATTCTCACCCTGAGGTGAAAGTAATTGTTTCAGGTGGTCAAGGGGAAGATGAAGATATACCGGAAGCTCACAGTATGAGAAACTATTTAATGGTACACGGTATAGATGAGAGTCGTATTTTTATGGAAGAGCGCTCTACAAATACGTATGAAAATTTAAAGTTTAGTATGGATTTATTTGATGTAAAACATGCGGTAGTTGTAAGTAATACGTATCATTTATATCGAACGAAAATAATTGCAAAGCGTTTAGGCATGAAGATGGAGGCATTAGCTGCTGAAACACCGAGACGTTCTAAGAAAAAAATGTATGTGCGTGAATATGTTGCTATTATGAAAACAATATTATTCGACCGTTAGAGCTCAAATATGAGCTCTTTTTTTATAGAATAATGCGTATCATTTGAAAAGAGTTCCATATTCCATCAAAATAAAGGAAACAACAATAAAGGAGTTGTGTTTGTGATTCAGTTTAATCATGTGTCAAAATCGTATGAAGATGGCGCAAAAGCAGTGGATTCATTGCATATAGAAATTAAAAAGGGAGAATTTTTTGTTCTCATTGGTCCGAGTGGTTGCGGGAAAACAACGACAATGAAGATGATTAATCGTTTAATTGAAACGACGGAAGGGTCAATTTTAATCGATGGAAAAGATATTCAACAATATAATATAAACGAACTGCGTTGGAATATTGGGTATGTGTTGCAACAGATTGCTCTGTTTCCACATATGACAATTGCCGAAAATATTGCAGTTGTCCCTGAAATGAGAAAATGGAGCAAAAAGAAAATACAAGAGCGTGTCGATGAACTACTACATATGGTTGGATTAGATCCGGATGTATATCGCGACCGTATGCCCGATGAATTGTCAGGAGGGCAAAAGCAGCGTGTTGGTGTTGTTAGGGCATTAGCTGCTAATCCCAAAATCGTTCTTATGGATGAACCATTTAGTGCGTTAGATCCATTAAGCAGGGAACAACTCCAGAAGGATATTGTACAATTGCAAAAAAAGATTCAAAAAACGATAGTGTTTGTAACTCATGATATGCAAGAGGCATTATCACTGGGTGATCGCATTTGTATTATGAGAGAAGGAAAAGTTGTTCAATTAGATACACCAGAAGGTATTATACATAATCCGAAAAATGAGTTTGTAGAGGAGTTCATTGGAAATCGCGGACGCCCTTGGTATGAGGGGAAGCATGTAGAAGATATATTGCCGCTAGACAATAGCATACGAGTAGAAGGGAATGCTTTATCTTTAAATTCTCCTTTACAAGAAGCACTAGTTCGCTTACAAGTTGAAGAGTCAGTGTCAGTTGAAGAAAATGGTGAATATGTTGGTGCGTTAACAAGCCGCCATATAGTAAATTACATAGTTGAACAAATGAAGGAGAGAGGCTAAACAGTGACTGACTTTATTCAAACGTTCCAAGAACGAAAAGTAGAATTGCTAAGTGCGTTAAGTGAGCATTTACAAATATCGCTTATTTCATTATTTTTTGCAGTAATCATTGCGGTTCCGCTTGGTATTTTATTAACGAGAAAAGAACGAATGGCTGAATTTATAATAGGGACTTCTGCTGTTATGCAGACAGTGCCATCACTTGCTTTACTTGGACTATTAATTCCATTAGTAGGAATCGGAAAACTACCAGCTATTATCGCATTAGTTGTGTATGCACTATTACCTATTCTACGAAATACATATACAGGAATACGGGAATTAGATGAATCTCTTATAGAAGCGGCGAGAGCTATGGGGATGAATAGCTGGAGAAGATTATGGAAGGTAGAGCTTCCTCTTGCATTGCCAATTATTATGGCTGGAATTCGTACAGCGATGGTCTTAATTGTTGGAACGGCTACATTAGCAGCTTTAATAGGTGCTGGTGGACTCGGTAAGCTCATACTACTCGGTATCGACCGGAATGATCATGCACTTATCATTTTAGGGGCCTTACCAGCTGCGTTACTCGCTTTATTCTTTGATATAGTACTTCGTATGCTTGAAAGTCCAAAACGCTCTCCTAAGCGTGTTATATTGACGATATGTATCGTAATCGTAGTTGTCGTTTCACCATTTCTTTGGAATACACAAAAGAAAGATATTGTTATTGCTGGTAAACTAGGATCTGAACCAGAAATTTTAATTCAAATGTATAAGCAGCTAATTGAACAGGATACAGATTTACACGTAGAATTAAAACCAGGTCTTGGGAAAACAGCATTTGTATTTGAAGCGTTAAAGTCAGGAGAAGTAGATATATACCCTGAATTTTCGGGAACAGCTTTATCTACTTTTGTGAAAGAAGAACCGAAAAGTACAAATCGTGATAAAGTATATGAACAGGCTCGCATCGGAATGGAAAAGAAATATAATATGGTTATGTTGAAGCCGATGGAGTATAACAATACATACGCACTAGCAATGCCGAAAAAAATGGCAGATCAATATAATATAAATACAATCTCTGATTTAGGAAATATTGCACAGGATGCGAAAGCGGGATTTACATTAGAATTTGCTGATCGTGAAGATGGTTATAAAGGCATGCAAAAATTATATGATTATAAGTTTTCAAATGTTAAAACGATGGAACCGAAATTACGTTATAGTGCAATTCAATCGGGTGATGTGAACGTAATCGATGCATATTCAACTGATAGTGAATTGGAGCAATATGGACTTAAAGTACTAAAAGATGATAAAGGATTATTCCCGCCTTATCAAGGAGCACCATTATTAAGAAAAGAGACGTTACAGAAATATCCGGAACTTGAAAATGTATTGAATAAATTAGCTGGAAAGATTACAGATGAAGAAATGCGAAAAATGAATTATGAAGTAAATGTGAATGGAAAAAGTAGTGAAGAAGTAGCGAAACAATTTTTACAAAAAGAGAATTTAATCCGTTAATTTTACAAGAAATATACAATTTTATTTGTTTGAAATGACCGTTCATTACAAAATGAGCGGTTTTTTTGTGCATACTTATACATTTTTTCAAAAAAGTATTCCATTTTTCTTCATTTTCTTTTAGAATAAGTAATGTTTTCCTGAAAAAATATAAGAGAAACGTCTATTAGAGAAAAAGGTGACTTTAATAGTTGAACGAACATAACACCTAGAATGACAGATGGGGTGGTACAAATAGAAAAGAAGTTAGGATTTTTTCCGTTAATCGCATTAGTAGTTGGAACGATGGTTGGTGGTGGTGTTTTCAGTTTACCGCATGATTTAGCAGTAGGAGCAAATAGTGGTGCAACGATAATTGGTTGGTGTATTACAGCGATGGGAATGATTCCACTTGCGCTCGTATATCAAACGTTAGCAAGACAAAAACCGGAGCTTGAGGGCGGAATTTATAGTTATGCACGAGCTGGATTCGGTGAATATATTGGTTTTAACAGTGCGTGGGGCTACTGGCTGGCAGGAATTTTAGGAAATGTCGCAACAATTATGTTATTGTTTAGCACATTAGGTTATTTCTTCCCAATTTTTAAAGGAGGAAATAATATTGCTTCCATCGTTGGTGCCTCCCTTTTATTATGGACACTTCATTTTCTTATTTTATTTGGAATTCGTGAAGCTTCCATTATGAATGTAATCGCAACAATTGGGAAATTAGTTCCGATCTTATTATTTATTGTTGTGATGGTAACAGCATTTCGCTGGGATACATTTACACATGACTTTTGGGGAGAAGGAACAATCTCAGTTTCCTCTGTACTTGGTCAAGTGAAAAATACAATGCTTGTAACTCTTTGGGTATTCATTGGGGTTGAAGGAGCAGTTGTATTATCAGGAAGAGCTAAAAATAGCAGAGACGTTGGAAAAGCGACAGTACTTGGATTAATTTTAGTTATGTCTATTTATATTTTAATTTCTGTACTATCAATGGGAGCCATGACGAGAAATGAACTTTCTGTATTAGAAACTCCTTCAATGGGACATGTATTAGAACATGTTGTTGGACCATGGGGGGCAGTTGCGATTAACATCGGATTAGTTGCTTCACTTGTAGGCACATTAATTGGTTGGCTTTTACTTGTTTCTGAAATTTCTCACGTAGCAGGAAAAGACGGAGTGTTTCCGAAAGCCTTTACGAAAACAAATAAGAAGCAAACGCCGCATATGGCATTATGGATTTCAAATGTCGTTGCCCAAATTATATTTATAATCGTTCTGTTCTCAGAATCGACATATCAAATTATGTATTTTATTGCGTCAACATCAATTTTATTACCGTATTTATTATCAGCCCTATTTCAATTGAAATTAGTCATTACGAAAGAGCTGAAAGCTGCGAGAGTAAAAAATGGCTTGTTAGCTTTAATTGCTTCTGTATATTCTGTATGGCTAATATATGCAGCTGGTTTAAAGAATTTATTGCTTGTTTCAATCGTATATGGTATTGGGATTATTGTGTACATGTTTGCAAGAAAAGAACAAGGGAATCGTTGTTTTACAGGTAAAGAGAGATATGTTATGTGGGGAATTGTTATTGCAGCTATCACATCACTTTATATGCTAGTGACAGGAAATATAAAAATGTAAAAGTCCTTTTAATTTAAAGGGCTTTTTTCTTTGGTTAGAGAATATTTAATACATAAGATATTCAGGAGGGATGAAAATGGAAGAAAAAGAACAGTTGTCTAGAATTATGGATTTAGCTAGTGATTTAAGGAAAGTACTAGTGCAAGAGTCTTTTTTTAATCATCATCCTGAACTACGAGGAGTGATTGAAAATTTAGCGAGTTCTGTAGAGAATTTGGCGGAGTTGCAGCAAAATAAAGATGAAAATGCCGAAGATCGATTACGGTACGTGCTTGCTAAAATGAAAATTGCTCATAATGCCATTTTACAAGAAAAAAAAGCATTTCCTTCTCATTAATATACGTTTTATTTTTGAACCTGACGGATGACGTTAGGTTTTTTATTTCTAATTTTGGTAGTAGTTCATACACTAAGAATAGTATGAAAAAAGAAGGTGACTACGGTGAAATTACATAAAGCTCTTCATCCAAGTTTTATAAAGCGAATGTATTATATGAGGTTTATTGGGAAGTTTGCAAAAGCGGAGGGAGAGAAAAACGGGGAGAATTTCTATGTACAATGCCTTTCGCCAATACCATTAACGTTACAAGAGCTATTTACAACTGAAAACTATTTGTTTGAAGGATTATGCAGCAATAAAAAGAATAAAAAAATCTTTTCAGATTTAAAGAAGCGAAGATTAGAAAAGCAATTGGTAATGTTTCGTCTTTATTATGATAGAGGAAATTTATTTCTGGAGTTAATATGCACAGAAGAGCCGCGAGAAATAGCAACTGCATATAAACTGATTCCAACACCAAAAGTATCTAATTATAGAAAAGGTGAGTCTTTGGAACGAAAGCTTAGCAATGGTTATTTATCATTTCTTATGCCGAAATTACCAAAAGACTTTGAGTCTCCTGAATTATTATGGCATGAAGGAAGGCTATATGGAAATTTATCATTAAAATCATCAATAAGTTCAATTGCGTATTTTGAGCAAAGAAAAGAATGTAAATATATTGAAATAAATAATTGGGGGAAACATGTAGAAATAGCAGTAGAAGATCATTTATATTTTGTAAGTGAGAATGTGTATGAGCAATTAAAAAAACGAATTGCTGAAGAAGGTAAGCTAGTTGAAGTAGAAGATATAAAAGTACAAAAGGAGGATTGGGAATGGGATGAGCGTGAATCCTCTTTTTTACAGTATGTACAAAGCGTAGTTCGTAATAAAAGGTTATATTTGGATGAAACGGATATTTATAATTTTCATATTAGTGTTAAAACAAATTTGTTAACGATTCTTGGTGGTATACCAGGTGTTGGGAAATCGCGCTTTGTGCAAGCTTATGCAGAAGCACTTGGCTTACATTATGGTGAAGAATTAGTTTGGATTCCTATTTTGCCATCGTATCAAGAACCACATGATTTACTCGGATATCTTCATCCGAACGGTACTTTTATTGAAAGCGAAACGAAGTTAGTTCGGACGTTATTGAAAGCGAAAGAAAATCCAAATCAATTATATATAGTTGTGTTTGATGAAATGAACATGTCACATATTGAGCTTTGGTTTACTCCATTTTTATCTGTTCTTCAACTTGAGAAGAAAAATCGTATTTTGAATTTATATGAGAAAGTACCGGAAATAGAAAATGCAATTCCGCCTACAGTTGAAATTGGGGAGAACGTTATTTTTGTTGGTACTGTAAATTTTGACGAAACGACGAAAGAGCTCTCTGATCGATTATTAGATCGAACAAATTTGATTACACTACAAAAGATTCCATTTTGTGAGATGAGTTTAGAAAAGGAGAAAGTTGTACAGCAACCATCGCTGAAAGTAACGACGGGAGAATTTCGAATAAATTGGTTTAGGAATAAAGAAATGACCGAGGTGTTTTCTGAAGAGGAATTGGAGTTATTGGATAAGTTACATGATGTTTTATCATCACACGATGCATCAAAAGGGATTTCTTTTCGATGTGCAAGTGCAATTGCTTCGTATTTGCAAAATATACCGTTCCAAAATAATCAATCTTATATGATTAGCAGAGAAGAAGGCTTTGATTTGCAAATAAAGCAACGTGTATTAACAAAATTAAGGGGGACAGAAATGACGATTGGCCCTCTGCTTTCTGAAGAGGCGAAAAGAGGAGCAACATTGATACCGCTTTTACAGTCTTCGCTTGCAAATCGTGTATCAACATTCGAGCATTCTTTAGCGTATATAAGGCAAAAGCGTAGAGAACTGGAGTTGTATGGATATGCAAAATGAGGAGCGTTATGAAACAGCAATTGTCGATACGAAAGAAACGCTCCCGTTTGTATTAAAGCTAATCATTGGAACGGAGGGGAAAGGAGATTTTATCCTTTTAAATCGGCTTTGTACGTCTACTACAGCATTAGTTCAATGTATTTATAAAGTACAAGAATTAAAACCACTAAGATTACATTTCCATTATCAAAATCCGATGGATATTACATTCATATGGAATAAAGTATATGAGGGACAAAAGAATATAAAAGAGTCACAATATGATTTAAATGAAAAAAAACAAAGAGTATTATTGTATGAACATGGAAAAACTGAATTTTTTTATCCGTGGCGCTGTGGCTTATATCATTTTGAAGTGCGCATAGAAGACAAAACGTATTATGGTGCGTTTCAAGTCGTTCCTAAAAATTTTTTTGATGACCAATTTGGAATGATTCAAAATTATGTGAAATCAATTTTGAATGAGTTGATTTTAGATAGAAGTTATTATAAAAAAACTTTTTCAGCACTTAGTGATATTGAGGATTCTTCTTACTTAGTATTACTAAGGAAGTTGCCGCAAAAAATGAAAAAAATAAAACAAATTTTTACGAGAGTAGAATCGAATGCGAAGTTTGTTCACGAATATGAATGGGAAATGGAGGAACGGAGGACGACGAGAAAAAGTGCCATTATGGCAGAAAGAAAACTTTATACGAAATATTATAATCGCAAATTTATAGAACAAAAAAATAGTAAAGAAAATGCATTTCTTAAATTTAAAACGATGCTATTCTATAATTATTTACTTGAAGCAGAAATTTTTTTACGTAAAACTATTGAAATACTAGAAGGAGCAAAGAAAAAAAAATTAGACGAATTTCAATCTGTTAAAACAATTATGAAAACGATTGAACGAAATGGATCAGTGACAGATAGGGAAAAACAAAAATATAAAAATATACATTTGTTGAAAGAAGCAGATTTACGAAAAAGTTCTGTAAAAATACAAGAATATAAAATCTTAGCACATATCGTACATGAAAGCGTGCAATACTTTCAAAATTTGTTGTATTCTTCATTTTGGAGGGAAGTTTCTGAAACAGCCAATATTAATTCTCACTCTTTATCTATACCACATCAACAATTAATCCATCATTTAGAATTGGTACCACAACATACTGGGCAATCTCCATCTTTATTATTCGTATATAAGCCAACATTTCTAGTGTATGAGTATTACGCTTTTTTTATCGTTATTTCTATATTAGAACAAATCGGATTTGAATATAAGAATCCTATCCGTGAACAAATACAAGAACATTTTTATTTAGATGGATTACAAGATGGAACGACAGTTGTTTTACATCAAGATGAGATAAAGGTGCACGTCGCGTTTAATGATTTAATTGAAACACACCCACTTATTGCATTAAGTAAGGGGAGTAATTTTTATAATGGAGAGGACACAAAAAAGCCAGATATTCGTTTAGATTGTTATGTAAAGGAAGAAGAGAAGTATGTATACAAATCATCTATTATTGTCGAAGTGAAATATAGTCCTATGTACAATATTTTTCAGCCTGTCGGTAATACAAAAGCAGCGGAGCAAATGTATAAGTACTGGTCTATTAAATATGTAGAAGAACAGAATGGAAAACAAATTTTTCAGAGAAGTGCGATTTATGAAGTGATTTGTGTATATCCAGGTAGCCATATGCACAGTAAAAAAATTGAATCTGGTTGTGGAGTATTTTTACAACTATATCCATATAAAACGAAACAAGGAGAAGAGAAATTGGCTGGGAAGCATGGGATGATTCAAATTTTTGAGAAATGGTTAAAAAGTAATAAAATGTAAAAGAAATCCTTTTTTTAAAAAGGATTTCTTTAGGTTAAGAAGAATTATATGCAGTACGGAAAGACATGTGAGACGGTTCGAGCTTAAAAATTATCAGCATCTTTCAACAGAGGAATTGAATCTATTTATGTGTACGATAGTACGTGGAAGTAAGAAATGATGCATGTGGGATAAAAGGTTATTAGTAGGAATTTAATTGATTTTGCAGAATATAATAAGACGTAAATATTTTTAGTTGCATACGAAGATTTGTTCTTATATGATATATAGTGAAAGCGTTATCAAAAACAGAGCGGCGATGGGAAAGGCGGGTAAATATGTTCCAGCGTGTTCAAACAAAGGAAGAACATTTTTGGTTCGAGCAACTGTGGGGAGATTTTTGTGAAGAAAGAAACTTAATGTTTGTAGAACGTAATTTAAATCCATCACGATTTTTATTAATAGAAGATGAACATCATATTGGTACTGTAGAATGTATTAAGTATACGGTACCTGAACAATCAAATTCTGAGTTTTTCTATCCGTTTTCTAAAAATGATTTAGTGAAAGATTTGAAAAATGTATATGAAATAGGAAAGTTAAGCATTGCGAAAACGTCTCGGGGGAGAGGGCATTTCAAAAGGTTAACAGCTATTTTATTTATGCATGCGTTAGAGACGAAAGCTGAATGGTATATTGCAGCAGTTACAAAAAGAATGTATATGTATTTACTTACACTCGGTTTTCCAATTGAACCGATTGATAATCCATTCCAGTTTCATGATAATTTACAAGGTGTACCAGTACGAATTCATGCTCGAAAAGGGGCTACACATTTGTATTCTTTGAAAGAATTCCGTGATATTATTCAAGGGAATGCTCATGCACAGGCACTTATTGCAGAATACAGTAAAAATATTATGCTAACAAAATAAAACTATATGAATATGTATAGTTTTAAGAAGGATGTCTAATCACGGACATCTTTCTTTATACAAAAAAGTAGACCCTTATTCTTGTAATAAGGGTCTACAAGGTTATAGTCCAAATATACTAAAAATCATTTTACGACGCTTTGGTTTCTTTTCTCTTACATATGTTGGTTTTGCATCAGGAGTAATATATATTGGTTCTTCTTTCTTTAGGGCACCTTCTAGATTTTGAATTCGCTCTAACATTTCCTCCATTTCGCGGCGATGTTGTAATAGTTGGTATGTAACGACATCATTTGCTTTATCTTGCATTTGCTCTTCCATTCGATCTAGTCTTTTCGTAATTGTGTTTAGTTGAGCTGCTAATTGCTCAAAATCATTTGACGATGTTAATTGAGTAGGTGGAGTGTTGTGAGATTGATCCGCTTGAGAACGATGAAATTCTAACATTTGATCTAAATCACCTTGTGTGAAAATAAAATGACCATATTTATTTTTTCCTATCGTAAGATTTAATTGTTGTGCAATCCGGACGACAGCCTTTGGGCTAACACCTAATTTCTTTGCGATAAATGGTGTTTTATATTCCAAAATAATCCCTCCTATATATATCCTGTTGAATGATTTCGAGTTATATAGTAAGTTCCCTTCAGGAGTGACAAAAGAAGTGTGGAATCGGCAAAGAAAGTGTTTTTTCACGAAATTTAGCTGTTTAGCATATACGATTTACATAAATTTATTCTTTATTTATCAAAAAATTGAAATTATTATAGTTTGACGGTGATAAGCTAATTAGATTATCATAATTATAAATATCTTTTTTATGTATGCATATAATATATAAAAAGGTGGTTGCTAATGTAGAATTTTATTAGAGTATAAGAATGCTTACTTCACTTGAATAAATTTAAGTAGGAGGTGGCTTCCTTGCTTACATTGTAAGTAAGGAAAAGTATTTGGACATATATAGTATAAGTATAGTGATTGTTTTAATTGCCTTAACGGCATTTTTCGTTGCAGCAGAATTTGCAATTGTTAAAGTGAGGAGTTCTCGAATTGATTATTTAATTGCAGAGGGAAATAATCGCGCAATATCTGTCAAAACAGTCATTACAAACTTAGACGAATATTTATCAGCTTGTCAGTTAGGAATAACCGTAACAGCTCTTGGGATTGGGTGGTCGGGTAAACCTGCGCTTAAGCATATGTTTGATATGTTTTTTGCGAATTGGAACATTCCTACTCAACTCGCAGACATTTTTGCTGTAACTTTAGTATTTTTGTTTATCACTTTTTTTCATGTAGTAGTAGGAGAGTTGGCTCCAAAAACATTCGCGATTCAAAAAGCAGAACAAGTGAGTTTTTTTGTTGCTAAGCCGCTTATTTTGTTTTATCGTAGTGCATTTCCATTCATTTGGATTTTAAATGGATCAGCTCGGTTAATTACGAAGTTTTTTGGGTTGAAGCCATCAAAAGGACATGACGAAGTGCATTCAGAAGAGGAATTGCGATTATTAGTTTCAGAAAGTTACAAAAATGGCGAAATTAATCAATCTGAATATAAATATGTAAATAAAATTTTTGAATTTGATGATCGTATTGCGAAAGAAATAATGGTACCACGAACCGAGATGAATATTTTAAACAAAGAAATGCCTGCTGAAGAGGCTTTACAAAAAATGTCTCATGAAAAATATACGAGGTATCCGGTTGTTGATGGCGATAAGGACCATGTAATAGGTTTTGTGAATTTTAAAGATATTTTTACAGATTTTGTGAAGCATCGAGCTGTTAATGAAAAGACAGTAGAGCAATATGTTAGGCCAATTATTCTAGTTATTGAATCAATCCCAATACATGATTTGTTTTTAAAAATGCAAAGAGAAAGAACACATATCGCCATATTAATTGATGAATATGGTGGTACATCAGGCCTTGTTACCGTTGAAGATATTTTAGAAGAAATTGTAGGGGATATTCAAGATGAGTTCGATACTGATGAACAGCCAGAAATTCAACAAGTTAGTGAGACGAAAACAATTTTAGAGGGAAAAGTACTTGTTAATGAAGTTAATGCATTATTAGGTCTGACTATTGACGATGATGATGTCGATACGATCGGTGGTTGGATCCTAACAAAAAATATTGAGATTTCCGAAGGTGACACCATTGAAATTGAAAATTATAAGTTTTGTGTGAAAGAATTAGATGGACACTATATTAAGAGGTTAGAAGTAACGAAACAGTCAGAACCGATCGTTATTGTAGGAGATGAAAAAAAGATTTCACTACAAGAACAAATTAGTTCGTAAACTCTGCTTTGTAGCAGAGTTTTTTTTGAGCAAAATGTTTTTTGGTAAATTTGGGCTATGATACAATTATATAAGTCAGACCTTTCACTAGGTGAAATAAATGCAATATATTATTGTATACAAATATTCGGAAGGAGAACCATTATGAAAAAGAATTTATATATAAATGGAGAATGGAAATCAGTAGGGACGTATAAACCGTTGTATGCACCATATTCTGAAGAAACATTAGCGGAAATTGCGCAAGGAACAGAAGAGGATGTTAAGGAAGCAATTACTTCAGCTAAAAATGCAATGAAAGAAATGAAAAAATTATCAGCATACGATCGCGCAACTATTTTAGAAAAGGTTGCACAAAAAATGGATGAGAGAAGAGAAGAGTTTGCAGAGATTATTGCAAAAGAAGCTGCAAAACCGATTCGTGCTGCAAGGGGAGAGGTAGATCGCACTGTTCAAACATATAAGTTTGCAGCAGAAGAAGCAAAGCGTATATATGGTGAGACATTACCATTAGACGCTGCACCAGGTGCAGATGGGCGTATTGCATATACAATCCGAAAGTCAATAGGGGTTATCGGTGCTATTACACCATTTAATTTCCCGCTAAATTTAGTAGCGCATAAAGTAGGTCCTGCAATTGCTGCTGGAAATACAATTGTGTTAAAGCCAGCTGATCAAACGCCATTATCGTCTTACGCATTAGTTGAATTATTTGAAGAAGCAGGATTACCAAATGGTGCCTTCAACATTATATCTGGACCAGGCTCAATTGTAGGAGAAGCAATAGTAAAGAGCGATGATGTCGCTTCTATTACTTTTACAGGAAGCCCAAAAGTTGGAATTGGTATTAAGGAAAAGGCTGGATTAAAGCGAGTGACGTTAGAATTAGGGTCAAACGCTGCAGTTATTATTGATGAAGACGTGGAGTTAACGGATGAGATTATTGAACGTGTAAAATGGGGAGCTTTTGTTAACAATGGACAGGTTTGTATTTCGGTACAACGTGTATTTGTACATGAAAAGAAAATGGATGAATTTCTTACGAAGTTAAAAAAAGCGATGGAAACGGTAGTTGTAGGTGATCCGCTCAATGAAGATACAGATGTATCTGCTCTCATTTCGAAAAAAGATGTAGAGCGAATTGAATTATGGGTGCAAGAAGCTATAAAGGAAGGAGCAAATGTTTTATACGGTGGTAAAAAGCGTGATGCAAGGATATTTGAACCAACGGTATTAACAAATGTTCCAGAACATGTGTCTGTACAGTGTCAAGAAGTATTCGGCCCACTTATGACTGTAAATACATTTAAAGAATTTGATGAGGCTTTAGAGCAAGTAAATAATTCGCGCTACGGTCTACAAGCTGGTTTATTTACAAATAATTTATCTAAAGCAATGCATGCCATTGATGAATTAGAAGTCGGTGGTGTCATGATTAATGATATTCCAACGTTCAGAGTAGATCATATGCCTTATGGTGGTGTGAAAGAGAGTGGTACGGGACGTGAAGGAATTAAGTATGCAATAGAAGAAATGACAGAAATGAAATTAGTTTGTATTAAAAAATAAAGTAAAAGGTACACTTGATGAAACAAGTGTACCTTTTATATTACTTCATTTCTTGTTTGAAAATATCATCTTCAACATAAATTTGTTCTTTATCTACAGCAGTGCTATGAGATAGTACTAAACCGATTGGTGTTTCTGTGCCTTTATTTTGAACAATTGTAAAAGGAACATTTTTTTCATTTGCTAATTTAATGTATTTTGATAAATGTGGGTAAGCAATGCTACCATTTAGAAATAGTTGTAATGATTGAGAAGTACGCATAATGCTACCCGTTACTTCTGTATACACATTACTTTGCATTACTTGACCGATTGTTAAAGCGACTTCTACGCGCTCACGTAATGTAGTTAAGTACATATTACGTTCTTCTGGTTTGTTTTGCTTTTGGCCATAAATGCCCTCTTGAAGATAGTCTTCCACATTTTTATTTACCATATTTTTCACACCTTTCACTTCCTATTGTACGCAAGAATTAAAAAGGATGCAAAAAAGTCGTGTTGAATGCGAAAAAACTAAAAAAAGTGAGAAGGAAAAAGGGATATATGAATACAAAGTATAAAATAAGGAAGGGAAAATAAATTTTATCAACAGAAATTAACAAAATGTGACAATAATCTATTAACGAATTGTATTTTTTGTGTTAATATTCAAAATATAAAGGGTATTCGTCGTATGGAAATGGAGGGAATGGAGGTTTTTCCAATCGATAAGGATATTAAAGAAGTATTTTGTTCGCACTTGAAAAACAACAGGCACCAATTCGTAGAGAACTGGAAAAACAAAATGATAATTTCCGAAAAAGATCCATTTAAACACGAAGTAGTTCAAAATGGAGAGAATTTATTAGAGTTAATTATCGAACTTATTATGGAAGATAAAGACATTAATTATCTTCAGCCATTATGTGAGAAAATTGCCATTGAGCGTGCAGGGGCAGATGCGAATATTGGAGATTTTGTCTACAATGCAAATGTGGGAAGAAATGAACTTTTTGAAGCAATGTGCGAATTGGATGTAAGCGCTCGTGAACTGAAACCGATTATGGCCAAAATACATACTTGTTTTGACAAATTAATTTATTATACCGTTTTAAAATACTCAGAAATTATAACGAGAAATTTGGAAGAAAAACAGCAATATATAAATGAAACACATAAAGAAAGGCTTACGATTTTAGGGCAAATGTCGGCTAGTTTTGTGCATGAATTTCGTAATCCACTAACTTCAATTATGGGATTTGTAAAGTTATTGAAGACGGATTATCCTAATCTATCATATTTAGATATTATTTCGCATGAATTAGATCAATTAAATTTTAGGATTTCGCAATTTTTACTTGTATCGAAAAAAGAAATGTGGAATGAATCTGAACGATTTTGGCTTAATGACTTGTTTCAAGATATTATACAGTTCTTGTATCCGAGTTTAGTGAATGCAAATGTTTCAATTGAAAAGAATTTGCCGTACCCAATTCCGCTCGTTGGCTATCGGAGTGAAGTGAGACAAGTAGTTTTAAATATTTTAATGAACTCGATTGATGCTCTTGAATCAATGAAAGAAGAGCGGAAAATTATCATTGATGTATTTGAAGAGGATACAACTATTCGCATTGTTATAAAAAATAATGGGCCTATGATTCCAGCAGAAAATGTAGAAACCATTTTTGAGCCATTTGTAACTACTAAAAAGCTAGGAACTGGTATTGGACTTTTCGTATGTAAACAAATAGTAGAAAAACATAACGGATCCATATTGTGTCGTTCGAATAATGATTGGACAGAATTTCAAATTGCCTTTCAAAAATAAACAGTCTACACCATACGAATGGTGTAGACTGTTTTAATTTGTAAGCATAACGGCCTCTAACTTTGGATCCTCAGTTGAATAACCTACAATTGAAATTGTGTAAATTGTATTTGGTTCAACTTTGAATTTCGGTATGGTTAAAAGTACTTTTTTTGTATCAGCAAGTGAAACTTCAATATCCGCTGTACCGGGGCTAACTTGTAAAAAATCTGTTATTTGTTTAAAGAGTACATTTTCAAATAAATGATCACTATCTTTTAAATCTACATTTACAACTGGGGTATCTGGGGAAAGATGTGCAAATCGTATTTTTGCTTGACCAGATGGTAAATGAGTATTATCAAGAATAGGTTGTAATTGGAGATGATTATCGCTATTGATCGCTGCAAGAGTATAAGTGTGATTCCCCATTATTGGTACTAATGCTGAGAATATTGGAGTTTCGTTTCCGACAGGGACAATATCAATACGGTATTTTCCTTGCACTAAAGATAAATAAGGACTGAATTGTTTAAAAGAAATATTTTTAATCACCTTTTGTCCGTTTACTATAATATCAACGGCTGGTGTATGGGGAGCTGAGTGGAAAATTCTCATATGTGACGGTAAAGTCGCTTCTTGTGAATCTCTTTTTTCATATGCCTGTACAAGTTTTGTAATCGCATCATAGTATTTCATATATAGTTCTACATACTTTTTAGGATTGCGGTATTGATAGTAACGGGCGAGCTGTTCGTAACGTGTAGCCTCTTGTCCATATTTTTCAATTTCAGATTGAGCCATTAACATTCCTCCTTTATCATCATTACAATTATATGCGGAGCGGGAAATGGGTTATGCGAAAAACTTGCTTTTCTAAATGAGAAAAGTTAAGCTAGGGATTTTTTTATTTATAGGCAAACACACATACAAAGTGATAATTGTCCTACATAATTTATAATGGAAAGGTAGTTTGACTTTGATGGAAGGAGTGGCACCTTGGAGGTGGATATCCCGATAGTTATGTGGAATGTAGTTATGGAGGATTTCGTGCTTTAGGCTGTACTACGAATTATGGATTTGCACTATGAGTATTTCTATAAATGTTAGTAATTGTTGTTGGATAAGGTAATAACGGATAAAAGAGCGTCGTGCCGAACTGATTAATGTGGTTAATCGGTTCTTTTTTTATTGTACTAAACAGCTGATATTAAATGTTTAAGTAAGAGTGGGTGTTATCCATGCGTCTAAGTGTATTGTCGAATTTTATTTGAAAATATGCAATATAAAGTAATGGAATAGGAAGGAGAATAACAGGAGTTCCGTCGAAGTTTACACAATGTCAGCAAATGAGGGAAGCTGACATTATATTAAGAGAATAGTTGTTTAGTTGTTTATTTTATATAGGGGAGGGTAATGAAAGCGTATAGGCAAGGGTTGGTCTTTGATTTAAGTTCTGAATTTTCTGTTTTACACTAATATTTAGCACTCATTTGTATATTTTATAATAGTTTTTTGATATGTTCACTGCTTTTGCAGAGAATTCTTTTTTTATGAAAGAAACGTCAATTTTCTTCATATATATATACAAATTGGAGAAATGGGGGAGCGCTATGCGCGATTACTTAATTAAGCCACTTGTTGGTCAGCCGTATCCAATGATCTCACATGGAAAAGGTGTGTACTTATATGATCAAAATGGAAATAAATATTTTGATGGTTCGTCAGGAGCGATTACGGCAGGTATCGGACATGGCGTAGCAGAGATTGCGGAGGTAATTAAAAAGCAGGCAGAGGAAATTGCTTTCGTTTATAGATCACAGTTTACGAGTGAACCAGCTGAAAAGTTGGCGAAGAAGTTAAGTGACTTAAGTGTAGGCGATTTAAACTGGAGCTTTTTTGTGAATAGTGGTACGGAAGCAAATGAAACAGCTATGAAAATTGCAATTCAGCATTTTCAGGAGCGTGGTATTCAAGGGAAACATAAAATTTTGTCACGGTGGATGAGCTATCACGGTATTACAATGGGAGCTTTATCTATGTCTGGGCACCCGCTGCGCAGACAACGTTTCGTGTCTATTTTGGAAGATTACCCAACTGTTCCGGCTCCATATTGTTTTAGATGCCCTGTCCAAAAGGTGTATCCAACTTGTCAGCTTTCTTGTGCGACTGAACTAGAAAGAGCAATTGATCGAATTGGTGCAGAGCATATTGCAGCTTTTATCGCTGAACCGATTATCGGAGCAGCTGGGGGCGCGGTTGTCCCACCGAAAGAATATTATAAAGTAATTAAAGATATTTGTAGTCATTACGATATTTTATTTATTGCAGATGAAGTAATGACTGGGCTCGGTCGTACTGGTGCATGGTTTGCGATGGAGCACTGGGGTGTAGAGCCGGATATTATGACGCTTGGTAAGGGATTAGGAGCGGGTTATACACCGATGGCAGCGACAATTGTAAGTGACCGCGTTATGGAGCCGATTTTACGAGGATCACGTTCTGTTATGAGCGGGCATACGCTAAGTGCAAATCCATTGTCTGCGGCGACAGCTTTAGCTGTTATTGAATATATGGAGAAACATAATCTACCTGAAAAAACAGCGGAAAAGGGAGAATATTTAATAAAAGGGTTACAGAAAGTTCAGCAACAATCGACAATCATTGCCGATGTGCGCGGAAAAGGGTTGCTGATTGGAATAGAATTGCAACCGTTTACAAAGGCGTCGGAGCTCATTTCAGTTGCAGCTAAAAATGGACTTCTCTTATACCAAGCTGTTTCAGGGCAAGCAGGAAAAGAGGATAGTGCACTGCTTGTGGCACCACCAATGACAACTACATATTCCGAATTAGATGAATTACTTTCAATTTTTGCAAAGAGTGTGGAAGAGATGATGCAAAAAGGAGGGCATAGTATCGCATGACAACTATTACAAATACATTTGGTAAATTAAAAGAAATAGAGGAAGTAATTTCTTTGTTCCATGCTGATATGACATTAATGTTTGGGGGATTTGGAGGGATCGGATCCCCTCCATCTTTAATCCAGGCTATTTTAGAAAAAGGAGTTACGAATTTAAATTTAATAGGAAATGATACTGGATTTCCCGATGTAGGAATCGGTCGTCTTGTTACGAATGAAAGAGTTAAATCTTTAGTTACTTCTCATATTGGATCAAATCCAAATGCGGGAAGGCAGTTAAATGAAGGAAGATTACAAATTGAGTTTTCTCCACAAGGAACTTTAGCAGAGCGCATTCGTGCTGGCGGCGTAGGGCTTGGTGGTATATTAGTCGATGTTGGTGTTGATACGATTGTAGAAGAAGGCAAACGCACAGTTGAAATGAATGGAAAGACATATTTAGTTGAAACAGCATTAACAGCTGAAGTTGCAATTGTATATGCGAAAAAAGCGGACCCGTTTGGCAATCTTGTATTTGATAAAAGCGCTCGTAATATGAATCCTCATGTAGCCATGGCTGGGGATATAACGATTGTAGAAGCAGAAGAAATTGTTCCACTTGGAAGTTTAGATCCAGAGGAAATTGTCGTTCCAGGTGTATTCGTAAATTATATCGTGCCATCGGAAGGAGTGAATTGGAAATGGGTATGGGCGTAGAAGTGAGAGATAAGATTGCAAGACGTGCAGCGAAAGAAATTCAAAATGGCATGATTGTAAATTTAGGTATTGGGATTCCATCGCTTGTACCGAATCATTTACCAAAAGATATGAATGTTATGTTTCATGCAGAAAACGGCATTGTAGGTATGGGACCAACGCCTAGTAAAGGGAATGAAGATGAGAATTTATGTAACGCAGCGGGTTTACCAACGTCTCTTATTACAGGAGCGAGTTATTTCGATAGCTGCACAGCATTTGGTATGATTCGAAAAGGCTTACTTGATGTAACGATTCTTGGCTCATTACAAGTAAGTGAAAATGGTGATTTAGCGAACTGGATTGTACCAGGAAAACGTGTTCCGGGTATTGGGGGAGCAATGGATTTAGCACAAAAAGCGAAACGGGTCGTTGTTGTGATGAATCATGTCGATAAATATGGAAATGCAAAAATCGTTTCAGAGTGTACATTGCCATTAACTTCGAAAAAATGTGTAGATTTAATTATTACAGATATGGCTGTTATGGAAGTGACTACGAGTGGACTCGTTTTACAAGAATTAATGGGACCATACACAGTAGAAGATGTAAAACGACATACAGCGGCTGATTTTCATATAAGCTCAAATTTACTAGTAATTGAATGAGGGGAGTTGTAATCTATGGAGCAATTAAAAAAACAAGTTTGTGATTATATTGAGAGTCATGAAGAAGAAAGTGTAAAATTTTTAAAGCGATTAATTCAAGAAAAGAGCGTATCTGGTGATGAAAGTGGTGCGCAGGCAATTGTTATTGAAAAATTGCGTGAGTTAGGTCTAGATCTCGATATTTGGGAGCCTTCGTTTACAAAAATGAAAGATCATCCTTATTTTGTATCACCGCGCACAAGTTTTTCAGACAGCCCGAACATTGTAGCAACTTTAAAAGGTAGTGGTGATGGGAAATCTATGATTTTAAATGGACATATTGATGTTGTACCAGAAGGGGATGTAAATCAGTGGGACCATCATCCTTATAGTGGTGAGAAAATAGGAAATCGTATATATGGCCGTGGAACGACGGATATGAAGGGTGGCAATGTCGCACTTATGCTTGCGATGGAAGCAATTATTGAGTCTCGTATTGAATTAAAAGGCGATATCCATTTTCAAAGTGTTATAGAAGAAGAGAGTGGTGGTGCGGGTACTTTAGCAGCTATTTTACGTGGATATAAGGCAGATGGTGTTATTATTCCAGAGCCAACAAATATGAAGTTTTTCCCAAAACAACAAGGTTCAATGTGGTTTCGCCTACATGTAAAAGGAAAAGCAGCACACGGTGGTACACGTTATGAAGGAGTAAGTGCAATTGAAAAAAGTATGTTTGTTGTAGAGCATTTGAGAAAATTAGAAGAGAAGAGGAATGGTCGAATTACAGATCCGTTATTTAAAGGAATTCCGATTCCAATTCCAATTAATATTGGAAAAATTGAAGGTGGTAGTTGGCCAAGTTCTGTTCCTGATTCGTTAATTTTAGAAGGAAGATGTGGTATTGCGCCGAATGAGACTATAGAGGCAGCAAAAGAAGAATTTGAAAGCTGGATCGGTGAATTAAATGATGTGGACAGTTGGTTTGTGGAAAATCCAGTAGAAGTGGAATGGTTTGGAGCGAGATGGGTCCCTGGTGAGCTAGATGAAGAGCATGAGCTTATTAAGACGCTTCAACATAACTTTGTTGAAATTGAAGGGAACGAACCGATTATAGAAGCATCTCCATGGGGAACAGATGGAGGTTTGTTCACACAAATCGCTAATGTACCAACGATAGTATTTGGCCCAGGAGAGACGAAAGTAGCACACTATCCAAACGAATATATAGAAGTTGATAAAATGATTGCTGCCGCAAAAATTATTGCATGTACATTACTAGATTGGTGTGAGGTGAAAAAATGAAATACTATGAATCTTTTAGAGAACAGACGAAGCACTATACAGTAGAAGGAGTTCTAGACTATTTTAATAAACGTATTAGAGTAGATCACTATACAGGAAATGTTGAAAGTATTATACAAACAATTGACGAATTAGCAGAGAAGCATTCTTTCACTAAATGTATTATAAAAGGAAAGGGAGAGCATGTTTCAACATGGCTCTCTTTCGGTTTCTTATTAGAAGCAACAATACCTCACTATTTTCAAGGACACGATGCGTACTTCTTCGTGAAATATCATAATGAGGAAAGACGAAATAGTATTCATTGGACTGAAGAAGATACTATTTTAAGCGGTGTAAAAGCAAAAGAAGTAAAGGAAAAAGAAATCCCAGAGAAGTTTGTGTTAAGAAAAGCGACCGAAGAAGACGCAGTAGAATTAGCAACCGTCTTTGGAAAGGTATTTGAAGTTTATCCAACACCTTTAAATGAAGCGAGTTATGTAAAGCAGACGATGAAGGAAGACGATACAATTTATTACGTATATGAATTCGACGGACAAATTATTAGTACAGCGTCTGCTGAAATGAATGTGAAAGAAGGAAATGCAGAATTAACGAATTGTGCTACCTTACCTGAATATCGAAAACATGGGTTTATGAAAAGTTTACTAATTAAGTTAGAGGAAGAGCTCCAAGAAAAATCTATTTTTTGTTCCTATACAATTGCTCGTTCGCTTTCTTTTGGTATGAATGCAGCCTTTCATCAACTAGGCTATACGTACACAGGAAGACTTGCGAATAATTGTTACATTTTTGATAAGTTGGAAGATATGAATATATGGGTAAAAGATTTATCCCGCATTAACGGGCAGTAAGACTCCCACCTCAAAATTCGGAGAATGCGAGGAAGTTAGGTGGGAGATCAACTGCCCGTAAACGCCTGATTGGTGCAACTAATAATCAGTGGGGGATGAATAAAACCCCCACTGATTAAAGTTTCACTCTATCTAATTATAAATAGGTAAAAGAAATATATATAATCATAATAAAAATAATAGAACGGAATCGTCATGCTTATAATCGCACAGAGGGATGCCAAAAATTCGGCATTGAATTTGCTGAATTTTTGGCAAAAGGGGGGATGACATTGCTAGCAGTTTCGACACAGGAAGTCATTGAAGCGATTTTGGGCAGTATAGATGAGGCCATACATGCAGTAGATGAGAATGGGATTACAATCTTTTATAATACAGTTGCCGCAAAACATGATGGATCTAAAATTGAGAATGTGCTAGGAAAGCATTTATTAGAAGCATTCCCGTCATTATCAAGAGAAACAAGTACATTGATGAAAGTATTAAACACAAAAAAGCCAATCGTACATCAAGTTCAACATTACCAAAATTTAAATGGGGAAGACGTTTGTACGGTAAATACGACGTTACCTATTTTGATAGATGGAAATATTGCTGGTGCTGTAGAAATTGCGAAAGATTATTCTACAATTCAAAAGCTTACTGATACGATTGTAGATCTACAATCGAAAATAAAACGATCGACTAGCAAAAAAACGGTGAAAAAGCATGTTGCATTCGAGACAATTGTAACTGATGATTCCCGTTTTAAACAGACGAAAGAGTTAGCACAAAAAGTAGCGCCAACCGATGCGAATGTTTTAATATATGGTGAAACTGGAACGGGGAAAGAGCTATTTGTGCAAGCGATTCATGAAGCTTCTAAACGAAAAAATAAGCCGTTTATTGCACAAAACTGTGCAGCTTTGCCAGAGTCGTTATTAGAGAGTTTGCTGTTTGGCACGACAAAAGGCAGTTATACAGGGGCAATTGAACGGGCTGGATTATTTGAACTTGTGGATGGAGGGACATTATTTTTAGATGAACTTAATTCAATGCCGCTTGATTTACAAGCGAAAATGCTACGTGTATTAGAGGATGGGGTTATTCGCCGCATTGGTGATAATAAGACGAGAAAAGTAGATGTTCGTGTTATTACGGCGATGAATCAGCCACCAGAAGTATGTTTAAGAGAAAATAAAATTCGTACTGATCTATACTATCGATTAAATGTGTTTTCGTTATATATCCCACCGCTTCGCGAAAGAACTGAAGATGTATTGTTATTAGCGTCTTATTTTTTGAAAGAATATAATAAAAGTTATAAAAAAGGAGTACTTCAAATTGATAAGGAAGCAAAGGGAAGATTACAAGCTTATCAATGGCCCGGAAATGTTCGTGAATTAAAACATACGATAGAACATGCTGTCATTATTGCGGAAGGAAGTTCATTGACAGCTAATTGTTTACCGCGTACATTTCGGAAAGAGAAAACTCCGAAGAAGAAAAGTATATTACCGCTTAGGGAAGCTCTTCATCAAACAGAAAAGGAATTAATAGATCAAGCGTTAATTGAAACGGAAGGGAATATTTTGCAAGCAGCAAAAATGTTAGGAATTCCGCGTCAAACGCTTCAATATAAACTGAGCAAGTACGACAAAACCGCCGAATAATCGGCGGTTTTTGTGTGTTTGCACCAATAAAAGAGCGTTTACATATATAAAAAGTAATGAATATGATATTATATATCGTTTTAGTACAGCACTTAAAAATATTTTTTTCCTTATGTAATAGGGTACTTCTCACATTTACTTATCAAGAATATAAAGTTGGCATAATTATTGCTTATATAAAGGATGAGCGTATAAAAAGGGGGAATAGCAATGTTACATGATGTATACAAACCAAATCGTCACTGGAAGGATATCGAATTATGGAAAGATGTTACAGAAGAGCAATGGAATGATTGGGTTTGGCAATTAACGAATACGATCAAAACTTTAGATGACTTAAAGAAAGTGATTAATTTAACACCTGAAGAAGAAGAAGGTGTTAAAATTTCAACGAAAACGATCCCGTTAAACATTACACCGTACTATGCTTGGCTAATGAATCCTGATGACCCACGCTGTCCGATTCGGATGCAATCAGTACCGATTTCGGAAGAGTTATATAAAACAAAATATGATTTAGAAGATCCTCTTCATGAAGATGAAGATTCACCAGTTCCAGGATTAACGCATCGTTATCCAGACCGCGTTTTATTCTTAGTAACAAATCAATGTTCTATGTATTGTCGTTACTGTACACGCCGTCGCTTTAGTGGACAAATTGGAATGGGTGTACCGAAGAAACAATTAGATGATGCGATTGGTTATATTCGTGAAACACCACAAGTACGAGATGTATTAATCTCTGGTGGTGACGGTCTTCTAATTAACGATAAAATTTTAGAATATGTATTAAAAAATTTACGAGAGATTCCACATGTGGAAATTATTCGTATCGGAACGAGAGCACCGGTTGTATTCCCGCAGCGTATTACAGAGAACTTATGTAATATTATTAAAAAATACCATCCAGTATGGTTAAATACACACTTCAATACTTCAATTGAAATTACAGAAGAATCGAAAAAAGCATGTGAAATGCTTGCAAATGCAGGTGTTCCAATTGGAAACCAAGCGGTAATTTTAGCTGGAATTAATGACAGCGTTCCAATTATGAAAAAACTTATGCATGATTTAGTAAAAATTCGTGTTCGTCCATATTACATTTATCAATGTGATTTATCAGAAGGTATCGGTCATTTCCGTGCTCCAGTTTCTAAAGGTCTTGAAATTATTGAAGGCTTACGTGGACATACATCTGGTTATGCGGTACCAACATTCGTGGTTGATGCACCTGGCGGAGGCGGAAAAATTGCGTTACAGCCAAACTATTTAATTTCACAAAGTGCGGATAAAGTTGTTCTTCGTAACTTTGAAGGTGTTATTACGACGTATCCAGAGCCAGAAAATTATATTCCAGGAAGAGCAGAAGGCTACTTTAAAGAAATTTATCCGACTTATGAAGAGAAACGTTCTGACGTTGGTATTGCAGGTCTAATGAGCGATAAGAAATTTAACCTTGTTCCAGATGACTTACAGCGTATGAATCGTCGTAAAGATTATGAAGATAATGAAACTCATGCATCTTTAAAAGATAAACGTGATAAGCGTGACCAACTAAAAGATAAAAAGTATCAATCGCAAATGGCTAAATTAGAAGAAAACGACAAAAAAACCGAGGGTGATGCAGTATGAATTGTATGTGGTGTGACAGTACAGAAGCGAAAGAAAGCTTGAATACTGTATATTGGGAATTACCAGATGGTACGAAAGCCATTGAAATCCAAGAGACACCATGTATTTCTTGTTCCTCATGTGGTATGGACTATCAATCAGACCATACTGTAAAAGAAATTGAAGATCAGTTATTTTTAATTTATACGAAAGACTTGCCAAAACAACTAACATATGAAGAGTTGATGGGAAGGCCACGATTATTAAAAAGGAATTATTTCGACTTTTAACCAGCTTTTATGCTGGTTTTTTTCTTTTTTGCCTTGTATAATGTACCCAAGTTAGAAAGGTAGGGAATATTTTTGAAAAAGACATTTTACCATTATATGATGAAGCACCGTGCAGCTTTATTTAGAAATGAAATATCAGATTTAGCAGAGGCGATGTATGATGATTTAAGTTTTCCGAAGCAATCTGAAGACTATGATGAAATTAGTTCATACTTAGAGTTAAGTGGAATGCTAGAAAGTATGTCTATATTTGATGAAGCATGGGATTTATACATACAAGAGAGATAACGATATTGAAGTGTTATGTAAATGAAAACATAAGGAATACCTTACTTTTAGGAAGTGAAGTATTCTTTATGTTTTTTTATTTATAATACGTCTTTTTGTTAGGACATAAATGATTAATGAAAGCTAGTATAAATACTAGCTTTTTTGAGTTAAATACAAATTCTACTTGTTTATATTTTTTTATCGAAAAAATTTCCGAATATAAGCTTCTGTGATAAGCGTTTTTATGTAGGTTGCATATACTGTTATCAAAATCACGACGTCAAAAAAAGGAGAGATATAGATGGCAAGAAAAAAACAACCTAAATATAACGTAGGGGACATAGTCGTGATTACGCTATATGGGACCGTTGGGAAAATTACAAATATGAAGATTTTAGATGGTGTTTATGTATACGAAGTAAATAATCATGATGGATTTTATGTAGAGCAAACTCTGCAGCATGTGACGGAGCAAGAAATGAAAAAGGGCGACACAGAGTGGATTGAATTAAATTATAACTTTACGTTTGGTGATCTCGTGCAAGTAACTGGATATGATAAAGATGTTTTTCGTATTGTTGGTTTTCGTACAGAAGTCTGGAGATATAAAAATGATGCATGGGAAGATACAATATATGAATTGTCACGAATTACTGATGGTGAATGGTTAGAGGCTGATGAGTCAGATTTAACATTACTTGCCAATGCTCAAACGGCAAATGCAATTTTGAAGAAAATGAAACAAGATAAAGCTGGTATGAATAAATTAGATTTAGGAAAATTGAAATCAATTAACAATTCGAAAAAAGTGAGTGTTAAGACGAATCGCCAAGAAATTATTGATGGGTTATTAGATATTTATAATGATTATCAATTATTATTCGATACATTTAAAGATGAAGAATATAAAATTGTAATGGATGTTGTTCATAATTATTTAGTTAAATTGACAGAGAAAAAATAGTTAACTAGAAAGAGAGAATAAATTGAACAACAACATATGCAGTGTAAGGTATGCCTACAACTATTAAAAAAATAAAAAGCCATTTAATAAGAGAGTCTGCCCATTTATCTTCATGCATGAACTCTTCTTTTGTTTGCTCTACTTCATATTGGTATTCCATTATTATTTCCCCCTTTGAATAGCTTGTACTAACATCGTATGCACCTCGTCCACATGATATGACCTATAAAAAAGAAAAACTATTTTTCTAATCTCATATACATAATTTTGAGATTTTTTCATAAAACAGAAATAAAGGAGTGATGCTCATGAAGGAAATTGAAGTCGTAATTGATACGGAAGAGATTGCGGAGTTTTTTTATGAGCAACTAATTGAAAGAGGATACGTTCCAAAAAGAGAAGAAATCGAGGACCTGGCAGATATTACATTTGAGTATTTATTAGAGAAATGCATGATTGATGAAGTATTTGATGAAGAGGAAGATTGAAAGTAACGGCGGGCTCAACTCGTCGTTTTTTACTCTTTACAAACTTGTCACAAATATAGATAAGAATTATTGGTATAATTAAAAAAAATTTTATTCAAGAGGTGAAGGGATGTTCAAAAAAATTGTTGATTCTATATTAGGAAAGAAAAAATATCGTTCGTATTCGAGTAGTGATTATCGCCATGGAGGGCGCTCTTATTCAAGTAGCGACTATAAACGACGTTCGTCTGGTTATGGGCACCATCATTATAAAAGAAAACGCAAAAGCCGTAGCTTCTTTTCAAGTAGCTGATGAAATGGCGTCGTGTACTAGCTTTATTTGATAGACCACTGCGAAAAAATACAATTGTTGCAGAGCGTTATAACATTGAATCAGTAATTGGAATGGGTAGCTATGGGGTTACATACGTCGTTAATGATTTGCAAATAAATAGAAATAAAGTCTTAAAACAATTGAGACAAAGTAAACAAAGATATGAGTCTGGTAGAAAATCATTTGAACAAGAGAAATTGATTTTACAAACATTAAATCATGCGACAATTCCTAGTCTACATGATCATTTCATATGGGAGAAAAAGAACTTTCTTGTGATGGAGTATATGCCAGGTAAGAATTTTGAAGATTATATTTTCCTAGAGGGTCATGTATACAAAGAACGTGAAGTTTTTGAAATTTTATATGAAATATTAGGGATTGTTTCGTATTTTCATAGTAAAGGTATTATTCACCGAGATTTACGCATTCCGAATATATTAATGAAAGAAAATCAAATTAGTATTATTGATTTTGGATTGGCTAAATTTAAAGGTGAAGGTGATGAGCGAGCTACCATTTATGAAGGTGAACAAGCTTTGATGCGAGAAGTTCAGTTTCGTAGCGATTTTTATGCGCTCGGTCATTTCGCGTTATTTTTATTGTATGCTGATTATGAATCTACTGCAAAACATGAAAAACCATGGTTTGAAGAGTTAGTGTTGGAAGAATATAATCGTGAAATACTTATGCGAATGTTACAAATGAAAACGCCGTATTATGAGAATGTACAAGATTTGAAAAAAGATGTAGCTTACGCTTTAGAAAGGATGGAGACCCCATGTTTCAAAAGTTTTTAGCAAGCGTTGGTATTGGTAATGCAAAAGTAGATACTGTTCTTGAAAAAGATGAACATATAGTTGGAGAAGAGATTGTAGGGAAGGTTCATATAACTGGAGGATCAGTTAGCCAAAAAATTGAAAGCATTTACTTAACGTTATCGACATCGTATGTACGAGAAGTGGATGATAAAAAAGTGACGACAACATATGATTTAGAGCGAGTTCGTTTAACAGATCCATTTTCTGTAGAACCAAATGAAAAAATAGAAATTCCATTCTCGTTTCCAATGCCAATTGAAGCACCACTTACACTTGGTATGAAAACGGTTTGGGTTCATACGGGTCTTGATATTAAAAGAAGTATTGATCCTAGTGACCGTGATTACATTCAGGTGCTGCCAAATGTACTATTAAATAGTGTTTTAGATAGTGTAAATCAATTAGGTTTTAAAGCGCGTCATATAGAATGTGAAGAATTGCCGTATCGTTTACGTAATCAAGTTCCATTTGCGCAAGAGTATGAGTTTATTCCAGTCTCAGGTGAGCATTATGGAAAATTAGATGAATTAGAATTATTAATTTTGCCACGTGCTCACAACCGATTAGAAATTATTATGGAAGTAGATAGAAAATCACGTGGACTAGCTGGTTTATTCGCAGAAGCGCTAGATCTTGATGAGAAGGTTATTCGCTTTACAGTAACAAGCGAAGATATTCCGACGATGCAGCAAAAAATTAACAATTATATTTTTTAATAAACTATGCATAAAAAAGAAATGGTGAGGAAAACTAAAACAACCGCTCCATTTTTTTGCATAGTGAGGTTATGTATGTGAAACGATATCGACATTTATACTTGTTAAGTTGTACACTACTCATTTGTTTTGTCGCACTATCACTTTCGTATCATACCGCTTGTATTGAAAAATTTGATAATGTAGTCGCACACTTTATTCAAAGTTTTCGAAACGATTATTTGACAGCCTATTTTACTTGGGTGTCCTTTATCGGTTCAAAAAGAATATATTTCCCGTTACTCATTATACTCGTAATGTATTTTCTTGTTAGAAAAAAAATATTAAGTGCATTGCTTCTAACAATTAATTATTACGGATCTCGTTATTTGAACAGTATGCTCAAATTATGGTACGAACGAGCAAGACCGGATGTGTCACAGCTTGTTACAGCAACTGGATATAGCTTTCCGAGCGGTCATACGATGAATGCTACTGCCTTTTTAGGATTTATTGCATACGTCACAATTACAGAAGATCGTATTTCATTGCATAAAAAGTTGTTGATTATTTTTATAGCAAGCTTTGTTGTATTATCTATTTCAGTTAGCCGAATTTACCTTGGTGTTCACTATCCATCTGACATACTAGCAGGGTGGGCAGCGGGCGGTAGCTGGCTCGTTTTATGTGTTATATTTCATAAGGCGTTCATTAAAAAAGAACCTATGTCATAATAGGTTCTTTTTGCATGGGCTCCACATGAATGTGAGCATGGTAAATTTCGAATTTTTTTCGAAGCATATCTTCAATATTTTCAGTAATGCAATGGCTTTCGCTAACATCCATTTGAGCATCTACCTCAATTGTAATATCTACATACGTTTGATTCCCATACATACGAGCGCGAATATCTACAATATGTTCTACACCTGAAATATGCCCTACAGCATCAGCATATTCATCCATTTTATCAGGATCAATGCCATCCGTTAGCATATGGGAAGCTTCTACGAAAATTTCCCATGCAGTCTTACAAATAATAAGACCAACAATTAAAGCAGCAATGGGGTCTAAAATAGGCATTTTGAACTGTGATCCGACTATACCTACTACTGTACCAATACTTACGAGTGCATCGGATAAATTATCTTTTGCAGCGGCTTCTAACGACTTACTCTTTGTTTGAATTGCAATCTTTTTCGTATACTTATATACGCCGTACATAACGACAGCAGAAAATAAAGCAGCCCATGCAGCAAGTACATTAGGTGCTGCTTGTTTCGGATTGAAAAATGATTGAATGGCACTAATGACAACTTCTAATCCGACTGTTGCCATAATAAAAGAAGCAACAAGTGATGCGATTTGTTCTGCACGGGAATGCCCATATGGATGATCTGGATCACGAGGCTTACGAGAAATTTTTAGACCGATTAATATAGCTAAAGAAGCACCGATATCCGTTAAGTTATTCAAACCGTCAGCACGTAATGCGCTAGAGAGGGTAATATAACTGATGATGATTTTCATAGAGGATAAACATATGTATGCCATAATGCTGACAATAGCACCTTTATCAGCTTCTTTATGAGAAAGAGAATCCATTTTAATCACTCACCTTCCTACAAGGAATTTCTTTCTATAAATAGAGTATCAAATGAAAGTCGTGTGGGTCTATACAAACATTGTTAACGTTTTATAGCTTTTTAAGTAGGGGATAACAAAGTTTCGCTAAGGAAAAATATGTTGAAAAGTACAAAGTGGAAAGTTGTTAAACAATTAATGATGAATAGGGCATAAGGAAGGAGTGGTGCCAATAATGATTCGTATTAATACCATTCGTATATATTTTTCTCAAAATGATGGTTTGTAATTCCCCGGAGGAAGAGTATATAAGAAATGATAAAAAATGATTTCTTGAAGTAGAAGAGGAGAAAAGCATTAATATATGTTCATTTACATGAAAAATACGAAAGAACATTGTGAAAACAAATAAAAAACCTCTGAAAAATTATCCAGAGGTTTTTTCGTTTCTTAGTAAGCTTCTAAAAACTCAGTAACTTGCTCTTCAGTTTTTGCATTTGCACTATGTAAGTGACCTAGCTTTTCGCCATTTTGGTATACAAGTAAGCTTGGAATACCCATTACTTGATACTCTTCAGCAATACTTGGTAACTCATCTTTATTAATAGAATACCATTCAAATTTATTGAACTCTTCCATTATATCTCCGATAAAGTTGTCCATACGCACGCAATCTGGGCACCATGTAGTAAAGAACTTAACAACTACTGGCTCCTCGCTTGCGATGATGTCTTTGAATTCCTTTTCAGACTTGATTTCTCTCATGTTTTTGACTCCTTCCATTGTCATACGGATATGCTAGTATTTTTATGCAAAATCCGTATTTGCAAACATTAGTGTTTTTGAAATAGATTGTTTGCAAAATCTTCGACTGCTTTTTCTTGTAGGCCTGGTACAACATGTGAGTAGGTGTCTAATGTGATACCTACTCTTTTATGTCCTAATCGTTCACTAACAATCTTCGGATGAATACCTTGTTGCAACATTAATGTTGCATGGGTATGTCTAAGATCATGGAACCGAATATCAGGAACCCCACTTTTCTTTATAAGCTTTTTCCAGAGCTGTGTCAAACTTCTGAAATATAATTGCCATCCTTATTGGGAAATTGCTTATTTCGATGATGAGGGTAATGCGGTCCGGAGCTATCAAAAAGGAGAGTACGCGATGTAAAGAAAAAAGGACAAGCAGTCGTACCTGCTGTCCTTTAATAGGAGAAAAATTATTCTGGTTTAGAACTACGAATAAACAGAAAATCTGCTTATAACCAGTGTTGTCAAAGATGTAAAAATCTATGCAACAAAAAAGCTTAGTCGGAATTCAAAATACCAAAATGGCTTGCATTGGTAAACAGGCTCAAAAGTAGTATATGTAAAATGAAAATTCTCATACAAAAAGCAGACAATAATTTTTGTTGTCTGCCAGCGATTCGAATGAGCTAGTCAATTGTGATAAATTGCTGTCCCATTACAAGAAGAGTGAAGCTGCTAGTTCAAACAGCTTGTAGGTAGTGTTTTCGATACTTTAAAAAATATACAGAGAAAGCAGATAAGTGATAAACCTACCTGCTTCTGCTGTAATATAAGAAAGAAGTACCAGCCGTGGATTAAGCGGCTTGGAAATAGTATGTATTGATTTCAAAATATTATTCAAGGAGTGAAGTCAGGTGGAATGTATCGTAAACGGTGTATATGAAATCACTCAGTTATTTTGTGAAGCAAAAGAGAAAAATAATGAATAAAAGAGAAAATCCCTGCGGGGACAGGGATTTTATAGGAGAGATATTGTTGTCGTGCAATGTCGAAATTTGGCGTATTCGACGAATTAATATTATCACGAGTTTTCAAGTGATAGTGATGGTTGATGTGTCAAAAATGTGTACGACTTTCATATAAAAGCGTTATTTGAATAAAAGCTAGTGGACTATGTTTTAACACTCACTGAAATTAATACGCATAACATACTTTGTAATAACTTATTTGGAAGTGAGTTGAATAATAATGTTTTATTCATATTTTAGTCCCCGAGCTAGTATGCGTCCGGCGTATGGTACTACTGGTATAACATATAGTGGGGCACAAAGTACAATTCAAGCTGTTCAACAAGCGTTACAAGCACAGCAACAAATGCAACAAGGTATACAACCGTATTATTCATTTATGGAGTATTATCACCCAGTGCATCATATTACGCCATACGGAATTTCTTTTTCAACAATTCCATATGGAACTGTATACAATTTATAAAAATATGCGGCGTAATAAAGTTGAGTATTTAAATAAGGGCGCAAGTAAAGAGCGCCCTTATAAGAAATGATTCGTGTCTGATGAATTAGTATTCAATATATAATTCCTAATTTTTAATGTGTAACAAAGATTAATATAAAAATTTCATTTTGTATTAGTTTGGAACACAAAAAGAGCACTTAATAAAGTGCTCTCGTGACGAGACTATTTTCTCAAAGAAAGGAATACGCCATATCATAGGTACTAATTTCTTGGTCCATAACATCTATTATTTAGTTGTAGGTAAAGAATTTCATTTTAATATGTGGTCTCCCATTATTATATTTAGTATCGTATTTATTTCGGGCTTCGCGTATATGTTGAAGAAGGGTCCAGATATACTTATTAATGATTAATTCTATAGTCACTTCGTTAGGCGCTGCTGTGAACTAGGTGGCGTCTTGTTTGTTGTTAAGGCAAGATAAGAGAAAGAAGCAAATGGAATGGGAAGCTAGAGAAGAGCGACTAGAGTTTGTAACAAGGGAGTCCGATGAGCATCTTGATAGGAAAGGGAGGGGGAAGGAATGAATGAGTGGGTTTGGGTGATCTTTAGTGTTCTGTGTATTATGGGAGTCTAGATGGTTCTTGTTAGCATAGTATGTTTTTCATTATTTTGCACCTTAGAAATGAATCCGTTACAATTACAGACAGTCGTTTTAAAATTATTAAAATCAAGATTTTCATTAACAAATCCTTATTTTCCAAAAAAATTATTCTAAATAGAAGTGAAAAATAGGGGTTTGCCTTAAACATTTATTATAGTCAGGAATATGAGTATAGAAACAGATCTGATTTTTGTAATGACGGAGGGAATTGCTGTGGACATAACTCAAAGTGTGGCAAGAATAGTGGTTAATGGGAAAGACCTTCCGTTCACCTCAGTTAGAACTTCTGTATGGAATAATGGACCTGCAAATGATTTAATAATTTCGACGAATCAGAGAGTGAATGAGCTTTATCAATTTATGTGGTCACAAGTACCAGTTACGCTCACAATGTATTTTCTTCAAGGGGCGGACTTAATGAGATTTGCTAGGATTGCTGGGATTAATGAAAGCGTAACGGGAGAATATATATATCATTTCATTTGGGGATAAGACGAATTTAAAGTAGCCTAACAGCTGCTTTTTTATTTTATAGAAGAGATAGATTATCGTGAGGTGGGTGAATGGCAAGGGAATACGCAAAACACTTTTACAAATCAACAAGGTGGAAAAAGTGTCGGGAAAGTGTTAGATGAAAATATTGTAGAGAAAATAATAAAACTCAGATTCACTGGCATGAGTACAAATATGATAGCTAGAAAACTTGATATATCACGCGCAACGGTAAGATACCGTTGTACAAAACATGATCTTGGAGGGGGCATTGCACATAATCCTTTTGTAGATGAAGCATGCGATAGATTCATAACTGGATTTAACAAAAGACACGGTAACAGATTCATATATGTATCTGGATTTTAAAATAGTGAGTCTTCTGTATACATAAATAAGTGGAAATTGTAATGAAATAAGCCTTTAAAAGGAAATTATAAAGAGGCAGCTTTAATTATTTAGCTGCCTAGTTACAGGGAGATTGAAAAATATTGGAGGTCAGTCATGAGTGTAAGCTAAAATAGCTTACATATAGTATGCACATTATTTATAGTTTTATTCCGATATTTATAAACAGTAAGACAGCAACCTCAAAATTCGGCAGAAGTAAAAAAGCTATGTAGGAGCCCTACTGCCCGTAAAGGTCCGATTTGTGTGAGTTATAATTCGTGAGGGATAAAAGACCCTACTGATTATAGTTTTACGTTATTAGTAAAAGGCTTTTAGTTTAACTTCCAAGAAGTATGTAAGAAAGTTGAAGTTATCTTTTTAATATAAAGAAAAATATTCTAGATAGGTTGTATATTTTGAAAAAATGATGAGATTATATTTATTTATCTTATAGAGAGTTGGTATTAGGCATATGGGTCTAACAATAAAACAAGCTTTGAATTTAATAATAAAAAGGAGTTGATTAGTAATGGGTTATATTGTAGATATTTCGAAATGGAATGGAAATATTAATTGGGACATTGCAGCGTCTGAGCTAGATTTAGTTATTGCTAGAGTACAAGACGGCTCGAATACGGTGGACTTTATGTATCAAAGTTATGTAAATGAAATGAGGAAACGTAGTATACCATTTGGTAATTATGCATTTTGCCGTTTTATATCTATTTCAGATGCAAAGAAAGAAGCGCAAGATTTTTGGAATCGAGGCGATAAATCCGCTAAATTTTGGGTGGCAGATGTAGAAGTTCAAACAGTGGTAGATATGCAGAGCGGGACGCAGGCCTTTATTGATGAATTACGCCGATTAGGTGCGAAAAAGGTTGGTTTATATGTAGGGCATCATACGTATGTATCCTTTGGGGCGCGTAATATTGATGCTGATTTTATATGGATTCCTCGTTACGGAGGGAATAAACCAGCATATCCATGCGATATTTGGCAATATACTGATTCAGGAAATGTTCCTGGTATTGGGAAATGTGATTTGAATCAATTAATTGGAAATAAGGGTCTTTCTTGGTTTATAGGTACAAATCAAACAAATCAAACTAGTATAGAAAATATAAAGCTATCAAATGGAATTGGTATTGCTGTTTCAAAATATGCTGATGGATACGGTATTAATCTATATGAAGATCCTGCAAATCCACAGTTTACAGGCAGAATTACGAAAAAAACCCCATATTTAATCTTTAAAGGTTATTGGGGAGGCGGAGAAAAAGATATGATTTGTTTAGGCAGTGAACAACAATGGGCCAAGCTAGAGCATTTTAATATACAATGGTTTTATGCTTATTCAAAATACGCACCTGGATATGAAATTAGAACGTACGATGGACCAAATGGAAATGATACAGGAGCGGTTGATGGGAAGGTACCTTATCGCATTTGGAATCGTCAGGATGGATATGTAGATATAGGTGGGAATAAATGGATTAAAGAAGAGCATGTGCAGATTAAATGATGTTAAAAAAAGTCGGCTCGCAAGCTGCTGGCTTTTAGTATTTAATAAAGCTTTTTTCTGATATGAAAATATATACTTACGGAAAACACATTGATTTCACAATAACAATATATAGTTCTTCATATACAATTATTAAAGTGAGGTATTTGAATTGAAAAAGAAAAAGCTTTTAATAGGAACTATTATTACATGTATGGCGCTAGCGTTGTCAGCATGTGGTTCCTCAGATAACGTTGCAACATCAAAAGTAGGAAACGTGACAGAGAAAGAGTTAAGTAAAGAATTAAAACAAACATATGGAAAAAGTACTCTATATCAAATGATGTTAAATAAAGCATTGCTAGATAAATACAAAGTTTCAGATGAGGAAGCTAAAAAACAAGTAGAAGCAGCAAAGAATCAAATGGGTGATAATTTCAAAATGGCTTTAGAACAAGCTGGACTGAAAAATGAAGATGAACTAAAAGAGAGAATGAAGCCAGAAATTGCACTTGAGAAAGCGATTAAAGCGACTGTTACAGATAAAGATGTGAAAGATAACCATAAGCCAGAAATGAAAGTAAGTCACATTTTAGTGAAAGATGAAAAAACTGCGAAAGAAATAAAAGAGAAATTAAATAATGGAGAAGATTTTGCTGCTCTAGCTAAGCAATATTCGGAAGATCCTGGTTCAAAGGAACAGGGTGGAGAAATTGCTGGTTTTGCTCCTGGTCAAACTGTGAAAGAATTCGAGGAAGCTGCGTATAAATTAGATGCAGGACAAGTAAGTGATCCAGTAAAAACATCGTACGGCTACCATATAATAAAAGTGACGGATAAAAAAGAATTGAAACCGTTTGATGAAGTGAAAGATAAAATCCGAAAAGATTTAGAACAACAAAGAATACAAGATACAACAGGTAAATGGAAACAACAAGTAATCAATGATCTATTGAAAGAAGCGGATATTAAAGTAACAGATAATGAATTTAAGGATACATTTAAATTCCTAGAAAATAAATAAGGTTAAGAAGAAAAAAACAGAGGTTTAGCATAGTGCTAGATTTCTGTTTTTTAATTTTTAATAGAAAAGGGAACTCATATAGAGTTCCCTTTTCTAGTTAGTGTGTGAGTTATAAATAGATAGTAAGACAATACAATATTACATTTAAATATTAAGAATTACAATAGAAAATTATGGGTAGAAACGAAAAATAATAAAAGATGACTTCGCAAACGTTGATATTATAATGTTTTAGTTGGTTAATTTTATTAAATATAAATCTAATATATTTTTAATATATGTTACAAACAAAGAAAAAATGATTATATATTTGTCCTTATGAACTGGATTAAAGACATAATTTTAAGAATAATACATATCATATTATTGGAAAAGATATTGATGTTATAGGAAGTGAAAAGCTGAGCATTCTATTAAAAAGGATGTTCTTTTTTTGAAAGCAAATTATAAATAAAAATAGGATGAATGTTTTTAGACTTATTAGCTACTAGATTATAAAGTTAACTTGGGGGAGAGTATATGAAGGTTATCTTTAAGAGAGAAGGCGGAGGGAAAATATTTGAATCATCAGATGAAAATATAAGCGATCTATTAGCTGTATTAAAGGAAACAAAAGGGATTAAGATTGGGATGGTTGAGTATAAAGTATTAGAATATAAATTGGAGTATTATCGGCATCCGAAAAAAGGAGAAACAGAGAGGGAGTTACATATTATAATGCAGCCTATACATATTAATTAAATGGTAGTGACAATAGTCGATTATATACCTTGTAGAGTAATATATACAGATTGGATTTAATGATTTTTAATAAAATTATGTATGAAAAAAGAGCGCCAAAAGCGCTTCTTTTTCATAGTAAACTATGAGGAATAAAGTGTTTTACATCATAAGCTTTTTAAGATTTGTGAGTTTGTTCATAATAAAAGTATATGCTTAAGTTGTTGGGGTGGTGATGAAGATAAGGAAAAAAGTAGGGGGATTGAAATTAAAAATAAATCATTTTGATATAGATGAAATTTGTATTCCGGAAAGAACGTTAGTCAGGATAGAAAAGTAAAGTTAGAAATATATTTTATTAGAAAAAAGCGACTTCACTTCAGGTGAAGTCGTTTTTGTAGTTGCTACACGTATTTTGTCTTGCGATAGGAAGTGTAAAAAACTTAATTGGTCAGGGTGAATAATCAATGGGAATTGACAAACTATATTGATTTAAGTTTCATTTTGCTAAAAAAATATGCATGTTCCTCTTTCTTAAGAACGTTAGTTCGTGTATAATTAGAACAAATGTTCTTAAGTTGGGGAGTCATAATTAATACCTACAATTCATGAATAATTGTAAGTTTGAACACTACTTATAAATAAGAGATGGACAGAGTGTATTTAAAAGTGAAATTTCTTTTTATATAGAATCGATAGATATAAAAAATCGAGGGGATAAAGAAAATGAATCAAGTAAAGATGCAGACAAAAGGAAGAGAGTGGGTTCCGTTTACAGTAATGTCGGAACAATTGCCTAGTATGCGAGAGGGGATTAGAGAGAAATTAAGAGTGAAGAGACCGATATTAACGAATGAAGCGAAAGAGAGAATTTCTGATAAATTGTTAACTTCATTATTGTCTGAAGAAGAGATGTTAGTGACATATTTTGAAGAAGGGTACATACTTACAAGTTATATGACAGTGGTTCATATAAATCCAATTCAGCAGGATGTAGTTTGTACAGATGCTTTTTATAAAACGTATGTATTTTCTATTGTGGACATAATTGATGTAACATAAAAGAAGCTGGATTTTGAAATTTAGCTTCTTTTATTTTTCTTAGTAGAGATGAATAAGGAAATAGCCACATGAAAAAGCAGCTAGATACAAGCTAGCTGCTTAGCCCCAGGGAAAGGGAGAAAGAGATTGGTACTCAAAAAATCAACGATAGCTGTTTAACAGCCTGTGTATAGTATGGACAAATCTAAATATGTTATACAAAAAAGATTGAAGAATTGTTTAGGCCGTACCAACTTGGTTTTGATCTGCAAGGTCAGAATCGAATGTATTCGTTGCACTAACACCACTAAAAGTATTAACCACAAAACCAACGTTAGATGCGCCAGAGCCGTTATAAGCTTTCGTATTCTCTTTTGGAGAAACATTGTAGAAATCACCTAAGTTGAAAGATCCGTTACTATTTTGTACAACTAAATTGCCTACAACTGAGGGCATGATTTTCACCTACTTTTTAAGTAATTGTTAACACTACTATATGACGTTTTAGTCCAAAGGGTTCATTTAACAAATATTACGGAGTAGAAAAACGTTTGAGGCTTTGTTTAATCAACTTATCAAAAAGTATGTTAAAATTAATGAAGAGTTGAACATTAAAAAGAATAAATTTGTATAATTGATATATACGAAAAAACAAGGAGGCAAAATGTTATGAATAATGTTATGAAAAAAGTAGATTTAACAGATGCAAAATCAAGTAATCTTGTTGCACTTATTTATAGTAATGATGTTACATTGGTTGAAAAAGCATTTTGTCCTAATGAAATAAAATTAAAGTTAAATGAAATAGCAATTTTATCGGCAATTAAAACAGCACATATTACGAAAGTATCTATAAGGAAAGAACTCGAAGTGATTTTTCATGATACCGGTGTTTTGTTAGTAAAACACAACGCGGATAATAATAGTAGTCAGTCTATAACAATGCATTTTGAACAATTTAAAAAGTTGCAAAATGAAATTGAGAATTTACATAAAAGTATGCAATTAGACTAAGTGAAAATTCTTCGATAGGGTAGGTTATATTATGTTGAAAAAGTGGATTGGAAAATATTTAGATGAATCGAACTGTAAACATAAATATAGCTTCATTAGGATGCAGGATAATGAAGATTATAAAAATGGTAAATTGGGTGTGGCCTATATTTATCGGTGTGAGAAATGCGGGAAAGAGAAAATGAAATTTAAAAATAATAATGATATAAACATTGATTTTTTTGATTGATAAACAAAAAGAGAAACTAAAAAAGTCAAATAGTATTCACTGTTTTGAAGGACAAGCATATATTAAAGTATATAAGAAGCATTTGCTAATTACATCTTCATCGAAAAACTCCTTGCCAAAAAAGAGCGCCTGAAAGGTGCTCTTTTTGTATCATCCTGCTATTTGTGGGCAGTAAGACTTCTACCTCAAAATTTGGCGGAAGCAAAGAATTTAGGTAAGGGTAGGTCTGCCGGTAAAAGTCCGATTGGTGAGGGCTAATAATCAGCGGGGGATGGGCAAAAACTCCACTGATTAAAGTTTCACTATAGTAGCACATTATGTGATGCACAAAATTACATATGAAAAATAAAATAATGAATTAAAGGTGATATTTACTTATTTTAATTGCACAAGAAAATTTTATTATAGGTGATGGGAAATGAATCCACGCGGTTTAGAATTGACAGGGGCATGGTTTCAAGTAGGAGGAAATCTTACGGCAGCTATTGGAACAACAAGAGGATTTATAGGTGAAGAAAAGATTGAATCGGATCTGGTTATTGTAGGGAGTTCATTACAAGCCCTCGGCTATATATTACAAATTGTAGCATATATTAATACAAAAGATGAAGGTAAACGAGGGAATCAAGATGAACGTATGGATAATAAAAGTAAAGAGTTAGGGGAAACGGGGATTGAGCTATTAGCTTTAGGTAATATTTCAAATGTAATAGGAACGTATTTTAATGTAAATGAACAAACGCAAGAAAATGATTATCTTATAATTACAGGGAACAGTTTACAATCGATTGGAGCTTTTTTAGGAGTAGAAGCAGCCTTGCGTGAGGTGAATGCAATTCAGCGAGTCATTGTACTAGGGAATTCTATGCAAAGTTTAGGAGCGGGATTACAAGCGTATCAAGGTATTTACAATATATCAAAAGAAGAAAAGGATAATGAAGACATCGGTAAAGATAAAGAGAATCAACGCATAATAGGACTTATTGGTATTTGGATACAAGCAATAGGAACTGTTATTTCAGCAATTGGATTAACCGAAATAATAGAAGAAGAAAGATTAGAATCTAAGAAAAGACGTTGAGATACTCATTCCATTGTAATTTGGAGTATTTCAATTTTATAAGTGGGACAAGATTGATGTGATAATTCTTTTTGTAGGCTTTTTCAAATGGGTGTAGAATATGTAAATAGAAGAAAAGGTGAATATTGCTACTGTATGTTAGTGAATGGTTTCTCATCTATTTGTACTTATATATCTGATATTCGTAATAATGAATTCTAATTTGTACTTGTGGAAATAAAATGATTTTGTAGGTTTGAAAGTGTAGGAAATGAATGGGTGAAAATTGAAAAATAAACATTAAGGGGGTTTTTAAGGCATGATGTACTTATTGGCAATTCTTCTTCCGCCGGTAGCTGTTTTATTGTGCGGAAAGCCGTTTCAAGCGATTATTAATTTCATTTTAACCCTAATATTCTGGGTTCCAGGAGCTATACACGCAGTTCTTGTTGTACATGATAAAAAAGCCGATCGGCGCCTAAAAAGACAGATTCAGGCGTATGATGAAATTAATAAGAGAAATAGAAGGTAAATGGATATTGAAAATATTAAAAAAGAAAGGGGAGTTTTCCTCCTTTCTTTTTTGTATGTTACTCAAGTTTAAATTTTAGTGTAGCGGAAAGAATTTTTAATGTAAGTATTATGGTAATAACTTTTAGATTGTGCGTTTAATAAGCCGGTGTAAATGCTTTCTGGTACGTTAAAGAAATCATACATACCATTCTTTAGTTGGATTCTTAAAATCATAGAAAAAGGGTTATAGCCAACAGCAACTATATTTTTTGATATAACGGGAGATAATTTCATCATTACGCAACTCCTTACTTTTCATTTAAGGTGTTTTCTTGTAGATAAGGGGATTGTGGTATTGAAATCCTTATAATTAAAGAGGTATTATACTTATATGTAAGATATTAAATGTTCGTTATGCGTAATTATAAGGAAGTTCACACGAAGTACATATAGTTGTGCTATTTTTATTTCACCTTTGATTTATTAATAAGAAAATATTGACCATTTGAAAAAAAGGTATATTATTTATACGAGGTATTAAAATTCACTTCTTACATTCTATGCTTTAAGGAGCAGTATTATTAGAAAAAATAGAGGTGAATATAGTTTGTATAAGAAGTATTCCAAAATTTATAATCTGTGAATTGGGAAAATATTGAATGCTTCTGGTTAAGAAACTTTCTAAATATAAGTATATTTGTGAAGGTGATCTCAATATTTTATGTAAATCAATGGGAGAATTGAAAGGCAGGAGAAAGTAACATGTCAGAAAATTATCGTTCTCGAGAGGAGCGACGACAAGTTCAAAAGAAAAAACAGCCAGCTTCTAAAGAAACAAAACCAAAAGGTAAAACATCGTTTTTTCGTAAGTTTTTAATCAGTTGTTTACTACTTGGTATTGTAGGTTTAGTGGCAGGGGTTGCTACCTTTTTCGTTATGATAAAGGATGCACCAAAACTTGAGAAAGCAAAACTTGTTAATCCGTTATCCTCAAAAATTTATGATAAAGACGGGAATTTGGTATATGAATATGGGAAAGAAAAACGAACGAATGTTACGTATGATCAAATTCCTAAATTAGTAGAAAATGCATTTTTAGCGACAGAAGACGCACGTTTTTACGAGCATAGCGGGGTAGACTTTAAAGGTACTGCCCGTGCGGTTTTAGTCAGTCTTAAAGGAGATTATGGCTCTCAAGGTGGAAGTACGATAACGCAGCAAGTTATTAAAAATTACTTCTTATCGATGGAAAAAACGTCAAAGCGTAAGGTTCAGGAAATATATTTAGCGTATAAGCTAGAACAACAATATTCAAAACATGAAATATTAGAGATGTATTTAAATAAAATTAATTTAGGTAATCGTTCATATGGAATCGCAACAGCAGCACAAAACTACTATGGTAAAGAATTGAAAGATTTAACATTACCAGAAGTTGCAATGCTTGCCGGTTTACCGAAAGCACCGAATAACTATGATCCAACGAAAAAAGAAAATGTTGAAAAGGCAACAGAAAGAAGAAATGTTGTACTAGGATTAATGAATCGACATGGTTATATTACAAAGGCAGAAATGGAAGAAGCATCAAAAGTTCCAGTAACAGATGGGCTTAAGCCTGCAGCTGAACAACAAACAATGCCATATCCTGCATTTATGGATGCGGTTGTGAAAGAAGTAGAAAAAGAATTACCAGATGCTAATATTGGTTCTGACGGTTTAGAAATTTATACAACATTAGACACAAAAGCACAGAAATTGGCCGATAATATTTTAAATACAAATATTATTGATTATCCGAATGAGAATTTCCAAGGTGCTTTCACATTTATGGATACGAAAACAGGAGAAGTTCGTGCTATAGGTAGTGGTCGTGGTGAAAATAAAGCTGTATTTAAAGGACATAATATGGCAATTGAATTAGATCGTGCAGCTGGTTCAACGATGAAACCAATTTTTGACTATGCTCCTGCAATTGAATATTTAAAATGGGCTACGTACCATCAAATTGATGACTCTCCATTTAAGTATTCAACGGGGCAAGAAGTTCGAAATGCAGACAGAAGTTATTCAGGCCCAATTTCAATGCGTGAAGCATTAAAAATGTCGCGTAATATTCCGGCAATTAAAACTGCAAAAGAAGTGGGAATTAGTAAATCGAAAGACTTCTCTGAGAAATTAGGTATTACATTTAATACAGCACCGACAGAATCTACAGCGATTGGTACAAACGAAGTATCACCAACTGAAATAGCGGGTGCTTATGCGGCATTTGGTAATGATGGTAAGTATACGAAACCGCATTTTGTTAAGAAAGTAGTTTATCCAGATGGCAAGTCACAAAGTTTTGGACAAAAACCAAAACAAGTTATGGCGGATTCTACAGCATATATGATTACTGATATGCTTCGTTCTGTAGTAACATCAGGTACTGGTACATCGGCAAATGTGGCCTCTTTAGATGTAGCTGGTAAAACAGGTACAACTAACTATTCTTCAAAACAACTAGCACAATATGGAATTCCAGAAAGTGCAACTCGTGATAGTTGGTTTGCAGGATATACACCGCAATATACGATGGCAGTATGGACTGGATATATGAAAGATGGTAAAAATGAGTATATTAGTAGTAAAAATACGAAAATTGCACAATTGATTTTTAAAGAAATGATGGGTGAGTTAGCTACAGATACATCACGATTTAAAATGCCAAGTAGTGTTATTCAAGAAGGTAGTGAGTTACGTATAAAAGGTGAAAAACGTGATTCATCTCCAAATACGAGCGTACCGGATACAACGGAACAACCAAAACAGGACCAACAGAAAAAAACTGAAGAAGAGAAAAATCAAGAGGAACTAAAGAAACAGGAAGAACTTAAGAAACAAGAAGAGCAAAAGAAGCAAGATGAACTTAAGAAGCAGGAAGAGCAAAAGAAACAAGATGAACAGAATAAGCAAAATGAACAAAACAATGGAAATGGTCAAGGAACTCCAACCCCACCAACTAGTGGAGGTGGCCAAGGAACTCCAACCCCACCAACTACTGGAGGTGGTCAAGGAACTCCAACCCCACCAACTAGTGGAGGTGGTCAAGGAACTCCAACCCCACCAACTAGTGGAGGTGGCCAAGGAACTCCAAATCCACCAACCACTGGAGGTGGCCAAGGAACTCCAACCCCACCAACTAGTGGAGGTGGCCAAGGAACTCCAACCCCACCAACTACTGGCGGGAACACAGGAGAGGCTCCTTCCAATAATGGACAATAAATAATGTATTTAAAAAGCACCAAAGGTACCGGAAAAACGGTTTCTTTGGTGCTTTTTGTATTATAAAGAGTAATATTATTTTTAAATGTTAAAAGTACCATAGAAATTTTGAAAGTAAATTGACGGGAAATGATAAAAAATTTGAGTCGGAGGTATTGGATGGCTAGGGCTATAAAAAGTAGTACTACTAGGATGTGTACCATGATGCCAAAATGAAGGGGTGACTTGGTCAGTCGATTGATATTGTTGCCAAGCGGCAGGAAGTTCGATACCAACATCAGAACTAGCTGTATGAACGGCAGGAACATGTATTGAGGGAACTGATGGGACCGCAGCAGTTATTCTTGGTGATACCCACATGAAAACGATCACTCCTAAGTTTCAATGATAAAGTAGTATATTCTTTTAATACTTATAAAGGTACATATAGATAGGACTTTCGGTTAAAACATACGTACAAAGTCGTAAGACCAATGTGAATTGATGGTGGACTATTTATTACGAAAAGATACGTCTAATAGCGGAGGGAAAAGGAATATGAAAAATATACAATGGATGTGTTGATCGTAGTATTTTATGTGTTTATGGAGGGATTTTAATGGAACGATTATGGACGAAATCATTTATCCAAATGACTGTCGCGATGTTATTTTTATTTACAGGGTTTTATTTGCTTGTTCCAACGCTCCCGCTCTTTATTAAAGAAATAGGTGGGAATGAATCTCAAGTTGGACTGATGATGGGAATGTTTACGATAGCCGCAGTTGTAATTCGCCCGATTATTGGAGGTATGTTAGATAAATATGGTAGGAAATCTTTTATTATTTGGGGCCTTATCTTTTTTGGACTAACAATGCTTTCCTATAATTTAGCATCAACTATTTTATTCTTAGCGTTTTTACGTGTTATTCATGGGGTAACATGGGCCGTTTCTACAACGGCTGTTGGAACAGCGATAACTGATATTATTCCAGATTCACGCCGCGGAGAAGGAATGGGCTGGTATGGAATGGCGATGACAATTGCAATGGCGATCGGCCCGATGATTGGATTATGGGTTGTACAAAATTATTCATTTCATGGTCTATTTGTATTAGCAACTCTTTTATCTTTTATGGCGGTCGTATTATCATTAATAACGAAGATGCCATTTGCACCACAAAAAGAAAAAGGGAAAATTCAGCTGTTTGAAAAATCCGTTTTATCAATTACGATTGTTGTTTTCTTTTTATCATTTGCATATGGAGGAATTACAACGTTTTTACCGTTATTTGCATCATCAATTGATGTGAATCCTGGCACATTCTTTCTTGTATATGCAATTGCCTTAACAATTGTAAGGCCGATTTCAGGTAAATTATTAGATAAATATGGAGAAGTATTTATCATACTCCCAACATTATGTATTACCATTTTAGCTATAGTTGTACTAACGATTTCAAATAGTGTAATGGGTGTAATTATTGCAGCGGTATTATACGGTGTTGGATTCGGTTCAGCACAGCCTGCTTTGCAAGCAGCGATGCTTACAATTGTTGCTCCGAGTAAAAGAGGAGTTGCTAATGCTTCATTCTTTACTGCATTTGATCTAGGTATTGGACTAGGTGCGATTTTACTTGGATTTGTTTCACAAATATTTGGTTACCGTATTTTATTCGCAGGTAGTGCAATTTCAGGATTAATAGCTTTAATTATATTTGTCATTTTTGTAAAACGGCAATTAGGAAAAAAAGAATTTGCGTAAACAGGAGGAGCGAAGATGAAAATTTCAATTGATCATGAAGCTCTACAATGGTTTAAGGAAGAATTGCGTATAAAGCATGATGAATCTATTCGATTTATCCCGCATTAACGAGCAGTAAGACCTCCACCTCATAATTCAGCAAATACAAGGAAGTTAGGCAGGAGATCAACTGCTCGTAAAAGCCCGATTGGTTCAACTAATAATCAGTGGGGGAGGGACAAAACCCCCACTGATTAAAGTTTCACTTTATTGTAAGATACGGAGGGAATAGCTCAATTCAGCCCGGATATTCTTTAGGGATTGCTACTGAGAAACCAGATGGGGATGTAGTATCAATTGAAATAGATGGTATTCGATTTTTTGTAGATTTTGATGACCTTTGGTATTTTCAAAACTATGATTTAGTTGTAAGTTATCATATAGAAACGGAAGAAATTCAATTTAATTATGTAAAATAATAACTTTATTAAAAATAAATAAATTTTATATAAGAATTATATTTAGGGAATTGTGAAATAAATATCATATGGAAACGAGCTGTATATGTGTACAGCTCGTTTTTTATTTGAAAAAGAAAATAGGGAGTAAAGCTATATTTCGTGGGATTTTATGGAATATCGTTATATTTTGGTTCAGAAAAAATAGTGCAAAGTCGGTCCTTTCGTTATAAAATATAAAAATTATTTTTGGAAAATTGTATTATTACAGCAATAAAAGTATAGGAAACTTATCATTATAAAATAAATTGAAATCTTCTAAAAACTCTGATACATTGAAATAGAAATGTAGTTCCACAGTATTGTAAAGGCTTACAGTTATGTGCACGAAGATCTATTAGGATTGGAGGAAATAATGATGAAAGCTGAAGAAAAATTTTCCCCGGGATTAGATGGTGTAGTAGCAGCGGAGACGAAAATTTCGTTTCTTGACACAGTAAAAGGTGAAATTGTAATTCAAGGGTATGATTTAATCGAACTCTCAAAAACAAAAGAGTATTTAGACATTGTGCACCTATTATTAGAAGAACATCTACCAAATGAGGATGAGAAAGCAACACTTGAAAAGAAATTAAAAGAAGAATATGCAGTACCAGAAGGTGTATTCAACGTGCTAAAGGCATTGCCTAAAGAAACGCATCCCATGGATGGATTACGTACAGGTGTGTCTGCATTAGCTGGTTACGATAATGATATCGAAAACCGCGCGTTAGAAGTAAATAAAAGTAGAGGGTACAAGCTTTTAAGTAAGGTGCCTAACATTGTGGCGAATAGCTATCATATTTTAAATAATGAGGAGCCTATCGAACCTCTTCAGGAATTAACATATAGTGCGAATTTCTACTATATGTTAACTGGGAAAAAACCAACTGAACTTGAGGAGAAGATCTTTGATCGTTCCCTTGTTTTATATAGTGAACATGAAATGCCAAACTCTACATTTACCGCTCGCGTAATTGCATCAACACAATCAGATTTATATGGTGCTTTAACAGGTGCAGTTGCATCTTTAAAAGGAAGTTTACATGGTGGTGCGAATGAAGCCGTTATGTACATGCTATTAGAAGCTGGTAATGTTGAGGAATTTGAAGAGTTATTACAGAAGAAACTTTATAACAAAGAAAAAATCATGGGCTTTGGACATCGCGTGTATATGAAGAAGATAGATCCAAGAGCACTTATGATGAAGGAAGCTTTAAAGCAGTTATGTGATGTGAAAGGTGATTATACACTATATGAAATGTGTGAAGCTGGAGAGAAGATTATGGAGAAGGAAAAAGGAATTTATCCGAATCTTGATTATTATGCTGCTCCGGTATATTGGATGCTTGGTATTCCGATTCAACTTTACACACCAATTTTCTTTAGTTCTAGAACAGTAGGACTATGTGCGCACGTTATTGAGCAACATGCGAACAACCGCTTATTCCGTCCGCGTGTAAAATACATTGGCGAGCGACATGTGCTTAGTAAATAAGAACAACTGGGGAGTTGTTAGCGCCGCCCGCCAGATGGGTGTTTGACCGACACCCATCATTAATAATAACGAATTTTCGACAGAAAGGGAAGAATAGCATGATTAAAACAAATGAAATTAAACAAAAAGATGCATTATTAGAAGAAATTACGGATTATGTATTAAATAAAGAGGTTACAAGTGCAGAAGCATTCAGTACTGCTCGCTACGTATTACTTGATACGCTTGGATGCGGAATTTTGGCACTACAATATCCAGAGTGTACGAAATTACTAGGACCAGTTGTACCAGGAACTATCGTGCCAAACGGTACACGTGTACCAGGTACGTCTTATGTGCTAGATCCAGTAAAAGGTGCCTTTAATATCGGATGTATGATCCGTTGGTTAGATTATAACGATACATGGCTTGCAGCAGAATGGGGACATCCATCTGATAACTTAGGCGGAATTTTAGCAGTTGCAGATTATATTAGTCGCGTTCGTATTTCAGAAGGAAAAGAACCTTTAAAAGTACGTGAAGTATTAGAAATGATGATTAAAGCACATGAAATTCAAGGTGTACTTGCTTTAGAAAATAGTTTAAACCGTGTTGGTCTTGACCACGTATTATACGTAAAAGTAGCAACAACTGCTGTAGTTGCGAAAATGCTTGGTGGAACACGTGAAGAAATCTTTAATGCATTATCACATGCATGGATTGATAATTCTAGTCTTCGTACATATCGTCATGCTCCAAATACTGGCTCACGTAAATCATGGGCAGCAGGTGATGCGACGAGCCGCGGTGTTCATCTTGCAATGACTGCTCTAAAAGGTGAAATGGGTTACCCAACAGCATTATCTGCGCCAGGATGGGGATTCCAAGATGTATTATTTAACAAGCAAGAATTAAAATTAGCTAGACCACTAGAGTCATATGTAATGGAAAATGTATTATTTAAAGTGTCATATCCAGCAGAATTCCATGCACAAACAGCTGCAGAATGTGCAGTGAAGTTGCACCCGGAAATTAAAGAAAGATTAGATGAAATTGATCGTATTACAATTACAACTCATGAATCAGCAATTCGTATTATCGATAAAGAAGGTCCATTAAATAACCCAGCTGATCGAGATCATTGCTTACAATACATTACGGCAATCGGTTTATTAAAAGGTGATATCGTTGCGGACGATTATGAGGATGAAGTAGCAGCTGACGCGCGTGTAGATGAATTACGTAATAAGATGGTTGTTGTTGAAAACAAACAGTACAGTTTAGATTACCTTGATCCGAACAAGCGCTCAATCGCCAACGCTGTTCAAGTTCATTTTAAAGACGGTACTGTAACAGAAAATGTGGAATGTGAATACCCACTTGGTCACCGTTTCCGTAGAGACGAAGCGATTCCAAAAGTCGTTCAAAAATTCACTGCAAATATGGCTGGTCATTATTCTAGTAAGCAACAAGAACAAATTCATGAAGCTTGTTTAAATGAAGAGAAACTAGAAAATATGAATGTCAACGAATTTGTAGATCTATTCTTAATTTAATAATAGGGGGAATATAGAATGGCTTGGGTTGTGAATAAACAGTCAACACAAGAGGAGCTTGCGAATCGCTTCCGGGCTTTAGTAGAAGCAAATGAAATTTTGCAAATTCCAGGTGCTCATGATGCAATGGCTGCTCTTGTTGCGAAAAATACAGGTTTTTCAGCTCTTTATTTATCTGGAGCTGCTTATACTGCAAGTAAAGGGCTACCAGATTTAGGAATCGTGACGTCTACTGAGGTAGCAGAGAGAGCAAGGGATCTAGTAAGAGCTACAGATTTACCAGTTCTTGTTGACATAGATACAGGATTTGGTGGAGTACTAAACGTAGCGAGAACAGCTGTAGAAATGGTGGAAGCGAAAGTAGCGGCTGTTCAAATTGAAGATCAACAATTACCAAAGAAATGTGGACATTTAAATGGTAAGAAACTTGTTACTACAGAAGAATTAGTTCAAAAAATTAAAGCGATTAAAGAAGTTGCACCAAGCTTATATATTGTAGCGCGCACAGATGCTCGCGGAGTAGAAGGATTAGATGCAGCGATTGAAAGAGCGAACGCATATGTAAAAGCAGGAGCAGATGCAATTTTCCCAGAAGCGCTTCAATCGGAAGAAGAATTCCGATTATTTACTAGCAAAGTGAATGCACCTTTACTAGCAAATATGACTGAGTTCGGGAAAACACCATATTATAGTGCAGAGGAATTTGCAAATATGGGATTCCAAATGGTGATTTACCCTGTAACTTCACTTCGCGTTGCTGCAAAAGCATATGAGAATGTATTTACATTAATTAAAGAGACTGGCTCACAAAAAGATGCACTTTCTAATATGCAAACGAGAAGTGAGTTATATGAAACAATTTCATATCATGACTTTGAAGAATTAGATACTGGAATTGCAAAAACAGTATTATCTGAAGATCAATAGGTAGAAGGACTAAGGCGATGAGAATACATCTTTGGCAAAACGAAATGCTTGATGTGAAAATTCATCGCCTTCTGTTTTCAATAATAAGATATTCCACTCATCGTAGACGAGCATATGCAAAAAGCAATGAAGGCCGAAATGATAGGGGGATTCAGATGGAGAAAACGAAGTTACCATGGAATGAATTTTTTTCACTCAATAAAGATGTGAATAATAATTTCTTTACACCAGAAGATTTTTCAGGGGATGAAGATTTAATCGCAAAAACGACAGAACAATTCGTTAAGCAAGAAATTGTTCCGCAAGTTGAGAACATTGAACAACATAACTATAAAGTTTCTCGTCAATTATTTGAGAAAGCTGGAGAACTTGGATTGTTGAGTATCGAGGTCCCGGAAGAATACGGCGGGTTTGAGTTAGGAAAGGCAGTCTCAGGGCTTGTAGCAGAGAAAATGGGTTACGCTGGTGCATTTAGTGTTTCTTTTAATATACACGCAGGTGTAGGTACATTGCCTTACATATATTACGGAACGAAAGAACAGAAAGAAAAATATTTACCAAAAATTGCGTCAGGAGAATGGATTGGGGCTTATGCTTTAACTGAGCCAAATGCTGGCTCTGATGCATTAAGTGCAAAAACGAGTGCAGTATTGAATGAAGATGGTACAGCTTGGAAGTTAAATGGTGAGAAGCAGTGGATTACGAACGCTCATATGGCTGATGTATACGTTGTTTTTGCGAAGACAAATAAAGGAATGACAGCGTTTATTGTCGAAAGAACATGTGAAGGTGTATCAATTGGATTAGAAGAAAAGAAAATGGGGATTAAAGGTTCTTCAACGGCGACGCTTATATTAGAAGATGTTGCCATCCCTGCTGAAAATGTTTTAGGGGAAGTTGGGAAAGGGCATCACGTAGCTCTTAATATTCTTAACTTCGCTAGACTAAAACTTGCTTTTGGAAATATTGGAACAGCAAAACAAGCAATTGGCTTGTCAGTACAATATGGAAAAGAACGAAAACAGTTTCAAACTGAATTAGTGGACTTTACGATGATTCAAGAGAAAATTGCAAACATGATCATTGCTACATATGGAGCAGAAAGTGCAGCCTACCGTACAGCAGGTGTAATTGATGATGCAATTCATGAGAGTGATGAGGATCTTATGAAGAAAATGTCTCAATTTGCAATTGAATGTGCACTTAATAAAGTAAACGCTTCTGAAACACTTGGTCATATCGTAGATGAAGCTGTACAAATTCATGGTGGTTACGGTTATATGCAGGAATACGAAGTAGAACGATTGTATCGTGATGCTAGAATTAGTCGTATTTTTGAAGGAACGAACGAAATTAACAGATTAACAGTAGCTAAAATGTTAATGAAGCAAATCGAACAAATAGAAGATACTGAAATAGAAATTGATGTAGCAAATGTAGAAAGAAACCATCGTTACATTTTATTAGCGAAAAAATTGTTGAAACAATCTTTGAAAACGCTCTCTAAAACTCCAGGCTTAAAAATTGATCAAGAGCAAGAATATTCACGTGTATTATCAAATATGTTGACGGACGTGTACGTCATGGAATCAGCATTTTTACGTACGAGTAAAGCAATTAGTAAAAATGGTGAAGAAAAAGAGTGTACGAAACAGATGATAACTGATGTTATTTGTGAAGAAGGCTATCGTAAAGTAGAAGAAGCGGCGATTTCTATACTTTCAGCGGCTGTCACAGAAGAACAACATAGACACGTAATTTTAGCTGAAATCCGTCAATTATTAGTGCCTTTATACACGAACTTATTTACGAAAAAGAGAGATATTGCGAAAGTCATTATTAATCGCGGGAAATATATTGTGTAAATAGGAGGAAAGCGATATGAAAAAGATTGGTTTTATAGGTTTAGGTAACATGGGTCTTCCTATGTCTAAAAATTTAGTTAAATCAAGTTATACAGTATACGGAGTGGACTTGAATAAGGAGGCGGAAGCTTCTTTTGAAAAAGAAGGCGGAATTATCGGTTTATCAATCTCAAAACTAGCAGAGACATGTGATGTGATTTTTACAAGTTTACCATCACCTCGTGCGGTTGAAGCGGTATATTTCGGAGCAGAAGGATTATTTGAAAATAGCCACCCTAATGTAGTTTTAATTGATACTAGTACAGTATCTCCACAATTAAACAAACAGTTAGAAGAGGCTGCAAAGGAAAAGAAAGTAGACTTTTTAGCAGCGCCTGTTAGTGGAGGGGTAATTGGAGCAGAAAACCGTACATTAACGTTTATGGTTGGTGGATCAAAAGAGGTATATGAGAAAACTGAATCTGTCATGGAAGTGTTAGGAGCGAATATCTTCCACGTTAGTGAACAAATTGATAGTGGTACAACTGTTAAATTAATTAACAATCTATTAATTGGTTTTTATACAGCTGGTGTGAGTGAAGCTTTAACATTAGCGAAAAAGAGCAATATGGACTTAGATAAAATGTTTGATATTTTAAATGTAAGTTACGGTCAAAGTAGAATTTATGAGCGCAATTATAAAAGTTTCATTGCAACAGAAAACTACGAGCCAGGATTTACTGTAAATCTATTAAAAAAAGATTTAGGCTTTGCAGTTGATTTAGCTAAGGAAAGTGAACTCCACTTACCGGTAAGCGAAATGCTATTAAACGTATATGAAGAAGCGAGTGAGGCAGGATATGGTGAAAACGATATGGCTGCTTTATATAAGAAAGTTAGCGAACAATTAATTTCTAATCAAAAATAGTAGACTTATAAAAATCATAAAAAAGGAGAGAATATAATGATTACAACTGAAATTAAACGAGTAAAAAATCATATTAATGGCGAATGGGTAGAATCTACTGGCACTGAAGTAGAAGCAGTTCCGAATCCGGCAACTGGAAAAATCATCGCTTACGTTCCACTTTCTCCAAAAGAAGATGTAGAAAAAGCTGTTGAAGCGGCAAAAGCGGCATACGAAAAATGGTCTAAAGTACCAGTTCCGAATCGTTCAAGACAATTATATAAATATTTACAGCTTTTACAAGAAAACAAAGATGAACTTGCAAAAATCATTACGCTAGAAAACGGTAAAACGCTAACGGATGCAACGGGCGAAGTACAGCGTGGTATTGAAGCGGTAGAATTAGCAACATCGGCACCAAATTTAATGATGGGACAAGCTCTTCCGAATATTGCTAGCGGAATTGATGGATCGATTTGGCGCTACCCAATCGGTGTTGTTGCTGGGATTACACCGTTTAACTTCCCAATGATGATTCCATTATGGATGTTCCCACTTGCAATTGCTTGCGGTAATACGTTCGTATTAAAAACATCTGAAAGAACGCCACTCTTAGCAGAGCGACTTGTAGAGTTATTCTATGAAGCTGGTTTTCCAAAAGGTGTATTAAATTTAGTACAAGGCGGAAAAGATGTTGTAAATAGTATTTTAGAGAATAAAGATATTCAAGCAGTTTCGTTCGTTGGCTCTGAGCCAGTGGCACGCTATGTATATGAAACAGGAACGAAACATGGAAAACGTGTTCAAGCGTTAGCAGGTGCGAAAAATCATGCGGTTGTTATGCCAGATTGTAACCTTGAGAAAACGGTACAAGGTGTAATTGGATCTGCGTTTGCAAGTAGTGGAGAGCGCTGCATGGCATGCTCTGTCGTAGCAGTAGTAGACGAAATCGCTGATGAATTCATTGACGTACTAGTAGCAGAGACGAAAAAATTAAAAGTGGGTGATGGTTTCCACGAAGATAATTACGTTGGACCATTAATCCGTGAATCTCATAAAGAACGTGTTTTAGGCTATATTAATAGCGGGGTGGCAGATGGAGCAACTTTATTAGTAGATGGCCGCAAGATTAATGAAGAAGTAGGAGAAGGTTACTTTGTTGGTGCAACGATCTTTGATGGCGTAAATCAAGAAATGAAAATTTGGCAAGATGAAATCTTTGCTCCAGTATTAAGTATTGTGAGAGTAAAAGATTTAGAAGAAGGTATTAAACTTACAAATCAATCGAAATTTGCGAATGGTGCTGTTATTTATACGTCAAATGGTAAGCACGCACAAACATTCCGTGACAATATTGATGCTGGTATGATTGGTGTAAACGTAAATGTTCCGGCACCAATGGCATTCTTTGCATTTGCAGGAAACAAAGCTTCCTTCTTTGGAGATCTTGGTACAAATGGTACGGATGGCGTTCAATTTTATACACGCAAAAAAGTTGTAACTGAGCGCTGGTTTTAATAAAGTGAAACTTTAATCAGTTGGGGGGCATCCACCACTGATTATTAGCTCAAATCAGCCAGATATATTGTTAAATGAAAAACACCACTCTTTAAGATGTGGTGTTTTTTGCTTAACTAATTACTTTTTTCAAATGCTAGTTTAATACCAAATCCAATTAAAACGATTCCTGTTAGCCCTTGAATATAACTTTGCGTCTTTGGTTTCTTCATAAAAGCGCTAATTTTATCAATTAAAAATATATAAAAAGCGAACCAAATGACTGTTAAAACGAGATAAGTTAGGCCCATTACGAGAAGCTGAATAAGTGTATTATGACTTGGATTTAAAAATTGCGGTAAAAAAGTTAAAAAGAAGACTGCAATTTTAGGGTTTAATAAATTCGTAAGAAAACCTTGGCGAAAACAAGGAGTATGTTCGTTATCAGTATTCATAGATACATCATTTGTATTTACACCTTCTTGGTTTTTTACTGCTAAAAGTGCTTTAATACCGATATAGATTAAATATAGAGCCCCAACATACTTGAAAATAGAAAATAAAAGAGCTGATTTTACAATAAGTGCGGAAAGACCAATTACAGCAGCTAATGTATGAATCAAAAGTGCAACACATGTACCGAACACTGTTTTAACACCGCCGATTTTACCAGCAACCAATGTGTTCTTCGTAGCCATTGCTGTATCAGGTCCAGGTAAAATGATTAGACAAATAGACATAATGATGAAAAGAAAATAATTTTCTATCATAGTCGCTCCTCCTTTTTGTATTTTTAGAATATTTGATTAAAATCAGTGTAGCATAAATTTCGATTTAATAAAATTAAATTTTATTAAAGAATATTAAATAGAAAAGAGGCTATAGTAGCAGTTATGAATACACTACTACTATAGCCTCACTGTTATGCGTTAAGTAGGTTAAAGAAACGATTTACATCTTCTTCTGAAACATCACTTAATTGTTTATATTTATAATTTGGATTTTGATCTTTATCAACTACAACGGAGCGTACTCCTTCAAAGAAATCTTCATGTCTCATGAAGTTTTTAGCTAGTATAAGATCTGTTGCGAAACATTCTTCAACAGACTTATCTTGTCCATCAATAAATTGTTTTAATGTTACTTTTAGTGAAACGGGGGATTTTGATAATAGCGTTTCTTTCGTTTTTAGAGCAAATGAACTTTGATCTTTCTCTAATGATTGGATGATTTCTTCAATTGTATCGAATGCAAAATGTGAATTGATTACCTCTAATGAAGGAGCAAGTTCGCTTTCTAAGTTTGGAGCAGTTGCAAATGTACGAATGACTTCTTTTAAATTAGTATGTACATCTTCTTTATGCCAATTTACACTTTCAAGTTCAGTAAGGAAATTTGGTAATGTATCTGATGTCATAAAGTGGTCAGCAGCGTTTATAAATAATACGTCAGGACCTTTCAATAAAGATGCTGTTAAAGCAACATATCGGCCAGTATATCCAGGTGCTTTATTTAAGAAATAAGCAGCACCGACATCTGGGAAGAAGCCGATGTTCATCTCTGGCATTGCCCATTTTGTACGCTCTGTAACAATTCTATATGTAGCACCATTCGTCAGCCCGACACCACCGCCCATAACGATTCCGTCTAAACAAGCGATAATTGGTTTTTTGTATTGATAAATATATGTATCAATTTCATATTCCTCTTCAAAAAACTGCTCTGCATGTTGTAATGCAACTTCATTTGAACGTGCTTCATATAGCGTTTTAATATCACCACCTGCACAAAAACCTTTCGTTCCAGCTCCTTTTAAAACGATGAGTGCAATACGCTCATCTTGCTCCCATTCTTTAAGTTTTTGTCCAATTGGTTTTAACATGTCGTAGGATAAAGAATTGAGTGCTTTTGGACGGTTTAAAGTAATAGATGCAACGCCGTTTTCGCTAACAGAAAATAAAACGTGTTCAGTCATTATAAATCCTCCCTTATATATCTTCCTATTCTTATTTCTTGATACATACTGAAATGTCCTTTATAAAGTGAAACTTTAATCGGTAGAGGTTTTTCCATCACGCTTATTATTAGCCCTCACCAATAGGATTTTTACGGGCAATCTATCTCCCGCCTACTTATTTGCCTCCTTCGAATTTTTAGGTGGGAGTATAGTTGCCTGCAAATATCGGGACAAATTTTGTCTAAAGCTGGTACTAAGTGTTTATATGTATTTCGCATATTTTGACGAGTTATATTTGCAGGATTTCAGTAGTGGAAGAGGAATATTACAACATTACTGTAAGTGCAATTATTTGAAAACATGGTGTTAAAGGCGCTATTATATGTATAATTTATATGGAGTTATTGCACCTGGCATAACAAACAATTGAAGAGTAGATGTAGAAAAAGTGGAAATAGCTGAATTGTCTAACTTTTAAAGGGTGGGAAGTTTGTATATAATTAGAAATAGAGAAAGGGGAGATCGGAATGCCAGGACCTTTACTGTTGTCGGTTATTATTTTGTCTTCTCTTATGGTAGGAATTACACAGTATTTTCATCATACAGATACGACAGAAGAAGTGAAGGATAAGGTGCGTCTCGTATTTCCGATTTTTATAGTATCTATTTCCATATGCTTTTTACTGAATAAAGATGGGTATATTGTGGCCGTATTCGCGTTTTTTGTAGCGATTGTTTTAATAACTGTATTGTACTATGTAATGAAAGAGTACTTACAAAAATAAGGATGCTTGAAAGAGCATTTTTATTTTTGTAAGTATAAAAATTTCACATACCGTATTTAATATGAAAAAATTAAAATATTTATAATTAAAAAAGTATGTACATCGCATTGTATATACTTGTCAATCTTGCATAGCCAATATACTATTAAAATGTAGAGATTAGAAAAAAGGGGTTGTATCTAGAATGAAATTTGAGATGCACACGAAAATTATTTCGAATGAAAAAGAAATCAGATTACATATAGAAGAAAATCTATTTCAATTAATATTAGATGGTTATCATCTATTTACAGTTCAAGAAATATTACCTTTATATAAATCAAATCAGGAAAGAATAGGTAGTGCAATTGTTCAAAAGTTAGAGTGGGAGAACGGAAAAACTACACTAAACTATCAGCTTGTTTCACTACAATCAGTAAATTAAAAGGAGAAGGGAAATATGAAGTTTTTTCATACAGCGGATTGGCATTTAGGAAAGCTTGTTCATGGTGTGTATATGACTGAAGATCAAAAAATTGTTTTAGATCAGTTTGTACAAGCTGTTGAAGAAGAAAAACCGGATGCTGTAATTATTGCAGGAGATTTATATGACCGAGCAATTCCACCTACAGAAGCAGTAGACTTATTAAATGATGTATTACAGAAGATAGTTATTGATTTACAAACACCAGTAATCGCAGTGGCAGGTAACCATGATAGTCCGGACCGCATACATTTTGGTAGTAATTTAATGAAAAAACAAGGATTACATATTGTTGGACAATTTCAATTTCCATATAATCCAGTTGTTTTAAATGATAAATACGGCGAGGTTCATTTCCATCTCGTTCCGTATGCAGATCCAAGTATTGTTAGACATGTATTGAAAAATGAAGATGTTCGTTCTCATGATGATGCGATGCGTATTTTTATGAACGAACTTTCAGAAACGATGGATAAAGAAGCGAGACACATATTTGTAGGTCATGCATTTGTAACTTCTTCAGGAGAGGCAGAGGAAAATACGAGTGATGCGGAACGCCCACTTTCAATTGGTGGTGCTGAATATGTAAATAGCCATTATTTTGATAAGTTTCATTACACGGCGCTTGGCCATTTACATCAAGCGCATTTTGTACGTAATGAGACAATTCGTTATTCAGGTTCGCCACTTGCATATTCTATTTCTGAAGAAAAACATAAAAAAGGATATTATATTGTGGAACTGGATGAAAAAGGTGAAGCAACAATTGAAAAACGTTTACTTACACCGCGTCGTAAAATGCGTACAGTAGAAGCAAAAATAGACGATTTATTGCATCATCCAGTAAATGAAGATTATGTATTTGTGAAATTATTAGATGAAAATCCTGTCTTGCAGCCGATGGAAAAAATACGTTCTGTATACCCAAATGCAATGCATGTTGAAAGATCTATTCAAAGACGAGAGTTCACAGATGAAAATGAAGTAACTGTTTCAAGACATAAAACGGATGATTTATCTCTTTTAAAAGCTTTTTATAAAGAAATGAAAGGGCTAGAGTTATCAGAAGAGAAAGAACGTCTATTTTTAGATGTGTTGCAAACAGTGCAAGAACGGGAAGGTGAGCGAGGATGAGACCGATTCAGCTTATTATGACGGCATTTGGTCCATATAAACAGAAAGAAGTAATTGATTTTAACGACCTTGGAGAGCATCGTATTTTCGCTATTTCTGGTAATACTGGAGCCGGAAAAACAACGATTTTTGATGCGATTTGTTATGTGTTATATGGAGAAGCTAGTGGAGAAGAGCGTAGTGATACAAGCATGCTTCGTAGTCAATTCGCTGATGACAATGTTTATACAAGTGTGGAATTAACCTTTCAATTAAAAGGGAAAAGATATGAAATAAAACGACAACTGGGTCATAAAAAACAAGGAAATAAAACAATTACAGGACATGCAGTCGAATTATATGAAGTAATTAATGAAGAAAAGGTTCCTTGCGTCGATCGTTTCCATGTAACGGATGTAAATAAAAAAGTTGAAGATTTAATTGGATTAAGTAAACATCAATTTAGTCAAATAGTAATGTTACCGCAAGGAGAGTTCCGAAAACTATTAACATCTGAAACAGAAAACAAAGAAGAGATTTTACGTCGCATTTTTAAAACAGATCGTTATAAGTTAATGCGTGACTTACTTGATCAAAAACGCAAACAATGGAAAGACGTCTTACAAGAAAAACAAAAAGAACGAGAGCTATATTTCCGTAATGTCTTTAAATTACCAATACGTGATGGAGCATTATTAGAGACGTTAGCAGAGCAAGAGCATGTTAATACACATCAAGTAATAGAGGCATTAGAGCAAGAAACAACGGTGTATAAAGCGGAAGTTGAGCAATTACAAGTAGAACAAAATACTCAAACGAAGCAATTAAAAGAAGCAGAGACACGTTTTCATGCAGCAAAATCTGTTAATGAGAAATTTAACGATTTAGAACAAAAGAATGAGAAATATAACAATTTACAAGAAAACCGTACAGTAATCGAAATGAAAGAAAAGTCTTTTAAACGTGCGGAGCAGGCGAAGCGATTATTGCCATTTGAGCAATGGTATGAGGAAGCGATGCAAAATGAGCAAAAATCTGAAAGCATATTGAAACAAATACTAGCAAATAAAGAACAAATTATGAAAAACTTCAAACTCGCTCAGGAGAAATATGAGGCATTAAAGTATAAGGAATCTGAGCGAGAAGATGCGAAAAAGCAAGTTCAAAGATTAGAAGAGTTACAATCAATTATTGCATCATTATCTGAGAAAAAGTTGAATTTACAAAATGCTGAAATCCAAATAGGAAAATTAAAAGAAGGTATGCAGAAGCTAGATCAACAACTAGAAGAGCATACGAACAAAAAACAAATAATGTCTGGCGAATTACAGCAATTAGAAGCGGCGCTAGAGCAATATGTAGCTAAAGTAGAAGAACTAACGAATATGCGAGAAGATGCAAAAGTATTAAAGCAAGCATACGATGTTTGGCAAGAAAAACAAAAATACGGACAAGAAAAAGAAACTGCTTATAATAGCAGGCAAATGGCAGTTAGTTCATATGAAATTATGGAACGCCGGTGGTTAAATGAACAAGCTGGTATATTAGCTCATCACTTACATGATGGTGAGTCTTGTCCGGTATGTGGTAGTATAAATCACCCGAAAAAAGCTACAGAGCAAGGTGATACAATCGATGAAAAAGAATTAGACGTTTTAAGAGAAAAGAAAAATGTCGCAGAGAAATTGCATGTTCAATTAGAAGAGAAATGGAATTTCTATCGATCACAATATGAACAAGTGATAGAAGAGGTACTGAAGCGTGGATACCAATCAGAAAAATTAGTTGAAACATACAGTGCACTCGTGCAAAAGGGAAAGCAATTAGCAACGGAAGTAAATACGTTAAAATCAAGTGAAGAAGCGCGGAAGCAATTAGCAGCGAATATAAAAAGTGTAGAAGAAAAAATCGACAAATTGCAAGTTCAAAAACGTGAAGCAGAAACAATGATGCACCGCACAGAAATGGAATGTTTACAACTTCGTACGTCTTATGAACATGATAAGAAAAGTATTCCTGAAAACTTACAAACAGTAGAAGCTTGGAAAGTACAGTTTGATCATGCTACGCAAGAGCTTCGTTCTATGGAAGAAGAGTGGGCGAAAGTTCAAGAAGCATATCAGCATTGGCAAAATGAAAAAATACGTATACAAGCAGAACATGATAGTGCCTCTAAGCAATTTGATAGTGCAAAAGAGAAGAAGAAAGAGACTTTCACACGCTTTATGAAAGAGCTAGAACAAAGCGGATTTACAGATCAACAAACGTATACAGAAGCAAAATTAAAAGACGCTGAGATGGAAATATTACAACAAGAAATTCAAAGTTATTATTCGTCTCTTGAAGTACTTGTAAAACAAATTGAAGAATTAAGTATTGAATTAAAAGATAAAGAGTATATGGATATTACTTTCTTAGGTGAACAAATAAATGAATTGGAAATTAACCTAGATATTATAAAAGAAAAACGTCAACGCGCTCAAAATGCAGTAGCATATATTTCTGATTTACATGAAAACATTAGACGAATTGATGAACAAATTTATGACGAAGAAAAAGCGTTCCAAGAACTTGTTGATTTATATGAAGTAATGAAAGGGGATAATGAAAGTCGTATATCTTTTGAACGTTACATCTTAATTGAGTATTTAGAACAAATTGTTCAAATTGCAAACGAACGACTACGTAAATTATCAAATGGACAATTCTATTTAAAACGAAGTGAACGAGTTGAAAAGAGAAATCGTCAAAGTGGATTAGGCTTAGATGTATACGATGCATACACTGGCCAAACACGTGATGTAAAAACATTATCTGGTGGTGAGAAATTTAACGCATCACTTTGCTTAGCGCTTGGAATGGCAGACGTAATTCAAGCGTATGAAGGCGGTATTTCCATTGAAACGATGTTTATCGATGAAGGATTCGGCTCATTAGATGAAGAGTCTTTAACGAAAGCAGTGGATGCTTTAATCGATTTACAAAAATCAGGCCGATTTATCGGCGTAATTTCACACGTTCAAGAACTGAAAAACGCAATGCCAGCTGTATTAGAAGTAACGAAGCAGAAGGATGGGTGTAGTCAGACTAGGTTTGTGGTGAAGTAAGTTTGGAAAATAGAGTAGGAGCTCTATCGATACCCTTATTTTTATAGAAAGAACTAGCATCAAGCCGGTGTTATTTTGAAGTACGATTGCACTTCGAAGTAACACTGGCTTATTTATATAAAATTCTAATGTGAATCATCGACTCTTTCTAGTTTAAAAAACAATTTGGTATTTTAAATTTTTTTAATAAAAATCCGAACCTTTTCATGGTAGATTTTACAGAAGTTTGGAAGAACAGGAAAATGGAAATCGAATTCAAGTGTCTAATATAGCAAATAATTTTACTCTGTCTCTTAATGTTGATAGATTGGGTGGAAGAGAAGGAAAGACTCAAGGTAAATCGAATTTTGATTTACCTGTTCAAAGTATACCAGCAAAACAAAGTGAGAAAGAAGTTAATGTCAATAAAGATTTAAGCGCTATACGTGCAAATGCAAGATTGGAAAAAGTCGTTGTAACGCCTCTTAGAATATATTTACAAGGAACTGCGTCAGAAAAAGGTGGTCCATTTGATTATCTTGTGTTAGATGATAAAGGAGAAGAATCTGTAGAGGTCTTTAGAACGACATTCGGAGATAAAAAACTATATATCGTGAATCCAAATGCTGTGTATTATGATCAAGCGTTTACGGTTGAATTTAAATAAAGTTGTATAGATTAATGATTTTCATTGAAAATAAAACGCCGTTTCTTTATTGGAAACGGCGTTTAAATGCTTGTAAAGAACAAATGATACAACTATGAGTTATCTGAAGAAGGCGGCGTATGTGATAATCGATTATAAGTTTTAAAAGCAGAAATTGCTGATATAACACCACCCGCTAAAAATAATGCTGATCCACCAACTAATATGATACGACTGACATATGTTTCTCGTGCTTCTTCAACTTCTTCTTGTAACATTGTAGGCATATGAATTCCTCCTTAACAAAATCTGTTTTGTAAATAGTATATACAAACGCCTAACATGTGTTAAAAATGAAGAAGTTGTATGTATAAGCATCTAGGTGAATTTAATGTTTGGCCAGTGTTACTATTAAGTTCAACGTTTCTGCACAGCTTCTGCATAAGTTTTAGTAGTTTATATGTCATGATATATTCGTAAAGTGAAATATTTAATAATAATGATTAGAACATTCGTTCATTATTAAGTGTGCTTATTGTTATTCTTTTGCATCAAAGCCCTCATCACACTACGAAGTATAACAAGAAGGGGATATGAACATGAAAAATCGAATTTTAAAACACCTACAAAGCATGAAAATGAATAAGAAAAGTCTAGGAGCCGTTGCATTGACGGCTGGAATCATCGGTACGACTCTTATTCCCCAAAATGCATATGCGCACGGTTTCGTTGAAAAACCTGGAAGTCGTTCTGCTTTATGTAGCCAAACTTACGGTGCACTAAACGTGAACTGCGGAAGTGTTATGTATGAACCACAAAGTTTAGAAGCTCCAAAAGGATTTCCACAAGGTGGTCCAGTTGATGGGCAAATTGCTTCGGCAGGTGGTAAATTTGATGGTATTTTGGATCAACAAACAGCAAATCGTTGGTTTAAAAATACGATAACTGGTGGAGAGAATGCGTTTACATGGAAATATACAGCTCCCCACTTAACTAGCCAATGGCATTACTACATTACGAAAAAGAATTGGAATCCAAATAAACCGCTAACAAGAGCTGACTTTGAGCTAATTGGAACTGTGCAACATGATGGTTCTGCAGCTTCAAACAATTTAACTCACAAAATCAACGTGCCTACTGATCGCAGTGGATACCATGTGATTTTAGCGGTATGGGATGTAGCTGATACAGCAAATGCATTCTATAATGTAATCGATGTAAATCTAGTTAATAATTTAAAACCAGACACAGAAGCACCAAGTAATCCAAATGGGCTTCAGGCAACAAAAGTTACAGTAAATAGTGTAGAACTAACATGGAGCGCTTCTACGGATAATGTAGGGGTAAAAAGTTATCAAGTTCTACGTAATGGAGAGATTATTGATACAGTACCAGGCACTCATTTTATTGATAAACAATTACAACCAAGTACTGAATACTCTTATACTGTAAAAGCGATTGACGCAGCTGGAAATGTATCAAAAGAAAGCACAGCAGTTAAAGTGAAAACAGCAGTAGTGACTCCTGATACAGAAGCACCTACACAGCCAAAAGGGTTACACAGCATGGCAACGACCGCATCAAGTGTTGATCTAATGTGGAGTCCATCTGACGATAATGTCGGTGTAGACCATTATAATATTTACAGAGAAATTTCTGGTGTAATGAAGAAAGTTGGAACATCTAATTCTACTTCTCATATGGACAAAAATTTGCTTGCTAGTACTACATATAAATATGCGGTTAAAGCTGTTGATGTAGCTGGAAACGAATCAGCTCAGAGTGATATATTCACAGTTACTACGAAAGATGAAAGCGTTTCATATGAAACTTGGGATGCAAAGAAGGCATATAAAAAGGGCGATAGAGTTGTACACGAAGGCAAAATGTATGAAGCGGTTCAGAATTATCAGGGAAATGGGGATCCAAACTGGATTTATGCTTTATCATTATGGAAAACAGTGTAAGCTTTTACTGGATTTGAATTGAGATAATGATAGGGGCTTTGGTGCATAAGGTAATATGATAATTCACTTTAAAGTTTATACAAAAAAGACGACATTTGAAAATTGTCGTCTTTTTTGATATTAAGAACAAAGTGGAACTAATCCTAAACCAATTAAAAGACCTGCAACAGTAGCAGGGATGGGTACTGGAATTTGAATACCTTCGACAAATAAGAAATATTGGGCATTTACAATTTTAAAGCATACTAAATTTGGTATTTTCCATCCTCCTTTCTATAAAACTTAATATTGTTATGAATTAATTATAGAGAAATATAAAATGTCCCTTTAAACTATATTGGATTCTAAGTTATTTGAACAATCTTCACCATAAATTTATGCCAACTTCACATACACCACAAATTGAAATTGTAATATGTATATGTACCAAATAAATAAAATGAATATAGCATTTCTATTTTTAAAGAATTAAAATCCTATTATTCCTATATAAGGGTTTTGGTTGCATAATCAGGAGTGTATCTTTCTTTAGAGATGGATCTTAATAAAAAGGAATCAATATAAAAGGGGAATGTCTTATGACAACATATACGAGCGAGATAAAAAAAACTTTAGTTACTGAAGAAGATGTAGATATTTTGAAAATTATGGCGCATCCAATACGTTTACAAATTGTAAATGAATTAAGTACCCGTAAAACTTGTAATGTATCGCAATTAACGGAGATATTAAATATTCCGCAATCGACTGTTTCGCAGCATTTATCAAAAATGAAAGGTAAAGTGCTAAAAGCAGAGAGAAGAGGATTAGAAATTTATTATTACATTAATAATTTAAAAGCAAGTAAGATTGTTAGTGTATTAGGATACATAAACTAATGGAATTTTTTCTGTACAAAATAGTCCCTCTGCTGTATAACAGAGGGACTATTTTGTATTTCATTATTTGTTTGTATTTAAGATTTTATAGTTTTTATGATTCACAATAGTTCGATCAAATTCAAAAGTACCACCATTTACATCTGTAATTTCAACTAAGACCGATTCAGTGTACAGTTTTAATACAGATCCAGTAATTTTTAAGTTATTTCGTTGAAAAAGTATAGTATCCCCTACGTTTGCTTTCATAGTACCTCCTCATAAAAGACAGAAATATTTGTTTATTATATATATTAAACCACGTATAGTTATATTAGTGAATATTTAGTTTTGTTTATCAATAAAAAATTTGTTATTTAATAAAAAATAATAGAGTAACAGTATGATAATAAATTGTAAATTTTCTATTTATGTGTAGAAAATTGTAAAAATCCGCCGCGGTAATTCCGAATATTTTGCTAGAAAAATAAAAAAAGTGAAAGTGGAAATACGCTTTATTCTCTGTTAATAATTGTATTAATATGTAGAACAAAGAGAGGGGGATTTGAGTACAAGTATTGTAATGAAAAGCCAGATTATAAGACTATTAAATGACCGGTTTCAAGAAATACGGCTGCAACATGTAAGTAGAGCTGAAGAGTTAAAAAAAGAAATAGACAGTAAAATTAATAATATAGAAGAAGATCAAGAAGGCTGAATTTAATTATCGAGTGGCGTTATTTCATTATTGTTTATCTCAACCGATTTTAGCGATTTCTAATGCTTTGAAAGCGCAAGATTTTTTTGTGAGAGTTTAGGGTATGAAGTTAAAACTGCAGCGTGTAAAAATCCTTTAGGAATGTGTTGTATAGCATTAGGACAATATGAGCTTGCAGAAGAATATTTAGTATCGGCGATGAAGACATTTACAACCTTTAAAGAAGAACAACTAATAATAAAAGTTAAATGTAATTTAAGTTTATTATATGCAGAGAAAAAATTTTCAGAATTAGCTATCCAAAATTCGGAAAATCCTATAGTGGATATTGAGAAAGATTATAAAACAATATTTCAAATAGTACGTTCATTTACAAAGGCTGAGACTGATTTAATTTCTGCTCTGATGTTTTAGACGGTTTTTAAACAGATGCCTATATAGGCGGGAATTTTGAAAGTAATATTTTTGATGAACTGATTAAAGATGAAAATTTAGTTCGAGACTAAAGAGAACATTACAGGATTGTGACCATTACATTTTTAATGTAATGGTTTTTTGTGTTCGTTTAAACCCCCTGTAACTTCGAGAGTAAGTTATATATTAATTAGGGTGTTTTTTTGTTTGTACATAGTAATCAAAATTCTGAAGTCCAACCATGGGGTAACTCTACACATAACTTTTTATGAAAGGCGTTTTAAAAATACCTGTAAGTCGCCCTTATGCAAAACAATACAAAAAGTTGTTACGCATTTAACAAGCAGTTTTTTGTATTTCATCCTTCGTTTTCTGTAACTGATTCCATATATTTGACGCCCTATCTTGTAAGTGCTTACATACACTGGAACATCCTATACAATAAAGTTGTTAAATCGAAAGAGGTGGCGAAAATGAACACAAAAAAAGCATATTTAGCGAATAGCATTGAAATAAAAAAAGGAGGAGGGATGGTATGAAAAAATCATCTGTTAATCCATGGCTTGTTGTCCTCGGCACAGTTATAGTACAAATGGGACTTGGAACGATATATACATGGAGTTTATTCAATCAGCCTTTAGTGAGTAAATACGGTTGGAGTCTTAACGCTGTTGCTATAACCTTCTCAATTACTAGCCTTTCTTTAGCATTTTCAACTTTGTTTGCGAGTAAATTGCAAGAAAAATGGGGACTTCGTAAACTCATTATGATAGCTGGACTAGCATTAGGACTAGGATTAATACTTAGTTCACAAGCTTCCTCATTAATATTGCTTTATGTACTAGCGGGAGTTGTCGTAGGTTATGCAGATGGTACAGCATATATCACTTCACTATCGAATTTAATAAAGTGGTTTCCAGAGCGTAAAGGTTTAATCGCTGGTATTTCTGTCTCTGCATATGGGTCGGGTAGCCTAATCTTTAAATACATTAACGCACAGTTGATTGAATCAGTTGGTGTATCACAAGCGTTTATATACTGGGGCTTAATTGTTACAGCTATGATTGTGATTGGCGCTTGTTTAATCCATCAAGCTGCTGATCAACGGGCAGTTCATGAAACAAAAACGCAGGAATATACAACGAAAGAAATGCTAGGTACAAAAGAAGTATACTTATTATTTATTATGTTATTTACATCATGTATGAGTGGCTTATACTTAATTGGCATGGTAAAAGACATCGGTGTTCAACTTGTAGGGCTTAGTGCAACAACAGCAGCTAATGCGGTGGCTATGGTTGCAATCTTCAATACATTAGGTCGTATTATTCTGGGACCGTTATCAGATAAAATCGGCCGTTTAAAAATCGTTACTGGTACTTTTGTTGCTATGGCGACTTCAGTCTTGGTCCTAAGTTTCTTAGATTTAAATTATGGTATCTACTTCGTCTGTGTAGCAAGTGTAGCGTTTTGCTTTGGTGGAAATATCACTATTTTCCCAGCTATTGTTGGTGATTTCTTCGGCATGAAAAATCATAGTAAAAACTACGGAATTGTGTATCAAGGATTCGGCTTTGGAGCGCTTGCAGGTTCCTTTATCGGTGCAATTCTAGGTGGATTCAAACCAACTTTCATGGTGATTGGCGTATTATGTGTCGTGTCATTTATTATCGCAATTTTAATTCAAGCACCAAATGAGAAAAAAGAAAAAGAAGAATATCGCAGCGTAGCATAAGTATTTAAATCTTCTATTACACTACTATAACTAAAAAGTAACCTATTAAATTTAAAGATATATAAATACCAAGAGTAAAGATAGTAAGGATTGATTATCCTTACTATCTTTTTTTATCTTTAAATTTAAATTAAAGATACATAGCAATAATAGATAACTCGTAATAGTGTCTGAATATTATGCGTATTACTTTTAGTGGATTCTTCTTGTTTATTATAAATTAAGCGTTTATGATGTGGATTTGAAATAAAGTCGTACCGTTTATAAAAAAAGATGTGATACTTTATCCCTTCAAGCAAGGAAATTTAGGTGGATTTTGATCAAACTTTTTTATAAAAACTAACCTTAAATATGCCAGATAAGAATCCATTTTGATCAATCTTTTTTCAAAATGGATTCTTTTTATTTATCGTACAATACCGATTTGAGGGGTGTTTTTAATCAAACTTTGTTTCAAACCTACATTAAAATGTTTGGATCAATAATATCTGATGTTTGCTTTGTTATGTCGATATTTACTTCTTTCATAGCTTTAATAGCATTAGGATTTACGCCATGTGCTTCGATTCCTGTGGAATATACATTCTTCCATAAAGAGGGCAACGAGTAAAGCGAAGCCTCCAGCAAAACCACAACTACCACCAAAGCCCATAATGGTTCCTCCTTTAAACAGGAGGGGAAAACATTGGGATACACATGTTTTTTGCAGTTTCACATTACTTTATGTTTTTAAAAACTATATGGGCAGGTCCTTTTAAAAAAGAAAAGACACTCATAAGAGTGCCTATCTTTAGTAGGAACACTTTTTTTGATATATCATACAATAACCCAGAAAATAACTTGCTATTTCTTATAAAAAGGAGTATGACAATTATGACCATAACAGCTTTAATTACGATTTTGTTACTTTCATTATCCTCTAGTATAGATAATTTTGGAGTAGGGATATCTTATGGTATTCGTAATATTCGTATAGGTTTTTTAGCTAATTTTATAATTGCGATTATCGCTTTTGTTTTTAGTGAAATGGGTATTTTATTTGGACAATATATTTCAAAAGTTTTTCCTGGTACATTATCTGATGTTATTGGTACATTGTTTTTGTTTGTAATTGGTTTACGAATTATTTTAATGACAATTCCAAGAAAAAAGAAAGTTCATCAAGAAGTGCTTGATGAAGAGGAATCTGTTTCGAATGTTATCACGGGATATTTAAAATCTCCTGAAAAAGCCGATCTCGATAAATCAGGAAATATTAATTTTTTTGAGGCTATTGTTCTTGGTATTGCTATATCTATGAATGCTTTAACGAATGGATTAGGTGCAGGGTTATTAAAATTATCTCCATTCGCTATTTCATTATCAGCAGCCATATTCAGTTTTTTAACTGTTTGGTTAGGAGTTAAATTAGGAAAAAAGGTTGCAAATGTGAAAATTGGATCTTGGACATTAGGACAATTTAGCACAGCATTAAGTGGGTTTATATTATTATTAATCGCTGTACACAATTTGCTTTAAGTACAAATTGAGGTGAATACATTGGCGTTTTTTTTTCAGCTTTATTATCAATTGTCATCATTGATTTAGTAATTGCTGGTGATAATGCTATTGTAATGGGTTTAATTGCAAGAAATTCCCCAAAAAAACAACAGAAAAAAGCAATTTTTTTGGGAACAGTTGGAGCGATTATTATTCGTACACTTGCTACTTTAGTTGCTGTTTGGTTATTAAAAATTCCAGGTCTTTTGTTAATTGGAGGGATACTAGTACTTTGGATTGCTTTTAAATTTGTAGCATTAACAGAAAATCCAAAAGAAAATAATGTTAATCCCAAAAATGTTTATGGACAGCAATTCGAGCCATTATCATGGCAGATATTTTAATAAATCTTGATAATGTATTAGCAGTAGCAGCTGCTTCACATGGTAACTTTCTATTAGTGCTTTTAGGATTAGTAATTAGTATTTCTATTGTAATTTTAGGGAGCAGTTTATTTATTAAATTTGTTGATCGTTTCCCTGTTATTATTTACATTGGGGGCGGTGTAATAGCATGGACTTCCGCTAAAATGATAATGCATGAACCTTTTTTAAAAGTGTATTTTTTAAATAATTCTTTTTTATATTGGGGGACTGTAATTTTAATGGTGGGAAGTGTGTTATTAGCTGGAAAGATAAAAAATTTAGTAATAAAAAAAGAAAATGCCATTGAAGAGAGAGAAATGACAAGCTTTGTTACATAAGTAAGTGTAGCAAAGCTTTTATTTTTACACTGACAAATGAAACAAATTCATTATTTGTAAACAAAAGAGCCTGTATCGATAATTACTTGGTAATTGAAGATATAGGCTCTTAATTTCAGTGTTTAGTTGTTATATATGTTTAAATTTAATAGGGTACTTTTTTACGATACATAATAAAATTACGAAAGGGAAGTGGATGCCAAACCACTTTCCTTTTTTCTTTATGAACTATTTTATAAATTATTTTTCCCTACCCAGGCTTAATAATCCTCGGAATTTTCCTGATACAAAAAGCGAGTGAAATATTTAATTGGATTATATTGGAATATTATAAAGTGATGCATAATGTATGAACCTCTTACTAAATCTTAGATTATACACATGACATTCATCGAGAAATGCAAGATGTAAAATGAGATATTTTCAGAAAAATATTGAGAAAAGAAAACTTAAATTTCGATAATGTATTATAGATGAAGAGATATACAGTTTTTCTTTTTGAATTTCCAAAAAGATGAGAAGGAATTATGAATTGAATTTTTAATTAAAGTACATTTTAATGCTTATAAATGTAATCTTATATAAAAATGTAAAAACACTTTATCTGAAAAATAAAAAAAGATTGACAAGTTTATTGAGAAACATTATCATTTCAATGTAAGAACAGTAAATGAAAATTATTATCAATGAATTTGATTTTGATGAAAAGTACACTTGACCAATTAGTTTAGTAAGTGTATTATTTTTTACAACGTAATTGATAATGAAAATCGTTATCGATTATGTTTCTTAATTAGATCAATTTTTATATGAAAGGATAGAGGAAATGAACTTAGGGGAATTTGATGGGAAAACCGTTTTAGTAACTGGCGCAGCCCAAGGTATAGGTATGGCTGTAGCAAAAATGTTTTTAGAAAGAGGAGCTACAGTTATTGCGGTTGATCAAAATGCAGAAGGGCTTAAAAAGTACTTAAATCATTATGCATCAAATGAAACACGTATTAAGACGTGTTATTTAGATGTGAGTGATAGTGCCGCTGTTGAAGAGGGAGTAAACCGTATTGAAAATGATATAGCACCAATAGATATATTAGTAAATGTTGCAGGGGTTTTACGTATGGGAGCGATTCACTCTTTTAGTGACGAAGATTGGAATAAAACATTCTCTGTAAATACTACTGGAGTTTTCTATATGTCTCGAGCAGTAAGTAAACATATGATGTTAAGAAAGTCGGGGGTAATTGTTACAGTTGGTTCAAATGCGGCAAATACTCCGAGAATGGAGATGGCTGCGTATGCTGCATCAAAAGCTGCAACGACGATGTTTATGAAATGTTTAGGATTAGAACTTGCAGCATACAATATTCGCTGTAACTTAGTTTCTCCTGGTTCTACTGAAACTGAAATGCAACGATTACTATGGGCTGATGAGAATGGAGCTAAAAATATAATTGCTGGTTCTCAAAATACATATAGACTCGGAATTCCATTACAAAAAATTGCACAACCTTCAGAAATTGCTGAAGCAGTATTGTTTTTAGCTTCAAATAAAGCAAGTCATATTACAATGCACAATTTATGTGTCGATGGCGGAGCTACATTAGGAGTTTAATAAAAAATTCAGGAGGTTAATATATTATGAATGAACTTACAGCCGTAAAGGAACTTTCAGAAAAACTTTTAGAAGATTACAAGACTGAATCTTCATTCTTTTTCGCTTCACCAAATCGAACGATATTGACAGAAGGAGAGTTTACTACAGTAAAACATAGTGAAATCGAAAGCTTTCCAGAGCTTGTAAAGGCGGTATTAAGTAATGCAAAACAAGCTGGAAATCCAAATCCTATCGTTGTAGGTGCTTTACCATTTGATCGCAGGAAAGAAGTTCAACTTATTGTACCAGATCATAGTAGAATTACTGAGCGTTTACAGTTAGAGAAAACAAATGAGATAAAACGAAATGAGAAACTGGCATTTGAAATGACACCAGTCCCAGATTCTGAAGTTTATATGAATGGTGTGAAGCAAGGGATTGAAAAAATACAAGACGGAGATTTAAAGAAAATCGTTCTATCTAGATCGTTGGATGTTAAATCTACAGAGAAAATTGATAAACAAAAACTACTTCGTGAATTAGGAGAACATAATAAGCACGGATATACATTTGCTGTTAATTTGCCGAAAGATGAAAACGGGAACAGTAAGACGTTAATTGGAGCAAGTCCTGAATTGCTTGTTTCACGTAATGGTATGCAAGTAATTTCTAATCCGTTGGCTGGCTCAAGACCTCGAAGTGGAGACCCAGTGGAAGATAAAAGAAGAGCGGAAGAATTACTTTCTTCTCTAAAAGATTTACATGAACATGCGGTAGTAGTTGAAGCGGTTGCCGCTGCACTTCGTCCGTATTGTCATACATTACACGTTCCAGAAAAACCATCTGTCATTCATAGTGAAGCGATGTGGCACTTATCTACAGAAGTGAAAGGTGAACTTAAGGATCCAAATACGTCTTCTTTAGAATTAGCAATTGCCCTTCATCCAACGCCAGCAGTTTGCGGAACTCCAATGGAAAAAGCGAGAGAGGCTATCGGAAAAATTGAGCCATTTGATCGTGAATTCTTTACAGGAATGCTAGGATGGAGCGATCTAAATGGAGACGGCGAATGGATTGTTACAATTCGCTGTGCTGAAGTGCAAGAAAATACACTTCGATTATATGCAGGCGCTGGAGTTGTTGCTGAATCAAAGCCAGAAGATGAGCTAGCAGAAACGTCAGCTAAATTTCAAACAATGCTGAAAGCTTTAGGGTTAAGTGATAGTTCATTGAATGACAAGTAGGGGGAAGAATGAATGTTAGCAGGTTATACGGAATGGCCAAAAGAATTGGCAGGTCGTTATCGAGAAGAAGGATGTTGGCTTGGAGAGACGTTTGGTGCGATGTTAAGAGAACGCGCTGAAAAACATGGAGATCAAATTGCGATTGTAAGTGGTAATTCACATATAACGTATAGTGAACTTGATAAAAAGGTAGATCGTTTGGCTGCTGGTTTACTGAATTTAGGAATAAAGCAAGAGGACCGAGTTGTTCTTCAGTTACCTAATATTATAGAGTTTTTTGAAGTATGTTTCGCGCTATTTCGAATTGGAGCACTTCCCGTTTTTGCATTGCCTTCACATCGCAGTAGTGAAATTAGTTATTTTTGCGAGTTTGGTGAGGCGAGCGCTTATGTCATTTCAGATAAGGCACTTGGCTTTGATTACCGAAAACTAGCAAGAGAAGTGAAAGAGAAAATTCCTACTTTACAACATGTAATCGTAGTAGGGGAAGAAGAAGAATTTGTGAACATAAGTAATCTTTATATGGATCCGGTTCCATTATCAGAAGTTCAGCCAAGTGATGTTGCGTTTCTCCAATTATCAGGAGGGACAACAGGACTTTCTAAATTAATTCCTAGAACACATGATGACTATATTTATAGTTTACGTGTTAGCGCTGAAATTTGTAATTTGAATGCAGAAAGCGTCTATATGGCAGTTCTTCCAGTAGCACACAATTACCCGATGAGTTCTCCAGGAACATTTGGAACTTTCTATGCTGGTGGAAAAGTAGTGTTGGCAAATGGAGGTAGCCCAGATGAGGCGTTTGCGCTTATAGAAAAAGAAAAAGTTACGATTACAGCTCTCGTTCCACCATTAGCAATGATTTGGCTTGATGCAGTAGATTCGCGTACTAACGATTTATCGAGTCTACAAGTACTTCAAGTAGGTGGAGCGAAATTTAGCGCTGAAGTTGCAAAGCGTATACGCCCTACATTCGGATGTACGTTACAACAAGTATTTGGTATGGCGGAAGGATTAGTAAATTACACAAGATTAGATGATCCAGAAGAAGTCATTATTCATACACAAGGTAGACCGATGTCTACATTCGATGAAGTCCGAGTTGTTGATGAATATGATAACGATGTAAAACCTGGGAAAGTAGGTAGTTTATTAACACGAGGGCCATATACAATTCGTAGTTATTATAAAGCGGAGGAGCATAATGCACGATCATTTACAAAGGATGGCTTTTATCGCACAGGTGATCTTGTAAAAGTCAATGAACAAGGTTACATCATTGTAGAAGGAAGAGATAAAGATCAAATTAACCGTGGCGGTGAGAAGGTTGCTGCGGAAGAAGTTGAAAATCATCTATTAGCACATGATTCAGTCCATGATGTAGCAATTGTATCTATGCCTGATGATTATTTAGGTGAACGTACTTGCGCTTTTGTCATAGCTCGTGGACAAGCCCCAACTGTAAGTGAATTAAAAATATTTTTAAGAGAACGAGGTATAGCAGCTTATAAGATTCCAGATCGAATTGAATTTATTGAATCATTCCCGCAAACAGGTGTTGGAAAAGTAAGTAAAAAAGAATTACGTAAAGTCATTGCTGAAAAACTTAGAACAGTAAAACAATAATAAAAATCGGAAGGAAGTGATTAGATGGCTATCCCATCTATTTCAGTATACAAAATGCCCGTTGAATCAGAACTACCAAAAAATAAAGTGAATTGGACACCAGATCCGAAACGTGCCGTTCTTTTAATCCATGACATGCAAGAGTATTTTCTTGATGCGTATAGTGATAAAGAATCGCCAAAAGTAGAACTGATTTTAAATATTAAGGTGATAAGAGAAAGATGTAAGGAACTTGGTATACCAGTTGTTTATACAGCACAACCTGGTGGACAAACGTTAGAGCAGCGGGGGTTATTACAAGATTTTTGGGGTGACGGTATCCCTGCTGGACCAGATAAAAAGAAAATTGTTGATGAACTTACTCCTGATGAAAATGATATATTCCTAACAAAATGGAGATATAGTGCATTTAAAAAGACAAATCTATTAGAAATTTTAAATGAACAAGGACGAGATCAACTTATCATTTGCGGTATTTATGCGCATATTGGCTGCCTTTTAACAGCTTGTGAAGCGTTTATGGATGGTATTCAGCCATTCTTTGTAGCAGATGCGGTAGCTGATTTTTCACTTGAGCATCATAAACAAGCATTGCAGTATGCATCTGATAGATGTGCAGTAACGACTGCAACAAACTTACTGTTAAAAGATTTACAAAGTATAAAAGGTGATGAGAGTGAAGGAATCACTTTACAGGAAGTGCATGAACTAGTTGCACAATTACTCCGTGAGCCAGTAGAGAGTATTGAGGTTGATGAAGATTTATTAAATAGAGGACTTGATTCGGTCAGAATTATGAGTTTAGTAGAGAAGTGGCGTCGCGAAGGGAAGGAAATCACTTTTGCAGATTTAGCAGAACGTCCAACTGTTGCCGATTGGTACCGCTTATTATCTTTACAAACAGAACAGGTGCTGTAACAAACAGATTACATAATAAAGGGGTAGTAAAGAATGCCTAACAGTCAAAAGATTCGTCATTCGTTATCATCTGCGCAGTCTGGTATGTGGTTTGCGCAGCAATTAGATCCACTTAATCCGATTTATAATACTGGGGAATATGTAGAAATAAACGGAACGATTAATCAAGAAATTTTCGAATTAGCTGTACGTAAAGTTGTAACGGAAGCAGAAGCACTTCATGTTCGTTTCGAAGAGGATGAAATCGGCCCATGGCAAGTTATTGAGGGATCGTCAAAGTTTCATATGCATTTTATTGACGTTCGTAAAGAAAAAAATCCTGAAGAAGCTGCTAAGGTATGGATGAAAAATGATTTATCTATGCCCGTGGATTTAACAGAAGATAAATTATATACTGAAGCACTTATTCAAATTGAAAATCATCGTTTCTTTTGGTATCAGCGCATCCATCACATTGTGATGGATGGCTATGGCTTTTCACTTCTTAGCCAAAAGGTAGCCAAAGTATATACATCACTTATAGATGATAGACAAGAGAATGAAAAGCCATATGGTTCTCTAACGAAAATTGTAGAAGAAGATAATGAGTATCGAGGGTCTAAACAGTTTCAGGAAGATCGTACTTTTTGGCTAGAAAAGTTTGCAGATGAACCGGAAGTCGTAAGTTTGGCAGAACGAGCACCGAGAACTTCAAATGGATTTTTACGAGAAACGGCTTATTTATCTAGTTCCAGTACGAAAACTTTACTAGAAGATATAAATATTTCGTTAACGAGCTGGCCGGAATTTGTTGTCGCTGTAACAAGTATTTATATGCATAAATTAACAGGTTCCACTGATATTGTTTTAGGTTTACCGATGATGGGGCGTCTAGGTTCTGTATCCATTCACACTCCAAGTATGGTAATGAATTTAGTTCCACTTTGTCTCACTGTAACTCCAAATATAACTCTTGCGGAATTAATACAGCAAGTATCTAAAGAAATTCGAGACGTACGTCGTCATCATAAATATCGTCATGAGGAATTAAGAAGAGACTTAAAGTTACTAGGTGAAAATCAAAGGTTGTTTGGGCCGTTAGTGAATGTTATGCCTTTTGATTACGGGCTTAACTTTGCTGGAAATCGTGGTGTTACACATAACTTATCAGCAGGACCTGTCGATGATTTATCGATAAATGTATATAAACGCTTCGATGAAAATGAGTTAATGATTCATTTTGATGCGAATCCGGAAGTATATAGTGTCACGGAACTAGCATTGCATAAAGAAAGATTTATGAATTTATTAGAATTAGTGATAAATAATTATCAAAAAGACGAGTCGATTGGAAAAATAAACATTACTCTTTCTGAAGAAAGTCATAAAATTTTATTGGAATGGAATGAAACAAAGAAAACTGAAGAGCTACTCACTGTACCTATATTATTTGAAAAACAAGTACAAAAAAATCCAAATAAAATAGCGGCTACTTGTAACGGAATAAAACTTACGTATAAAGAGCTAAATGAAAGAGCGAATGAACTAGCACACTATTTAGTAGCAGAAGGAATACGACCAAATCAGTTTGTAGCTTTAGTATTTCCAAGATCAATAGAAATGGTAGTTAGTATGCTAGCTGTTCTAAAGGCTGGTGCAGCATATTTACCAATAGATCCAGAATACCCAGTCGAGCGAATTCATTATATAGTAAATGATGCAAAACCAGTTTGTATCATAACACATTCAGCTGTTTCATCCGCTTTCGTTATAGAAAATGATATTAAAAAAATAGTATTCGATAGCGAAGAAACAAAACTAGCGTTAAAAACATATTCTCATATGAATATACCATTTAAGAATGATGGATCACTTCTAAACCCAGCTTATACAATTTACACTTCAGGATCAACAGGAAATCCAAAAGGTGTAATTGTTCCTATGAAAGGTTTAAGTAACTTCTTATTAGCTATGCAAGATATGTTTTCATTAAATGAAAACGATCATTTATTAGCAGTTACAACGTTTGCGTTTGATATTTCTGCTCTAGAAATTTATTTACCTCTCATTAGTGGTGCAAGTATAACAATTGCTCAAAAAGAGGTAATCCAAGAACCTGCTGCGTTAACGACACTTTTACAAGAAGAAAGAGCGACAATTATGCAAGCTACACCGACGTTGTGGCAGGCGTTAGTAACTGAATATCCAGAGAGGCTACAAGGACTAAACGTGCTCGTTGGTGGTGAAGCTTTTCCAGCACATTTAGCAAATAAATTAAAAGAATTAGGTTGCTCTATAACTAACTTATATGGACCAACTGAGACGACTATTTGGTCTACTTTCATGAATATTGATGAAAGCGAAAATGGTATACCTCCTATTGGAAAGCCAATTTGGAATACAGAAGTGTATGTATTGGATGCAGGGTTACAACCAGTTCCACCTGAAGTTGTCGGTGAATTATATATTGCAGGGAAAGGGCTTGCGAACGGATATTTAGGAAAACCTGAGTTAACGGCTGAACGGTTTGTTGCAAATCTTTATGGAAAACCGGGAGCACGTATGTACCGCACAGGTGATCTTGTAAAATGGCGTAACGATGGTGTGTTAGAGTACATGAGTCGCGCAGATCATCAAATTAAAATTCGTGGTTTCCGAATTGAATTAGCTGAAATTGAAACGGTATTACAACGACATGAAAATGTTCAACAAGCGGTAGTAATGGTACGAGAAGATCGCCCAAATGATAAACGAATCATTGCGTATATCGTTGCCGAAGAGAAGGAAACGATTAGTCTTTCAGAAATTCGTTCTTATGTTTCAGAAAGTTTAGCGAATTATATGGTGCCATCGGCATTTGTTGTGCTAGAAGAATTACCATTAACACCAAATGGTAAGGTTGATAGAAAGAAATTACCTGCTCCAGATTTTAATGGAATGAACAATGAGAGAGTTGCACGAAACCCGAAAGAAGAAATACTATGTGATTTATTTGCAGAGGTACTTGGTGTTTCGCATATTAGCATTGATGACAATTTCTTTGAAATGGGTGGCCATTCGCTTCTTGCATCTCGTTTAATGGTAAGAATTCGTGAAACGTTAAGTGTGGAATTAGGAATCGGAAAACTATTTGAATCACCAACTGTTGCTGAATTAGCGAGACAATTGGATCGTGCAAAAAATGCAAGACCAGCTATTAAGAAAGGAAGTAGACCAAGTGAAGTTCCGCTTTCATTTGCACAGCGCAGGTTATGGTTCTTAAATTGTTTAGAAGGTCCAAGTCCTACTTATAATATTCCGTTAGTCATTCGTATGTCTGGAAAATTGAACGAAGAAGCTTTACAAGGTGCCTTTTATGATGTAGTGAAGAAACATGAAACACTTAGAACAATTTTCCCTAACGTATTAGGTAGTTCATATCAGAAAGTTTTAGAGATGGAAAACTTAAATCTAGAAATGATTATAACAAAAACATGTAAAGATGAATTAGAAAGTGTGCTTTCAGAGGCGGTAAGATATAGCTTTAACCTCGATGTTGAGCCAGCGGTTCGTTTACAACTTTTTAAAGTGAGTGAAAACGAACACGTATTACTAATTCTTTTGCATCATATTGTTGGAGATGGATGGTCATTACAACCGTTAACGAGAGATTTTACAGCAGCTTATAAAGCAAGGTGTAAAGGTGATAGTGTCCAACTAGAAACACTTCCAGTTCAATACGCAGATTATTCACTTTGGCAACAGCAACTACTAGGTGATGAAACTACACCAGAGAGTCTTATTTCAACACAATTAGATTTTTGGAAAGAAGAGCTAAAAGGTTTGCCAGATCAAATGGAGTTACCTACAGATTTTCAGCGTCCAATTGAAACGAGTTATCGCGGGGAAACAATTCATTTTCATATAAATGAAGATATGCATAGTAGGTTAGTAGGGCTCGCTCGTAAAAATGGAGTTAGTTTGTTTATGGTGTTGCAAGCAGGACTTAGTGCGCTGTTTACACGATTAGGTGCTGGTACTGATATACCAATTGGAAGTCCAATTGCCGGAAGAAATGATGATGCGCTATCAAATATAGTTGGTTTATTTGTAAATACATTAGTGTTACGTACGAATACATCAGGAGATCCAAGCTTTAAAGAATTATTGAATAGAGTGAAGCAGGTAAACCTTGCAGCTTATGAAAATCAAGATGTTCCATTCGAACGACTCGTTGAAGTGTTAAATCCAGTACGTACTCGAAATAGTCATCCACTGTTTCAAGTTATGTTAGCTTTCCAAAATACGCCAGAAGCAACGTTTGATGTACCAGATTTAGAAGCGACCCTTGAAATTCAAAGCGTTGGCTCTGCAAAATTTGATTTAACATTTGAAATTAGTGAGAGTACCGGAGTTGATGGTATTCCAAACGGCTTACAAGGTTTGTTGGAGTTTAGTACTGATTTATACAAACGTGAAACGGTTCAAAAATTAGTAGAACGATTCATTCTGCTACTAGATGACGCAGCGAATCACCCGGATCAATCAATTGGCAGATTAGAAATTTTAACTTTAGCAGAGCGAAATACAGTTTTAGAAAAGTGGAATGGTGGTTTTCAAATTGTACCTGAAATGACATTGCCACAATTATTTGAAAAGCAAACTCATGTAAGTCCAAATTCTATTGCTGTCGTCTTTGAAAATGAAAAGTTAACTTATAAAGAGTTAAATAGAAAAGCGAATAAAATAGCTCGTTTGTTAATAGCAAAAGGAGTCGGTCCTGATCAACTCGTTGCTTTAGCGATGCCGAGATCTTTAAATATGGTTGTGAGCTTACTAGCTGTTCTTAAAGCTGGTGCCGGATACCTTCCGTTAGATCCGGATTATCCGTCAGATCGTATTTCATTTATGCTACACGATGCGAAACCATCATGTGTTTTAACAAATTCAGATGTGGAAATTGAATGTGATGAGGAACTAAAGATTTTAGTTGATGATGTGAAAGTAATAGGAGAAATAGAGAAATATAGTGAAGACAATATTGATGAAATGGAGCGCATTAAGCCTTTATCTCCTTCACATATTGCTTATGTTATTTATACGTCAGGCTCAACAGGTAGACCGAAAGGGGTTATGATACCACATCAAAATGTAGTAAGACTTTTAGGGACAACAGATCATTGGTTCCAATTTGATTCGGAAGATGTGTGGACAATGTTCCATTCATATGCTTTTGATTTTTCAGTTTGGGAAATTTGGGGACCTTTATTATACGGGGGACGCCTTGTTGTAGTACCGCACGCTGTTAGTCGTTCGCCGAAAGAATTTTTACAGCTCCTTGTTAAGGAAAAGGTCACTGTTTTAAACCAAACACCATCTGCTTTTTATCAATTGATGCAAGCGGATCGCGAACATGAAGAAATCGGTCAAAAACTATCTTTACGATATGTTGTTTTTGGAGGAGAAGCGCTTGAACTGAGTCGATTAGAAGATTGGTATAGTCGTCATCCTCATAACTCACCGAAGCTTATTAATATGTACGGTATTACAGAGACGACGGTACATGTTAGCTATATTGAGTTAGATGAAACTATTGTCTCTTTACGAGCAAATAGTTTAATTGGATGCAGTATACCGGATCTTAAAGTATACGTACTAGATAACTATTTACAACCAGTGCCACCAGGGGTAGTTGGAGAAATGTATGTTGCAGGTGCTGGACTAGCCCGTGGGTATTTAGGAAGATTCGGATTAACGGCTGAACGTTTTATCGCAGATCCATTTGGTAAGCCGGGTACAAGAATGTATCGAACAGGAGACTTAGCACGTTGGCGTCAAGATGGTACGTTAGATTATATAGGACGTGCAGATCATCAAATTAAAATTCGTGGATTCCGAATTGAATTAGGGGAAATAGAAGCGGTTATAATGAAACATCCTCAAGTTGAACAAGTAGCTGTTATTGTACGGGAAGATCAGCCAGGGGATAAACGATTAGTTTCTTATATCGTCGCATCAAATAATGAAACGATTGATACGAATGAAATGCGTCAGCATACTGGAGGTAGTTTGCCAGATTATATGGTTCCGTACGCTTTTGTGGTAGTAAATGAGTTACCCTTAACTCCAAACGGTAAATTAGATAGAAAGGCATTGCCTGTTCCAAAATTTATTGCATCGTCTTCTAGTCGCGGACCAAGAACACCACAAGAAGAAATGTTATGTGACTTGTTTACAGAAGTTTTAAGTGTGCCTCAAATTGGAATTGATGACGGATTCTTTGATCTTGGTGGTCATTCACTTCTTGCAGTGCAGCTTATGAGTCGCATTAAAGAGGCACTTGGAGTTGAACTGAATATTGGAACTTTATTTGCAGCACCTACTGTTGCAGGGCTTGCTGAAAGACTTGAAATGGGGAATGGTCAAAGTGCACTTGATGTGTTGCTTCCATTACGAGCAAGCGGAGACCAATTACCACTATTTTGTGTACATCCAGCAGGTGGATTAAGTTGGTGTTATGCAGGACTTATGAAATCTTTAGGAACAGATTATCCAATCTATGGTGTACAAGCACGTGGGATCGCTAAAAATGAAGAACTTCCAAAAAGCTTAGAGGAGATGGCGGCGGATTATTTGAAACACGTTCGTGAAGTACAGCCTCACGGACCATATCGCTTACTAGGCTGGTCGCTTGGAGGAAATGTTGTTCATGCAATAGCGGCGCAACTTCAAAATGAAGGGGAAGAAGTAGAATTACTCGTTATGCTTGATTCTTATCCTGGTCACTTCTTACCGAATACGGAGGCACCTACTGAAGAAGAAGCGTTAATCGCATTACTTGCTTTAGGTGGATATGATCCAGATAACATGGATGGTAAACCACTTACCATGGAAAGTGCGGTTGAAATACTTCGTAATGATGGAAGTGCGTTAGCGAGTCTTGAAGAAGAGACTATTTTGAACTTGAAAGAAACATATGTGAATTCGGTAGGGTTGTTAGGGAAATACGTACCGAAAGTTTACAACGGGGATATTTTATTCTTTAGATCTACTGTTATACCAGACTGGTTTGATCCTATTTCTCCAAATACGTGGCTAAATTATTTAGACGGGGAAATCGTGCAGTATGACATTAATTGTAGACATAAAGATTTATGTCAGCCAGGCCCGCTTACAGAAATTGGGCAAGTGCTAGCGAAATATTTGCAGAAAAAGAAAGGGGTAAGTAGAGTATGACGAATCCGTTTGAAAATGATAATTACAAATATAAAGTATTAAAAAATGAGGAGGGCCAGTATTCACTCTGGCCTGTCTTTCTTGATGTACCTATTGGCTGGAATGTCGTACATGAAGAAGCTAGTAGGCAGGTTTGCTTAGAATATGTTGAATTTAATTGGAAAGATTTGAGTCCAAAAAGTAATCAAGTTAGTGAAAAAACATTAGTAGGAAAACGATAATGAAAGCAAATATAAATCCAAAAGTAGTTGTAAGTATCGTTTATATAACAGCGATGTTTATGGCTGCAATGGATGCAACAATTGTGAATGTAGCACTGCAAACGATAAGTAAAGAACTACAAGTACCTCCATCTGCAATGGGAACGGTAAATGTTGATTATTTAGTTAGCTTAGCTATTTTCCTTCCGATTTCCGGTTGGTTAGGAGATCGCTTTGGTACGAAAAGAGTATTTCTAACTGCTCTTTTTGTATTTACAATTGCATCTGCATTATGTGGAATTGCAAATGATATTACTTCATTAAATATTTTTCGTATCATTCAAGGTGCTGGTGGAGGACTTTTAACACCAGTCGGGATGGCGATGTTATTTCGAACATTTTCACCAGAGGAAAGACCCAAAATTTCTCGATTTATTGTACTTCCAATTGCTGTGGCACCAGCGATAGGACCAATTATTGGCGGTTTCTTTGTAGATCAGATGTCTTGGCGCTGGGCATTTTATATTAATCTACCGTTTGGTATCGTTGCATTACTATTTGGTCTTCTATTTTTAACAGAGCATGTTGAAAAATCAGCTGGTCGCTTTGATTCTATCGGTTTTGTTCTTTCGGCACCAGGATTTGCGATGCTCATCTATGCACTTAGTCAAGGGCCATCAAAAGGTTGGATTTCTCCAGAAATTATGAGTACCGGGATAGCTGGGACTATATTCATTACATTGTTTATAATTGTAGAACTTAGAGTAAAGCAACCGATGTTAGATTTACGCTTATTAAAAGAACCGGTCTTTAGAAAAATGAGTCTTATTTCATTGTTTTCATCAGCTGGGTTACTAGGAATGTTGTTTATTTTTCCACTTATGTATCAAAATGTGATAGGAGTTTCCGCGCTAGAATCAGGTCTTACGACATTCCCGGAAGCGATTGGATTAATGATTTCTTCACAGATTGTGCCATGGTCTTATAAGAAATTAGGAACCCGAAAGGTAATCTCTATTGGATTAATATGTACCGCGGTTATATTTGTTTTATTAAGTTTTGTAAATCACGATACGAATCCATGGCAAATACGGGCATTATTGTTTGGCATAGGCATTTTCTTAGGTCAGTCTGTCGGTGCAGTTCAATTTTCTGTTTTTAACAATATCGCACCATCTTCTATGGGGAGAGCAACTACTATATTCAATGTGCAAAACCGATTAGGATCTGCTATAGGAGTTGCTGTTTTAGCTAGTATACTATCTGGTTTTGGAAGTAATAATGTACAGAATAATGCTCAATCAGATTTCTTGCCATATCAAGCGGCATTAATTGGATCAGCAATATTTTTACTCATAGCATTACTATTTTCTTTACGTATTTCCGATAAAGAGGTAATGTCAAAGAAGAATAAAAAGCCGTTATCTGTATTACAAGAAGAGAAAGAAGTTGTAAATAAATGAGTTGCAGCACGCTAATACTCTTTTAAAATAAAGCGATATTGGTATTTAAAAGGAGAGAGTTTACATGATAGAGAGTAAAGGTGTAGATTCTGTACCAACTCTAAATGAGAATGGTTGTCAAATTTGGTGGGCAAGAATTTCAGATTTACAATCATGGCACTACAATTTACTAAATGATGTAGAGCGAGAGAAAGCAAATTCATATCTTCATTCGGCAGATCGTGCACGTTTTATAATAGGGTGCGTAATTAGTAGATTAGTACTCGGAAAGATACTTTCCATGTCGCCAGTTCAAGTACCGATTGATCGAATGTGTCCGGTATGTAAGTTGCAACATGGTAGACCGCAATTACCAGAAGGTATGCCGCAATTATCAGTTTCACATTCAGGTGAGTGGGTTGTCGTTGCATTTACAAAATCTGCACCTGTTGGCGTTGATGTTGAACAAATGAATCCAAATGTAGATGTTATGAAAATGGCAGAGGGCGTATTAACAGACATTGAAATAGCACAAGTTATGAAATTACCTGATGAACAAAGATTAGAAGGATTTTTAACATATTGGACTCGAAAAGAAGCCGTACTGAAAGCGACTGGTGAAGGACTATTGATTCCACCGGTACATATTACAGTATCAGCTCCAAATGATCCTCCAAAATTGTTAGTTTTTAAGGATAAGCAAGAGATAGCGAAAAATACAATGATGGAAGATATAAGGCCAAGTGTAGATTATATGGCTGCAATTGCAATATTCAGTAAAGAAGTAACTGAAATTAAGCAGTTAGACGCGGTATCGCTTTTAAATAATAAATAAGTTTAATAAAACATTTTATAGAAGAGGTGTTCCTCATGTTAGTAGCGGAAAATAGAAAAAATGAATTAACTTATAATATACAAGCAATTAAAAATATTTTATTTTCTGGAGATACATCATCTATTCTTGCTTTAGAAAAGCTTTTGAATGATACAGTTCAGTTTGATGTTCTCGAACAAGAGGTACTTGATAGACAGTACATTCCGAAAGAAGCAAAGAATTTCTTTGATAAAAACGGAACATTTCTATACCGTGTATCTAATGTTATTTATAAAGGAAAGATTTTATCTGAAAATCTAATTTTTGCGGACACTTCGTTTTTACCGGATACAATAAAGAGTGAATTAGAGAGTGGAAATATTCCAGTTGAAAAGCTTATAGAAAAGATGGAAGTAAGAAGAAACGTATTATATGAAGGATATCAACCATCTGGAAATATTATCGAATTGTTTGATGGATGTTCTGTTGCGGCAAATGTATATCCAACTAGAAAATATCAAATTGTAAGTAACTGCAAATGTATATTTTATATTTGTGAAGTGTATCATGCAGAGAATATAAAGGAACTACTAAAATAAGAAATAAACAAGAAACCAGCCTATAAAATGGCTGGTTTCTTATTTATTTGACAGCTTCTTTTAATTCTTTACCTGCTTTAAATGCTGGAACTTTACCAGCAGCAATCTGAATTTCTTCTCCGGTTTGCGGATTACGCCCTGTACGAGCAGATCTTTCACGTACTTCAAAAGTTCCAAAGCCGATCAGTTGAACTTTATCGCCAGATTGTAATGCATTAGCAATTGTGTCAAATACGGATTGTACAGCTGCAGAAGCATCCTTTTGAGAAATATCAGCTGACTGTGCTACGTTTTTAATTAGTTCTGTTTTGTTCATTTTTTCACCTCATAATAAAATTTTTTGAATGAAAGTTTTAGTATAATAAGTAGAAAGAAAGGAATAAGTTTCACTAATAGAAAAAATGCTGAATCCTATAAGTATCTTAATTTCGTTGAAAGAAACTGAATCCCTGCAATTAAGGGGATTTATTATGATTTGATGTATACAAAAAGTTTTTAAATAAGGTTGAGGGGGAGAATATTTCTATGATCTTTCGTGAAAAGAATGAGAAAGAGATGATATTAATTCGCCAACACGATCATGGATTTTTAGCTGGAGAAATTGCCAGCTATATAAAAGATGACTTCTTTGAAGAAAAGTTATATTTTAAGGAAAGTATAAATGCGATTTATGAACATGATAGAGGATGGATTGGACTAGATAAAGTTCCGATTTTGAATGACGAAAAAAATATTCCATATACATTTATGGATTGTCCTAGTTCATTACGTTTTGTGTTCTATACAATCGGTTTGAATGAAATTGAAGCTTCAAATCTATACGGGGCGTTGCTTTGTAGTAAACACTTTTTGTCATTTCCACTAAATGAGGAAGATGAAGTGATGATGTCTTTTTATAAACAAGAATTGGATCGACAAAAAAGAATTCTGAAAATGCTAACAAAAAAACAACAGGTTATGTTTGATAAACATTATAGACTATTAAAGTTTTGTGATGAATTATCTTTATATACATGTATGAATAGGCCAGGTGTAAAAAAGGAAGATGAAATTGATTTATTTAAAGAGGGTTTTGAGGGAACAGAAATGTTCAATGAAAATAATGATAAGCGTTTAATTGCTGAATGGACAGATAAACAAACAATTCGAGTTAAGCCATTTCCATTTAAAAAGGAATTTGAAACATATGTGAAATATAAAGCTATAAGCAAGCGTTTAATTGAAGAAATAGGAATTGCAAAAGCTGATAGAGAATCGGAAGTTCAGAAGCAAACGATATATTTTATACAATAAAGAGGGGCATAACAAGAAAAAGGAATGATCTCACTTTATGAGCCATTCCTTGTAGAAATAAATTAACTTGCACGTTTTTTATTAAATTCCTTCAATTTCTCTGCTTGTAAAAAGCGATTGGTTTCAGCGACAACGATACCACTTAATCCAATTAGACCAATTAAGTTTGGAATCGCCATAAGTCCATTCGCAATATCTGCAAAAGTCCATACAACACCTAATTTTAAATTAGCACCAATAGCAATCATAACGATAAAGATTGCTTTATAATATCGTACAGCACCTTGTCCGAATAAATAAGCTACACACTTTTCACCGTAATACGACCAACCTAAAATAGTAGAGTAGGCGAATAATATAATGGCGATGCCGAGAATCATACTACCAGCAGTGCCGAATACGGATTGGAATGCTAATGTTGTAGCTTCAACGCCAGTTTTACCTGATTTCCACGCACCTGTTGTAATTAATACAAGTCCTGTTATTGTACATACAATAAATGTATCTAGAAAGGTACCAGTCATAGAAACTAAAGCTTGTTTTGCTGGGGAATCTGTTTTTGCAGCCGCAGCAGCAATTGGTGCACTACCTAAACCAGCCTCGTTAGCAAATACTCCGCGCGCCATTCCTATTTGAATTGCAGATGCAACAGTTGCTCCGATAAAACCACCAGCCGCCGCTGTCCCTTGAAATGCACCAGAAAAAATAAGTGAAAATGCTTCTGGGATTTGATCAAAGTGATAAAAGATAATAATAAGGCCAGCGATTATATAAAAGAAAGCTTTAATAGGAACGATATATCCAGTAACTTTACCGATCTTTTTTACACCGCCTAAAATAACGATAGCGATTAAGAATGACATGAGTATACCAGTTAATGCAGGAGGGAAAGAGAAGTTGATTCGCATTGCCTCTGCAACTGAATTAGATTGAACCATATTACCGATACCGAAAGAAGCAGTTGTACCGAATATAGCGAATAAAACAGCTAGCCATTTTTTGCCTAAACCACGTTCTAAATAATACATTGGTCCACCGGAGTATTCACCATTTTCATTACTAACACGGTATTTCACCGCAAGGATTGCTTCGGCATACTTTGTTGCCATTCCAAATAAAGCGGTAATCCACATCCAAAAGATTGCGCCGGGTCCACCGATTGTAACAGCAGTTGCTACACCGGCTATATTTCCCATACCAATCGTTGCGGCCATAGCTGTCATGAGCGCTTGAAAGTGACTAATATCTCCAGAAGATGATGTATCTTCTGATTTTTTAAATGCTAGTTTGTGAGCGTATAATAGTTTACTAAACTGTAAACCTTTTAAACGCATTGTGAGAATGATACCCGTACCAACGAGTAATAACAAAGTCGGTAATCCCCACACATACTGATTAATTTGTTCTAATACTTTACTTACTGTCTCCATCTTTATTCTCCTTTTTTAGAAAAAATAAAAACCACTTCAAGTAAATGAAATGGTCTCTGGAGAAACAAGGGATAGAAAAATAAACCGATACAAATCGGCATTTTCTTTCGCTTGTCTCTGTCCTTTTACCTGAGAGATTATCCGCTAATGTAGCGGATTTGCTCCTTCGGTGCTCGTTTTCCTCCGCGCTATACAAAAGCGAGAGGGAGTCTCTCCAGAGATTCGTCCCCATGCAGTTCTACTTGTAACCAAGACCTGAGAGTTTCAAAGTTGGTTCAGCAACTTTTTGCCCCGTCGGTAGATCAATAGACCTTCTCCTGAATGGTTCATCCGAATTATAAAATTAATAACTAAATGCATTGATTATAAGTATATATAATCAATAAACACATTATAGATACACAATAAGTGAATTGCAATCATTTTTTATTTTAAAATAGTAAACAAACTTATTTTTTTGATATCCCTAATTTATCTTCTATTTCATTTAATGTAGATAATGCAATGACAATATGTTGATCAGCAAGCCCTAAAGCATGTTTAGTATTTTCAATTGTTTCATTGACCGGAGTAGAGTTATTGTATCCATCTATGATCAAACCCGCTGCATTTTTCATGAAATTCGATGCAGCTTTAAATTCAGTTGTGAAATAAATTAGTTGTTCTTGTATATGTGCATCTGTTATGTTTTCCTCAGTCTTTATACTGTCTATTTCTTTAATTATTACTTCATATTGTTTGGAAATAGCATTCATTGTAACTAATAGTTTATTTTTGTTTACTGAATCTCCGTAAGTATTAATCTCTTCCCAAGCAGGCAACCAATCTTTTTCAATTACAGTATTATAATTAGTAGTCAATTCATTAATTTTAGGTTGCAATGTAGTCCGGAAAGTTGTTGTATCAACGGTTTCTACAGTTACTTTTTCATTGCTTTTTTGATTTTTAGTTGTGTAGACAATAGTACCGACAATAATAGCAATAGAAACAAAAAGCAACCATTTGTTAAAAAGTAATTTCTTCAAGGTGTAACGCCTCCAAATTATAAAAACTCATAATTATAATATATAACAATAATGTTGTTAAAAGTAGTAAAATGATAAAGATAATATGTGAAAAAAGGGGATTTAAAGTGGAAACGAAAAGAAAAAGACGAGCTTCGATTATTGCAATGGTCATTTTATTAGTTGGTTTATTTGCGCTCATATATATGAACAAAGAATCAATAATTGAAGATTTTCCAGTACCAATGTCTGCAATACATATTAACGATGATAACGAAGAGAATTATAAATATATAAGTGTAATGCCTATTACGAAGGCAAGTGGATGGGAGAACTTAGGGGAAAACGGGCATACTGTTAGTTTTAAAAAAGGGGATCGGATAGTAACTGTATTACATTATCCAGGAGAAATTACCTATTACTTATTTGAAAAGTAAATGGAATGAGCCATAGACAATGCGGTTTTACTAAGTTGTTTATGGCTATTTGTATTTAGAAAAACATTGAAAATTTAAGTTCAATCTATAATAAGAAGGTGTTTTGTTTTATAGAAGAGAATACAAAAATGGTATAAGAAAATATAAGGGGATATATTCTATGAAGAACGAAGCCATACGTGCGGTTGAGGAATATCGTAAAGATTTAAATGCTGGTAACATTGAGAAAATAAATAGTTGGGTATCAGATGATTTTATTGGTTACTTTGGGTATTACAGTGATAGAGACTATGAGGTATACCGAGGCGATACATATAAAGAAGATAATATTGAAACATTAAGAAGTTATGAAGGACAAAAACCTTATTGGAAATATAAAGATTTAACACATAGTTTAAGAATGGAGAACGAACTGATATTATCTGCTATTGTAGATTTTTATTTGCAGGATAAAAAAGTAGCATCAGTTTTAGCGATGGAAGTTTTTAAGAAAGAAATGGATGGGTGGAAGTTATATAGACAGCATATGGAAAGATATGCGGAATAATTTGAAAGATGCTGATTTTATGTAGATTATCAATATAAAAGTAGTATCTTGAACTATCTGTTACTTATCTACACTTGAAGTGGCGGACTTCTACGAATACTAACAAATTTGTCAGTGTACAACTCGCACATCTTTAATTTATCTTGTTTTTCGCTTTACTTCCATATGTGTAAATGTAGCTTAAGATTTTCCAGTACTAATATCAGTAATACATATTTACCAGGATAATGAAGATTTAATAATATCACATGATTCGGAACGGAGTAGTTATTATTTATTTGAAAAATGAATGATGATAAAAGGGATAGGACGTAAACGACCCTATAGGAGTGTTTACGTCCTATTTTTTGTTTTTAATTCTGAATTATTCGAATTATAATATATGTTATATGTGGAGTAAAACAATATTTTAAAGGGGAATGAGTTGATAAATTGCCAAGAATAAAAAAAATAGGGCATTTTTGTCCTGTGGATGTTGAAGGATTTATTATAAATGATGCACATGTTGATAAAATTCAGCCTGTGTTTTTGGAGGTAATACAAGAAATAAAGGATACTTGTTGTCAATTGTTGCGGGATAATTTGCATAGTGTTTATATTAGGGGTTCTATTCCAAGAGGGATTGGAATAGAAGGGGTTGCAGACATAGATATGATTATATTAGTTCGAAAGGACCCTAAAGCAATAAACCTAAGCTGGAGAAAGAAGTTAGAAGTCCAAATTGCAAAGCAGTTTAATTGTATATCAGGAGTGGAGTTAAGTTTTTATAGTGAAAAAGAAGTAACAAATTCAGAGTTTTTTTCTTTTGTAGGCTTTATGATCCAGACACATAGTGTATGTATATTTAGGTAAAGACGTAAAAGCATATTTACCTAAATATAAAGTAAGTCAGGAGATAGCGTATGAACATCTCATTCATTTACGGAAACAAATTGAACAAGCACACGAAGAGTTAATTCATAATAAGGACGTAGATGATATAGAGGATTGCTGTCGCTGGATTATGAAGATAGTAGTCAGAGCAGGTCTAGCATTAACAATTGATAGAGAAGGGCTTTATTCCAGGGACTTATATCCAGCATATAAGTTATTTAGTAAACATTTTCCCGAGCAAGAAAAGAATATGAGGAAGGCATTACAATATGTAATTGAGCCTATAAAAGATATAGAAGAAATTTCATCGTTTTTAGATACGTTTGGTGATTGGTTAATAGAAAGAGCGGAGGATTATTTGAATAATATACGATTTTAATGATTCATAATTTTATTATGTAAACAAAAGGTATTTAAGTAAAGAAGAGAGGCGAGGGATTTGGATTTTTATATTGTAGATGTCTTCTCACAAGGTAAGTATACAGGAAATCAACTTGCAGTATTTATGGATGGTCATCAAATTTCTAGTGAGGAAATGCAGTCAATAGCAAAAGAAATGAATTTTGCAGAAACAGCTTTTATCATATCTGGCAAGAGAAGAGATAATGGGTATGATGTACGTATTTTTACACCTAATGAAGAAATTCCTTATGCCGGCCATCCAGCTTTAGGAACAGCATTTGTATTACGAAAAGAAATTCTTCAACTTACTACAATGAAAAGTGTGATATTACATTTTCAAGGTGGCTCTGCCGAAGTCATATTTCATAATGACAACGGTGTGTTATGGATGAATCAAAATGAACCTAATTTTGGATCGGAAATTGATAAGGATATTATAGCTAACGTATTAAATATTAATGTTTCTAATATAGACTGTCGTTATCCAGTTCAAGAGGTATCAACTGGTTTACCTGTAATTGTTGTGCCATTAAAATCGTTAGCAGCAGTAAAAGAAGTAAATATAAACAAAGAAAAGTATTTTCATTTAATAGAGAATCTAGCGGCGAAAGGCATCATGGTATTTACTTCTGAAACGTATGAGGAAATAAATGATCTTAATGTTCGTGATTTTGCAGATTATTATGGTATACCAGAAGATGCAGCAACTGGAAGTTCGAACGGTTGTTTAGCAGCGTATCTTCTAAAATATCGTTATTTTGGAACAGAAAAAATAAATATGCGTGTTGAACAAGGACATGAGATAAATAGGCCTTCTTTAATACATATACAAGCTGAAGTAGTAGAGAGTAAAACTAATGTTCGTGTAGGTGGAAAAGTAGAAAGTATTGCAAGTGGGAAATGGATCGTATCATAAGGGGGATTAGAAATGTTACTAAAAACAATATTTTGCAAGGTGGAAGAAGAGAAAAGGGAAATGTTTTCGGAGGCGCAAGAAAAATGGCGTGATTTGCAGCATTTAGATGGATTTCATGGACAATTTGGTGGGTGGAATGAAGATGAGGCGTGTGTGTATACTTTATGGGAAGATAGAAATGCATATCACTCGTTCATGAATGATGCTCATGATACAATTTTTCTAAATAGTAATCAAGAAGGTACATATATTTCCTGTAATATTGAGATGTTTCAAACGTTGTATGATATAACAGAAACGCCTTTGAAAGATGTAATTACACAAGGATCATTTGTAAGAGTTGCAATTTGTGATGTGAAAGAAGGGAAAGAGAAGCATTTTTCATTTATACAAGAAACAATTTGGAATAAAGGAATGGAAAATGCAAATGGAATGTTAGGTGGAGTAGTTGGAAAGTCTTTAAAAAATGAAAATCGTTACATAGTGCTAACTTATTGGAAAAATGAAATGGCGCATCAAAATTATGTGGAAGAGATTTTTCCTGAGTTATATAAATTAGCTAACACTCATGAAGATATAGAAGAGATAAAAGGAAAACAAGTGGTTTGTAAGGAAGAATGGCTTGTATATTAAGTGCGCAAAAAGTGCATAAATGAATGTATAATAAAGATATTTTCTTATAAACAAGAAATTAATAGAAGACGTCATATACCCTTTCATGTTAATATATTTAAGTTAAAATAGGAGGCTTACCCTTTTGTATTGTACGGTAGAAGCAGTGTGAGCTTGAAATTTTTTATGAAAAGGATGTGCCTAACTTGCGTATCAATAAATTTATTAGTGAAGCTGGAAAAGCGTCTCGACGTGGAGCAGATAAGTTAATTAATGAGAGAAGAGTAATTATTAACGGTAAGGTTGCAAAAATTGGAGACCAAGTAAATCCAGGTGATGATGTACGAGTAAATGGAGAGCAACTTCGTATTGCTCGAGACCATGTGTATATCGCTTTAAATAAACCAGTAGGTATTACATGTACAAGTGAAAAAGCAGTAAAAGGTAATATTATCGATTTAGTGAATCATCCTTTACGAATTAGTCACATTGGACGTCTCGATAAAGACTCAGACGGTTTAATTTTGTTGACGAATGATGGTGATATTGTTAATGAAATTTTACGTGCTGAAAACAAACATGAGAAAGAATATATCGTTTCAGTAGATAAGCCGATTACACCTGAGTTTTTAGAGAAAATGGCAGCGGGTGTTAAAATTTTAGGAACAAAAACGCTTCCTTGTGAGATCACACAGTTATCAAAATATGAGTTCAAAATTATTTTAACACAAGGGCTGAATCGTCAAATTCGCCGTATGTGTGAAGCTTTAGGTTATCAAGTATACACGTTAAAGCGTACGAGAATTATGAATATAGAGTTGAATAATTTACCAGTTGGACAGTGGAGAGATTTAACGAAAAAAGAGAAAAAACGCCTATTTTCAGACTTAAATTACGAACCACAAGATTGGTAAAATTGAGAAGTGACACCAAAATTTTTTGGGTGTCACTTTTTTAAGTTAAATAAATAATATTATTTAACACTTGCAAAAATAAAATGAATAAGATATATTAAATAACAATTAATGGATGGACTTTTAAAAGCAAAGAAAAGGACACGAGTTATTTTAACCGGTTATACAGAGAAGGAAGGAAAGCTGAGAACTTCCTAACGCAGAAAAATAACTTACCACCTTAGAGCTGCACTGGGGAAATCAAGTATCTAGTGCCGTGTAAGCGACGTTATCGCAAAAGAAGCCATTATGTTTTTTGTGATGGGAATCTGGGTGGAACCACGGATATAAGCATATTCGTCCCTATATTTAGGGATGAATATGCTTTTTTGCATTCAATTTCATAATAAGCGAAGAAAAGGACACGAGTTATTTTAACCGGTTATACAGAGAAGGAAGGAAAGCTGAGAACTTCCTAACGCAGAAAAATAACTTACCACCTTAGAGCTGCACTGGGGAAATCAAGTATCTAGTGCCGTGTAAACGACGTTACCGTAAAAGAAGCCATTGTATTTTTACGATGGGAATCTGGGTGGAACCACGGGTATAAGCACGCTCGTCCCTATTTTAGGGATGAGTGTGCTTTTTATTATGAAATGGAGAGATGAAAAATGAAAGAACAGATGATTGAAATTAAATTTCCAGATGGTAGTGTTAAAGAATTTGTGAAAGGAATTACTTTAGAAGAAATTGTAGGCTCGATTAGCAGTAGTTTGAAAAAGAAAGCAGTCGCAGGAAAAGTTAATGATAAGCCTTTTGATTTATGTCGAAACATTGAAGAAAATGCGAAAGTTGAAATCATTACTATGGATTCAGATGAAGGGGTGAAAATTGCAAGACACTCTGCGGCACATATATTAGCGCAAGCTGTAAAAAGAATTTATGGTAATGTAAACCTTGGAGTAGGGCCTATTATTGAAAATGGATTTTATTATGATATGGATCTTCCAAGTAGTGTAAACGTAGAAGATTTACCGAAAATCGAAAAAGAAATGAAAAATATTATAAATGAAAATGTAAAGATAGAACGAGTTGAGGTCTCTCGAGAAGAAGCAAAAAAATTATTTCAAGAAATGAACGATCACTTGAAATTAGAGCTTTTAGAAGCAATTCCTAATGAGGAAAGTGTAACACTATATAAACAAGGTGAATTTGTAGATTTATGTAGAGGAGCACATTTACCATCTACAGGTTATTTGAAAGCATTCCAATTAACTCACGTTTCAGGTGCATATTGGCGAGGGGATAGTAACAATCAAGTGCTTCAACGTATATATGGTGTTGCATTTGCTTCTCAAAAAGAATTAGAAGAGTATCTGCATTTTGTTGAGGAGGCTGCGAAGAGAAATCATCGAAAATTAGGTAGTGAACTTGAATTGTTTATGTTTTCTGAAGAGGCTCCGGGAATGCCGTTTTATTTACCGAAAGGGCAGATTATTCGAAATGAGTTAGAATCGTTTCTAAGAGAAATTCAAAAAGAGTATGATTACCAAGAAGTGCGTACTCCCTTTATGATGAACCAAGAATTATGGGAGAAGTCAGGGCACTGGGGACATTACAAAGACAATATGTATTTCTCAGAAGTAGATCATAAAAGTTTTGCATTAAAACCGATGAACTGCCCAGGGCATATGCTTATGTTTAAAAATAAATTGCATTCTTATCGCGAATTACCGATACGCATGTGTGAGTTCGGTCAAGTACATCGACATGAATTTAGTGGCGCTTTAAACGGATTATTAAGAGTTCGTACTTTCTGCCAAGATGATGCTCATTTATTTGTAACACCAGAACAAATTGAAGATGAAATTAAATCAGTTCTGGCGCAAATTGATTACGTCTACAAAACTTTCGGGTTCGAATATGAAGTAGAGCTTTCTACTCGTCCAGAAGATTCAATGGGAGACGATAAATTATGGGAGCAAGCAGAAGCAGCATTAGAAAATGTATTACAATCATTAAATTATAAATATAGACTAAATGAAGGTGACGGTGCATTTTACGGACCGAAAATTGATTTCCATATTAAAGATGCTTTAAATAGAAGTCATCAATGCGGAACAGTCCAACTAGATTTCCAAATGCCAGAGAAATTTGATTTAAATTATATTGATGAGAATAATGAAAAGAGAAGACCAGTTGTCATTCATCGAGCAGTTTTAGGATCTTTAGACCGCTTTTTAGCAATATTAATTGAGCACTTTGGAGGCGCGTTCCCGGCATGGGTGGCACCAGTTCAGGTGAAAGTAATTCCAGTTTCAAATGCAGTCCATGTACAATATGCAAATGAGGTTGCAGATAAATTAGTTCAAGCTGGTATTCGTGTTGAACGAGATATGCGAGAAGAAAAATTAGGATATAAAATAAGAGAAGCGCAAATGCAAAAAGTTCCTTATGTTCTTGTTATTGGGGATAAGGAAATGGAAAACAAAGCTGTAAATGTGAGAAAATATGGTGAGGAGAAGTCAGAAATTGTTGCACTAGATGTATTTGTGGAAAGTATAAAAAAGGAAATAAAAAATAGAAAATAGAGTTGATAAGAAAACACACCATTATAAAGTGGTGTGTTTTCTTTTTTACCTTACAAAAATGTAAGGTAAATGTAAGAGAAATCGAATGAACGAGTTTTAGAAAAGTGAGAAGATGAAGTAGGAAAAAGGTTCATGCTACTTATGTATCTCTTTGTGTTTGAAAAGTTAAAAAATTCTTAAGGATTTACATGAGAAAAAGATAAGAAATATATGAGAAATTAATATTATACAAAAGGGATGGAGTGAAAGAGATGTCAACAAATGTAGTTACTGTAGAAAGTGTAGAAAAAACGTATGGAAAAAGGAATGAAAATCAGTCAAAAGCGTTAAGGGGTGTATCGTTAAGTATTAAAGAAGGAGAATTTGTCGGGATTATGGGTCCTTCTGGATCTGGAAAAACGACATTACTTAATGTGATTAGTACACTTGATCAAGCGACAGGTGGTAGCGTTACAATAGCTGGCACAAATATTACTTCTATGAAGGGTAATGCATTATCGGATTTTCGCTCTCAAAAATTAGGGTTTATCTTTCAAGATTTTAACTTACTAGAAAACTTATCAATTTATGAAAATATCGCTTTACCACTTTCTCTGCAAGGCGTACCGTCAAGTGAGATTACTGGAAAAGTAAATGAGGTTGCAAAGAAATTAGGGATTACTGAAATATTAACAAAATATCCGACTGCTGTTTCTGGAGGGCAAAAGCAAAGAACAGCGGCAGCACGTGCTTTAGTACATAATCCAGCAATTGTATTAGCAGATGAACCGACCGGCGCACTTGATAGTAAAAATGCAAAAAGTTTATTAGAGGCAATGCAAGATTTACATGAAAATCACAATGTAAGTATTTTAATGGTTACACATGATGCGTTTAGTGCGAGTTATTGTGAGCGTATTTTATTTATTCAAGATGGTCTTCTATATAAAGAGTTAAAGTGTCAAGGAACACGAGAAAATTTCTATCAAGACATTTTAGGTGTGCTTGCTCATATGGGCTCAGCTGCTGAGTCTAAGTAAGGGGGCAAGACTATGTTATTCAAATTATCACGTCATAGTATGAAAAAGATGTTAAAAGATTATATGGTTTTACTTATTGGTCTAGTCATTAGTATTAGTATATTTTACATGTTCCAAACGATGGCAATGAATAGTGAATTTACAAAAGATAATAGTCTCATTAGTAGTATTAGGCTCGTCTTCTGGGTTGGTGCAATATTACTTTCTTTCATTACAGTTTTTTATATCATATATGCCAATTCTTTTTTACTTACATTAAGAAGAAAAGAACTCGGTATGTATATGATGCTTGGAGCTAAAAAGAAAAAAGTAGCGCAATTATTATTTGTTGAAACTTTTGGTATGGGTATTGTCAGTATTATTATCGGTATTCTAGTAGGAATAGTACTTGCTAGTGTAGCGGGGAATTTTCTAATGAACGGAATGGAAATTTCAGCAAAAGGTAATTATGCATCTGTATACACACCAGCTATATTAGTTACATCTATTTTCTTCTTAATATTATTTTTCATTACTGGTTTAATGAATAGTTTCCGATTATTACGTAAAACAGAATTAGAGTTAATACGTGAAGATGAAACGCAAGATGAGGTTAAGAAAAGTAAAACCCGCACTGTTATTATGACAGTACTAGGTGTATTGCTAGTAAGTACAGGATATTATTTTATGGTAAATATAAAATTATTTGCTGAACTAGGATTTATAATAGCGACAATTGTTACGACATTAGGAACGTATTTCATTTTCAGCTCATTACTCCCACTTTTTGTGATGAAAATTAAGGGGAATAAAAAACGAAATGAAACGGGATTAAATAGTTTTACTTATGCACAGTTACGTTTTCGAGTAACTAGTTTATCGAGAGTACTAGGCACGGTTGCGATGTTAATTGCATTAGGCGCAGGTGCGATGACAGCAGGTATGGCGTTTCAAAAGAATGTAGGCATTATGACAGACTTTTCACGTGTATATGATGTCGTAATACATGATCCAAATGAAAAAGATGAAGCGGCATTAAAAGATATGAATATTATAGAAGAAGGGAAATATAAGTATAAAGTTGATGGAGAAGCAGTGTATTATTTACGTAACGATTTAACTGCGAAACCACCACTTGTTTCCGATCATTTTGATACAAAAACTTTAAAAGAGCCTGCTCGTAAACGTGTAAAGGAGCCTTTAACTGAACCTGTATATTCTGCTTTGGAAGCTCCGGATGTAGCAAATAAACTTCCGCGTATGCCAAAAGATTGGGAGGATGCAATTGTAAGAGAGATACAAATTACCCATAATCAATTTAACGGAAAACCTGTAAGAATTGCAGACGAAGAGCATTATAAAGGAATTCAAGGAACTGAACATACTGTAACGTTAGCAAAAGTAGATGATATGAAAAAATATAAACCGTTGTTGATTGATATAGATAAAAGACAAAAAGAAATGATTGAAAAAACAACTGGTGAAGAAGTAAATCTATTTACGAAAATGACGATATATCAATTCATGAATAGCTTCATGAGCGGAACAATGTTTATGGGATTTTTCCTTGGAATTGCATTTTTAGCAATGATGGCAAGTTCCCTTATGTTCAAAATATTAACGGGTGCTTCTCGTGATGTACGACGTTATGAAATGTTACGAAAAATCGGTGTGAGACGTAGTATGTTAACAAAAAGTATATATAAAGAGATTTCATATTTATTTATCTTCCCAGCGATCATTGGAATTTCCCACGTGTTAGTAGGTCTTAACTTATTTAGCTTTATATTAGTTGACCCGTTTGTAAAAGTATGGATGCCTATAGGAATCTTTTTAGTAATTTATTTCATTTATTACTGGATTACTGTCCAACTTTATAAAGGTATGGTAATGCCGAAAGAAGAGGTAGCGAAATAGTTTAATAAAAGAGTCCTTGTTATGAAAACAAGGGCTTTTTTATGTGTGTTTATATAAAGACGGGTACGTGAGATGTTATCAAGCTTTAATGATTTAAATCCACGAGTGATATTGAAAATTCGGAAAATATTAAGGATTATTGTAGTAAAAAGTTAAGAAGTGTATGGGAAATTAATAATGTACAAAAAGATTGGGATGAAATAAATAGTTAGAATAATTAGCAAAAAGGATCAAAGATTTTAGATAAATATCAACTACAAATTCGTGAAGCGAAGAAAAATGCAAAGACTCTTGTATTTATGAACAAGGGTCTTTTTTTAGGTTGTTTTTTATAAAGAAGGAAAAGACTGGATAATGGTCGAAAAAAATATAATATGACTTCCGAGAAATGACCGAAATAATAATATTTTGTCGATGGAAAGGATATTACGTATGAAAGAAATGCTACAGTTATTCCGCAACAAAGTTTATGCACGCTTTTTTCTAGCAAATATTTTAGAGCGACTTGGTTCTATGATTGCTGGAATTTCTTTAATGTTTTACTTGTTAGATCAATACGGAAAACAGCCAGTTTACGCAACGACGACACAAATTATGATTGCATTACCTGCACTAATCTTTTTTCTATTAGTAGGGACAGTAGTGGATAGATTTGATAGACAACGTATTTGTACGGTAAGTAATATATGTTGTTCTCTCTGTAATATTGGAATTCTAATTTCGCTTTATTACGGGATGATTATACTTGTCTTTATATTTTTATTTTTGGAAAATGCATGTATTCAATTTTTCTCCCCATCTGAGCAGGCTATGATTCAGGGCGTAGTGGAATCAGATCAATATGGTGCAGCAGCAGGTATTAATCAAATGGTAACTAGTTTGTATGCTTTATTTGGTGTAGGAATTGCAACAATGGTATATTGGACATTTGGAATTTATGGGAGCATTTTAGTTAATACATTCACCTTTATTGCGAGTGGTATTTTAATTCAAACAATTTCAATTCCAGAAAGTGTTCGTTTGCCGAATGGTAGAACAAAATGGAAAGAAGTTAACTTGAAGATGTTAATTACAGAGTTTAAAGAAGGTATCAAGTATATATATCAAAATGAAACTTTAAAAAAACTACTTTTAGGGTTTATCGTATTTGGATTATTAAATGGTATTTTAAGCGTATCCTCTACTTACATATTAAAATACAAATTAGCTCCAGAAACGTATGAAAGTTTAGCAATGGTTGGTGGAGTAGTTGGAGGAATTTCATTACTAATCGGAAGTGTAGTAGCAACGAGTATAGATAAGAAATATGCACCAAAATCTATTATTGTTTTTGGTATGGCGGGCTCAGGAGTTTTCTTCGGTATGTGCTACTTTGTAAATCACATATGGTCTTTTTATGTATGTATAGCTTTTGCGACTTTCTTTTTACCGTTTATTAATATTGCATTATCGGGCTGGATGTATAAAATTGTAGAAGAGTCATTTATGGGGCGCGTTCAAAGTTTACTTAGTCCATTAACGACTGGATTCCAACTGTTATCTCTTGGCGCAATAGCGATGCTGTTTCCGAAATGGATTGGTGCAGATACATTGTATATTATTTTATTTGGTTTATTATTATTTGTTACGTGTTTATATCAAGCTATTTTACCTAATGGGAAAAAGCGAGTGCAGGATGTAACTGAAGAGATGTAATATATCTGGTTTTTTGTTTCTGAATATTCTATCAATAAATCAAGGGGTAATAGTTATGTTGATGCGAATTGTTAGATGGTGTGGGATTACTTGTTTACAGTTATTTGCTGCAATTTTGTGTATAATCTGTCTAGGTGCACTCCCTCGATTATTTAAGGGATTGCAAATTGATTTAATCGGTTTTTGGAACACGATTGTGTTTCTTGGAGGGAAGTTACTTCGACCGGGTGAAATTACATTTGGATTTCGAGACTCAAGAAAATTATTTCCACAAATTTGGATTCATTATATTGAAACGATGATCGTATTTCTCTCAGCTTTTTTACTGTCTTTGCTTATAGCATATGTACTTGTCGTTTGGGTATTGCAGCGTTCTCATATGAAGCAGAAAGTATGGAATGGGGTTTTTCTTACTCTTGAAAGTATACCGGATATTTTACTTATTTTATTATCGCAACTTCTTGTCGTAATTGTTTTTCAAAAAACAGGATTTATGCCAATAAAACTTGCTGGAATAGGAGAAGAGAGAGTACGGTTGTTACCCATTATATGTCTTACGATACCAACAACGTTACTATTTATAAAACTATTGTTATTACGATTTAGAGAAGAAATGGAAAAAGATTATAGTATATTTGCGAAGAGTAAAGGGCTAAGTTTACGACATATTTTAACACATCATATTTCAAGAAATGTCTTGTTAACAACAATCTATTATGCAAAAACAAATATTTTATTCATGTTATCAAATTTATATATTATTGAATGGATATTTAATACGTACGGCATGTTTGTTTTTGTAAAAGAAAATTCAAAGTTAGAAATATTTACAGTAAGTTTAATAATATTATACGTACCGCTTTTTATACTATTTCGTTTATTACATACGTTCTTACAAAATGTTATAAAGGAGCGTGTATAATATGTGGCAAGTTGTAAAAAAAGATGTGAGATTTTGGCTAGGTATTACTTTTTTAAGCGCACTTATGATTGTTAGTATTGGGAATACGTTGTTTTTCGATGGGAATATTCGTGAACTTACGATGATGTATAACGAAAAAGGAGAACTAGAGGCAGCTCCGTTTTCACCATCGAGTAAATTTTGGTTCGGTAGTGATGCGAAAGGACGCGACCTTGTCCAGTTAATAATAGAAGGAGCGAAATGGACAGTCGGTGCAAGTATCGTTATCGCATTTTTACGTGTGGCAATTGGTGGAGTTATTGGCTTATTACTAGGAATGTACAGTAAAAGATCATTTCCAGTTATTTCATCTTTTTTTGATCCTTTTAGTATTGTACCAATGGTTATGATTTCCTATTTTATGTTAAATGAAGTTTTAACGTTTGATAGTGGAGAAGAAGTTGTGCCGTTGTATTTGCGAGTGGCATTTCAAATTATAGTTCTTGCATGTCTTGCTGTACCAACAGTTATGTTGTATATAGCGCAAGAAGTAAAACGTATTAAGAAAGAAGAATTTATATTGGCAGCCACTGTGCTCGGTGGAAGTAAGTGGCAGAGGTTGAAGCGCCATATATGGCCGCATATGTTACCATCATTTCTTTTATTAGTAGCCCAACAATTTGTGAGTACGTTATTACTTCTCTTACACCTTGGTTTGTTGCAATTATTTTTTGGTGGAACAATAACCTTCAGTGGAATGGATCCAGATAGTGTAACAAAAGAATGGACCGGCCTAATTGGTCAAAACTTCCGGCACTTAACTACTCATACATGGATTGTACTTATACCAATTGTTTTTTATAGTATGACAATTTTAGCAGGAAATCTAGTTAGTAATAGTATGCAAGATGCGATTAAGCTAGGAAATGTTAGAAGAGCGAATCGGAAGAAGGAAAAAGTGAAAGTAGAGAAACAAATACAGCCTACTGTGAATGATTTTTCTTTCTATAGAGAGGTACAAAAATAAAGAAAGATAGCTGAAGACAAATTGTTTTCGGCTATCTTTCTTTTATATTTTAAAGTGGTGGTAGATCAATCTTACCTTCTTCAAATAATTCTTTTATCATATGTTTCGTATAACCGGCCGCTTGACCAAATGTGATTTTTGCTGGCATTGGTGCTTCATTTACATCTACTACTACATCAATAATACACGGTTTATTTTGTTTTACTGCGTTTTCAAAAGCAGGGAGTAGTTCATCTAAATTCTCAACTCGATATCCAATTCCACCACAAGCCTCTGCGTATTTAGCGAAATCAGGATTCGTTAAGTCTGTGCCGAATTCGATATTACCCATAACTTCTTGTTCGAATTTAATCATGGCGATCTTATTATTGTTTAATACGATGACAACGATTGGCAGTTTATATTTAACAGCTGTTACAAAGTCGTTCATTGTCATTCCAAACCCGCCGTCACCACAAACTGCAAACACTTGTTTATCCGGGAAAGCAATTTTTCCAGCAAGTGCACCAGGTAAGCCACAACCAAGTGTGGCAAGCCAGCTAGAAATGATAAATTGCTGGTTTGTCATACGGAAGTGCCTTGCTGTCCACACTGTTACATTTCCGACATCGACAGATAAGATTGCATCATCTTCTGCTACTTTCTGCAGAGCATGCATAACTCGCTGTGGTTTAATTGGGGTCGAAGAATCTTCTTCTTGATTGTGTAATTTTTCTTCCCACTTTTTCATCATTTCTTGGTGGTGTTCTAAGAACGAATGGTCTTCATGATTTTCTACATTTGCAATTAACCATTTTAATGTCTTATCAGCATCACCAGCTAATCCGATATCTGTCGCATAACGTTTCCCGATTTGAGCAGGGTCTGTATCAATATGAAGTGTTTTTGCTTTTTCGGGTAAGAACCCAGTGAACGGATAAGAAGTCCCAACCATAATTAAAGTATCCGCATGTTTCATTGCTTCATATGAAGGTTTCGTTCCGATTAACCCTAATCCGCCAATACAAAGAGGGTGTTCATCAGGGATGATTCCTTTAGCGGGTAATGTAAGTACGATTGGAGCACCGATATGTTCAGCAAATGCAAGTAAAGACTCTCTCGCATGTTTTGCGCCTTTACCAGCTAAAATAACAGGTTTTTTCGCTTCGTTTAATGCGTGTTTTGCTAAAGTTAAATCTTCATTTTGCGGAAATAATTCAGGTAATGTGAAAGAAGAGTTTGTAATACGTGCTCCATTTTTTACTTCAAATTTTGGGACATCATCTGGAATGGTAAGAACAGATACACCTTTTTTCGTATATGCCATTCGAATCGCTTGATTCACTACAGCGGGTAACTGTTCAGCTGACATAATTCGTTGATTATAAACCGCAACATCATCAAACATTCTTTCTAAGTTTACTTCTTGGAAAAATCCTGTTCCAAGTAAATCGCTTTCAACTTGTCCTGTAATTGCTAGTACAGGAGCTTGATCGAGTTTCGCATCATACAAACCATTGAGTAAATGGATTGCTCCAGGTCCAGCAATAGCCATACAAACGCCAAGTTTTCCCGTTAACTTCGCATAGGCTGCCGCCGCAAGTGCGCCAGCTTCCTCATGACGAACTTGAATGAATCTGATTTTATCTTGTTTTTTTCTTAAAGGCTCAATAATAGAGTTAATGGAATCTCCCGGCATACCATATATATGCTCTACACCCCAATCAATTAATAGGTCAACTAGTGCTTCACCGGCTGTTTTTCCAAACATAATCGTTCCTCCTTGTAATAGGTAGATACTATTATGTTTTGGAGAAAAAGGAAAAATATACAAATAATAAAACATATTTGTTTTAATGATGACCAGTAAAAAGGGCGAAGACTGTTATAAGTAAAAAGCCACTAATAGACCATGATAGAAACGCAAGGAAAGTTAACTGTTTTTTTGCTTTCCAAAGCATTTCATGAATTGTGACATAACCTAGGGAACCAATTGCACTTCCCATAATCAGTCCTTGTAAAAGGGGAGCTTTCCCGTCCATCATAATGCCAAAAACAGTACCGGTACCTAGAATTAGGGAAAGTAATAAAGTTGTTAATAAAAATGAAATGTATTTATGCTTTGTAAAAAGAAATGGAATGATTAACGCTAATCCTTCTGGAATATGGTGAATAACAATCGCAAGTAAGAAAGGAATGGCAGAGTCATTATGATTTATAAAAGCTGTACCTAACGCAAAGCCACTCGGCATATTATGAATAAATATAGCGAAAGAAAGAAAAAGGAAGGTTTGCCATGCTTGTTGATCTTTTTTATGTATCATTGGATGATGGCAATAATTATCTAATAAGCTCATAACTAATACTCCGATAGTAATCCCGAGTATAGGACCAATTATTTCATAGCTTGAAAATGTTTCAGGAATAATTTCAAGCGATAATAATCCAAGTAAAATACCACCACATAATGCATATAAACGATGCATCTTTTCTTCAATTAGTTGACGTGTTGCAAATCCAACAGCGCCTCCTAATAATAACCCACCGAACGAAAAAAACGTAACGATCATTGGGATCCATAAACGTTCCATATTATCACACTCCGATTCTTCCACTTATTTTTAGCTTACGAAAAGGAAAGTTAGATTAGTCCAAGTAATTGTGTTTGATTATAGAGAAAAAACTAATAATTCGTTATAATTTATATATTAAATTTAAGTGGAAATATGAAATGGGGAATAAGTTTGCAAACTAAGTGGAGTCTATCAGAATATGAAAATCCAAAACGATATGATATAGAAAATAAAAGTTTGTCAGATTTTCCGTTTTTACTATCATGGGCACAAAAACTAAGTATACAAAATGAATGGATTCTAGATATTGCTTGTGGAACAGGAAGGGTTACAATTCCATTTATAGAAAGCGGATATCAAATGATTGGTGTAGATATACATGAAGGAATGCTTGCTGAAGCGAAGAGAAAATCTACGGAGTGTAAAAAAGTAAAATGGCTACAATAAGACTGCTTACAATTGAAGATTGAAGAAACGATTCCGTTAGCATTTATGGTTTGACATGGATTCCAGCACTTTCTTATGAATACAGATCAAAATAAGTTATTAACATCTATTCATCATGTGTTAACTGAGAATGGTATATTCATATTCGATACACGATTTCCTTCAAAAGAAGAATTAATACAACCATCTACAGAAGAATATTGGACAACTATTAGTGATGAAAAGGGAAGAAAATGTGATTTATATACTGAAATGACATATGATTCAATTCAGCAAATACAGCACTACATAACAACAAGAAGGTTTTATAAGGATGATGTGCTAGTAGAGGAACTGAAAACAACGATTGATCTTCGCTATACGTATCCGCAGGAGTTAGAAAGATTACTAGTAGCGAATGGTTTTGAATTATTACATATATATAATGATTGGGAAGGAAATGAGTTAGGGGAAGATTGCTATTCTATGGTAGTAGTTTGCCGGAAGAAAAAATAGTGTTATTTTAAAAATATGAGTGTAAAAAGCTTTTAAGGAGAGAAAAAAGATGTCTTGGTACTTAGATAATGTTTATGAATTAAATAAAGGAGCGCCATATACATTCTACCTTCCTAGCTCAGAAGTGTTGGAGAAATTAAAGGTTGGAGATTTGGTAAAGTTAATTTTTGTAACTAAAAATGAGGAAGAAGATGGGTTTAATGGTGAAAGAATGTGGGTGGAAATCACTGAAAGAAATGAGAAGAAGTTTGTAGGGAAACTCAACAATAATCCGTATCGTTTAGATTTAAAAATAGGTGATAAAATTTCATTTGGAATTGAAAATATATGTGATACGGAATATCACGATCCAGCTTCAAAAGATTGGGATTTTTATTTTGATACGAAGGTAATTGTTAGTAATGATGTACTTGAAAAAAGAGAATTTAACTTTATGCTTAAAGAGGATTCAAGAGAAGAAGGTGACTCTGGTTGGTCAATATTAAGTGGCTATGAAAGTGATGACTTTGTAAATGATCCTAAAAACTTTCAAATTATTTCAGTTGGAGTCATATTGAATATAGATGATTCTATTTTAAAATTTCTTGAGGAACCACCTTTATGTGCATATGAAAGAAATGATGAAGGTAGATTCTATAAAATTGAAGACTATGATTGGGATGCTTATTTAAATGGATAGAAGAAGTGACTACGTTTTAAAGAAAGCAATATATATTATTTCGTGCTATGTGCTGGATGAAGGTTTTACAGATAATAATTCAAGAGCGTAGTAGTAAATGGAGGAAATAGTTATGCAGCAAATTAAAAAAATTGGACACTCATTTTGGTATATGACACCTGTTTCGGAGACGGATAGACCTATCTTAGGAATGGTTGTTGGAAAAGAAAAGACTTTGATGATAGATGCAGGTAATTCAGAAGCACATGCACAATTGTTTTTAGAAATGTTAAAAGAGCAAAATATCTCAAATCCTGATTTTGTAGCATTAACGCATTGGCACTGGGATCATATTTTTGGATTGCCTGTATTACAAAAAGCATTGTCTATCGCACATTTTGAAACAAAAAAAGAGATGAACACAATTGTTTCTTATGAGTGGACAGATGAGGCATTGGACGCACGAGTGAAAGAAGGCACAGAAATTGAATTTTGTGCGGATTGTATAAAAAAAGAGTTCAATGAACAACCGAGAAATATTCAAATTATTCCGCCGTCCTTAACCTTTCAGAAACAACTTGAATTAGACCTTGGTGATGTGACATGTGTCTTAAAGCATGTGGGTGGGGATCATTCACATGACTCTGTTGTCATTTATATTAAAGAGGAAAAGATATTGTTTTTAGGAGACTGTATTTATGCAGATATTTTTTCTTCGAAGTGGAACTATACGACGAAACGAACGTTTAAATTGATACAAGAATTAGAGGGATTTGATGCCGAGACCTATATTCTTTCACATGGGAAAGCTATAGATCGAAATGAATTTTTGCGAGAGATTCGTTTGCTAAAAACAGTAGGAACATATACGGAAACTCATAAAGGCGATGAAGAGAAGATAAAGGCAGCGTATAAACAAGAACTAGATAGAGAATTAAATGAAGATGAGCTAGAAACAATAACGTACTTTGTAAATGGTTATGAAATGGTTAATCTGTAAAACCTAACTTTAATTAAATTGAAACTTATTTTGACCCAAAACAATTTAACTGCACAAAAAGAGTATTGAAAGTTAATTCAATACTCTTTTTTATAATTATAAATCTAGTCCCAACCAATTTCTAAATCGTTTTGCTGGCTCATCATCTGAATTTATACCACTTTCAGGACTGGTAGTGAAAGGTAACCACTGCCAATCCTCACATCCAACAAATGCTATCCTTGACCAATTCTCAATGAATTCAATGAAATTATTCGCAACTTTTTTTAGCTAATTCAGTAATATAATCGAAGAACAGATCACGTTTTACATCATAAACGACATTTACTGGTCGTCCATTATCAGTTTCCACTGTACGTCCTTGGCTGGGTCCAGATATATGAACGATACTATTAATCGTTTGAGTTTTTGCAAGATCAGTGTTTCCGACAAACGCAGTAGTCAATACATCCCACAAATAGTAGGTAGAGTTAGTTGAAAAGTGAACGAGAGGGGGGACCATCGCATAGCATTGACCAAGGAAGTCGACACCAATATATTTACGATCTTTTGCCCAGCGTTCACGTACGTCTAATGTTAGCGGAACTTGGTTTGTACTTTCTAGCGTCACTAAATCAATTTTTATTTTTGCTCCCCATACATGAGCTACTGCTTCAGGATCCCAAAATGAATTCCATTCGGCTGTTCCATCATGCTCAGGTTCATGTACATTGCCTGCAGTACGAAATGTACCCCCCCTCCAAACTAGACGTTCAATTTTTTCTTCGATTACAGGTGCTTCATATAATGCACGGGCAAGGTCAGTTAGGGGACCTGTAAATAATAAAGTTGTTTTTCCATCGGTTTGTAGAAGGGTCTCTATTATATGATGATGTGCAGGCTTAGCTGACGTGGGTGTTATCACTTTTCCAAACTCATTTAAAATTGGTAAAGCATCTACATAAAACGCATGCATCCGCCAGTCTTTTGGAAACGGATTTTTCCCACGAGAGTTTGATGCCGCTACTTCAATACTACTTTTACCAAAACGATCGATAATTTTACGACTTGCAGACATTGCGGGTTCTAAATAGCAATCTGCTGGTATAACAGAGACCCCGGTAAGTTCCACATTGTCCATCTGAAGTAATAAAAACAGTGAAACTAAATCATCTACACCACCATCATGATTGAAGTACACCTTTTTCATCATTGTAATCTCCGTCCTATAATATTTAGTCAAGAATTAAATGCGAATTGGTGAAAAATCATCTATAATTTCCATCACTTCAATTTTTCCATTAATCAGTAGCTCAGGAAGTTCATTTCTAACATTTCCTTGCCAATACTCTCTAGCTTGTTCAATTTTTTGAGAAAAAGGAATACCATCTTCTTTCGGTAAAAGGTTTCCGTCACCTTCAAAAGAACTGCCGATCACTCGTAGTTTAACAATCTGCAAAACTTCTCGATTGTAAGAATCAAAAAGCTCTTTCCATTTCAAAGCATCTTCATAGCTTTTGGAAGCATATAAGCAAGACAACCTTGAAGGATATTCAGGAAATTCTTGCAGTCTAACCATTTCCACAATCGTTTCTCTAACCGCTCTAATTGTTTGATCCATATAATTCATAACTACTTTAGCATTTTCATTATTTATATGTAATTCCTCATCGGTATAATGATTTTTTAAAATTTGAATAGAGTCTTCACCATTAGAATTTAATTGTTCTCTTTCAAAAAAGAAGGTATATAAGGTATTAGTTTGATTTTTGTCAAAGTTTATGATTTGTCCGAGATTCATTTTTTTTCTAGTAACAATGTGATAAACGTACAATTCGTTCTCTCTCATAATCTTCCTCCTAGCGTTTTTTCATATATCTAAACGGAAATTATAGAATTATTTTATAAAAAGCTTTACGGATTGCCGTTTCTCTAGGGTCATCAAACATTTGCATACCAACCCGTGTCATTGCATATGAAAAACCAACTCGATTTATTGGATCAGCAAAGCATAAAGAGCCACCTGCCCCTGGATGACCAAAGCATGAAGAATTTCCATAATTAGAACCAGTTGTTAACGGCTTGAAAAATCCTAATGAAAATGCCGTGTCGACGGTTTGGACAACATCACGCCAGCCATTTTTTGTTTGGATAGGTGGTTTGGACAATTCATCTAATGTATGTGGGATTATTTCTAAGTGAGGACCACCATTAGCAAATTCGCTATAAATTTTGGCCATATCACGTACTACCCCAATACCATTTCCAGATGGGAATTCTACTTCTCGTAATTCTCTTCGGTTGAAATTATCATGAGCTAATAATCCTTTTGGATCTAACATACTACGTTTTGCTAATGATTTTGGATTTATAAATGCCCATAGTAAGCTTTTAGGAAAAGAGCTGAAGTTTTTAAATATATCAAATATAGATTGGATTCCTTTAATAGTCGCAATTCGTTCATCTGGAAGAGAAGAGGGGATGCCAATATACATTTCGGCATGCAAGGGCCCTGAAATTTCTTCATTGAAAAATTGAGTAAGATTTCTTCCTTTTGGATCTACATGACGAATTAACTCACTTATAAACCAGCCTATTGTCCAAGTATGATAACCATGTTTTGTACCAGGTTCCCAAGCTGGCTTCATAGTTTCTAAATACGGGGCAACGTTTTTTGTATCAAAGTCACTAAGTGTATGTAATGGTAATTCATTAATACAGCATAATCCCGCTGTATGTGCAAGTAACTGCCGGACTGTAATGTTTTCTTTTCCATTTATCCCAAATTCATTCCAGTAAGTAGATACTTTTTCATCGTAATCTATATACCCTTTTGAATGAGCTAAAGCTAATGCAAGAGCAGCAAACCCTTTTGTCCCAGAAAATATGAGAACTGCTGTATCTTCTGTCCAAAATTCCTTAGTTTGGTGATCACGATAACCACCCCATAGATCAACAACACACTCACCATTGTAATAGATACAACATGCCGCCCCTAATTCTTCACGAGTTGTAAAATTTTCTATAAATGCATCCTTAACTTTTTCAAACCCAGGTTTGACGAAACCGTCAATATGAATGGTTTGTTCCATTATTTAATCTCCTTATTTTTAAGTATTGATATCGAAAAAATGTTATATGTAGTAATACAACATTGGGATATATAAAACCTTTATGAAAAATAAAGTTATTAAACATGAGAATTTTGAGTAAAAAAGGGAAGATGTCTGAAATCGCTTTGAGAACATTCACAAAATGTTCACTTACGAAGAGGTTGCTACTATCGATATAATGACAAAGACTTAAACAGAAAGGATTATATAAATTTGTTTTGTATGCCGTTGTGAAAAATTAAAATTTTTAAAGGATAATGTATGTGTAGAAAGAATATATTTAACAAGAATATACGTTCGGCGTTATTGTTAGCCCCATACTGTAAAGGGAGCGAATACAATGGATAATAAATTAATACGGATAGGAACTACATACTTACCTGTAATTGATACGGTTAATGCATCAAAATGGTATGTAGAAAAGTTGGGTGCGGAGTTAAGCTATCAGGATTCAGACAAAGCGATTATTAATCTAGTAAATATAAGTGTTTTTTTAGTGAAATCAAAAGAGAATCAAAGCTCGAATTTTTATGATATTAATGGTGAGGAACGATTTTCAATTACATTTGAAGTGGATGGATTAGATGCTTTACATGCATTGCATCTTGATTTTATTAAAAAAGGGATAAAAGTTGGTGAGATTGAAAATAGAGGTCATGTAGGTAGAAATTTTGTTTTTTATGATTTGGATGGTAATAAATTTGATGTATGGAGCGAGTTGAGTTCGAAATTTAAGAATAAACAAGGTATCTAGTCGTTAGAGGAATAAAAAGTATAGTGAAAAATGTTGTTTCTACATAAGTTAGCAATTAGCTTAGTTGAAAAATAAGTAAAAAAGACCTCGATTTTATTATATTGAGGTCTTTTTTGTATACGATATAATATATAAGCTATAGATTGATTATTTTTCAAATCGCAAATGAACAAACTTCAACATCTTTATTAAGTTTACAATTCGAATCATAATACGCGTACTACCATCCCAATCTTTATTTGTAGGTATATCTTTAAAGAAAGGGGAACAGCTTAACACTTTTATGTTAGAAGACCATTTTTCTATTGCCTTTGGATTATTTACGTAAAAATACATCATAGCGCTGTTATTACCGGATTTCTTTACAGTAGCATTCGAAAGATTCAGTGCGAATTTTGATTCAGCGTCAAAATATAGCTCTCCTCCAGGGAAACGTTTTGACAGAGTAACTATGATCTCTTTTAAATCTTCTTCTTTAAAGTAGTAAAACACACCTGCTGATATAAAAAGAATACCGTCGTTCGGATCATATTTAATATCGTCAAACCAAGAAGTATTAAAAAATGATTTAGCGATGCTTATATTTCGTGGTGAATCATCAATTAATATTTTACGAAAAGAGATTGCATCGGGCAAATCAAGGTTATACCAATGTATTGTACCGTTATCAACTCTTGAAAATGTAGTATCTAGTCCAGCACCGATATTTACAATAGTAGCATTCGGATGTTTACTAATAAATTGTTTTATAGTATCATCAATTTTTCGTGCGCGGGCAATGTAAGTTATGCATCCGTATTCACCAAAGGTGTCAGCTATTCTAGAGAAATCAAAATCGCAATCTTTAATAATTCGAATAGCCTCCATATCATCTAAAATATCTTTATTTTTTTCACTTCCGTTCGCTCGTCCCCAAAGTGGAATAAGCATAGTACCTTGGACTGAATGTAAATCTATTTCTTTAATCATGAAACATCCTCCGTTTAATAATAAACAATAAATTATTGTATCCGTTTAGTCGTTATTTAGCATTTTCGAGAGCATTTTATTTGTTTTATAAAGTCCGTAAGTTAAATCACGTTGATCTTCTTCATTTAGTTTTTCAAGACTATCTGTGAAATTATTATAAATTTGTTTCCATCTCTCATAATGTACTTTTTCAGCTTTTTCTGTTAGGGAAATTAAAACGGCTCGTTTATCTACTGTGTCTTGTTTTTTTACAATGTATCCATTTTGCTCTAAATTACGAACTGTTACACTTAATTGTTGCTTAGGTATGTTTAAGTAACTTGCAATCATTTTCAAATTTACAGCGACTTTTTGCTGGGCAATATACTCAACTACGTGTTGCTCTAAATGTGTAAATTCAGAAGATTTCATAGATAACAGTTTGAAAGTACCTGACATATTTAATAATAAATTCATGTATTCGTTTAATAATTCTTTATTGGTCATTATTTTTCGCTTCCTTTATTGATTTAGTAATTATTTTATTACTATTTTTATTTAAAATCAAATAATTTTATTGGTATTAGTAAATATTTATTTACTAATAAGATGTTATTTAAATCGTGAGAAATGCAGTAGAGGAAAAGTTAAAGTATTTTTATGTGAGGAGAATGTAAAGATTATAAAATATTACTTTATACATAAAAAACTAATGAATCTAATGTCTCTTTCAGATATTATGCTGTAAATAATTTTATGGTAAAATCTTTTACATAATTAAATAAAGGGGTAGTATTCTATGGGTCATTTCTCAAATAGTTTATTAGTGTTGTTTGTTCTTATAGTATGTAGCTGTATAGTTTTTGGTGGATAATATAATGATAGATTGATATAAAAGAAGGTATCTCACAAAGGTGAGATACCTTCTTTTTCTTATAATCTTGTATCTGGAATAGCTTTTATATTAGTAGCCATTTCTGCAGTTTGAATCGCTCTTGTTTGCGGGGAAGAAAACACATAGTCAAATTTAATATTTTGTAGTAATACCCAAATTGCTCGGCTTGTTTATCCTATCCTAAGCTCATTTAATAGTAATTTCGATTTTCATTGTAATTGATTTTTTCTTGAACTAGCCGGCAGCTTAGTTGAAGAAGGAAAATTTATAGTAAACATAGAAAATATTTAATGAATTAAAGTACATATGAGGTGAAAGTGATGGCAATAAAACAAACTGAAATTAAAGTAGTAGTTGGAGCTGGAGCATTTAACAATAATCCAGGTTGGATTCAAACTAAAGAAGATGAACTTAACTTATTAATTGAAACTACTTGGGAAGAACGATTTGAATATAATTCCATTACAGCCATTTTAGCTGAGCATGTATGGGAACATCTTACTTTTGAAGAAGGTGTAAAAGCGGCTAAAATTTGTTATGAATTTTTAAAACCATCAGGCCATATTCGTTGTGGTGTCCCTGATGCATTTTTTCCAGATGAAACCTACCAAAATATCGTTAAAGTAGGCGGACCTGGACCTAAAGACCATCCAGCTGCAAGCCATAAAATAGTTCATAATTATAAAACATTAACTGAAATGTTTGAAACTGCTGGATTTGAAGTAGTTTTACTTGAATATTGTGATGAAAATGGGCAATTTTATTACAACGAATGGGATGCTAAAGATGGTGTTATTTTCCGTTCAAAAAGGTATGACTCTAGAAATAAAGGAGATAAACTTGGTTTTCCATCGCTAATTGTTGATGCGATTAAACTATAAGTAATTCAACTAACGCATGCGTTAGTTCTATAAGTTCATGAGTCGCAAATGCGGCTTTTTTTGTTTGTGCTGTAATTATTGCGGTAAAGATTCCACCATTATGCTGCATTATTAATATCTCACAATATTATTGCCAATAATATTGTGCAATTTTTAAATATATAATCACCATATTAATACTAGGCGTACAAACGTGATAATTCTTGTCTTCTTCACTTTCGCATCCGTAGATATGTTTATACTAATTTCCTAAAAGATTGATTGTGTTAGGTTTGCTTTAGGGTCTACTTCAATTAAAAGCACTCGTTCACCATGAGAGGCTAGATAGTATCCAATTTCTTTACAAGGAGTCTTTTCCCTTTGTCACCTGTCATATTAAGAATGGTTATTACATGTCCCATATGTCAGTTTCGTTTATCTACTACTACTGAAACTAAAATTTCGTAAATCTTGATATACCTTTTTCACTAAATTAAAACTGATAATTACACTCACGATATACTAAACAAATTATAAATAAGGAAATATATGAAATCAATTGTATTTAGTCCATTGTTTTTTTACAGAGAAGGAATTTTATTTTTACTTATTGAAGTATTGTTCTAGTCAGTTTAATGCCGGCCAAAAGAGTTTTTACAGAGTAATTTAGTGGAATAGAAACCAAAGGATAATAGGGAGTATTTATATGAAAACTATTTTAAAGTACACAATTGAACCACCTAAAGATTTCAATGAATTATTAGCCTTGTATGAATCTTTAGGATGGAATTCTCTTAAATTAACGGTTAACGAGTTAGAACAAATGTGTATACAAAGTTGGTATGCAATTTATGTTTTTGATAACAAAAAATTAGTAGGGATGGGGCGCGTTATATCAGATGGTGTAATTACGGGCATTATTTGCGGAGTGTGTGTATTACCGGAATATCAGTACAAAGGAATTGGAAAGGAAATAGTGGAACGATTAAACAGGTACTGTGAGCAAAATAGGGTTAATCCTCAACTTATGTGTGTTGAGGATTTGAAGCCGTACTATGAATCTATTGGATTTGAGGAATTTTCGATTGGAATGACGAAATATATTAAACGATAGCAGGGCTTTATTCTTCTATTTTTTATGTAATCAAACCTATTTTAGACTTCAAAAACCTAATTATAAAGGGGACTAAAGTTATGGAGATTGCTAAGGGAGTAGAGATGTTGCATCTTGAATTTCATGGATTTATTATTCATCCAATTCTATTATGGGATGATGAGATGGCAGTTTTAATAGACACTGGATTTCTTGGACAAATTGAAGATTTACAAGCAGAGATGTATAAAGTAGGAGTACCGATTGATAAACTAAAAGTTGTGATTTTGACGCATCAAGATATAGATCATATAGGCAATATTCCTGAACTATTACAAAACTGTGGAAGCAATATTAAAGTTTATTCTCACGAGCTAGATAAGCCTTATATTGAGGGGGATTTACCTTTATTGAAGGGTGCAAATGTAGAGAATCCACCGAAAGGAAAAGTGAGTGATACTTTGATTGACGGTCAAGAACTTCCGTATTGTGGCGGGATTCTTATTATTCATACCCCGGGACACACTCCTGGGCATATTAGCTTATACTTGAAACAAAGTAAAATTCTTATCGCTGGGGATTCAATGTATAGTGTAAACGGTGTTCTAGGGGGAGTTCATGCCCAAACTACTTTGGATATAAAAGAAGCACAACAGTCTTTGAAGAAATATTTAGATCTAGATATTGAATCAGTAGTTTGTTACCACGGAGGGCTAAGTAGGGGGGGAATTAATGAGCAAATCCAAAGATTATAGGGACTGATAATAACAAATTATCATTTCTTGTGAAGTTATTATTAACAATGAACAACTTTTTATATAAAGAAACTTATTAATTACAATGAATAAGAGCATGTTTTGAACATTATTTTTCAATAACATGCTCTTTTATTTGAGTTAACAACATGTAATTAATCAAATCATGTTTTAAGCAAACAGTTACTTTTGTATTAAGTAAATCTTAAACTATTTTTAATTCGATATTAGTTACTTAATCCATTCCAATAAAACGAAACAATTTGTTTTGCTAAGTCATCTATATCTACAAGAATAGGATTGTGATTCTCATCCTTATAATTTCCAATCGATAATAATGCTACGAAAGCATGAGCAGCTAATTTAGGATTTCCTTTTTGTATTTCTTCATTGTGCATTGCGTTATAGATTACTTTTTCCAATACTTCATACATTTTATCTTCGGCATTTTTCAATTCTTTCAATTGTTCCTCAGATAAAGAGAGTTTTGCATCTTTCATAAAATTTTTCATATCAATGTCCATCGTTGCGTGTAAGTATGCTTTAGCAAAGTCTAATAATCTTTCTACCAAAGACTTATTTGTAGAGAGTATTTGATCCATATTTTCTCTTATACGAACCATCATTTGAATCATTGTAGCGGTAAATAAATCAGCCTTTGTTGAGTAGTAATAGTATACAGTTGCCTTTGTAACGCCACATTCTTTCGCGACCTCATCCATTGAAACAACTTGATAATTTTGAGTGAGAAATAATCGAGTTGCACCTTCTAAAATCAGTTCCTTTGTAGCCTTTGTATTTTTATTTTGACGGGGCCTTCCGAGAGGGCGTTGTTTTTGTTCCAAATACATTCGCTCCTGACATTAATTATTGAGGTTATTATAACATAATTTTTAGTCATTCTTGATTAATTAACTGACCAGTATATATAATTAATAGTGGGAGAAAAAGGAAGGTGGGTTTTTATGAAAAAACACCAGTTAAGCACGTTAGGGAAGCTTGTAGCAGTGAAGCATACGCAATGGATAACATTAGCGGTATGGATTCTTATTACATTAGTACTTTCATTTACGTTGCCCCAAGTAAATAGTACAAAGGATCCTAATCCGAAGAATCTACCTGAAACAGCTATGTCACAACAAGCTGAAGCACTTATGAAAAAAGAGTTTCCTAATAATGCAGGAAACCCGTTGTTAATTGTATGGCATAGAGATGGTGGATTGCAGTCAAAAGACTACAAATTAATACAGGACGTTTATAAAGAGTTAAAAACGGACCCTTTAAAAGAGCAATCATTGTTACCACCATTTGATACAATCCCTGAGCAAGTACTTTCGAAAAATGCATCAAAAGATGGTACATCATTTGTCACACCAGTATTCTTTAATAAAACTGCTGGAACGGATGTATTAAAAGGTAATTTAGAAGAGTTACGAAAAATAGTGAATAGTAAGGTGGATGAAGATCCATTCAAACGAAAAATTACCGACTCTGGCTTACATGTTCGATTATCTGGACCTGTAGGTATTCAAACGGATGCGGTAAGTTTATTTAGTCAAGCTGATGTGAAATTATTAGTTGCTACTGTACTACTTGTGTTGGTTTTATTAATTTTATTGTATCGCTCTCCAATTTTAGCAATCTTACCTTTACTTGTTGTTGGCTTTGCATATGGAATTATCAGTCCGACACTGGGCTTTTTAGCAGACAATGGATGGATTAAAGTTGATGCACAAGCTATATCGATTATGACAGTTTTACTATTTGGAGCAGGAACGGACTATTGTTTATTTCTTATTTCAAGGTATAGAGAGTACTTATTAGAAGAGAAAAGTAAATATAAAGCATTGCAACTTGCGATAAAAGCATCAGGCGGAGCGATTATCATGAGCGCACTAACTGTAGTACTAGGGTTAGGAACATTATTACTTGCACATTATGGAGCTTTTCATCGATTTGCAGTCCCATTTAGTGTCGCTGTTTTCATCATGGGAATTGCTGCATTAACAATTCTTCCGGCATTATTATTAATTTTCGGTAGAGCTGCATTTTTCCCATTTATACCGAGAACTGATGAAATGAATGAAGAGTATGCAAATAAAAAAAAGAAAGTAGTAAAAGTAAAAACTACAAAGGGGGCCTTTAGTAAAAAGCTTGGCGATATTGTTGTACGTAAACCGTGGACAATTATCATGCTAACCGTAGTTTTATTAGGAGGATTGGCTTCATTTGTACCACGTATTCAATACACATACGATTTGTTAGAATCCTTCCCGAAAGATATGCCATCACGCGAAGGATTTACATTAATTTCTGATCATTTTTCAGCTGGAGAATTAGCACCAGTAAAGATTGTAGTTGATTCAAAAGGAAAAGATTTATCTATTAAACAAGAATTAGAGAAATTATCTTTTGTTAATAAAGTGAAAGAACCAATGAGGGGAAAAGAAAACAATCAATTGCAAATGTATGAAGTTTCTTTAGTGGAAAATCCATATTCTATAGAAGCATTAGATCAAATCCCTAAATTAAAAAATAGTGTAGAAAAGGTATTAAAAGAAGAAGGCATTTCTAACGCTAAGAATCATTTGTGGCTTGGCGGAGAAACAGCTTCCTTATATGATACAAAGCAAATTACTGAGCGTGATGAAGCAGTAATTATTCCGGTTATGATTAGTATCATAGCTCTACTTTTACTCGTGTATTTACGTTCAATCGTTGCGATGATTTACTTAATTGTAACAGTTGTTTTATCATTCTTCTCTGCCTTAGGAGCAGGGTGGATTTTACTTCATTTTGGTATGGGGGCTCCTGCAATACAAGGTGCGATCCCGTTATATACATTTGTATTTTTAGTTGCCTTAGGAGAAGACTATAACATCTTTATGATTTCTGAAATATGGAAAAGCAGAAAAAAACAAAATCATTTAGATGCAGTGAAAAATGGTGTTATGCAAACAGGAAGTGTGATTACATCAGCAGGTTTAATTTTAGCGGGAACTTTTGCAGTGTTAGGAACATTGCCAATTCAAGTTCTTGTTCAATTCGGTATTGTAACTGCAATTGGAGTTTTACTTGATACATTTATTGTAAGACCATTATTAGTACCAGCAATTACAGTTGTTTTAGGGCGCTTTGCTTTTTGGCCAGGGAAACTTTCTAAAAAAAGAGAAGAAGTACAAAAAATGAATATATAATATAGAAGAGCCAAGGATATTTTCTTTGGCTTTTTTCTAAATGTAGATGAAGTTAGTTATTTTTTGAAGTAAGATCATCAGTTACAGCGTAGTCAACATCTTCAATAGTCGTTTCTGACATTCCGTATAAGCCGTTCATTGCTTGTACTTCCACATTAAGATTTACAGTATTATTATTTTGAATAGATGTAGTGTTTTTGATAACATTTGCTTTTTGATTTGCATTTTTGTCATTCAAGTATGTATCCTTCAAATATCATTTGATTTATTAATAGTATGTGGATGGATTTCCAGAAATATGTGAATGAATTTTGGCGGATGTTATATAATTAAATAAAAACTTGGGGTTAAATTTAAACTGTAAGGAGTGAATAGTTGTGGTGAAAGCAAGAAAATTAGCCTTCTAAAATAAAAAAATTTTAGGAGGCTATTAATAATGAAGTTTCATGTAATTGATAGAGAAAATTGGAATAGAAAGCATTATTTTGAACATTATTTAAAATTAAAATGCACGTTTAGTATGACTGTGAATGTTGATATTAAAATATTATTAGAGGAAATACATCAAAAGAAAATTAAATTTTATCCGACTTTTATTTATTTAATTTCTAGAGTGATAAATAAATATAAAGAATTTCGAACATGTTTTAATGAGGATGGAGTTTTAGGGTATTGGGAGGAAATGATACCTAGCTATACAATCTTTCATAAAGAAAATAAGTCTTTTTCAAGTATATGGACAGATTATTCTATTAATTTTCATGCTTTCTATAAAAACTATGAAGAGGATATAAGATGTTATGCTAATGTTCATGGTCTCTTCACGAAAGAAAATATTCCGCCAAATGTGTTTCCAATCTCTAGCATACCTTGGACTAGTTTTACTGGATTTAATCTTAATATTAATAATGATGGTGATTTTTTATTACCAATTATAACTTGCGGAAAATATTTCAATGATGGAAGCAAGGTTATGCTACCTATTTCACTTCAAGTACATCATGCGGTTTGTGATGGATATCATGCGAGTCGATTTATAGAGGATTTACAGGAGCAAGCTAATACTTGTAACGAGTGGCTTAAGTAATATCTAATTTTTAATTATATAAAATTGAAAATAAATAAAAAGAAGAGAACATGTTTATATTACATGTTCTCTTCTTTTTATTCATTGATACTAAGTAACAGTGGAAAATATAGGTTGATTTGTAGTTTAATAGTAAAGAGAGCGATTGATTTTAATTTTCTTTATTTTAAAACTATTTAAGGGTTCAAACGTTTTAGTAGGGGGCAAAGTAAAGTGAAATTCGTAAGTATTGAAAAAGATGAGATCCTAATTGATAATATGGCAAAATTGTATTGTAAAGCATTTGAAAAAACAAAATTCAATGAAATGATCGAGCGAATGAAAAGACATATAGAATATCCAGGTTTTAAAGGTATATTAGCAATAAATGATGAAAATGAAGTAGTTGGTTTTACTTATGGTTATCGCTCTATGGAGGGACAGTACTATAATCAATTAATGAGAGAAGCGTTAAATTTAGAGCAAGTAGAGGAATGGTTACAAGATTGTTTTGAATTTGTAGAATTAGCAGTTCACCCACAATATCGAAATGAAGGTCTTGGAACGAAATTACATAATGAATTATTAGAAGGGATTTCAAATAGAACGAGCGTTTTAACAACACAAATTAACAATGATAAGGCGCGTTCTTTATATGAAAGATTAGATTGGGTGAATGTATTGGAGCCATTTCATCCAAGTAAAAATGATGTTCCTTATGTAATAATGGGAAAAGTATTAAAAACTAAAGTAAATTAATAACGTTTTTGTTCACATAAGTTATTGGTTTGTAATGATAAAGGGGAAAATGAAATGACGATAATATCTATAGAAAAAGCTACAATTTTAGATGCTGAAAAGTTAACAAAAATAATGACAAAAACATTCGATGAAGAAGCAAAACGTTGGCTATGCGGACAAGATGATGTAATTGATTATAACATTCAGCCACCTGGATACTCTTCAGTTGAAATGATGAAATATTCGATTGAAGAACTGGATTCTTTCAAAGTAATAATGGATAAAGATATTATCGGGGGAATTATAGTTACAATCTCTGGAAAGTCGTATGGAAGAATTGATCGTATTTTTGTAGATCCTGTTTATCAAGGAAAAGGAATTGGATCAAAGGTTATTAAATTAATAGAAGAAGAATTTCCAAACATAAGGATTTGGGATCTCGAAACATCGAGTAGACAAATTAATAATCACCACTTTTATAAAAAGATGGACTACCAAACAATTTTTGAATCGGAAGAAGAGTATTGTTACGTGAAAAGAATAAAGACAGCTTTACACGAAGAGAACGTAGTTAAAAGTGAAGATATGAAAAATAGACAATACGAAAACTGTAATTTAGCAAATACAGAGTATTATCAAGTGAATTTAAAAAATAGTTCAATTGTTGGTAGTAATGTAATGAATATGAATATGAGTAATTGTAATGTAAGTCAATCAAAGTTTAGAAATATAAATTTTAGAGGGTCCTCATATGCAGATTTAAATCTTTCTGGTAGTAAGTTTAATTTGGTGACATTAGATGGAGTCCAATTTAAAAATACAAATCTTGGAGACGAGAAGGAACCTATTTCATTCGATACATGTGATTTGGAAGGTAGTACAATAAGTAATAGTAAGCTTCAAAATCTTAAAATAGAAAATTGTGATATAACTGGTATGAAAATAAACGGTATTCCAATAGAAAATCTACTTGAGTTGTATAATCAGGTGAAAAATTAAATAGACCCTTAAGTATGTTAGATGTTCAAATTTAAAATGTTTTGCTGAAATAATTATATAAAAATAACATAAAGAAAAACGTATGAGAAGGATTATAGCGAAGGATATTAGAATCTGTTATTTATAGGGAGGGAAGAAAAATGGGAATCAACGTTAGAGCAGTAGAAATACAAGATGCTAGAGCAATTCATCGTATATGTATACAGGATGACGTTTTACCTTATATGGTTTTCTTACCTAGCATGCGTGTAGACGCTATGGAAAATAGAATTCGAAACTTAGCACCAAATCAATTTGAGTTTGTTGCAGAGTATGATGGAGAAGTTGTTGGATTTGTTGGTTTAACCCAAAGTCCAGGACGTAGATCTCATTCGGGTGATTTGTTTATAGGGGTAGACAGTGAATATCATAATAAAGGAATTGGTAAAGCGCTTCTTACAAAAATGCTTGATTTGGCTGATAATTGGTTAATGTTAGAGAGAGTGGAACTTGGTGTGTTAGAAACGAACCCTAAAGCGAAAGCCCTATATGAAAAATTCGGATTTGTAGAAGAGGGGGTAAAGATAGGGAATTTAAAGGCTCACGGAAAGTTTATTAATGAAGTTATGATGAGTCGTTTTAGACCTGATGGTTTACTTGTACATAATGAAAAAGCATGACAATATAATGTCATGCTTTTTCATTACAATTCGGCTGTAATAAAAATAATGCTAATCCAATAAAAATAATTGTAATTCCAAGTGCTTGTTGTAAAGAAATTGTTTCACTTAAAATGAAATAGGCTAATATACAAGTCCCAATCGTTTCTCCTAAAATACTCATAGAGATCACAGTAGCACTCATCCATTTTAATAACCAATTAAAAATCGTTTGACCTAAAATTGTAGCAATGAAAGCTAATCCAATAAAGGACAACCAAGTTTGTGCAGAGTAATGGAAGAAAGATATTTGCTGCATGTAAGCAAATATACCGAGAAAGCATGCACTACTTCCATAACTAATTATCGAATACGGTATAAGAGATAAATCTTTACGAATGTGTTGACTAATGAAAAAGTAAGCGGTAATGATTCCGGCAGCAATAAACGCTAAAATATCTCCGTATAAAGCTTCTCCACTAATTTGGAAATCTTGCCATCCAATCATGATACTTCCTGAAATGGCAATGAGGCAACCAATAACAGCTCCTTTTGTAAATCTCTCCTTAAATAAAAAATAACCACCAATCATTGAAAATAACGGTTGTAACGTTACGATAACTGTAGAACTTGCTACAGAAGTATATTGTAAGGATTCAAACCATAGTACATAATGTGTAGCTAAAAATAGCCCAGAAATAAATCCGAATCCCCATTGTTTTTTCGTTAATGTTTTTAGCTCGTTTCGATTGTTTTTATTAAATAGTAATAATGGTAACAGAATCAGTGCGGCAAATAACAATCGATAAAAAGCAATGATTGCCGCAGGAGCATCTGCTAATTTTACAAAGATCGCTGAAGTTGATAAGGCGAATACACCGAAAAATAAGATGAAATATGATAGAGTAGGTGATTTCAAAGTTTGTCCCTCCAATAGGATGTTTATTATAATGAACTGAATGAGATATAATGTACAAAGGTAAGTATATAAGTCTCGGAGACGATAGAAAAGGATTATTTGCCTTTGTTTAGTAAGTCAGCACAAAGGCAATGAAATATACATTAAGATGGACGAAAGGGAGTAGTTACTTTGATTAACTATCGGCTTGGACAAACTGTTTTAAGCTATCGTAAAAAAAATAATATGACAATTCGTGAGTTTGCTGATTATGCAGGAATAAGCACATCTCTTATTAGTCAAATTGAAAGAGGGCATGCCAATCCTTCTTTAAGTGTTTTGGAATTAATAGCGAAAGCATTAAATGTACCGCTATTTACACTATTTATTAATGATATTGATACGGATTCACTTATTTCTAAGAAAAAAGATCGAAAAAAAGTATATCGGGAAAATAATGATCACATTGTATATGATGTATTAACACCGGATTTTATGAAAGCACGTATTGAAATGTTAATGATGGATTTAAATAAACAAGCAAATACAACGGAAAGCCACTATTCACATGAAGATAAGGAAGAGATTGCTGTTGTCATGAAAGGGGAAGTGTATGTGGAATTAGAAGGAAAAGAATATTTTTTAGAAGAAGGCGATGTTGTACGTATCCCGCCGAACGTGAGGCATCGGTTTTTGAATAAAAGTGATGAATCGAATTACATTTTATTTGTATTGACGCCATCCTTAGGATGAGTATTAAGTGATTTTTATTACGGGGGATAAAAAGATGGAAAATAAAAGTGTTTTAAAGGGTGGCCTTTCAATTATTTCTCAATGTAAAAAACAAACAAATGATATTTGGCATGCGCATTTCGGAGCAGCTGCAATTGCTAGTTATTTTTTCATAAAAGATAATAATATTGAAGAAGAGATATCTCGTAATATTTATTCACAAACAAAAATGATGCTGAACAAACAAAACTTAGGAGAAATAACTGATAATAAAGAAGAAAATGAATTTCAAAATGCTAAAGAAATGATTATAAAAACTCTGGAACATACGATGGATGAACTTCATTGGGTGGGGCATAACGTCATTTATGCAGCGCTAAGTTTATTAGCCATGAAAGAGTTGCGAAAATGGGGGAATCATCAAGATATTGAAGGGATAACTAACCTGATATTATCGTTTCAAAAAAAAATTCCCGGTAGATCATGGATTGGTTTTACGACGAAAGAAGTAAAACAATTAAGTATAAATGATGAGATTCAAATTGGATTAAGAAATCCAAAGCAATTATCTAAGTTCATTTTAAATGAGCTATCGAAGTTTAATATTATTTATCGAGCGGAATCACATCATGATTTAATTGGTCATATGCTTACTTTTTCCCACGCCATTAATATAATGTATGATTTAGGACATAGAGATATATTTCAACGAGGGATACGTCCACTTTTAAAACTAGTATACGTACTGCGTGCTAGTCAAAAGCTTATGCCGAATACTGAAATAAATTTACACTCACCTATAGATCGTTTACCTTTAATCGAATCTGAACGTGCTCATGTTTTACCAACAGAAAATAGATTTTGGCTAAAAGACTTTAGTAAATTGAATTGGGATTTTGGGCATGTTTTCAAATTTTCATATAGTTATTTTGATCATATAAAGAGGGATCCAGAATATAAAGATATAACATTAGAAAAATTTAGGTATGTTATTAATTCCTAATGTATTTTAATGATCTGTATAAAGAGGCTAAATTTAAGTTTCTTTGTTGGTAGTATATTATTTTTAAATATGTAAGATTTCACATGCGTTTTTCACTTTTACTAATTATGTAAGTAGGCTATACTAAAATACATACATTTTATTATTGGAGAGAAGTAAAACGACATGGAATTAGCGAAATTGGAAAAAGTAATTGAAATAAAAAAAGAAGAATTAATATATTTAGTATCGGATTATGGAATTCAACATGAAAAAGTACTGGCATTAAGTCAAGAAATAGACAAATTGATTAATTACTTTATGTTTTTAAAATAGAGAGAACTATGACTTCATTTGAAACTGTTATAGTTCTTTTTTATTTATTCATTTAAAATGATGGTTATTTACTGATTAAATTTATATAAATGTATTCGTATATAGTGTCAATTTTTTTACAGAATGATCAAGCTGCTAGTCGAATATAAGGACTTTTGGGTATAATAATAAAGGAATTATTAATTGTATCGGTTAGGAGCGCAGCAAATATGAAAACAGTCGTTGTCATCGGTGGAGGTATTACTGGACTTTCTACTATGTTTTATTTAGAAAAATTAAAGAAGGATTATAATATAGATTTGAATTTAATCCTTATTGAGAAAGAAGAGTATTTAGGTGGTAAGATCCACAGTGTGGAAGAAAATGATTTTATTATGGAATCAGGGGCAGATTCTATCGTTGCTCGTAATGAATATGTTATGCCACTTGTAAAAGAATTGAATCTAGAAGATGAAATGGTATATAACGAAACAGGTATTTCCTACATATATTCTAATAACATATTACATCCCATTCCGTCTGACACTATATTTGGGATCCCTATGAGTGTTGAATCATTATTTAGCAGTACGCTAGTCTCAACGAAAGGGAAAATTGTTGCTTTAAAAGATTTTATAACGAAAAATAAAGAGTTTACGAAGGATACATCACTTGCTGTATTTTTAGAAAGTTTCTTAGGGGAAGAGTTAGTTGAAAAACAAATCGCTCCTGTGCTTTCAGGTGTGTATTCCGGTAAATTGAATGAGCTTACAATGGCATCTACATTGCCTTATTTACTGGACTATAAGAATAAATACGGAAGTATTATTAAAGGTTTTGAAGAGAATAAAAAACAGTTTCAGTCAGCAGGAAATAAGAAGTTTGTATCATTTAAAAGTGGACTTTCTGTGATTATTAATCGCTTAGAAGAGGTGCTTAATGAAACTGAAATTAAAAAAGGTGTTGTAACGACAGCGGTAAGTAAAAAAGATGATCAATATGAGATTTCTTTTGCAAATCATGAGGCAATACAAGCGGATTATGTCGTTTTAGCAGCTCCGCATGATATCGCACAAACCTTATTACATTCTAATGAGTTAAATGAGCAGTTTAATAAGTTTAAAAACTCATCTCTTATTAGTATTTACTTAGGTTTTGAAATACCAGATGAACAACTATCAGCAGATGGTACAGGGTTTATCGTTTCAGAAAATAGTGATTTGCATTGTGATGCTTGTACATGGACGAGTCGGAAGTGGAAACACACATCTAGTAAACAAAAGCTGTTAGTAAGAATGTTTTATAAGAGCACAAATCCAGTATATGAAACGATTAAAAATTATAGTGAAGAAGAATTAGTACGAGTTGCTTTATATGATATTGAAAAGAGTCTCGGAATTAAAGGTGAACCAGAAGTAGTCGAAGTTACGAACTGGAAAGATTTAATGCCGAAATATCATTTAGAACATAACCAAGCTGTTCAAGCATTACAAGAAAAATTAGCAGCTCTTTATCCAAATGTATATTTAGCTGGCGCTTCATATTACGGCGTAGGAATTGGTGCTTGTATTGGAAACGGAAAGAATACGGCCAATGAAATAATTGCTAAAATTAAGTGAAACGCATAATGAGTAGTTTTAAAATACATAAACAAAAACATCCCTCCAGTAAAAAAAGGAGGGATGTTTTTATTTTACAGTAAGTATTATTTTTTTATTTGTTTTGTTATCTTGCTGAATTGTTAATGTTACCTTTCCAGATTCTTTAAAGGTGTATGGTGATAGTTGATAAATTTCTTCAATTTTATGTTTTTCTTTTAACGTACTTGTAGATATGGACGATATAGTAGGTGTCCAAATTTCTTGTTTACCTGAAGGATAGTCGATTTTTATTTGCGGGTGTTCTAAATGTATTGGTTCCCAAGAAACAAAATACACTTTAGTTTTTACATCTTTTTTCAGTAATTCTTCTGAGAAATAACCGAATTCGCCAACATTACCGAAAACAGTGTGATTTTGATTTTGTAATTGTATATCTAAATGACTAGGTTGATACGTTACTGCGTGATAAATCCCGTATGAAAGAGAAAGTGCGGCAGCGATTAAAATACCAACTGAAAATGTCTTAAAGCTATTTCCTTTAAAACTTGTCATCATGAATGAGTTTGGTGTGAATTTTTTTGCGAATAAAAAAATGAGTAAAATAAATAGAAGTGCTAAGCCAATGAAAATATACATAAAGTTTATACACCTCCGTAAGAAGAGTTACAACCTCCTAAATTATAACATAAAAGTATATGTTATAATTTAGGAGGTTGTTTTTGCAGGGGGAAAATACATCTGTGTCTATCTCTTCGTTAATGAGTTAGATACACTTCTCAGACTTACCGGATTTTTAAGTGAGAATGGAGACAAAAAGCACGTTGTTATTGGATGTTAGTTGCGTATAAAGAAAAAACAAAGAGAAAATCATCTCTTTGTTTTTTCTAATTTCCAAGAGCCAAATATTAATAAGCTACCAATAATAAAACAAATGACAATATTGACTGTTATTAAAACAGGGAACATCGGAATTTCGTTATGGATTCCTTTCCCAGTAAGGACTACGAATACGTCATTTAATGGTATACGATAAATGAAACTAAGTACTAATATAAACGTAATTAATAAAATTTGATTTATCATACTTCCTAGTTTAGACCAGCGATTACGAAGTAATAAGCTAGAATCTTTAAGGGAACTAGTAGCGGCGTATGCGAAACGATTTAATTGTCTTGCTTGTAAAGATGAGAAGAAACCGATTAGTAAACCACCGATTGGTAATGTCCATGATAGCATTGTACATAGTATACCTAATAATGCGCCCACATTTGTTACTATTATCGGGTGATAAGAGTTAAAGTGATGGAATAGTTTGGATCCTAAAAATAAGGATAAAATAATCCCGATTCCATATGGTAAATAAACGCCATAAATCATGAAAGTGCTGCTTTCCTGTGACAGTGCAAAGAATGTGCCGTACAATAAGAAAAAATTAACGATCATTCCTTGTGTAAATCCAAAGTAATAAATAAATTTAGGTAATTGAAACTGAAATTTTACTTTAGTGATGTATACAGTTAGTAGTGCTATTGCAACAAGGATGGTGACGATTAATAGTACAAGTAGCAGTTGTAAATTTATTTCACGAGTTGCTTTCATAAGGAAAAGTAGCGTAGTAAAGAGAATGAATAATAAAAATGAAGGCACTGAAAAATGGAATGAGTTCTCTACTGTGACTTCGTATGTTGGCATTTTTCTTAAGGATAAGTAACAAATACAAAGAGCGATTCCGTAAAATATAAAAGCTAAACTTGGATGGTTAGAGTTAGCAGTAAATAAAATAAGTGGAACAATCAATAAAACTGTTAATAGTGCAAAAAGATATTGATTCATTTTCATTTTACTACCAAATAAAAATTTTCCATGATATTGAGTTGTTGTATAAAGTGGTAATAAAATACTTGATGCGATTCCCATAAAAAGGGCAGAGAGTTCAATCCAAATTGTTGAAAAAGTAGCTAAAGACCCGCATAAAGTTCCGATTATCGCAAGCGCAAGAAAGTGTAATAATTGTTCACGTGCGTTTATTTTTGTTTTAAAAGAATGAATAAGAAAAGCGCCTGTATATTTAAAAGTGTAGAAGATAATGAGAGGGAACCAACCATTTAATAGTGTATTGTATGAATTTCCAATAATGATAAAAAGGAAATGAGGTAAAAAGATAATTGTGTTCATGAGAGCGTATGTAAAATAATTATATTTTGTCATAAAAATAACCTCTTTGCAGTTGTTAATGATTTGAAATTCAATTTATAGTAATTATAGCATAAGGCGAAAATGGTAATCAAAAAGCAAGAAGGTATATTCTTAGTTCATATAGAATAAAAAGGATAAGTGTCATTAGAAATGTTTGATTAGTGGGACATTTAGGACTTTCCTAATTATAAATATTTTTTCTGCTATAATAAATTAGTAGAGAGAAAGGAGCGATCCTATGGCATTTCCTGTGTTAGAAACAGAACGCTTGCGCTTAGTTGAAATAGAACAATCATATTGTCAAAAAATATATGAAATATTTTCATTAGATGAAGTAACGTGTTATTACGGTATGAATTCTTTTACTGAGTTCGGACAAGCTTCACGTATGATTGAATCTTTTTCGAAAAATTATTATGAGAAAAAGGCAATACGGTGGGGAATCGTATTAAAAGAAACGAATACTTTAGTAGGGACAATTGGATTAAATAATTTACAACTTTGGAGTAAACGATCTGAGATTGGATATGACCTACATCCTCGTTATTGGGGAAACGGCTATGCTTCAGAAGCAGCCAGGGAAATCATTACTTATGGATTTCAAGAGTTAGGTTTATTTAGAATTGGAGCTATTACATATCCTGAGAATATTACTTCTTGCAATATGTTATCTAAAATAGGCTTCCAAAAAGAAGGCTTGTTACGTGGGTACATTCATCAAGGTAATCAACAACATGATGCATTAATGTATTCTATTGTAAGAACAGATGTTGAGGATATTCATTATTAATAAAAAGCCCCTCTTATTTAAAATAAGAGGGGCTTGTAAAAATTAACCTAACTTAGGTAATAAACGTTCTCCGCTTTTCATGTTACTTTTACATAAAGGGCATTTAGGCTCTTCTTCAAATGAAAAGTTCTTTCTCATCCATCCTAAACAATCCTCTGATTCACATTCCCAAACAGGGGTTTGTTCTGGTGGTACTTCTGCTACATCGTTCTTTCGATTGCGATACATGTAACCACTCCTTTTATGTAAAAAATTTTAGTTATATATTAAAAAGGTTGTTAACCGAGCTGGTAACAACCTTTTTATTGTTTAAATTATAGCTTTACAACGTTTTTAGCTTGAGGTCCACGGTTACCGTCTTCAACTTCAAAGCTAACTTCTTGACCTTCGTCAAGAGATTTGAAGCCGTCGCCAGTGATAGCTGAGAAGTGAACGAATACGTCGTTACCGTCTGCAACTTCGATGAAACCGAAACCTTTTTCGCTGTTAAACCATTTTACTTTACCTGTTAATGTCATGGTAATGCCTCCTAAAATTTAAAAAGATTACAATATGATCGGCCTTATTTGAATGAAAATAAAAGTTCACATATTATCAAAAACCCATAAGGAGTACAAAATATCCCTGATTGATACTTGATAATATGCAAAGAAAGTATAGTGTTAAATTGACCTTAATTACTATCTTACAACAAATGGTGTGAAATAGCAAGTGTTGGAAAAATAAAGAAAAAATAGGGTAATTTATAGCAAAAGGCACAAAGACATCTCTTTTATTTATATATTATTCCTAATTTGGATTTATGCTAAAAATTGATGTAAGAAAAAATGTAGAGCAAATATTAATAATGTATTCTTTGTGGTAAAATATGGTTTATTCATTGATAGTAATTAAATATTATAAAAGGAGGAGAGAGAGTTGAAAAATGATTCATTTAATATAATTGAGGCAGCAAAAATAGGGAGGAGAAAAGTACACCCAATTTTTGCTGTAATATTAGCTATTATATTTTTGACTTTAGGCGAACTTTTTATGTTGTTTATGCTATTTTTACCGAAAGCTGAAACGACATTCATGAAAGGGATTTATGATAATGTTAGAATGCTGTTAACATTTGGAGGAGCTATATTCATTTTATTTATATGGGTTCGTTTTGTAGAAAAAAGACCTTTTTCGTCCATTGGTTTTTGGAAAGAGCAATGGATGAGAAAGTATTTGAAAGGTGCGTTAATAGGGTTTGTATTTATTTCAATACCAGTTATTCTACTACTATTAATGGGAACTGTAAAATTACAAGTACAACATATTACCTCAACAGTGATAGTAGGAATAGTAGGATCTTTAGTTGCATTTTTAATACAAGGGGCAACGGAAGAAATTATTGTACGAGGTTGGTTATTCCCGGTTCTTTCTGTTAGAAGTCGTATATGGGTTGGAATAATTGTTACTTCTTTTTTATTTGGTTTTCTTCATCTACTCAATCCAGGAATTACAATATTATCTATATCGAATATAATGTTAGTTGGTGTTTTCGCAGCTTTATACGTATTGAAAGAAGATGGCCTGTGGGGAATATGTGCATGGCACTCAATTTGGAACTGGGCTCAATATAATGTATATGGTTTTGCGGTTAGTGGTACAACTGTATATTCCACTCCAATTTTTAAGTCTATAACAAATGGACCAGAAATATTGCATGGAGGCTCATTCGGAATTGAAGGTAGTATTATTACAACAATTATGCTCTCTATCGCTTCAATTGTTTTATGGAGACAGTTATGGGGTAGAAAAGCGAAACAACGAGATTTTAGTTAATGAAAGTGGGAGAAACTATGGGGATTTTAGCGTTTGAAGGAGCGAGTGCTGTTGGTAAGAGTACAACGTGTCGTGAATTAGAAAAAAATTATGGTGCTTATATTATACCTGAGGTTAATTTTTTATTTGAAAGACCAAAAAATGAACATAGAACATGGTATTTTGAAAAACAAGTAGAGCGCTGGAATATAGCAATGCAGAAGTCGCAGCAATATGAGTTAGTAATACTTGATGGGGATATATATCAGCCGCTTAGCTATAATTGGTGTTTCTATTTTGATGTATTTAATCAACCGTTATCTTTAATAGAAAACTTTTATAAAGAAAAGATGATAAATAGGGAAATTGGTTTTCCAGATCAATATTTTTATTTATACACGAATGATGAAGAACTTAGAAAACGGAAAGAATCTGATGAGACGAAAAGAAGAAGGAACTTTGAAAAACATTTACATATATCAAAATCATTTCAGTGTTATTATGAAAATTTAAATAACGTTACAGAAGGATACTGCAAGTTAATCGAAGCGAAAAGCGTAAGAAATAATGAATTGGAAATTGTGAAAAGGTTAAAGGACTTGAAAGTGAATGAAGAAAGACGTTTTGATGTTTCGAGGCTAGCTGCTATTACGAAGTGGTTAAAAGAGAATCGTGCATATTAAAAAGCGACGGGTGCCCTATAAGGCACCCGTTGTTTTTTTATTTAAATGCCAGGTTAATACATCTACTTTATGTATTAACCTGGCATAAAGTTAAAGTAAATATAATTGTAAGAAATAAAATTTGGTTATTAGACAGAATAATCTTTTAATTTACTTAGAAAAGAAATACAATATAAGGAAATCTATAAAAGCTTTCCTATGTAGTTTAGGAGGAATAGGTGTATCAAAAGTGTTAAAAGGTTTATTGAAATAATTCTATTAAAGTAACTAATTATTACTGGTGAAAGGAGACTAAATTTAAGCATGAAGAAAGTTATTATTTCGGATCTAGATGGGACTCTATTAAGAAGTGATAAAACCATTTCAGAGAAATCTATTAATATTTTGAGGGAATGTAAAAATAAAGGGAGTGAACTGATTTTTGCCACGGCAAGACCTCCAAGAGCCATTAACCAGTATATTCCAAGTGTGCTAAAGAATGATATTATCATTTGTTATAACGGGGCTCTTGTACTTAAAGGTAATGATACTTTGTATAAAAAGGAGATTTCTAGAAATGTCATTTTAGAAATTATAGAAAAAGCAAAAAAGTATAACTTAAATAATATTTGCATTGAAATAAATGATAAGCTGTACTCAAATTTTGATGTTACTGATTACTTTGGCAATGTACCGAATGAAGTTATAGATGTAAGAGAGCTAGACTTCAAAGAAGCTTTTAAAGTGATTCTTTGTACGAAGGATTCAATAAATAAGAATTTAATTAAAGAACTTCCTGCCGAATGTAATGCAGTCATTACAGATAATGGAACATTGTGTCAAATTATGCATGCGGAAGTTTCAAAATGGAATAGTATTCAACATGTTCTTCAGCACCTTAATTACGAGGCATCTGACGTAATTGCATTTGGAGATGACTATAATGATATGGAAATGATAGAGAAGTGCGGTATTGGTGTAGCGATGAACAATGCTGTTGAGGAATTAAAATCAGTCGCTAAATTTATTGCAAAAAGTAACGATGAGGATGGCGTTACTACATTTTTGGAAAGTAATAATTTTATTTATGTTAATTAGTGTGAGGAAATGAATGGCAGTAAATTGTAAAAAAATGAGATGCTACACCTGTTTTTGATAGATATAAACTATGAATAGGGATATTTGGGAGGAAACAAGCGGGATGAAAACACTATTTAAAATATTAGGGATCATAGCTGGGATGGCGGTAGTTGGAGTAGGATTAACGTATGGTATGCTGTATTATATGAATCATAGTAAACCGACAGCAAAAAAGACATCGCCGGCAGCTCCGGCAGTAGAAGTGTTAGCTGATAGTAATGTGAAAGCGGAAGATGCAAAGCTTTTAGAAAATGGGAATTATTCGTTACCGAATAGTGGTTTTAATAAAAATTTTAAATGGACTGATGAGAACATACAGACTGCATTACATGAAATGACACATCAAAAAACGAAAGCAGATCAAAAGTGGGGCTATATTTTTATAACACAAGAACGTATTGAAAGTTTACTTGATATTGTAAATAGCAATGATCTTGTACAAAGAAGTGCATATATAGATATTTTAGAACGATGGAAACAAGGAAAATATGAAAAGGTCGATGCTGATCACAACAAGATTTGGAAATTGCAAAGCGGGAATTTAGGAGAAGGAAAAGGAATTATGTCACAAGCGGAACAAAAAGAATTAATTAATCAAGTATTTATGCAAAAAGGTACATATTCAGGTAGTAAATTAATTGCAGGTGGGGGACAACCTAATAAATAAGATACATATCGATTTTGAAACATCTTTGTTGTTAAAAGCGCAAAGGTGTTTTTTATTGACATTAGAAATAAATGGGAATATATTAGCGTGATGATATTCTCACTTTCTATAGAAAAGTTAGGAATTGCAATTGCTAGTTTACTTGTTTTTCCAATCGTATATGTTCTAGTTAAAGAAAAGGAAACATCTAATAAAAAGAAGATGAGTATCTAAGTTATCTTTTAGAAAAATGAGTTGATATTCTTCAAAGGGTATCAACTCATTTTTTC
>NZ_MAOI01000100.1 GCF_001884235.1 Bacillus paramycoides | reverse complement strand
CCTTCTACTTTCGTTTCGCCCACTTTTGTATTCGTGATGTCATAACCGTTTACTTTGGATTTATATCCTTCAACTGCTTGTTCTTTTACTTCATACTTGTATGCCTTACCTTCTGCATCGTAAGCTTGAAGTTTGTCAAACGTATACTTCCAGTTTGTTGCCGCTGTTACTTCTTTTGTATCCACTACTTTACCATTTTGTAGTAAGTCTACTTTGATTGTGCTT
>NZ_MAOI01000099.1 GCF_001884235.1 Bacillus paramycoides | reverse complement strand
TACCTTCTGCATCGTAAGCTTGAAGTTTGTCAAACGTATACTTCCAGTTTGTTGCCGCTGTTACTTCTTTTGTATCTACTACTTTACTATTTTGTAGTAAGTCTACTTTGATTGTGCTTGGACGATCTGTTGCGTTGTTATCGTTCCATGTCTTTGTTCCTTCTACTTTTGTTTCGCCTACTTTTGTATTTGTAATGTCATAACCGTGTACGTCAGATTGGTATCCCGCTACCGGCTGTTCCTTCACTTCATACTTGTACGCTACTCCATTTGCGTCATATGCTTCTACATCC
>NZ_MAOI01000098.1 GCF_001884235.1 Bacillus paramycoides | reverse complement strand
CCTACTTTTGTATTTGTGATGTCAGTACCATTTACTTTTGATTCATATCCTGGTACTGCTTGTTCTTTTACTTCATGCTTGTATGCCTTACCTTCTGCATCGTAAGCTTGAAGTTTGTCAAACGTATACTTCCAGTTTGTTTCCGCTGTTACTTCTTTTGTATCTACTACTTTACCATTTTGTAGTAAGTCTACTTTGATTGTGCTTGGACGATCTGTTGCGTTGTTATCGTTCCAA
>NZ_MAOI01000097.1 GCF_001884235.1 Bacillus paramycoides | reverse complement strand
CTTTTGTTTCGCCTACTTTTGTATTTGTGATGTCATAACCGTGTACGTCAGATTGGTATCCCGCTACTGGCTGTTCCCTCACTTCATACTTGTACGCTACTCCATTTGCGTCATATGCTTTTACATCTGCAAATGCATATTTCCAGTTTGTTGCCGCTGTTACTTCTTTTGTATCTACTACTTTACCGTTTTGTAGTAAGTCTACTTTAATCGAGCTTGGACGATCTGTTGCGTTGTTATCGTTCCACGTTTTTGTTCCTTCTACTGTTAATTTCGCTACTTTTGTATTCGTGATGTCAGTACCACTTACTTTGGATTCATATCCAGCTACCGGTTGTTCCTTCACTTCATACTTGTACGCTACTCCATTTGCATCGTATGCTTGGAGCTTTTCAAACATATACTTCCATTCACTTGCTGCTGTTACTTCTTTTGTATCTACTACTTTACCATTTTGTAGTAAGTCTACTTTAATCATTTCCGGACGATCTGTTGCGTTGTTATCGTTCCACGTTTTTGTTCCTTCTACTTTTGTTTCGCCTACTTTTGTATTTGTGATGTCATAACCGTGTGCGTCAGATTGGTATCCCGCTACTGGCTGTTCCTTCACTTCATACTTGTACGCTACTCCATTTTCATCA
>NZ_MAOI01000096.1 GCF_001884235.1 Bacillus paramycoides | reverse complement strand
CTTGCGTCGCAATCACTGTACCATTTTGTAAAAGGTCTACTTTAACCATTTCTGGACGATCTTTCGCGTTATCGTCTTTCCATGTCTTCGTTCCTTCTACTTTTGTTTTGCCTACTTTTGTATTTGTGATGTCAGTACCTTTTACTTTAGATTCATATCCAGCTACTGGCTGTTCTTTCACTTCATACTTGTATGCTACTCCGTTTGCATCGTATGCTTGGAGTTTTTCAAATGTGTACTTCCATTCTGTTGCCGCTGTTACTTCTTTTGTATCTATTACTTTACCGTTTTGTAGTAAGTCTACTTTGATCATTTCCGGACGATCTTTCGCGTTATCGTCTTTCCATGTTTTCGTTCCTTCTACTTTTGTTTCGCCTACTTTTGTATTTGTGATGTCAGTACCACTTACTTTGGATTCATATCCAGCTACCGGTTGTTCCTTCACTTTATACTTGTACGCTACTCCATTTGCATCATACGCTGCTAAATCTTTGAATTCATATTTCCAACCTGTTGCTTTGCTTACTTCTTGCGTCGCAATCACTGTACCATTTTGTAGTAGGTCTACTTTAATCATTTCTGGACGATCTGTTGCGTTATCGTCTTTCCATGTCTTCGTTCCTTCTACTTTTGTTTGACCTACTTTTGTATTTGTGATGTCAGTACCACTTACCTTGGATTCATATCCTGGTACTGCTTGTTCTTTCACTGTATACTCGTAAGCCTTTCCTTCCGCATCATATGCTTCTAAATCTGCGAATATATATTTCCAACCCATTACTGCTAGTACGTCTTGTGTTTTAATCACGTTCCCGTTTTGTAGTAAGTCTACTTTGATCATTGCCGGACGGTCTGTTGCATTTCCGTCGTTCCATGTC
>NZ_MAOI01000095.1 GCF_001884235.1 Bacillus paramycoides | reverse complement strand
CCTTCTACTTTTGTTTTGCCTACTTTTGTATTTGTGATGTCAGTACCACTTACTTTGGATTCATATCCTGGTACTGCTTGTTCTTTCACTTCATACTTGTACGCTACTCCGTTTGCATCGTATGCTTGGAGGTTTTCAAACGTGTACTTCCATTCTGTTGCTACTGTTACTTCTTTTGTATCTACTACTTTACCGTTTTGTAGTAAGTCTACTTTAATCATTTCCGGACGATCTGTTGCGTTATCGTCTTTCCATGTCTTCGTTCCTTCTACTTTTGTTTCGCCTACTTTTGTATTTGTGATGTCATAACCTTTCACTTCGGATTTGTATCCGTCGATTGGTTGTTCTTTCACTTCATACTTGTATGCCTTACCTTCTGCATCATATGCTGCTAAATCTTTGAATTCATATTTCCAGCCTGTTGCTTTGCTTACTTCTTGCGTCGCAATCACTGTACCATTTTGTAA
>NZ_MAOI01000094.1 GCF_001884235.1 Bacillus paramycoides | reverse complement strand
ATCTTTCGCGTTATCGTCTTTCCATGTTTTCGTTCCTTCTACTTTTGTTTCGCCTACTTTTGTATTTGTGATGTCATAACCGTTGACTTCCGGTTTGTATCCATCTACTGCTTGTTCCTTCACTTCATACTTGTACGCTGCTCCGTTTGTATCATATGCTTGGAGGTTTTCGAATGCGTACTTCCATTCTGTTGCTGCTGTTACTTCTTTTGTGTCTACTACTTTACCATTTTGTAAAAGGTCTACTTTAATCATTTCCGGACGATCTTTCGCATTTCCGTCGTTCCATGTCTTCGTTCCTTCTACTTTTGTTTTGCCTACTTTTGTATTTGTGATGTCAGTACCATTTACTTTTGATTCATATCCAGCTACTGGCTGTTCCTTCACTTCATACTTGTATGCCTTACCTTCTGCATCGTATGCTTGCAGTTTTTCAAACGTGTACTTCCAATTTGTTTCTGCTGTTACTTCTTTTGTATCTACTACTTTACCGTTTTGTAGTAAGTCTACTTTAATCGAGCTTGGACGATCTGTTGCGTTGTTATCGTTCCACGTCTTTGTTCCTTCTACTTTCGTTTCGCCTACTTTTGTATTTGTGATGTCATAACCTTTCACTTCGGATTTGTATCCGTCGATTGGTTGTTCTTTCACTTCATACTTGTATGCCTTACCTTCTGCATCATATGCTGCTAAATCTTTGAATTCATATTTCCAGCCTGTTGCTTTGCTTACTTCTTTTGTGTCTACTACTTTACCATTTTGTAAAAGGTCTACTTTAATCATTTCCGGACGATCTTTCGCATTTCCGTCGTTCCATGTCTTCGTTCCTTCTACTTTTATTTTGCCTACTTTTGTATTTGTGATGTCAGTACCATTTACTTTTGATTCATATCCAGCTACTGGCTGTTCTTTCACTTCATACTTGTATGCCTTACCTTCTGCATCGTAAGCTGGGAGTTTGTCAAACGTGTACTTCCATTCACTTGCCG
>NZ_MAOI01000093.1 GCF_001884235.1 Bacillus paramycoides | reverse complement strand
TTGCGTTGTTATCGTTCCAAGTCTTTGTTCCTTCTACTTTCGTTTCGCCCACTTTTGTATTCGTGATGTCATAACCATTGACTTTTGATTCGTATCCATCTACCGGTTGTTCTTTCACTTCATACTTGTATGCTTTTCCATTTTCATCGAACGCTACTAAATCTTTAAATTCATACTTCCAACCTGTTTCTTTGCTTACTTCTTGTGTCGCAATCACTGTACCGTTTTGTAGTAAGTCTACTTTGATGGCTTTATGCTCTTCCTCTGTGCCACCTTTCCACGTCTTCGTTCCTGCAACTGATGTCTTGCCCACTTTTGTATTCGTGATGTCATAACCATTGACTTTTGATTCGTATCCGTCTACTGCTTGTTCTTTCACTTCATACTTATATGCTTTTCCGTCTGCATCGTTTATCGCCAAATCTTTAAATTCATATTTCCAGCCTGTTGCTTCGCTTACTTCTTGCGTCGCAATCACTGTACCGTTTTGTAGTAAGTCTACTTTAATCATCGTTGGACGACCTTCCGCATTTCCGTCCTTCCATGTTTTCGTTCCTTCTACTTTGGTTGTTTGTACCACTTTTGTATTTGTAATGTCATAACCGTTTACTTCTGTTGTGTATCCATCTATCGGTTGTTCTTTTACTTCATACTTGTACGCTACTCCATTTGCATCATACGCTGCTAGGTTGTCAAATTTGTATTTCCAACCATCTGCCGCTGTTACTTCTTTCGTGTCTACTACTTTCTCATTTTGTAGTAATTCTACTTTAATTGAACTTGGACGATCTTTCTCGTTATCGCCTTTCCACGTTTTCGTCCCTGCAACAGATGTAGTTTTCACTTTATTTGGAATATCCAGTTCGACTCCATTTTCAGCATCTGATTTTATTTCAAACTCTACTTTTTTCTGAGGATCGAAATCAATATAGTCTGGAGCTGAAACCTCTTGTACATAATATTTACCTGGTGATAATTGAGGCGTTTCAACTATCCCTTTTTCATTTGTTTTATATTCGCCCCCAACTTGTTCACCCGACTCTTTATACAACTTAAATGAAACATTTGGGATTACTTTTTCTTTATTTCCTTCAATATGTTTAACAATTTTCAGCTTTCCTTTTGGGACTTGGTTGCCGTCAATATCACCGCCACCTGACATATTTTTAGTTTGGGCAGTGCCCGAATCAGAAACCGGGTCCTTGTGTAGAATTTGGTAATCAATCGTATAATCATTCTTAAAGTAATCTTGCTTCTTTCCAGCTTCCGTTATAGTAGATGTATATTGAACCGTAAAAGAGGCAAGACGTGCTTTACTTTGAGAAAGCACAACTTTAAATGAGTTGTCACTAGTAAAGGTAATCTTTCCATAACCTTGGCTTTCAAAATCCTTTAGCGCTAAACTTCGATTACCTAGATAATCATTAACAGTTATATAGAAACTATCCTTATTAAGTGTTTGGCCTTCTTGTAATTTATCAGTCACAACAATATCGCGACTTAACTCTTTTTTATCTAAGTTTATATTTAAGAACCAGCGTACTTCATTTTCATCACCGCGCATATCTCCAGCTTTATAGAAAAACGGGTTCTCTCCAGGGTCTGTACCACCGCCACCTTTTGGGCCGGTAATTGTTACACCTTGCTTATCTAAATTTGTACCGAAATTGGTTTTAATCTCTTCCTTTTGATCAGTTCCTACACCAGTGGCTGTCACATTAAAGTATAAATTCCCTAGAATATTTTCATATGCATCTACTTTTTCATTAAATGTACATACCACAGTACCTGCATTTACTTTACAAATACCATAATCCTTTAAATAAATCGTGCTCTTAAATCCTTCTAATTCTGGAGGCAGTGTTAATGTTAGTGTGTCTCCAGGCTTCAGCCTAACTCCATTTTTTTCACTGAAGTTTACAGTTACGCTTGTCGATTCTCCGGTCTGTAGATTTTTGTTGTCTATCGTAAAATTATCCACAAGCCCTGCTGTGTTTAGCTCTTGTGCATTTGCTACTATAGGTAAAAGACTCTGACCTATAGTAAACATAAAGATCATTATAATCGAAAAAATCGAAGTTATTCTTTTTAAATACATACTTGTGTGATTCCCCCCATAAAATTAAATGCAGATAGATTCTGGTGCAAACATACTATGACAAAGATTCTACTATTCAATGTCATTAAGCCACTTTACTAAAATGTGTTTGATAGCTATTATCATCTTTTTCTCTTTTTTCAACCCTTCTATTATTTAGAAACTTGAAGTTTGACTCTTATATAGATTCATCTAATTTCTCCGACATTTTACTTCTAGCCTATACCGTTTAACAAAAACAGATACAGGACAGGAAAAATCTTGATAAAGAAATTCAAATTACAAGTACACATGAACGGACCACAGAATAACTTCAAAGCTAGAAGAAGGCAATTCGAAAAGCATTCACGATAAAACTCATGACAGTCATTCATCTTATTATGCCGTAGGATTTCCGAAATTTCTTCATACCGAGCGCAAACGTTTGCCCTATAAATACAAAATTTCATTGCCGACAAATATGGAAGAGCTACTTCACGGTAAATATGCATTTGGTCAACTTCCTTACTTATCCTCCTAAAGAATAACAAGAAGTGTAATCTATAAGCATATCAGCCGAAGAAGATTAAAACTGTGAAACATACTTGGATACTCGTATTCTAAAAGGTGTTATTGAAGATGCATTTCTGCCATTATGAGTTGAGGTGAAATTGGCCATAGGTTAAAATGTTTTGTTACACAACCGACCTACACACCTAAACAAGTAGAACAAAAAGCGTTCCACCGCCAGCATTATATAATTAAAAATGCTCTGGATGAAGTATTAGTTGCCTATGCAAGATGAACGCCATATTCTCCAAATTTAAATACAGTGGAACGAATTTGGGAGTAACTAAAAAGAGTATGATTGTCAACTGATTTCATGTAAATCATATAGAAATACGCAATTCAGCCTTTTCATTTTTGGAGTATATAAATGAGTGTCGAGAAAAAATACTTTGCCTACTGGGTTCCATGGCTATGTCGAAGAATTAAAATGAGCTTATATATGATGATAATATTAAAACAGAGAGATTTATATCCTTTCATTATTTTTATCAAATCATGAAAACTTTAATTGTACTATTTTTAAACATAACCCCCTAGTTTCTTGACTAGGTTGGAAGTTTTCATGATCAATTACTAATTGTTTAAATACTTGGTTAGATGAATCGTTATTTTAGTATTTGGCCTAGCTGTAACAATGGTTTTTACAACAATCACACCATTTCCCAGTAACTTTCCACCAACTAATAATACATATGCTGATTTTTGGAAATTTCACTCCCAACAACCTATTATTCTAGAATTGCCCCTAAAAATCAATAGTTAATTGTTAGTTTTCTATTTTCACTTCATCACCATAACATATATTTAGAGTAAAAAACTGAAACAGAAAAAGAGATAGCTTTGCCATCTCTTTTTCTGTTTCAGCTTTCCTTCATCAAGCCGTACGTGCGGTTCTCCTCATACGACTTTCCGGTGCTTTTCTTTTGTCTATTACATTTTCTCTGGTGCAGATACTCCTACGATTGCTAATGCGTTTTGAAGTGTAGTGCGTACTGCTTTCATTAATTCGTAACGAGCTTTACTTAGTTCTAAGTTATCTTGGTTTAATACTTTTTCTGCATTGTAGAAGCTGTGTAATGCTGCTGCTAATTCAAATGCATAACTTGTAATGCGGTGTGGCAGACGTTTTTGCGCTGCATCCGCAACTACAGCTGGGAATTCACCAAGTTTTTTCAGTAACTCTACTTCTTTCTCAGAAGTAACAAGTTTGTAATTCACGTCTCCGCCTGTAGCTAATCCTAACTCTTCACCTTGACGAAGGATACTGCATACGCGAGCATGAGCATATTGTGCATAGTATACTGGGTTTTCATTAGATTTTGATACAGCTAAGTCCATATCGAAGTCTAAATGAGAATCGCCACTACGCATTGCGAAGAAGTAACGCATTGCGTCCACGCCTACTTCTTCCATAAGCTCACGAAGTGTAACTGCTTTACCTGTACGCTTACTCATCTTCATTTTTTCACCATTTTGGTACAGTTGTACCATTTGGATGATTTCTACTTCCAGTGTTTCTTTATCATAACCTAGCGCTTGAATAGCAGCTTTCATACGAGGAATGTAACCATGGTGGTCAGCACCCCAAATATTGATTAGCTTATCGAAACCACGCTCTAATTTGTCGCGATGGTAAGCGATATCTGGCGTTAAGTACGTGTAAGAACCGTCGTTTTTAATTAATACACGGTTTTTGTCGTCACCGTAAGTCATTGAACGGAACCAAGTTGCTCCGTCTTCTTCAAAGATTTCTTCACGCTCTTTTAATACAGCAAGAGCCTGATTAATTTTTCCGTTTTTGTATAATGATGTTTCTGAGAACCATACATCAAATTTAACACGGAAGCTTTCTAAGTCTTTTTGAAGTTTTGCTAACTCATATTTCAAACCATATTCACGGTAGAATTCATAGCTTTCTTCAGCATCAGCTTTTGCATAACGATCGCCAAACTCTTCTGCTAAACGTTTACCGATTCCAATGATGTCCGCACCATGGTAACCGTCTTCTGGCATTTCTTTCTCTAAACCTAAAGCTTGCATGTAACGAGCTTCAACTGAAAGAGCTAAGTTATGAATTTGGTTACCGGCATCATTAATGTAGTACTCACGAGATACATCGTATCCTGCTTTTGCTAATACGTTACATAAAGTGTCACCTACTGCCGCACCACGTGCATGTCCTAAGTGAAGGTCACCTGTTGGATTCGCAGATACGAACTCAATTTGTACTTTTTCACCTTTACCAGTATTCGTTTCACCGTAAGCTTCACCAGCGTTGACGATTGTTGGGATTAAGTCTGTTAAGTAGCTATTATCCATGTAGAAGTTAATGAAACCAGGACCAGCGATTTCAATTTTTTCAATGGAAGCTTTTGCTTTATCGAAGTTTGCAACTAATTCTTCTGCAATCATGCGAGGTGCTTTTTTTGCAACGCGTGCAAGTTGCATTGCCATATTTGTAGAGAAGTCACCATTTGTTTTATCTTTTGGAGATTCTAATACAACGTTTGGAATTTGTTCTTCTGTCGCTAATTCTGCCTTTAATACAGCAGCTTGAATTTCTTCTTTAATCAATCCTTTTACTTGTTCTAAAGAATTCATTATTTTGCCTCCTTCAAATTAATTGTAATTGTATATCTGCCAGCTTCTTGTTCACTTAGAAGCAATGCGTACGTTAGGAAGAGTTGTCCTTTTTTCTTTTCATCCGACCATTTAAAAAGAACGTTATCAGTTTTCGTTTGCAATGCAAACGTACCAAGTTCACTCGTATACGTACCAGTTGTCCATTCACCTTTCACATGCGTCTGACGCATAGAAATAGCACCTGAACGCATAATGAGAACTTGTTCATCTTGAATTTTAATAATTGTTTTCACTTCGCCTTGTTCGTTCGGCTCTTGGAATGTTACATATGTACCTTGACCTTTTACATAGTATTGACCATTTGCTTCAAAAGCAACGGTTTCCTTCCTCGCCCCTTCACGGATTTCTGTTACGAAATGAACGTGTACCGGCAAGCCTGCAAGTTGTTTCTTCACGTCTTGCACACCTTTCAAATGTTATAGATATTAAATACTACTTATAATAAATCACTTTTCCTATCATATCAAAAAAAGACTCTGTCTGTCTGCTGAAAAATCAGGAAAACTCCTTTTCAAAAAATAATTCATCTTCACTTTATTTCATATGATAAAATATTTTTTAAATCTAAATATTCTTTCATTTTAAGGGGCGAATCTAATGTTACCAACAAAATTAAAAAAAGGTGATGAAATAAGGGTTATTTCACCGTCTTGCAGTTTAAGTATTGTCTCCACCAGCAACCAAGAGCTTGCTACGAAAAGATTGACCGACATGGGATTCCACGTTACGTTCTCAAAAAACGCTGATGAGATAGACCGCTTTTCTTCATCCTCTATTTCTTCGCGAGTTCAAGATCTTCATGAAGCATTCTCAGACCCTAATGTAAAAGCAATTTTGACGACACTTGGAGGATACAACTCTAACGGTTTGTTAAAACACCTCGATTATAATTTAATTCGTGAAAACCCGAAATTTTTCTGTGGCTATTCTGATATTACTGCTTTAAATAATGCTCTTTATACGAAAACAGGCTTAATTACATATTCAGGTCCTCACTTCTCTTCATTTGGAATGGAGAAAGGACTCGATTATACGACCGATTACTTTTTAAAGTGCTTAACTTCTCATGAACCTATTGAAGTACTGCCGGCTGAAACGTGGAGCGATGATTCTTGGTATATTGATCAAGAAAATCGAGGGTTTATTAAAAATGAAGGATATGTTTCGATTCAAGAAGGCGAAGCAACAGGAACTATTATTGGTGGCAATATGAGTACATTTAATTTATTGCAAGGTACACCATATATGCCAAGCTTACGAGATAAAGTTTTATTTCTTGAAGAAGATAGTTTAACGGGAAAAGCTACACTTAAAACTTTCGATCGATATTTACACTCTCTTATGCAGCAAACTGATTTTGAATACGTAAAGGGCATTGTTATAGGAATGATGCAAAAAGGAGCGGAATGTACGATAGAGGACATCCAAGAGATGATTGCTTCAAAACCTGAGCTTAAACATTTACCTATCATTGCAAACGCAAGTTTCGGACATACAACTCCAATTTTCACTTTCCCAATTGGCGGGCATGCAAAAATTATTTCTAACAAAGAAAATACATCTATCACTATTTTAACGCATTAAAAAAGGAGCGAACGATTCGCTCCTTTTATGGTTTTTCTATTTTTTGCAGTGCTTTTTGTGGAATTGACTCTTTCGGAATTTCAGCCCACCCTTTTCCTTGCATACCTTTTGCATAAATTTTTATAAAAGCACCTGTATGCAATTCACGATTCACCATTCTTTTAATAACTTGTAGCTTTCCGTCTTCTGTATATCCATTAAATGTATACAAATATTCATCGCCTTTTTTCTCACCTTTATCTATAACTGCATAATAATCTTGTATTTCTTTATTTGAAAAGAAGTTGTCTACAAAAGCATGCACACCTTCTGTTTTTGAGTTTAAATAATATGCTGTACCACCTAAAATAATGGCGAACACAGCTAAAACTTTAATTACTAATTTCATACATGCGCCTCCTGTTTGCACTTCTTTCTCGCTAACCGTATGTCTATACCTGTATTATACGAAAAATGGCATACTATACTCTATCGAAATGTCTTACACTTCCCTTACATTATTGTAAGGGTCTTTCACCTTACAGCAATTTCCCAATAATTTTTTTTCCGTTTAACGAACTTTTATATTATTATTGAATGATACAAATTTTTATTACAAAAATCAAAGGAGACAGTTTTCAAATGGCTATCTTACAAGGTTTAGCACTATTACTCGTTGTACTTTGTCTATTTACACTTTTTAGTTACCGCGCTCCTTACGGAATGAAAGCAATGGGTGCTTTAGCTAATGCAGCAATCGCGAGCTTTCTTATTGAGGCGTTTCACCGTTATATTGGTGGAGAAATGTTTCATAATGACTTTTTACAATCGGTAGGAGAAGCTTCTGGTAGCATGAGTGGTGTCGCAGCGGCTATTTTAGTAGCGCTGGCAATCGGTGTTTCACCCGTATACGCTGTTTTAATTGGTATCGCTACTAGTGGATTCGGCATTTTACCAGGATTTTTCGCTGGATACGTTTGTGCATTCGTCGTGAAATTTCTCGAAAAGAAATTACCAGCTGGTGTAGAATTTTTAGCAATCTTATTTATCGCTGCACCAATTTCACGTGGAATGGCGATGCTTATGGACCCTCTCGTTAACGCAACGCTCGGAAAAATCGGTTCTATGATTTCAATTGCAACTACAGAAAGTCCTATTATTATGGGCATTATGCTTGGTGGATTAATAACAGTTATTTCTACATCTCCATTAAGTTCTATGGCACTAACTGCAATGCTTGGACTAACAGGTTTACCAATGGCCATTGGTAGTCTTGCCGTAGCAGCTTCTGCCCCAATGAATTTTATTTTCTTTAAACGACTAAAAATTTGTTCAAAGAAAGACACAATCGCTGTCGCAATCGAGCCTTTAACACAAGCTGATGTTGTCTCAGCAAACCCAATTCCTATCTATATGACAAACTTTGTTGGCGGTGCGCTTGCCGGTATTATCACGTCGCTATTCCAGCTCGTTAATAATGCACCAGGGACAGCATCACCAATTCCAGGACTTCTTGTCTTATTCGGATTTAATGATGTAATAAAGGTTACAATTGCTACCGTGTTATGTGGAATCGTTACCACGATTGTCGGATACGTCGGATCCATTGTGTTCCGCAAATACCCAATTCGTTCTGCTGATGAAATTCGTGGAATTACTTCGAAAGAAAAAGTTGCATAAGAAAAAAGAGCTATTCTCATCGTTTGAGAATAGCTCTTTTTTGATGTCGCGTGACGATAAATGAAATTATATCAGCGATTTTTTAAATATACCGACTTACCGATACAGAAC
>NZ_MAOI01000092.1 GCF_001884235.1 Bacillus paramycoides | reverse complement strand
GCACCGCTACCGGAAGCCGAAAATTTGCTGGGAGATGGCAGCTTGCGTCCGCTGATGGCGGGGGCTGTGTGTGCCGACGAACTTGCCGATGTGAATTCGACCGTCGGGACAGCTGGTCGAAAGCAGCCGGACAAAGAGGCTCAAACCTTTTTTGTTCCGCTCACGGGGATCGATAATGCAATAAACCAAAAAACAATCTAACACTTTATTTTCGTGTTATTGACTAGTTTTTGGTTTATAAAGCCGGATTAGTATAAATTTTCCTCGAACAGAGTTAATTAAACAACTTAAAACTACATTGAATACATGTAAACAAAGTGACAACCATTGATTTAACAATGATTGTCACTTTGGAGTTAAGATAAATGTTAGAAAACCCACGCTAAGAGTATGCAAAATTTTATGCAGTTTTTCAGCTAATTCAGTAACAAACGAGAACTCTAAAACCTTTTCAGGATAGGAATGTATAAAAAAATGCATAGATCCATAGAACAAAGAAAGAAGGTTCCTTTGTGAGAATAAGATTCCGCCTTTTTCCTTGCTACCGATAATAGGACGTTATGTTAACCGAACATGAATACGATATACAAAGGGATTTCACTACTTATAAAAGGGGAAAATTAGTTAAATATCAATTATAGTGTAATAAGAAAATAATTTAATTGTGGAGATGATTTAGTGTTTAAATATAATGTGTGTTTTTTAAAGAGTAATGACCGTATCTTAATGTTGAATCGTGAAAAGCCACCGATTATGGGCGTGTGGAACGGGGTTGGTGGTAAAAATGAAGCAAATGAAAGTGCTGATGAGGGTGCAAAACGTGAAGTATTAGAGGAAACAGGTTTCAAAGTAAACGAATATTATTCAAAAGGTGTAATAACATGGGATAAAAATGATGAGGTGAAAGATGGATTATATGTGTACTTATTCGAAGTAGATGAGACATTAGGAAATGAATCCATAAAAAAAACAAGAGAAGGAATTCTCGATTGGAAACAAATTGATTGGATAATGAACCCAAATAACTTAGGGGTTGCTGAAATGGTAACTCAGTATTTACCTGTTCTATTAGAAAAAGAGGGTAATTATTTATTTGAGTACAAAGACGGAATAGTAAAACTTATAGTTTGAAACTTTCTTAGCGCTGTAAATCCGCATTTTCCTGACGCTACCCCTAAAAGAATTTAATACTTGATAAATCCAAGGAAACGAAAAAATGATTAAGTTACAGCTCCATCATAAAATATACGAGGTAATTTATTAAAATCATACTGAATTACTTTATCAAAGCTATCTAAATATGCATGTAAAGATTGTGTAATCATAAGATTAACAACTTTTTCTTTAGTATTAAAAATAATAATAGGCTTTTTAAGTGACCAAGTGTATCCAACTTCCCACATTGTTCCAGAGTCTTGATCATTATATATTGCAAAGATAATATCACTATGCTGAATTGCATTTACATCAGTAACAAAATTTTGATATTGCCATTGATAAGATCCAAATGGTAATTTACTCATATATTTTCGTGGAGAAAATACATTTAATCCTTTATTAGATAAGATTATCTCTAATTTTTCTAATAGTGCAATTTGTTCAGGGTTAAAAAATGGTCCCGCTAAATATACATTCATTTATCTGGCCCCCTAGTCATTATAATAAATAATTACGTTTTTATTCACTTAGATATGACTTATATATATTTAAAGGTGTTTTATATACGATAAAATAAAAAAATGATAATAAGGCTAAACTCTTTTTAAAATAGATTATCTAACTTCCAATAACGATAATTATGTCAATAAGCTGTCCATATGGGCAGCTTATTGTATTTTTTGCTTAGCGTGGGTTTTTTCCAAAATGCTGGCGATACCCCATCTTGAATCGAGAGATTCATAAAAAACGTCATCCTTTCTAATCTATCTTGTTTAGAAAGGATAACGTTTTCTTGTATTTGAAGGTATTAAAATCTCTTAAATTAAGACATTTATGATGGACCCGTATAGATGAGATAATAAAAAAGCTAGCATTTTGCTAGTTTTTTTATTATTTTGAAGTAAGTGCAACTAAAACATCTACTGGATAGTCAACGGAGTTTTTTACTTTATATTCTGTCGGACTTGTAAGACCCTTAAATTGATCACCAAGTTGACCGAAAACATTATCCCAAATACCATTTTGGTCAGACGTCCATTTTTTTAATTTTTCCCCTGGAATAACTGAATATGTAGCTACCTGTTGATATAATGCAGTTCTATATTGATCATATGCATAATCAGTCTTTGGATTAAAGTCAAATGTTTTTGTAACTGTATTTTCTGAATTTAAAGTAATACCATAACCAAAACTTGCAGTTAATGATTGATTTACTGTTGCGATCCCCTCAAGACCTACTTCCATCCCAATTGTATAAGATAACCCTACAGTTACATTATGCGAAATACCACTTGTAACCGCTTTGCTCCAATGATAACCTGAATTTTTATCTACTATATTTGAATCAATTAATTTCCAATTTACATCTTTTTTCAATTTAGTATCTTCTAAAATTGGATCAGTTTTAGGAATTGCTATTGTATATAATACGTCTCCTTTGTTACCTGTTTTTTCATATTCTTCTCCAACGTTAAGCCAAGTACCATCAGCTTTTAAAATCTTATATTTAGAATTAGCATCTATTTTTAATCCATAAACTCTTGCTCCATTACTCTTAGCAACAACATCTACATATACATAATCAATTAATTTTCCATCTTCTGTAGACACATGCCATTCATTAGGGAACTCTTCATAAGGACCTGTAGGAATGTAAGGAAGTTGCATACCATTTTGAACAACCTGAGCTGCTGTCATAGGTGCTTTTGGTCCCTGTGAATCTACTACAATTGGAAGATTTCCTACATTAGTAGTAGTATCCGCTGAAGAAAATCCTGGTGCTACAAATAAAGCTGTACTTAATACAAATGCTGCGGGAATTATTTTTTTTATACGTTTCATACGCTCTCTCCTCTTTTTCTTTTATTTCTACAAGATTACAAAAGATGATAATATACTGTATATTGCTTATACTTTTACTTCGGAAGTAAATCACTTTTGATAGGTAGAAATATAGAATGTTATTTTTTAAAAATATGATACTTTTGTGATTCAGGATTACTTCTACACTTTTAAAAACAGATTATTCAGATATTTATTTTGACATAATGTTACTTGCAATTTTATTGCATTTTTATAAGTGTAGTTTTCTCTTTCTTTAGTGGTCATACCAATTACACCTTTATTAAATCATTAAATTTTCAACGCGTAAATAGTAAAATTTTGTCGATTATATCCAATAATTCAATTATTGCGTATTAATATGAATGGAAATATTATATTTCTAAAATTACCGTTTTATTTCATTTGAATAATTATAGTAATTCTAATTTGATATTTCCAATAATAAAATAAATATTTTAATAAAAGAAGGTTGATTTAATACAATTTAATATATATTAATATAATTTAATCACACTCCGTGTATAGATTCCCTATATTTGGATATGCAATATTACATCAAATTATAGGTTTAAATCAGATACGCTCTTATGAATAACTAGCTATAGAGAAGGAAAAAATTTATTTAGGTTTTACTTAATATTCTTAAGTTGATGGATGTGTATGGTGACCCCTATTATAAGGGTTTTATTTTTTTGCATTAAATTTCTACAAACAAAAAAGATAAGATCAGCGAACACGATCTTATCTTTAGCACAAGGAGTAAACAATAGGGATAACCATCATATCTTTATTATAGTTTGTTTTTTGTTAATTTTGAATATTGAAACCACAATTAACAATTATATCTATATTGAGAAATTTATTACAAAATTAGTTATAAATGATTCAAAACTCCAATGTAAACTTTTACCCATTTATTTACATTCAAACTACCGAAAACATTCACTTTATCACAACTTACTCATTTTTCTCAAAAATCACTAGAAAAGTATACATTCAAAACAATATAAATAAAGGTACTAAAACGTGTATAAAGAAAAAATAAAAACTAGACCAATGCTAGTTTTTTTACATAAATTTCGAATATGGAAGTGAATTAATCTAGATATTCTTCTGCTAAGGAAGGATTTAAATACTTTGCCATAGCCGTTTTCATATCCCTGAATCCTGATCTACGATAAAATTCTTCATTACCAGTGGTTGAAACAAGATGAATACAAGAAATTTCTTTGAGTTGATCGAGTAAGCTGTTCATAATCTGTTTGCCTATTCCTTTACTGTGATAATCCTTATGAATGACAACGTCGTATATAGCAGCATTAAATATACCATCAGACATAGCTCTTCCAAAACCAATGATTTTATTTTCGTTATAGGCAATTGCTAGTATGTTACTAGCAGTAAATACCTGTTTTATTTTATCTTCATCATGTTTTCTCCAACCTACAGAATGATAAACCCCTTTCATTTGAGTCCAGTCTACATTGTCTAAGTTAGTATGTATCTTAATTTCCATATGCCTTACTCCTTTTCTTTATATATATTAGTGCTAAGTATTAATTCGATACTGAGAAAGAAACTCCTATATTGTAACCCCTAGTTAACATAACCTCACTTATCGGTAGCAAAACAGAAAAGGAACTGACTCATAATCTTATGAGTCAGTTCCTTTTCCACTCTTTTTTATAATATATATAGAATTTCATAATAGTAAAAAACAATATTTCTAACCTGTCCATAGTATCGGCCCCACCTACGCCAGATACCCTGATAGCCACTCGTGCCATCCAACCCATTATTATTATAAAAGAAAACGCTTACAATGTAAAGAATTTCCTGATTTTTTATGTTTTAAAAAACACAATTACTCTTATCTAAAAGATAAGAGTAATTGTGTTTACATAAATTCCGTTATTGGAAGTTGTTTTTTGTTTTATTTGGGCATGTAATTATAAATAAAAACCCAGTCTAAAACGGTAATACAATGTTTTGACTGGGTTTTATATCAGTGATGATTATTAGTTTAAAAAGCTATTCTATCTACCAATGAAACCACCATCAGATCGAATGAGTTGTCCTGTAATCCAGCCAGATTCTTCACTTGCTAAAAATTTAATGATCTTTGCTGCATCTTCTGGCATTCCAATACGTCCCGTAGGGAAAAGTGGAAGCAAATGCTTTTTAATAGGATCATTCATCCACCCTGAATCAGTTGGACCGGGATTTACACAATTGACAGTTATACCAATAGGTGCTAAGGCAACTGCAAGTGGTTCAGTTATAGATATAAGCAATCCCTTTGTAGCTATATAAGCAAGATTATTAGGATCTGGTCCTCCTGAAACGAGATTTATAATCCGGCCATTCTTACCCTCAGGAAATCTTTTCTCAAATCTTCGAGCAAACTCTAGGCTAAGCATAATGGTTCCCCGATTATTTATTTTATAATGTTTATCTAAAATATCAGCATTTAATGAATGAAAGCTTGATGGTGACTCATATGTTGCATTATTTATTAATATACTTGGAGTTCCAAACTTATTTTCAACTATATCAAGAAGTTTAGAAGGGGATTTCTCGTCTTCTAAATCTATTTGCATATGACCTACGCGAACCCCTAATTTTTCAAGCTTTTTCTTTAAAATCTTGGGCCAATATTCTTCTGCACCTTTACCTTCTACCTTATCAAAAGGTGTCCAATGTGTAAAAAATATATCTGCTCCTGCATCCGCAAGTGAAAGACAAATTGCTGTTCCAATTCCTGTTGAACGGCTAACACCTGTTACAACAGCTATTTTTCCATATAAGGGTTTCATACTTTATTCCTCCAATTTGGAGAGACACAACAGCATATGTGAATAGAGATGATATTAGATTAACCAAAAGGGCTTTATCAACTTTTATACCTTGTATCCCTATAATATTGTAAAAAAGACACACTTATCCCGTATTCAAAAATGGGATTTTTTCGTATCTAATTAGTCGATTATTATAGGTTAGTTGCCATAAAGTATAAATTCCCCTTTCGCTCATCTCTTAGTTTAAGTTTACCATTAAATTCTTAAATGACAATAAATTATTATAGTCATGCATTATGTATATCCTATACACGTCAGGTTAACATAACGTCTCATTATCGGTAGCAAAGAAAAGGGGAATCCTTACTCTCAGAAGGAATCCCCTTTTTTATTTTCTATAATGCTATTCACCTTTTTATACATTCCTATATTGGCATGGGTTTTAGGGTTCTCGTTTGTTACTGGATTAGCCGAAAAACTGTATAAAATCTTGCATGCTCTTAGCGTGGGTTTTTGCCGAAATGCTGACGGTATCCCTCATAGCTACATTTTGGCTCACCCATACACATAAAGCTATTAAATCTTTTGCTTGGTACTTACTGGTTCTTTGTACAAAACCAACATCTCTAGCAAGATTCCGTAAGGTATTTGGAGATAAAAAACTTTGAATCTCTTGAACAAATAGTTGTAATTCATCAGACACAGAAACAGACATAAAAAACGCCATCCTTTCCTATGATTCTACAGAAAGAATAGCGTATTTTTTCATTTTAGGGGGCAATTCTTTTTATTAACTTGATAGCGATGTGGCGGGACCCCTATATGTTTTCGTTGACAAAACAGCATTGTCAAATGCAGACGAAGGCCTACGGGAAAATTTCGGCTACAGAACGAGAATAAAGTTAAAAGACGCCGTTGCGCAAAGTGGCTTGCAAGAATACGGCAAAACAACCATAAGATACTTCACATCAGACAATAAAACAGAAATTGAATTTGAATAAGCATTCCTGCGGGAGTGCTTATTTATTTTATTTGCAGGAAATTATCACCATTTGTCGAATTATATAAGCTGAAGGGTGATAGAAATGAGTCATAGAAATCTTTTTATGCTGGCAATGAATACGTAAAAACAAAAACATTCACTTATAACGGTTAATAGGAGGAATTATCATGAAAAAATTAGCTACAATTGCGTTGACTGGTGCGTTAGCTTTAGGCGGTTTAACGGTTATAAATTTAGATACACCAAAGGCACAAGCTGAGGAATGGGATGGCTGTCATTATATCTGTGGTCCTGGCGAAACAGTAAACGATGTTACGGTTAAAATACATTCTACACAAGTTACTTTTGGTAATAGCTTAATTGCAAGAATCACGAATGACCGAGCTGAAGAAATTCATTACAATGTCAGCATCGAAAAGAAAAACGGAGATAGCTGGGGAGAATTTGAAACTAATTTCAAATGGAACAATCAGTGGGTTCCAGCTGGCTCATATGATGAAATTTCAACTTTCACAGGATATGGCGATGATGTTTATGAAAATGGCACATACCGATACAAAGTTGAAGTTGTAAGCGCAGATGGTTCTATTGATACAATTTACACAGCAGGAATGACAGTAACAGGGCGATAACTCATGACTGAGCTTTATTATTTATGATTGTATCTTCGATAATATCATTGATAATTGCGTTGATATTATTATTAAAATAAGCTCTTCGGATCTTATTTTTTTTATATAAAAATTGAATATTAATATTCTATTATTGAGTTTTATCCTCTGTTCATAAACATAAGATTTTCTGGACAGATGTCTCTTAACGTACAGAAAATGCTTGAGATGTGTCCGATTTGTGTCTAAACGTACAATTTTCCCGAAATGGTATGGTGAGACCATGCCCATCAACTTAAGAACTTGCTTTACCCCCAAGTGTAAAAAAAACGCCATCCTTTCCTATAAGTCTACAGAAAGAAAGCGTATTTTTTCATTTTAAGAGGTATTTTATTTTGTTTGATTGATAGTGATGTGGCGAGACCCCTACTAAAAAAAAGGATCTGATATTCATATCAGATCCTTTTTCACTATGTATAATTATTTTACTGCTACTTTTAATTCTTTTCCGGCTTTAAAAGCAGGGACTTTAGATGCAGCGATTTGCATTGCTTCACCTGTTTGTGGATTACGTCCTGTACGTGCAGATCTTTCACGCACTTCAAATGTACCAAAACCAAGAATCTGTACTTTCTCTTCATTTGCAAGCGCATTTGTTATAGCATCTAATACAGCTTGTGTTGCTGCAGCTGCATCTTTTTGTGTAAGTTCTGCTTTTTCTGCTACCATTTTTGTTAATTCGGTTTTATTCATTTTTTGCACCTCTTTGCATGTAATAAGAAATTATTATAACGTACCTACGTTTCTCATGTAAATAAAGATATATAGAAAAAGCCCTAGCAACAGCTAGGGGCAATTCTGTGTAATAGTAGTACCAGGGAAAAGGATTTCATCACATAATTGATATTTTAACATCTCGATTAAACAATATAAAGTGATGTTTTAATTATAATTTTGTTAATGTTTTCTCATTTTCGTTATGGGGGCATTTAAGAATCTTAGCTTGATAGCAATGTACAGTGCCCCCTATAAACGATAATAAAATACTACGTGAAAAGACCACGTTTTATATAAAAATATACCTTAAGTTGATGGATGTGGGGTAGCACCACATAGCTATCAAGCTAAAGTTTTATTGCACCCCTAGAACGAAATTTTTAGGCTTTCTTGTAACGAAGAAGCTTACTTATCGTTTTTGGGTGATTCCAAATCCTTAGCTTGATGGACATGAGGCATCGCCAGCATTTCGGAGAATAGCCACGTTAAGGATTATTTACACAGTAACAAATTACAAAAAAAGAAGACGGTAAACCCGCCTCCTTTATCCATTACCATGGAAGATCAGCTACTTTGAAATAAAGTTCGATTAAAAATAGCACACAATTACTACTCAAATTGGTAAAGAGTATAGAAAATAGTCTTATCTAAATCGAGTTAAATGCTAAGCATCAAGATTAGCATTTTGGGCAAGTCTCACGTACTGACCATTTCTTTCGTCTCTAATGACAGCTCCTAACTGAGCTAAATCTTCTCGTAGATATTTAGCATCTGCCTTTTTCTTTTCTTTCAATGCACGGTCTCTAGCATAAAGTAATACATTTATTTTTTCGGAAAAGTCAGTATTTCCTAAAATCCATCGTTGATATTGGCTACTAAATGGATCCGTTTCATTCCATGGATATTGATATTTATTAAAAGCTTCTCGTACAGTATCCTTCTTCACTTCAATAACTTCTCTATATAATTCATTACTCTTTTGTCCAAGAATAATTAAGTGCTTATTTTCTATATAGATTGCTAAAATGTCCTGTTTCTCAATGACATTTACTTTTTCTCCAAATTTTAACTGTAAATTATTGTAGGAAATTGTGACTTCGAGACTCTCATTTAAAATAATAAAGCCTAATAATAAACCTGCTATTGTTCCAATAACAGTGGCAAGACTTGAAACCCATAAGCTGTTAAAGAATGTAATGAGTAAAATTAACTTTTCCATTGGAACTACTGGGAGTTTTAGTATCCAGTTGGCAATGATGGGAAGAAACCAACCAATCAAACCGCCTAATATCATGGGCACTAAAACAATAATTGCTTTTTCGAACTTACTATGTCCAAGAAATGTTTCTTTCTCTATCATAATACCTATCCTCTCTATTAAATTAGTTATAAACAATATTTTGGAATTATATATCGACATATAAGTCGCAGATATGCAGAATACAACATGGCGGCTACTGGCTTACTCTCTTTGTTTTAAACCTCGCATGTGTTAGGAAAAGGCCCTGACCGCTTCTGTGAACGGCCAGATGCTCTCGTCCTCCCCTAAAAAGAAAGGGTTTTTATGTCATTCTATTAACTTATATATAAATGATTTTTTGTTTTCATTATTTAACTATTTTCAATATGCTTTTTTTCAATTCTTCACTATAATTTTCTAAACTCATTTTACTTTGGGAAGATATCAAAGATTCCGCTATCGAACCTTGAATAATTGTTGCGGTCACTTGAATATTAAAATCTCCAAATTCTTTTGATTCCTGCCCCTGTAAGAGAATTTCTTGTAATAAACCCTTTATTAAATCTTCTTCATCGTCTTCTAGTAAATAATAAGGAATATGATCTGGTGTTCGTGCATTAAAAACTATTTCAATTAAAGCGATATTATTTGTTCGGTTTATAACCTGATAAGCTAAACTTGCTTCGATAAATGCTTTTAATTTTTCTGTAGATGCTTGTTTTTGACTAACTCTTGCATTAATAAATAACCATTCTTGTTCAACTAAATACATTAAAGTATTGTTCATCAAATCTTCTTTACCAGAAAAGTGATAAGAAATTAACCCTGTACTTATGTTTGCTTTTTTTGCTATTTTCGACAAACTTGTACTTACATACCCAACTTCTCTTAAAACTTCAACAGCGGCCTTAATTATTTGTTCTCTTCTTGCTTCTGTTATAAAAGATTGTCTGTCTTCCATAAGAATCACCACCTTATAAATTTTTCATCACTTTTGATTGAACGTTCATTTTTTTGATTGAACGTTCAATTAATTGGATTGTATATTTTTTTCCTATTCTTGTCAAATCTAATTTTAAAGATTATATCTTTAAAATCTCTACGATCTCTACAATGCGAATTCTATATACAGACATGAAAATATATTTTAGAAACACGAATACAAGTTATATCCTTAAATGTATACTTTTAAGGACATAACTTGTTTCCCTATAAAATCAAAGATTATCACGTTTATAACTATGAATGAAAACATTTATAAACGCTTGTTAAGTGATTCCAACCTTTATAAACTTCTTAGCATACAATTTTCTCGAAATGATATGGAATGTAGTTTCAGTGAAAGTTGATATAGATAAAAAAGAAGCTAACGAAAACATTAAGGAATTAACTACCGTAGCTAATGAGTGTGTCGATGCGTTAGAACGATTAGAAAAGGAACTAGGAAGATTCTTTGTTTCTCCCATCCTCTTTAGTACCGTCACTTCGGCGATGGCTTTTTGTTCATCTGAATAAAAGGATAATTATGTTTTCTGTTGAATGAATAGATTGGGAAGGTGGAGAAATTATGCAATATGGAGAGATGTTGAAAGAATTAGCGGTAGGGGGAATATATACCGAAAAACAAATTTCTAATTTATTATGCAATAATAGAATAGAGTTAACTATTTTATGCGACTCTGTAACAAAGTTCGGTGAATCTGAAACTGAAAGATTTAAAGTGATGGGTAAATACGAAATATATGTTCATAATAATCAAGGTTACTCTTATCATGCACCACCAAAAAAGACATTAGTTTATATTATAGAAAAGATTTAAAAGCATCCGTTTTGGATGCTTTTTCTTTGTTATATAAAATTTATATAATAAACATGAAATTTAACAAAACGGACAATTGAATCCCGTACCTCAATACATTGATTCATGGCCAAAATGTTTTAAACAAACGTTTGTTTAATTTTCCCACAATTGATTTCTTCATTATATAAGTAAAAAGAGATAAGAACACTTTTTTAAGTGCATTATCTCTTTTCGAATATGCATTTCATATCCCATGTAAATTTACCACATATTTCAATGGGACTTACAAATTGCTCTTCAATAATAATTATATCTTGTTTTTTGTGAAAAATATACAATTCCAAACCCTTTCAAAAATACATGGTCAGAATGTCAGTGCTTTACATGTTATTAAGAATTATAGTTCTTAATAACATGAAATTCATTTTCTTATAGTTAATTAATCCTAAATATAAATATATGTCTTTCTATAAGAATGCACCATTCTTCTCTATTTACCTATAATTAAATTTTCCATAATTTATTATGATATTGATGTTGATTGAAAGTATGTTATACAAAATATATAATCGGTATTTTTAGGGGTAAAAAGACTCACTGCAAAATCTTATTTTCTTAATTCGCATAATTTTCAAAAATAAAAACTCAGAGTTGTAGTGATTTCTACAAGTTCTTTTTGTTTTTCGTTTTAAATAACCTACAATAGATCTTTAAAAGGTACAAAATTACGTATTTTTTGTAAGAAAACCCCATTTTAACATTAGGGATTTTTAATTCTTAAAAGGGTAATAATGGATTTTTTATTAATCTATCAATTCAATATTAACTACTCACTACCTAACATTATTTCTATATCCACAATTTAATTGATAAATAAAATACGGAATATTCAAATAGTTAAATTGTAATCATCTTGAAACTGCGATTTTAAAGGGAATAATCGTTGAATTCCATCATTTTTTCGCTTTCTGAAGGGTATATATTTTTATAGATTTATGTATTAAGATAGAACTGTGCTAGAAAATACCGGTAAAAAAGCATAAATAAGGAAAATGGATGGGATTAAAAATGAAGACTATATTAAGAAATATTGTATCAATGGCTCTCGTACTCGCTTTGTTTACAACTTCTTTCGCTGGAATCTCCAAAGCTCAAGAGATTAATAGTGAAGAAGAAAAATTAGTACAAGAAGTAGCTGCACAATTGAAATTTGTTGTTGAAGAAGCTGCAGTTAAAGATAAACATGGAAGAGTAGTAGATATTGATATTGATATGATAGAAAACAAATATGGTAAAACTGAAGAATTAGAACAATTGAGACAAGAAATCCAACGTGTAAATACACCGCCTGGCTATGAAGATCCATTCAAACAAGAAACAGAAGCTGTAGATAACTGTATAGAAAGAAAACTTATAGCAAATTATGTAGAAGTACTATCAGTAGGTTTTTTAGGTTCTATTATTGCTAATATTACTAACAAAGAATATGAATTAGCAGCTAGAAAAATGATAAAAGTAGGCGTCAAAGGTAATTTAGTTAGTTTAGCTGGTCAACTTGCTTGGTATCTAGGTTCATGTATATATGAAGAAGAAGGCTGGACTGGAAAAACATGGTAAGCGATAAAAAACAACCTCTTATTTTCTAGAGGTTGTTTTTTTTGAAGAAAATAACCACATCATAATTTCAAAAAACACTACTATAAATAGTGTTTTTATAAGGTTTTCAAACCAATTAAATTGATTATGATTTGCATAGTTAAAAGCTATCAATACAATATACAGTAGGACTATAAAAATTATCGGTCTCTTATATGTGAAACTCAAATTATTCACCCCTTAAATACTTACTTAGGAAAGTTACCTTAATACTATGTTAACCCAAAGCGCAATCACTTTCGATGATTTTCTATATTTCTCCACATTTACAACAGACGCCATTTCTTTATAAAAAGCTCTCATAATTAATTCTAAAACACATTTACCGGAAGTTAAACTGAAAATGACTCTAATGAATTCTAATATTAAATTATTAAAATATTTTTCAAACCTTAAATCATTTCATACCTTAACACTTCAAAAGGTACACCTTTAGATACACTTTTTTACTTTCTTGTATTTGGTGTTAAGTTAGTCCTTTGAGTTATCTGTAAAAGTATACATTTAGATTGGGACTTACTTTGTTTCTTTTGCGCTCATTTTTTTACTTAATACAAAAAATATGATATCGAATTGTCATGCCTGTCATTGTATGCCTGGAGATTAAAAAAAATTCAACTCTTTAAAATTGAAAGCACTTAATACAACACAATATTAATTGTGTTGTATTAGGTGACGCATGTTTAATTTGAAATTTTCATAAAAGGAAAACCAAACATGTACTTACAGTTAAAAAATAAACGAACCCATATCTGAAAAATGATACTTCTTCCCTAAAATAAGTGGGAAAACTTTCAAATTACCATTCTACTGTAGAATAAAAATGATACATTAATAATTAAGGTAATACGGTTCACTATTTAATTTTAAATTATTTAGAAAGATATTGAGGTGCAATAGATGATACATAATATCCCAGATATTTATACGAAAAAAATTCTTATAGTAGATGATGAAAAAGAGATTTTAAATTTGTTGGAAGCAGTTTTAAAGAAAGAGGGATTTCAACATATTTATACGTGTACAACAGGAGAAGAAGGAATACTCATGTGTAGGCAAGTACAGCCAGATCTTATCATATTAGATATTATGCTTCCAGATTTAGATGGATATAGTGTTTGTCAGCAAATTCGACAGTTTACATTCGTTCCGATATTCTTCTTATCGGCGAAAAATGAAGATTTAGATAAAATACTTGGATTAAGTATAGGTGGCGATGATTATATTACAAAACCTTTTAGTCCGAAAGAAGTAGCATATAAGATGAAAGCATTTTTTCGACGCAATCAATATCAAGAAAAGGCTCGGAATATGTATCAGTTTGGAGACATTACGATAGATGAGGCACAAGGGACAGTGTTAAAGGCTGATACATTACTAACTTTAACAGCAAAAGAATTTAATATATTACTATTTTTAATAAAAAATCCAAATCAAATTTTTAGTAAGGCTCGCTTATATGAAGCTGTCTGGGGCGAAACGTATCTGGGTAATGACAATATTATGATGGTACATATGAGACATTTAAGAGAAAAAATAGAGGATAATCCTTCCAAACCTCATTACCTTGTAACAGTAAGGGGACTCGGATATAAACTTAATACAAAAGGTGATGCAAGATGAAGTGGAAGGTCACGAGACTATATATTACCTCATTAATAGGATTAATTATGTTTATCCTAATCGTTCAATTTTTTGCTTTTAGTTATTTAGTATTTACTTATAACCGTGAGGGAATGGACGATCCAGAGGGTTCAGTATTAGCTTTTCAAAAAGAAATCACAGTAGAAAATGGAAGTATTTCTATAACAAATAAAGGAAAAGAATTTTTACAAGAACATGGAGCATGGTTACAAGTATTAAATCATAATAGTGATGAAGTATTTCAAATGTATAAGCCTAAAAATACACCAACTCACTATACTCCTAGTGAGTTGATTTTACGCTATAAGTACGATATTGGGGATTATACAACGTTTGTGGGTAAGTTAGATGAAAGTACACAAGTAGAAAGTTACATTGTCGCTTTCCCGTCAAACCAAGCATTGCGCAAATCGGTCTATTTGAACTTCAATAATTTATTTAGCTTCTATCCATATGGGATTTTAATGTTAATAGGAGTAACAGTGATTTGTATTTTATTATTTGCTTACATTGTGGCAAGGTATATGTCAAAACCTGTTGTCATGATAATTGAACATATTAATAAATTAAAACAAGGACAATATAAACAAGTACCGGAAGAAAAGGGAATATATGCAGAGGTGTATACAAATCTGAATCAGTTATCACATCAACTAAAGGATATTAATGTTCAAAGAAAAAGACTAGATACGATGCGAGCAGAATGGATTATAAACATCTCTCATGATTTAAAGACACCACTTTCTTCTATTAAAGGCTATAGTGAAGTTATAGGGAATCGGGAGTATAAAATTACTGCACAAGAAATGTATCAATATGCAGAAGTAATTCAGAGCAAATCAATTTATATTGAAAAATTGATTGATGATTTAAAACTTACATATCAATTGAAGAATGCGTTGTTACCTATCCATAAAACTACAGTAGATATTGTGAATCTCACTCGAGAAATAATTATTGAATTTATGAATATGCCTTATTATGAGAATCGATTAATTGAATTTGAATGCCATCAGGAAGAACTAATTATAAAAGCAGATCAGGGATTAATTCAACGTGCCACAGTAAACCTATTGAATAATGCGCTCATTCATACTGATGTTAAAACATTAATACAAGTTCGTATAAAACAAACATCCGGATACACCATAGTTACGATTGAGGACAATGGTGACGGAATAAATAAAAGTGATTTACCACATATTTTTGATCGATACTTCCGTGGTACAAATACAGATCCAAAAAGTGGCTCAGGTTTAGGAATGGCAATTGTAAAGGAAATCATCGTAGCTCACGGTGGAGAAATTACAGTAGAAAGCACCAAAGGAAACGGTACTAAAATTACATTTCAGCTTCCGTTAGAAAATTAAGCTAAACTTAAGGTCAGCTCAATTCAAGATTAAGCAAGAACTTTCATAATAAATGATAGCTTAATCAAGAAAAAGAGGTGCCAATAATGGGAACATATATTGTTGAAACAGAAGATTTGACAAAGACATATGGAGCTGTAAAAAGTGTGAATCAATTACAAATGCAAGTTGGTAAAGGTGAAATTTATGGATTCCTAGGCCCAAATGGGGCTGGGAAAACGACGACAATTAGAATGTTACTGGGATTAATAAAACCGACGACAGGTAATATTAAGGTATTCAATCGAGATTTAAAAACAAATCGAATAGATATTTTAAGAGAGGTTGGCTCTCTTGTTGAATCGCCATCTTATTATGGACACTTAACAGGTCATGAAAACCTAGAAGTAATTCGACAAATGTTACAAGTACCAAAAAAGAATATTGATGAGGTATTGCGTATTGTTCGATTAGAGAAACAAAAAGATAAACTAGTTAAACAATACTCACTTGGAATGAAGCAACGCCTTGGCATAGCAATGGCACTACTTGGAAATCCAAAATTGTTAATTTTAGATGAACCTACAAACGGATTAGACCCTGCTGGGATTCAAGAAATTCGTGAACTCATCAAACAACTGCCAAAGCAATATGATATGACAGTTATTATTTCAAGTCATTTGTTAAATGAGATGGATCAAATTGCAACGCAAGTGGGCATTATTAATAGTGGACAGCTTATTTTTCAAGATAAAATTGAAGTGTTACGCAAAAAAAGCCAGGCATCAATGAAAATACGCGTAAATGATGTAGTAAAGGCTCATCAAATTTTAGAACAGCATCAAATTCATCTTAGAATTGAAGGTAATTGTCTAGTTACGCATCAACAAGAAGATCACCTTATTTCTCACATAAATCATTTATTAGTACAGCAGAATTTATCAGTGTATCGAATTGAAGAAGAGAAGCATACGTTGGAAGAAATATTTCTAAGCTTAACAGAAAAAGGCGGTGTTTTATAATGATTGCTGCCTTAAAAAGCGAATTATTGAAATTAAAAAGAAAGAAATTATTTTTAGTAGTATTTTTGATACAGTCTTTAGCATTACTTTGGTTATTTGCTATTGTGTCACAAGAAAAAAAGGAATTTCTAAACTGGGAGTCGCTTCTTTCAAGAGTAAGTATGATAAATGCATTATTTTTACCTATAATGATTGCGACAATTACATCTCGAATAATTGATTTTGAAAATAAGGGGAATACCTGGAAGCTATTGTGTGCAATTCCCACATCTAGGCAGCTAGTCTATATAACCAAAATTATCTTTAGTCTCTTTTTTCTTGTATACGCAGGTGTAATTTCTATTTCTGCAATTATATTAATAGGAAAAATTTTTAATTTTGAAAGTGGAATTCCGGTGATATTATTACTGAAATATGGTTGTTTTACCATTATAGGATGTATTCCAATGGTTATTTTGCAACTCTGGATATCTTTGGTAGTGAAAAATCAAGTATTTGCTTTAACGGCGGGGGTAATCGGCGCATTTCTTGGGTATTTCGGACAGATGCTTCCTTGGAAAACATGGATAATTTGGACCTATTCATCTCTGACAAATCCAATTTCTTGGGCATTTTCCAATGGGAAAATAGTGTTTTTCCAAAACCAAGGAGTCATGATGAATCTTTTGTTAAGTTTAGGAGTTAGTTTATTATTTATCGTTCTTAGCACCGCTCATTTTTCGCAAAAAGATATTCATTAGGAGGATGCAGATATGTTATTAAGCTCATTTCGATGCGAATTATTAAAATTAAAACGTTCAAAAATATGGATTGTAATGACATTCATTCCGCTTATTTGTATTGCGCTTGGACTCATAAATTTTCAAATAAACTACGATGTCTTAATGAAAGTCTCAACAAATGAGTGGGAGAAAGCTTGGACACAAGTTGGATTAATTTATGGATTATTTTTATTTCCTGTCGTAGTAAGTATTTATTGTGCGTTTGTATGCCGCTTTGAACATAGCGAGGGAAATTGGAAAAAAATCACCTCTTTACCAATTCCATTTCGATATGTGTACATGGCAAAGTTATTAGTAATCTTTATGTTAACTTTATTGACACAAGTATTTTTTTTAATTGCTTATATCTTTATTGGTAAGCTACTAGGTATTACAAGTCCTATTCCTTGGATTTCATTATTAAATTGGTCATTCAATGGATGGATTGGTACATTTTCAATTGCTGCACTACAATTATTTCTTTCATCTTCTATAAAAAGTTTTGCTGTTCCAGTTGGAATGAGTTTTGGTTTTACATGTATAGGAATGATATTTCATTACTTAAATATCGGGTATATATGGCCATTTGCGCAACCAGGATTAGCAATGGACCCTATTCATCTAGAAGGCTTGCAGACTTTCTTTCAGTTTAGTAGTTTTTATGTCTTAAGTTGCTTATTTGTTATTATATTTACTTTTGTTGGAGTTCGAAGATTTACAATAAAAGATATTATATGAATAGAAGTACAGCGAAATTATTGAAATATTAGGGGACAGAACAGATAAAATTTCTAGGTGGAATACATGTATTAATAAAAAGAGCCAATTTTACTCTTGATAGGGTAAAATCGGCTCTTTTTCTGTCGGAATTTGCTTAGCGTGGGTTTTTCCGAAATGCTGGCGGTACCCCGGATAGCGTTTTTTTATTTCAATTTAGATGAAACTGACAAAGTGGCTGAACTAAGTGACCTTCTTTGTAGAGTATGCGCTGGGTTCATCAATATGGATCTCAATTAGAAGAGAAAGTACGACATCATCTTAAATCAACAAATGATTCATGGAGAGTCGATGAAACATATATCAAAGTAAAAGGTCAATGGATGTACTTATACCGTGCAGTCGATTCAGAAGGGTATACAATTGATTTATATCTAAGTAAATCAAGAGATAAACAAGCAGCCAAGTGCTTTTTCAAGAAAGCCTTGGCCTTTTCGTATGTTTCTAAACCTCGCGTGATAACAGTAGATAAGAACCCTGCCTATCCTGTAGCGATTCAAGAG
>NZ_MAOI01000091.1 GCF_001884235.1 Bacillus paramycoides | reverse complement strand
TGAAAGAAGAGAAACATATGCCTGAAGGCATACAACTAAGGCAAGTTAAATATCTCAATAATATAGTGGAACAAGACCACCGGTTTATTAAAAGGCGAGTTCGTTCTATGTTAGGATTCAAGTCGTTTAAAACAGCAATCTCTATATTGAGTGGTGTTGAAGCCATGCATATGATGAAAAATGGTATTAATTAGAATTTATACTTTTTATACTGTATGATGAAAATGGGGATGTTCCGGTATTTTTATAGTTAGGAAAAAGTTATTCTAAAAGGAGTATGTTGGGTGAATCATAGACGTAAGAAAAAGAAACCGAAACAAATAAGAAAAGAATCTGTTAAGATAAAACCGATAGTAGAAGAAGAAAAACCACTAAAGGAGAGTAGTAACAAGTTTGTTGACATTCTCCTTGGTATTCTTCTTTTCCCAATTCTTATATGGGCTGTCTTGGAAGGTTCTAAAACACAAGTAAGCAAAGGAAAGACTTTCCTTATTATCGTTTTCTTTATCTTAATTGCAATAGGGTTATCTATGATAGGAAACAAATAAAGGGGTAGTTCAGATGTTTAAGAAGAAGGAGAAAAAAACATTCACGTTAGACTCGTTAACAAACATGGAGAAATCATTCGAGAGTTTGATTGTACAGAAAAAGACTTGCAAGAAGTAAAAGAAAATGGTACTGAAATTCGTTTGGTTGGAGATAACTCATATGAGATGTTAGCAACCGATGAACAACTAGAAAAACTAGCAAGAGTCGAAGCAGAACTCAAGGCATGGGAAGACGCTTTAAATGAGAGTTTGGATGAACGAGAGGAAAGAGAAGCAAGACAGAAAGAATTGAAAGAAAAGAATAAATGGAGTACAAAGAAGAAAGTAATCGTATTTGGACTGATATTCTTTGTACTTATTGGATTACCTATTATTGAGGGGTATCAGGATAGTAAACTAGTAGAAGAAGGTACACCATTAAATGCAGAAGTTGTAGGTAGGCATGTAGAGAAAGGATTCATGGTTACACACCCAACATTAGTAGTTGAGGTAGACGGTAAAAAGCATAATGTATGGGTAAGTGAAAAGACATACAACGAAGCACAGTGGTTAGTTAGACTAAAAGTCATCAAAACAAAAGATGGTAAAGTTGAGAGAGGCCCTAGATATGAAGACGAAGACTTAATCACGAGGTATTAAGGGGTATGTTTTTAATATTCGCTTCTCAAATTAAACAACATTATTATTTGCAAAAATCGAAACCATTAAAATAAAAAAACAAATTTTAAATAACTTTAATAACCTCCTATCATATTGTTGATGGGAGGTTATTGCCTTTCTGAAGATAAAATTAAAGAGCTTTATTATCTCGATACAACATAAAAATATTTATAATTACATTTTATCTATTCTACGGCTTGGCACTTTTACTTAGTGGACTAAATAATATTTTTGGCAAGAAGTAATACATAAAGAGCAAAAAATTATTAATTAAGGAGTGGTAAGTGTGAAATATTTTGTATTTGAAGATGATGAATTAATAGGGGGATGTGAAGAGACAATATACGTTTTTGAACAAACCAAAAGAAAAAATAACTACGACAGCATTAATGATTTGGAGGAGTTTGCAGTACAATGCCTATTCATTGAACGGAGAAATACACATTGGTATTGGTATAAAGGAAAAAATGTGATAGAAATGACTATGCAGGAACTCGAAGAGAGAATTAGAGCAGAACTAAAAGAATTGAAAATGATATCCAAAGAAGAATTTACAGAAGTAAGAAACAGATATTCTCCTTATATCAAACCTATCGAGTTTCCTCGTAGTGGAATCAGATGTGCATATGCTTATGAACCAGACTGGAATGATGTGTTCTTTGTTATGGAAACGGAAGAAAGTTATTTTGCCCTTTATTGGTTCACAGGGGCTTAAAAATAACTTTTATTCAAAATTAGCGGATTTTCGATAAATAATTAATGAGCTTGATATATAAATAGAGTCCTATATTAATTAGCAAGATCTAATATCTAAAAAATACTTTAGACTTACCATAAAATGTACCCAAATTGTGTCTAAACGTACAATTTTCCCGAAATGATATGGTGACCCCATGCCCATCAACTTAAGAATTTTATAACGCCCCCAAAACAAAAAATTGTACATTTTCACCTGGAGATGCCGATTTTCTCATTTTGGGTTATTTGCTTTTCTTAGCTTGATGGCGATGTATGGTGAGGCCTATAAACATCCCCCGTGAAATATCATGGGGGATGTTTTATTTTTTTCATTTAAGTACGGCCTATGTTTTTTGGACTCCTGATCGGTGTTTTCGTTAGTGGTATTATCAGTTTTCTATTTTAATGAGACATGGGATTATTATGAATAATGTTTAGACAAAAGGTAAAACTAATTTATATTATTTTTAAGTTGGTGACCATAATATGAATTCTGATCCGTATCATAGAAGTCTTACTCTGATAGAATTAGCAACTTTGGTGATTTGTAATATTTGTGGGATTGGTTTACTTTCGCTACCTAATGCTATTGCAAGCACGACTTTATTTTCAGATGGATGGGTTATATTGTTAGGTTCAGGTCTTGTAGTTGTTATTTTGGGATGGATTTCTACAAAATTGACTACTTATTTTCCACAAGTGTCCTTTTATGAATATACAAGTACATTAGTTTCAAAACCTGTGGCATTTCTTTTTTCGCTAATGGCTATATGTATTTACCTTAGTATCGCTGCTTATGAGATAAGAAGTATCTCTGAAATAGTGAGCATGTTTCTATTGGAAAATACAGACGTTAAAATCATTGCTTTTGGGTTTTTATTAGTAATTGCATATGGTTTGTGTGGATCAAGAATGGCTTTAATACAATTATGTATTTTCGGTTTATATATTGTTGTAGGAGCGCTTGTTTTAACATTCTTATTAAATATAAATAATATTGATTTCCATCATCTATTTCCAATTTTAGAAACTCCCCCAAAGGGTTATATCTATAGTTTCAAAAATGCAGGTTTTGCTTTCTTAGGATTTGAGGCTGTATTATATTATAATTCTATAGTTAGTAATCCTAAAAAAGCGCCAGTATATGTAGTGAGTGGATTGCTATTAGTAGTAATTCTATACACAATTACCTATTTGGTTTGTATATGTGTGTTTTCTCAAGGTGTTGTTAGTACGTTGGCATATCCGGTTTTAGAATTGGGGAAAGAAGTAAGAGTAGGGGGTTTTTTAGACAGATTTGATTCGTTTTTTTTTATGACGTGGATTATTACTATTTTCTCAACTACTATAATATATTTAGATATGGTAGTGATTTTGTTAACTTCAATATCTAAAAAGATAAAAAAAACAACATGTATCTTTATGTTGCTACCCATTGTATACATGCTTTCTATATTTCCAAATGGTCAAAAAGAAATAAATCGCTTTGGAAATCTGGCAACAACGGTTAACTTTTTTTATATTCTAATTATCCCATCCATATTATTGGTAATTACCGTAATAAAGAGAAAAAAGGGTTCTGGTGCAAAGATAAAATGAAAACCAGTAAAACGCATATATTCCTAACAGAATTGTATTTTATGCTGTAAGTCCGAATAATTGATGAATGAATTCTTTCTGGTTTTGAACAGACTGATCCTGTAAATCAATCTGTTCTTTTTTAATCATATGCATGGCTTCTACTCCTGCAAGAATGGATGTAGCTGTGCTAAAAGACTTTAACCCTAACATAGAACGCACACGTTTCTTAATAAAACGATGATCTTGTTCCACTATATTATTGAGATATCTAACTTGTCTTAGCTTTATGGGGTCACCTTTCATGCCCATCAATTCAAGATATTTTAATACCCTCAAATATCAAAAAACGTTATCCTTTTTAAACAAGATAAATTAGAAAGGATGACATTTTCTTATGAATCCCTCGATTCAAGATGAACTACTACCATTTGCAGAAGAATTACAACGATATGTTACACCTGTATTCTTAGAAGAACTTGCAAGAGAAATCGGATTTATAAAACGAAAACGTAAGTTTTCTGGATCAGACTTAGCTACCATTTGTATTTGGATCAGCCAACGGGTGGCAAGTGATCCCTTAGTCCGATTATGTAGCAAGCTTCATGCAGCTACTGGTACTTTACTCAGCCCTGAGGGCTTAAATAAACGTTTAAATGTTACAGCAGTTTTGTTTTTACAACATATTTTTTCTTTACTATTACAACAAAAAGTCTGTGAACAAACGCAAATATCTAACCAACTCTTCTCTTATTTTGGGCGAATTCGTATCCTGGATGCCACTGTATTTCAAGTGCCAAATGCTTTAGAGAATGTATATCCAGGCTCTGGAGGGTGTGCCCAAACAGCAGGAATCAAAATTCAATTAGAATATGATCTGCACAGTGGGGAATTTCTTAATTTTCAAGTTGGACCAGGCAAAAATAATGACAAAACATTTGGTACAGAGTGCCTAGATACCTTACGACCAGGAGACTTGTGTATTCGTGATTTAGGTTATTTTTCATTAGAAGACTTAGATCAAATGGATCAACGAGGTACATACTATATTTCTCGTTTAAAATTGAATACGAATGTATATGTAAAAAATCCAAACCCAGAATACTTTAAAAATGGTGCAATTAAGAAACAATCGGAATACATACAAATTGATGTGAAACAGATTTTAAATCAACTACAGCCTGGAGAAACATTTGAATTAAAACATGCTTATATTGGTGATAAGCAACAACTGTTTGCACGCGTCATTTTTAATCGATTAACAGAAAAACAACTTCAAAAACGACGGGCTAAGATTGCTGAAAAAGAAAAATCAAAAAATAGAACGTACTCAGAGAAAAGTAAAATGGTAGCGGGATTAAACGTGTATGTGACGAACACACCTTGGGAATGGGTTCCGATGGAACAGGTACATGAGTTATATACTTTGCGTTGGCAAATAGAGATTGTCTTTAAAACGTGGAAATCACTCTTTAAAATAGACCATTATCGTAATGTAAAACAGGAACGATTAGAGTGCCAACTATATGGAAAGCTAATCGCTATTTTCCTGTGCTCCTCTACTATGTTTAAAATGCGTCAACTGCTTTTACAAAAGAAGAAAAGAGAGTTAAGCGAATATAAAGCAATAGGAATGATCCAAGATTATTTATATCTTCTGTATCAAGCTATACAGAAAAACACCCAAGAAATAACAAAGATTCTAATCCGCCTATTCCACCTACTACAGAAAAACGGACGGAAATCTCATAGGTATGAGAAAAAGACAGTCTTTGATATTATGGGTGTTATCTATGAATATAGTGGATTTAGAAAACAAAAGAAAACTGCATAATCTTTAAAAATAATACCTATTTAGGTTTATTTGGCATGCCCATTTTTAAGGAGAAAAAGTATTTTAAGAGTTTTTATTTTATTTGAACGAAAGTTCATTTTATTTCCGTTCTTAAGTTGATGGGCATGTATGGTGACCCCTATTACCAAGTGCTCCAAATAGGACTTGGTATGAAGCGGATATTAATTATTTATCAGGATATCGAGGGAATGATAGAATTCTTTATTCTAATGATGGATTAGTGTATAAGACTTCTGATCATTATAAAACATTTACCGAATTGACACTCCCACCCCTAAAGGGGCCAGCTGACTAACATCAGTGGGATTCTTGCTACCAAAGGCGAAGTCCATTTCTGGTATCGCTGACGTGCAAGATTGCGGTGTGCCATCACCACTCCCACAACAGACCATATAGGTTCGTGGGCTACGGTACTGTGACCATACCGTACAGATTGTTGGTTCTCAAATGTTTTTACGTCTTTTGCATGACGACTTAATACATTTTACGGAGTAGAAGAATTTGCTACCCCAACCTCATATGTATTCTGTTTTCAGAGAACAATCGTTTTAAAGTCTTTTGCATGACTATGAATAAAGTATACCATGTTTTGCTACGCAAAAACGATACTTGCATCCCACATCTAAAGACGGACTAAAGTCCTGCGTGGGCTTTCCCGTATCGTAAATTCTGTAAAATAGGAAATAGAGGGATTGAATTTATGGAAATAGTAAAATTGGATGGAAGAAAATTCACTAGTAAAGAAGTATTGCACCAAACATTAAAAAAACAATTAGATTTTCCTAGCTTTTATGGGGAAAATGCGGATGCTTTGTGGGACTGTTTAACTGGGTTTATAGGTCTTCCTATAACAATAGAATGGGAATTTTTCGAGAATACTCAAAAAATGTTAGGACCTTATGCAGATTTAATTTTAAAAACATTCCAAGATGCACAAAATGAAATGCCAGGTAAGTTCTATATTGTTGTAAAATAATTAAAAGGGCCTTAGGTAAACATAAAAAACGTAGAAATAATTATTTTCTACGTTTTTTATTGTATCAATTTGAATATTTTTTCAGAGTGGCCCCTCATACCCAGAATCGTTTCCGTATCCCTAGTTGTGATTAAGGGAAAAGTAATTTATTTTTTGTGTCGCTTTTAAATAAAGTCACGGTGTTTATAAAAAAGACGCGATGTTTTGAACAAAGTTGATGTACAGAGATAATAAAGTTGTTTAATTTACAATAAAGTCGTTTTAAACATAATAAAGTTGTTTAAAAAACACCAGTCATGATATTGAACAACCGGACTATTTTGTTGAATATCAGCAAAGAAGGAATGTATACAATTGTGTTGAAGTAGATTAAGGTCGATGTTTAAAAAATGGAGGGGTTATGGTGATTATTGAAACGACTGTGCAAGTTCGTGTTTCAGACTTTGAAAAGGGAAAGGAATGGTACAAGTCACTACTGAATAAAGAGCCTGATTTTGTACCCCATGAAGGATTTATTGAGTTTGAACTCGTACCCGGGAGTTGGTTACAGGTAGCCGAGGGAACACCAACAGAAGGTAGCGGTCCTATACGCATGGGTGTGATGGATATAGAGGCTGAAAAGGATAGAATGATAAAGGAATTAAATATTGAGCCTTTTGAAATATATTCAAGAGAAGAGGTTCCCGTAAAATGGGGTAGCTTTACAGACCCATGGGGGAATCGCTTAGGTTTTTTCGAATATTTGAATGAAAATGAAAAGGATGAAACAATAAAAAGAGTTCATGGGACGACGGCTAAGTAGTTAGTCCGCATAACCACCCTCTCCTCAACTAAAGGGCTCTATTGTTGAATAAACCTTAGATTTTTAAACGACTTTATTGTCTTTTACATTTTAAAAAGAAAAGACACCCTAAGGTGCCTTCCTCCGACTTGATAACCACTTTAATTTTAATAACATTGGACTCCCATCCAAATATTATTTTACCACGTTAAGTAATGTTGGTCATTGAGAAAGCCAAATACGTAGCGCTCATATATGGTGACCCCTAAGAACATGCAAGATTTTATACGGTTTTTCGGTTAATCTAATAACAAACGAGAAACCTAAAACCGCACCAGAATAGGAATGTATAAAAAAATGCATAGGTCCATAGAACGAAAAAAGGGGTTCCCTTGAGAGAGTAGGGTTCCTTCTTGTTCTTGCTACCGATAATGAGACGTTATATTAACCAAGTATGTATACAATATACAACCAAAATCAAACAACATATCACTTCTTTTAAATGGTAAAATAGGGAAAAAGGAAATTCTAAATAATGCCTTAGAAACCACTATTTATTACATAGAAGTTGCCGAAAAAAGAGATGAAAGAAAAAAAAGGGAGGGGCATAAGTGAAATATATTAATGGATTGTACATATCACTTATATTGATGATGTTTATTAATTTACTTAATACTACAATTTTTGACAATAAATATTCAGGGATAGCAATGTATCTTTCTTCCGTTATATTCATAATTGGGAGCACATTTTTCGGAAATGTCAAACGGCTTAAAATTAGTGAGAAAAAATAAAACAAAAAAGTGATACCCATTTATCTTCTTGCAACTAAGTCCTCCAGTTAAACGAACTAGAGGACTTTTAATAGTCTTCTAAATATATTGAATCCCTATAATGAGACGTTATGTAAACTGGACTTGTATACGATATACAAAACAAAAATACTTTTTTAGATGCAAACACATATAAGATATCTAAAGTTATAGATGAACAGAATGTACTATTGAAGAATATATAAAATATATATCAAATATAGTACAAGCCTATTCATTACATCCTTAGTAAAAATAAAATTTTATGGCTTTTGGAGGAAAACTTATGCCCAAAAAAGTTCTCTTGTTTACAGATTTGGGAATTGATGATGCGTTTGCTATTTTGTACACCTTTTTTCGTAAAGATATCCAACTTGTAGGAATTGTAGCGGATTATGGAAATGTATCGAGAGAGAATGCTATAAAAAATATTAACTATTTGAAGTATATTTCGGGAAGGAAAGAGATACCCGTATTTCTCGGTGCTTCTATACCTTTAACAGGTATATTGGTTCAATATTTTCCTGAAGTACATGGAAAAGTAGGACTAGGACCTATCATTCCACCTGAAATCCCTTATCCAATTTACCCCATAAATGATATTTACAAAATTATAAACTCAAATTTAGACGATCTTACAATTATCAATTTGGGAAGACTTTCCTCATTAGCTACGTCATTTATTTTGAATTTAGAAGCAATGCGGAGTGTGAAAGAATACATTTGCATGGGTGGAGCCTTTTTTTACCCCGGAAACGTGACTGCTGTGGCTGAAGCTAACTTTTACGCAGACCCTTATGCAGCAAATTTAATTCTGCAGCATGTAAAGAATTTGACAATTATTCCATTAAACGTCACCCAACACGCGATTGTTACACCTGAAATGGTTCAACAAATTGATGCATTTCACCGGAATACACAAGACCTTGCAGGACTCATCATCAAACCTATGTTAGACTACTACTATAATTTCTACTCTAAATCGAATCCTGGTATAGGAGGAAGCCCTATGCATGATTTTGTAACAATATGGTATTTGTTGAATCCAGATGCAGTTCGTCTGTCAAAAGTGCCCATCAAAGTAATTCCCGATCAAGGAGAAGGATTTGGTCAAAGTATCGCAGACTTTCGTTTTGTGACAAATCCAGGTTATAAAACACATAATGTCGCTTTTCAGTTCAATTACGAAAGATTTAAGAGAGATATTATGGAAACATTTTTAAGGAAAAGACTGTAGAATATCCTAATTGACACTCCCCCCTAAAGGGGCAAGCAGACTAACGTCAGTGGGATTCTTGCTACCAAAGGCGAAGTCCATTTCTGGTATCGCTGACGTGCAAGATTGCGGTGTGCCATCACCACTCTCACGACAGACCGTATAGGTTCGTGAGCTACGGTACTATCACCATACCGTACAGGTTCGTGTTCAGATGTTTGAGCGTCTTGTTCTTGACGACACATATCATTTTACCGATAGCATGAATTTGGCTACCGAACTCCATATGATATCTTGTTTTCAAGGAACACAATGTCGTTTTAAAGACTTGTACTTGTCTATAGTTTCAGTATAACCAAAACACAACTGTTTTTCTATGAAATAGCGATCCTTTCATCCCATGCCTAAAGGCGGACTAAAGTCCGATATGGGCTTTCCCGTATCGCAAAATCTGTAAAGATAAAAATACATATTTAAAAAAGAATTATTTATAGTTGGATGTATTGTAGTTGCTATGAGTTTACTAAAATAGAACTTCCGATAATGATAATTATGTAAATGAGCTGTCCATATCTGGATTACGTGTAAGTGATTTACTTAAAATGGAAACGAATGATATTTTAAAATTAAAGCGAAAAAAGCGGAAAGAATTTAAAGTTAAAGAAGGAAAAACAAAAAAGGAACGTATCATAAATATTACATCTATTTTTGAGGAAGTATTTCCATACGCTGAAAGTCTAAAAAGTGTCTGGTTATTTCCTTCTCGAAAAGGTGATAAACCTATTAGTAAAATTCAAGCCTATCGACAGTTACAAAAAGCCGGGGATTTTGCCGCAGTCGAATCTTTAGGTACCCATACCATGCGTAAAACATTTGGATATTGGTTTTACAAGCAAACAAAGGATATTGCTATGTTACAAGAAATATTGAATCATAGTACACCACAAATTACACTAAGTTACATTGGAATTAATAAAGAAGAAAAGGATAATGTACTTGATACATTCCGAATCTAATTTAAATTTTTAATGTGGATTTGAAATAATGTTTAATCGTTTATAACAAAGTATAAACGTTTTGAAAAAAGATTAATTGTTTATGGGTATGGGATAGGACGCACATTTTAACGCTTTTATACGCTAAGGGATTCTCAAAACTCCATAACACAAGTTGAATTTAGAACCAAAATACATCTAATTTGATTCATAACAGATTGGCGTCATAGACTACCGAATAAAAACACAGAGTTTTATCTCTGTGTTTCTTCAAATTTTCGTTTTTGAATATATGCTTGAGCATGAATAATTTCTTCCTGAAGTTCTTTTAATTCTTTCATAGATTCTGATTCAATAGTCATGTAAGTAGTAACTAAACTAATCATCATATCCATCTTTTCTACTATATTTTGAATGACTTGTTCAGATTGCTCTTTTTTAGGGTGTTGTATTGCTTTTAATACATCTTCCATATAATTGTTCTTTCTTTGCTGGATATCATAAATAAACTGTTTTGTGTTTGAGTTCAGTTGTTTTTCCTCCGTTCTAGATATATTTCTATTCTATCATATTTAAATAGAAAATATTGGATTCCCCTAAATTTACACCAGCCTCATACATTTTCTCAATTATACAAAATAATCCCTTAATTTCCATAAGTAGCCGTAAAATAGCATCTCCTTTAATTTTTGCAACACTTATTTAGGGCAACTTATTTAATGAGTTATACGCTTAGCGAAGAAAAACTCGGTTTTTATCTTCCAAAAAATGTCTTAGTGTGGGTTTTATGTCATTTGGTTGGCGGGACCCCTTATAGGGGTGTCTTTTCTTTATGCGTTAAAGAGCCTACCTATTTCCGTAGATGGACTATACGGTGTAGCACCAACAATTTGCGAATTCTGTACACTAAGGCAACTTCCTTATAAACTCAATAAGTTGTAGTTGATAATAAAAGTAAGTCTACGGCCTATTTTTACACATATCTTGGCTGTACCCCATGTGTGAGTGATGCCTCTGTTTGCAGATGAAAATGCAGATAAAATGCATTTTATCTGCATTTTATCTTTACATAAAACATGTATCATATAAGCGTACTTAAAAGGTATGACAGAATTTATAGATGGTTAACCAAACTGAATTTTATCAATATACCGTATGCATTGTTATATTTATAGGAGTTTTATAACAATCACGATATTATTTTTACTTTAACCAAGTCTATTAATTGTAAACATATTAACCAAAAACAAGTTGATTAAGAGAGGCTTTTTTTTTATGGAAAAAAATAATTATATACCCTAACTAATATTTATATGTTTTTTATCAGTTTATTTTTTATTAAATTCAAAATCAAAATCCCAGAAAAAATTAGAATCATGGACCCAGGACACGGAGGCAATGTTCCCGGATCTATTGGATTAAATGAAACCAGAGAAAAAGAGCTATAAACACTCGAAAACACCTCGAGAGAAAAGGAATGACTGTGATTTTAACGCGTGAAGATAATACGTTAGTATCATTAAAAAATTGCTTAGCTATTTCTCAAAATAAATCAACTAATCACTTTTTTAGTAGTCATTATGATGGTTCCATAACTAATGATGTAAAAAGAGTAATAACCTGCTATTACAAGAACAAACATTGGCAGAAACGATACACGAACATTTATTCAAACATATACAGGCAATAGATAGGGGTGTAAAATCTAGCAATTACTATTGTATTACATAAAAATCTAAAACTAAAAGTTACTAGAAAGGACATACTAAAATGTTTACAAAAGGAATAAAAATAACGGCGATTATATCCCTAGTTGCTTGTATCACACTAGGAATTTTTATGTTTCAATTCTTCACTTCACCTGCCAAAGGGGTAATGAACCAAGAAAATAGTGTTCAACTGGCAAGTGAGCAAACAAAGGGAGAAATGAAAAAAACAGCACCAGATCAATATAATGGTCAGGTTCGTAAAGTAGCATATTTAACATTTGATGATGGACCAAGTCAATTTCAAAAAGAAATTTTAGATATTTTAAAGAGAAATAATATAAAAGGGACTTTCTTCATGATTGGTGGAAATATCCCAGCTCATAAAGAAAGTGTAAAACGCTTAGTAAATGAAGGGCACTATCCAGGTGTTCATAGTATGACACATGATTTTGGAAAACTGTATACGCAAGGAAAATTTGTCGAAGAAATGCAACAAGCGCAAAATATCATGAAAGAAGTAACTGGAATTCATCCAAATCTTGTTCGTTGTCCATATGGGAGTATGCCCGGACTTAAACAAGAATTACGAGATAAAATGGTTAATGTCGGCATGAAAGAATGGGATTGGACAATAGATTCTTCAGATTGGCGGTTCTCAGGAAATCCAGATGCTGTTGTTCAAAAAACAATTTCTCAGGTTAAGGAAAATCGCGAAGTAATTTTAATGCATGAAAAACCACAGACAGTACAGGCGTTGCAAAGAATTATTGATGATCTTCGTAGTAAAGGTTATGAATTTGAAGTATATGATGAAGCTTCTCACTTCCCATTAAATTTTTGGAAGGATAATCGCATCTAAGTAGGAGGAATTGCAGATGATATATAGAAACCTTGCATTTATTATGGTTTTATCAGTAACTTTGCTGTCAGGCTGTTTAGGAGAAAAACCAGAAGAGAAATTATATGTAGCATTTGAAAGTGCTACAAAACAAGAAAAGACACTATCCGAAGATACAAAAAAGTTAGCAACATTAGAAAAGCAAGGACTAGAGTTATATAATCAAATTACGCTTGAAGGAAAAGAAAATAATCAAGTAGTGAAGGAAAAGTTAGATCAGGCTGTAACAAACATACATGATCGTAAAAAAGTATTAGAGAAAGAGAAAGCTACCTTAGAAAATGCACAAAATGAAGTGAAGTCTGTTGATAACTATATAAAGAAATTAGATGATAAGAAATTACAAGAACAGGCTAAAAAAGTTCAAGATATGTATAAAAATCGTGGTGAATCTTTCAAAAAATTGTATGATGACTATAAAAAATCATTACAATTAGAACAAGAACTGTACAAAATGCTAGAAGCAAAAGATGAAAGACTTAAATCAATTCATGAGAAAGTAAAAACAATCAATCAGTCTTATGAACAAATTCATTCAGATCAGGATAAATTTAATACATACACGAATGAGTATAATCAGAACAAATTAACCTTTTATAAACAAGCAAATATTAAAATTAAAGAAATTTAAAAATAAAATGATTGTAAAAAGCGAAGTGTATTTCTCGGGGTAGTTTTTTACAGTCCGAATCTTAAAAGCCAAATTATTCTTGATAATCAAGAACAATTTGGCTATTTTATTCAGTAGTCATTTTAATTAGATTTAGGATATGAAGTAGTAGAAGCAATAGATGAGAAGGAAGCATTGTCCTTATTTAAAGAAAAGAAATTTCATTTAGTTATTTTTGATATCATGTACCACAAGTAGCTGGTTGGTTTGTTTATCGACCAATCTCATACGTAAGTTCTCAGATGTTCCTATCATTACGTTGATGGCTCGCGTTGATAAAGCTGATACGTCACTTGGTTTTTAAGTTAGGAGTTAGATAATTACGTACATAACTTTATATTCCTCCATTCTTACTAGCAAGAACGAAACAACCATTCGACAGTCGCACCTTTAAAAAAGAATTATGCAATTCATATATTATCTATGTACAGTTCCTATTACCTATAGCCACACTAGAAGGAAAAGACATTAGCTTCACTCATACGGAATTACATACTTAACGCCAAGTTAAGTTGTGGTCATAACGAGAGAGCAATTAATTACAAAAAAATGGGGCTATGAATTCGTTGATGATGAGTGTATAGTAAACTGCGAAATAAATGGAAAGATAAATCTAAGAGTGTTATAACCATTGTTCGAGCGAGTTGTAAATTGGAGGATACAGTATGAAAAGAGGAATTGTATTAAAATTATTTATGTTAACAACAGTGTTGTGTATTTTGATCTTGGCAACCATTTTTGTTGGACAAACAATATTCTTCAAACAATTTTATGCCCATAAAAAAGTGAATGATATCAAAACAAACATGAAATCTTTTGAAACTGATTATTTACATAGTGAAGGGAATTCACAAGTCATTCAAAAGTTAGAACAAGATTTCTATCGAGAACATAATACATGGATTACAGCATTAGATAGTAATGGTAATTTAAAGAATGTAAATGATTTTTATTTAGAAGTAACATTAAATCCGTCTAAAAATAAAGAAACTCAATTCGCAAATTCTACAATTACCATACCACTGTATAATTTCAAGGTTGCGGACGATCATGCGAGGAATATTTCAAATGAAGTATTCCCTTTAGGAGAAACAGTTACTGTGGCGGGGATAGAAAAAAATGCTACGTTCATTCCTTATTCTGTATTCTTCAAAATAGCAACTCCAAATTTGATAAATCCGGCATTAGAAAAAAAAATAAATGAAATTGTACAAAAACTTAAAAATAAATATAGTTCTAAAGAGTACTTTGAAAAAGAGAAGCTTGAACTGAAAAAAGAACTTGATGAACAAGTACCTCAAAAATATATAGAAGGGAAAATAACAAAAGTTCAACTTTCGGCTGACAGTACACAATCGAATTTTGCTTATACAAATAACTTATTTATGGAAAGGATACAAGAGTTTCAGGCAAACTTATTGCTAAATGAAGAGACTACTAACTATGATTCATTACAAGAAATCGATTATGAGCAGAATGATATTAAATATAAGCTTATAATAAAACCGATAAAGGATAAAAGCGGTGCAATAACATACATTTTTTCAATGACTTCGTTGCAGCCGGTTGATGAAGCTGTACAAATGATACAAGAGTATTATGTATATATTATTATGTTTGTGTTGCTTCTTATTTTTCTAGCTTCTTTTTACTATTCAAAAAAGATTGCAAGGCCCTTATTACAAATAAACAAGACAACCAAGAAAATTGCAAACTTAGATTTCTCGGAAAGGGTTCCAGTCATGTCAAAAGATGAAATTGGTGATTTATCTCAAAATATTAATTTACTTTCAAATACATTACATTCACATATTGAGCAGTTACAGCGAGACATAGAGAAAGAAAAACAATTGGAAAACACAAGAAAAGAATTTATTTCAGGGGTATCGCATGAGTTAAAGACTCCTCTAAGTATTATGAAAAGTTGTATTTCTATCTTAAAAGATGGTGTTGCAAGTCATAAGAAAGAGTATTACTTTAAGGCAATGGAAAAAGAAGTAGATAAGATGGATATGTTAATTGTAGATATGCTTGAGTTAGCAAAATTTGAATCTGGTACGTATAAAATGCAAATGGATGTTTTTTGCATTGAAAAAGCCATTACGCATATATGTGAACAATTATCTTTGGAGATAACAAAAAAGCAATTATATGTTCACACACATCTTGCTGCAACTGAAGTCATTGCAAATTATCATCGTATAGAACAAGTACTCACAAACTTTATCACAAATGCTATTCGTTATACGCCAGAAAAAAAGGATATTATTATTTCTACAATAGATGAGCCAAGTCGCATAAAAGTTTGCATCGAAAATAAAGGTGCCCATATTGAAGAAGATCAATTAGATAAAATTTGGGATCGTTTTTACCGAGTTGATACAGCACGTCAACGTTCACAAGGTGGAACAGGTCTTGGACTAGCCATTACAAAAAATATTTTAGAACTTCATGGAGCTGAGTATGGGGTGCATAATACAGTTGATGGCGTGTTGTTTTATTTCTATTTACAGAAAAAAGTGTAGAATGGAGGTTCTACACTTTTTTCATTTATTTTGATGGTATCTTTACCTTTTCCTTAACATAAAGAGAATAGGTTCATTTGTGTCTAAACGTACAAAATTCCTCGAAATAATGTAGTGAGTTCTGGTGCAAAAAAACGAAGCCTCTTGCAAGTAATCTCCTAAACTTGGATATACTGATACTAGTACTTTAATAAAGAACAGATTGATTTACGGTACCAGTCTGTCCAAAATCAAAAAGAATTCACCCATCAATTGTTTGGATTTGTAGCATAAGATACAAGTCCATTAGGAATATATGCATTTTATTCTTTTTTGCACCAAAACCCTTACTACTTCCACGGTGTTTCTGTTTTATGCTCAATAACCTGTAATACTTTTGGCTCAATATCCTTTAACATTTCTTCCTTTGAACGGTTGCTTTTAGGAGTTTCTCCATTTTGTTCACCTTCAATTTGTACGTCAATTTGTGTGTTTGAAATCACATCAATCACTTGTTGTTTAGAAACATTTTTATCTGCTGCAATCTCTACAACAGTTTTACCTTTAGCTAATTCTTGTTTTAATTCTGTTGCGCTAATTTTTAATAAAGAAAATAGTTTTGCATCGTTTAAATAGAAATCAGCAGTATAATCAGGCTTCCCATTTGTAGAAAATAACCCTTCTACTTTAATATTTGGCGGTGTAGGTTCTCCTTGTAATACTGATTCAATTTCTTCAGAAGTTGGTGCTTTTATTGTTTTTTCTACCGAAACATTTTCAGTCGAGGCTTTTGTTGTTACTGAATCATTTTTTTCTTTTTGAGCTGCATAGGTACTACCAGCTCCTACTAATAATGCTGTTGAAATACCTAGTGTCGTTAATAATTTCGCATTAAATTTTGCCATATTATTTCCTCTTTTCCTTGTTTTAATATGTGTTACAAGTACAAATATAATTGGACCCTGTAAAGATGAGATGCAGATGATATAAAGCTGAAATGGATTTTTTAGGAAAAGAAAATGATAAACCATTCTGTTTTCTTAATTAACATAATTTTCAAAATTAAAATCTATGAATGTTAATATTTGTTATATAATATATTTGTCAAAGTATTACCCCTGTAGTTTCTATGATGATAGTTTGTTTGTCCCGTATGTTCACCTTAAACTCGAAAGAACTTGTAGGGATTCCTACAAGTTCTTTTTGTTCTTCGGATTGACGGATAGTAAATGTTATTAGGGATACCGCTAACATTTCGGAAAAAAACTACGCTAAGAGTATGCAAGATTTTATACAGCTTTTTGGCTAATCCAATAACAAACGAGAACCCTAAAACCCACGCCAGGATAGGAATATATAAAAAAATGAATAGAGTTATAGAAAAAGAAAAGGTGGATCCCTTGTAAGAGTAGGGGTCGACTATGTCCTTGCTACCAATAATGAGACGTTATGTTAACTAAGCATGTATATGATATTCGGTTTGCTTGTACCATTGTGCTTGCCGCCTAAATCAGTCGTCCATAAAATAGCTCTTACTCTTTATTTTTATTAAAAAAATTCTTCGCACAATGAAATGGAACAAAAGGTTACAAAAATAGATGAAATTGTAAACTTTTGTAACACCAATATGCACAGATGCATATTGGTGTTAGGTAGTATTCTTATATACTAATAAGTGTAAAAATATAAAGGGTGGTTATAAGAATGGGATTAAAAAGTAAATTTTTATGTACTTCATTGGCGTTATCTATAGGGATTGGTTTTGTGATGCCTAGTTTTTCTGTATCTGCTGAAACCCCAAAAGTATCAGTTCAATCATTAGAGGAAGAAAAACAAATAAATGAATTAGCTGAGCAATTAAGATTTTTAAATGAAGAAGCACTAGTAATTCAAAATGGAGAAAAAGTTTTTGATTTTAATAAAATTGAAAATAAATATGGCGCCGACTATGCTAATAATTTAAAAAATGATATTACTATGATTGATGAAATAAACGCTGATAAAGCTAAAAATCCATTTAATAGATATAAACGAAGTGCATGGACAGATTGTATGGTTGATGCTATAAAAGATCATTTTGGAGTAGCAGCTGTTACAGCAGCTCTTGAAGGTGGATTGTGGGCATATCTTGAGAAAAAAGCTTATAAAGAAGCAGCTAAATTATTAGTTAAGTTTGCTATCGGCTCGAATGCTGTTGGTTTAGCAGGAACTCTTGTTTATTATGGCGGTAAATGTACTTATCAATATGGTTGATATAGTTATATTTTAAAAGGAGGTTTGAATTATGAATGTCCATAAACTTTTGTATGTAATGGTATATTTAGTTACTCCTTTCACATATTTCACAGTATCTGTTATCTGGGGAAAGTTTATTTTAGAAAAAACTATGTGGGATAATTTATCAGATAATTTATCAATCGTGGGGATATATTATTTTCTTGTAAGTATTTTTTGGTTAGTAAACATGAAAACTATTGATACAGTAACAGAAGAAATAAAGAATAATAAAAAATGAACAAAAAAAGGGCTTTAATAAAGCTCTTTTTTTGTTCATTTTTTAGGTTCTGGTGTAAAAACTTCAGGACAATTGCAATAAGTCTACAAATCTTGGCCATACTGATACTACTAATCTAAAGAAGGTGCGTGATTGGTATGGAAAAGGAAAATGTATTCAAATGGAAGCATTATCAACCTGATATTATTTTGTTAACGGTAAGATGGTACCTGTGGTACAACCTCATTTTTCGTGATTTAGTAGAAATGATGGAGGAACGGGGCTTATCCATTTCTCATACAACGATTATGCGTTGGGTTCATCAGTACGGTCCTGAATTGGACAAACGAATCCGACGTCACCTTAAACAAACAAATGACTCCTGGAGAGTCGATGAAACATATATCAAAGTAAAAGGTCAGTGGATGTACCTGTATCGTGCTGTTGATTCGAAAGGAAATACAATCGATTTTTACCTAAGCAAAACAAGAGATCAGAAGGCTGCAAAGCGCTTTTTCAAGAAGGCCTTGCAGTCTTTTCATGTTTCAAAACCCCGTGTTATAACAGTCGATAAAAATCCAGTTTATCCTATAGCAATGGAACAGTTGAAAAAGGAAAAAAGCATACCTGGTGATATGCGACTTAGACAACAAAAGTACTTGAATAACATAGTGGAACAAGATCATCGTTTTATAAAGAAGCGAGTTCGTTCTATGTTAGGATTGCAGTCACTTCGTACAGCTACTTTAATTATAAGTGGCATCGAAGCAATACATATGATGAAAAAAGGGCAACTTCATCAAAGGGTGAAATCTGCCCAAAATGAAGTTGAATTCATTCATAAATTGTTTGGATTAGTTGTTTAATCTCCCCGTTAACAGGATGTTTCCGTTCTATGTCTCTAATAAGGTATTTTTGCACCAGAACCGTTTAGATTAATATTCTATATAAAGTGATTGTAACGGCTATTAGAATTAAAAATTCAAATAAAATCATAGAATATTTTTTCTCAGGTTTTCGAAATTCTTTTATCAAGCCAAATATTGCGCCAATACCAAAGATAATATATAGGCAAATTATCATGATTTCTATCATTTATAACACTCCTAATTAATGGTTAATTATATTATATAGCTATTAATTTAAATGTTAAGAAACTTTAATGGGAATTAAGGTGAATTTAAACAAAATAATTATTTGAAAAAAAGACCCTTACGGAAAGATAAGAGGCCATCAAGAAGATATAAGGGTTTGCAAAGGGGAGATTAGTATGATTTCTTTAGAAATTAAATATAAAAAGGCGATTATCGTCAATCGCCTTTTAGGTAATGTAGTGCAACTTTATTCATTTATTTGAAATACAGTTTCATTTGCTTTGGAAAATCCATATATTTTCCTGGCGAATTTTAAAATGTCTTCTTCGCTACCTGTTAAAGCTTTAACATCTTTCTCGAGGGAATGTCCATCCTTCTTTAAAGAAGATAATTTTTGTTGCTCCTTATTAAGCGCGATTTGTTTTTCATTAATCATTTCTTGTTGCGCATTAAGGGAATATTGAAGGACAAAAATCACAGGTAATATAAAAGCTAAAGTGGTTATAATACGGCGTCTTGTTTTTTTATTATTAACTTGGTACGTGGTAGGATTCACTTGCTGTGAGGGTATTTTAGGATTTGATTGTTGTGATGATATTTTAGGTATATTTCCCATTAGAATGCCTCCATTACTGATTGTAGAATTTAAACCGATTAAAAGTAGTATAAATGTTCAATGGGAATTTTAGAAGATATTTTAGTATAGGTGAATTTTGTGAAGTTTTAACAAAATCCTTATTTTGGAGAAAGAGGATTATCTGAGATGAGTTTCAGCTAGCCCCGAACATAGCAACAATAATGGAAAAGAGGGGGGAGAAAATACTTACAAGTATAAAAATAACAATAGCAAAATTCCTCTCTATATCTTTTGGGGCAAAAATAATTAAAATCAGTGATACAAATATTAAATAATTTAAATTACTATCAGATCTATAAAAATTGAAAAGTAAGATAAGAGTTAACAAAACTGAAATGAAACTAAAATATTTTCTCATTACGTTATCCTTTCTTGAAAAAATGAGTTATACAGATTAAACCATAATTAAAGTGAATTGAAGCGAAATTTTAATAAAACCCTTATTTTTTATTAAAAACTGCCCTTGTTGAAGGGGCAACAAGGGCAGGACAGACATATGGATTTGCAAGGGGTAATCTGCAAAATCTTATAAATTGTAACATATATATATACCTATAGTAGTTACGAAAAAGTAACAAAATCGTTGTTTGAGAGAAAGGGAGAATGAAAGATGAAAATTATTAATGTAAATGGTGTAGATAAAGAAGTTGATTTTGTAAGAATTGATCCAGCAACAGGGAGTGTAACTATATATTTCAAAGATAATACACTTGTAAGCTTAGCTGATGTCACTGTCATCGGGTGTTAAAAGAATGTCTTACACTGAATGGTATGAAAACAAGTATGGTGACAAGTCGACAGACAATCATGCCGTCTTAATGAGTGTGATAGGTGGATACGAAGAGTATTGTAATGAAAACAATATAAAACCGATACGGAACGAATTGAAGCTGCAGAAGAATTAATTGAAGATATGGAGGAATGCTTTTTGAACGGAACAGCTTTAAGGGTTGAAGCTAATGATTTTAATATCGCATCTTGGCTGATAGAAGAAGTGAAGCGTAAATCCGAATGAAAATTTCATTTTGTAGAAAAGGGGAATGGTTATGGCGTCTGGTTACATCATAGCTGAATGTCCTATTTGTGAGGATTGGGTATTTGAAGATGAATGGATACTTGATTAATATAACAACGTGGTTCGTGAGAGATGCCTTAAAACAAGGGATAACAACGATAAAACGATCCATCTCTTAAATCAAGAGATACAAAGGCTTGAGAAAAGAGTAAAGGAATTGGAAGAGCAAAATAAGAGCGGACAGATGACGCTATTTTAACAAAATCCTTATTTAAATAAAAGAAGCCCCAATTGTCTGCGGGGCTTCTAAGGGTAATCGTCAAGTAATGACGTACTCGACTAATTAACCATATCATGAATTTTTTGGTAAAAATACTGGTAAATAAGTCCAAATGGATAAGGTCATCATTTTGAAAAAAAACGCTATTTTAAAGAAAAAGAGAATGAAAGATGGATAAGCGATTACAGGAAGTGATAGAAAATATCACTAACATTGCAGATCATGCAATTTGTATGACAAAGACAGACTATGATTGGTTAATTGAACAAGCGGGAAAAAAGGAAGAAAAAATAGTGGACAACTTCCAAATTGAAGATATTGATGGTTTTTATACAGGAGCAATTTACGTTATTTATGCAGATGGATCAGGAATAACAATCGCACCTGAAGAAGCACAACGTCTTATTGATTCGAAGGAATGGACAGTTTTTCAGATGTAACTTTTATTAAGAAGGAAGGGGAAATGATTGAGCAGGTGGAGATAGAAGGACAGTTATCAATATTTGATATAGATGAAATGAAAATCAAGCTGTATGAAGTCATGGAAGCTAACAACTACCATGACGAGATTAAGAGTTATTACTTACACAATGATTACATGGGTGAGGTTAAGTATTTCTATATTAGAACTACAGACGACACGATTATTGATATGTGCTTAAGCCAGTCCCCTGAAGTATTTGCGGTGTACGAGGGATCTACTGAAGCGCAGATCAAGAAGATATACAGAGGAAGATTACAATAAAAATTTCATTTTGTAGAAAAGGGGGAATTGATATGTGTACTTATTGGGAAAACGCAGTTAAAGAATTCTTTAAGAAGCAAGAACAGGAACGAAATAAAAAAGCAGCTAGCAAAAGCTAACTGCTCGGCTGGTTCTCCAAGGGGGAAAGGAGAAAGGTTAGGGACTAAATGCGTTCTGGCTACCGCCTATCTACATTATTGACGGAATATTGAGTTTTATTCAGGGGATTATGTTATATGATTAATCAAAAATTCTTTTATTAGCAGTAAAACTCCGAGGAGAGATAAGACTTCAATCGAAAACCAAAACATATCTTTTTGAGGTTTTTTAAACTCCATTATTATGGAGGAAAATAAAGCAATGACTATTGCAATACAGAGACGGATTACCTCAGGCATTTATAGCACCCCTAATAATTAATTATTTTTATTATATAGGTATTTCCAATGATACGGAATTTAAAAAGTATTTTATGAGAATTTAAACAAAATACTCCTTTTAATGGAAATCGATGAATAAAAATGGGACAAGGAAACCGTGGAATGGCATTTGAAATACTTATCAATCCGACTAGGCAGCTCCCATAGGTATAAGATCTATGCGGGCTTTTTTTATTACGATATGCAATAATTTCACGTACCATAATAATTAATAAAAGATAAAACACCACACAAATAGTCTACATTTAATTTTATGTTGAATTAATCCGCTAAATGGATCATGTATTGTTTGTTTTGGATAGATTTCTAGCGAAATATGTCCCTAACGCTGTATTTAGGGTACCGCCACATGCCCATCAAGCTAACAAAAGTAAATACCCCAAAAACGAGAAAATTATACAATGTTCTCGTTTTGGGCGTTATAAAATTCTTAAGTTGACGGATATGTGGCGATACCCCTGCATGCATTATAAATTTCTAATTTTTACATAATTATGTAAAAATTAGAAATTTTGTTTTATCTATTTTTTCTGAATAACATATATTGACAAAACAACAGTGGCAATATAGAATTGATTTTGTTCACCGGTGAACATTATGTAGGATTTTTGTTTAGTATCATTTTTATTAATCTAATATAACATCAAGATATTCTATCTCTTTTGTATGTAGTTTAATATATTATTAGTTATTTAAAATCGATAAAACGGTTTATATTAATAAAATTATTTAAAGGGATGATTTTATGACACATGCTATAGCGGTAAGAAATGTTCAAAAGTTTAGTTCTCACCCCTTATCTACTAATTGTGCTGAAATATTTAAACGTAGTAACCATGCAGTAATAGGTATTAGTCCGTTTAATAGTAGATTTTCAGATGAATATATTAATAGACTCATTGAATGGGCATTACATACTTTTGATGATGTTAGTGTTTTATTAGCTGGAAAAGAAGCTGCAAATTTACTTGAGGCTTTAGGAACACCAAAAGGTAAAGCGGAAAGAAAAGTTAGAAAAGAAGTATCTCGAAATAGAAGATCAGCTGAAAAAGCACTTAAAGAGCATGGGGGTAATGTAAATGCTATCCATACTTTTTCTGATTTTAGTGACAATTATGCATATAACAGTATGAGAGCAGAAGCGGAACATATCTTTGTAAACGAAACTCATTTTCGAAATGCTTGCTTAGAAATGTCACACGCTGCCATTCTAGGTAGGGCAAGGGGTACCAATATAGATATTGATCAAATTTCAAATGACATGCTAAATATTGCAGTAGAATATGTCATTGCAGAACTTCCATTTTTCATTGGCGGAGCTGAAATTTTGGGAACTCAAGAAACTGTACTTATTTATCATAAACCATGGGAACTTGGTGAACAGATAGTTAGAAATGATTTTTCTATCAAGATGAAACCAAATCAAGGATATTTAATGGTTCAAGAAACGGAAGATATATCTTAACAAATATAAAGTATCCAATACAAGGGGGAAGTAATATGTCAAATACAGTGCAAACGGTAAATATATTATCAGAAGAATTTCAAGAAGATCCATATAAGTATTTTTCATACCTACGTCAGAATGACCCAGTGCATTATGAACCTGAGATTGATAGTTATTTTATTAGCAGATATCAAGATGTCCGTAATATATTAAATGATACTGATACATTTACAACAAAATCATTAGCTGAACGTGCCGAACCAGTAATGCGTGGGCCAGTATTAGCACAAATGCGTGGAAAAGAGCATGTAGCTAAAAGAAAAATTGTTTTAAGAAGTTTTATGGGAGATGCTTTACAAAAATTAATGCCCTTAATTAAAAAGAATGCAGAAGATTTACTATCTCCACACCTTTCAAATGGAAAGATAGATTTAATTAATGATTTTGGCAGAACATTTGCTGTTTATGTAACAATGGATATGATTGGATTAGATAAGAAAGATCATAAGAAGATAGGTGAATGGCATAGCGGTGTAGCTGAATTTATTACCAGTATAAATCAACCACCGGAGGCAAGAAAACATTCTCTCTGGTGTAGTGAACAGTTAGCTAATTATTTAGAACCGATTATTAAAGAGCGGCGGTTAAACCCTCATGAAGATCTAATTTCTAAATTATGCAGTGCTAAATATGAAGGCATAGCTATGACTGATACTGATATTCTAGCATTAATTTTAAATATATTATTAGCTGCAACAGAACCTGGTGATAAGACTCTTGCTTTATTAATCTATAACTTAATTAACCAACCGAAACAATTGCATGATGTATTAAATGATCGTTCATTAGTACCATTGGCTATTGCTGAAACTTTACGTTATAATCCACCAGTGCAATTGATTCCCCGTCAATTAGCAAAAGACACGGAAATAAGTGGTATCCAATTATCAAAAGGAACTACTGTATTTTGTATGATTGGTGCGGCGAACCGAGACCCTAACGCATTTGAAAGACCTGATGAATTCAACATTTATCGTCCGGATCTTGATATTAAAAAGGCATTTAGTGGTGCTGCAAGACATCTTGCATTTGGATCAGGTATTCATAATTGCGTAGGGGCAGCGTTTGCAAAATCAGAAATTGAAATAGTTGTAAATGTAGTCTTAGATAATATGAAAAACATTAAATTGGAAGAAGATTTTCAATATGTTGAAAAAGGGCTTTATACGCGTGGACCTATTTCTATGCCTATTCTTTTTGATAAGTTAGTTTAAAAATCATTTCTAAGTTGATTTTTAATAAAATCCGATTTTTGCTAAGGGGCTAAAAGCCCCTTAGTTTTTCTGTTTTTATAGAAAGTTTAAACATGTATACTTTTTAAGCTGAAATAACAAAACATTAGATACATTTTTTCCAAGCTTCTAAAAAATTAGTTACAACTTGTAACTCGGAATCATTAAATTGTTGGAATAACTCATTGTAACGTTCATGTGCAATTTTGTGTAACCTTTTATGAACAATAGCTAACTGAATTCCTCCATCAGTTAAAGTGTAAAAAATCTCCTTCTTATTATCTGTATTTTGATGCGTCAATAAAATTTTATTATCAATAAGAACGCGAATAGCTTTGGAGATAGTTGCTTTAGATATATTTAATTCCATAGATAATAGGGTGTTATTCATTTGTTGTTTACTCTCATGAATCACCGAAACAATATGTAGTTGCGTCAGAGTCCAATTTTTATTTATATTCTCAGATTCACTAACTAATTCTTTTATCATTTCTTGAGATGCATATTTTTTCTTTTCTCTTGTTATGACAAAATCTTCAATCGCTTTTAAGGTTTGTTCATGGACAATATTTGTCATAATAAATTCCCCCTAACTAGAATTATTGTTTACCGGTTAACTATACGGAAAGTTTACCAGTAAACAATAATTCGGTCAAGAATTTTAAAAAGTGTCTTGTATGCATTAAAACTAACTTATATAAAATAATAGAACTTTATTAAATTTTTTTATAAAAAGGGTATACATTAAAAATGCTTATGTAATAAGATAAATTCTAATTTTGCAATTGACAATTGTTGGGTGAAGATATAAAATCAAAATAGTTTACTGGTAAACAAAAAGATAAAAAGATAAAGAAGGGTAGAAGTATTTAAATGAATAAGGGCATAAAACAGAAAATCTACGATAATTATTTACATTTATTACATCTCAATGAACAAAAGGCAGATAAGGACATTGAGACTTTTTTTAAGCAAGCTAAAATGGAACAAATAGAACGCATACCAACAAATATGACAAGTATACACGTAATAGCCTGTATTGGTGAAAACCAACCAATAAATAATATTACAATTGCAAGGAAAATGAATTTGTCTAAAGCGAATATCACAAAAATTAATACCAAATTAATAAAAGAAAATTTAATTACTCGTTTCCAGTCGAGTGATAATAAGAAGGAGGTATATTATGAACTAACTCCAGCAGGACAATCACTTTGTGAATTGCATCAGAAAATCCATGATCAGAAAGAGAATGAATTTTATCAGTTTGTCGATTCATTTTCCGAAATAGAACAAAATGCAATATTAAAATTTTTACAGAATACAAACGATAGAATATTGGGGAAATGAAGTTATTTCACCTTAAATTGGTTAGCTAATTATTAATAATCTTTTAGGAGGGATAGCATGAATCGTGTTAAATCAAGTGCTTCTTTTCTTTTATATTTGTTGTGTATTAGTGCTTTTTTCGCTTCTTTAAACCAAAATATTTATTCTCCAATAATCCCAATAATTCGAGATTCATTTCATGTGTCTATAACAATGGTTAATCTTTCAGTTTCAATATTTATTTTTATTACTGCAATTATGCAAATTGTTTTTGGTTCTATAATTGATTTTAAAGGGGCTAGGACTATTCTTATCCCTAGTATTATTTTAACAATTATAGCAAGTGTTGGTTGTGCAATTACAAATAACTTTACAGTGTTTTTAATTTGTAGAATTTTACAGGCTATTGGAACGGCTGCAATACCACTTATTGCGGCAACTACAATTGGTTCTATATTTCAGGGAGAACAACGAGGAAGTGCAATGGGTACATATCAAACAATGTTATCTATTGCGCCTGCTGTTGCACCTGTACTAGGAGGTTTTATTGGTGAAAAATATAACTATCCAGGTGTTTTTTGGCTACTTGTAGCAGTATCTTTAGTTCTGTTTATTACTAATTGGTTATATTTTCCGAAAGATCAGGTGGAGAGCAATAAAGTTTTGAATGTTAGAACTTTACTATCTCACTATGCTTCTATATTTAAAAGTAAAGTGGGAAGTTCCATATTAATATTAAGTTTCTTTGTATTTTTTCTCTATTTTTCTTTCATCGTGTACTTACCAATATTATTAACAGATTATTACCAATTAAGTTTACAGATAGTAGGTTTACTTTACTTACCAATGGCAATAAGTTTAATAATTGGTAGCATGACTTTTAAAACTATTCAATCTAAAATTTCACTAAATAAACTCTTTATAACTGGAAATGTAGTCTTATCTTTGAGCACTATATTATTTGCTGTGACACACTCGAATACTTTAATTGGCGTAATAATTGCTTTAATTCTCCACGGAATATCAATCGGTATCCTCACTCCTTTATTTGCTACTATGATTGCAAATGAATTTGAACATAATAGAGGAAGTGCAATGGGAATGTTTAACTTTATTAGATATATGGGAATGGCTGTAGGACCAATTGTTTCGGGATTATTATTAGCACATTTCCAACCTACATTTGTATTTGCTATATTTGGAGGATTTTTTATCTTTCTCTCTTTTGGCATGCTTATTCGGATTAGGAAGAGATCTATTAAAATTGTGCCAAAACCAGAAAATCTAAAATAAGAAAAAGCTTTATGATCCCAGCATTTAAATAACTTTATTATCACTTTACATTAATTAAATGTTATTTAGTATTTTTGCTGGAATCTTTTGTGATTTTGAAAAAAGTAGTAGCAGGAGAGGTATATAAGGGTAACAAGGCAAATATTATATAAAATGATAATGAAAATAATAGATATGTCTGAATCACTTGGATGAAATCACTAGTTTCAAAAAAGCCTTCACGCAATGATGATTGCATGAAGGCTTTTGATGTTTTTTTATTTTTTTGTCTCGTTGACCCATGTAATAATGTCCTGGATGACGTACTCTGGAACATTGGCAGGGATTTCGTATTCACTAGGACGACTTAATTCCCCGTCACCCTCCGTGAAGAAATGATTCAATTTCGGGTATTTTTTGAACTGAACATTCCCGCGGTTTGAAAGTCCTTCCTGCCATTTTGTATATTCATCTTTTACTGTTACTTGATAATCGCGTGCCCCTTGCAGAATCAGTAAAGGCTCTTTTCGTGATTTTGCCTCCTCAACTGGACGCCACCTAGAAACATCATACATAAAATGAGGAGACGGAAAATTGTAGCCAGCTGGCGGATGGTCAGGATTGAAAGTAGGATCCTGGATAAAAGCGAACTGTTTTTTTAGTTCATCGATTACTTCCTTTGGTGCCCCAAGGTATTGATACTGATCAATGATAATGTCAGTCAAAGGGCGTGCAGGTGGTGCGAGTAAGATACTTCCTCGGACAAGTGAGGAAGGCGCTTTGCTCAGTATACGCGGCATTGTGCCAGCTCCTAGGCTATGTCCGAGAATGAAAATATTATTTGGATCAATGCCTTCCTGCTGCGCTGCTGATTTTGCTGCATATATGGCATCATCTGTAGTATCACGATCTAACGTACCAGGTTCTGCACTCATCTTTAATGTGTGTTCTAAGGAACGTTTTTCATAGCGCAACACTGCAATTCCGTTGGATGAAAGGCCCACCGCAAGGTCTCGTAAGATTTTTGTTCCCATAAATGTACTATCGCGATCATGGATGCCAGAACCATGAACAAGAACAACTACGGGTACCTTTTCACCAGGCTTATGTTTCGGAACCGTTAATGTGGCTGGTAACGGATATGTAGAATTTCCAATAACGATTTCACGTTCTTGATAGGAAGCAGGTTGATCATAGCTAGGATGTGGGATGGTATAAGATTCCTGGGGCGTCCTTACCCCAACTTCATCTACTTTCCCGCCAGGTGTGAATTTAAGGAGTAGCGGTATGGTAGTTCCTTCGATAGCTCCTGGAATTTCCACCGTCTGATGGACCAAGTTTCGTTCTTTTATTACAGGTGTTCCCATGCTTTTTATCCCGCTTCCGCCACTTTGTGTCCACCAGTTTTGTAATGTGTTTGCTGTAAACTTGGATTGAAAAGCAGCAGACGTCAACTGGAGTGCCTCTGCATACTTACCTTGCTGGAGATATTCAAAAAATAATGATGTACGCTCCGTTAAAGAGACTAGTTTCTTTTCTGTAGATTGTTCCTCACGTGTATCTGCGTGAATAGCTGTTGTAAGCGGGAAAGATGAAACGCCTAAAGAAAAGAGTAGGGTAAAGGAAAGTGCTGATTTTTGTATTTTCTTTTTTTTATTCATGTTTTAACCTCCAATATGTGATGGTAAAAAACAGATATGGTAATTAGTGGAATATCTCCCTCTTAGAGTTTCGGTACATGCAAGAGGGAGTCCTGCATACGTATCATAAAAAAGCACGTTTGAAATCGTAGGAGATTCTAGCTACGTAATGAAACACGAATCCGTGCTATGCATTAGAAATCAATAGTTTTTCCAACAATGATTCCAATCTCGTTATGATGTAGGGGAAGAAAAACAAGAAGAGAGGGAGGAATAAGATGAAGAAATTTTTCTGGCTCATTTCTACAATGTGTATCACTATAGGATTGGCATCAGGGTGTAGTAACAAAGATGACACTGGTTTTTCTGTTACAAGAGACGTAGTGGAGATAGACCAGCAGAAAGGAAGCTTAACAAAGCAAAATAAAAAAGAACAGGGGTTCTGTTGCAAAGTTTGAAAAAAGCATAAACAGGTTGATAAATGAGATTTCCATATTCATGAACCCATCGCATGGTGGTTGTTGGGTGAACTGAAACACCATGTTCTTTCAGGATTTCAGATACATCGCGATAACTCAAAGAAAAACGACAGCTACTAAAATAATATCTTTTTTAAATTGTTTTCCTTTAAAATATGTCATGTCTGATTCTCCTAGATCCTGTTTTCTAGAGTGTAGATTCATGTAGAAAACTTTGCAACAGAACCTTTAAGTTCCTAGTACTTTTTTACCAAGAGGTTTCGTACTATTCGAATCTGGTTCAAGTGTAATACCAATGTTATCAAAGGACTGTTTTTGTGAAATTTCATATGTCAGAAGTCCTGAATCAGTTTCATCAGGTTTAAATATTCCAGCGTTTTTTCTTTCTCCATCTTTTAATAACCAAACTTGATACACTTCTGAATTTTTTACTTGTGGCAAATGATCAGCTTGTACAACTAATTTTTTCTTATCTCCTTGTTGCATAACAATTACATAACCCTTTGTATTTTCATGGTTTTGATCAATTGATACTAATGGACGAGTAGAGATTACTTTAATTGGATCACTGCTTAATTCATGCTTAGCTAAAGATTGTATTTTTAATTGCGAATTTTCAATTGTTACAGCTACTGTAATCACTAACATTGTTCCTAGTAATACTGTTGCCAACGGTGTAAATTGTTTTTTTAGTAAAACCGTCCATTCTTTCAATTTCGCTGTTACTATGTTATCTCTATTCGTTTGTTCGTGAACAAATATAAAATCAAACACTTCACCTTTTAATGTTGCTGGTACTTCTTTCTCTTCAAAATCGAAATGCAGTGCTTCCCAAGCTGCCTGCATTGCTGGATACTCAGTTTGACATTTTGGGCATGCCTTTAAATGTTCTTGAAACTTTCTTTGTTCTCTATCATCAAATGTATTCGTAACGTAAGATAATAAATGCTCACATTCTCTCTCCATACTATCCCCTCTATTCTAGATATTTTTTTAATTGCTTTAAAGATTGATGAAGACGACTTTTAGTGGTTCCCAATGGTTCATCTTCCATTTTAGCAATCTCACTAAGGGAATAACCTTTCCAATATAGCAAGTCGATTAATCTTTTTTGGGACGTAGTCAAATTCTGCTTTGCCTTTTGAATTTCAACACGGTGCAACCTTTTCTCGATTTGATTTTCTGAATCTGTTATATGCATATGTTTTTCAGAATCATAAACATTATTAAAGTTTCTATACATAAGTTCTTTATTTTCTTTTCGGACATAATCAATACATATATTCCTCGTAATAGTAAGTATCCAATTTACGAAATCACCTTTTGAGGGATTATACATACTTTTAGTGGTCCAAAGTTTTAAGAAAATTAATTGAACAACTTCTTTTGTTTTATCTTCATTTCCTTGGAAAAATTTAAAAGTGAAGCTATATATCAACTTAATATACCGTTCATATAGTTCTTCTAATGCAGGACGATAGTTTCTTTTTACTAATTGCATTAACTCATAATCATTTTTTTCTTTCATTCTCACCTGCACTCCCTATTATTTTTCGTTTATTTCTGATAATTCTAAATTGACTTAATTATATAATTTAAATAGAAAAACAGGAACCACCAACAACGTTGATCGCTCCTTTTAACAGAATATTTATCCCGCTATCCACGGGCAGTAAGACCTCCACCTCAAGATTCAGAGAAAAGCGAAGAAGATAGGTGGTGGACAACTGCTGGCATGCGCCCTATTCGGCGTGCTTTCCATCACTGTTTAAATGTAGTTTCACCATTCAGTACAAACCATATATCTTTAACCCCTTGTCCCTTTATATCTCCTTTTGATTTATCATTAGCAAAATAGTAAAGGGGATAGCCTTTATACGTTACTTGTTGTTCTTTCGTATCTTCTCTTGTTATCGTAGCAAAGTCTTTTATATCAAATCCTTTTGGCACTTCAAAATCTTTCGCAACAAATGGCGGCCAAAGTTTTACACAATCACCACTACAATTACTTACCTTAGATGTGTCTTTTGCAAAATAATAAAGTGTCTTTCCGTTTGAATCTGCTAAGTATTTTCCAACCTTATCGTTCTCTAATAATTGTAAACTAGGAGATTCGTTTTTATTACTAATAACTTCACTCACGTTTTCTCCACTCGTTTTCTTACTTTGGGCATCTTCTTTCTTATCGCTATTACACGCTGTTAATAAAAAAAGGCTCGCTAATATGGACACAATACATTGCCATGCTTTCATACTGACTCCTCCTTCAATTTTTTATTTATATTTAAGGTAACGATAGAAAGGTTTGATTGGTTTGATAAAAAATAAAAAAAAGATGCAAGCCTCGCCCTCTGCTTACATCTTTTTTTAGCTCTATTAATTTATACCTTTTTCTATTACTTAACAGAAAGATAAGCTAAATACCATCCTCTAATTTTTGTGTAAATAAGGAATTTCTTTTCTTGTAGAGGAAAGGGTACTTTATCGAATTTACCGAAAGAATTCTCCTTCCTCAAGCGTGTGAAGGGCGATAGCCCAACGATAGGTGGGAGATGAATTTCGGTTTGGCATAGCCAAAAGCTTTTGATAAACTAGCTATTTGAAGTTCTTTGATAACTTGATATATGAGGTTGCAGGAAGAAAATAGCGTGCGAAAACCAAGCCATTCGGTTCCTGCGTAAAATATCAACCGTACCAAGAGAGCATCCAAGCGTTGGACATCTAGGGGTGGAACACCCCACCCCGAAGTAACGCTCAGGGAGACGAAAGGTTACTTTCGTCGTGGAACTGAGAAGCTCCCACTTCAAGCTTTGCTAAGTGGTGAGTAGTTCACAACAGTATAGCTACCATAGTATTCAATCCTCAATATGTGATTTGTTTAGCTTAACTTATACTAAATGATTTAAAAATAAAAAGTTGACATAGTCCACTAATTTAACGAAAATATTGTTAGTGATATAAGACGATTTAATCGGTTTAATACGAATATACTTGGTTTGTTAGATAAGCATGTATTTAATGGTGAATATTCTCTTACGGAGTCACGGGTAATTCTAGAGATTGGTTTCATGGGAGAGTGTATCGCAAACGATTTAGTCGAAAAACTTGATATTGATCGCAGCTATATGAGTAGAATAATTGCTAAGCTTATTAAAGATGGTCTACTAATTAAGGAAAGTTCGACGATTGATAATAGAATGAGTCTGATTCGATTGACACCAAAAGGGACTGCTTTTTTTAATCATTTAAATGAAAAATCTAATGAGCAAATAGTGAAATTACTACAAGGTCTGTCACAAAAAGAAATAAAAGAAATACATGCTTCTATGTTGTTGATTGAGAAGAAATTAAATGGGGCTAAGGGGAATATGAATGATACGATTTGATAATGATTATGCAGAAGGCGCTCATGAGCGAATTCTGAAACGATTAGTTGAAACCAATGAAGAGCAGACACCTGGATATGGTATGGATGAACATTGTGAAAAAGCGAGAGTTTATATTAGAGAAGCTTGTGATGCAAAGAATGCAGATATACATTTTCTAGTTGGAGGAACACAAACAAATACAACAATTATTGCCTCCATATTACGTCCGCATCAAGGGGTAATTTCTGCAATTACCGGTCATATTGCAGTACATGAAACCGGAGCAATTGAAGCTACTGGTCATAAAGTGCTTACTTTGCCAAGTGATGATGGGAAAATTCGTGCAGAACAGGTAAAAGAATTATATGATGCTCATTGGAATGATGCGACTCATGAGTTTATGGTACAGCCGGGCTTAGTATATATTTCTAATCCAACAGAGAATGGAACAACTTACAGTAGATCCGAATTAGAAGAATTAAGCAAAGCTTGTCGGGAATGTGGTTTGCCATTGTTCATGGATGGAGCTAGATTAGGATATGGTCTGGTTTCAAAAGGCAGCGATTTATCCTTAGCAGATATCGCATCACTTTGTGATGCTTTCTATATTGGGGGAACGAAAATAGGAGCATTGTTTGGTGAAGCAGTAGTCATCATAAATGATGATATAAAAAAGGATTTTCGATATATAATCAAGCAAAATGGAGGACTATTGGCTAAAGGGAGATTATTGGGAATACAGTTTGAAACCTTGTTTGAAGACGGCTTATACTATGAAATTTCCAGGCATGCTGTGGAAATGGCGATGATGATTCGAGAGGCATTTGTTGAAAAAGGCTTTTCATTAAGGTACGATTCCAAAACAAATCAACAGTTTCTTATTTTGCATAAAGATGTAATAACGAAATTGAGCAAAAAATATTCCTTTGCTATTTGGAAAAAAGTCGATGAAACTCACAGTGTTGTTAGATTTTGTACCAGCTGGGCTACAAAAAAGGAATATGTAGAAATGCTGATAGAAGATATTAAAAAATTAGAATCGCGATTTGTGAATGGTGTATTGACTTGAATCTGTTGAGCAAACACAGGTAGAAAAATGATTACACTATTTTATAAAAAAATTATTCACTAGTAACAAATAACCCAAGCACTTTGATCAAACTTTTTTCAAAATGTTTGGGTTTCTTCTGTTGAAAAATTAATTTTTGTAGCATGCTTTTGATCAAACTTTATTACAAACCAACAGTAGAGAAAAGGGGCATGCAGAATGGAAGAAGGTCGTATTTCCTTTAAGCAAAGGTTTAAAGAATTTCTTGTTATGATAGTAAGTTTTTGGATCATTATGTTTCTTATGTATGGTGAAAGCCTGTTACAATAGAATGGAGTCGAATAGGAATACCCTTAGGCAGCTCTCATAAGTGTAAGATCTATGGGGCTTTTTTAATAAGGGGGAGATGAAATTTCACGTACCGAAATGATTAATAAAAGATAAAATACATTCACCATAAAATATTATTGTGCCATATTCAAACAACCCTGTGTAATTCCACAAAAATACTCGTATAAATCCCTTTTCGAACTTTGGCACACTCTATCTTGCATTGTCGAACAAAAAAACATATTTCCTTCCTAAATTGCATTGATAGTAGAAATAAGCACTAAAAAGGGGGAGTATGTTATGTTCGGTTCCTTCAAACCGCTGAAGAAACAAAAAGTTAAATCAAGCAAGGTTCTTTCAAAAAAATCATATAAGGGCAAGCACTAATCATGATGTTGAGCCATTTTAAAAATTCTGTTAACAGTTAATTCAGGAGGTTGTAAGAGATATGAAGTCTGCCGTTTCCCCAAGGTCATTGTCCGGATTCCTTGGTCTTGTTTTTGCTTTCGCGATCCCTTTTTGGGTGGTTGGCGCCATGACGGGAAGCATGAAAGGGCTGCCGATGAATCTCCCGACGAGTGCCTTGATGTTTGTTTGTCCCGCCATCACCGCAGCCATTCTTGTCTACAAACAAGATCGGACGAAAGGCGTAAAGCGGCTGCTGGCTAGAGTGCTCGATTACAAGAGAATTAAGCTTAAGATCTGGTATATTCCTATTATTTTTATCATACCGTTAATCGGTCTGCTCTCATATGCAATGCTACGTATGTTAGGGCTCCCACT
>NZ_MAOI01000090.1 GCF_001884235.1 Bacillus paramycoides | reverse complement strand
ACGCAGTGTTCATGTTGTGCTATCACCTTTGGTGGCTCGCCATAGATAAAGTAAAACAGTTTATGGGAAATCAAGGCGAAAAGTGAGATGAACTGATATGAAAAAGCATAATAAGGCCTACAAATTTCGTCTGTATCCAACAGAAGAACAGGCATATCTGATACGTAAAACCTTCGGGTGTGTACGCTTTGTGTATAACAAAATGCTGGCTGAACGGAAAGAAGTATATGAAAAGTACAAAGAGAACAAGGAAGAACTAAAGAAACAAAAATTACCTACTCCTGCGAAATACAAAGCAGAGTATGAATGGCTGAAGGAAGTCGATTCATTAGCGTTAGCAAACGCTCAACTACACTTGCAAACCGCATATAAGAATTTTTTTAGTGGTCAAAGTGATTTTCCTACATTCAAAAATAAAAAAAGTAGAAAATCCTATACTACGAATAGGGTAAACGGAAATATTATGTTATTTCATGGTTATATCAAATTACCGAAACTAAAAATGGTACGACTGAAGCAACATAGAGAGATACCGAAAAACCATATCATTAAATCATGCACGATTTCGATGACACCAACTGGTAAGTATTACGTGTCTGTCTTGACTGAATATGAAAAGGAAATCGTCAAAAAAGAAGTAGAAAGTGTGGTTGGATTAGACTTTGCAATGGCTGAATTGTACGTGAGTAGCGAAGATGAGAAAGCCAATTATCCTCGTTTTTATCGTCAGATGTTAGACCGATTAGCAAATGCACAACGAGTATTAGCAAGACGTGTGAAAGGTTCAACGCGTTGGAATAAACAACGCATTCGTGTAGCTAAGTTGCATGAAAAGGTGGCAAATCAACGTAAGAATTTCCTTCATCATAAGTCTAAAGAATTGGCTACTCATTTTGATGTTGTAGCAATAGAAGACTTACATATGAAAGGAATGTCACGAGCACTTCGCTTTGGTAAAAGTGTTGCGGACAACGGTTGGAGGATGTTCACGACATTTTTAACATATAAGCTACAAGAACAAGGAAAACAACTTGTAAAAATAGATAAGTGGTTTCCTTCTACGAAGATGTGTAGTAGTTGTGGAAACAGAAAAGATATGTCACTATCTGAACGCACGTATGAGTGTTCTTGCGGACTAAAAATAAGTCGTGACTATAACGCAGCTATGAATATCAAAAAGGAAGCTATACGCTTATTAGCGTTGGCATAAATAGTAACAAAATTAACCTTTGGAACAAGGGAGTTAGCTCGGCTGTCCTAAGACGAATTCGTTAGCTATCAAAAGTAACGATTAACCGAGAAGCCCCCACTTCAAGTAAGCTCGTAAGAGATACTAAGTGGTGGGTAGTTCACTAGTGTAAGAAACGATTGTAAAATGGGTGATATCCATCTAGTTTTATGATAGATCACATGACTTTGAATGACTGCTGGAGTTTCGATAGGGTGAAAATATAGTTGCTCTTTCTGACAATTTTCTTGTACAACGATGTAAGGGAGAATAGAGATTCCTAACTCGCACATAACGGATTGTTTAATCACTTCAACATTGGAAGTCTCAAATGTTTTATCAGGAATATTCCCGCTTTGACGTAAATAACGATCTACCATCGGTCTATAGCCGCAACTTTGTTCTGTAAATATAAACTGAGTTTTCTGTAATAAACGGAATGGATCAGTGTCGGCAGGGGAATGAGCAGGTAAAATCCATCCAAATGCTTCATTACAAAAAGTATGTGTAATAAAATCATTATGTTCAATAGTTTCTCCAATTAAGAAGATAATATCGGTTTCTCCTTCATGTAGTTTTTTCATTGCTTGTTCATTTGTATTTGTCTCAAGAACGATATTTACTTTCGGATGTTCTTGTTTGTAAGTACGTAATAATTGTGGTAAACGATATACTGCCAATGATTCGTTAGATGTAATACTTAATGTCCCTTCCAAATGATTACTATTTTGAGGGATTTCTTGCGCTTTTTCATAAATAGCAAGTAATTCTAGTGCGTATGGATGAAATTGATGACCTGCTTTTGTAAGAAGTACTTTTTTCCCTAATCGATCGAAAAGAGGAATGTGTAAATCATTTTCTAATACTTTAATGTGCGCTGTAACAGTAGATTGCGCATAACCTAATGCATGAGCAGCTTTGGAAAAACCACCATATTTAACAATGGCACAAAATGTTTTAACATGCCTTATCTCCATAAGTGATACCTCTTTTATTATCATGATTTGTGAATGATTATATCATGTATTTCAATTTTTCAAATGATTAAATTTCTTTTAAAATTAAATTGTGAAAAAATTCATTCAAGCGATATTGGAGGAGAAAACATGAGTGAAAAGGGCTATCATGTAGCTATAGTTGGGGCTACAGGTGCAGTAGGTCAAAAAATTATTGAACTGTTAGAACGAGAAACAAAGTTTAATATAAAAGAAATTACATTGCTTTCGTCAAAACGCTCTGCTGGTAAAACAGTACAATTTAAAGGGCAAGAAATTATTATACAAGAGGCAAAAACAACTAGTTTCGAAGGGGTAGATATTGCATTTTTTAGCGCAGGCGGAGAAGTTTCTAGACAATATGTAAATCACGCAGTTTCTAGCGGTGCTATTGTAATTGACAACACAAGTGAATACCGAATGGCACATGATGTACCACTCGTTGTTCCAGAAGTAAATGCACACACTTTAAAGGAGCATAAAGGTATCATTGCAGTTCCGAATTGCTCAGCGCTACAGATGGTAACGGCCCTTCAGCCGATTCGAAAATCATTCGGTTTAGGACGGATAATCGTTTCCACATATCAAGCTGTATCAGGTTCGGGAATTCATGCGATTCATGAATTAAAAGAACAGGCTAAGTCGATGCTCGCAGGTGATGAGGTGAAGAGTACTATATTGCCTGCGAAAAAAGATAAAAAACATTATCCAATTGCGTTTAATGTATTGCCTCAAGTAGATATATTTACAGAAAATGATTTCACATTCGAAGAAGTAAAGATGATTCAAGAAACGAAGAAAATTTTAGAAGATCCAAATTTAAAAATGGTAGCCACTTGCGTCCGAGTTCCAGTTGTATCGGGACATTCAGAATCGGTTTATATTGAACTTGAAAAAGAAGCGACCGTTGCAGAAATTAAAGAAGTACTATTGAATGCACCAGGTGTTATTTTACAAGATAATCCTAATGAACAAATTTATCCAATGCCATTATATGCAGAGGGGAAAAGAGATACATTTGTAGGAAGAATCCGCAAAGATCCTGATACGCCAAAAGCATTCCATCTTTGGATAGTCTCTGATAATTTATTAAAAGGTGCAGCTTGGAACTCAGTTCAAATCGCAGAGACATTGGTGGAAAAAGGGATTATTTAGTGTAGGGTTATTTGAAAATTAAAAACGGTAATAACTGGGGAAATGTTAATTGGTATGCTTTCCTAGTTCTTACTTAATGAGTATTTTACTAACTTCAATTAAATATTAATTGAAGTTAGTTTTTATTGTATTTTTATAAATATCAACTTTATCTGCAGAAAATTTTAAAGCTTTAGGTTCTCCATTAATTGTAAGGTTAATATTAATTGTTAAAGGCATTTCGACCTTTTTCACTACATCTTCTATAGCAATATACTCATATTCTTGTTCGTTATAAAAAACAACGGAACTAATTAATACCTCGTTATTTTCAATATCAATACTACACATCATGGGGAATTTCTCGCCATTATTTAGTATTAATTTTCCCGATACTATTGAACCGTTTAACTCTTCTGTAAAATTTATTGTTTCTGCTGGTTTTACCCACGTCTCATCGCACTCTTCGTTTTCCTCTTCATCTAGTGCCCATTCCCATATTGGGTTTTGTTTTAAGTCTTCAATAGTTAATTCGTCAATTGGTTTGCTATTACTCATTAATATATTCTCCTCTTACCCTGATAAATGGATGATTAAAACAACCTATTCTTTAATTGTAAAATGTGGCTTTTTGTAATTCTATAAATACAAGTTTGCTCGTTTTAATAAATAGTGGATTGCCAATAAGAAGTTTCACTGTAGAGTTTTATCCATTTGAAATAATTTAATCTAATCTTGAAAGGTTGTACTAAAAGCCTATTCTTACGGTGATTTTAACAAGGTTTTAATTAGACAGCAAATAATGTCTTATGAAAAAGAAAACCGTGGTTGTAATGGAAGTATAGCAAAAAACATCAAGAATAAATAAAAGTATTTTGGTAGGATATGGATATATTCAGTGTAAAGGGGAGATTATGGTGTATCAAGTAAAGGGGTACTTTTCATCGCTAAAAGGAAGTCATTATAAAATTGGAAAACAGCAAGGGGAATTTGTGAAAAATCATCCGTATCTCATTCCACAATTTATACAGCAAGAACATTTAATATCAAATAACCATTGGACAGAATCTAGAAATGTACTAAACCAATATTGTCCAGGAATTAATGAAGAAATTGAAGGGTTTTGTGAAGTATTGAAAATTCCTTCTAGCAATATGATGTATTATTATCAAACACTATTAAAAGCAGGTTGTAGTCATTGTGCAGTATTACCACAAAAGACGGATTCAGAGCATACGTATGTATTAAGAAATTACGATTTATCACCAAAAATAGATGATATGCGTTTTTGCTTGACGCATGTTGAAGGTGCGTATGTACATAGTGGTTTTTCTACTCAATATTTCGGACGAACAGAAGGAGTTAACGAGCATGGGTTATCTGTTACATTTTCTGCATGTGGTCAACCTGTAGGGAATATTGAAGGTTTAAGAAAGCCGATGGTAAGTGGCTTGCAATGTTTTGCGGTAATTCGAGTATTATTAGAAAGATGTAAAAATGTGCAGGAGGCAAAGTTACTAATAGAAGAAATGCCAATCGCAAGTAATATTAATATAATCGTGACTGATCCTTTAGAAGCGGCACATATTGAAATATTTGATGGGCACAAATCAATAAAAACAATTGAAGATAATAATCATGCTTTTATTGTATCTACGAATCATGCGGTTAGTTTATCCATTAAAAAGCTAAATAATAGAAAGCTAGAACAATCTACGAAGAGATATCACATTTTACATGAGCATTTAAACCGAAATGAACATGTGAGTATGGAATCTTTAAAAGGATTGGTAGAGTGTGAATATCCTATAGGATTGACAGTGCATAACTATGAAGAATGGTTTGGGACGTTGCATTCTGTTTTGTTTGATTTACATGACCGTTCAATGAATATTTGCTTCGGATCGCCACTTTTCAACGAGTGGTACTCATTGAAAGTTGGAGAAAGCCTTCCGTTTTCCGAGGTGAGTGTGAACTTTAAAAATAGTAAATATACTGATTTTTGGAGAGAAGACAAAAATGAATGGATTCCTAAAGATTAAAAAGGGGTAAAATGGAGGGGCGGAAATAGACAGGAGGGGTTGCCATTGCTACAAGCTATGTTACCAATTGTTCTTATCTTTTCTCTAGTCGCTTCGATGTATATAATTTATCAAAAAAGAAAAAAAGCGGGGATAAAAGGATTAAAAAGTGCAGTAACTTCTATTTGTTGCTTTTTAATTGCAATATTAAATTTGTTTGCATATTGGCTTCATTTTGGAGGTGTTTTTACTTGGATATTTTCAATCGTATTATTGCTAGTGGGGGCATATTTTACAAAATATATTCCACTCTCTAAAAAGGTACATTAAAATTGTATGAGTTTATACGTATCGGTTTTATCCCATATTAACGGCCAGCCCGATTGTTGTGGGCTAATAATCAGTGGGGGATGAGCAAAACCCCCCACTGATTAAAGTTTCACTATATTTCGTAATGAAAAGAGATTATTCTATTAAGTCGATGTGCATCGGCTTAATAGAATAATCTTTTTTTTATGTTTATTTTTGTAGAGAATGTACTGTTATTTTTAGTTGTTCAATAAATTCACGGGTTGCAGCGCACATATATTTATCTTTTCTAAAAATAAGTCCTATATCTATTGTTGGAATGGGGTTTTTAATTCTAATAGCCTGAATGTGTTCGTTTTGCAAAAAGTCTATATACGGTTTTGGTAAAACTGTAATTCCCATACCTTTTGAAACCATTTGAATTAAAGCTTCCATCGTACTAATTTCTAAAATTGGTTTCGGTTTAAAGTTAAAGTTTTGACAATGGGATGTAATTAGTTCTGTTAAAAAGAAATTTTTAGGTAAAAGAATTAAAGGATAGTCCTGTAATTCTGCAATTGATACACAATCACGTTCAGTCAAAGTATGACCAGTGGGTACGACTAATGTAAGTTCACTTTTATAAAGCGGGATCGATACAACTTCTTTATCTTGTACCGGAAGAAATGTAATGCCAATATCTAATTCATTTTGTAATAATTTTTCACGAATTTCTCCTGTGCGAAGACCTAGTACAGAAAGCTTGATATTTGGATATAGAATATTGAAGTTCAATATGGCTGGCGGTAATAAATAATTTACGACGGTTAATAAAGAGCCGATTGTTAAGGAACCATACTGTAATCCATTTAAATCTTGAATGGCAGAGCGGGCTTGTTCGACTTCATGAAAAATTGTTTTACTATGCGATATTAAAATTCTTCCTGCTTCAGTTAAAGATATTTTTTTACCAATTCGATCGAAAAGTGGCATTCCCACTTCATGTTCTAATGCGCGTATTTGTTGACTTAGTGAAGGTTGTGAAATATTTAATTTCTCGGCTGCTTTTGTGAAATGTAATTCTTTTGAAACAGCTAAAAAGTATTCTAATTGCCGTAATTCGATGGGAATCACCTCAAGTTTAATTATAGGATATACCTATCATTATTATATAAATAATTGAATTGAACAATGGTTTTAAGGGATTTATAATCACCTTATCAGAAATGAATTGATTATAAAAAATGGATAGGGGGGTGAAATAATAAATCAATTTTTTGAAAAGTTATGCCGATAGTAAGAGGAGGAATTAAAATGACTAAAGCGTATGAAGTATTATCTCTAAATATAGGACTACCAAAAGAGGTTATTTATGGTGGGAAGTTAATTCAAACAGGGATAAATAAAAAGCAAGTAAAGGAACCGGTTTTTTTATCCTTTTTAAAGTTTAATGGAGATGGACAAGCGGATTTAGTTCATCATGGAGGGGTAGATAAAGCGGTTTGTGTTTATTCTGGTGACCATTATCCGTACTGGGAAAAAGAGTTGAATCAAGAGCTTGTATATGGGGCTTTCGGTGAAAATATAACAGTAAAAGGAATGCGTGAAGAGGATGTTTGTATCGGAGACACGTTTCAATTTGGAGAAGCGACTGTACAAATAACGCAGCCAAGACAACCATGTTTTAAATTAGCGAAGAAATATAACATTCCAAAGCTACCATTATATTTTCAAGATACAGGCTATACAGGGTTTTATTTTCGAGTATTAAAAGAAGGATGGATATCGCCAATTGATACTTTAAAGTTGTTGAAGCCTGATCCAAAAGGTGTGTCAGTTTCGTTTGCTAATCGCATAATGCATAAAGAAAAACAAAACTTTGAAGGACTCAAAAGAATTTTAGAAGTAAATGCACTTTCAGCTAGTTGGAGAAAAACGTTTGAAAAGCGTATAAAGGGAGAAGAAATTAATACGAAGGAACGACTTGAAGGAACAAAAGAATAAATGAATAATAATTTTATAAATGGTGCATTTGTAATAGTAAAAGTTAATTAGAAAGCACTATTTTTATATAATAAACAAATTAATATTTAAAAATCTTAATATTAATTTGTTTTACTTATCTTTAAATAGTCAAAAGAAAAAATAAATTCGACTATTTTTTATATTTTATGATACTATATTGATTTGAAAGACCTATTATTCTAGGAGTAGGTCATATAAGTATATTTAATTTAATGGAATTGATGTATGGAGGGACAACATGGGGAATGTTGATAATTTTGCAAATCTTCTATTAGAAGAACCGAAAAGGGAGCAGTTATTTCCTTTATTTGAAGAAGTGTTTGGGATTACAAGTCAAACATGGCATGATTTTTCAGCGAAAGGATATTGGGATTATACATACAAAGCATTATCATTTTTACAAGATGATAGTGTGATTGCAAATGCTGCGGCATTTTCACTTCCACTACTAATTAATGGTGAAAAAATAAGTGCAGCCGGTATTCAATCAGTAATGACACATCCGGATTTTCGTAGACAAGGACTTATGACACAATTGCTTAATAAGTTGATAGAAGAAATAGATAAGCAATGTGAATGTATTCTCTTGTTTACTGAAAATCCGAAACTATATACATCATTTGGTTTTCAAATTGTGCAGGAATATTTGATGACTGTACCATACGATAAAAAAAATAATAAAGATTCTTTGCTTAGAAAGTTAGATTTTTATAATGAAGAGGATAGACAATTAATAAGTGAAACCATTGCTAATAGCCAAAGGCTTTCTAATATGTTTTCAACATTAAACTACCAACCTTCTTTTTATTTAAATATGTATGATTCGAAATGGAATGAAAAACTGTATTATTCTAAGAAACTAGATACGATGATCGTTTATGAAGTAGAAAATGAAAAGCTAAAATTATTTGGAGTATTTGCTCTGGTACTTCCAATTTTAGATGAGTTATGCGAGGAAATTTCTGAATCGTTTAAGGAGATTGAATTTTATTTTTACCCAGATCAATTAGGAATTGATGATGTGCAATTAACAGAATTACAATCTAGTAAATATTTAATGGTTCGAAGTAATAAAGAGCTAGATTTTAAAGGTTATAAATTCCCGGTCTTAACGGAGTTTTAAATAGTAATTCAAACGCTTTTTTATGGAGGAATTATGAAAACATCATATATACCAAATCATATTGAGCAACTTACTGTAATGAACACACCTAAATACGCCAAACTGGAAGACAATCATACATTCATAGTCCATTCGAAAGAAGAAACAGATTTTTGGCTGAAAACACATTATGGTTTTGAAGTAATGAATGGCCATGTATTTTATGATGAGATAATGACAGATTTTCAGGCTGAAGTTCAATTGCGCATGAATCCAAATGCGATATACGATCAAGCGGGTCTTTTTGTTATGATTTCGGAAAACTGTTGGTTAAAAACATCTTTAGAATATATTCCTGAAGGTCCATCTCATCTAGGGGCTGTCGTAACGAATAATGGATATTCTGATTGGTCAACGCAAGACTATCCAAATGAGTTTGCGAGGAAACAACTAAGTTTTCGAATTATTCGAAAACTTAGTGATTATTCGATATATGTGAAAACAAATCAGCAATGGGAACAAATAAGAATCGCTCATTTGATGCAGGATATAGGTAATGTGCCTGTGAAAATAGGATTTTACACGTGTAGTCCTTCTAAAAATAATGGATTCGAGACCGAGTTTTTCGATTTTACAATTGAACAAATATAGATATAAAAACCGCATTCTTATTAAATGAGAATGCGGTTTTTATTAAGTTAAAGAGTATTCGTATCAACTGCCAGAAAAAATTCTCTGTGGATTAAAGTTCCATTTTATTGACTAAAAATGATTTAATACTTATCATTTAATAATGTTAAATATTAATTTGCATAATAAACTAGAAATAGTAAGGAAATAACAGTCTATATGACTTAAAGAAGGAGGGAGTTGAATTATACAATAATAATTTCATAAAAAAGGAGATTATGTATGAAATCATTCCGCAAGTTATTACAATATTTAAGACCATACATGTTCTTCGCTATAATCGGACCATTATTTATGGTACTGGAAGTTGCGATGGACCTAATTCAACCGACTATAATGCAGCATATTATTGATGTTGGCATTGCAAATCGGGATTTGAATTATGTAATAAAAATGGGGCTTCTAATGATAGGGGCGGCGGCGCTTGGATTAACTGGTGGGCTTGGCTGTATGATGTATTCTACAAAAGCAGCTGTTAATTTTGCTACAGATATAAGAAAAGAAGTGTTTACAAAAATTGAAACATTTTCTAGTAAAAATCGTGATTCATTCGGAACAGGTAAATTATTAACAATCGTAACAAATGATATTACATCAATTCAATCAGCGATGACTATGATGTTACGTGTCCTTGTTCGTGGTCCGTTATTGTTTATAGGTAGTATAATTATTGTTTTTGTAACAGCGAGAGAGTTATTTCCTATTTTACTTGTAGTTGTACCGATTTTATTAATTGCGATTGTACTCATTGCGAGTCAAGCGAGCGGATCGTTTAAAAAGGTGCAAGAAGCATTGGATAAAGTAAATACAAAGTTACAAGAAAATTTATCTGGAGTACGTGTTATAAAAGCGTATGTAAGACAGAAATATGAAATCTCACAGTTTGGAAATGTTAACAAAAACTTAACGAAGATAAATATTCGGGCTGTGCAGCTCATTTCGTTAATGATGCCGATTATTATGCTAGTTGTAAATGGCGGGATTGTTGCAACTTTATGGATAGGTGGAGAAAAAGTATTTAATGGTACACTCCAAGTAGGGGCTATTTTAGCTTTTATTAACTATTTAAATATCATTTTAATGTCACTTATGTCTATTAGTATGGTATTTATTCAAATTGCACGTGCTTTTCCATCTGCGGATCGTGTACAGCAAGTTTTAGATACTGAAGTGGACATTGTAAGTGAAACAAATGCATTTGACACAGAGCATGTAGAAGGAAGTATTGAGTTTAATCATGTTAGCTATAGCTACACAAAAAATAATGAATATGTTTTAAAGGATATTTCATTTAATGTTCGTAAAGGTGAAAAGGTAGGGATTATCGGTTCTACAGGAAGCGGTAAGTCTACATTAGCAAAGTTACTACCACGTCTTTATGATGTTGATCAAGGAGAAATATGTATTGATGGTATAAATGTAAAAACATATGATCTCCAAAAACTTCGCGCATCAATCGGCTTTGTACCTCAAAAGGCAGTGTTGTTCTCCGGGAGTATAGAAGAGAATATGCGTTATGGCAAAGAAAATGCCTCACATGATGAATTAGAAATAGCTGCTTCATCTGCCTGTGCGAGTGAGTTTATTAATAAGCTAGAGGACTCTTATCAATATAACTTAACACAAGGTGCAACGAATTTATCTGGTGGTCAAAAACAACGCTTATCCATTGCAAGAGCGCTTGTGAGAAAGCCGTCAATTCTTATATTAGATGATTCTACATCAGCAGTTGACGCAAAATCCGAGGCAAACATACAAGAAGCATTAAGAACAGAGTATAAAGGAACAACGATATTATTAATTGCATCCAAAATCTCTTCTATAATGGATGCCGATAAAATTCTTGTACTAGATAACGGTGAATTAGTTGGAAATGGTACACATGAACAACTGTTAGAACAATGTGAAGTCTATCAGGAAACTTATCTTTCCCAAGGTGGCAATATACAGAAAGAAGGCGGGAAAGAAAATGCGTAATTTTCAAGGACAATTTGCTAATAAAGGTGGACGTAACGCACCGAAGATGGGAAAAGCGCAGAATACTAGAGGAACTGTAATGCGGATATGGAACTATATGGGGTATCAAAAAGCCTCGCTTATGTTCGTTATTTTTCTAGTATTTGTTACTACATTACTCGGATTATTAGGTCCGTATTATATGGGAGTAATTATTGACCAATACATTGTGCCAAAAGATTTAAGTGGTATTGCGAGAATGTGTATGCTACTTATCGCAATTTATGGTATAACGGTGCTTCTAACATGGCTACAAACGTTTGTAATGATTAACGTTGCATTAAAAACAATACAAAAAATACGACAAGATATTTTTGAGAAAATCCAAACACTTTCGCTACGATTCTTTGATATTCGTTCTCAAGGTGATTTAATGAGTCGAGTGACAAACGATATTGATAATTTAAATCAAGCTTTGACACAAAGTGTTGTACAGATTATTTCATCAGCGTTAACATTTATAGGTGTAACGATTGCGATGTTTTCATTAGATTGGATTTTAGCAATTGTAACTTTAATTACAGTGCCAATTATGTTTTTCGTTACAAAAAAACTAGTTGCATATAGTGGTAAAAACTTTGCGAAGCGTCAAAAAGATTTAGGTGAATTAAACGGATTTATCGAGGAAGCTATTACAGGTGCAGACGTTACAACATTGTACGGAAAAGAAAAAGAAACAGTACAGAATTTTAATAAGATAAATGAACAACTAAGAGTTTCAGCTACAAAATCTGATACGTTTTCAGCTTTTATTTTTCCAAGCATGAACTTTATTAATAACTTAGGAATGGGGCTTGTAATTGGTGCTGGATCCGTTATGGTTTTAAATGGTATGACAACAGTAGGTGTTATTGCGGCTTTTATTAACTATTCTCGTCAATTTTCAAGACCTCTTAGTCAATTTGCAACTTTAATGAATACGATTCAAGCTGCAGTTGCTGGAGGAGAACGCGTCTTTGAAATTATGGATGAAGTACCAGAAATTCAAAATAAAAAAGATGCATTAGTTGTACAAAAATTGCAAGGAAATGTAGTGCTTGAGAAAGTTTCATTTGGGTATGCGGAAAATAAAACGATTTTAAAAGATGTGAGTCTTGAGGCAAAACCTGGTGAGACAATCGCTTTAGTTGGTCCAACTGGATCAGGAAAAACAACAATTATTAATTTGTTAACTCGCTTTTATGATATTCAAAAAGGACAAATTAACATTGATGGAAAAGATATAAAGAATTATGATATTAATTCTTTGCGAAGTAAAATAGGGGTTGTTTTACAAGATACGTATTTATTTGCAGGAACAATAATGGATAACATCCGTTATGGACGTTTAAATGCAAGTGATGAAGAAGTAATTGCAGCAGCTAAAGCAGCTTCAGCTCATTCTTTTATTAAGCATATGCCAAGTCAATATGAAACAGAAATTGCTTCAGAAGGATCGAATTTAAGTCAAGGACAAAAACAACTCCTTGCAATTGCGAGAGCGATTTTAGCCGATGCAGATATATTAATTCTCGATGAAGCAACATCTAATATTGATACGAGAACAGAATTGCAAATTCAAGCTGGATTAAATAATTTAATGAGAGGGAGAACAAGTTTTGTAATCGCTCATCGACTTAAAACCATTGAAAAAGCAGATCAAATACTCGTTATTAAAGATGGTAGTATTTTTGAAAGAGGGAATCATGAGTCTCTAATGGAAGATAGAGGATTTTACTTCGATTTGTATACGAGTCAGTTTAAAATTTAACAAAATATTGATGTAATGCGGTTTCTCGTAAAAGAGAAACCGCATTTTTAATTATATAAGTATGGATTTCTAATCTTTTGGTAGTATTAATTGTTAGGAAAACATAAATCGGGAAATACAGTTTGGTATTCTGGATTAATCGAAGATCAGTAGTTAAGGTTGCATAGTATTTATAGTTTTTTTCTAATTTTTCAAGTGTTGTCAAATAAATATTCTTCATTATAAAAATGAGAAATCAAAGTAGCCTTAATGAAAACCTCCTCCTTATATAAAACTCTTCTTATTTAGTATGATATGGTGCGGATTTTGTTGCTAGAAGGCGCCCACCTTACGACTTCAAAAGTAAAAAGGATAGGTGAGAGGATCTACAGTTAAAAATTAGCATAGCTATGGACCTAGTTGATAATAATTGAAATAGCACTAAAAACTAATAAAATTGCCATAATGATGTTAAATAGTTGGTTATGTTTTAATAAAAGTTTTTGGAATAGCGAACCGAATAGGCACCAACTAAACGTACTCATTAAACCGACTACACCTAAAAATAATGAAAAAAGAAGGTAACTAGAATATGAATTGTAGTAAGGGAGAATAAAAGTTGATACTACAGTCAGTCCGAATAAAATTCCTTTTGGGTTAACGAATTGAAGTGCAATTCCTACTAAAAATAAACTTTTATAACTTTTTTTCTTTGTATCTATGTTGCTTTTACTAGTGAGTATTTTAAAAGCTAAATACAGCATATAAGCTACTCCTAAAAATTTTAAAGGGAATTCAATTATTGGCAAAATGTTTATAAGTACGATATTAAAGAAACTACATAAAGAAGTGATGATGAAAAAACCGAAAGCCACTCCTAAACAAAATTTAATGCTTCTTTTTAACCCATGTTGGTTGGCGTATGTCATAGCTAAAAAATTGTTAGGGCCTGGTGTGAAGCTGCTAATAAAGACGAATATTAAAAAAGAAAATATAGACATTTCAAAACCTCCCTGTAATTTGTATGTTATAATGACCGAAAAGAACAATATAACGTGTGCTTTTTATTATACATAACGGACGTTATATTGTATATGATATAGGGGTGTTTTTTATGGAGGAAATTCAACTTATCCTTGCAAAAAATTTAAAAGCTATTCGAGAGAAAGAAAAGCTGAGTTTAGAAAAAGTTTCACAATTAAGTGGTGTAAGTAAAACGATGATCGGACAAATTGAAAGGGGAGAATCTAGTCCGACACTTACAACGATTTGGAAAATTGCTAATGGACTGAAAGTGTCTTTTACTTCTTTAATCAATAATCCACAGCCAGATACGAAAGTTGTTTTACGAAATGATGTTCAAGTATTATCTGAAGGCAATGGGAGATATAAAGTTTATCCATCATTTCCTTTCCAAGATGATAGACATTTTGAAATCTATACTGTTGAAATTGACACTGAAGGAAAGTTAAGTTCTGAAGCGCATAAAGAAGGAACTGAAGAATTTATAACGGTGTTTGATGGTGAATTGACAATTGAAGTAAATGATTGCCAATATAAATTAAATAGTGGAGATTCAATTAGGTTTAAAGCGGATAGACAACATAGTTATTATAATTCAGGAGACATTCTAACGCGGTTGAGTATGACAATATATTATCCAGTTTCATAAAATGGTATTTACATAAAAATTATAATGAGATTCGTAAGTATAAAACCATCTATATAAGGTGGTTTTTATTTTGTGACAAATTATAAAAAAAGACACTCGTTTGAGTGTCAACACAGTATTGCTCTCGCGTATAGGATTGGAGAATGTTTCTCGAATACAAATTGAGAGATGATTAGTAAAAGAGAAACTGTCTTCACATTTAATGTAACATCGGTAAGGGATGGAGTAAATTGATAATGTTTATACGGAATATTTAGTATAGATAGTTTCTACTATTGTTATAAGGGAATCTTTTGTTGGTAGAGGAAAGTATATTATTAATTTTTTTTAATAATTAATGTGGATGATGAAATTGAGAAATTATTGGATATACAAGAAAAATTAAAATTTGGATTTTTACTATACATTTGAATTTGTTTATCATTATTATAGGCTCTGTTAAAAAAGATTGTTGATAACGGCTAACACACTCCCAATTGGGAGTGTGTTTGTAATCATGAAAGCCTTTCGTAATTTACTAAATCACATCAATAAAATTGACTCTCGTCAGCAAGAACAATTATTTTGGACATTGAAAAATAAACTCTTTCCAATTATTCAATCAGGTTCTGTTGTGAACGACATGAGAAAAACTCGTTTTGCTGAGGGGTTCGTTTGTCCGCATTGCACAAGCCAATTTGTTGTCCGATTTGGTAAATACAAAGGTCGGCAACGTTATCGTTGTAAGGCTTGCCGTAAAACATTTAATGACTTAACCAATACTCCTATGCATGGCACTCGTTATCCGAAATTTTGGGCAGAGTTCATTAAATTGATGTTTGAAGGTCTATCTCTTCGTAAATGCGAACAAATATTAGGAATCAAATGGGTTACACTCTTTTATTGGCGACACAAAATATTAAATGCACTAAAAGAAATCGAGATTGAAGGATTCGAAGGTATCGTCGAAGTGGACGAGACCTATTTCTTTTACTCTGAAAAGGGAAAGAGGGGTATCGTTGGTCGTAAAGCTCGTAAACGTGGCGGTGTATCAAAATATCGTGGCATCAGTCGTGAACAAGTTTGTGTATTGGTAGCTCGTGACCGCAACAAACAAACGGTGTCGAAAGTAACTTGTATGGGACGAATTGTGAAATCAAAAGTAGAAGAAACAATTGGTCATTTATTAGATGTGGGTACTATTCTTTGTACAGATGCTTGGAGAGCATACATGACGTACGCAAAAGAAAAAGGCATGGAACATTATCGTATTAATACATCAAAAACGGGTCATGTCATTAAAGGAATTTATCATATCCAAAATGTGAATGGCTATCATGCTCGCTTAAGTCAATGGATGAATCGTTTTAAAGGGGTCGCAACAAAATATCTTGATCATTATTTGGCATGGTTTCAATTCCTTGAAATGAAGGGGTTTGATGCTACCACATCGAATATAAAAGAGGTCTTCGTACGCACAAGTCTTTGCGAACATCATTTGAAAAATGAAGATATTCGTCAATTAAATTTAACCATCTAATAAACCGAAGTTAAAGGAACGAAGGTGAGTAATGTATGTATGGAGTTATTGCAAAATTTGATGAAAAGACAGAACAAATTATTAAAGATATATGGAGAGAATTACGAGAAAAATCAATATCGTTTTATGCAGATGAAGTAGTGAACAGAGTGCCACATATTACATTAGCAAGTTACAATGAAATAGACAAAAATGAATTTATTGAACAGATCGATAAATTTTATGATGATAAGGTAGGTTTTGAAATAACCTTTAATTCGATCGGGTCATTTTTAAATTCAGGAACGCTCTTTTTATCACCCACCATTAATAGACAATTGTTAGAATTTCACTCTAATCATCACAAAAATTTTATAAAGTACAATGACAATCCTAATTCATTATACTTACCTGACAAATGGCTACCACATTGTACCTTAGCAAATAGATTGACTCCAGAAAAATTATCAGAAGCATTTACATATTGTTTAAAAAGGAATGATACTATAAAAGGTATGATTGAAGAAATTGCAATCTTAGAAATAGTTTGTAAAAATAATGTTCCCATAATTTTCTCGAAACGATTAAATAACAATTAAATGTATCAATTTATTAATGAGTTTGGATAAAAAATAACGAATGTCTAATTAGACATTCGTTATTTTTTATCTTTTATCAACATTTTACTTTAATAGAGCCTTATTATAAAAAAGATGAATCTTGTTCCTTACAGAATTCATCTTTTGAAAAATTATACTATTTATCAGGAAAGTCTTTCATTTAAGGGATGCGATAAAGTCGATTTGTATAAGCTATATACTATTTGTTTTTATTACAATTACACCCTTTTTTCTTTACATAGCCTTGTTGGGCTAAATCTCTTTGCGATTGGGAATTGGAAGATTGAGAATTCGAAGTTTGAGAGGATGCTGAAGAGCTACTAGTTTTATTATGAGAGTAGTTTTTTCGATAGTTATTATTACTCATAGCACTTTCACCTCCAATATAATATATAAATATTATATGTATGTACTCTATTAATTGTTACGATAAAGAATAAGAAAAGAAGATATACAATAAAAATCTCCTAGGTATTTTCCGGGGAGATACATGGTGTTTTTTTGAAAATGTATAAATTAATATCCCCAGTAAAGAGGGAAATAATATGAATCTTGGTAATATAAATTTTGTTGTTGAGTAGGGGGGGTGATTGGTTTATCATACCTCGGTTTTGATTACAGTTTGCGGGAGGTCCAATTACTGTAGTGGATTGAATAGGCGATATTGCTTGTTTCCATTGCTGTTCATCGAGACAATAAGTATGAGCCATCATATTAGCTGGGGTTAATCTTAAAATATCAGATCCAAAAATAACTTCAGGGGTAGGGGCATCAAAAATAGCTAATAAATGTGTGTTATCAGTTGTTGCGATCTCATAATGCCACCAAGCTTGCGGGACATTTGCAACTTGCCCTGGTTTTATAGGTAAGTTTAAAATTTGATTCGTAAACGGATTAAGTAACGAAACGACAGCGGACCCTGAAATACAATACACGAGTTCAGCTGCATTTTGATGAATGTGTGGTTCTACAACATTACCTGTACTTAAATAAATATCTAACAAAGAAGTGTTTTCTAATGTATTTAACTGTTTAATGCTAAGTACGTTTATATAATTTTGAGCATCTTTTTAAAAAAAATTACTTTTACTTAAATCATGAGTGAAATTGGTTGATGGGGAAGTGTAGTCGACATTAGAAGTCAATTGTATTACCTGCCTTTCTATTTGAAAGTCATTGTACAAAATTAGGATATGAGTCTAGTTTTTGGAGTGTGCATTTGTAGTTATCTAAATGAATTTTCAATAATTTATCAACAAATGAAATCAAACATTAAATTAATTTGCAATAAAAAATCAATACATTTGCAAAAAATAAAAATAATGTTAACATAGTTCATTTTATATTCACATAATATGGTTTTAATTGCTTTATCTAAAAAGAATTTCTCTCGTGCAAAATAGTGTCCCGATACGTAAGTTATCCTATTAAATACGGTATTAGACAAAAAGATTTTCTATATGAACTAAAGGGAATAAGGGCGTATAAGAAAATATTGAAAAAGGATGTGAAGAGTGGTTTTATGATTGAGGATGAACCTAGATGAGTTGAAATGCTGTTAAAAGCCAAGCTTCAAGAGAAATATATATCAATTGTGAAATGAGGTTGATTATAATGGCATGGATGATGATACTAGCACTTACGATATCTTCAAGCATTGATAATTTTGGTGTAGGTATTTCATATGGAATACGTGGTATTCGAATAAATGCCTTCTCAAACTTTATTATTTCTGTCATTTGCTTTCTTTTTAGTGCAGCAGGAATTTATTTTGGTGTCTGGCTATCTAAAGTATTGCCTGGAATATTTCCGGTGATCGTTGGTTCATTACTTTTAGTGATTATTGGTATTCGTATTATGTTACTCGCCATGCCACGAAAAAATAAAGAAGTGGCATCTATAAGAGAAGTAGAGGGAGAAACTTCAAATAAAGATGGGGTCTCCGGAAGTCTGAAAACAATTATGAAAGATCCAACGAAGGCAGATATTGATAAGTCTGGAAGTATTGGGTTTGTTGAATCTCTTTTCCTTGGTGTCGCTCTTTCAGCAAATGCTCTTACAAATGGATTAGGTGCTGGTTTATTAGGATTATCACCTATTGCAATTTGTTTAGCTGCATCAATAGCTAGCTTTATAACTGTGTGGGCAGGCGTAGTACTAGGAGAAAAAGTAGCAAATGTAAGAATTGGAAAGTTCACGATTGGACAGTTTGGGACGCTTATTAGTGGTGTTTTATTAGTTATTATTGCTTTTACTGCATTTTTAGATTAGTAGGATAAAAAACTAGCAATTTTACTATAACGGTTTCGGATTTGAAGTGCAAAATTAAAAACAGCCATAAAAAAAGCAACGCTTCCTTTATTAGAGGGCATTGCTTTTTTCTTTACGATAATTTCTGTTCAATCATTAATTGAGCTTTAGCTGTATGAACATAATTTAGCCAGTCTATTGATACGTTTTGTTTTGTATTGAAATAGCTTTCAACTACATCTAAATGAGATAATTCCGTATTAATTGAAACGGGATTACCGTTTAATTTAGTACTGTACATATAATGTGCTTTTTCAGGAAAAGCAGCAAATGTAAAATCAATAATTGTAGAACCTTTAGGCAAATAAATGGGCCTTAAGTTAGTGGTATAAGTAGTAATAGTATTTTCAAATAGCTCATATGAGACTAGGTCATGAAAGATGAAAGGATCTTTCGTTAATAAATGGTTATTAAAAATTGTATCATCAAGTATGCTATATGAAATCTTTTTGATATCATTATCGAAATTATTTAATAAATAAAAAACGCCACTATTATTTATCCTCTTTGCCAATCGTGTTTGAATAATAATTACTTGTTCAACATCATTAATAGTAATTTTAGTTTTTAAATTAGAGTTAAAATGGTTATTTTCAAGCGCTATATTATCTTCGAAAGATTTTATATTAGGCTTATATAATTGATGAATCATTCCAAGGATTGTATAGCAATCAAGCACACTTGAAGTTGTGATATATATTTGAGAAACTTTCGATATGTCTTGTGCCTCTTGAAGTTGCGAGTAAGCAGAATAAATGGGGGTGAAATTATAATGTAATTCAAATGAAAGGTTAGTATCATAAAAGTTATTAATATCTCTATTTAATTCGACTATATTTTCTTGAATTTGTTTTACGTAGCCATTTAAAAAGTTTCGCATGTTTTCATATCGCTCTTTATGGAGATGTTTGAAAGCTAGATTTTCCAATTCATGCTGGATATCGTATAAACCTAATCGTTTTGCAAGTGGTGCAAATAATGTTAATGTTTCATTTGCATAAGCTACTTGTTTCGCTGGTTTTTTTATACCCAAAGTTTTTATGTTATGAAGACGATCTATAACTTTAATAATGCTAACACGTATGTCTTGTTGAGAAGCTAGTAATAACTTTTTAAAATTAGTTGCTTCGTATAATGCTTTCTCTGGATTTTGTTGTTTATTTACTTTGGTTAACCCATCTACAATATATCGAATGGTCGTACCAAAATGCGACTCCACTTCTTCTAAAGAATGATCGGTGTCTTCTACGACATCATGTAATAACGCAGCAATCAAAGTTGTAGCATCAGCTTTATAATGTAATAAAATTTCTGTAATAGCAAAAGGGTGAATAATATATGGTTCTCCTGTTTGACGGTATTGTCCATCATGTGCTTGCTTGGCAAATTGTATAGCTTTTTTCATTAGCCTTAATTCTTCAGGTTGTAGATAATTTGCCTTTTGTAATAAAACCTCATTCATATAAATCCATCCCTTAAAGTTATTTCTAATAATAATTCTATATAATATGATAAAGACCTTTGAAAATGGCAATGAAATTATAAAATAATGTAATTCTTTAAAAGTAAAAGAAGATACTTTGTTTACTATTAAGTTATTTCAAAAACAATATAACCGGATTATAAATAAAGTGGATAATATAAAAATGCATTTTTATGTCACATCCTTCCATCATCGTTCGTCTTGTAAGTAGAACGAGAAGGAGGGATTTTTTATGAATAAATTTGATATAGCAATTGTTGGCGGGGGGCTTGCTGGGTTAACGGCATCTATATATTTAGCGAAAAAAGGAAGAAAAGTTGTTGTATTAGAAAAATCTAGCCGTTTTGGTGGCAGAGCGATGACAATAAATAAAAATGGCATCTATATGAATCTTGGAGCACATGCTTTATACCGCGGAGGAGAAGCATTCTTAACATTTAACGAGCTTGGTATGAATCTTACGGGAGGAATACCGTCCACGAAAGCACACGGAATATGGAAAGATGAGGTATATACAATCCCAACTGATTTCCGTACCATTTTATCAACGCCGTTACTTTCATGGTCAGCTAAAATACAATTTTCTCGTCTTATGATTCATTTAGGGAAATTGGATATAAGTGTGATTCCAAAAATGAGTCTTTCTGTATGGGCAGAAAAAGAAATACAGGATCCTATGGTACGAAATATATTTTATGCGTTATGCCGAACAACGACATACACATTTGCTCCTACCATCCAATTAGCATCGTCTGTATTAAAACAAATACAACGTTCGATGAAAGAAGGAGTTTTTTATGTAGATGGTGGTTGGGAGACAATTATAACAAAATTAAAAGATATAGCTATAAATGCTGGTGTTAAATTTCAGGAAAGTAAGCATGTTTTGGAAATAGAACATTGTGAAGATATACAAAAAATACGCTGTTTAGACGATGATATATTCGAAACTGATGCTGTTATCGTGACGATTCCAGTGAAAGAAGCTTGTAAAATAATAAAAAGCGCAGAAAAAACTAGTTTGCACGTATGGGGTGAACAATCGTTACAAGTGACAGCAGCTGCATTAGATATTGGTTTGAAACGATTACCTAATCCTACCCATCAATTTGCATTAGGGTTAGATCAACCTGTATTTTTTACGAACCAATCGAGATCAGCTAAGTTAAGTGAAGATGGATCGATAGTTGTAAGTTTGATTAAGTATCATAATCCTATGGAAGAAATAAATAGTATTAATAATGATAAAGAACAGTTAGAAAAAACGATGGAGCTATTACATCCTAATTGGAAACGAGAAGTTGTTGTTAAGCAATATTTACCTAAAATAACTGTTGTTCATGATTTTCCGCATATTGGCCGAGGAGAAAATCCGGGGCCTGCAATTCCTGAAATGCCAGGCGTATACGTAGCAGGAGATTGGGCTGGGCACAATGAAGTATTAGCTGATGCAGCAGTAGCAAGCGGGAAACGAGCGGCATTACACATTTTAAAGCAATTAGAAAGAGAGGCAATTCAGCATGGAAACGGAGCAATTATATGAAGCGCATAAACCTTTATTATTTTCTTTAGCTTATCGAATACTGGGGAGTGTTATGGACGCTGAAGATATAGTCCATGACGTATTTATTTCATTAAATAACATGGATGATAGTCAGTCTGTTGAAAATATAAAAGCTTATTTATGTAAAATGGTAACTAATCGTTCAATTGATAAATTACGTTCCGCGGCACATAAGCGGAACGTATATATTGGAATGTGGTTACCTGAGCCGCTTGTGGAAGAAAATGATAACCCGTTTGAGTCATTCGTAATGAAGGAATCTCTTTCTACAGCATATCTTTTACTTTTACAACAGTTATCTGAAGTAGAAAGGGTTGTATTCATATTAAGAGAAGTTTTTGGTTATGATTATGAAGAAATAGCCTTAATAGTTGGTAAGAGTAGTGTGAATTGCCGGAAGGTATTTCAGCGTGCACGAAAGAGTATTTTGGATAAACCGAAGCATCAGAAATTAAGTACGAAACTAATGGCCACTTATGTTGAAAAATTTGTAGCATCATTACAACGAGGAGATGCACAAGGGATGTTAGAAGTTTTAAAAACAGATGCGATATTCAAAGCAGATGGTGGGGGGAAAGTTACTACTGCTATAAATCCGATTTATTCTGCAGATAGAATTATACGTTTGTTCTTTGGAATTGCAAAAAGGTTACCAGGTGAGTATGCTGTTGATTTCAAAATGGTAAATGGTGCACCGGGTGTCATTGTAAAAATAAATAATAAGGTGACTTATGTGCTTTCATTTGCATTTCATGATGGGAAAATTTCAAACATTTATATGATGGTTAATCCAGAAAAACTTATGCATTTAAATAAAAATAAATAAAGACGTACTTCAGTTGAAGCGCGTCTTTATTCATTCACTGCATTATTTGTGAGAAAAATGACTCCAGCCTCAAAACTTGGTGAAAGTAAAAAGGCTAGGTAGACAAAGCTTTACTTTATTTCTCTAACATTTCAAGAGGTACATCTTTTTCGCCAGCTACCTCAAATTTAATTTCCCCGTCTTCTTCATAAATGCGTTTAATAATCGGTATAGTTATCATTAGTTTTTTATGCTGTTTACGTCTTCTAGCAGCATCTAAGTTAATCACGTTCATGTGTAAGCATCCTTTCTCACAGAAATATATAAACAAAAGAAAATGCGTCCGAAAAGGGCGCTTAGTTGAATTAGAAATACCGATTCATTTAAATGGGGCATAGATTATTTTATAATTGCAATTTGATTGTAAAATAATGTAACGAAATAATTACACGTAGAAATTAACTTTACCAAAAAACGAAACAATATGCTATAAAAAATTTAATTATTTGTCATATAACAGGAAAAAGGTTTACATTTCGCATATAATGAAAAGTAGACGTGCATCATGAACTTTTTCATCATATTGCTTGGAAAGGCGATGGAGAAAATGAATACTCTAGATTCATTATTATTGCAACTTGAACAATATGGAGAAGAGCATGATCGACATAAAGAAAAACGAGAAGAAAAATTACGAAATATTTCTCGCGAAATGGGACAGTTTTTATCAGTTTTAGTAAAGGGGTGCAATGCAAAAAACATTTTAGAAATTGGAACTTCAAATGGTTATTCTACATTGTGGCTAGCAAATGCGGTAGATGAAACAAATGGAAATGTTACAACTGTAGAACTTTCTTCAGAACGGGTTGGAGAGGCGCTTGAAAATTTTGAAAAGGCAAATCTTACACAGCGAATCGATATTCATAATCAAGAGGCTGGGGCATTTTTAGATTCTCAAGTAGATTGTTCATTTGATTTTATTTTCCTAGATTCAGAGCGCACGCAATACATGTGGTGGTGGGAACATATAAAACGTATGTTAGAACCAAAAGGTTTTCTTGTTATTGATAATGCAACTTCTCATGCGGAGGAACTAGCAGAATTTATAAAGATGATTGAAGAAGATGATACGTTTGAAACGGTGTTATTAGCTTTTCAAAAGGGAGCATTTGTTGCGCGAAAGAATAATTAGAAGTGAGCTTAATATTATTATCACATTGAAAGATAACATATGTCAAAAAATAGAGTACTGTATGATTTTAAGGAAGTTGATAAATGGAATTAATAAAGGTAATCCATGAAGAATCGGCCTTTAGCATGTTGCTCTCTAGGTCTTAAGTCTGAGGAAAATAATGTTGAGAACAGGTATACTTATACTAAGAAACAGGGAATGACTGCATAAGCAGGTATTTCTTGAAAAATCGATTTCAAACAAGAAAAATGTATATGAAATACGATATATTAGACGAAATATAGTGCACATAAATTCGCACATATAAATAAAGGAGCGATTTTGTTGACTGAACTCGAGAAAAAGGAACCTGTATCGATTGTAAAAGATAATAATGTAGAAGTAGTGGTTGATACAGTAATAAAAGATGCAGAACTTGAAGAATTGAATAAAGAAGCGGATCTTTATGTACAAAAGTTAAATAGCGAGCAAAATACAGATTTATCAAAAGTATTGTCCCAGCTTGGAGACTTGGGAGATAAAGAGCAACAAGCGGCAGGACAAACGCTATCGGCATTAAAACGTCCTGTAACAGCGATGATGAATGGAAAGAATGAAGAAATTCCAAATACATTGTTAGAATTGCGAAAAGTGGTATCTGAACTTGATCCGAACTCATTAAAGGCAACTGGTATGAAGAAACTTATGTTTAAAGTGTTCAAGAAAAATCCACTTGAAAATTACGTGCATAAATATCAATCTATAGATAAGCAAATCGAGGAGATTATTAGATCACTTCTAATTGGCCGTGATAACTTGCAAGAGGATACTGTTGGTCTTGAAATGTTAAAAGAACAATCACATGATAAAATTCACGCTCTTGATAAACAAGTATACTTAGGTAGAAAACTTGCTGGAATGCTTGAGGCTGAGAAACAAAATCCAGAGCGTCAAAGGGATATTCCATTAATAAACGATGCATTAGAAAAGATACTTGTACGTACACGTAATATGCAACAAGCAAAAAGTGTGTTATTACAATCTATCGCATCTGTAGATATTATTAAGAAAAATAATGAAAAGTTAACAGAGGCAATTCGTAATGCGATTACGATGACACAAAATGTAGTAACGGTTTCAGCTGCAATACAGCTTGCATTAACAAATCAACGTAAAACAATCGATGCAGTTAATGCGACAAATGAAGCGATCGAATCAATGGTACTAAGCAATTCTCAAGCATTGAAACAAAATACAGAAGAAACAACAAAACTTCTGGAAAATCCTGCTATTAGCATGGATAAATTACGTGAATCATTCCAAAATGTATTCGCTGCTATTGAAGCATCTGAGAAATCGTCAGAACGTATTATCGAGTCTAGTAAGAAGTTTGTAATTGAACTTGACACATTTAATGATGAGATGAAGCAGAAACTCATACAACATCCAAAGAAATAACAGATCATTTGAGGAGGTGAAAAAATGAGTTTCATTCAAGGAGTATTATTACTATTAGGTTCATTACTATTAATAGCATTTTCTGTCGTTGTTTTAGTTGTATACTTCGGACGTAAACTTTATTTTTCATGGACGAAACCATATAAGAGAGCGCAAGATTCTATTGAGAAGTTATCGAATAAATCAACACCGTTTTTACAAGAATTTACGCAGCACCCACTCTTTTATCGCTGGATTCGGACTGAAGGGACAAAAGAACAAAATACATTAAATACACTTTTCTGTACATCGGGCCAACGTACGAGAGAGCAAGTATTCTCAATGTTACCGAAAGAGAAGCAGAAAAAAGTACATGTGATGGCAAAAACAACGAAAAAGCTTACAAATGAAGATATCGATATCGCAACGATGAAAGTGAAAAATTTCTTGAGACAAGAAACACAGCAAACTGTTAAACCGACAGACCTATCGTTTTATAAATTGTATTTTTATGATCGATACCCTGATGCATTAAATACAATTCAAGCGTACAAACGATCGATTAATCCTTCATTACAAAGAACGGTTGATGACATTACAATTTCAGTATTGAATGCACTTCCATACTATCAAGAACAACGTATGTTTGAACAACAACATAAACTTGAAACGTTTTTAATGAAAGACTTAACAGCGATGTTATCATTAGTGGTACAACTACCACCATCACAACGTCCTGAAAAAGAAGAAGAATTAAAAATTTACTTGCAAAATTTCCAAAAAGAAATGGAAGCAGTAGAACGTGATATTCGCGACTCCATTGATCATGATTTGAATGTGAAAATGAGAGCAGCGACTGAGAAATTTAAGAATAAATAGAAGAGACCGCCCTCAAAGCTAAGTAATTCGGCTTTAAGGCGGTTTTTTTAATAAGGGATTTATAATCATTATACCCTTTTGTATCCACTCACGTGTATTAACGTATATATCATAATAGCTTCTTTGTCCAGCGGTTGTGTTAGCGTTGTTGGGATCATCAACAATATTTCTCCATACACTAGATGGACTTATGTGAAACTGTATATATGATTTTTTTGTTTAATAGCCATATTTAATCCTTTTACAAGCGCATTTACATTTAAATGCTGCCTTTTTTATTCTATTACCTAAAATACTATAACATGATGAAATAGGAGAGCTACAATTGAGAAAGTTTCATATTGAAACTTCAAATTAATAGAAATAGTATTTTTGCTGAAATTTTCTTTCAATATAACTAAACTGTATATATCCTTCATATGCTTGTTAGTAACGTGAAACTTCCTTTCACTGATTGTTACACAATTTTTGAACAAGATGGAAATGAAATTACAAGTATAGGAGGATATTAAAATGAAAGTGTTATTTGTGTGTTCTGGAGGAATGTCCAGCGCAATTGTTGTAAACGCTTTAAAAAAAGAAGCGGAGAAAAAAGGTGTCGATATGGAAGTGCATGCGATTGGAACAAATGAGGTTGAGGAAGAAGTCAAGAATGGTTGGGATGTTGTAATGGTTGCTCCTCAAGTACGCCACCGCTTTGATTCTGTAAAAAAGCTTGCAGAACTGGTATCTGTTCCGTGTGGTATTATTCCGCCCCAAGCATATACCCCACTAGGTGGACCGACGTTATTAAAAGCTGTAAATGAATTAATTCGTTAGGAGGTAGTGTTATGAATAAGTTTGTCTCATTTCTTGAGAATAACTTATCTGGACCAATGGCAAGGCTGTCCGAGCAAAGGCATTTACAGGCAATTCGTGATGGGGTAATTTCGGCGTTACCATTTATTATCGTAGGGAGCTTCTTTTTAATTGTAGCATTTCCGCCACTTCCGAAAGATAGTTTCATTTCGCTTTGGGCAGCGAAACATCAGGCGAGCATTTTAATACCATATCGTCTTACTATGTTTATTATGTCATTATATATAGCATTTGGTATAGGATACAATTTAGCGAAAAGTTATAAGTTAGATGCTTTATCAGGAGCACAGCTTGCAGTATGTTCACTTCTTTTAACATTAACGCCTGAATTAATCGATAAAAAAGGATTTATGCTTCCGATGACAAATCTCGGAGGACATGGATTATTCGTTACGATGATCGTATCTATTTTATCTGTAGAGATTTTAAGGTTTTGTAAGAAGAGAAATGTAATGATTAAAATGCCAGAACAAGTACCGCCGTCTGTATCACGTTCTTTTGAAGCACTTATACCTGCTGCGTTCGTTATTATTATTATGAGTCTAGTTACTGTCGTTTTTAGTATTGATTTACATCATGTTGTTGATAAATTAGCGGCACCGTTAGTAAAAGCTGGTGATAGTTACTTCGGTGTAATCATTCCAGTATTTTTAATTACATTCTTTTGGTCGTTCGGTATACATGGTGTGTCGGTTGTTGGCACTGTTGCCCGTCCATTATGGGAAGTATACTTAGGGAAAAATGGTGAAGCAGTTGCTAACGGGGCAGATCAGTTACCATTCATTGCACCAGAACCATTATATCAATGGTTTATATGGATTGGTGGTTCTGGTGCAACGTTAGGGCTTGTATTAGCTATGATTGTATTTGGTCGATCAAAATATTCGAAAGCATTATCAAGAACTTGTATTGTACCTGGTATTTTTAATATTAATGAACCTGTTATTTTCGGATTGCCGATTGTACTAAATCCCATTTTAATTATCCCATTTATCATTACACCACTAGTAACAGCAACTGTTGCATACTCAGCAACTGTGATGGGATTTGTTACACCGACACATATAATGCCTCCGTGGACATTACCCGCTCCAATTGGTGCGTATTTAGCAACAGGTGGGGATTGGCGAGCGATTGTACTCGTATTTATAAACATAACAATTTCATTTCTTATTTATCTTCCATTCTTTAAAATGTATGACAAAAACATGCTTGAAATTGAGAACAATGGTGATGAAGAATCTGTGAATGCATAACGCATATACAGTAAATTATTAGTGATAGACAATTTGTCTATCACTTCTTTCATATAGAATTGAGAGAAGGTGAAAAGGAATGCATATAAAATTTAGTTATAAAGGAGTATTTTTACTACTATTTGGGGTGATTTGTTCGAATTTAATTTTTGTGCCTTTATTAAGAATGCTAAATCTATCACAAATGCATAGTATATGGTTGATTACAAGCATTGCGACAAGTGTTTTGCTTACGATAGTTGTTTCTTTCATTGATGGAACATTTGTATCGAAAGCTCAGTTGTTTTTTAGATTTATATTGTTTTCAGTAGGATGTACGTTGTTTACTTATATGATTGTTTTTTAGCAAACGAAACGTATCATCGTAATTCGAGTAATGTATCGAGCGCAACAGGTGCTAAGGAATCTGTGATTTTAGGGAATATAACATTCCCTCCAATACGAAGAGGAAAATGAGGCGAACATATGAAGTATATGATTGGAGTAGACGGTGGGGGAACGAAGACAGAGGCAATTGCATTTGATCGAGACGGAAACGAGTTTGCAAGAGGTACGTGTGGGTTTGGAAATATATTAATAGATTATGAAGAAGCATTTCTGCATATTATGGAGGCGATTGATCAATGCCAGAAAAATGTAGTGAATGGACACTGCGTTTGTATTTGCTTAGGATTAGCGGGTATAAGTGGAGTAAATGCAAATGAATTAACATTACGATTAATAAAGAAGTATGGAATAAAAGTTGAAGTTTTTAATGACGCAATGATTGCACATGCAGCTGCCTTAAAAGGTAAGGATGGAATTTTAACTATAGGTGGTACAGGTGCAATTTGTATAGGAAAGAAAGGCGAAGTGTACGAATATAGCGGTGGATGGGGACATATTTTAGGAGATGAGGGAAGTGGATATTGGATTGCATTACAAGCTTTAAAGAAAATGGCATTACAATTTGATCAAGGAGTTAGACTTTGTTCATTAAGCTTGAACATTCAAAATCAGTTTCAACTTTTAACACCATCGCATATAAAAAGTCTAGTATATACTTCTTCAAAAGATAAGGTTGCAGCAATCACACCATTAATTATTGAGGAAGCGAGAAATGGGAATGATAACGCACATGAAATTATAATGCAAGCTGGTAAGGAATTAGCGAGAATTACGGTAGATGTTTATAATAAGATGCAATTTGATTTACCTGCTTCAATTGCAGTAAGTGGTAGCATATTACGTTTAGTTCCTGAAGTATATGCTACATTTAAGAAGTGCTGTGAGGAAAGTATTGGAGAAGTTACATTTGTATCTCAATCAGAAATGGCAGCGAAAGGAACATACTATTTATTGAAGGATAAATATTTTGCGTTGTAAATGGTTAAATGAGAATTTTTGTATGATTTGTAAAAATGTGATGTTAAAATATATAAAGGGATGTAGAGTAAGAAAAGTACAATATACGTAGCAATTGAATACTTTATATGTATTCCCATAAAGAAAGTGAATGATTACATGATTAATAGCATGCAGTTTTTGTATGTAGTGGCTTCTTATTTATTTGGAAACATATTGACCGCTTATATATTAACAAAATGGAGACATAACGTTGATATTCGTGAAGAAGGAAGTGGAAATCCGGGCGCAAGAAATATGGGGCGAGTATATGGAAAGTGGTATTTCGTCACTACATTTTTAGGTGATGCAATCAAAGGTGCAATAGTAGTTTATATTGCAAAATATCTTTTTGAAGATTCTACATTCATAATGTTAACATTATTGGCCGTTATAATCGGACATATTTACCCAATTTTGTTTAAAGGCAAGGGTGGAAAAGGCATTTCAACATTTATTGGAGGATTAATCGCATTTGATTATTTGATAGCGCTTACCCTCTTGGGTATTTTTATTATATTTTATTTAATATTCAAAGGATTTACGAAGCCGGGGTTAATTACAATCGCTTGTTTACCACTTTGCATGATTTTTTATTCTTACTCTATTGTTACGACTATTTTAAGTGCACTTATTATTGTACTTATTTTATATGTAAATCGAGAATAAAGTGAACCTTTAATAAGTGGGGGAATCTCCACTTATGATTTTTATGATTTAGATAGTGAGGGATAAATAGAGATAAAGGAGATAGGACATGGGGTTAATTTATAAGGTTGCTGATCAAGCTTGGGAATTTGAAAGTATACATAAATTGAATTATAAAACATTTGTAGAAGAGATTCCGCAACATGAAGAAACAAAAGAACGTTTTCGTATAGATCGATTTCATGAAGAAAATACATATTTAATTTGTTTAGATGGGAATAAGTTAGTAGGTATGGTCGCGGTGCGGGGAAAACGACCATTTTCGTTAGATTATAAAATTTCAAATTTAGATTTTTATTTGCAAGAGCATGGAGAAAAAGTATATGAAATTCGTTTACTCTCAGTAGAACGTGAATATCGAAATGGAAGAGCGCTGTTAGGCTTAATTCGCTTTTTACATCGTTATTTGCTTCTAAATGGATATGAATTAGCACTCATTTCAGCAACAACACGTGAACTTGCATTATATAAGCAAATGGGATTCAAACCTTTCCATACATTAGTTGGAACAGAAGAAGCAGCTTTCCAGCCAATGTATGTTACACCTGCTATGTTTGAAGAGTCGAGTACTGGAAGTATTATGAAGAAAGAATATACGTATTTACCTGGCCCAGTAGACATTGAAGAGAATGTTCAAAAGGCATTTTCTACTAAGCCTATTTCCCATCGTTCTAAGTCGTTTCAAGTAACGATGGAAAATGTAAAAAAACGATTACTTCAAATGACGAAAGTAAAACGTGTACAACTCATGTTAGGAACGGGGACGTTAGCGAATGATGCCATTGCTTTACAGTTACGTTCTTTAAAAGGCAAAGGGATAGTTTTAGCGAATGGGGAGTTTGGTAATAGATTAATTGGCCAGGCAAAACGTGTACATTTAAATTTTGATACGTATAAAAAAGAAATGGGAGAGCCGTTTATTTATACCGAATTAGAAAAAATAATGATAACTGGAAATTATGAATGGCTTTGGTTTGTTCACCATGAAACATCAACTGGAATGTTAAATAATTTAGAAGAACTAAATACTCTTTGTAAAAAGTATCAAATGAAACTATGTGTAGATTGTATAAGCTCAATTGGGGCAATACCAATAGATTTGAAAGATGTATATTTTGCAAGTGGTGTAAGCGGAAAAGCGATTAAATCATTTACAGGATTATCTTTCGTTTTTCATAATCACATTATAGAGAAAAATGAAGCAATACCCGCGTATATGGACATTGGTATGTATGAAATAAATGATAGCATTCCATACTCCCATTCATGGAATTTAATTTATGCATTGCAAGAAGCATTGAAGAGATTTGAAGATGAAAAGACATTTGTAAAAATAAAAGAGACGTATGCTTATATTGAACAAGCTATTACTACTATGGGTTTAAAGCTTGTTTCACCTAAAGAACATGCCGCGTCAATTATTCTTACTGTTCAATTAAACGAAGGGCAGTCTTCTAAAGCAGTAGGCGATGCATTAGCATTACAAGGATATATTATCCATTATGAATCAGCATATTTACAAAATAATAACTGGATTCAAATAGCATGCCTTAATCACTATAAAGAACGTGATATGAAGAGGATGTTGAATTGTTTGCAGATGTGCGTATTAAAGTAGGGCGTGCATATATAATGAATGTTTCATAACATAGTTGGTTGCGTATAAAGGAGTTATTACTTAATAAAACGTAGGAGACTAGGATTAGATTATAAACAATTAGAAGGGGTGTTAGTATGATAACTAGAAAACTACCATTACATATAGAGGATATTAAAAAGGCTCAAAAAATTTTGGATAGAAATGCTCGTAAAACACCATTAGTTAAATCATTTTATTTGACTAGTAAAACGGGTGGAGAAATTTACTTGAAATTAGAGAATATGCAATTAACGGGTTCTTTTAAATTCCGAGGTGCATTTAATAAAATGTCGCAGATTACAGATCAAGAAAAAGAGAGAGGAATTATTGCATGTTCGGCAGGTAATCATGCACAAGGGATTGCTTTATCTGCTCATTTACTTGGTATTAAGAGTAAAATTGTGATGCCAGTTTCTGCACCTCAAGCGAAAGTTGAGGCTACTCGAGGATATGGATCAGAAGTTGTTTTATATGGTGAAACTTTTGATGATGCAAAGGCAAAATGTGAGGAAATTATAAGAGAAACGGGAGAAACATACTTACATCCATATGACGATGTAGAGGTAATGGCTGGTCAAGGTACAATTGGTTTAGATATCCTTGATGATATGTGGGATGTTGATACTGTAATAGTTCCTATTGGCGGAGGAGGGATTATTTCTGGTATTGCAGTTGCATTAAAATCTTTTAATCCATCAATTAATATTATTGGTGTACAAGCGGAAAATGTGCATGGAATGAAAGCTTCTTATGATGTTGGAGAAATTGTGGAACATTACGATGCACCTACTATAGCAGATGGTTGTGCAGTTAAAATACCAGGGGATTTAACATTTGAAGTTGTAAAAGAATTAGTAAATGATATTGTAACAGTATCAGAAGAAGAGTTGGAAGTAGCGATGAAAGACTTATTACAACGAGGGAAAGCTGTCGTAGAAGGAGCAGGTGCTTTAGCTACCGCTGCTCTGCTTGCAGGTAAAGTTGATCAATATATTAAAGGGAAAAAAGTAGTAGCGGTTATATCTGGTGGGAATGTAGACTTACAGCGCATATCGAGTGTATGTGAGCACTTTTTTGTAGCTAATGAAGTAAAATGATATTTTAAATAAATTAGCAATATGAAAGAAGAGCTAAGAGAAAACATCTTAGCTCCTTTTTATTATGCCTGTACTGAAGTAAATAATGACTCCATTTTTAGTTTACTCTTCTCTCTAATTTCAGCATCCGCATGACGCATAACATATTTATGAGCTACAGCAATTGCTAAAACATCATCTAATAAGCCAATGCCAATAATAGCAGCTATATCTGGAATGAAATCGATTGTTAATACGTAATAGGATAAAGCGGCTAATATTATGAGTTTGGCTTTAGTAGGTAACTCCTTCTTTTTCATTGTGTAGAATAAAATAATACTTTCATATACGCTGGATTTACCGAGGTTTGCCGAGCTTTTTTTGAACTTTTTCCACAGCGTCTGTTTCTCCATATAAACACTCCTTTTACAAAAACATAGATTTTTAAAAGGATTGACAAAGAAGTGAGGGAATAATCAATTTTATTGTTTTTCTTACTGTATATTTCCATAAGAATAGGAAATTACCTGTTCAAAAAAATAAAAGGTGTACTAAATAAAGATGAGATGACAGTATTCACTTTGTTTTGTGACATAGTATATATATAATAACTATAAGTGATTGATGCATTCATTATTAAATATTTTAAACTGGCTAGTGTGGGGGAATAGTAATGAAAATAATAGAACTGCCAATTGAATTTGAATTTAACGGAAAAAAACAATGTATTTATCCGAGCTTAATTATATTAAACAATGAATTAACTTTAGTAGATACAGGTTATAGAAACTTTTTACCTTTAATTGAAAAGGCAATAGTAAAGCATGGGTATGAGATGAAAAACTTGAAAAATATAATAATTACTCACTATGATGATGATCATATAGGCTCTTTACACGACTTTAAAGTGAAATATCCTCAAATTAATGTTATTTCTAGTGAAATTGAATCTAACTATATTAGTGGTAATATAAAATCCGAGCGATCGGTTCAAGCTGAAGAAATGCTAGAACGTATGCCAAATGAAGAAAAAGAATTTGGTGAATGGTTTATACAGCAGTTGAAAAATGTAAGACATATTTCTGTTGATAAAAAGGTATATGATGGTCAAATGATTTTGAATCATGAATGTCAAATAGTGGCGACGCCAGGACATACTTCGGGGCATATTTCATTATATTTCCCAAATTTGGACTGTGTAATTACGGGAGACGCAGCTGTTCAAGATAATCGAGAATTAGTAATTGCGAATCCGAACTTTTGTTTAGATATAGAAAAAGCGGAACAGTCTTTAAAGAAGATTAAAGATCTTAAAGCGGAAAGTTATTATTGCTATCACGGAGGGAAACTTACCATATTAAATTAGTGTTCACTTTTATCACCTTGTAACTATATTTCCGGACATTTGTAATATATATGTATGGGAACTTATATGTTTAAAAAAAGTTATAGGGGAGAGAATATGAGCTCTTTCTTTGATGTGATAGCAGATATAGTTTTATTTTATCCTAGAAATGACATGAAATTAAAACATCATATTGCGAAGTTAAGCGAATTTGAGTGGTTTCGAAATCTACATGAAGATACGAAGTATACAAGTTTAATTTAGAGTAATAGAAAGATTAAGAAGTACATTTTATCTACTGCTAACATGGAAGAATTAATTAAATCCGAGCAAAAACAAAAGGAATTTGCCTATCTAGTACACGATGAATATAAAAAAAGAAGATAAGAATTTTTTTATTTTTCATATTTAGCGAAACAAATGGTACAATGAAAGCTAATGTGAAAAATAAGGAAAAGAAGTGGTCTATTTGAAAAACTTTTTAGAATTAGGAATTAGTGAAACTTTTAATCATACATTACGTGAAAATGGAATTACAGAAGCAACACCAATTCAAGAGAAAGCGATTCCGGTAATACTGTCTGGTAAAGATATAATTGGTCAAGCAAAAACTGGAACAGGTAAAACACTTGCATTCGTGTTACCGATTTTAGAAAAAATCGATCCAGCGTCTAGTGATGTTCAGGCTTTAATTGTTGCACCAACAAGGGAGCTAGCACTGCAAATTACAGCTGAAATTAAAAAAATGCTTGTTCAAAGAGAAGATATTAATGTACTAGCGATTTATGGCGGGCAAGATGTAGCACAACAATTAAGAAAATTAAAAGGTAATACACATATTGTTGTAGCGACACCAGGAAGATTATTAGATCACATACGACGTGAAACAATTGATTTAAGTAATCTTTCAACGATTGTACTAGATGAAGCAGATCAAATGCTTTATTTCGGTTTCTTATATGATATTGAAGATATTTTAGATGAGACACCTGGTAGTAAACAAACGATGTTATTCTCAGCAACGATGCCAAAAGATATTAAAAAATTGGCGAAACGTTATATGGATGAGCCGCAAATGATTCAAGTACAAAGTGAAGAAGTAACGGTAGATACAATTGAACAACGTGTCATTGAGACGACAGATCGTGCAAAGCCGGATGCACTTCGTTTTGTTATGGATCGTGATCAGCCATTTTTAGCAGTTATTTTCTGTCGTACAAAGGTTAGAGCAAGTAAGCTTTATGATAATTTAAAAGGACTAGGTTATAATTGTGCTGAACTTCATGGTGATATACCTCAAGCGAAACGTGAAAGAGTTATGAAGAGTTTCCGCGAAGCTAAAATTCAGTACTTAATTGCGACTGATGTAGCAGCTCGTGGACTTGATGTAGATGGTGTAACGCATGTATTTAACTTTGATATCCCTGAAGATGTAGAAAGTTATATTCACCGCATTGGCCGAACAGGACGTGCTGGTGGATCAGGTCTTGCAATTACGTTCGTTGCAGCGAAAGATGAAAGATATTTAGAAGAAATTGAAAAAACGCTTGGTGCACCACTGCAAAGAGAAATAATCGAACAACCAAAGATAAAACGTGTGGATGAAAATGGAAAACCGGTACCAAAGCCGGCTCCAAAGAAATCAGGTCAATATCGTCAAAGAGATAGCCGTGAAGGTTCAAGAAGTGAATCAAGACGTGATTCGAGAAATAGCTCAAGAAGTGATTCAAGAAATAGTTCTAGAAATGAAAATAACCGATCATTTAATAAGCCAAGTAATAAAAAAGGTAGTACAAAGCAAGGTCAGCAAAGACGTGGCCGTTAAATATTTATAATTTTAAAAGAGTCGCAAAAAATTGCGGCTCTTTTTTGTATTTTTATTACGAAGTCGATATAAGTACAAGGGTGATTTTAATGAGTAAATTTTAAAATTTCATTCACCGTATTAAAAATAAATTTTAAAATTCATAAAGGAAATATAAAATAGGGTGTCGTATATGTACTGTAAGAGGAAACTTTTTACTAACTAAGCATATAATTCGAGTAGACCGACAGTCGGTCTTTTGAGAAGGAGAACATGAATGAGAATCGTAAAGGAGTATGAAGAACGTAGAAACGAGATTTTAGATACAGCTGAAAAATTATTCGTTACAAAAGGTTATACGAAAACAACAGTAAATGACATTTTAAAAGAAATCGGTATAGCGAAAGGAACATTTTATCACTATTTTAAGTCGAAAGAAGAAGTGATGGATGAAATCATAATGAGGATTATTAAAGCGGATGTTGCTAAAGCAAAAGCAATCGTCTCAAATCCAAATATTCCAGTTTTAGATAAGTTATTTCGAATTTTAATGGAACAATCGCCAAAATCAGGAGATATAAAAGAGAAAATGATTGAACAATTTCATCAACCCAATAATGCGGAAATGCATCAAAAAAGTTTGGTGCAATCAATCATATACTTATCTCCTGTGTTAACAGAGGTTTTAAAGCAAGGAATCGAAGAGGGGATATTTTTTACCCCATATCCTCAAGAAACGATTGAATTATTAATTTCCTCAGCACAAGTCATATTTGATGATGGATTATTTCAGTGGAAGCCTGAAGAAATGATGAGGAGAGCTATAGCTTATATTAAAATGATGGAAGCATCTGTTGGAGCGAAGGAAGGATCTTTTGATTATATGTTGGAGGTTTTAATCAAGCAGAAATAGTAATTTTCTGTTTGATTACTATAGACCGACAGTCGGTCTAAACCGAATGAAGGGTGTGAGTATAATGTCAATTAGCACAAAATCTTCTATGAAAGATTTTCATTTAATGGTGACTGGGCAAACTATAACAGTTTTAGGATCAACGCTCTTACGTTTTGCTTTGTCTTTATATGTGCTAGATATAACAGGGCGTGCAGATATATTTGCAGGATTATATGCAATAACGAGTATTCCATTTTTGTTGGCACCTCTCGGCGGGGCAATTGCAGATCGCTTTAATCGTCGTAATATAATGGTTATCTTTGATTTAATAAACACTGCGATTGTATTAGGTTTTATTGCTTTATTATTTAATGGCACTGTATCTATTATGTGGATTGGAATTGTTATGTTTCTATTAGCGGTTGTTAGTGCGATGTACGCCCCAGTTGTAATGGCAAGTATTCCGCAATTAGTCCCAGAAAAAAAACTAGAACAAGCAAATGGTATCGTAAATGGTGTGCAAGCATTATCTAATATTGTTGCACCTGTATTAGGAGGAGTATTATATGGCATCATTGGTTTGAAAATGCTTGTTATATTAAGTGGCCTTGCGTTTTTTCTATCAGCGATATTAGAAATGTTTATTAAAATACCATTTATAAAAAGAATGCAAGAAGACCATATCGTACCGACAATTGTAAAAGATATGAAAGAAGGATTTCTTTACGTTTTAAAACAACCATTTATTTTGAAATCTATGCTTCTTGCAGCGTTACTAAATTTAATTTTGACACCCTTATTTGTTGTTGGTGGGCCTATTATTTTGCGAGTAACTATGAAAAGTAGCGATACGATGTACGGAATTGGGATGGGATTAATCGATTTTGCTACAATATTAGGTGCATTGTCAATCGGTTTCTTTGCTAAAAATCTGCAGATGAAAACACTGTATTATTGGATGTTTGTTATTGCTTTATTAGTTCTACCAATGGCGTTATCAGTTACACCATTTATCCTTAGTATGGGACATTATCCACCATTTATCCTCTTTATACTTTGTTCTATTTTTATCGCAATGATTATGACAATCGTCTCCATTTATGTAATTACCGTTGTACAAAAGAAAACACCGAATGAAAATTTAGGGAAAGTAATGGCAATCATAACAGCAGTGTCTCAATGTATGGCACCAATTGGGCAAATTGTATATGGTTTTATGTTTGAAGGGTTTAGTTTGAAAATTTATTTACCTATATTATGTATTAGTTTCATATTGATAATATTAGCTTTTGTAACTAAGAAAATATTAGGGAATGAGGGGAACTAGTTTGATATGATTAGGCAAATGTTAAAAAGGGATTTCTCTCAAAATAAAATGATTTTCGTTATTTTATTTACGTTTATAATACTATCGTCTCTTTTAATGGCTAGTGCTTCAAGTATGGTTGTAAACCTGTTCAGTTCAATGGATCAGTTATTTAAACAATCAAATGCACCTCACTTCGTACAAATGCACGCTGGAGAAATAAATCAAAAATCAATTGATTCTTTTGTAGCGAAAACACCATTTGTAAAAGAACAGCAAACGGCTGAAACAATCCTAGTGAATGGATCTAATGTTTTCATAAAAAGTAAAGAGCATGCAGAACAAAATAGTGTAATGGATATAAGTTTCGTTAAACAAAACACTTCTTTTGATTTTCTATTAGATTTAAATAACAAAGTAATAGATGTTTCAAAAGGTGAAATTGGTGTGCCGATTTATTATATGCAAAAGTATGATTTGCATATTGGAGATAAAATATGGATTGTAAAAAATAATATTGAACTGGAATTTACAATTTCAACATTTGTTCGTGATGCTCAAATGAACCCATCAATTGTTAGTTCGAAGCGATTCGTAATATGTGATGAAGACTTAGAAAGAGTAAAAAGAAATGTTGGAGAAAGTGAATATCTTATTGAATTTCAGCTAACAGATTTAAATAAAATAAACGAATTTGAAAATATATACCAGTCATCGAACCTACCTCAAAAAGGACCCTCTATTACTTATTCTCTCTTTAAAACTCTCAATTCGTTAACTGATGGAATAATAGCAGCAGTACTTATGTTAATAAGTGCATTATTAATGCTAATCGCAATTTTATGTATTCGATTTACGATTATTACGTCTATGGAAGAAGATTATCGTGAAATAGGTGTTATGAAAGCGATCGGGATTCAAAATAAAGATATTCAAAAACTGTATGTAACAAAATATGTTGTTATTTCTGCTAGCGGCTGCATATGTGGATATATTCTTTCACTATTTGTTACAAAAGTCTTTACCACTAATATCGTACTTTATATGGGTGTGACAGATAAAGGTATTTTACATTATATCGTGCCCATGATAGCTACATTATTAATGTTTGTAGCTGTTATACTGTTCTGCCGACTTATTTTGCGGAATTTCAGGAGAATTACAGCGATGGATGCTTTAAGAACTAGAGATAGGATAGGAATAACAAAGTATAGTAAATCTTTTTCGCTCTATCAAACTAACATTTCAAATGTAAATATATTTCTTGGTATACAAGATGTAGTGAAGCGATTTAAGTTATATCGAGTATTAAGTGTTGTTTTAATAGTAGCGGTGTTTATGATTATTGTTCCAGTTAACTTTTTGTACACAATTAAGTCACCGCAGTTTGTGAATTATATGGGGACAGGAAAAAGTGATATACGAATAGATTTACAGCAATCAGAAGATATAGAGAAACGATTTAAAGACGTATTATCGTATATACGAAACGATGATGATGTGAAAAAATACGCAGCATTTGTGACGAGTGCATTTAAATTGGTGAACGATGAGGGGGCATATGAAAATATAAATGTAGAAGTTGGAGATTTTACTAAATTTCCACTAGAGTATGTTGAAGGTATGGAACCAAAAAATGAAAATGAGATTGCTCTATCTTATATGAACGCAAATGAATTAAAAAAGAATGTAGGTGATGAATTAGTTCTAATGGTAGAAGGAAAAGAAAAAGTGCTAACTGTAAGCGGGATATATCAAGATGTGACGAATGGTGGAAAAACAGCTAAGGCGAACTTACCATATAACAAGGAAAATATATTATGGTTTATTGTAAATATAGATATAAAGCCTACAGTGAATATGCAAGATAAAATGGAAGAATATAAACAAAATTTTAATTCCGCGAAAATAACAGATACGGATGAATATTTGTCTCAAACTTTAGGAGAGACAATTAATCAATTACAACTTGTGACTCAAGTTGCAATTATGATTGCTATAACGATATCTATTTTAATTACTGCAATGTTTTTTAAAATGTTATTGGCAAAAGACTCCTCACAAATTTTAATTATGAGAAGTATCGGGTTTTCTTACAAAGATATTCGTATGCAATATGTAAGTCGTTCTATTGCCATTGTATTAATTGGTATCGTAACAGGAACATTTATAGCTGCTACGTTTGGAGAAATGCTAGTAAGTTTGTTAGGTTCCTTTATGGGAGCTGCTCACATAAAGTTTGTAGTCAATCCGGTCGTTTCTTATGTAATATGTCCAGCTATTCTGTTTATAGCAGTATCCGCAACAACACTTTTCAGTAGTTTTACTGTGAAACAAACAAATGATTTAAAAGTAAATGGAGAATAGGAGGTGTGTAAATTGAAAAAAAATTTAGAAGTAAAACAATTAAATAAAATATATTCAATAGATGGAAATAGATTTTGCCACGTGCTTAAAAATATAGATTTAGAGATTAATGAAGGAGAGTTTGTATCGGTCATGGGACCTTCTGGTTCTGGAAAATCGACGTTACTTTATAATATTAGTGGTATGGATCGGATGACTTCAGGAAGTGTGAAAGTTGCTAGTAAAGATATATCATTTATGAATGAGGAATCGTTAGCAAAATTACGGCTCAGCGAAATGGGATTTATTTTTCAGCAGAGCAATCTTCTTAGAAATTTGAATCTTTTTGATAATATAGTTTTGCCTGCATATTTAGCAAAAGTTGAGAGTAGGAAAATAATAAATAAACGTGCACTTGAGTTGATGAAGAAAACGGGAATTAGTCAAATTGCAACTAATAATATAACTGAAGCATCAGGAGGACAATTACAAAGGGTATCTATTTGTAGAGCGCTCATAAATAAACCTAATATTATTTTTGCTGACGAACCAACGGGTGCTTTGAATTTAAAAGCGACAGAAGAGGTAATGAATATTTTAGCAAATATAAATCGTACGGGAACTACAATTATGCTAGTTACTCATGATGTAAAGGTAGCAGCTAAAACAGAAAGAGTTCTTTTTATGGTGGACGGAGAAATTGTTAGCGAAATAAGAATGGGTAAGTATAGGAACAATGATTTGAAAGAGCGAGAAGAGAAGCTGTTAAAATGGTTGACAGAAATGGGATTTTAATAATCTTTTAGTATGAATTTAAAAGAATATGTATCATTAGCTCCTATTGTAATTAGGAGTTTTTTCTTTGTCTAAAAGTCTAAAATTAGATATAATTATTTTCTGAATATTCAAAAGGAGTGGTTTTAATGAAAAATGAAACGTTACGCACACAAGAAGATATTTTAAAAATGTTGGATTCATTATTAAGACCTGCAGAACCGTTTTGGAATGAATTTTATGCGAATAGAGAAAAGGATGTTCCGTTTTTTGAAAATGTTCCAGATGAGAACCTAGTTTCGTATATACAAAAAGAATGGGTTTCCAAGGGGAAAGTGTTGGAGCTTGGATGTGGTCCAGGAAGAAATGCAATTTATTTAGCGACTGAGGGATTTGATGTAACAGCGGTGGATTTGTCTATAGAAGGCATTAGTTGGGCGAAAGAGAGGGCATTAGAAAAAGGAATAGAAATTCACTTTATTTGTGATTCAATTTTTAATTTAGATGCTCAAAATGAATTTGATTTTGTATACGATTCGGGTTGTTTGCATCACATTCCGCCGCATAGAAGAATGAATTATGTGGATTTAATTAAGAACTCATTAAAATCGGGTGGTTATTTCGGATTAACATGTTTTGCAGCAGGTGATTTAGATGAGCGAAATGGATCAGAAATAACTGATTGGGACGTATATAGAGGTTGGAGTTTACAAGGTGGACTTACATATTCAGAAGAAAAATTAAGAGAGATATTTAAAGAATTTGAAGTAATTGAAATACGAAAGATGAAACAAATTGAACAGCCGAATGAACTGTTTGGAGAATCATTTCTTTGGACAGCATTATTTAAAAAGAAATAAAAAAGTAGATAATTGACAAACTCATCGTTTTTATAGACAATACACTTATAAGAATATATGTTCGGTTTCGTTATCCGATGTATGTTTGGCATAAATACATAACAAGGGGATGTCTCTAAATGAGTAACACAAATCAAAAAATCACTACATTTTTAATGTTTGAGGGCAATGCTGAGGACGCGATGAATTTTTACACGTCGCTATTCGATCAATCAGAAATTGTAAGTATCTCTCGTTACGATGCAAATGGACCTGGTAAAGAGGGAACTGTAATTCATGCAACTTTTACGTTAAATGGACAAGAGTTCATGTGTATTGATAGTTTTGTAAAGCATGATTTTACATTCACTCCAGCTATGTCTCTTTATGTAACTTGTGAAACGGAAGAAGAAATTGAAACGGTTTTTAATAAGTTAGCAAAAGATGGAGCAATTCTTATGCCTTTAGGTTCCTATCCATTTAGTAAAAAGTTTGGCTGGTTAAATGATAAGTATGGTGTGTCTTGGCAGTTAACTCTTTCTGAATAAAATAGAAAAAGTGTAGCTTATTTAATAGGTTCAGTTTAGAGGTTGAAAATTAAAATAACATTAAAAAAGGCGTTCCAACTGTCAACAAGTATGGAACGCTTTTTTGTTGGTATATCAATCTTTTTTTGAAATTGGCAATTAAATATCGCTAATGTGTTTCTAAAGGTCAATGACTGTTGCACCAATGCCTTTATGTAGCAAGACTGTCCATTAGGGAAAAGTTACATTTATGAAAACTTTACCCCAAGGTATGCCTATTAAACCTTGACCAACCTTCGGGTATATTACAATTTTTGCATGACCTATAAAGCCAAGAATGGTCAAAAATTGACTCCCGAACAACGGATTGGTTGACTGATAAGAAGTTTTCCGTGAAAGAGATCGTTTATTTTAAATGAATTGAATAGTCGTTAAATTTTGTGTCTATTTAGAATTTTTTTATAGTTACTTTCGTTTATCTGTTAAAATAAATATAGACAACTATGTATTTACTATCTGGTAGGTTAATAGAAAAAGGGAATGTATAAACAGTTAATAATCTTACACTTAAATTGCAACTAGATCGTTAGGAGGAATAATCATAATGGATACTACACAACAAAATAGTAACGCATGGGATAAGAAGGTTGAAGAAGGCTCTAGATACACTCAGCCTGTAAGTAGCGAGGTTATTGAAAGAAGTAAATCAGGTGAATGGGAAATCACGGTCACCACGGAAAAATCAGTTCCTAGAGATTGGTTTCCAAAGTCATTAGAGGGATTAAAGATACTTTGTTTAGCATCAGGTGGAGGGCAACAAGCACCAGTTCTGGCTGCTGCTGGAGCAGATGTAACAGTTACTGATATATCTAAGAAGCAATTGGAGCAAGATGAAAAGGTAGCAAAACGGGATGGTTTGACTTTAAAAACAGTACAAGGAGATATGTCAGACCTTAGTGATTTTGAAGATGAATATTTTGATATTGTCGTAAATCCTGTTTCTAATTTGTTTGTAAAAGATGTTCATCTTGTATGGAATGAAGTTTCAAAGGTTTTAAAGAATAAAGGTATTCTTATTTCTGGATTTACAAACCCTTTACTATGGATTTTTGATGACAACCAAGAACGAAAAGGTATTCTTGATGTTAAACATTCAATACCTTCATCAACATTGGATTATTTACCAGAGGATGAGGTTCAAGATTACATCAATTCAAATCAAACAATAGAATACGCACATACTCTAGAAGACCAAATCCAAGGTCAAATTGAAGCTGGCTTTGTTATAACGGGTCTTTATGAGGATGATTTTGGTGGAACAAGGATATTAGATAAGCATATTAAAACTTTTATTGCTACAAAAGCTATAAAGTTAAAGGTTGATTAAAAATTTTGGCTTGTTACACGGGGCTTTAGCCAAAGAAGGTTCTTAAAAACAGTGAAAGTTCAATATATGTCAAAAAGGATGGCACCTGCCATCCTTTTTTTGTGTGTATTTTGAGTGTCAAAACAAGTTGTATCCCTCTTAACTGAAGCCGTAATATAAATAGGCCACGCCTTTTTATATTAAGAATTTTGCTTGCCGAATCTTTTTCCAAGTTTAGCTAACAGCTCAGGTTGATCCCCTTGGCTCATTACAACTTCAATAAAGATAAGTCGATCCATATTAAAAGTTATTTTAGATAAGACTTCTACCAACTCTGTTTCATTTTTTACTTTAAATGTGAGACTTTTTTCTTCTGATCCGAATACGTTTGGAAATTTATCATAATCCCACATTTGTATATCATTATACGGTTGATTTGGGCCGTGAATCGCACGTTCAACAGTATATCCATTATTATTGATTAAAAATATAATTGGTTTTAAATTGTGACGTAGTATAGTAGATAGCTCTTGAACAGTTAACTGAAAAGAGCCATCACCAATAATTAAAATGTTCCGTCGTGATAAATCAGCGAGCTGTGTTCCAAGTAGAGCAGGTAATGTATAACCGATGGATCCCCATAATGGTTGCCCTACGTATGTAGTGTTGTTTGGTAAAGGGATAGAGGCGCTACCAAAGAAAGGTGTTCCTTGTTCTGCAATTAAGACATCGTTTTCTTTTAAAAAATGATACATTTGTTGCCAAAAACGTTTTTGCGTAACCATTTGTACTTTTGGATTGAAATCTTCAGTTATAGATGACGATTCTGAGATAAATGGCTTAATTTCAAGATTTTCTTCATTACGATGCTCGATTGAATCGCTTAAATGTTGTAAAACATCTTGCATAAGAACAGGCCCGTATTTTTTATCTAAAATTTTCACAGTATAGGGATGGATTTCAATAACTTGCTCTTTCGTAAAACCCTGTGTAAATCCGCCAGTAATAGTATCAGTCAATTTCACACCGATACTAATAATACAGTCAGATTCATCTATTCTTTTTTGCAAGTACGGAGAACTAACATCACCTGTATAAACCCCTATAAATTGCGGGTGTTTTTCTGGGAATATACCTTTTCCCATACTTAACGTTGCGATAGGAAACCCAGTTTTTTCTACGAAATGCTGTAAATCTTCTTCAGCATGAAATCGGGTCACTTCAAAATCTGCTAAAATAACAGGTTTTTTTGCACTATTTATTTTTGAAGTGGCATGTAGAAGCATTTTATCCAATGCTTCTTTATTACTTAAAATGGGTTTGTTTAAAATTGGTTCCGTTGGTTTATTAATTGGCTTATTATATACATCAATCGGTAAATTAATATGAACTGGACGTTTTTCATTCCAACATGCACGAAGTACACGGTCAATTTCCTCAGCAGCATGTTCAGGGGTTAAATTTGTTTGTGCTACTGTGATCTCACGATACATTTTTGAAAAGTGATCGAACTTTCCATCACCTAAAGTATGATGAACGAGTTCTCCATTTTCCATTACCTTTGTTGTTGGCGTACCAGTTATTTTTATAACAGGAACGTTTTCTGCATATGAACCAGCAATGCCGTTAATTGCGCTTAATTCTCCAACACCAAAAGTGGTAATAAGAGCAGCTATGCCTTTTATACGTGAATATCCATCTGCTGCATATGCAGCATTTAATTCATTGCAATTTCCAATCCATTCTAAATTTTTATGTGCAATCACATCATCTAAAAAGGCAAGATTATAATCACCAGGAACACCAAATATATGCTCAATTCCTAATTCGTGTAGTCGATCTAATAAATATGTACTTACAGTGTATTGCATTTTCATGTGAATCATCTCCTAGTTGTTTTAGGTTATTGTAATTAACTATTAAACACACTCAAAAAGGTTAAGTGCCTTGATTAAAATATTCATTACTGAATTGTGGTATAATTTACATGTAGGGGGAAAGTAGATGACACAACATAAAGAAGAACAGATGAATGAGGCATTAGCATTATTTTACTTTGCATATAAAACTTTCACAGAAAAACCAGATGAAATTATAAAAGAATACGGTATACAGCGTGTACATCATAGAATACTGTTTTTTATTGCTCGTTTTCCAGGGATTAGTGTAAATGAACTGCTATCGCTGTTAGAAATAAGTAAACAAGCTCTTCACGGACCATTACGCCAACTGTTAGAAAAGGGACTGATTGAGAGTAATGAAGCTACACATGATCGTCGTGTGAAACAGCTATCTTTAACAGAAAAGGGTGCGGATTTAGAGAGAAAGCTGAGCGATGTTCAAAGACAGCAAATGGGAGCTATTTTTTCAAAGTTCGGCGGAGCTTGTGAAGACAATTGGCATCAAGTTATGAATGAAATGGCGAATAGTCGTTCAGGTTTTGATGCATGGATGTCGAAAAGGGAAATACCAGTCGATCAAAAATAGCGAGAAAAAATATCTGTTTTTATAGTGTGAAAAAGAACAAATTTTATCCATGTATTTGGCAAATATGGATAAATCATAGTATGTATGGATAAAAAAATTACATTGCCAAAAACTTTATATGTGTACGTATTGGAACATTAAAAATTCATATTTCCGAGAGGGGAATTATAATGATAAAACTTGTACTTATTCGTCACGGACAAAGTTTATGGAATCTTGAAAATCGCTTTACAGGATGGACAGATGTAGATTTATCAGAGAATGGGTTAAGTGAAGCAAGAGAAGCAGGGGCAATATTAAAGGAAAACGGATATACTTTCGATGTTGCTTATACATCTGTGTTAAAACGAGCAATCCGGACTTTATGGATTGTTCTGCATGAAATGGATCTTACTTGGGTGCCTATACATAAATCATGGAAATTAAACGAAAGACATTATGGAGCACTACAAGGATTGAATAAAGAAGAAACTGCAAAGAAATATGGAGAAGAACAAGTTCATATATGGAGAAGAAGTGTTGATGTGAGACCACCTGCTCTTACTGAAGATGATCCTCGATATGAGGCGGTTGACCCAAGATATAAAACACTTAAAAAAGGTGAATTTCCATTAACTGAATGTTTAGAGGATACGGAAAAAAGAGTACTTGATTATTGGCATTCAGAAATTGCGCCGTCATTAAAAAATGGTGAAAAAGTAATTATTTCATCACACGGTAATACAATTCGTTCGCTAGTAAAATACTTAGATAATCTTTCAAGTAATGGAGTAGTATCATTAAATATTCCGACTAGCATTCCGCTCGTTTATGAACTAAACGAAAATTTACGTCCGATTCGTCATTATTACTTAAGTATGGACGGAGAAGTACCTGAAGGGGAAATTCCGAAACATATTTCTTTTTAACATGAAAATTTGAAACGCATGCTTGTCTACATATACAATGTAGATTCATGATAAAAGACGTGGCCTCTTTCTAATGTATATGCGATGTAGCTAATTTTAGAAGGTTGTCCACGTCTTTTGTCATAAAGAGAGCTGCTTGCGCATGTAATGATATCGTGAGTAGTTTTTGAATGGAGGGTGATGTGATTGACGATCTCTAACATTCGAATCGGCTTATTTATTCTAGCAATCGTCTTTGTCGTTCTTGTTTTCTTTTATTGGAAAAATGAAGAATTGTATGAGGAGAAGAAACAACGAATTCGAAAAACTTGGTATGGATTATTCATAACATCAGTCACAGTTTATTTCATGATAAAAGGAATCGATTTAACCCTCTGGAAAAACTTATTAATGTTCACCGCGATGGTAATTTTCGTTGATATTGCATTCATTTTGACACCTAACATTTCAGAAATATGGGGTGCGAAATTTAGCGATATCGGAAAGACGGTCCAATCAATTAAACGGTCATTAATTGCTTCAAAAGCGAGGGGAGAAATATACACGACAATTATTCAAAATGTAAATCCAGCAGTATTCGGTACAATGGAATGGCATACGGAAGAGGCATATACAAAAAGTCTAAACGAATTTTTAGATTCATATGGGGAAAAAGTTGGAGCGAAAATTGTTGTATTTGAAGTAGCGAATGAATTAAATACGAACTTTCGTGGCATACGCTCTCAATTTAGTATTACAGTACCTTTAGAACATATAGAGCAATTGAATGAACAAAAAGCGGTTCAAGTAGAAAACGTCGGAATTATACCAGCAAAAATAGTGAATGATGTTTTTATTGTTATTGATGGGAAGAAGAATAATCTACAAGATCGAGATTTTGAAAATGTATATAATTTAACAATACATCATAGTTATTTTAGTAAGTAAGGACAGAATCGTTTTCTGTCCTTTTCTTCTATACATAAATTTAGAACAAAATCCGACAAAGTTGAATAAAATTGGACAATCATTCCTACACTAGCACGTAGAGGTGATTGTAGTGATAAAAGATTATGACAATGATTTTTTTAAAGAAGAAAATGAAGATACAACAGATTTTTCTTTAATAAAAGGAGATACTTTACAGCAAGTAGAAGAGTTAGAAGAAGAATTAAAAAGAAAACCATAAGTGTACACTCTGTCTGCATTTGCTATATAATATAAATACAAGGTTGTATCTTTTTATAAAGGGGGAGAAGAGATGGCAGAATTAAATGTACAAAAATCTTCGTTTTTTAAAGAAAAAAAAGAAGAAGCTAATACAGATTTCTCTCTTGTGAAAGGTGCATTAACGGAAAATATAAATCGTTTAGAAAAGCTTATGAATAGTAATAGTTCGAAATTTATACATGTGAAAAAAATAAAAGAAAATGCATAGGCATTTTCTTTTATTTTTTATCCTGCTATTTGTGGCCTAATAATCAGTGTGGGATGAACAGAAAGCACACGGATTAAAGTCTCATTTTATTTAACATTAAACTTTCTTTTTACTTTTTTAGGTAAATCTGCTTCCTGAATTTCCTCATAGGATTTCACTTCAATAGATGATATTTCATTCTTATCTTTATCCTCTTGATCTACATAAAGGCGTAAAAACGCGTTTTCATTTAATTTATGGTCGTTTTCTTTTTTTGTACTTCTAAATGTAATTTGTTTTTTCACTCCGTCTTCATCATATGCGGGCAACGTGTAGTTCCGTAAGCTTCTACCTTCTACTTTTTCGATAGCGCCTTCGCCTTTTATCTGTATGTAATATACATCTTTACCAATTCTATTCAGTGATGCTCTCTCACAGCCGATAGTAAAACTAGTAAATAATAAACATAGTGTAAGAATAGCTGAAAACTTTTTCATTTTCTTTATCTCCTGCAATTTGTTTCTTTGAAAAGTATACGACTATTTTCTTATTAGAAAAATTGATTTTGATTACAACACCCGTACAATGTTGTAAGAGTATAAGGTATAGAATGAAGAAGGATTAAATTGAACCGTTCATAACAAATTTTAAAACGTTTAAAGAAAGGTAAAATAATGAATCATGGTATAATAATAAAGGACTTACATAATATTTTTTTATTTTGAGAGGAGCTTGAAAAATGTATTCTACTTTAGAACAATTAACAAAGCACCCTGTATTTTATCATTTTGCAGAAATTTCAAAGATTCCTAGAGGGTCAGGTAATGAAAAGGAAATTAGTGATTATTTAGTGAGTTTTGCGAAAGAGCGTAACTTAGAAGTGATTCAAGATGAAGCATTAAATGTCATTATTAAAAAAGAAGCAACTGCTGGCTATGAAAATGTTCCAGCTATTATCATTCAGGGGCATTCTGATATGGTGTGCGAAAAAAACCAAGCAACAGTTCATGATTTTGAGAAAGATCCGATTGAACTAAGAATTATTGGAGATATGTTATATGCAAACGAAACAACTTTAGGTGCTGATAACGGTATCGCTGTTGCATATGCATTAGCTTTATTAGATTCAACAGATATTCCGCATCCAGCTTTAGAAGTTGTCATTACAACGGAAGAAGAAACGACAATGGGTGGAGCTTTCGCAGTTGATCCAAATCATTTTGATGGAAAGATTTTTATTAATATCGATTCTGAAGAAGACCATAAATTACTTGTAAGTAGCGCAGGTGGTGCGAAAGCGGTTGAAACAATTTCGGTAATTTGGGATGAGGCACCAATTGATATGGGCGCATACCGTCTATATGTCGGAGGACTTAAGGGCGGACATTCTGGTATGGAAATTGATAAACAACGCGGAAATGCGAACAAAGTACTAGGACGAGTTTTACGTGATTTATCAACTAACATTCAATTTAATATAAGTGAGATTCACGGCGGCCTAAAAACAAACGCAATTCCGCGTGAAAGTGTAGCTACAATTTTATTACGTCCAGAAGATGTAGAGCAAGTAGAAGAAAAGCTAGAATCATGGACACGAGTGTTACAAGAAGAAATGCGTGCTGTTGATCCAGATGTTCATGTTACACTTACAAAATTGGATGAGAAAATAGAAAAAGTATTTGCTAAAGAAACACAAAAGCAGCTTATTTCATCATTATTCTTAATTCCAAATGGTATTCAAAGTATGAGCATGGATATTAAAGGTCTTGTAGAAAGTTCAACAAATTTAGGAGTAATTGAAACATTGCAAGATGAAATTAAATTACGAAACGAAGTAAGAAGTTCTGTAAGTAGTTTAAAACAACATATTGCAGATGAAATTAAATATATTGCCGAATTAGTTGGTGCAAGATTTGAAAAAGAGTCAGAGTATCCAGAATGGCCATATAATCCAAACTCGCAGATTCGCAATTTATTTGAAAAAGTGCATAAAGAGAAATACAACAAAGATGCTGAAATCTTCGCTGTACATGCAGGAATTGAATGTAGTGTATTCGTTCAAAAAATGCCTGAATTAGATGCGATTTCATTTGGACCGGATATTTTCAATGTCCATACTCCAGATGAACATATTAGTATTTCTTCTGTTGTGAATAACTGGGGATTCTTCGTTGATGTAATGAAGGGGACGAAAGAGTTAGCTAAGTAATAAACGATGAAATGAAAAGCAGACTATAAAAAATGAACTAATTCCATAACGTTAGACTGCGTATTTCATTCGCCATCCTTTAGGGCATGAGTTCGGTATTCAACCGACTCATGCCTTTTAATTTTGACTTAACCCGATTGTGATAATAATGGATACATTTTTCAAACTCTTGTTTAAAGTGTTCTATACTCTCAAACGCTGTTAAATAAACAATAATTAGATTGAATAATACCAAAGAAATTTTCAATCTTTCTCTATCTGTATTTAACCTAGAATACAAAATTCTTTCATTTTTATTACCGTCTATATTTGAAAAAATAGTATGTTTTTTATCTCAAATTAATTATATCTATAAATTTAAGAAAAATTCTGTTATAAGATGCATCAGTGCAAGTTATTAAATTCTTTATCGGATTTATGTCAGTTACAGTCATATATCTAGTAAGCAAATGACCATCTCTATAATAAGTAATCAATATCTTCTCTTCAGAAAGAAATGAACATAATAACTTGTTTTCAATAATTTCTTGTTCGTCTTGGGTTAATGTAGGGCGCTCCACTTTTGTTTGTTTTTTAACAATCTTACCAATACCGATGAATTTCTTCGGTACCGAAGCGAATGGAGTCCGCTTAACCATTTCTTTTCCTTTTGGCATATTTGTATCGTTCATGCTATATATCTCCCTAATTGCAATTAATAACTGTATCATTATATCAAATTTTGGAGATGTTGGGATTGTTTATGTAATTATAAAATAAACATTTAGAGGTTTTTTGCTCCTTATAACATCAAACCAATTTAACTAAGCATGATTTATATAAATAATAGGAAAAATTACTGTGTAGTCCCTTTGTAGGTAAGCGTGTTGTTGCTAAGGTTAATAATCTACGTTTCAATAATATACCCTGCTTGGCAGGGGAAAGATGTCGCTGGTTCTGTAGATGCAGGGTTGAACAGGGAACAAGCAAAAAGATTAATGGTAGCATTAGTACATCTCATCTTAACTTTTGGAAACATTATAGTGCAAATAAAAAGGTTAGAGAAGCTAATTCTCTAGCCTTTTTATATTTATGCCTGAAATATTAAAAGTGGTGGAGTTACCCAAATAATAAAAGTTTATCGGCTCTTCCATTTTTATTTATCATTTCCCGACAGAAAACTCCCACCTCAAGGAATGGGTAGGACATGGTCCAATGAGTAGATGGGAGCTGAATGACGGTTAGGCAAAAGTCTAAAGGTTCTTCTTGGTGAAGAATCAGTATAAGGTACCGGTATCGTAATCAGTTCGTTCCTATAGAAAGAAAATGTTGCAGCTCCGAGGCATTTTTATATCTACGAAATTGTTTCATTGTAAAAGTTCTTTAATTTGTATATTTTTTTGAAAGGGACAGAGGACTTTCGACAAAAAAGAAGAAATGATACGTGATCAGTATTTTTTTGCTATATCATGATATCGTTCTCATATATATCATGAAAAAGATTGTAGACAAATAAAAAAAGGAAGTGAGGTGAAAAGCGATGCTTACCCATAAAGCGTATCAGTTTCGGATCTATCCTAGTTTAGAACAAAAAATAGCTATTACGAAAACAATTGGTTGTTCACGATTTGTATTTAACTACTTTTTGGAAAAGTGGAATGATAGATATAAAGAAACAGGAAAAGGGTTATCCTATGGCACTTGTTCTTCGCAATTACCTACTCTCAAAAAAGAATTTGTATGGCTAAAAGAAGTGGACAGTATCGCTCTTCAATCTTCTCTTCACAACCTCGCTGACTCGTATGCAAGATTCTTCAAAAAACAAAACAAAGCATCTCGGTTTAAATCGAAAAACAATAAAGTCCAATCCTATACAAC
>NZ_MAOI01000089.1 GCF_001884235.1 Bacillus paramycoides | reverse complement strand
TGTTTTTTATCTCCGCCACATTTGAGGAACTGGGGTGGATGGGTTATGCGATTGAGCCGATGCAGGAGCGGTGGGGAGCACTTGGGGCAGGCCTGATTTTGGGCTGCGTGTGGGGAATATGGCATGTTATTCCGTTGATCGAGGCCCATCATTCTCCGGCATGGATTGCAGCCTGGTTCCTTGGCGCCGTTACAGCAAGGGTCATTATCGTCTGGGTGTATAACAATACGGAAAAAAGCATCTTTGCATCCATCATCATCCACTCGATGCTGAATGTGACTTATTCTTTTTTACCAAGCTATGATGCGAGTTATGTCCCGGGCATAACCGGTGTTGTAACAACTCTTGCGGCGATAATCGTCACATTCCTGTGGGGTTCACGAACACTGGCGCGGTTCAGATACGCGTAACAATGATCTTATTCTGCGTTTTGTCCATATCAATATAATGAGGGAAAGCAGTCGCTTTCCCTCATTGTTTTAGCAGATGCGTTCTGACCGATCAATGAGTTTCTGATGTTCCTCTCCCCATTGATTCAACAAACCCATCAGCGGGATGAGGCTTTCCCCATATTCGGTCAAAGAGTATTCTACTTTGGGCGGAATTTCGGGGTATATCTCCCGTTTAACCAAACCATTGAGTTCCGCTTTCTTTACCATACCGATTTTTGTTATTCATCATTTGTTTGTAAGCCAATTTATCATTGGTTGCACAGTTAACAGCAGAGACGAAGCATCCGTATTCTGTCTTTTTAGCACTTACGAGTCTCGTCACGACAGAGTCACGGTTTGAGAGATAAACACGCAGCTCTTCAAAGGCCTCAGGTGTATTGCGAATGAAAGAGTAATAGCCGTTTTTGACCATATCCGCAATAACGAGTGCATCCTTTTTGTCGCTCTTAGAAGGGGTACCGCCAGCATTTTGGAAAAACCCCACGCTAAGAACATGCAAGATTTAATACAGTTTTTTGGTTGATCCAACAACAAACGAGAAACCTAAAACCGCGCCAGAATAGGAATGTATAAAAAAATGCATAGGTCCATAGAACGAAAAAAGGAGGTTCCTTTGAGAGAGTAGGGTTCCTCCTTTTCCTTGCTACCAATAATGTTACGTTATGTTAACCGAGCATGTATATCATATAAAACAAAAATCACACGATGTATAACTCCTACCTAATGGTATAATAAGGAAAAACGGAAGGGGAAGCTCAATGAATTTCATACAAGTTTTTGATGCTATATTCAGTATACTGCATGACTTTTTTTCAAAGGGGATTTGGATAGTCCTGTTCTTCTTTTTCTTGAATAAGTTGTACGAGAGCCAAAGATTGGCGGCAACATCACGTGTGATTACTGCCGTTCTTCTTGGACTTTATCTCTTATACATCATTATTTTAAGACCACTATACTACTCTTTTTGATAGGGAGGGGTTTGCAATAACTTCCAATAATGAGAATTATGTAAATGAGCTGTCCATATGGACAGCTCATTTACATAATTTTCGTTAGCGGTAACAATAATTTGATAGAATCATTATTTTTATTAGGTTCTTCCTTTTTTTATGTGAAATCGATATACAGGATTTTATACATTGGTGATACAGCAAGGATCCTGAGGGCTTGTTATATTGTTTTTCATCTTTTTTTGCATAAAATCTTGTATAAATTAAAAAGATTTTTATGTTGTTATCGAGAAGTAGCTAGTTTTTGAAAAATTTTTGGCTATGCCAAACCGAAATTCATCTTCCACCTACCGCTGCGCTATCGCCCTTTACACGCTTGAGGTAGGGGAATTCTTTCCGTAAATTCGTTAAAACTTTAGAGGCAATTCTTCTAATGACCTCATTAGATAGTTTTCTTTCCATTTTATTTGCTCTCTTTCACCTTGTATCTGCATATTTGGCAAATGGTGTAATAGTGTGAAAATTGCAATTTTTGCTTCTAAACGAGCGAGTGGTGCGCCAAGACAAAAGTGACTACCATGACCAAATGCAATATGACGATTGTTTTTTCTTGTAATATCAAATACATCCGCGTCTGGGAAAATCCTTTCATCACGATTAGAAGATGCTACTGATATAATAATTCTATCTTTTGATTGAATATCTTGTCCATGCATTGTAAAAGGTTCTGCTGTCCAACGTAAAGTCGTCAATTCAACAGGGCTGTAAAACCGTAATGCCTCTTCAATTGCTGAATCGATTAAATCAGGATTTTGACGAAGTTTTTGTAACTGAGCTGGGTACTCCAGCAAGGCCAATGTCATATTTGTAATTAAATTTACTGTTGTTTCATGTCCAGCAACAATAAGCAACGTGATTGTCGAATATAACTCTGATGCATTTAATTTCGTCCCTTCACTTTCCGCTTTTATTAGTGCACTGATTAAATCGTCAGCAGGTTGTTCCCTCTTTTTACTAACTAAATACTGTATATATTCAGCGAATTCACCTAACTTTTGATTATTTTTCTTCATGTCTTCTAAGGTATGTGGGGTACTAATAATTGCTTGTGACCAAACTCTAAATTTATGCTGATCTTCAAGAGGAACCCCCAACATTTCACTAATGACCATAATAGGTAGCGGGAAAGCATAATCACTTACAAGGTTTATAAAATTATTTTGTTCTACTTTACTCAATAAAGTATCAGCAATAGATTGAATTTGGTCTTCGAGTTGTATGATCATCTTAGGGGTAAATGCCTTTTGAGCAAGTGATCGTAGACGGTTGTGATCAGGTGGATCTGAGTTCAGCATATGATTTCTTAAAAGTTCCCTATTCTCTAATGAAATAGGCACTTCCACTTCTTCTTCATTTTTGAATACGTTTTCAATGTTTTTCATTAATTTAGCATCTTTCAATAAAGAGGTTGCATCCTCGTATCTCGTAATCAACCAACTTTGACTCTTTTTCCCTGAAGATAAAGGATAGACAGGATGAAACTCACGCAATTCTTTATATATATCATATGCTTCCTGTTTAAATATAGGAGAAGATAGCTGTGATTCTGATGATAGCTTGAGATCTAGGTCATTTTTTGAAGACATCTACATAACCTCCATTTTTTAAATGTCAAGGTAACTGCAGCACCTAATTTGCATTATAACCCATCTCACTTGAATAAAGGTAAGAATATTCCGATAAAATATTACTTTACTTGGTGAAATAAATAATTTTATCCTTAGATATATACCTACTTTAATATAATTAATATGTACTAATGTTTAAAAAGTACAATTAATTATAAATATCATAAAATAAGCTTTAATGCAAATCGTCCTAATTCTAGAAAATAGGGTTCTGGTGCAAAGATAAGATGAAAACCAGTAAAACGTATATATTCCTAACAAAATTGTAGTTTCATCGACTCTCCGAGAGTCATTTGTTTGAGGTAACGCCGGATACGTTTATCCAATTCAGGGCCATACTGATGAATCCAACGTATATCGTTGTATGAGAAATGGATAAACCCCGTTCCTCCATCATTTCCACTAAATCACGAAAACTTAGATTATATCGTAGACCATCTTACCGTTAATAAGATAATATCAGGCTGATAGTGCTTCCATTTGAACAAATTTTTCTTTTCCATACCTATCACACACCTTTTAGAGTAATAGTATCAGCATATCCAAGTTTGATAGATTTTTTGCACCAGAACCAAAAAGAGACCGTAGCGAAAGTATAAAATACTTCTGCTACAATCCCATTCATCTTTCAACTACTAATTATATAATTTTATTTCTGAAGCTGAAGCAAATCCACCGTGTCCTGATACAACTTCTAGCTTTACATACTGAGCATTTACTTTATTGAAACTTGCATTCTTTGTAAGTTTATTATTTTCCAAATTTCCAGTAGCAACCTTTGTAAAGTTAACTCCATCTAGACTTGTGTATATATTATAACTAGTTATGTTACCATTAGAGTTACTGTCTTGTCTTGGAACATAAGCTAATTGTGATATGCTAGTAACTTCATTAAGCTTTATGGTAATGTATGGAGCCTTATCACTGCCATTCCATAACGTATGCCACATTGTTGCACCGTTTCCATCAATTGCATTTGCAGCATCATTATTAGCCGAAACTTCCTGACTTGAGACACCTGCAACTGATAAGTTTTTGTGCGGTATTAATCCTACTACAGCGGTATCAGTAAACTTTAAGTTAACAGCATCACTTGCTGGATTTGAACCAACAGCAAATTTTCTAACTGTTAATGTAACATTTCCTGTTAAATCCGGTAAATTAGGAGCAACTGGATTATATTTTGTCCAATGTGAACCTTGGTCTATACTGAATTCCATCGTATCGTCTAGACCAAAAACTAAGTTCTCATCATCATTTGAAGAAACATTGACTTTATCAGCTTTTCCAATTGGAATTAATAAAGGCTGCTCTGTTCCGATCACTCTTGTTAAAATGCCATCTGTTGAATTGATTGTTGAGATCTCTTCATTGCTCAGAAGTATATCATTGCTTGTAGCAGCTTTATACGTTTTTCCTCCATCGATACTGTATTCCGTATCGGGTTTAATTCCCATTAGTTTTCCTGCATTTGCTCCATCAAAACTAAAAGTAGCAAGGCCTAATCCTAAACTTGGCATTTGATCTTTAATTTTATTAACTACTTGTTTTTGATTTACATCCGTTATTGCGTTAAATACATTTAACATATTTAACGTATACTGTTGAAGTTTTGCTCTATCATCTGTGTTCAGAACATGACTTCTAATTTGAGTAAGAAGATCCATCATCGGTCTTGGTTCATTAGCAAAAGAAGAAATAATACTGCTGTTTAATTCTTGCCACTCAGCATCTGTTACATTTGGATTTTGTAATATAAGAGAAATGTAATCTTTCCATACTAAAACATTAGTTGGTAAAAGATTAGTAGCTATTTTATAAATTGTAATTTTCTTATCTGTTGAATTCATCGCTTTCGCTAACCAGCGTAATCGCTCTGATTTATCCAGTTTTACTGGGGTACGTTCAGCATCTTCAAATTGTAAGATGTAAGGTACTTGATTTCCCAAGCTATTATCTGACCAAGGAATAACAGTTACATCATGACGGCCCGATTCACCCCATCCCGATATATCATTTCCTAAATTCCAAGAAGATGGTTTGTCATTCCATATGAGTGCACAATGCCCAGGTTGTGTAACAGGCATAGCGGCCACACCAAAGGCTTGACTTACTTGCACACCAAACTTCGAAATATTACCGCATACCCCGCCAAATCTGTAAATGGAAGAAAGATTCCAACCTACACCGTAGAATGCATCATTCCCAGCTTGAATGCTAACTCCATCTTTGTTATTTGTTACATACTGAATCAAATATGCACTTGTTCCAATCTTATCTTGACTTTTAAGTTCTGGATGTTCCGTATTAATCATGTTTCTTGCCCAAGTTAAATCTTCTTCTGGTGACCAAGTATTCACTACTAATCTTAAATGCCAAACATCATATGTTCTAAAGACTGGGAGTAACTCATTATTTTGATCTGCTGTTTTATAATATTGGTACCTCGTTAATGGATCAATAGGTTTATTATTTGTCCAATATTTTATAGGTTCAGCATGAGCTAACGATGTAGCTATCGCTAATTTTAAATACAATCCTTCGTGAGAATCTGCATCTGTATTCCAGATTTTATTCCATATCTCAAGTGCATTTACTGAATTCTTTGCAGTTGGACTGCCGCCTTCAAGAAACGTATTCATTGCCCCTGTATTTTTCATAACCCAGTTAAGAAAGCTCTGATGAGCCGCATCTTTTTTAGCGAATGTATCCAAAGCTACTGCACCTGTTTGTGATATAAATTGCCACTGAGCCAAAGCTGCTGCAAATACTGGGTTTGTGAGCCTGCTTTTCAAATTCGCTTCAGTGAGTTCCCCAACCTTTTCATTTAAATATGTTGTAAGATAACTCAAATGATCTTCAAAATTACCATTTGCGATTGCCTGATCAGTCTTTTGTTTCAATGTTTCTTGAGTCAACGACATCGTTTCAGCTGAAACTTTCGTATAAGGAATCGTAACAAAGCTCCCTGAAACAAGTGACATAGTTAATACTAAAGATAAAGTTCTTTTCAAAATAAGCCCCCCTTATATAAAATGGTTTTGTTGCAAAGTTTGAAAATCCGTCCTTTGATAACGTTCTTATTCACATGTGTAGAATTTAAAATATTAATACCCAAAAACATTCACTTCAGCTACTGAAGTAAGTCCATTTACTCCATTTAGCACTACTAATTTTACATATTTAGCAGCTATGGGATTAAATGTTGCAAGTTCTTGTATCGTACTATTTTCCCATGTTCCAGAAGTTACTTTTTGATAATTAACCCCATCTGTGCTTGAGTACATATTGTGGTTTAAAATCCGACCATTTACCGTCCATCTTGCCTTGGGAGACATGCAACCTACGATTCTTTCTTTTGCTCATACTAATCAATCCTTTCATCTAGCTCTAATATTTACGAAAAACGTCGAATTTTGTCAATATTCCTATATATATATTTATTACACTAATATTCGTTTAAATACAATAGTTATTTTTCATTTTAGAGGGTACTTTATTTTGTCAGCTTGATAGCGATGGGGGATCGCCACACATCCATCAACTTAAGGATTTTAAGTAGACCATAAATAAAAATTTTTCTTTCTCTACAGCTAGTTATTTATAAGAATACATCTTATTTAAGTCCTTATATAATCATGCAATTATACATATACAAATAAAGGTAATGAGTATGCAGGATGCGATTAAATTATTTTAATATAATTCAATCGCATTGCATTTTTTCTTATGAGCTAAATTAACTATCTTTTTAATGTATATATTAACTTATAATAATTATAATTAATTAAATAAGATTGAATATAAATAGGATTAAATAGTAATTTTATCAGGATAATATTGCCAGTTGAACTAATGCTTAATAGTAGAATTTTTGGATTTATTCGACAAAATTCTACTATTTACGCATCAAAAATTTAATGTTTTAATAAAGGTGTAATTGGTACGACCACTAAGAAAGGAGAAAATTATACAAATAAAAGTGCAGTGAAGTTGCAAGTAACATTATGTCGTATTAATTTTCTCAATACTCAGTCAATTAAGTTTAGAAACAATCTAGAACCACAAAAGTATCACATTTATAAAAAATAGCATTCTAAGTCTCTACATAGCAAAAATGATCTTATTTTATTCCGAGGTAAAGGTATAAGCAATGTACAAGTATAATTTCATTTTTTGTAATCTTGTAGTGATATTATGAAATCGCTATCAAAAAGTCATGGCAGGATTAATGATAGGAGCAACGACTCAATCTATCTGGTCTTCCTGCAAGTAAAGCAGCTCCAGCTTTCAAATGAATATCATACTATTCATTTGAAAGCTAATCAAAGCATAAATAGTTGCGAGGTTAGATTTCATATAAATAAAAATGAAACCTTTAAAATTTAGTCCAACTATTTTATCACCAAACACCAATTAATGGGAGGAATTACCATGAAAAAGACGTTAGTCGCAGGGTTATTAATTACTGCAGTATCTACAAGTTGCTTCTCACCTGTAAATACTTTTGCAGAAAGTAAAACAACTTATTCACAATTAACAAATAGTCAAAATCAACTTGCTATGAATAGGATATCAGATTCGATTAGGACATTAGGATCACAGACGCCATTAATTCAAGGATACGGGCTAATCATATTAAAGCAACCAGACCTTGAAGTAAATGCTATACCTGGAATAACAAGTGATCAACGTACTGCAAGAAACCATGTTAAAGACTGGCTGGATAAATATAATCCAAAACTATTCAATGTAAATCAAGACCTGCAGGATTTTGGGACAAGATTTACAAATTATTATGATATATTGGTTGAACTAGCTGAAAAAATGAATGACGATTCGCAAGCAAAAGAAGACTTCGTAAGTACTTTTAATGCACTTCAAGAACAAATGCAAGCACTTCAGTATGATATGAAGGAAGCTTCAGTAGACTTAAACAATTATAAAAATGAATTGGTTGAAGATAGTAAGAGTTTTTCTAGTAAAGTTAGCAGAGCGATTGAACTTTATAAGAGTTCAGGAGGAGACATTGAAAAATTCAGAGCGCAAATTAAACAACTTGATGAAAACATTCAAGATGATTTTACAAAACTACTAGCTCTACCAAAAGAAAATGTACAAGGTTCTATAAATATTGGAAAGACGCTTATTGATATTTGGAAAGACGCAGGTAAGGATCATACTTTAGACACGAATAATTTGGAACTGATTTATAACCAAGTTGGACAACTTCAAAATGATGAAGTAACAAAACTGAATAATGATATTCGTCAGAAGCAACAACAAAAAATTCTATTGCTACAAAATTTATCGAAAATTGAAGTGCAAGCAACTCAAATGACACTTATTGATCTGCAGTTAAATAACTTTACAAGAGTAGTTAAAAAGCAAATTCAGAGTTTTGACAATCTATTAAGTAGTTTGAACATCTTTAATGAAACAATGATTCAAATGAAGAGAAGTCTTAGTACTGATGCTAAAATAGATTCTCGTGCATTACAGGCACAATTAAAAGAACTCAAAGCGTTTACGGATGAATTGAATAAACAAACAAAGGAATATGAAAATAGTGTTACAAACATAAAAGTAACAGAAGGAAAATAGTAAAATGAAGACTAATAATTCTTAACAATATAATATAAGGAGAGAAGAATATAATGAAAAAACCTTATAAAGTAATGGCTTTATCTACATTAATAGCAACAATCGCAGCAGGTAGTATTACGCCATCATTTGCCTCGGCAGCGGAAAATACAACAAAACCAGCACCTATTTATGCAGATGCAGAAAATAACTACCCTGAGTATTCACTTGGACCAGAAGGACTTAAAGATGCGATAGAGAAAACTGGATCCAATATGTTGGTAATGGACCTGTATGCTTTAACTGTTGTTAAACAAGCAAATGTTAATTTTGATGGTTTAACTGTAATTAACAATGATTTACAAACAAGCATTAAGGGCAACCACGATGCTTCTAGAAATAATGCAAAGCAATGGTTAGATGGTTTGAAACCGCAAATAATCCAGACGAATCAAAATATTATCAATTATAATACACAATTTCAAAATTATTATGATGTTTTGGTAGAAGCTGTAGATAATAAAGACAAAGAAACACTAAAAGCTGTTCTTACAAGTTTAGATGATAGTATTTCAGAGAATAAAGATGCAGTTGACAAGTTAGTGCAAGATTTGAAGGCCTTTCGCGGCAAATTAGAACTGGATACACAAAATTTAAAAACTGATGCTGACAAAATCGCAGTTATTTTATCTGGTCAAGATGCTGGAATTCCATTGATGCAGAAACAAATTGAAACAAATCAAACATTAATTGATGAGAATAACAAAGTTTATATTGGATCGTCGGTTGCAACTGCTCTCGGTGCATACTTAACTGCTACAGTTGTCTTTGCGCCTATTGGTGCAGGTGCATTAGGAGGCGGGATATACGGAGTTATTACATCGAAGCAGCAGATAAACGCAGCACAAGAAGAGATTAAAAAGCTAACAGAAAATATTTCCATTGCAAAACAACAGGTAGCTCAGTTAACGATCTTGAAAAATAATACTAATAATTTAACAGGAACAATTGATGCAGCTATTACTGCCCTTGAAAATATAAAGTATAAGTGGGTGACAATGGGGACAAAATATAAATCACTGAATAACAATGTTGACAGAATTAACCCAGACAAGCTTAACCTTATAAAGGCAGATCTGAGGACAGCTAAAAATAGCTGGGAACAGGTTAACATGTATGCTGAAAATATGCAAAAGACTGAGATTTCATTCGTAGCAGAGAAAAAATAATATTACTTCAAGAAATTTCCGAAGTAATGAAAAATATAATATACCGAATTTCCCTTTTGAAGAACACATAATGTGAGTCTCCTGTTCAAGTTTGAGCAGGAGATTTCCTATATAGTTATGAAACTTGATAAAGATTATAGAATAAGAAAGTATGAAAATCTCTATTTTAATATGTTGTTTTATTTGCAATGATTGTAATTCATTTGAAGTAAATAATAGAAGCTTATGAATTTAATAAAATACGTGATACATTTGAGAGAATAGGTGAAAAAGGTGAATAAAAAATTGTATAAGAAGGTTATTTTATCAACGATCATTACTGGGATGGCAGCGAGTAATGTAATCCCACTTCATACTTTTGCAGCAGAACAAGTTGTACAAAATAGAGTGTCCCAACAGCAAGAGGATAGTAAGAGCTATGATTTGGGTCCTGATACATATAAAGAAGTAATCGAGAAAATGGGGACAAGTATCCTTACAATGGATTCATATGCTCAAACAATCCGTAATCAACAACAGACAGATTTAAGTAAAATAAGTTCTATAAATAGTGATTTCAAAGCAAACATGATTCAGCATCAAAAGGATGCACAAACGAATGCAATATATTGGTTAGATGATCTAAAGCCTCATATTATGAAAATGACTCAGAATAGTGTAAGTTATAATGATACCTTTCAAGCGAGTTATGATCAATTACTAGCTGCTATAGATAAAAAAGATATAGTGACATTTAAATTTAGACTGGTGAGGCTATATCGTAGTATTTTGGAAAATAGTCAAGAAGTGGATGGACTACTAGAAAAGTTGAAAACATTCCGAAATAAAATGGCTGAAGATACAAGCAGTTTTAAAAATGACTCAAATCAATTGTCAACTATTTTAGCGAGTACAAATGCTGGGATTCCACTTCTACAGAAGCAAATCGATGAATATAATAATAGAATTAAGAAAAATAATGATATGGTAATTTTCGGTGGAGTCATGGCTTTCTTTACTTTCGGGACTAGTGCAGCAGCGATTGCTATCGCTAAAAGCGATATTGCATCTGCAGAGCAAGAAATAGAACAATTAAAGTCCAGAATTTCTGGAGCAGAGGCTGAATTAGTTATTTTGACAGATGCCAAAAATAAAACGGAACATATGACTGCAACAATTGATACAGCTATTGATGCTCTTGAAAAGATATCGAATCAGTGGCATACAATCGGAGCAAAATATGATTCTTTACTAAATAATGTTGACAGAATTAATCCAGACCGTCTTGCTTTATTAAAAATAGATTTGAAGATAGCGAAGGATAGCTGGCAGGACCTTAAAAATTATGCAGATAAATTATATGAAGGTGTACAAAATGGAGAGATTGTCCAAGTAGGACAACCACAAATAAGACAACCACAAATAGGACCGGATTGCACCTGAATACATGTAAATAATATTAAAAACATACAACCTTATATTTGTTGGTAAGGTTGTATGTTTTTTTATAGAAATGTAACAACTTCAGGTACCTTCAATATTTTTGTGTAAATAAGGAATTCCTTTTCTTGTAGAGGAAAGGGTACTTTATTTGGTTCTGGTGCAAACACTCCAAAACGCTTGTAAGTAACCTCCTAAACTTGGACATATTGATACTAGTACTCTAAAAAAGGATATGATTGGTATGGAAAAGCAAAATCTATTCAAATGGAAACAGTATCAACCGGATATTATTTTATCAACCGTGAGATGGTACCTACGGTACAACCTCAGTTTTCGTGATTTAGTCGAAATGATGGAAGAACGCGGGCTATCCCTTGCTCATACAACTATCATGCGATGGGTTTATCAATATGGTCCCGAATTAGATAAGCGAGTACGACGTCATCTTAAGTCAACCAATGATTCTTGGCGAGTCGATGAGACGTATGTGAAAGTCAAAGGTCAATGGATGTACCTATATCGTGCTGTTGATTCAAAAGGAAATACAATTGATTTTCATTTAAGCAAAACAAGAGATCAGAGGGCTGCAAAGCGTTTTTTCAAGAAAGCTTTGCAGTCTTTTCATGTTTCAAAGCTCCGTGTGATTACAGTAGACAAAAATCTGGCCTATCCTATAGCGATTGAAGAGTTGAAGACAGAGAAAAAGATGCCTGTAGGTATCCAAATAAGGCAGTTAAAATATCTTAATAACATTGTAGAGCAAGATCATCGTTTTATTAAAAAGAGGGTTCGTTCAATGTTAGGATTGAAATCTTTTCGTACAGCTAAATCTATTCTTTCAGGAATAGAAGCGATGCATATCATTAAAAAAGGCCAACTTATTTTACGGGACAAGTCTGTCCAAAATGAAATGAAGTTTATTCATCAACTATTCGGAATGGCTGCATAAGAATAAATGCAATCTTTGCACCAGAACCTATGAGCCAGGGATAGCCCTCATTCCTCCATCATTTCCACCAATCATTAAATTCAGATGTGGTGGTTTATTTTTTGAATCACTACCGTATCCTTTTCAGATCCAATGATATTCACTTTATAAGGATGATTTGTCAGGATATTCATTAATTGATTGGCCATATATTGAGGGGTGTAAACTAGGTCGTTTTTAAACCAATAAACCAGCATTCCTAAGATGGAATAGGCTGTATAATAAGAATTTATTTCATGATTAATATGATGGTTTGGATTTATTCGTACCGCTCTTAAATTTTTTAAAAAATGGTTATTGATTGTTTCACACAAATACTCTTGAAAACCTGAATACACATGCTTATTCAGCATTAATTGATAATAATCAACATTATTCCAAAAGTGCGTAAATAGCGCCATTGCCGCAGAAGACATTTCTTCAAATAGGATATCCTTGTCGTTTGGGTATGAGTCAACTAATGCTTTAATCAAGTCTTCCATCTTTTCTTGAACTATTTCTTCTAATAAATTTTCTTTGCTTTCGTAATGGAAATAGAATGTTCCTCTATTACAATCCGCTCTTTCTGCGATCTCCGTAATGGATATTGACTTTAAATCTTTTTCTGCCATTAATGAGAAAAGAGATTTTTTTAAAGCTATTTTTGATCGCTTAATTCTTCTGTCCGTTTTCGGATTATTTTCCATCAAATTCCCCTCCAATGTTCAATATTTCATAAAAAAAAGACACATACAAATGATTTGGTTGATACTAGACAATACTAGATTTTTTGATTATGGTCATACTCTGTTCTCGATATTATAATATAACTAACAATTGAACAATAACAAACAACTGATTGATAATCAACAATTGTTTGTTATTGCAAATTTCAAACAAGAAAGAAAGGAAAGTACATGAGTACAAAACGAATACTATCACGTTTACGAATTCTCGACCAATTAACAGATATAATTGAATCCAATCATATTACTACCTAAAGTAATGAACGCTTATAATTAGGGTTTTGTGACTGATTAACGAAAACATATCTAAAACAGAAGTATACACAATGAATACAAAGCTAAAACTTCCAACGACAATGAAAACTTAGTTGTTTGAAGACGTTAGAAAAAATGAAATCTTGTTTGGAAGTTTTATGGAGATTTGTGAGCTCATTGAAAGCAAAAAGGGAGAATTAACAGACCAGTTGGTTCAAGATGTTGAGGACAGTTTATGGATAACTATCAGCAACAATTCATTAATTTACATAAAGGGGAGAGGGTTACAAATGGTCGTAAAGGAAATACCGCAACCTAAAACAGATGGAGATCTTGGAAATTTATTATTATTAAATAAAGAAAAACCACTTCAATCTTTAATGAAAATTGCTGATCAAATGGGAGAAATATTTAAGTTTGAAACACCTAATCAGGTTACGCGTTATGTATCTAGTCAACGATTAGTTAAAGAGGTATGTGATGAATCACGCTTTGATAAAAGCATAGGCCCAGCACTCAAAAATGTAAGAAGCTTTGCTGGAGATGGTCTTTTTACGAGTTGGTCATACGAAAAGAACTGGAAAAAAGCTCATAACATTTTATTACCAATTTTTAGTCAACAAGCAATGAAGGGGTACCATGCGATGATGGTAGATATTGCTATACAGTTGATTCAAAAATGGGGGCGCTTAAATGCTGATGAGCACATTGATGTACCAGAGGATATGACACGTTTGACACTTGATACAATTGGACTTTGTGGTTTTAATTATCGCTTTAACAGTTTCTATCGTGATCAGCCTCATCCATTTATTATGAGCATGGTGCGTGCACTAGATGAGTCAATGAGCCAATTACAACGTGTGAACCCAGATGATCCATCATATAAGGAGAAAAAATTTCAACTTCAAAAAGATATTCAATACATGAATGGGTTAGTGGATAAAATAATTGCAGATCGAAAAATAAGTGGTGAGCAAGGAGATGATCTGCTTGCTCATATGCTAAACGGAAAAGACCCGGAAACAGGAGAAGTGTTAGATGATGAAAATATTCGTTATCAAATGATTACATTTTTAATCGCGGGCCATGAGACGACGAGTGGTCTATTGTCGTTTGCACTTTATTTCTTAGTGAAAAATCCGCATATTTTACATAAAGCAACAGAAGAAGCAACTCGTGTATTGATAGATCCTGTTCCTACTTATAGACAAGTGAAGCAGTTGAAATATATTACTATGGTATTAAATGAATCCCTTCGTTTATGGCCCACTGCCCCTGCTTTTTCTCTATATCCAAAAGAAGACACTGTGCTTGGTGGAGAATATTTGTTAAAGCAGGGAGAAGAGATTAAGGTACTTATTCCACAGCTTCATCGTGATAAAACAATTTGGGGTGAGGATGTAGAGGAATTTCGACCAGAACGTTTCGAAAATCCAAGTACAATTCCACAGCACGCATTCAAGCCTTTTGGAAACGGACAGCGTGCATGTATAGGACAGCAGTTTGCAATTCATGAAGCGACTCTTGTACTTGGTATGATGTTGAAGCATTTTGATTTTTATGATCATGAAAATTACGAATTAGATATTAAAGAAACTTTAACGTTAAAACCAGAAGGGCTTACTGTAAAAGCAGTATCAAAAAAAATCCCTTTAGGTGGTATCCCTGCTCCTTACCGTGAACAACCAGAAAAAAATGTTCGTAAAGTAGTAGATAATGTTCATAACACGCCATTACTCGTACTATATGGTTCCAATATGGGGACAGCAGAAGGAATAGCACGTGAATTGGTAGATATCGCTCTTAGTAAAGGATTTGCAGCACAAGCTGCTTCATTAGATTCTCATGCAGGGAACCTTCCTAAAAAAGGAGTGGTATTGATTATCTCTGCTTCTTATAACGGAAATCCGCCTGATAATGCGAAGAAGTTTGTAGAGTGGTTGGAGAAAGCATCTGAGCATGAAGTGAAAGGTGTTCACTATGCTGTATTTGGCTGCGGCGATAAGAGCTGGGCCACTACCTATCAAAAGGTACCTTTCTTTATTGATGAACAACTTGCAATAAAAGGAGCAGAGCGTCTAACAGAGCGTGGTGAAGGAGATGCAAGTGATGACTTTGAAGAAGCTTATGAAGAGTGGCGTGAGCAGCTATGGAATGATGTAGCAGATTATTTCAATCTTGATATCAAAGGTAATGAAATAAGTGCTTCTACTCTTTCCTTTGAATATGTAGGAAGTGGAGCGGTAGCGACTTTAACAAAAGTGCATCCTACTTTTACAGCACAAGTTGACAAGAATAAAGAATTACAACAGCCATGTAGCGCAAGAAGCACAAGGCACCTTGAAATTTCTTTACCGAGTAATGTGACTTACAAAGAAGGCGACCATTTAGGTGTGATTCCAAGAAATTATCCTGAATTGGTGAATCGTGTGCTAACTCGTTTTCAGTTAAATGGGTCTCATTTTATCCGGTTAACTAGTGATAATAAAAAATTAGTACATCTTCCTTTAGGGCGCACTGTTTCAATTAACGAGTTACTGCAATTTGTAGAACTTCAGGAACCGGTCACAAGAAATCAATTACGTGCCATGGCAGCAAAAACTGTTTGTCCGCCACATAAAATAGAGCTCGAAGCACTATTAGAAAAACATGTTTATAAAGAACAAGTTTTATCCAGACGATTAACTATGCTTGAATTATTAGAGAGATACCCAGCATGCGAAATGGAATTTAGTAATTTTATAGAATTACTTCCAGCATTGCGCCCACGATATTATTCAATTTCTTCTTCGCCAAGAGTAAATGACCAGAAATTGAGTATTACCGTTGGTGTTGTGGAAGACAACGCATGGAGTGGAAATGGAAAATACAGAGGAATTGCTTCTACCTACTTAGCTCAGCTTAAAGAGGGAGATTCGATTACATGTTTTATTTCAAATTCACAGTCTGGCTTCGAACTTCCGAAAAATCCTAAAACCCCGATTATTATGGTGGGGCCGGGAACAGGAATTGCACCGTTTAGAGGTTTTCTGCAAGCTCGAAAATCAATGAAAATTAATGGTGAATCATTAGGTGAAGCGCATCTCTATTTTGGGTGTCGTTCACCTAAAGAGGATTATCTATATCAAGAAGAACTTGAGCAAACACAGAAAGAAGGAATTGTGGCTCTTCACACAGCTTTCTCCCGAATGAAGGATCAGCCGAAAATATACGTTCAGCATTTAATAAAACAAGATGCTGAAAAGGTGATTAATTTACTTAATCAAGGTGCGAATTTGTATATATGTGGTGATGGAAGAAAAATGGCGCCAGATGTAGAGAATACGCTTATTAAATGTTACGCTAACATTCACAACGTAAGCGAACAACAAGCAAGTGCGTGGCTACAACAGTTAGAAGAAAACCTGTATTATTCAAAAGATGTTTGGGCGGGATAATTAAAAAATGTATTAGGGTTCTGTTGCAAAGTTTAAAAAATCATTTAATTGTTCGTAATTCGAATAAAACAGGAAATAAGTTTTTTGGCTGTTCTCAATATCCCACATGTACACATACAGACCCAAATAACAAAAGAGCTGTGGTGAAAATCCAGCTCTTTTGTTATTTTTAGGAATTAACTAAAAAAATCATACTCTCATCAAAAACGGCTTCTCAGATTTCGATATAACCAATGTTTATTTAAAAGTGAATGAAATAAGACCTAAACAACAAAGGTTTTGTTGTAAGCGAAAATAAGTGGTTTAAAGTGAGTTAAGGATGTTATTAAGAATTTTCCTGTAAAATATCTGAAAAACAAACAAATAACCTTACAAGGTTATTTTATAAAGATAAGGAATGAAGAAATTGGCATGGAAGTAAGTAATCCGGCTTACTATCAGAGGTTTTGTAAAGTACTGGATGCAACAGATATGCGCTATGATTTACACATTCACGAATATGATGAGGATTCCCTAGTGGTTAAATTAGTGTAAAATACAAATGTTTTAAGGGGTTAATTTTTTTGAAGTATAAAAAGGGAATGGGGAGGATATGAAAATTGGTACATCTGAATGGCTTTCTCTTATTGACACTCCCACCCCTAAAGGGGCAAGCAGACTAACGTCAGTGGGATTCTTGCTACCAAAGGCGAAGTCCATTTCTGGTATCGCTGACGTGCAAGATTGCGGTGTGCCATCACCACTCTCACGACAGACCGTATAGGTTCGTGAGCTACGCTACTATCACCATACCGTACAGGTTCGTGTTCAGATGTTTTAGCGTCTTGTTCTTGACGGCACATATCATTTTACCGATAGCATGAATTTGGCTACCGAACTCCATATGATATCTTGTTTTCAAGGAACACAATGTCGTTTTAAAGACTTGTACTTGTCTATAGTTTCAGTATAACCAAAACACAAATGTTTTTCTATGAAATAGCGATCCTTTCATCCCATGCCTAAAGGCCGACTAAAGTACGATATGGGCTTTCCCGTATCGCAAAATCTGTAAGGATATTAAGCTGAAGTTGATCCGTTTGGCTGTCATAGATAGTAAATATAAACAAGCAAAATAAAAACCCTTCATTTGCTTAATAGCAAACAAAGGGCATAGTTAATGAGTGACTGAAGTAGAAGGAAATCTAGTCCATTTCCTTCTTTATTTATTGTAACATAAAAGGAAAAGCACAAACAAAGGAGAATTCCCATAAAAGAAATTGATAAATACATGAGACCATCTGAAGTAGCTTTTTATTGGGGGATTCCTTGTGAGACAATTAAGAATAAATATAGCACCTCTCTAATGAACGAGAAGCAAATAAATGATTTAGAGCGCATGCTACAAGAAAGTTTAGTGAAGTACTTTTTGCATCCTGAAGGGAAACGTAAGGAATGGATTATAAGCCAGCAGGCAATGTATGAATGGTTTCGAGAACCAAAGGACAAGTAAGAAAGGATGATAAAAATGCAAGAGGAAACATTTTCTCTGTGGGGCGGTTTCAAGAGTGCATTTCGTTTGATTATTTGGTTTTGGATCGTTATGTTTTTGTTATTTGGTGAAAGCTTGTTACAATAGAAACGAGCCGAAACGTAAAATACCCTTAGGCAGCTCTCATAGATTTATGGTCTATGGGGGCTTTTTTACTACGATACACAATAATTTCACGTATCGTAATAATTTTTAAAAATAAAACAACACAAAAAAGAGTTCCTACGTGTCCAAATCTCATCTCACACACGTTAGAACTCAGACCACCCTTTTCCGGCTGGATCATTAAATCCCCAATGAACTCGAGGCACATGAAGAGGTGTTGTCGAACACGCAGAATCTGCTTGGCTGTAAAGAGTGACTACTAAATCAGCATTGTTTACCCCATCCTTCTGCCATCTGGCTGCGACATGAGTTTCCTGCACAAAGATCGCCTTTTTATTTCCACAAAATGTATTAGCGTGTGATGCCCGCTTTATATCAGCAGGATCACTTATAAACATATTGACTGAAAGTTGCAATTAGTATACATTTAGCTGAGATAGATTATCAATGTCAATTATATGACTGGGAGAGACATATATGAGTAGAAAAATTTTCAATCTTAAAACCGTATTGCTCACAATTTCGATTCTTATGGTTGTAGGTGTAATTGTATGGCAAGGTATATACTTTCAAGGGAATCCTGACCCAACTGCCAAAAATATAGGTACTGGGTCAGCCATTATCAATACCGCTATTCTCGTTTTCAGGGAAGGGTTAGAAGCGATACTAGTTTTATCCGCTATCATTTCTGGATTGGTTCGCAAGAAGCAAGATGCTGTTTGGAAACCTATTGCTTTAGGATCTGGTGTTTCGTTATTAGCAACAGTGGCAACTTGGTTTATTGTTATAGCTATTATTTCTTCGGTAAATGCATCTGAATTGAATATTCAGGCATTTACAGGCTGTTTAGCAGTCATTGTTTTACTTATCATTATGAACTGGTTCTTTCATCAAATTTATTGGACTGGCTGGATTAAACTCCATAATCAAAGAAAAAAAGAAGTTACTTCTAACAGCGGGGAAATTGTACAAAAAACCACGTTTTGGTCTCTATTTGTTATCGGTTTAACATGCATTTATCGAGAAGGATTTGAAGTTGTTCTATTCCTTCAATCTCTGCGACTAGAAGTAGGCTCCGCTATCGTTTATCAAGGTGTATTAATTGGCTTCGGTTTAACGATGATTGTAGGAGTTCTCACCTTCTTAGCTCAAAAACGACTACCACATAAAAAAATGTTGGTATTTACAGGGGCATTATTAGTAATGGTTCTCGCGGTAATGGTCGGTGAAACAGTACAAGAAATGCAGTTAGCTGGATGGATAAGCACAACACCGATTCATAATCTTGTGATTCCTCAATGGATGCAAGTTTGGTTTTGTGTATTCCCAAATGTAGAATCTTTAGTTTTACAAGGGCTAGCTGTTGTGTATGTATTAGGTTCTTATTTTGCACAACGTTACATAACAAAGCGAAAAGCCATCAAGAAAAAAATCATTACAGAAACTGGAAAAGTAATAGCTTAAACGTAAGAGAGAAGCAGCCTAAGGTTGCTTCTTTTTTATCATTATGCCTTTTTTATTGAGTCAAATTTTATCTCCAGGTAATAATTTCATATGTATCACAAAAAACACGTTTATTTTTCACAAATTTCACACAAATTATTGGTATTCTCTTCTATAGTGATAACTAATAGCTTTGAGAGAAGGGAACTGTATATGAAAAAAATTTGTTCTTCTCTTCTTTTATTTTTAGTTTTTTGTTTTCCAGGAGTAAGTATTCATGCTGAGTCTACATTGCAATCAAAAATTGACGCGGCTTCCCCATATGAAACAATTAAATTAGAAAATAGAGCTTATAATGAAACGATAAAAATATCGAAACCGATTACAATACAAGGGGATAAAAATACTAAAATAATCTCTTGTGGTAAGGATCCTATTATTACAATAAAAAAGGAAAACGTTATCCTTAAAGATTTGAAAATAGAACAATGTAATGATAATACAGATCAGCCAGCGATATTTGTAGCGGGGGATAAGCACTACATCAGTGGATTGGAAGTTCACGCGTCATACATGGGGATTAAGTTAGAAGATGCTAGTAATATAAAAATTGAGAACAGTATAATTGTTGGACAAAAACGGGCCAATGGAATTGATTTATGGCAATCCAATCGTAATCTTATAGAGAATATCAAAATCCAAAATGTCCGTGATGGTATTTATTTAGAACAAAGCGACAATAACACAATAAAGGAAAATACAATCTGGCAGTCTCGTTATGGCATTCATCTTATGTATTCTGATAGAACGGTTGTTGAAAAAAATATATCAAAAGAAAATACAACAGGTGCTATGATTATGGGAACAAAGGAAACATCTATAGTAGGAAATCACTTTATTGACAATAAAAGTAATGTTCATGCACAAGGCATATTACTATATGATGCGATAAAAACAAACATTTTGCAAAATGAAATTGCTAATAATAGAGTAGGTATTTATGTAGAAAAGGCAAAGCATAATACTATTATGAGTAATTCAATTTCTAATAATTTTATCGGATTACAATTTAAGGATGCCCGTGAGAATGAATTTACTCAAAATGTAATGATAGGGAATGTTAATGAATCGCAAGCTGCACAAAGCAGGGAAAATAATATCTATAAAAATTATTGGGATGCTTCTTTAAAAGTAGATACAGACGGTTCAGGTATTAGTAATATTCCATACAAAGCAGATGCCTATTTTCTTTTGTTAACACAAGATACTCCGGAATATCAGTTGTTCTTTCAATCACCAGGGATGCGTATTTTACAAAGTTTCATAAAAATTCCAGATCAATCTTTATTGCTAGATAAAGAGCCTAGTATGAGGCCTAAAATTGTTCTGCAAAAAGGGGAGGGAATGGGATTTCAGTCTAACATTTTGGTTGTAAGTGTAGGCATATTACTAATGGGAAGTATATTGTTCATTTTAGGGAGGAAAAATTGATGAGAGTTAAGTATATGTTATTTGCTATTTGTTTATGTATGGTATTTGCCGTAGTAGGATGTGGTAAGAAAGAAACAAAACCGGTTGCTATTAATGAAAAAAATGATAAGTGTGATGTTTGTAATATGGCAGTAATGGATAATCAATTTGCAACTGAGGTTATTTTAGAAAATGGAAAAGCTTTAAAATTTGATGATATTGGTTGTATGTATAAATGGATGGATGAACATAAAAATGAAAAAACACAAGAGAAATTTGTAAGAGATTATAATACAAAAGATTGGGTTGCAGTGGATAAAGCTACATATGTATATGACAAATCAATTAAAACGCCAATGGCTTATAATGTAATTTCTTTTAAAGAAAAGAAAGATGCGGACAGCTTTGTAGAAAAACATACTGGGGAAATCCTATCTTCTAAAGAACTAGCAGAACATAAATGGGAAATGAATAAAGAAATGATGGGAAAAGAAAAGAAAGACCATGGTAGTGGACATTCTCATTAATAAGAGAGTATTGCTATGAACAAAATAGTTAGAAAAAGACAACCATAGTTGGTTGTCTTTTTCGGTAGAGAGGTGAATAGGTATGTGGAATATATTATATTCGGAATGGCGTAGTGCAGTAAGGGGTAAATTTGCATACATGTTTTTATTTCTTTGGATAACTATATTTTCTCTAATATTTGTTATGGAAAGAAATACCTTGCCTTTAGCTGGTTATACAAATGTAACAGGGACAATGGTAAACCTTATTTTATATATTGTGCCATTACTTATGTTAATTATAGGAGCATTCTCTATTGCAGGCGAAGTAGAAAATGGAAAGTGGAGACTTTTATGCACGTATCCTTTAAAAAGTACCGCATATGTAATAGGTAAAACAATTGGTCAATTTATAGCGCAAACAGCTATTTTTTCAATGAGTTTTGGAGTAAGTATAATAATTGGATTAGTAAGCGGTAGTAATTTTGATATGTTTTGGGTGGTAGCAACGTATATCTTCTCTGTTTTATTAATTTTTTTATTTTTATTACTAGGAATAACAATCGGTTCTTTTTCTATAACGAGGTGGCAAGCTTTAGCGATAAGTATTGTAGTTTGGTTCTTTCTTATTATGATGTGGCCAACGGCTTTAATTAGTGTTCTTAATTTTGTTCCATATTCAATGATTGCACCATTAATAAAAATGTTATTGTTTTGCAACCCAGCGGAATTCCTTCGAATTATATTTGTAATTCAATTAGGTGGTGGAGCAATATTTGGGCAAGTATATGATCAATTGGTAATGATTTTTCAAAGTAAAGCTGTTATTTGGATTCTACTAATATACAGCATTATCTATACAATCGTGTTCTTGTTTGTGGCGGGGTGGCAAATGGAGAGGAGAAGAAAAAAATGACAGTATTAAATCTCAACGAAGTATGTAAAAGATATAAAAAGAAAATAGCATTATCTCCAATCTCATTTCAAAGTAAAGAAGGAGAGTGTATCGTATTATGCGGTGGGAATGGAGCTGGGAAAAGTACGCTCCTTGAAATAATTGCTGGAATTACAACACCTACAACTGGTACCGTTCAATTAGGTAATATAGAATTACAGAAAGATAGAAAACAGTATGTAAGTGAAATAGGTTATATGCCAGATGATTTTCATGCACAGCAAGATATGACAGTTCAAGAATTCTTATTGTTTTATGCTGCTTTTCGTAATATAGGAAAAGAAAAAGTACAAGCGGTTATTCAAACAATAGGATTAAATGAAAAACAAAATGAACGCTTATATAGATTATCTAAAGGGATGAGGCAGAGGCTTTTATTTGGACAGGCGTGTCTTGGAAACCCTAAAATTTTGATACTAGACGAACCGACAAATGGGCTGGATCCGTATTGGGTAGATGAGTTTTTAACAATATTAAAGACATTAAAGAGAAATGATACCATGGTTATTTTTTCCACACACATGATGGATGTAGCAGCTGAAATTGGTGACCGGATACTCTTTATGAAAGAAGGAAAAATCATACAAGAAATAAAAAATGATGGAGATTTAGAAAATTTAACGATAACATTATTACAAATGCACAGAAGATAAATTGCACATTCCAAATGCTTCAGATTATAATTCAACTGGACGTATCGATCAACAATTAGCTCAAACTTCACAGTCTGCTGTAGTTCACAATCTTGTTGCAGTGAGTTATTGCAGGGGTGTTCTCTTTATTAAAGATGGGAAATACTCACTGAACTTGTAAAAGGTGAAATATACTGAGAAGATTTTTTTCAAAACTGTTTTCTTTCTGCTCTTGGAGGCAATAATGACACTATTTAGTATTACTAAAAAAAATATGCAAAGAAACCTTAAAAATTATGTATTATACTTCGCTACTATAATATTTAGTATTGCCATATATTTTGCTTTTGTATCCCTACAATACAATGAACAAATTGCAAATGAAGAATATATTAGAAGCATATTCAGTAGGGCATCTCATAATCTAATGATTTTTGTAGCAATATTTATTTGGTATTCGAACTCATTCTTCATAAAAAAAAGAAAAAAGGAAATTGCATTATATTCCTTACTTGGTCTTACAAAGCGAAAGATTGGTGCCATGTTATTTAGTGAGAATTTTATTCTGGGGATCTTTGCACTTGTAATAGGAATGGGAATGGGAATTTTATTATCAAAATTATTTGCGATGTTAGTCTTAAAATTAATGGAATTACCCACGGCTATTCCGTTTTCTATTTCTATAGATGCAGTATTGAACACTATCTGTGTGTTTGCCATTATTCTTTTTATAACTTCTTTACAGGGGTACATGATAATAAATAAATTTAAATTATTTGAATTGATTCGAGAAAAGAAAGGGGAACATATTACAAAAAGTTCTATTATTATGGCGATAGAAGGTATTTGCTTATTTGTTTTTTCTATTTGGTTTATTGAACCGGCCATGTCTCCTATAGGGATAAATGATAGTTTATACAATCAAAATATGAATATATTGTTAGGGAGTTTCATAATCGGCACATATTTCGTGACTCGCTCTTGTACAGTATTTGTATTACTTGGCCTACAAAAGTACAAAAAGTTTTATTGTCGTGGAATTAATATGGTGGGCGTAGCTCAAATATTATCAAATATTCAATCAAATGCAAAAGTGTTAACAGTCATTGTAGTATTAAGCGTGATTAAAATACATGAAATCGGAGGCTCATATGCTCATTATTATATATATAAAACAACGATTGATAAAAGAGAACCTTTCAGCTTTATGTATGTAACAACCGAAGTAAGCATAGATCAAAGAATTGAAAAGACAATTAAGAATTCTAAACATACAGTTGAAGACAAAATTTCCATTCCTTTAATAAGAGTAAATGCAAATTTAAATGTAGATGGATCTTGGCCTCTAATTTTCGAAAGAAATCAGGGGAATTTGAATGTATTAGCAGAAAGTACATTTCATAAGCTGGCTAATATAACGAAAACGGATATAGAGCTATCTCTTAAAGATACAGAAGCTATTACTCTTGATCCTAACACGAGTAATGTACATAAAACAGAATATAAAAATGTAGAACTCCAGCTTCCAAATCAAAACTATACATTACAATTTGTAGGAAAAATACAAGATAACCTTTTAAATAAATCTCTAGATAAACTCATAATAGTTGTATCAGACAAAGCCTTTTCTGACATTGCAAAACAACAAGACCCCTATACTATACAAGCTTATAAAGTATCAAATGATAAAAATATGAAAGAATTAGCAAAAGCAATTGAACAAATTGTACCAGAAAAAGAAAAATTAACAATAAAGTATACTGTTTATAGAATGTTTATACACTTCTACGGATTATGGACCTTTGTAGACATGTTTTTGGGACTTGTCTTTTTAGCCGCAACAGGCAGTGTAATTTATTTTAATCAATTAACAGAAGCGATAATGAGCAAAAATCAATATATTATCTTACATGAATTAGGTGTAAGTAAACAAATGATTTTTAGATCCATTGCAAAACAAGTAGCTGTTATTTTTATAATTCCATTCTGTATCGGGACTTTGTATAGTATTACTCTTTTAAAGACATATTTTAATGATATAGATGGAATAGATGTTTTTGTTCCAGTTTCCATTACCATTGGTGCATACACGCTTATCTATTTTGTATACTACTTGTTGACAGTTAGATCTTATAATCGAATTGTCAATAGATAGATTTTTAAAAAATAGACATATGGTTGTATGTACTATTTCCAGATAGGCGTTGTTAAATGTTTCTTTCTCAAAACAGTATTCAATTTAATTCTTTACGTAAATTAACGGATTCCTTAACGTACAGGGAATCCGTTAATTTTTGGTAGCACCACATAGCCATCAAGTTAAGATATCGGTTGTTCCCTAAAACGAAAAAACGAGTTAAATTTACATAAATAACTGCCAAGAGATAAAAATTTCGTTTTTGGGGTACTTCAAAATCTTAGCTTGATGGTGATGTGACAGTACCCCAATATGACCGAACCGTCTTATTCTAAGCGTTCATCTATAAATTCTTTAGGGTATACCTCGCTTAACATTTGTGAAGGACTTGAGTTCCAATATATATTGAAGGGAGAGGTTAATTTGTTATCTTTCATCCATTTTCGCACCCCAATTTGTGATAAGTCAGTAATGGATAACTCTGATTTCTCAATTTCATTCTTAATTATTTCTATTGTTTTTTCTTTATTTGTCCAAGTATTATTTGGAGCATCATTTAGATCCCAAGGTTTAAATTGTTCAGGAAAAGCAGCATCTAACATTTTATAAGGGCTATCATCAAAGAATTTAGTCAGTGGTGTACGGAGTCCGTGTTGTATAATCCAGCGTAATGAATAGTGTAATTTTATATCATCATTAGACATATTAAGCTCTTTTATAATCCCTTTGAAGATTTTTAAACTTATCCTTTTACTGTTCCAATAATTATGAGGAGTTTTTTTTAAATCCCAAGGTTTGAATTGTCCAGGGAAAGCAGCATCTAACATTTTATAGGGACTTGAGTTCCAATAAGTTTGAAATGGGGAATCTAAATATCTTTCTTTTAACCAATTACGATTATATGTATTCAATAATTGGTGTCGTGTTAACTTATCCTTTTCTTCAATCCAATATCGTAAACATTCTAAAGAATTCTCCCTAGTCCAATAGTTCTTTGGGGTACATTTTAATTCCCATGGCTTGAACCGATTAGGAAAAGCAGCATCTAACATTTTATAGGGGCTTTCATTGAAATACGTACCACAGGCACCACTTAACCGCCATTTTCTTATTGTTCCTAAATTCCAATTTTCTTTAATTTCTGTATCATCCCATTTCAAAATGTCATTAATTAAGTGTCGTGTTAAAAGCTTTATTAATTCTCCTTGTGTGTCCATACTCCAAGTGTTTTTGGGGAATGATTTCCTTTTTCCGGATAGTATATCTTCGTAAATTTTTATGATTGGTTGACACATTGTAATTATTATTCCTTTCAATAAATGTTGTAAATGTAATGAGAATGAATCTCTGATTTTATGGAGTAATTTGGGTCTTAAGTTAACCAAATGACCAACTTAAACAAATAGCCAAATTATAATTGGTAATTAAATGGTAAAAAAGATTAACTACTATTAGCTTACAAGGAATAAATCTGTACAAACATCGATGTATCTAACTGGAACCTTACATTTTTGTAAGGTTCCAGTTAGATATTTTTTATTTACACAAAAAAGTCTCTAAAGAATTACTGGTAAGTGGTAATTCTTTAGAGACTTTTTGATGGATAATGCGTTCATTCAAAAATCGAATGATTTGAATAAAAAAACAAATAAAATTGAAAATGGCATAAAAAGAAAAATTTGTTACAATAGTGACTGTTGTATATTTTGGAAGTGAAGAACTTGGGAGCTCATTTATTCCCGATTAAGACGGCGATAATTACATTTCCAAACGAGATAAACGTTTATTTTATGAGAAAATAAGTAAAACATATAATGTGATAACTTTTAAGATTTCTTTGCAAATTTTTTTTGTGATACTAAATGGTGTCATTCCCGCTACCTCCAAGAGCAGAAAGAATATGTAATAGTTTTTGGAAAAAGTCTTCCTGTGACATCTCGCCTTTTATAAGTTCTGTAAAAAATTTTCCGTCTTTAATAAAGAGGATGCGTTTGCAATAACTTGCTACAAAAGGATCATGGGTAACCATCAAAAGGCTGGTTAATTGTTTTTTATTTAATGCTTGTAGGCTGTTTAGTAAATCAACAGCAGATTTAGAATCTAGTGCACCTGTAGGCTCATCAGCTAAAATTAATTTCGGTTTTCCTATAATAGCTCTCGATGCTGCGGTACGCTGCTTTTGTCCACCAGAAATCTGATACGGATATTTATTTAGCAGTTCTTGAATGCCAAATATTGTTGCAATTTCATCTACACGTGCATCAATTTCTTGTGCATTCACATTTTTTAAAGCAAGTGGTAGCAGTATATTATCTTTTATCGTTAACGTATCAAGTAAATTATAGTCCTGAGAAATAAAACCTAATGTATCACGACGGAATGCAGTATGTTGTTCTTCTTTCATTTTTATAATATTTTTTCCATCAATAATAATTTCTCCTGTGGTTGGCATATCAATTGTTGATAATATATTTAATAAAGTAGATTTTCCAGATCCAGATGGGCCCATTACGCCAACGAATTCACCTTCCAAAATTGTGACATCAATATCATGGAGGGCGGTAAATATGCTACCTCTATTATTATAGGTTTTTCTTATGTGCTTTGCTTGTAACACGGGGTTCAATATGGCTCCTCCTCTATTGTATGATAAGCTTATTGTATGGTAATTTTATACCCTAAACCATAGGACAACCTTACAAATTATAATTAAAACCTTACAAACTTGTAAGGTTGTAACAGTGCTAGGAGGCAAACTCTTTATGAAAGTTTTATTAGTCGAAGATGAACCAACCATTCGTGAAACAGTGGCTGATGAGTTAGGGAAATGGGGATTTGAAGTATGGGCGAGTACAAACTTCGAACATATTTTAAACGATTTTTTGGCTAAATCTCCACAACTTGTTTTACTTGATATTAATCTTCCGTATTTTGATGGATTTTATTGGTGTAGAAAAATTCGTGAAGTATCGAAAGTACCAATTATATTCTTGTCATCTCGTGATAATCCTATGGACATGGTAATGGCTATGAATATGGGGGGAGATGATTTTGTACAGAAACCATTTTATACAGATGTATTAGTTGCTAAAATTCAGGCTCTTATGAGACGTACATATTCTTATACACAAACTGAAAAACATGTTGTTGAATATGAAGGAGTCGTATTAAATTTACAGACCGGGGAAGTAACATATCATAATCAAATATTGGAATTAACAAAAAATGAGTTTAAAATTTTACAGATATTAATGCAAAATATAGGATCTATTGTAAGTCGTGATAATATTATGCGTAAACTTTGGGAAAATGATAGTTTTGTTGATGATAATACATTAACAGTAAACGTCGCTCGTGTAAGGAAGAAGCTTGCTGAACTTGGGAAAGAGGAGCTTATTCATACGAAGAAAGGGCAAGGTTACATTATTACATGAGTATTTTTCGCTACATAAACGAACGCCGTTATTTTATGTTTCTGTACTTTTTGATTATGTTATTTATTTCTACTATGATTTATTTAAGTGATGGATTAAGTAATACAAAAGCAAATCTTTTGTATATCAATGTTGTAAGTGCAATCTTTATTCTTATCTATCTTATCATCGGGTATTTTTACCATAAAAGATTTTATACAGAGCTTTATATTTCTCTTCATTTAGAGCAGGATACGGTTATTGCAATCCCAAATCCACATACATATGAACAGGAACTGTATACAGAGATATTAAAAAAAATGTACTTAGAGCAACAGGAGAAAATGTACGTATTACATGAGGAGAAAAAAGAATATCATGACTTTATTATGTCGTGGATTCATGAGGTTAAAATACCGATTTCTGCTAGTCAACTATTGATACGTAGCGGCAAATCGGCGGATATTTTAATTGATAGATTAGAGGATGAGCTAGGAAAAATAGATCATTTCGTTGAACAAGCTTTATATTATTCACGGCTGGATTCCTTCTCAAAAGATTATTTCATTCAAGAAGTTTCTCTAGAGGCGATTACGGGAGCTAGTATGAAAAAGTATGCTAAGACATTTATTTCAAAGCGCATTCAATTTGAGCGAACCAAATTGCAACTTCTAGTAGAGAGTGATACAAAATGGCTATCTTTTATTGTTGATCAGATTGTGGCGAATTCATTGAAGTATACTGATTCGCATGGAGAAATTAAGTTTATTGGAGAGGAAAATGGAAATGAAAAGCGCCTCATTATTCAAGATAATGGTATTGGTATTAGGCTTGAAGATATTGGGCGTGTGTTTGAGCGCGGTTTTACAGGCGCGAATGGGCGAGTTCATACGAAATCAACGGGATTAGGATTATATTTAGCGAAACATCTGTCTCATAAATTAGGGCATGATATCTCTATCGAATCGAAAGAGAATAAATATACAAAAGTGACAATACACTTTCCTAAAGGCAATCAATATCATACGATTGCGAAAGCATAACAAGCATAACCCCATTCTAAATTTAGGGCGGGGTTAATATATAGGGTTCTGGTGCAAATACTCCTAAACGCTTGTAAGTAACCTCCTAAACTTGGACATATTGATACTAGTAGTCTAAAAAAGGATATGATTGGTATGGAAAAGCAAAATCTATTCAAATGGAGGGAAAAAAGAGGAGAATGGTATAGTACATTAAGTAAATGGCATCCATTTGTTTTGAAATTAAAAGAATTAGGCTGGAGATGTCAGAATAAGATCTATAAAACTGGATTGATAGCTTCCGAGTAGTTAACTATATATTCCAAACCAAGCTATATTGTTGTAACAATATAGCTTGGTTTAAGTTCTTGTAGATACCTTAAAAATAAAGGAAGAGAAACAGTTAAAAAAAACATAAAATTAGGGTGAAAATAATTTTGCTAATACACTAAAATTGTTTCTATCTCAAAAACCTAGAATACTCTTTGTTTTGAGATACAAAGATTCCAACGCCTGTATGGAACAGTTGCTTTTGTAGTGAAGCTGTGCGTGGTTAAAATAAAACTATGATAAAGTAAATCACAAGAATTCTTCAAATAAGTAAAAAAAGACTGATTAACTATAGAACCAAATAATCTAATACAATAGCTATTGATTTCCTATCTCAATAACATAAGATTACTTTTGTTATTGAGATAGATTTTTATATTTTTAATGACTAATGATAATATATGTTATGTAAACTAAAGATAAGTAAGTATGTAGGAACGTCTGTATATCAGCGGTTTCCAGCGACATACCTTTTCCGGCTCTGGTGCAAAAAGATGATAAATAAAAAAAGAATCACGAATTCCTAACGGAATCACCTGTTAAGCAGTTAATCCAAACAGCTGGTTGATAAAAATATTCTGATTTTGGACAGGCTGATTCTGTAAATCAATTTATTCTTTTTGATCATATGCATCGCTTCTACACCACTCAATATAGAGGCTGATGTTTTGTATGATTTAAATCCCAACATAGAGCGTATACGTTTTTTAATAGAACAATGATCTTGTTCTACTATGTTATTTAAATGTTTTATAGAGTAGTACTATCCAGTATGTCAAAGTTTGATAGACCATTTTCATATACTTCAAAGTTTTTTGCACCAGAGCCAAAGAAAAAGACATCCTTCCGGATGCCTTTCCACAGTTTCTAGGTTTACACATTTTGTAAATGTGATAGGACGTTAGGTTCGAATCTAACGATTAAAGAAAAAATCTGAGCAGTTCTATTACATTATATGCTAATCTGGACTAGTAATTCTATGCAATTTTACATATTAGGGGTCACAACACATCACCATCGAGCTAAGATTTTCATATACCCCCTAAATGAAAATTTTCTTTCTCTACATATAGTTATTCTGAGAAGTCGCCCATTTTTTCGTTTTTGGGGCATTTATTTTTCTTAAGTTGATGGGCATGGGGTCACCATATCAAAAAAAGAAAATTGTATGTTTAGACACAATCCGGACATATTTTGAGGTGTATGCTGTACGTTAAGACCATCTTTCTTATTAGGTTTAAAGAAAAGGCACCCTTTCGAGTGCCTGCCACTATGAGTTATGTTATTTTAAATAATATAAGCTCAAGTTTATTGGGTTGAAAATTTTATAAATTTTGATAGTAGTTACAATAAAATGTATTAAGTTTTAAAACAGCTTGTAATACTTTTTTGGGATCATCTTTTTCAAGCATTTGTGTGATTGATAAATAATATAACTTGTCATTTAATTGGTTTAATTTTATGGTCATTCTTAATCCTTTAAGTTCGTTTAACATTAAATGATATCTTTTAGCATCGTCAGGATTACTAGGAATATTTTGTTTTATAATACGCTCACAATCTAAAGCTAAACTTATAAATTCATGATGATTTGTCATGTCATCCTCCTAATAATTTTTTATTGTAACCAGCTGTTATCTATCTTATTAATCCAGTATTGCATAGCTCCACCTTCTCTATATTCTTGAACTATACTTGTACCTTTAAGGTATTGAGTTTGAGAAGATGTAATTCCTTTAAGTATTCTGGTCCCTTTAGGTACCGTGATTTTATATTGTATATTGAGCGGATTCCCCCAAGCTTCTAATACGGCTAACTCATTTCTAGTTTCTTCAATATTTCTTTCTTTATCTCCCCACCAATAACCAAGACCATATTTAGATTCTGGTTCACCAGCCTTGCTTCTTCTATATAATGTAAGTAGCTTATCAGTCTCTATAATTTCTATTTTTAATTCCTTAAATGCTAATACATCCGAATTTGTTTCTTTAAAATCAAAATTAGAAAATCCTGAAGAACGTATTACCTCTCTCTTTAAACTTGCTCGTTCCATTATACTCAGATTTAAATTATCTATTTTATCTAGGGCCTGATTCATTTCTTTAACTGGCCAATTATTCAAATCACTATTTCTAATATAGCTGATTTTTTCTCCTAGATTAGTATTATCATTAAAAACACTAGTCATTTGCTCAATATTGCTTAAATTGATGTTTTTTTCCTGTGCATATGTAACGGATAAAGGAAAATAAACCATTAATAAAATCAACATGATTATACTAGAAAAATACTTTTTCATACTTAATTCTGTCCCCTTATATGAATCTATTTTTAACTATTTCAATTGGAAATAAAATCTAATTTTCTTAAAATAAATTTCCATACCGGTTCTTCTCCTGTAATGACTGAAGCTCTACCAACCATTCCTGTATGTAGTTCTTGTTTTTCTTTTGTATCAATTGTGGCTTCTAGTTCATACATATACCCTCTCGTATTTTTATCAAAAGTAGGATATGCTGATACATATGTTATTTGTCCCATTTGTTTATCCGTTTTCTGTAACTTAAACGAATATTGTACTTTATCTCCTTTTTTTATTCCTTTTATCTCTTGAGCTGGTAATAAGATTCTTACTTTTTTTTGTTCTTCTTTTGGGATAATTGAAACAATCTCTTGGCCAGGATTAATTAAATCCCCTTGTTGCAAGATGGAAGGAAATTGTACAATCCCGTCTTTTTGTGCTTTTATGATTGTCGTTTCATTTTGATGACGCAGTCCATCTAGCTCTTGCTTTTTAATAAATAGTTCTTGTTCTAGGGATTGAATACGTTGATTCACTGAAATCATAGACTCTTCTTTATATTGATTTAAAGCATCTTTCTTTTGTTCTTGCTTTCCTTCTTTAGTAACATCAACTTTTGTTCTTTCATGCTCTAAAGTTTCTTTTCGTTGTTGGATACGCTTTTCTACACTGTTTTGTTGAGATTCTAAATTCCCTATTTTATCATTCATTACTTGTTTTTGATCTTCTAATATATTTTCTTTTGTTTTTTGTTTTTCAATTGTGTCTATTTCCCTTTGGATATTTTCCTTTTCTGCAATTAGTCCTTGTAAAACTTCATCTTGTTCGTTTGAAAATTTACTATTCTCTATTTTTTTTATTTCATTGTCATTTTCATTTTGTATAGATTGATATCTTTGATCATAAGCCTGATATTCTTCTCTTATTTTTTTATCCACATCATCAGGAAAAGAAGATTTATGAGACCGGATACTCTCTTTCAACTGCTCTAACATCCCTTTTTGTTTTTCTAAATGTTCTACAATTTGATTCGTCTGATTTTGTTTATCTGTTAATTCTTGATTTTTTAATTGAATTAAAATATCTCCTTTTTTTACTTCATCACCAGACTTAACAGCAACCATATCAACCACACCTACAATTTGAGTACGAGACACACTTGCATCTGATTTTCCTTGTATCATTGCCGTTCCCTTACTTACAATATCTATCTTACTGACATAAGCCCAGATTAAAAAAACAAATAAGCTCGTCAAAAGAAAAACAAGTAATCCAGCAATAAAACGAGGTGGTTTTCTTTCTAATAATTCCTTACTATCAGTTAACTGATCAAACGAATAAATCTTACTCATCTTGAACACCCCGCATTGCATAAGATTGAGATTCTATGTGTTCTATATGAACAGTTTGATTCTTCCACAAACGATAATACTCTCCTTTATGGAATAATAATTCTTCATGGGAGCCTTGTTCTTTAATATTTCCTTGTTCCATCACGAAAATTTGATTTGCATGCTGTATTGTACTTAATCGATGCGCAATCATAATTACAGTAACCCCTTGTAATCCCAACTCCTTTAACATATCGGTAATATGTTTTTCAGTTGTAGAATCTAAATTACTTGTCGCTTCATCTAAAATTAAAATATCTGGTTTTTTTAATAACGCTCTTGCAATTGCTAAACGTTGTCTTTGTCCGCCGGATAAATTTGACGCATTTTCTTCTAAGAGAGTTTCATAACGTAACGGTAGTTCACTAATAAACTCATGTATACAAGCTTGCTTACATACGTGTATAATCTCTTCCAAAGTAACTTGTCGTGTTAAACCAAAACATAAATTCTCATAAATAGAAGCACTAAAGAAGAATGACTCTTGAGAAACATATGCAATTCGATCTCGTAATGCAGTACGGCTTATCTCTTTGATATGATAATCATCATAATATATATTCCCTTGTTGAGATTCATAATAATGCATTAATAGTTTTGAAATGGTTGTTTTACCTGATCCACTCTCTCCTACAAATGCTACTTGACTACCTGATTCAATTGAAAAACTTATGTTATTTAATACATTTTTACGTGTTCCATAACGAAATGTAACATTTGAACATTGAATTTTACCGGATAATTGTTTAGGAGATACTTTATTATCCTCTTTTTCACTCTTTTCTTGATTTAAATCAAAAATTTCATTTAATCGTTCTCCAGCGACTAGTGCAGACTGCATGGTAGGCTGAATACCAATCAAATTTTCAATTGGATTTAAAAAGTATGCCAAAAGTGCATTATATGTAATTAACTCACCTATCGTCATATTCCCTTTTAATACTTGTATGGAACCAACCCAAAGGATGATAGTTCCACCAATTAATTCAAGTCCCATTTTAATAGAGCCTTGTAAATTTGATAGCATTCCTCTTTTAAATACATGCCTTAGTAGATTAATAAAACGACTTTCAGTTTGAAAAAACACTTCTTTTTCCGCGTTATAAGACTTTACAGTTGCAATTCCATTTAAAGATTCTACTAAATAAGAATTTAATTTTGCATTACTTTCCATTTCTTTACGATTAATGGATTGATACGGCTTATGGAAGGCAAAAATAATACCAATATAGAAAGGTATTAATAATAAAGTCACACCAAATAAAATTGGACTATGGATATATAACAAAACGGCTCCTATTGTAACCATTAATGTATCAATCATTAAAGTAACTGTTATGGTTGACAAAGCATCTCTTATTTTACTTGCGTCCATAAATCGAGAAATAATTTCGCCCACTTTTCTTGTTTCAAAGAAGTTCATTGGTAATCCTACAACATGACGATAATACCCAAGCATTAAGTGAATATCTATTCGCCTACTTAAATATAAGATTAAATGAGTGCGAAAATAAGAAAGAATTATCTTAAATATATACAATATAATAATTCCAATTGATACAATATGGAGCGTCTGTATCAACTGATTGGCCACGATATCATCAATTAAAAATTTAAAATAAAATGCTCCCAATAGCCCAAATAAATTAAAGAAAATAGAAGCAAAAAACAAAGGTATTAATAAATTTTTTTGTTGTTTTAATAATAAGAGGAATCGTGAAAATGTTCCCTTTGATTCTTTCCCTTTTTGAAAATCTTGTCCAGGAGACATTAATACAAGAATACCTGTCCACATTTGGCAGAATTCTTCTAACAAGTATGTAACTAATCCCTTTTCTGGATCAGCAATATAAATTTTATTATCTTTAACCTTATGAATTACTACATAATGTAACAAACCACCATTGACTACAACATGAGCAATTGAAGGTAATGGGATTTCTTTTAAATCTTCGGGTTTTGTTGCTTTTACAGCTTTTACTTCAAACCCCAGTTTTTCACCGGCTTCCATCAAACCTTTAATATTTGTTCCCGCTAAGTCTGTACCAGCGACTTCTCTAATCTTTGAAATAGAAGTAGTAAACCCATAATGGCGAGAAATCATCGCTAGACATGCTGGTCCACAATCTTTTAAATCCTGTTGCCTAATACAAAAAAACTCTTTTTTGAACAAAACCGTAGCCTCATTTCCTTAATATTTAGATGTAACACGTTAAATATTATATCTAAATATAATAAAAAAACAGAGAATATGTAATTTTGCATATTCTCTATTCTTCCTGGAAATAAGTGTTATTATAAAAAATGTGATTGTTATATCGCGATTAAACAATAGTAATAATAGTATTTTTATTATATTAACTAATTAATTACGTGTAATAATCAAAAATTTAATAATGAGGGGTATGAATAATTATGAAATTAGAATCACTTACAGAAAAAGAACTTTTAGAAATTTCAGCTGGTGGAGCAGGTAAATGCGTAGCAGGCATCGCTTCTGGCGCAGTATTAGGATTCCTGAATGGTGCTAGCTACACTTGGGAGCTTGGTCCTGGTGTAATTTATGGAAGTGGCGTAGGCGCTTTAGCTGGCGGCGTTGCTGGCGGAATTGGTAGTTGCTAATAAAAAATAAAAGGAGAATCATATTATGAACTTAGAGACACTTACAGAAAAAGAACTTTTAGAAATTTCAGCTGGTGGAGCAGGTAAATGCGTAGCAGGTATCGCTTCTGGCGCAGTTAGCGGATTCCTAACAGGAGCTGGATACACTTGGGAGCTTGGTCCTGGTGTAATTTATGGCGGCGGACTAGGCGCTTTAGCTGGCGGCGTTGCTGGCGGAATTGCTGGTTGCTAATAAAAAATAAAGGGAGGATCATATTATGAACTTAGAAACACTTACAGAAAAAGAACTTTTAGAAATTTCAGCTGGTGGAGCAGGTAAATGTGTAGCAGGTATCGCTTCTGGCGCGGTTGGTGGATTCCTAACAGGAGCTGGATACACTTGGGAGCTTGGTCCTGGTGTAATTTATGGCGGCGGACTAGGCGCTTTAGCTGGCGGCGTTGCTGGCGGAATTGCTGGTTGCTAATAAAAAATAAAGGGAGGATCATATTATGAACTTAGAAACACTTACAGAAAAAGAACTTTTAGAAATTTCAGCTGGTGGAGCAGGTAAATGTGTAGCAGGTATCGCTTCTGGCGCAGTTAGCGGATTCCTAACAGGAGCTGGATACACTTGGGAACTTGGTCCTGGTGTAATTTATGGAAGTGGCGTAGGCGCTTTAGCTGGCGGAATTGCTGGCGGAATTGCTGGTTGCTAATAAAATATATATCTAATAATAATTAGAATGAAAAAAGCGATTAAATTAAGTTTTTAATTTAATCGCTTTTAATTTATATAAGCTAAAGCTAGCGATTATAATATGAATCGTGAAGTAACTCCCATAAAAATGTGATTTTATGGGAGTACAAATAAAGATCATATTTTTAAAACTAATTCAATATGTATTAAATTTCTTAATTTCTAACGGTATGCCTAAAAATGTATAATATCCAATTGTAAAATTTACAGAAAGAAGGGTTTAATTCTATAGACTATATTTCACTTATATTCTAATTTCAATTAATATAACTTTTTTAAATTAAATAATGAAATTACATACATGCTAGAACCAAAGAATAAGCCTGCACAAATCCATATAATAATATTAGATAAAGAAACTGATATTTTTCCTGAGCTTAAATAAGGAAAAACATAACACATTAAAATAAACATTTCAAAGGTCCAAAGCAAACCCGCTTTAATACTAGATTTTTTAATCTGTTTTTTCTTATTAAAAAATTCTTCTTCTGTAGAGCACTCTATATCATTCAATCTATTCTTTTTTAATTTCCACATTAAATAGTTAGCGTAAAGCATATTAACCACAAAGGTAATTATAGTTCCTATGGATAAGGTGTGATTAATAGTATCAACTACTAGCATAATAAACATAGCTAATATATTTGCATACCATAACATTAACCCTGCAATAGCAAACTCTTTGTTTATTTCTTGTATTTGATATTCATCTCTTTCGCTTCCTTTGTTTATAAATCTCAAGTACATTTTTTCTAAGATATTTTTCATTGTTACGACTCCTCCCAAAATAAATCATTTAAAGTAACTCCAAGGGTTTGACAAATCTTAATACAGAGATTTAAAGATGGGTTATATGCGCCTTGTTCAATTAAACCTATTGTTTGTCTGCTAACATTTGTCAATTTTGCTAATTCTCCCTGTGTCATACCTTTTTCAAGTCGAATCCGCTTAACTTTGGTAAGCATCTAAAAACCCTCCAATACTATAGTTTACTTTTGTTATTTATATATTACATTTGTTTTTTATATATGTCAAGTGTCATGTATATTTATGAGATTCCATTGTGAATTTCGACATGAAATAAGCCGGGTTTTCTATTCTAAGAAAATTCGGCTCTCATTCTTTGTAGTTGATTGCTGATTTTTTTCATATTTCTTCATTATTTTATAAAAAGTATTTTTCTTCAGTTCTAATAGTTTTATAAATTGAACTTCAGTTATGTCTCTATTTTTCCACTTGGGATAAGTTTTTCTATCTTAGGGGCGAATGTATTACTATGAGGTTGTTTACATTTACAGTATTAGTTACACCTGAATCCCTGCACATTGTGTGGGGATTTTTTTCATAAAGGGGTTGCGTCAAATGCCCATCAACTTGAGCATTTAATAACACCAAAAAACGAAAAAACGCTCTTTAGAGAGCAAGATTTTGTACATCGAAAACGTAAATTTTCAGGGGATGATTTAAGCCACTATATGTATTATTGCATAAGAATTTGTTATTAATTCAGATTAAATCTACCTAAAGAAAAGACGCTTTAAAGCGTCTTTTCTTTATTTTTATAATTTAGTTGTCTGACGCTTGATAAGCATAAATCTTTTCACGAATAGCGGATGCAATAAATTCTTCAATAGAACCGTTCGTTTCATTTACAATCTTTGTGATTGCATGATATTCATTGCTTGTTATGGTTACTGCCTTAGTGACACTACTGCTATCTAAATACACGCTATTATTAACACGTCTTGTTAATTTTCCTTCTATTATATATGGGGTTAAACAATCAATCCATTCTATCTGCATTTGCATTGGTAATTGAATAATCGATTGACGAACATCAAAGTACCAAAAACCATCTTCCTCAGAAACCTTAATATTTCTTGGTGATACATACTGCAGTATCAAGTCAATTAAGTGAAAAATGTTACTTCGCAATTGATTTGATTTAGGGAAACGGAATTTTACAAACTTTTGGTGATGACTTCTTGGTTTATCGGATAGAACATATGCAGGCTTATACCCCACTTTACTTGCATCTTCTAGTGTCATATTGTTTCCAAACTCATCAATAAGCACAATATCCCCGCGCTTCGGAATGGATATAATGCGTGCCAATTTATTACCTTCCATAAATTTTTGGAACAATACCACATTATATTTTTGTGAGAATGTATACAGCGTATTAGCCTGATCCAATTGCTGTACCAATCCGTGTATTTCTTCCTCATTTACAAATTTAGTCTCACGATTACGATGTTTCTGTATAGTACAAGTCAAATCTCCTTCTTCTATCCACTTTTCAAGTTGATACATGCTCACATTATAATCTTTTGCTGCCTGATATAAGGTAATTCCTTCTGTTTCACGATCTTCTTTCAACTTTTCTATGTCTTCTCGCTTAAATAAAAAGCTACCATCTAAACGCCAGGTCTCTCGATTAATTGGATTTAATTGTCCTTGTTTCATAAGAGTACTAAAAATGAAGCTACTAATTCCTAAATAAGCTTTTACTTCATTCGTATTCATATTTATTTCCTGTCTTTCAAACATATCTTTTCCTCCTATGTGTAAACTTCTGTTATGTGAAATCAATAATTTTATTATGTAAAGTTAAACTGATAAAAATATATAATGTAAATTAATTATAACACAATCATAACTTAATTTATTTTTAAAAATATATGAAATGAAATTTCAGTTTCTAATTAAATTATCTTTTATATAATTATAAATTATATAAAAGATAATTTAAAAAAGTAAATAGATAATAAGTATAGAAAATAGAACATTTTCTATACTTACTCTTTACTTTCATTTTTATAAAATTTAATCTTACTATGTAAATAACTTTGAATGTAATTCGGTTATAATATTAGATATAAAAGGAATTAATATGGAGATGAGTAACAATGAAATTTGAATTGAATGCAATTCATAGTGAAACTTATTTAGAAAACATAGAGAAACAAAAACAAAATTTCGCAAACATAATCGCGTTATGGAATCAAGATTATATAAATGAAGCTGAATTTAAAAAGGAAAATAACGAAAGAGAAGATTCATATACATATGAGGGATTTTCAGATGAAGAAATATTGTATTACTTTTTAAATCGGCAAACACATTTTGACCAAGAAAAACGTATAAAGGATGCATCCAGAACTCTATATGCACGTGATTTAAGCCAATTCTATTTTTTCATCAAACAAAGTACAGAATTTCTGCAGCAAGATGTTAAAGATTATGTAGTCGGCCAAGTTTGGAGGAACTTAAGAAAGCGACATATACGTAACTATCAAAAATGGTTATCCCAGGAGGCAATCTCCTATCAATCAAAAGAAAAATACAAAGCATCTACGATTAGTCGGAAACTTGGTGTGATCCGTTCGTATTTGAAATGGCTATATGAAATTCAATATATCCAGCAACCTCTTCATGTGGAAATTCTAAGTACTACTGTTAATAAACAACATAAACCAAAACGCGAATTATCATATGAGGAAGTGAAGCAGCTGCTAAACTACTATAAGGATAACGAAATTAACTATGGATTATTGTCGGTCCTTGCTACTACAGGGTTACGTGTTGCGGAGGTGGCACATGCGAAATGGGAAGATCTTGAATATGATGCAATACGAGGACGATACTATTTAACGGTTGATACAAAGGGAGATAATGAACGGATTGTTTCTATTAATAAGGAGGTTTTTAGTCGTATTGTTGCATTCCGAATCCGGAGAAGATTACCTGTAGACATTGGGAATAAAATTGGCGGAACTATATTTCAAACAAAAAAACATACTGCTTATAGGGAGAATTACTTGTCACAATATATTTCTAAAATTATTAAAGATACCCAGTTATCCTTTACAGAGAATATTCGAATTACTCCCCACTTCTTCAGACATTTTTATGTACAGTATTTATATGATTACAAGGGACTAGCGCCTCATGTTATCGCAGCTGCAGTAGGTCATAAAAATGATAGAACTACAAAAGAAAATTATTTGAAACAACGATTAACGAAAGATAATGATGCTGGAAATCTAATTATGGAAGATGAATTCTAATTTTAACGCTTTAATAGATTAGTATTACATGTCTTCAATACTATCATTTGTAGTTATGTTATTTTTACACAATTAAAATTACCTAATCACCTGTTTATTTGTGTTTATTCTTACAAATGTTCATTAGTTCTTCGCCAATATTGCCTAAAATAAAACGCATCCTTTCTGTATATTTCTACAAAAAGAATAGCGTTTTTTCGTTTTATGGATACACTTTTTTAGCTTGATGGCGATGGGGTCTCACCACACATCCATCAACTTAAGAATTTTATAACTCTCCCAAAATAAAAAAATGTACATTTTCACCTGAAGATGTTAATTTTCTCGTTTTGGGGTATTTGCTTTTCTTAGCTTGATGGGCATATATTGTGATCCAAAATAAGAAATGTATTATTTACACCAAAACCATTTAAATTGCACCATTATATTTTTAGTTAGAATACACTCCCTCTTCTAACATGACAGACTGAAGTTTATGTAATTTTCGTAATAATTCATCCATAGCTTGCTCCATAAATTCCCCGTTTGATAGCTCTTTTGACATATAATTTAAAAACTCTTCTGTACGATATATCCCATTAAATAATGCTTCTTGTATTTGAATATCTTTTGGGATAGTTGAGTTTTCTTCACGACATAATCTAACTGAAAGTAAGTATGCAATTGGTGGCAAAACGTGATCACCAAATTCAAAGATAAAGGAAGCCTTCAAAAGAGGATTGAAATAGGAGTATGTTTCATTTTGAAATCTTATACCTTCAAATAAAGGATGCTTATTATACTCTTCTCGTATTTTCAAAAACTCTTTTATTGAGATTTCTCCATACTCCTGTACATGTTTTATTAAACTTTTTTCAAACAAATGGACGCTATATGTAGATAATACAACTTGATGAATTCTTTTCACATACTGTCTTGCGATTTCTCTCCTTATATCTCCTCTTACATCATTATTCCGTAAAATCGCTTGTACACATATAATCTCAAAATAATATGCCATCACTTCATTTAATAACTGTGTGCTATCGTCAAAAAATGATTCACCATAACTTTTATTAAAATATGCATGCCCTAATTCATGACACAATATAAATAAACTATCTACATCATCATGATAATTACATAAAATTCTACTTTCTTTTATACTTGGAAAATAATAAGTTTTATTCACTTCCACCTCATTATATATTTGTATGAGATTGTCTTGAAACATCCGTTCAATATAGTTTGTCCATCGATCTTGTCCATATTTCTTCAAACTTGTTACTATTATTTCTTTCGCCTCATCAATTGGTACTGTAGTTCTTTGTTCTTCATTATATGTTAAGAAATTAGCTTGAACTTCCCCAGATGAATTTGGAAATATAAGTGATAAACTTTTCATTATAAGATCATGAAATTTCTGCTGTAATTTCTCTTCAAACGTAAATAATGTTTCTTCCTTCACGCCAAATACTTCCATATGATAATTTGAACTTTCCATAGCTAAATATCTTTTCTTACTCTTTATGAAAAACTGAAGAATTTTATTTCCTTTGTTTTTCAAAATATCGTAAATATCTTTTTGAAGCTCTTCCTTCTGGCCATAATTTTTCAAACTACGTATCATTTCAAAGGCTTCAAATATAGAATATATCTCACCATCATAAGGAATTCGAATGCTGCGAATCATCTGTAAATATTGCTCGTATTCTTCTTCATTCCCATCTAATTCCTCTATATCGTTCATGAGTGTAACAAATTCATTATACGCCTCTTCTAGTTGTAAATGAGACAGTTGATCCATATGAATTAAAATATCAAAAGCTTGGTGCATAGATAGTATTTCAAGTTCCATTACCTTTGGCAGGTTTCGTCCTGCTGCATAATAAACATTAGAAATTTCTTTTATCTGCCTTCTTAACTTATCTGGTTCGAGTGGGATTATTGATTGTAGTGATTGTATAAATGTTTCATATTGAGGCTTAAATGTGTTATTGGTTGTAGTTTGGAAATTTATAAAGTCAAAACTATATCCATCTTTTAAATGATGTTTGTCATTTGTTATATCTTCAAATAAGATACGGGTAATAATAAGTGAAACGGCCAAACTTTGAATAATCGTCCCCCTATTTTCGCAAATTACGTAATCTGTATGATAATTTTTAAAGCTATTTTCAAGTATTACACTACCATCATTGTAGTTACTTACATTCAGTACTTTTACAAAATCATTATGATATCCCATTAAAAAATACTTCATGTTTTCTTTATCACAGTAATCCATTATATCTTTATGCAGCTGTAATGAGGCTTCATCAAAACTTCCGAAAATATAATTTACCCCGCTCAAGTCTACTTGTAGCAAATCATGAATTGTTTCTATTTTCATATCAAATCCTTGCGTCTTTACATAAGGATCCATTTTATTCAGCTTTTCCTGAATTACATCTATTTTTTTCTTATGAATATCCTCTGTTTGAAATACTGTTTGTGCTCTAATATTTTTACTCTCCACTGTATCAAAATCGATAATAATAATTTCACCAACACCAATTTTAGATAGTGTCATACATAACGTAGCACCAATCGTACCAGCTCCAATAACAACTACCTTTAGACTTTTCATCTTCTGAACAATTGTATCCGCATATACAGTACGATCATGCACACTAAAATAGTTCGAATTTCTAAAGTTAAATAACTGTTCTTCCGTCTCCTCTTCATATCGTTGTTTATATAAAAGATGATTCTCATTTATAAATTCAATAATAGTTTGTAATTCTTGATCTTCCATTCTATTCTTAATCTTCCAAGCATATATGTTTTCTAGGATATCACCTTTAGGGTTTTCTAAAACTTTTAATAACGACCACAATTTCTCAAACTCATCTATTTCGATAACTCGCTCTTCCCCATCATAATAAACAACTTCATTTTTATCAGGATACCCTCTAAAGTTCAGACTCGTTTTTAATTTCACATTCCTTCTCTCCATTCCATTGAAAAAGAAGGTGTTTACACACCTTCTTCAATTCAAAACTAGCATAATAATAAACAAACACATTGATTATCTCGTTGCGTAGCCTTTTTAATTTTCATTTTCAATTTCATGTAAAGCCCCCCTTTTTCAATATATTGGTAATACAAGGAATATATTAACAATTAAACCATCGCAACTTCAACCCATTTTGTTGTATTCAGAATTTTCAGATGTTGAGAAAACGTTTTCAAATTTCTTAATTATCGTCTGTTTTCATTTTATTTCCAAACTTTATATTACTGGCACAATAGTATTTTATATTTTATCAAGTTAAATATTTTGATTTAAAAAACATCTATTTCCTTCTCAAATAATAATTAAATATGATTCTGGTGCAAAAAACTCCAGAACTCTTGCAGGTAATCGGTATGGAAAAGGAAAATTCATTCAAGTAAAAGCATTATCAGCCTGATCTACTAACTGTAGTTCTTCTTTGAGACTCCCACGACTGAAGTCGCAAGCCCTAATCCTTACGGATTAACGGGTGGGATTCTTGAATGACTAAGCGTTCGCAGTCCATTTCTGTTTTGAACAGCCTTCAAGATGAGGGCATCTCATTGCCCCTCCTAAACCAGACCATATAGGTGCTTAGGCTGATTGACTGTTACCATCAATCACAGTTGCATAGCGAATATTCATCGCCCCAACGATATCACGATGTGTCTCAAACCCACATTTACAATTGTATTTTCTGTCTTGTGCCTTGTTCTTTTCAGAACATTTTGGACAAGTTTGACTTGTATAAGCAGGGTTCACATATTCGATCTTAATACCAACTAATGTTGCTTTGTACTCGATGAATTGTGCTAAACGATAAAATGACCAAGTATGTAGATTTTTTTCGTTTTTACGGCTTGTTCTTGCCGTCTGTCTAATATTCGTTAGTTGTTCTAATCGAATGAAAGAAATATTATTATATATTGCAAAATCAATAATTTTACGACTTACTTTGTGATCTTCGTTTTTCATCCATCTTTGTTCTTTATCATTATATTGGCGAATAGCATTCAATTGCTTACCTTCTCCTAACTGCTTGCGGACACTACGAAACTTACGTTTCATATATTTATTTCATCTTCCGTTTCCGAAGAAACGAACCTTGTCACCGTCTGTTATTGCAACAGCGGGAACTTTTAGCCCTAAATCGACACCCATTATCTTTATTCCTGTCTTTTCGGTTGTAGGAATTGTAACAGATATTTGAGCAATCCATTTGTGAGATTTTTTTGTGATGCGGAGTGTACCTAACCTGTGTTTTAACAAATTATAGTTACGATTATTCTTATCTACTAATAAAGCACGTATTTTCCAACGAGTTGATTTTCCATTCACCATAAATGGAATCGAGATGTGTGTGAAGTTAAATGAATAATTTTGGTTATTCCATACGCAAACGGGTTTCTTTAAAATCGGAACGATTTTGTATTTACTTTTTTTCACCTTTGTAGAAAACACACTTTTCGCTTCTTTAATCGCTTGATTCTTAACCGCACTTGGTAGGTTAGCGAGAACATCTTTTGTACTTTTCTTAGTGCTTTTCTTTAACTCAACCATTTCAGATACAAGTTCATTAATGACTCTGATATATTCGTGGCTACTTTGTTCCAATAAACAGATTTGTTCTTTTGTTGGAAGCAATTTAACTTGAACTGTTATGGTTTGCGACATAAGTTTCACCCCCTTGTTTTTTGATTTTCAACATAATGTTTTATTGTCTCACTTGATACATTTCCAGCAGTAGAAACAAAATAGGAACGTGTCCATAGACTTGGCAAGTGCATAAGGTGAGGAAATTCTTCCCTCAAACGCTTTGATGTCACCCCTTTAATTTTTGCCATTGTATCGGCGGGACTAAGTGTTGGCATTGTATTTAAAAACAAGTGAACGTGGTCTGTATCACATTCCATTGCGATAATAACAATATCCAGTCCGTTACATATTTCTTGAACCAACATTTTGAAACGTTCTTCTACTTTTGTGTTTAGAAAAATCTTTCTTCTGTATCGTGGACAAAACACAAAATGATAGTTAATGAATGATACGGTTGTTTTAGTTCTTCTATAATCGTTTATCATGGTTATAACGTATCAGTTTGTTTGTTAAACCGCAACAAAAAGGATAAAAAATAACAGATACCAGCACTTTGGATACTTAAAGTACCACAAACCTTTCGATTTTTAATGGTACTCCGTATACAACCTCACTATCATCCCATGCCTAAAGGCGATGGGCTTTCTCGTTCGGAAATGGCTGTAAGATTTGCATTCTTTGGTGTGTTGCACGTAATCCATGTTTTTTTAAAATAGCAATCTCTTTTGAAAAAAGTTTCTCTTTCATAATATTTAACCTCCTTACTTGGAGATAAAGAATAGGTATTCGCCACAGAACAACGAATACCCAACGTGAATAATGGTTGAGAATAAATATGAGAATAGTTTTATAAAAATATCTTTATCTATTCGTTAATTAGTTTTTTGCTTTTTTAGTAATCGTTATGATCATAGGCAATACTTTCAGCTAAAATGGACACCTGAGAAGACTGCTTGCTTATCTCAGGTGACTCTTTCTTATCAATCGTAATAACAGTTAATTAAGGTCAAAACGATCTGCATTCATTACTTTAACCCAAGCAGCTACAAAGTCACGTACAAACTTTTCTTTGTTATCATCTTGTGCATAAACTTCTGCAATCGCACGTAGAACGGAGTTTGACCCGAACACGAGGTCAACTCTAGTTGCTGTTCTTACTACTTTACCTGTGTTGCGGTCACGTCCTTCGTATACGCCTCCGTCTACAGGCTTCCATTCTACACCAATGTCAAGTAGGTTCACAAAGAAGTCGTTAGTAAGTGTGCCTACACGATTAGTGAATACACCCTGTTTTGTGCCGCCATAGTTTGTACCTAAAGCACGCATACCACCAATAAGGGCAGTCATTTCTGGTGCAGTAAGGCCTAGTAGTTGTGCTTTGTCTACAAGAAGCTCTTCTGGACTAATACTGTACTCTTTCTTTTGATAGTTACGGAAACCATCAGCAACAGGCTCTAGCACGTCAAAGCTTTCTGCATCAGTTTGCTCTTCAGTTGCATCACCACGTCCTGGAGCGAAAGGAACAGTTACATCAAAACCTGCTTCTTTAGCCGCTTTTTCTACCGCAGCAGTTCCACCTAGTACAATTAAGTCAGCAAGACTTACATTTTTCTCAAGATGACTTTGAATGTCTTCTAGTACTGAAAGGACTTTTGAAAGCTGTTCCGGTTGGTTCACTTCCCAATCTTTTTGTGGAGCAAGACGAATACGTGCACCATTTGCGCCACCACGATTATCTGAACCACGGAATGTGCTTGCTGAAGCCCAAGCAGTTGTAACTAGTTCGCTGATTGTAAGTCCAGAGTCAAGAATTAGTACTTTAATTTTTTCTACTTCTTCTTCTGTTAATTCATAATCAACAGTTGGAACAGGATCTTGCCATATAAGATTTTCTTGTGGAACCTCTGGACCGAGATATCTTGCTTTAGGACCCATATCACGGTGTAAAAGTTTAAACCATGCGCGAACAAATGCATCAGCAAACTCATCTGGATTTGCATGGAAACGACGTGAAATCTTCTCATAGATTGGGTCATGACGGAGTGCTAAATCAGATGTAAACATAACTGTCGGAACTTTCTTGGATGAATCTGCTGCATCTGGTGCAAGGTCTTTTTCATCAGGGTCTACAGCCATCCACTGATATGCTCCTGCAGGACTCTTAGTCAACCACCATTCATATCCGAATAATAAATCAAAGTATCCGTTATCCCATTGTGTTGGGTTAGCAGTCCAAGCACCTTCAAGACCACTAGTGATGGTGTCGCCACCTTTCCCACTTCCATATGAACTTAACCAACCTAAGCCTTGTGCTTCAATTGGAGCTGCCTCTGGCTCTGGACCAATTTGTGCAGCATCTCCTGCACCATGTGCCTTACCAAAAGTATGTCCGCCTGCAATTAATGCAACTGTGTCTTCATCATTCATCCCCATACGTCCAAATGTTTCGCGAATGTCGTGAGCACTTGCAATTGGATCTGGCTTACCGTCTGGACCTTCTGGGTTAACGTAAATTAGACCCATCTGAACGGCAGCAAGTGGATTTTCAAGCTCCCTTTCACCAGAGTAACGGTTAGTCCCTAGCATTTCTGTTTCAGTACCCCAGTAGATGTCTTCTTCTGGATGCCAAATGTCTGCACGTCCACCTCCGAAACCAAAAGGCTTAATACCCATTGATTCAAGAGCAACGTTACCTGTTAGAAGCAATAAGTCAGCCCAAGAGATCTTGTTACCGTATTTTTGCTTGATTGGCCATAGTAATCTACGTGCTTTATCAACGTTCGCGTTATCAGCCCAGCTGTTTAGTGGAGCAAAACGTTGGTTACCAGTTCCGCCGCCTCCACGTCCGTCACCAGTACGGTATGTTCCTGCAGCATGCCAAGACATACGGATAAACATTGGACCATAGTGTCCATAGTCAGCAGGCCACCAATCTTGGCTGTCTGTCATTAGATCGTGAAGATCTTTTTTAAGAGCTTCATAATCTAGCTTTTTAAATTCATCAGCATAATTAAATTCTTTTCCCATAGGATTAGATTTTTGGTCATGCTGATGAAGAATGTTCAAGTTCAACTGGTTTGGCCACCAGTCTCTATTAGTCGTAGCACTAGATTTGTTACTAGTAACACCACCGTGAATAAATGGGCATCCTCCAGTATTAGCATTGGTATTAGTGTCCATATTTGTTTCCCCTCTCCATTTCAATTAAGCAGCAAATAATTTGACTAACTTATTGAAACAAATTAACATATTTGATTTTTGCTCACTTCTCATCACCTCATAGGAGTAAAAGTTAAGCGTAACTAAATGATAACACCTTTCATTTGAAAGTCAATGTTATTTTATAATAATTATCAATAAATAAACTATATCAATAAATTCACTTGTAAGTACTTTGAAAATAAAGAGAAAAAAAGAACATAAAAAAATGAGGAGGGGTCCCTCCTCTTCATAATGAAGTACTATCTGTAAAATTGCATTTTGAATTTTATTCATCTTTTCTTCTAACTCTCAGTGCTACTATTGATCTTCTCCAATCTGGCCCTATAATGTGCCCTTTTCTGGACTGGTTTTATGTACAACTTCACCTTATATTAGGCCATCTACATTATCCACTTTCATTATTTCTCCAAAATATAATATCAATTGAAATGTTGATTCTAAACATCCTTGCTGCCGTGTTCGGTCACATCAAGGGCAATCGGTAGTATCGCAGATTTTCCTTATGGGGTCTCGATAAAGTACATGTGGAGTTTGGAATTGTGGTATCTGCCTGGCAACTTCAGAGAAAAACTACAAGATAAAAGAAACTGAGGAAAAACATTTCGTTTCACCTCAGTTTCTTTACTGTTAGAGGCTTATCGGACATCCTCTTCTAACAGTACCTTACGTTCACTTCCTAATTAATAAGGATCTGCTTCATGTTTTTTTACAGCATCTTTTGTTGCTTCATTTGCATCTAATGAGCCTAGTCCATATTTTGATTGACCAGATTCACGACCTGGAACTTCATCCTTGCTCATTTCTTTCACTTCTTTCATTTTCATTTCGATACCTTCCTTCACACGACGGCCATAATCTTCATCAGCTTGTGTGAAGTGTTCAATCATTGCAGCTGCATTGTAAGTTGGTTGATGTGGTGCTATCCCAAAAAAAGACTGTCGAAGTAAAGCCCCAGAAATCCAAAGGTCTCTGGGGCTTCATTGTATATTTATCTCTTTGTGCTTTTTGGTTTGTTTATGTCTATAAAGGAATTTACGACCTGTTATAGAAATCAGTAATAAGATCAGTATTAGTACTAAAAATTGCATATATGATAAATTAAAATATTTAGCACCTGTAACAATTAAAAGTGTAGAAATCGTACCTTTTACAATGAAAAAAATAACAATCCATAACCCGCCTTTTTTCCAGTTCATTTTTATTTTATCCCTTCCTAAGTTTAAATTCATAAAAAAAATCAGTGATAATTCTTGAAAGTGACACTTTAATGGAATTACATTAATAAAAAAGTAGACTTTTTTTATAAAAATCATCTCCAATTAAATGTGACGACTTCATATTAAGTGAAAATGATATTCATTGTCAATTTTATTTAATATTTTTAATTCCGAGCGTCTCATTATAGCGGATAACCATGAAAAATATAATCCAGGACCTAAAAAAGAACACGATATGTATGAGTGTAGAGTCCATAACGGTTGGTCTGTAAGTCCGCAAGCCATGGCTGATAATTTAAGGAAAGATATTAGCAACGGACTATTAAATATACTAGTTATCAGTATGATTCTGTAAACCGGTCACTCTGGTGGACAAATCAATAAACAATTAATTTGAGGGGAACTGAATTATGAAACGAATTTATATGCTTTTTTCGGGATTTACACTTATATGTTTATGCGCGGGTATAACCATATACTATAATCAATATACAAATAATGAATATATCATTTTCAGTTCATCAAAGAATCCTATTTTGATTGAAAAATTAGAAAAAAATAATACCCCTTACAAACTCGATAAAGGTGGTAATGTGAAAATCATGGAAAAAGATACAAACAGAGCCACTCTTTGTTGTACCTAGCCCATGATAATATCCACATAAAAAAAGTAATACTCATTTAAAATATCTCATGTCTGATTCTCCTAGACCCTGTTTTCTAGAGTATAGATTCATGTAGAAAACTTTGCAACAGAACCAAAAATCTTATATATTCCCCCTTAAATCAAAGTTGTGATTTGAACCATAACTTTGCCGTTTCGGCAAGGTTATGGTTCTTTTTGTTTGTGGCAAACTTATGCTTCCAAAAATAAAAGATTTTAAACCGTATCTTTATTATCGTCTACTTGACAGGGAAATGGCCACCTTACGTGTATATGATATTCATTGAATTTCCACAATTTAAAAGTACAATTTGAACCCATTGATAAAATTACTAGATTTATACTAAAAACACGCATTTTGATTAAGTTTTTTCAAAATGCGTGTTTCATTTATTTTTATATTTTACAATGATGCAAACAAACCTTCTTAAATTGTTCTTACCTATATTTATTAATTAATTATATTTTTGAAGAAAGGCTTTTACTTTTTCAAAAGCAAATTGCGTATTTAAGCTACCTGATTTTGCATCAAAAACGTGATCAGCTCCTGGAAGAAGATAGAATTCATGTGAAACGCTATTTTCTCTCAGCTTCCTGTCTAAAGATTTACCTTGTTCATCTGGGACAACTCGGTCACTTGTTCCATAAAATGAAATAGTAGGAGGTGTATTTTCATTAATGTAACTGATCGGAGAGAGTATTTTGTAACGATCAGGGAATTGTGAAGGTGTACCCTTTATATACTTTTTCAATACATCTTCCGCGTAGTCAGGACTTCGTTTATTCTTGTAAAACTCTGTCATATCAGACGGACCGTATATATTAATCACAGAGTTAATAGGTACCGGTGAAATGCTAGTAGAAGGTGGTAACTGTTCATCCCCCATACTATAGGCGGCTAGCATAGCTAGATTTCCCCCTGCTGATTGCCCCATTACATTTATTTTTTTAGGATCAATTTTGTAAGTATCCGCATGTTCTACTACCCATCCTATTGCTGATTTTACATCACCTACTTCATCTTTCCATCCCGCATGAGGTGGCATACGATATTGTACATCAAAAACAGTATATCCTAATTCACTAAGTCTTTGATACCAATGAGGTGAACCACCTTTATCACCTTCAACCCAGCCGCCTCCATGTAACATGATAACTGCGGGGTGAAGTGATTTTTTTGAGTCTCCATGAGCTGGCCACACATCAAGCTTTAATTCCACACCATCAGAGGTTGTACCGTATACAACGTCCTGTGTGACTTTTGATGTTATCTCTGTCTTACCAAAAAAATGAGAACTAAGCGAAACGGAAACATTCTCGTTTTTAGCATAGTTTAACGTCTGAGTAATTGGCGCTATTATTAAAAATAATACTAGTAATAATTGAGGAATCAACAATGCTCGAGCGATTAAAGCTTTTTTCCATACAGCTAATATTAATAGTACAATTATAAATAATGTTAGAATTACTAAAAACATTGGCATTTGCAATGCAAACATTGCCAAAAGACTCATTATATTAGAAATTCTTAATGTGACATTAAAATCTGATGGATTCCAAATATAATATGCCAAACTACCAATAAAAGCTAATGCTAGTACTGTAAGAACTGTCAGAAACCATTGAATAAAACCTCTAGGACGCCAAGAGGTTGATTGTTTTTGTTGTTTCTTTTTCACTTTTTTATATTCCTCCATAACAAAAAATCAATTTTAAAATGTTTAATATAAATTGTATCTGAATATCCCTCCCTATTTATAACTTGAAAAATGGCGGTAAATCCCCAATGGGAGACAAAGGAAATGGCACACATTTACAGCAATCATGTCCTTTTATATATTTACATAATTAGCGAAGGAAAATCTATACTTTCTCTAAAAAACCGCTTCTCTTTTATAGGGAAGCGGTTTTTTTATGAATACAACTATGAATTAACTTTAACTGTTCTGTTTATATATCTTTTCACTTTTGTTTTCCATGTGATGTATAATGCTTTCTCCTTCAACATCAATGTTAGGCAAAATTTTATCCAGCCATTTTGGCAAGTACCAGGCTGACTTACCCATGAGAGCCATGACCGCAGGCACGATTGTCATTCTCACGATGAATGCGTCGAAGAAAACACCGAATGTAAGAGCCATGCCTATGGATTTAATGATGCTATCAGGTGCCAACATGAATCCAGTAAATACAGACATCATAATTAATCCTGCTGAGACTACGACTTTACCGCTCTCTCGCATTCCTTCTAAAATAGCTCTCTTTGGGTCGCCTGTATGCGTATATACTTCCCGCATCTTGCTCACTAGGAACACCTCATAGTCCATGGCAAGTCCGAACAGGATGCCAATCAGAACAACAGGCAAGAAAGCTAAGATTGGACTGGCAGCTGGGAAACCAAATAAATTTTGGAAATGCCCATCCTGCACGAAAAATACCACGGCTCCCAACGTAGCACCAAGAGAAAGTAGAAACCCTAATACTGCTTTTAATGGAATGAGCAGAGATCTAAACACTAGAACTAAAAGTACATATGCAAGTCCCACAATAAGAGCAGTGAAAACTGGCAAGGCATCACTCAGCTTTTGCACAATATCAATATTCATCGCTGCTGTGCCCGTTACCATTAGTTCAATTCCATTTTCTTTCTCGGTCTGGTTCGATTTGTCCCGAATCGCATTTACCAAATCCTTCGTCTTTGTATCGTCAGGTCCTGTTTTTGGTGTGACGGAAATCATATAAATCTTTCCAGAAGGCCCAGGGATAACTGGTGTCACACTTTTCACGTCAGATAGGTTACCCAATTCTTTTGCAATAGTGTTCATAGCATTTTGCGTTTCAGCTGTTGCTTCCTCAGATTTTGCCACTACCGCTAAAGAGGCATGGAATCCTTCTCCATATGCTTCCGTCAATAAATCATATGCTCTTCGTTCTGTCGTTTCTGTGGACTTTGATGTTCCATCAGAAATCAGCCCAAGGTTCATATGGAAAAATGGAATCGTAATCACTACAAGTAGTCCGATTGCGAAAATCGAAACAACCAGAGGACGTCTTACGACAAATTCTCCCCATTTATTTGAACCAGTGCGTTTCTTACCTGCACCAGTCATTTTTTGCAAGAATCGATTTTGTTTAGATGGGGCAATCTTATGGCCGATAATTCCTAATATGGCCGGTAATATGACGACGGAAACTACCACAGCCAGTAACACAGTAAAAGCAGCGGATACGCCCATCGCTATTAGGAATGGAATCTTTGTAACAGACAGTCCCAAAAGACCAATAATAACAGTTAATCCTGCAAAGATTACGGCACTTCCCGCTGTTCCCGTTGCAATGGCAACAGATTCTGGAACAGAATCTCCTTGTGCGAGCTGCTGTCTAAAGCGATTGATAATGAAGAGCGCATAGTCAATGCCTACTGCGAGTCCCAGCATGGCAGCTAATGTTAAGGAAACAGATTGGATTTCCACATAATTGGTTCCAATCATGATTCCTAGCATTCCAATCGCTAATCCGATTATCGCAGTGAGAATCGGCAGTCCAGCTGCTAGGAAAGACACAAAAGTAAATGTCAGGACTACGAAGGCAACAAGTACTCCAACAATTTCAGTCATACCTGAAGTCTCTGAGTCGGAAAACTTAATATCGCCTCCTGATAGCTCCGTTTGAATGCCGGCATCCCTTGTTGTTTCAATACTATCTAAAATCTTATCCTTAGAAGCTTCTGTGACCTTTTCCGCTTTCACTTTGTACGTAACAACTGCATATCCGATTTTCTTATTTTCACTAAGGTTCTGCAGTTGCATCGGTGCTGCCACAGAATCAACAGCTGAATCTTTTTTAATCTCACCTAGAACTTCTGCAATTTTCTGTTGTACTTCCGCTGACTCCAAGGTTTCGTGTTTTGGTGCTTGAAATACTACTTTTACTTGTGCACCTGCTGGTTGCATCGCTTTAAACTCTTTTTCAATTACTTTTCCTGCTTTATCTGCCGGTGTATTCGGAATGCTCATCTCATCATTGAAAGAGGAACCCATGTTGACTCCAATAAGCACAAATGCAATCAGAATTGCGAGTGCACTGGATACAACCTTTTTTCTATGATTTACTGCCCAATGGCCTAACTTATACAAATATTTCGCCAATTAAACCTCACCCTATTCTTGTCTAAAATTTTTCTTGTTCTTACGTTGTAATTTAGAAAAGCACAAACACTAAAATTAAATATTATTCATATATAAAGATTTTAAAATCTTTATTATAAATTATATCTGAATATCCCTCCCTATTTATAGCTTGCAGAATGGCGCCGAATTGCCAGTAGGAAACAAAGGAAATGGTACACATTGACAGCAATAATGTCCTTTTATACAATGACGTTATCACTACGCTAACAATTGTACTTACATGTGTAAGTATAGCAGGGGATTTTCATCTTTCAAGCACTATGTGATGATTTCCACTTAAAACGAACAGAACGAAGGGATGTGTTAGCTTTGAGAAAGTCAAGAGAAGACAGTATACACTCTCAGACATACATTAAGGAGGCATTAAGCGCACTGCTGCATGAACATAAACTGCAAGATATAACCGTAACAGCTATTTGCAAAAAGGCTGGAGTTGCCAGAGTCACATTTTACAAATACTACCGCAACGTTTACGACGTCGTACAAGCATCTGTGGATGAAATTGTTCAAGATTTCTTGAAAGAAGTTGATAGTTTGGATCCATATGAAAGTATGCAGCTAATTATTGAATATATCATAGAGGGATTTGTGTCCGCACAGAAACCGTCAGGAAAGTTAATTGATGCAAATATATCTAGTATGATGCTTGATTATTTGAATTACACAATGGAAAAAGTCTTTCAAGCGGATATTACGCGCAATCATGGCATGAGCAGAATGCAAATCCTGTTTTTAGCAGGCGGTATCTATAATATTGTTAACGATTGGATTAAAAGAGGGGCAAAGGAATCTCCCCAAGCACTTGCTGCAAAAATATACGAGATTCTTCCATATGGGACAACAGATACAAGGAATTTGGCAAATTCATGATGCAACTGTTCTACCTTTGATTACATCTAAAAAATGGGCATCACATAAATAGCTGTGAGTAGTTCATCTAACCATAAACGACCGTTTTGGGTTAAAAGAACAAAACTTTCTTTCATATAAAATTTTCTTAACGTTGTTGAAAGCGGAGGAATCGTCAGGAAAATGGACTTAGCGTTGTAAATCCGCATTTCCCTGACGGTACCCCTAAAAGCAATTATGCTTAGAAAGCAAAGGATATCATTACAAACACTTTTATCATTAAGCCTATATAATAAAACTCCGTTGTTAAAGTTATTGAACTTGTCGTATAAAAGCTCTAATGAATAAAATAGTAAGATTAAATGCCTGATGCTGATAATAGGTATTTTTATTTTTCTTGTTGTAACATTCACTGCAAGTTTATGGGTTAATAATTAACCCACGGCAAAGTTATGCTTTCTTTAGCAGCAACTTTATGGTTCTTTTTGTTTACGGCAAAGTTATGCTTCATTTAGTGGCAACTTTATGGGTAAAGTCACAAACTTGTGATATGAACCATAAGTTTGCCGGAACGGCAATCTTATGGTTCTTTTTGTTTGCGGCAAACTTATGCTTCCAGGATTTGAAGAATATTTTTAATGTCGCTTTTAAATAAAGTCACAGTGTTTATAAAAAAGACGCGATGTTTTGTCCCTTTGGATCTGTTTATCTAAAGGGATGTTTTTATAGTGAAAAGAAGATCTGAACTGAAAAGCGGATTAAGGAACTGTTGAGTAGCAATAAAGTTACTCCACTAAAGGGCCAGATTGTTGAATAACAGTCTTTTAAGAAATGTTATCTAACGACGCTTGTGCAAAAATAATATTGTTGTTTAATTTATAATAAAGTCATTTGAAAAATAATATTAGTTGTTTAAAAATCCTTATTCCACAAACGGAGCAGGTTAGTGGAAGCGATAGTAATTAGGTTTGACTGGGAAAATTGTCGATGATATTAAAAAAGACACCGAAGTGTCTTATGTTTTTTAAATTAAGCATACCGATAAATTGAAATTTAATTACTTAACATTATGTTTATCTTGGGAGCAAGGTATTTTATCGGTGAGTGTATACAAACCATGTAATGCTTGCTGTTAATAATGCTGACGAAATCAAAGCTGTAAGAACACTATATGTTTGCCAAATAAGTATCGTTGACCAATCGAAAGCACAGCACAGTATACCCAGGGCAATCGTAGCGATCAGGAAAATAACTGTTACGATTATTCTCTTTTTTGTCATTGGCTGCCGCTCATTCGTTTTCCTTCTGCGTAATCCTAAGAGAAATAGGAGAACGGCCAATAGGCAAAGAATAATAGTGATAGACGACAAAATGATATCCAAAAGCTGTGTGCCGCTTATTTCATATGACTGAGTTAGATTGCCGTCTAGTATATCTTTAACTTTTAGTACCAGGTTTATATTGGTATTTGCGCCGTTGCTCAGCAAGCAGACGGCTGTTCGTTCATTTAGCAGTATGACTACTTCGGTTCTGAAATTTGGATTGCCCCCAGTGTGTTCTATAATCGTTTGGTCGGCGTTTACCGACCAGCCTGCCGCATAATACATATCGTTGACAGCCGAAACAGACATATCACCCCTATGTGATTTTTCGATAACCGTGTAAAATATTTCGGGTATGTCCTGCACAATACCCATCTGTATGCCCATCCAACGCGCCATATCTTTTGTATTAGAAATGATGTAGCCTGCGGGCTTATTCCCAGCATAATCCGGAGCTTTAAATGGAGTTGTCATAAAAAAGGAAGAACGGTAGCCCTGTGCCAACTGTCCAGTGGCTTGAGCATCTTCTTTATAAACATACGTCTGGTGAAGACCTAACGGCTGAAATACCTGTTCCCTCATAAAGTCTTCATAGCTTTGTCGCGACACAATCTCAATAATCAAACCCAATACGTCATAATTAACGGTTCCATAGTTATGCTGTTCACCGGGAGGGAACGCCAATTCAGCATCTACGAGCATTTCCACAGTCTTTTGCAACATATCCGGTGTATTGCCTTGTGGAATACTTTGAGTATGCCTAATATTTGTTAGACCACTGGTATGGTGAAGAAAGTTATTTAGTGTAAGGCTTTGCATATCAACAGGTTTCCCTTGATACTTTAACGTAAACCAAGGTAAATATTTTTGGACAGGGTCAGTCATTGAGAGCAGCCCTTGCTCTTCCAATAGCATAATACCCATACCGGTAAAAGCTTTACTGACCGAGGCTAACTCATAGAGTGTATTTTCACTTGCAGACAACCCCTTTTCACGGTCAGCATACCCTGAAGAAAAGTAGAACACTTCATCATCAGCAAGTATTGAGATTGACATTCCCGGCACACCTGATATACGAGAGGCATCATCTAGCAACGCTTGTATTGCCGCAGATTTCGAATCAGACAACGCATAACTTTGTGTTGCGAATCCTGAGATTAATATAAATATCGTTAATACAAAAACAATAATCTTTTTCATAAACTCTCCTTTTTGAAAAATTATAATAGAATAATATAAATAACCTACTTTTACAACTACTAAACTAAATTTTAATTTATCTTTCTATTCACCTATATAATATCAAGTAATTGTGAAAAGTTACACTTAACGAACAGATGCGTTAGTTCAATAAGAAAAACGATCTTCAACAATCGGGCGCGATTGTTGAGCAAACACAGGTAGAAAAATGATTAAACTTTTTTATAAAAAATTATTCACTAGCAACAAATAACCCAAGCATTTTGATCAAACTTTTTTCGAAATGTTTGGGTTTCTTCTGTTGAAAAATCAATTTTTGTAGCATGCTTTTGATCAAACTTTATTACAAACCAACAGCATTCACGGCAAGCTTATGGGTTAATAATTAATCCACGGCAAAGATATACTTCCTTTCCCCTCGAATAATCAACTAAATCTCCTCAAAAACATGTGATTTCCGGCAAAGATATGCTTCCTTTAGCGGCAACTTTATGGGTAAAGTTACAAAAGTGGAAAACATAAGATTTCTTCAGATCACGCAATATATTCTTTTAAATCTCCTTTGTTAACTTTTTGTTACCTTCAGATAAGCTATCTATATGTTAAAATTAATCCGTATCCCACTAATTAAGTTAGTTAGTGAAGTTCTCTCTCAAAGAGCCCCTAGGGAATAGGGGCTCTTTTTATTTTATAGACCTATTATTCTACTTCCTCCCTTTTATCTATAAAGTAAATAAAAATCTTATGATAAAACTTCGTATGCTTTGCATGCCCACGGATTATCATCCTCAACACCATTGTCCAAGAATATTTCCACTTTCAGCTTTTTCGGTTCTCCATAATCATAATTCTTTTGTAATAACCCTCTATATATTCTGTTTTCTCTTCTTCTGTATCAACTAATAGTGGTCATCATACATGCCCATCAACTTAAGAAAAGTAAACATCCCAAAAACTAAAAATGAGCGAACTTCTCAAAATAACTAACTGTGGAGAAAGAAAAATTTCATTTAGGGGGGTACTTCAAAACCTTAGCTTGATAGCGATGTAGTGCTACTACATAATGTGATTAAACTCTATTTCCGTTCTTGTTCAACTACTACACAGACCCCTAATATGAATCCGTTAAAAACATGTGTGACGCCTTATTTTCTTGTTAAAGGCCTCACTTCATTCAAATAACGATTTCATTGAAAAATACATAACAAAAAAGTAACAAATTATTCATCAAGTTATATATTACCGAGCACTATGCTAAAATAAAAAAATAACTCCCAATGCTAATGGGGGCTATTTTTAAAATATTGCATAGGAACATCTCTATTCCTAATCCCGTTCCTATGCAAACATAACCTCCTTATGATTAACTCCAGTAACCATAAGGACACTATAGCGCTGTTGATTGCTTATAAACAAATAATAAAAGGTAGACACCTCTTATGAAAGAGATGTCTACCTTTTATTGCTTTAAAATATAACGAACTTTCGAAACATCCATATCCCTTTGCTCTGCAGTAAGAAGCCCTCTCGTTTTCAACTTCCCATTTCCCTTCGTATAGTATTTAGTATAGAATACAACGATTTCTTATAATTTAAATTTCAAAAAAATTAAATTACTTCTATAATAATCAAATTTAGCAATTACCACAAAAAATACAAAATCGTTTAAAAAGGTATAGTCTATAGAATCATACGGGGAAATCTGTATTCTTGTTCTTCATTATATATTTGCAACAGAACCAATTAATGCTAGACATCCTCTACAAGGCAGTGTAATATGAAGATGACTTCACGTGAAGTAAACTTCATATAAAGTTTTGTTAGGAGGGATTTGTTTGAAGAATAGATTTAAAGAACTTTATTTATGTTCATTTGCAATTATTACAATGGGTTTTTTTGAAATAATTTTTGATCATACTGAAGCCGCGTTTGCTGAAGGGTTTTATTTGGGAAATTTAAAGATACTTACGGGAGTATTACTTTTAATTTTTGCTTTAGTTTCTCAAACTAAATATAAGACTAATCGTAAACAGTTAGAAAGAGAGCTATCAAAGGAATATGATGAAAGGGATGATTTAATAGAAGGAAAAGCTGCACATTTTACCATAAGTATTCTTATGGTTATGATTCTTCTTACGATGTTTCTTTCGAAATGGATTATAATTCCGATTAATACTGGGCTATGTCTCATTATAATATGCTGTCTAATTACGAATACATTAGCTAAAAAATATTATAATAGTTTTCTTTAATTAGGAGATTTCTATGAAAAATAGAATAAAAGAGTTGCGTTTAAAACATGGAATAACACAACAAGAATTAGCGGATAAAGTATTTGTATCTTCAAGAACGATTATTTCGTTAGAAAAGCAAAAGTATAATCCATCTGTTTTACTAGCATATAGAATATCTGTTGTTTTCAACCTATCAATTGAAGAAGTTTTTATATTTGAAGAAGATGACTAATAGTAGTAAACAAATATAATTGACAAGAAACATTCAAACAATATAGCAAAATACAAATAATGAATATAAATAGGGGGAAATCCATTATTTGTATAATAAATGGAGGTAAATATAATGGTGTTAAAATTATTTGGTATCGTTTTTGGAGTGGTATTAATCTTATGGGGCTTATATAGAATGAAAAAAGATGATGCATTTGTAGGAAAGACCCAAACAAGAAAAAATCTTTTCAATTTATTAATTCTTGGAGAGGCTTCTGGATTAGGACAATTCTTAGGTGGAATTCTGCTTGTCATTTTAGTAATCGTATCCTTTATAATTAAATAATTTGCAAATAAGAGGAGCTAATATCTATAGTTTAGCTCCTTTTGTTTTGATAAGGTCTTTAAGCAAGAACGAAAATTTTTTCGAAATGGATATAGTCTATAGAATCATAGATGGTACTCGTTATCAATAAATTGCTTAATAACCATTTCGTAACATGTTCAATAACTTATCTAATTCTTGACTTACTTGAATGACTTCCGGAGAAGTGAGAAAATAGCGTTTTGTTAGTTGAATCATTTCTTCTCTCTTTTTCTTTACAGAATTTACGATACGGGAAAGCCCACGCAGGACTTTAGTCCGTCTTTAGACGTGGGATGCAAGTATCGTTTTTGCGTAGCAAAACATGGTATACTTTATTCATAGTCATGCAAAAGACTTTAAAACGATTGTTCTCTGAAAACAGAATACATATGAGGTTGGGGTAGCAAATTCTTCTACTCCGTAAAATGTATTAAGTCGTCATGCAAAAGACGTAAAAACATTTGAGAACCAACAATCTGTACGGTATGGTCACAGTACCGTAGCCCACGAACCTATATGGTCTGTTGTGGGAGTGGTGATGGCACACCGCAATCTTGCACGTCAGCGATACCAGAAATGGACTTCGCCTTTGGTAGCAAGAATCCCACTGATATTAGTCAGCTGGCCCCTTTAGGGGTGGGAGTGTCAACAGGTATCTTAGTGTTGTACTATTCATTTCGGCATTCATTAGACAACCCACCTTTTCTATGAAAATTCTCTATTTTACACGATTCGTTTTTAACGATAAAATTCTATATGTCACATGTATTATTTTTTGTTACCTTTTGTTACCTTTTGTTACCTTCGGATAAGGTAGCTATATGTTAAAATGTTAAAGTATTCACACCCAACCTATGTAAAGGGTTACCACTAAAGAGTCCCTATTCCCCTAGGGACTCTTTACATTTTAAATGTCTGGTGATATTCCGAAACAAGCCTAACTTCAAAAAACTCCTCTTTCTTTTATCTGTTTTGGAGCTATCATATATGATGTGATTTTAAATAAAGAAGTGACATCACTTGGTATTCTAGCCCTAATTATTCTTCTAATAACATCATTTTATATAATTATAATGATGCGTACAAAAAAATATACTTACGTTATGCAAATAAAAAAACATTGATACGAAATTCGATATTTTCAGGCTTTATTTTCTTTGTTTTATATACTTTATTCACACATTTATCTGGAAAAACAATTACCATGAGAGACCTTACTGGGAACAGTATAGGCTGCGTTTTTTGTCTATGCATGTATGGATATAGTAAATATAATAGTAAAAAAGCGGAAGAAGATGAACTATAATATTAATTCAAAACACCCTTCATTAGTCATTAATGAAAGGTGTTTTTATATTTAAATTATCTTTATTGATATAGTGATGAATCCTATTGCATTTTCTCTTTAATAATTGGTACCTGCTACATAATCATTAGGTTAAACTTTTATAATGCCCTCAAAACGAAAATTTTTTATCATTTTGGGGGCAACACGTTCTGGTAAGTTGATAGGCATGTATAGTGACCCCATATAGGGTGACTCCTAATAACCCCAAATATCTACTTCAGCCGCAGAAGCAAATCCATTCTTCCCATCCGTCACTTCTACTTTTACATATTTTGCAGTAACCTGGTTGAATTTTGCAGATTTTTTATCTGCATTATTTTCCCATGTTCCTGAAGTTACTTTTTCATAATTAACGCCATCCACACTCGTGTAAATATTGTAGTTTAAAATACGGCCATTTTCAGATCCATCTTGCCTTGGAAGATAGTCTACTTGTGAAATCGTTTGGTTTTTATCAAGCTCCAGCGTTAAATTATATGGATATTGATTTGGTGTCCAACTGCTATGCCAAAATGTATCTGCTCTTCCATCGATTGCCTTACTAGCTGAATCTTGTGATTCCACACTATTTGCACTTACTTTCATCGTGTTTTTAGGTAATAAATATGGTTTAACAGATGTAGAATCAGTTAGAATATCTACTTCAGCTGCTGAAGCAAATCCATCCTGTCCATTTGTCACTTCTATTTTCACATATTTCGCAGTAACAGGATTAAATGTTGCCGTTTTCTTATCTTTATTATTTTCCCATGTTCCAGAAGATACTTTGTCATACTTAACGCCATCTACACTCGTATAAATATTATAATTTAAAATACGGCCATTTTCCGACCAATCTTGTCTTGGTAGATATGCTAATTGTGAAATGGTTTGCGTTTCACCCAGCTCTAGCGTCAAATTGTATGGATATTGATTTTGTGCATCCCATTTACTATGCCAAATTGTATTAGGGTTTCCATCGATTGCATTACTTGCCGGATCGTGCCATGATTCCTCACTATTTGCACTTGCTTTCATTGTTTTTTTCGACAATGCAGCTAGTGGTTTTATAGGTTTAGAGTCAGTTGCTTCCCAGATAGGAGCAACCAATGTCGGTTTATTCAAAGCTTCTACTTTTTGTCTTGTTTCTGGCGTTGCCTTCAGTCCCCATTGATCAAAGAACGGAAGTAAATTTTGTTTCGCTACTTTTGATGTATTGTATATAAACGCTTGGATTTTCTCTTCGTCTGTTTGAGGAAGTTGTTCATTTGGTAATTCCCTATATAGTTTGTGAAGATTCGGATAAAAATCTTCCCCATACGCTAAATGAAGCTGCCAAATCATCACAAGTTTCACAAACAAGTCGTCAATATTTTTGTAATCTTTATCAGTTTGTTTTAAATACGCAAAGGCTCTATCATAATCCCCCTCTTTTTCTAAACGTGTTTGTTGATCAGGGAATAATTGCTTTTGTGCAGCCAAAGAATATAGATTAACAGTTACTTCACCCATTCCTCTAAGGTCATTCCACGTCCATGGGTGCTGTTGTCTTGCATGTCCCGCTTCATGCATTTGTCCCCATCCAAAAGCATTTATATCTAAAGTACTTTTAATTGCTTCACCAGCAGTAGTAAATACGGCTCCATCCAAACTTGCATACATACCCCAGTCTTGTTTGTTAGGATTTTCTACAAAAGCCCAAATGCGCTTAGTTGAACGATGTAACGGATTAGAATTTGTTTCAGATAATCCCGATATCTTATCTTGTGCTTGAATCATTGCATCGTATTTTTTTAATAGAGGAATAGGGTCTTGATTCACTATATATTTCTTAGCACTGTCACGAGTAACAGTAAGTACTGCTTTCTCTGATTTTAGTTGAACAGCATGCGCATCTGGATACTTGTCCATCATCGCAACCCAGTCTGCTTTCGTATGCTTTCCTAGTTCGAAAAATGGAACAGGACTCCCACCTTGTGTGACTTTCACCTTAACTGTTCCTGTATCTTGATGATTATCAAACCCTAATAAACCACCATTTGGGGAGGAAATAGTATTAGAACCAGGAGAAAGATCAATTTCTTTTCCCCATTCTTTATCATATTGATGTGTCCCAATAATCGCTCTAATCTTTTGCGTTCCCGATACTTCAATTGTAACTTGTTCATTTGGTTTTACGTAGATGCCTGTTGGCATATAGGTTTTTTGCTCGCCTCTTCTCTCTCTTTTCCCTTCATCCCAATAACTCCCCGTAGCTGGAAGATCAAACTCCCTCTGTTCATATTGATTTACAGCTTGTGCGGCAACTGTTTCAGCTTGTACATTTAAATTATTTGTCATAACAGGTGTAAATAACGTAGTTGCCAAAATAGCGGATGTTGCAAGCACCTTAATTGGTTTTTGTAATCTACGTTTCTTTCCTTTGTTCATATAGACCAACCTTTCTTCTTAAAAATTTTGACGAAAACGCTTTCGATAAATTGATAGAATAGCATATTACTTCTGATATATTCCAAGTATTTTTTAATCGGCAGTCCCATGTACACAATACAAAATCTACTCCAACCTGTATAGAAAGCATATCAGTCAGCTTCTGTTGTTCTGAAGAAGTCATACTCATTTTTGATTACCGAAATAAGGAAATTAATTCTGTGTGAAAATGTGATACTTTGCTAATTCTAGATTCTACTCAAAATATACTAATTATTCAGAAAATTAATTTGACATAATGTTAATTGCAACTTTACTCTACTTTTATTAGTATCTTTCCCCCTTCTTAGTGAATAATCAATTACACCTTTATTAAAACATGAGATTATTAATGCGTAAATAATAGAATTTTGTCGATTTATATTTAATAATCAACTATTACATATTGGTGTGAGAGAAAATATTATACTTCTAAAATCACTGCTCAATTTCACTTAAGTAATTATAATAGTTACAACTTGATATGGATGGTTTTTCGAAAAAATTATTCAAATTCATTCAAAATTAAATAAATTTTGGATATTATCAATATAATTTACTCATACTCTGTATATCACTACCCTTTGTTTTGATATGTAAAATTACATATCAAAACAAAGGGTTGAATAAGCCCCCCCTTTATAAATAACTAGCTGAAGATTTCATGTACGGGGTATATGAAAACCTTAGCTTGATGGTGACCCCTTGAAAGGAATCTTCGGACTTTTTGTGCGAACTAGCAATACGCTTTATATTCATTTCTCCAATATCATCAATGGTACTTGCAAATTGAACAGATAGTAATGAGACAGCTAATGTGTATCTTTTATCGTTTTCTGACAGAATAGCCCTTCCTCAAGCGTGTGAAGAGTGCTAGCCTAACGGTAGGTGAGAGATGAATATCAAGCCTACGCTTTTTTGTATACTGTAGATATCCTGTAACAAAATGAAGTGCAACCTATGTTAGTAAATAAAGTATATAAATTTCGTATCTACCCAAATAAGAAACAAGAAATATTAATTGCTAAAATGATCGGTTGCTGCCGCTTTGTACGTAACCATTAAAAAATCAGTAATAGCTAAATGCATTACAGATTTTGCGATACGGGAAAGCCCATATCGGACTTTAGTCGGCCTTTAGGCATGGGATGAAAGGATCGCTATTTCATAGAAAAACAGTTGTATTTTGGTTATACTGAAACG
>NZ_MAOI01000088.1 GCF_001884235.1 Bacillus paramycoides | reverse complement strand
CAAGATATCATATGGAGTTCGGTAGCCAAATTCATGCTATCGGTAAAATGATATGTGTCGTCAAGAACAAGACGCTAAAACATCTGAACACGAACCTATACGGTCTGTCGTGAGAGTGGTGATGGCACACCGCAATCTTGCACGTCAGCGATACCAGAAATGGACTTCGCCTTTGGTAGCAAGAATCCCACTGACGTTAGTCTGCTTGCCCCTTTAGGGGTGGGAGTGTCAAATCCGATTTATGTTTCTAGTGCAAAGACTACTAATTTTCACTTATAATTAATAGTTTTTAATCTAATAATATTTCGACAATGGAATTAATAGTTTTGTTTTGAGAACTATAGTAAATCTCTAATCCTTTTCTATCACTCATAATTAATTTTTGAGATTTCATCTTCGATAAATGCTGCGAAACAGTAGATTGTGGGATACCAAGAATATCTACAATTTGAGTTACATTACATGCCCCTCTTGTAATTAATTCTTTCAAAATTTTAATTCGTACTGGATGAGCTAATATTTTTAAAACTTCTGCGTTTTTTTCATAATTCAACAAACTAAACATCTCCTTGTGAACCGATATATTTTTATCGTTTTCTGACAGAAGACTCCTTCCTCAAAAATGTGAAGGTGTGAAACACCAATTTTAGGTGGGAGATGAATGTCAGTAGGCGTAAGACTACGTTTTTTTGTATACTGTAGATATATACTATGAAAAAGTGAGGTGCAACCTATGTTAGTAAATAAAGCATATAAATTTCGTATCTACCCGAATAAGAAACAAGAAATATTAATTGCTAAAACGATCGGTTGCAGTCGCTTTGTATTTAACCATTTTCTTGCTCTTTGGAATGATACTTATAAAGAAGCTGGAAAAGGGGTAACTTATCCCTCTTGCTCTGCCAAGCTTACTCAATTAAAGAAGCAGCAGGATACGATTTGGTTAAAAGAAGTAGATAGTATCGCTCTTCAATCCACATTAAAAAACCTCGCAGATGCTTTTTCACGTTTTTTCAAGAAACAGAATGATATGCCT
>NZ_MAOI01000087.1 GCF_001884235.1 Bacillus paramycoides | reverse complement strand
CAACACAATAAAATTACCGAAACTTGGCCTTGTTCGCTTTGCTAAAAGTCGTGAAGTAGAAGGGCGTATCTTGCATACAACGATTCGTCATAACCCAAGTGGTAAATACTTTGTATCTATCCTTGTTGAAACAAACGTACAAGAAATGCCTAAAACTCAATCCACTTGTGGAATCGATGTTGGATTAAAAGATTTTGCCATTCTTTCTGATGGTACAATATACAAGAACCCTAGATTCTTCCGTACATTAGAAGAAAAGTTAGTGAAAGCACAGCGTACCCTTTCTAGAAGAACAAAAGGTTCTTCGAACTGGAATAAACAACGTGTGAAAGTTGCACGAATCCATGAATATATTACAAATGCAAGAGCTGATTACTTACATAAACTTTCTACTGAAATCATCAAAAACCACGATGTTATCGGTATGGAAGACTTACAAGTCAGTAACATGCTCAAAAATAGAAAGCTTGCAAAAGCGATTAGTGAAGTATCTTGGTCACAATTTCGGACTATGTTGGAATATAAAGCAAAATGGTATGGCAAACAAGTTGTTATGGTATCTAAAACATTTGCTTCTAGTCAATTATGTTCCAATTGTGAATACAAAAACGAAGCCTTTCGAAAGACTTCGTTTTTGGGCCATACCAGGAATTACAACAGTTAATAGCGATTGCTTAAACCCTAAACCTAATGTATCGATTTATTTGATACTTTTTTTAACTTTGCACCAGAACCTCTATGCAACTAATTTCGTTTTCAAAGAATATTTTGCCATAATAACCTGCAACTCCAATTAGGTTCTACTTTTCTATCTATTTACACACGTACAGCTGTACCGCTTATCGCGACCATTAACATTCCATCGCGAACCACTTCGTAGTCTACATCGATGCCAACAATTGCATTTGCTCCTTTTTGCGTTGCAAGTTGTTTCATTTCTTCCATCGCAATGTCACGAGCTTCTTTTAATTTACTTTCATAAGCACCAGAACGGCCACCTACTACGTCACGAACAGAAGCGAAGATATCGCGTACGATATTTGCACCCATAATTGCTTCACCGTTTACGATGTCTATATACTCAATAATTTCTTTACCCTGAATAGTATTAGTTGTTGTTACAATCATTATTAACACACTCCTATAATCTTTTAAAATTTATTGTTGTTTCTTATAATCTTATTATTACTTTTAAAAGCCAAATAAACTATCTAATAACCTTACATAAAGATGACAGTTCTGTAAGGATGAAAGAAAACAAGCTATCTACAAAAACCTTTGTTTCTTGTTGGATTTATTTACCCAATAACTGCAAATCCACCGATCATATCTGCTGGTAATTTATTATATACAGATGTTCTATAAATAATAGCAGCCAATACTACATATAACGGTAAAGGTATAACATCGATTTTAACATTCATAATTTTAGAAGCGAAAGATTCACTTTTCAATTCATTCCCATCAGAAAACGATACCGCTTCCACATTCTTTTGAATTCCCAGATGGCCCACCCTTGTTCTCTTAATAACAATATTAAAATGCTTTCAATAGTAAAAATAGTTTTTGTAAGTTTTGTAACTACTTTTGTAATTTTAAAAAATATAAGCGACTTATAATAAGTCGCTTATACGTAAAAACCTGTTATATTTTGGTCAATACATCTTAATTTACTCACCGGTCTTCCCACATGTTGATACACCATTTCATTCTCTAATACTCCGATTTCAGTCAAAAACATTACATACTTTCGAATAGAAACTCTCGAAACCCCTACTAATTGCGCCATTTCATCAGTTGTAAATGTTTGTCCATTAAGCGATTCGATTTTCTGCCAAATGAGTTGCAACGTTTGCTTCGTTAATCCTTTCGGAAGCTCTTTTGTGACAGTAGACTCTCTTTTTTCTTTTTGTAAAATTAACGAATCTAATTCTGATTGACTAATTTTTTGTTGTTCTTTCATAAAAGTAAGTTTTTCTCGATATACAGTTAACGCCTCTTTAAATCGTTCAAATGTAAATGGCTTAATTAAATAATCTACTACTCCATATTGTAATGCTTTTTTTATACTCCCCATATCATGTACAGCTGAAATCATCATAATATCAATTTCTTTTTCTTGATTCCGAATATACATTAAAAGCTCAAATCCAGTCTCCTCATGCATAAAAATATCAAGTAATACTAAATCTACTCGTGATTTCTCTAATACTTCTATCGCCTCTTTTACTGATTTAGCTGCATGAATAAGTTCAAACCCTCCCACTTGCTCTAAGTAATGCGTATTTAACATCGCTACCATCGGATCATCTTCTACAATTAAAACTTTAATCATCTTTATCTCTCATCCCTACTATTAGGTATTTCAATTGTTATCGTTGTTCCCTCTCCTATCAATGAATGAATATGAATTTCCCCATTTATTCGCTGTATGCTTTCCTTTACAAGATGCAAACCATACCCCCGATTATCACCCTTTGTGGAATAACCTTTTATAAATAATGCATCTATTTCATTTTCTTGTATGCCTTTCCCTGTATCTTGTACTGTAATGATTAATGTATCCCCATATTGTATTCCAACTTCAACCTGCTTCTTCTCACAATTCATCACTGCGTCTAATGCATTATTAATCAAATTTCCGACAATCGTAATAAGTTCATGAATGATCCTCTCATCATATATGTCTGGTAAGTCCGAACCTTCACTTATAATTAACTTTATATTTTTCTCTCTAGCATAACTAAGCTTACCTAGTAAAAAACCAGCAAATACCGGACTTTTAATTCTTTTCATAACCACACCAATTTCATATTGATGCTCTGACACCATACTACTTACATATTTCTGCAATTCTTCATACTGTTTCATATGTGTAAGTCCTAATACAACATGCATTTTATTCATAAACTCATGGGACTGTGCCCGTAATGCTTCCGCATATAGCCTGATACCGGTTAGTTCCTCTGCCAATTTTCTAATCTCTGTTTTATCACGAAATGTTGCAATCACGCCAACTATTTCTCCTTTTACGTATAAAGGAACACGGTTTGTAACAATCGTAATTCCAAGAATATTTTGTTCTTCGTTTAATTGTACCTCTCCTGTTTGTAACACTTCTTTTATACGTGAATTCGGCGTATATAATTCAATATCTTTACCGATAAAATCTTCTGTAAGTCCAATTTTCTTAAGTATTCGTTTTGCCTCACTATTAATTAAAGTTATTCTCGCCTCTGTATCTACAGCAACAATACCTTCTTTTACAGATTGTAGCATCGTATTTCTTTCTTCTAAAATTTTCGCTATCCTATGTGGTTCAAGACCAAATAAAATTTTCTTTATATGTCTAGCTAGCAATATCGCTCCTATAATTCCAACTAATATTCCAAAACCAACACCGATGTAAATGATATGTCTACTTTCTTTCACTCTCTCTTTCACATTATCAGCTGAAATGCCAACAGCGACCGCACCAAGTTGCTCACCTGTGTCAGCAAAAATAGGTTCGAATACTCGCATAGAAATCCCTAAAGTTCCTTCTGCTAACGATTCGTGTTCCTTTCCCTTCAATACAGCTCCTTCATCCCCTCCAACAAAATGATGACCTATTTTTTCAGGGTTTGGATGAGATTTTCGTATTCCATCCATATCCATAACTACAATAAATTGAACATTCGTGTGCTTTAATAATTTGTTTGTATACGTTTGAATTTCGGATATATCCGTCTTTCCTGTCAAACCTTCAATGATAACTGAAGAGGTTGCTACAATACGTGCAATTGTTTTTGCACTTTCTGCCTGGCTTTCTTCTGTCGTTCGTTCAACGTTGTGACTAATTAAAGTATCTGTTACGAGTAAAGAAAAAATTACAACTGTACACACTAATAGTGTAATCGTTTTCCATAAATCCAATAGTTTTTTCCTTTTTTTCATCTCTCTAGCAACCAATCGTTTTAGCAATTACTATTTCTTGTTTCTTATTTGGGTAGATACGAAATTTATATGCTTTATTTACTAACATAGGTTGCACCTCGTTTTGTTATAGGATATCTACAGTATACAAAAAAACGTAGGCTTACGCCTACTGGCATTCATCTCCCACCTACCGTTGGGCTAACGCCCTTCACACGCTTGAGGAAGGAGTATTCTGTCAGGAAACGATAAAGTACAAACTAATTTTCCGCCTCATCGTTCGCTTTCTTTCCATTTATATCCTTTTCCTCGTACCGTAAGGAGAAACTGAGGATCAGAAGGACTAGGTTCGATTTTCTGACGAAGACGACTGATATTCACATCTATTACTTTTGTGTTACCTACACAACTTATACCCCATATTTTATTTAAGAGTTCATCACGTGAAATTGGTTTTATGGAATTTTCCATTAAATATCGTAAAATAATATGCTCTGTTGGAGTTAAATCAATTACTATCTCATTCCTATATAATTCTCCTTGCAGAAGATTTAATTGAAATGGTCCCGAATGTATCAATTTCATATCCTTTTTATTTTCTTTTACTCTTCTTAGCAATGATTGTACACGTGCTACTAATTCAATTATGCTAAATGGTTTTTTAATATAATCATCTGCTCCAATTGTCAACCCGTGTACCTGATCTTTCTCTTGAACACGTGCCGTTAATATAATAATACCAATCTTTTCATTGTTTTTTCGTATTCTTTTGCATACCCGAAAGCCATCTATTCCTGGTAACATAACATCAAGTATTACAATATCAACATTATGATTTTCTAAAAGTTCAAGAGCTTTTTCACCTGTATCGGTTTCCAAAACATTGAAACCAGCACGCTTCATATTTAATGTAATAAAATTACGAATTGTTATCTCATCTTCTAATACTAAAATTGTTGTCATACTTACCGCTCCTTTACTCTTGTTGATAATCGGCTATGGGTTTGATATAAGATTTAAGCTTCTGGTCTTTTGATTTTTTTGAAATTGCATATACATGAGCTCTTGTTTTCCATATGTATCAACTCCTAGGAGTCACCATATATGTCCATCAACTTAAGAATTTAGTAAAAAACGTCATCCTTTCTATTTAGCTTTTTAGAAAGAATAACGTGGGGGTAGTAAAGATTCTTAAGTTGATGGACATGGGGCGGTAGCCCTAGTTTATCAGTTTTATATTAAGTAAGTGATAGGACTTTTTCATCTTTCATCTCATTCTCCCGCCAACCGCACCACCAAACAATTTATTACGTGAAAACGAAATTTGTTCTACAATTTTCGCGTTTTTATATACACTTCGAAACGCTTTGACTAGATAATCCAAGTTCTCTTCTGATCCACCTAAATAAAATCGAACCTTTTGACTCTTCCAGTCGATACATAAGTAACCGATACTAATCGCAACCCTTTCACAACTACTATAGTGGATTTCTCTAGTTCTGAAGGCTCTAATTCATAGAGTTGTCTTCTTCCATCCTTGTAAAATCCGCAATCGATCAGCTGACTAATGATACGCTGTTTTTTTTCTTTCTACATGACAAGTATGTTGTTCTAGCTTTTTTGGGTCTTTTGCATACTTTCAAGAAATCAATTCTTGTGTTGCCATTTCTACAAACTGAATATCAGACTCTACAAGGTAACGAATATATGCTGTTTTCGCTTTCATATATTCATCTTCATTTTTCCATCTATGATGGCCACCGTCACAAAGTACAAAAAAGGAAACGTTTCTCAACTGACTTACCAATTTATTCGTTTGACCCTTCGGATTAAATATTTCTTTCGCTTTTTTATGTGCCTGTAACACTTTGTCTTTCGAACATCCGCATACAAGTAAATAATGTGGAATGATTAAACTCATTTTGTTATCTCACCTCTCTATTGCTCTCATACACAATCGAGAAAGGATAAGAACAAAGAGCGCGCGTCGATTCTTTACACGCTAACATGATTTGAAAAGCATGATAAGAAGGATGATCCTTTTCCAAATGGCTAGTGATATATTCTAAAGAGCCGTCCTTCCTCCCGCCTTGTACAACAAACACCTTCAAATCGGATAAATGAGCCTGTTCTTTATGCTTATTCTTAATATAAAGGATTGCTCCACTTAAAAATGATTGTGTAGTTCTCACCCACGTTAATCCAGCGCCTTCATGAAGCATTTGTTTTGTCATTTCCATTGCGAGTTCCTGTGCCTGCTTTTTCGTTTGAATATCAGCAATTCCATTTGAAACAATCATTTCTTTCACCCTTTCGTAGTTATGTAGTTTTCATATAACTAAATACGATACAACTAACCAAAATGGCATTACCATTAGAAATCCATTTCTAATCCCTTTTGCAATAGCCAATGGATCATCATTACAGTATGACGTTTCCTTTTCTTCAACCCGCTGCAACATCTTTTTTGATGAAAGGCTCATATTGAATCTCCTTTCCTTTCAATCTATTTTCGTTTTCCATAACAAACTACCACCAAAACAGCCTATACAATAAATCATAATAAATTTTATAAAAATTTCTATAATTTCATCCATCATTCCACATTCTTCTCTCCCAAGGCCTGTAATACACAAGCTATAATCAGCAACGAAAGAATTAATAACAAACTCCCTATATCTCGGCATTTCCCAAACACTGATATCCTCTCCTCGCAATTAACATTTATTTCAGGAAAACCCCATGCTAAGAAAAGTCGGACAAGAAAAGAGCCAGATTTTACCCCGTTAAGAGCAAATCGGCTCTTAAATATTCAAAGGACGTAAGGAATGTAAACTTATTGAATGTAATCCCTCAAACTTATATTCTCCTAAGAAATTGATATCTTCCCAACTTAAAGGCGAATATCGTACGTCAGGGAACTTTTTATTTAAGAAACTTGGTTTTTCTGTACGTTAAGAAGGTTCCATAAACGGTATTTGATATTTTGCTTTTGGTAATGAGTTTTCGAACTGATTTTAAACGTACTTCAGTCCATTCTGATATCTTTTTTTCTTAGCGTGGTTTTTTCCAAAATACTGACGGTACCCCTATATTCAAAGTTTATTTAAAGGTATATTTTACAAAATATCTTCTTTTTTACATCCTTCATTAGTTAGTGAATAGTACATAATATCCTCGAATGATATTAATATAATCTCTATCCAATATCAATTCTTTTTTTATAATTTTTATAAAAAAAGAATTGATATTAAAAATTTGATGACATTTATCGACATAATATTTACTTTCATCAATTATCATTTTATAATGATTATAACTTAATAGACATACTACATAACGTGTAATAATTACTTAGTTGAACATATAGTTATCAAAAGAGGGCTTTTTAAATAATCCTACAGATGATGAACGAATGCTCATTACGGATTAACATCCAGAGATATAAGGAAATTAAAATTCTAGAAAAGATGTGTGATTAGTATGTTCAAATTTAGAAGATTAACAATTGGTTGGCGAAGTGTAGGGAATACACCAGATTCATGGATTGGATCAAATATACAAGACTTGACGAGAGGTTTATATATAAAGTAGGTTATAACTCTTTTGTTTATTGTCCAATTGGATTTATTGCAGAGTATATTAGACTGGCTATGCTAAATACACAAGATATATTTATGGATTGTTTCGCGGACCCTATCTCAAAAAAATGAAAAAAACGATTTTAAATTATTGACAAGTAATAAAACTAAATATATATTAAATTACAATATTTCCAATTAAATAATTATTATTGAATGTAAATAGGAGGTTCCCCTTTATGAATCCGAATAATCGCTTAACAACAAATCAAGGTTCTCCTGTAGGAGATAACCAAAATTCTCGTACAGCTGGTCAACGTGGACCAGTATTATTAGAAGATTATCATTTAATAGAAAAGCTTGCTCATTTTGATCGTGAACGTATTCCAGAGCGTGTTGTACATGCACGTGGTGCAGGTGCTCATGGTATGTTCGTAACAAAAAACAGTATGAAGCAATATACGAAAGCAGCGTTTTTACAAAATGAAGGAACTGAAACACCTGTATTCGTTCGTTTCTCAACGGTTATTCATGGTCAAGGTTCTCCAGAAACAGCTCGTGATCCACGCGGGTTCGCTGTTAAATTTTATACAGAAGAAGGAAACTATGATATCGTAGGTAACCATTTACCTGTTTTCTTCATTCGTGATGCAATTAAATTCCCTGACATGGTGCATTCTTTAAAGCCAGCACCTGATACAAATATTCAAACGCCAGATCGTTACTGGGATTTCATGACGTTAACTCCAGAATCTACACATATGCTGACATGGGTATTTTCTGATTATGGTACACCGGCAAACTATCGTGAACTGGAAGGTTTCGGCGTACATTCATTTAAATGGATTAATGCGAAAGGGAAAATTGTTTATATTAAATACCACTGGAAACCACAGCAAGATGTCCGAAATTTAAGTGCAAAAGAAGTGGAAGAAGTACAAGGTAAAGATTTCAACCATGCGACTCGTGATTTATTCGAAGCGATTGAAAAAGGAAACTATCCAAAATGGGATCTACACGTACAAGTGATGCAATTAGATGAAATGGATTCTTTAGATTTCGATCCGTTAGATCCTACTAAAGTGTGGCCAGAAGATCGTTTCCCATTAATCGAAGTAGGGACAATGACGTTAAATCGTAACCCGAAAAACTTCTTTGCGGAGGTAGAACAAGCGGCGTTTACTCCGAGTGCAACTGTACCTGGTATTGAACCATCTGAAGATAAATTATTACAAGGTCGTTTATTCTCTTACCCAGATACACAGCGTTACCGCCTTGGTGCAAACTATTTACAAATTCCTGTAAACTGCCCATACGCAGCTGTTCGTAATCAACAACGTGATGGTACAATGCAAATCAATCAAAACCCATCAACAATTAACTACGAGCCAAGTCGTCATGCTGAAAACCCAGTTGAAGATTCAGCTTACCGTGATTCGAATATGAAACTTGAAGGCTACGTATCTCGTGAAAAAATTGATAAACCAAACGACTTCCAGCAAGCTGGTGAACGTTACCGTTCATTCTCTAAAGAGGAACAAGATAATTTAATCGCAAACTTAACAAGCGATTTAAAAGATGTGAATGAGCAAACGAAATTACTTGCAATTTGCAATTTCTTCCGCGCAGACCGCGAGTATGGTATGCGCCTAGCGGAAGCATTAAATGTTGATATTTCAGCGTATGTAGGAAATTCTACAAAATAATAACATTCTTAATTTTATTTTATTCTCAAATTTAACTTGCAATATGTGTTTACTAATACAATATATATGTGAAAAGAAGTTGTCTCAAAAATTCGTTAAAAAACGATTTTTTAGAGACAGTTTCTTTTTTAAACTCCCTTCAACAATAGGTGGGAATATTAATACTTCATTAATCTTTGTTCATAAACGATGATCTTGTTCCACAATGTTATTTAAATATTTTATCTGTCTAATTTGCATGCCTAGTGGCATCTTTTTTTCTTTCCCCAATTTTCCCATGGCTATTGGATAAGCTGGATTTTTATCAACTATAATCACCCGGGTTTTAGAGACATGAAAAGACCGCAAAGCTTTCTTAAAGAATCGCCTTGCAGCCCTATGATTTCTATACATTTAATTATTTTTATATTTAAATTTATTTCTTAAGGAACTTTTTAAGGCAGTGAAAAATATCCTTCTTATTTTTCACTATATAATACTTAAACTTCTCATCTTCAATGTTTTTATAAACAGAAAATAGGCTAGATGATGAGCGATTATACTGGTTTAATTAGCGGGGGTATACCCCATGTCTATCAAGCTAGGATTTTAACAAAGATATCATATTTCTACAAACTTCACTACTAATTATTATGGTTGAAAATAAAACCGCACTAGAAATTTCATCGCCTCTAGTGCAGTTCTTTTTCGAATGTTTTTAATATCCTTCTGGATGACTTTGATGCCATTTCCATGCTGTAGCAATAATATCCTTAATAGAAGTATATTTTGGTTCCCAACCAAGAACTTCCTTGGCTTTCACACTTGATGCAATTAACACATCTGGATCACCTGGGCGACGCGGACCGATTTTTGCTGGAATTGGATGTCTTGTGACCTCACGAGCAGCTTTAAGTATTTCTTTATTTGAAAAGCCTTCTGCTGAACCAAGATTAAATATGTCCGGTTTTCCGCCAGTTTTTAAATATTCTAGCGCTTTGATATGCGCATCGATTAAATCTACTACATGGATATAGTCACGGATGTTCGTTCCATCCGGCGTGTTATAATCGCCCCCATAAATCATGAGCTCATCACGCTGGCCAAGTGCTACCTGTAAAATAATCGGAATCAAATGTGTTTCATGATTATGGGCTTCTCCAATTGAGCCATCTTCTTTTGCGCCTGCAACATTAAAGTAACGAAGCGCCACATAATTCATGTCGCTTGCCTCACTTTGCCATTTCATCATTTGTTCCATCATCAACTTACTTTGACCGTATGGGCTAATTGGCTTTGTTGGAGTTGTTTCCTTAATTGGCATCTCTTCTGGAATTCCAAACGTTGCAGCAGTTGAAGAAAAGACAATGTATTTCACGCCGAATTCTCTCATGACTTCTAAGGTAATCTGCGTGCCGTAAACGTTGTTATTGAAATATTTCAATGGCTCTTCCATTGATTCACCAACAAGTGAAAATGCCGCAAAATGCATCACACCTTCAATATTCTTTTCTTGAGAGAAGACTTCACACATGAATTTCTTATCACGTATATCTCCCTTGTAAAAACGCGCTTTTTCATGCAACGACTCGATATGACCGGTCAATAGATTATCGATTACCGCTACATCATAGCCATTTGTGATTAATTGATTGACGGCATGTGAACCGATATAGCCTGCACCACCTAAAACTAAAACTGTCATCTAGTTATCACCTCTCGAGTTGTGCTTTGTAATTCTTTGATAAAGCGATCAAACCCTGCTCTACCCTCTTTATTCATCTTATAGACACCAGCATCTTCTAAGACGCGTTCAAATTTTTTTGCAACTTCAGTTTGAAGAAAGCTTTGGATGTTCTCTTCCGTATAACCGCCCTGGGCTTTTAATTCATCTGCCCATTTTTGGTGGATTTCAGGAACATTGGCTTTCTTATCTAACAAGTACAGCTCAACTTCATGAAGCTCCTCAATCAAACGTGGAGGAAGAATCGCAAGGCCCATGACTTCAATAAGCCCGATATTTTCTTTCTTAATATGCTGTACATCTGGATGTGGATGGAAAATTCCATCAGGGCATTCTTCACTCACATTATTATCACGCAGTACAAGATCAATTTCATACTTTTCTCCATGGCGCCGCACAATTGGTGTAATCGTATGATGTTTTATGCCATCTTTTGATTGCGCACGAATTTGTAAGAATTCATCTGAATAGTTCTTCCAACTTTCATGGATGTAGGCGCTGGCATTAATTAGTTCTTCTTTGTTTAAAGAAGAAAGCCGAATCACACTCATTGGCCAGTTGACAATACCACAAGAAATATTTGGGTAGTCAGGTAGTTCAAATGTTTTAAGAACTTTAGCGTTTGCCATTGGAAAGTCATGGCGTCCAGCTTGATAGTGATCATGGCTTAAGATAGATCCTCCTACAATAGGTAAATCCGCATTTGAACCAATGAAATAGTGTGGCATGATTTCTACAAAACTAAATAAACGAGAGAATGCCTCACCAGAAATTTTCATTGGTCGATGCTTCTTAGATAATACGATGGAGTGTTCATTATAGTATGCATATGGTGAATATTGAAAACCCCATTCCTCTCCATCTAGCTTGATGTTAATGATTCGGTGATTGCTTCTACCTGGATGGTTAAAGCGACCAAAATACCCTTCATTTTCAATACAAAGTAAACATTTTGGATAGTTGCCCTTCGGTGCATTTCTAGCCGCTAAGATCTCTTTTGAATCTTTCTCTGGTTTGGACAAATTAATAGTAATCTCAAGTTCACCATATTTTGATTCTGCTAAATAATGAATATTTTTTGCAATTTCACGGGTCTTTATATAATCATTACGTTTACTTAGTTCAAAGAAATAATCCGTTGCTTGTTTAGGACCTTTACAATATGCCTCCTGAAAATTCGCATTGACCTTAGATGGAAGTGGTGTAATCACATTCATTAAAAGTGCTTCGAACATTTCACGATTAGCTTGGTTTTTAGAGATAATATGATTTTCCTTCGCTTTATCCATAAGCGTATCTAACAACACATGTGGGTCCGTTTCAACTACGCTCGTAATCTCTCCCATTTCCGATTCGCCAATCAAACGTAATAGTTGATTGTGCATATAAATTCGGTCATTTTCCTCAATGGCTCCATTCTCAATCGCAAGTGTAGTAAAATCATAAATTGTTTGACATGTGTTCATCGTTTTCACCTCATTCATCATCCAATCACTGTAGTTCCACTACCAATGTGTGCCACATAAAAGACAGGCGCATATCCGACAACTTTGATATATTCATCATAAACATTGTTTTTAAAAGTGTGGGTTTCACTTTCTTTTACTAATGCGATGGCGCATCCCCCAAATCCTGCTCCAGTCATACGGGATCCAAGCACACCCTCTTGTTTTTGCGCAGTGGCCACCAATGTATCTAATTCAAGCCCAGTTACTTCATAATCATCTCTTAAAGATGTATGAGAAGCATTCAATAGCTTTCCGAATTCTTCTAAATCACCTGCAGTAAGAGCTGCTTGGGCTTTTTTTGTGCGTTCATTTTCGTAAACTGCATGCTTCGCGCGTTTAATTAGGATTTCATCTCCAATAAGATCTTGATTTGCATCAAACTCTGTTTCGCTTAGTTCTCCAAGTGCATGAATCTCTAACTTTGTTTGGAGACGTGCGAGTGCTTCTTCACATTCAGCACGGCGCTCATTATATTTTGAATCTACTAGTTCACGACGTTTATTAGTATTCATAATGACAATAACATAGTCATCCAAAACCACTGGAACCATTTCATGCTCTAATGTATTGGTATCAAGGAGAATCGCTTTATCTTTCTCACCAAATCCAATGGCAAATTGATCCATGATACCAGAATTTACACCAATGAATTCATTTTCAACTTTTTTACCCATTTTCACTAATTCAAGTCGCGTTACGTCTAAGTTGAACAAGTCTTCTAATACTACGCCTACAAGTAATTCAAGTGAAGCACTACTTGAAAGTCCCGCTCCATTTGGAATCGTTCCTTCAACTAATAACTCAAAACCACGGTCTATTTTATGACCTGCTTCTTTCAGTGTTAAGATAACTCCTTTTACATAATTTGCCCAATTCGCATTTTTATCGTAATCTAGTTCATTCAACGTGAAGCTAATCACTCCAAGTTCTTCAAAGTTCGTTGAGTAAACTAATACTCTATCATCCTCACGACGCCTAGCTACCCCGTAAGTTCCATAAGTAATAGAAGCGGGGAATACATAGCCACCATTGTAGTCTGTATGTTCTCCGATTAAATTGATACGTCCTGGAGAAAAATATTGAGTTGTTTCTTGAGGTCCAAATACCTCAGCAAATTTTAAAGCTAGTTCACGTTTCTTTTCCATAAGTATAAACCTCCCTTTCGCATGCATTCCTAGATAAGGGAATTATCTCTGTATTCACTGGCTCACTTCTAAGAGTTCATCATTATTTCTAGACACAACATCGCATTTAAAATAAATTCTGATAGCAGTATCTAATTGTTTCTATACATATTTCATGTTGAAAGAGACTATTCAAAATATGATCTCAAATAATATGAAATTCAGTCATCGTTTGATAAGTTGAATCCGCCCTAAGAACCGTATCCCCAAAATCAGAATACTTTTCAGCACCCGGGGAAACCTGTGTTTCAAAGGTAATTCCACCATGGTGTGCAAGTTTCTTGCCATGCATGAAAGGCGTATTCTCACCAAAATTTGCCGTAAAGATGACGACACTTGGTTCTTTTGTGGCTATTTCAATTTTGACCACTTCATCCGGGCTAATGAGTTTCACTGAACTATGTAATAGCTCAGGTCGGTTCAAGAAAAATGGGTGATCAATTCCATCCACTAATTCTTTTTGAGCAAAAGTACTATTGAAGGTTTCTTTGAGTTTAACTGGCCTTCGAAAATCAAACGCAGTACCTTCTACAGGCAACTTTTCACCAATTGGAATACTTTCCTGATCAAGTGGTGCAAATCTATCACTATTCACCCATAAGGTGTGTTCATTTACAGGTTGCGTTACATCACCAGTTAAGTTGAAATACACGTGATTTGTTGGATTAAACAAGGTATCTTTGTCACTTGTCGCCCTAGTTTCTATTCTCCAAATATTCTTATTATTTATCGTGTAACGTATCTCGACATCAAGATTCCCCGGAAAACCATTTTCACCATCTGGACTCACCGTGTGAAATATCACTGAGACCTCATCATGATTATCGATAACTTGATATTGCCACTTTTTACTTTCAAATCCTGGAGTACCGCCATGTAAAGTGTTTCCGGTTGTCTCATCAATTTGTACTTTATAAATTTTCTCATCAATTTGAAAAGTTCCATTTTGAATTCGTCCAGCTACTCGTCCAATTGAGGCACCAATATATAAATCCTTTTCAAGATATTCCTGTGCCGTATCAAAACCAAGTACGAGCTCACGTAGACCATTCGTTGTTGGTACCTTTAAACTCGTAATACGAGCACCGAAATCTGAAACAGTCAACTGCAGGCCGTTCAGATTGGTAATAGTGATAATCGTATAACCTGCACCGAAATTTTTTGTTGTAATGTTCATCTTAGATATCCTCTACTTCTTTATTTAGAATGAGCAAGTGCAGCCTTTTCAGTTGCTTTTTCGTCATGATTTAGCCTTGCTTCTAGTTCTTTGACGATTTGTGCATGTTTTTTCTCTGTTAATGTAATCTTCCATGCGAAAATGATGGCGGAGAAAATCATGAGTGCTGCTGGAAGGTAGAACGCATAAAGATGAAACGTTGAAACACCCTGTGCAGTAATGTCTGCTGCTGTAGCATTGCCAGTCATCCCAGCAGCAACAGCTACAAACCCAACGATTCCGTTTGATAAAGCTCCGGCAATTTTATCGAGTAATGGACGAATTGATAAAGTTACAGCTTCGTTTCGGGTACCATTTTTCCATTGTCCATATTCAACTGCGTCGGTAATAGTCATCAAAGCTGAAAGGAAAATCAACTGCTGTGGGAAGTAGTAGAGCACCAATCCCACAATAACCATTGGTAAACTTGTTCCAGCTAAGATGAAACACACATATGCCAGAAGCATCATCGCAATACCGCCAATATAGACAAAACGTCTTGAAATTAATTTCGTGAGCATTGGGAAAAGTGGAACGGCAATTAAGCCTAATACAGCTGCAATTAATCCCACAATCCAGAACTCGCCTGAATTTCCTAGAATATATTTGAAGAAGAAGAATAACACAGCAGTAGTTGCAACATTGGCAATCGCATATGCAATATATGAAAGTGCTAGCCACATCAACTGATCGTTTTTAGCAATAGCTTTGAAAATATCTTTAATGCCTGCTTTTTCTTGTTGCTGACGAATTACGCTATCATTTTCTTTTGTGCCAAGTGCCGTAATAATCGCTGTTCCACCAGCAATAACAGCAGCAATCAAACCAAACCAAAACCAACCAGAGGCACCTTGAGAATCTTTACCAGTCATCAAGAAAGTAAAGAAGGTAACGATTGGTACAACTGCTAGTGTAGTCCCATTTGCACCAAGTGATGAACCCAGTCGTGCAAATGTTGCCAGTTTTTCTCGTTCCTTAGTTTCAGTGCTTAACGCTGGAATCATCGACCAAAAAGCAATATCCTTAAATGAATAAAAACTATCGAGTAAGATATAAACAATTGCAAACAAAATGATGAACAGTGTAGTATTATGAATTGCTAGACCAAAGAAATTGGTAAATATGAATACAAGAAGGATAGAGCTAACTACACCACCAATGACTAACCAGGGCTTAAACTTCCCGAATCTCGTTTTTGTGTTGTCAATTACTCCTCCAATAAGCGGATCAAAAATAATTTCTACTAATCGAATTACTACGACTAAGCTCGTAATAATTCCAATCATTTTTCCAGTTGTTTCTTTATCAGCCCCAGTGAACATTGCACTCGTAACAAAGACCATAAAATAAGTGCTCAAAGTTGCATAAAATATGTCATGACCAAATGCACCTAAGGCATAGGAAATACGTTGTTTTAAATTTCCATTCATGTTCATTCTCCTTTTTTGTAATTTTTCTCGCAATTTAATTTTAATAATGATATAAGAGCGTTTACAAAATTAAACATAAAAAGACTGACGAACTACATTAATCTCCTTCCTTTGGTTTTCTTTTTCAATTATAGTTTAACAAGAAAGCGCTTTCTGTTTTATATCATTTTGTGACTTTGATTTAACCTTTTGTTGCATTTCTTCCTTCAAAAGGCAGATTAAATTATAGTAATCACGAAGAGGGGAGAAGCCCATGGAACAAGCAATCTTTATGAAAAAAGAACAGCATCACTTCTCAAGCGAACTTTATTTTGATTTTTGTGGTTTTTCAAAAACACTGCCTTTTCATGCTTTTGGACCAGCTGTGCGTAACAGCTACATTATTCATGTCGTGTTGGATGGAAAAGGAATGTACTATGTAAAAGATAAAAAATATTCATTAAAAAAAGGAAATATTTTTCTCATTCGCCCAGGAGAGTCGACCTTTTATCGCTCGGATGCAGAAGAACCGTGGTTGTATGTGTGGCTGTCATTTGGTGGGAAGGTAGCAGATGAAATTATTCGTTATTCGAGTTTTAAAGAAGATAACTACTCTATTACTTCAACTAATATTCAACAATATTCGGATATTATCTTGGAGTGTATGAATTGCTCCCACGACACATTAGGAGATGAATTAAAGTTGAATGAGTTGACCTATCGGTTTTTACGATTATTACTTACAGATGGTGGCGAATTATCAATAGGAGTAAAACAAAAGTTTTCACGACTCGCGATTGAAGCGATGATATATATTGGAAAGCACTATCTAGAAGAGATTACAGTAAGTAATGTGGCAAATCATCTTGCGGTTAATCGAAGCCATCTTTCGCGTGTCTTTCACAATCATTTCGGGATGAGTATGAAGGACTGGATTTTAAGGGCGCGCATTAATCACGGAGCATATTTACTTTCAATGACAAATGAATCGGTAGAAAACATTTCTTATCAAGTGGGCTTTCGTAGTTTAGTAGTCTTTAGCCGCATATTTAAAAAAGTGACTGGAGAAACACCTACGCATTATCGAAAACGTATGTCGAAAGAGAATTTCCAAACAATCTCTTTATCAAGCTTGAAGTTCTTACTTGATGAACAGGAAATTATTTCATGGGCCACTTAGGTATCGCTATCAAGACTAAATTTCCTTAAAGGGAGAAAACACGCTATTCTTTCTGTAGAATCATAGGAAAGGATGGCGTTTTTATATGACTATTTCTGTATCTGATGTATTACAACTATTTGCTCAAGAAATTCAAAACTTTTTATCGTTTTCCGACAGAAGACTCCTTCCTCAAAAATGTGAAGGTGTGAAACACCAATTTTAGGTGGGAGATGAATGTCGGTTGGCATAAGCCAACATGTTTGCTATCCTATATTTGTACAGATTGCTCTTTGAAAACTGAAGATATGAGGTTGGTTGCAGAAAAACGTTGCAACCGTAAAATCTTCAACGTTCTATCGCCCCACGCTTGCCGAAGTTGCGAAAATCAAGCTAAAGTAGGAAGCGTGGTGAGTCAACGTACAAGATACTTATGTTTTCACCGTAGGGACTACGGGCAGAGCCTGCTAAGATAACCGGTGGATACATCGGTGTTCGCAGGAATCTCCCACTTCAAACAGTCCGTAAGGACGTTAAGTGGTGAGTAGTTCAAGCTAGACTTATAATTACAAAGAAAGAGTAAACAAAAACCCTTAGTGATATAGTTATCTGAATTTTTAGTTTTATTTGTTGATTTACTTTACATCATTGACATGTGTATATGTATTTTTTCCTCCACTCTTTCTTTGCTGTGCCCTTTAGAAAAAAACAACTTGTCCATATCCAAGTTGTTTTTTTCTGTAAAAATTTCATTTATTGTTGATGATAGTTGAGATAGTAATTCAAAAAATCACCTACCAGGGACATAGTTTTTAAGGTGAGTTTTTGGAAAGCATTTTTATGAAAAATGTGCGGGAATCGTTTGAAAATTAAAATAACCCATCTTTTCTGTGTACCTCGACACATTTAATTTGTATAATAAAAAAACTAAGAAAATTTAAAAAATAACTACATAAGCATGTTTACATACATAGGGGTGAGAGAATATGTACAAACTGACAGAGATTATTGACGTAAAAGAAATACAAACTATGGCAGAACACTTTTATCTTTTAACACAGATTTCACATCAGCTGCTTGATTGCAACGGAGGAATCATATTTCATTACGGCACACCATCCTCTGATATACATTTACATACAAAAATTCATGTCCCTATTATATTCAATGAAAATACGATTGGTGATTTTGTGATTTTGTCGCCTAAAGATAGTATTGAATCTTGCACTAAATACTTTAAATCCCTTGCAACGATTATAACGAATAAAGGAATGAATACATTACATCAATTACAGAAAGATCAATCTATCCCTGCTGAAAAATTATATACGATTTTACACAACATGCCCGTTATGGTTGATGCTTGTGATGAAGAAGGGAATATTGTCATATGGAACCGAGAGTGTGAACTTGTAACAGGTTACAGTGCCGCTGAAATTGTTAACAATCCTTGCGCGTTAGAACTACTTTATCCAGATGAAACGTATCGGAACCAGTTACTTCATGGATTTTCTGAACTCGGTAAAAACTTTCGTGATTGGGAAATGACGCTTACTTGTAAAAACGGTGATGAAAAAACAATCCTGTGGTCAAACCTGTCAGAAGAATTCCCTGTTCCTGGATACAGTCACTGGGCAGTTGGTATTGATATTACGCATCGGAAAAAGATAGAAGAGAAACTTATAGAAAAATCTTCAGAGTTAGAATTAATTTTTAAAGCACTTCCAGACTTATGTTTTTTAACAAGACTTGACGGAGTAATCGTTGATTCTAAAGCTGGCTGTCCATCAAGTTTTTATGTACCTGTCGAACAATTTATGTATAAAAAATTTCAGGATGTGTTACCTTTAGATGTTGCCCTGCAGCTACAAGAAGCAATTGCAAAGGTACAGCAGAATAATTTCATAGAAATTGTAGAATACTCCTTGCTCATGCATAATAGTATTTACTTTTTTGAAGCACGATGTTTACCGCTATTAACAGATAAAGTGATGGTTATGGTTCGCGATATTACAGAGCGGAAAAAGACAGAGGAACTATTAAATAAATCAGATAAATTAGCTACTGTCGGTCAACTCGCTGCAGGGGTTGCACATGAAGTGCGAAACCCACTCACTGTTATTAAAGGATTTATACAATTATTAGAGATACCAATGAAACATGAATCAAAATATTTTCAACTCATACTTTCTGAAATTGAGCGCATTGAATCTATTATTCACGAATTTTTATCTATTGCTAAACCTGAGGTATGTTCTTTTGAGCAGGAGAGCATCGGTGTAATCTTAGAAAACGTTGTATCATTAATTAATACAAAGGCAATTATGACAAATATTCATGTCACAGTACAAACCGATCCTGACGTTGTATATATTGATTGTTGTAAAAAGCAATTAAAACAAGTGTTTATCAATGTTTTACAAAATTCGATGGAAGCAATGCCAAATGGAGGAGGCATAATCATTACCACTAAGAAAGTAAATAATAATGAGGTGGAAATTTGTATTTCAGATGAAGGGACTGGTATTCCAGAAGAAAGAATTGCAAAACTTGCCGAACCTTTTTATAGTACGAAAGAAAAAGGCACAGGTCTTGGTTTAATGATTAGTTATAAAATTATTGAAAGTCATCAAGGAAGAATTTGTATAACAAGTAAAGTTGGAGTAGGAACCTCGGTGAATATTTATTTACCGCTATTGCAAGAGGACATAAATCTTTCTTAGGTAGGCGTACCATCAGGAAACTGCGGCTTTCTTAAGTTGTTTAATTCTCGTTCCACTATCGTCTTTGTTAGCTAACACGTTAATTGTTTTAATAGCCTTTTGTTTAATTCCCACAATGCTGCTTTGTTGCTATCCCATTTCAAAAGCGTTACTGCTTCCTCAAAGCACAACCATTTATAATTGAAGTGTTCTTTGGATAATGAAATATTTTTTATTTGCTTTATAGAGAAAAGAAATGAGATAGAATGATAGGTTTAATGAAAAGAGCCCTAAAGAGATAGGGGCTCTTTAGGGCACGCCTAATCGGATAAATTGATTAGGAGGAATATAAATATTTTAACATATAGATGACTCATCTGAAGGTAACAAAAAGATAACAAATGAGAATGTATATGGCAATGAAGATTTTCACTGTAAAAGGGGTACGGAAACGATTCAAGGTATGAGGGGACACCCTGGGGAAATATTCAAATTGATACTATAAATATAAACAAGAAACCTATCTGCGGATAGGTTTTTATTTTATAATGAAGATGGTTGAATATTGAAACATATACAGATTCTAGGGTTCTGGTGCAAAAACTTAAGGACAATTGCAATGAATCTATAAATCTTGGAAATACTGTTACTATTACTTTAGAAAGGGTGCGTGATTCATGGTTTGTATCCTCCTTTCATGTATTTGTATGTTTTATATATCGCAGTCTCGTTCTCTTTTCATACAACGAACTGACGCATAGAATCTTTATTAATCAAATAAAAACAATCGTTCTCGTTATGTGCGAATGTACGTTCTTTTTAAAGGGGATAATTAGAAAATATTATAATCCGTTATCAATCTAATATTTTGATAGACACGGGTAGCAACTTTCATAAAAAAAGAATTACTATTCTAAAATAGTAATTCTTTTTCCAACCGGTTGAGCGCCACATAACAAGCCCCATACACACCTGCATCATTATGTAATGCTGCTAAAACTATATCCGTCTTTTTTTGATAAATCTCCATTACTGCTTGGTGAAACCTTTCTTGAATTTGTTGCAAGAAAGGTTCCCCTTGTTCAGCAATCCCGCCTCCAATAATAATTAATTCGGGATTGAACATATGGGCAATATTCACTAGTCCAGTAGTGACATATTGTAAAAACTGTTCATATACATCTTTTGCTAACTGCTCTCCTCCATGTATGCGTTCTATAATTTCTTCACCTGTAATGGTGTTTATTTCTATCCCTTGTAATCTGGAAGCTTCTTGATACTGACGAATTAGAGCTGAAGTTGATGCATATCTTTCGTAACATCCTTTCCCGCCGCAACTGCAAGCTTCTCCATTATGGACAATTGTCATATGACCGAGCTCTCCAGCTAGTCCGTTTGCACCTTGGAGCATTTGACCATTTATCATAATACCGCTACCGATCCCTGTTCCAAGCGTAATTAAAACAATATGTTCTTTTCCACTACCTACCCCTTTCCACATTTCACCAATGCAAGCTGAACGAACATCGTTTTCAACAGTTGCGGTATAACCGGTTTCTCTATAAATATAGTCTGTTATGTTCGTGCCACTATACCCCGGAATATTGGCAGAAAATATAACTTCTCCTCGTTCATTGTCAATCAGTCCACATGACGACACCCCAACGGAATGAATCTTATCATTCTTTTCTAATTCACGTATTGTGTCACAAATACGCTGCAGAATTTCGTTTTTTTGATTGTGTGCTGGTGTTTGTATTTTTCCTTTTTCATATATTGTTCCTTGTTCATCAATCATCGCATATTTAATAAATGTTCCTCCAATATCAAAACAAGCAAAGCTTTTCCCCATATTTCTCTCCTTCCTACTTTTATACAATTGTAATTTCGTTATAGAACTTCTCTACAAGTTGAGGTTGTATATAACCTGTTGCTTGCTCTGCTGCATTCGCCATGCCACAAGCAGCAGAAAATCGAAGTGCATCCTTTATCTCATATCCTTTTGCGAGTGCATACGTTATGCCCGCAACCATTGCATCCCCTGAACCAACCGAATTGATAGAGTCTATTTCTGGTAAAATCGCCCTAAACCTCTCATCTTTCGCTATAAGTATCGCCCCTTCTTTTCCAAGTGAAAGAAGAACATACTGTACGCCGCCCCGGCATATTCTAGTTGCCGCTGCGACCATTTCTTCCTGCGATACGTACTGTTTTTGAAGGAACTGACAAATCTCTTGCTTGTTTGGTTTAATTAAAAATGGCTTTCCTTGTATACCATGAGATAATGTTTCCCCACTTGTATCTAATATAAATTTCTTACCATTTTCAGCAGCTTTTTGCGCCAACTGTTTATAAAATGATTTTGGAATACCACTTGGTAAGCTTCCCGATGCAACAATAAACTCAAAGTTGTCTACAATTTTTTCATATTTTTTTATAAAAAGAGCTATTTCATCTTCCGAAATAGCTGGACCTGCTTCTAATATTTCTGTAGCTGAAGCAGAATTCTTTGTTATTAATGCTAAGCAATTGCGAGTTTCTTCTTTAATGGAAACAAACTCGTCTGTAATTGATAGTTCTTTCAACTTTTCTCTTATAAAATCGCCATTTCTGCCACCGAGTAGGCCGCTGCCTGTAATCTCTTCTCCTAATAAACGAAGTACTCTCGATACATTCATACCTTTGCCGCCAGCTGTTTTTTCATATTCTTTCGTGCGGTGTACTTCATATGGCTTTAATTCATCTAACTCATATCGCATATCGACAGATGGATTTAAATTAATCGTTGCAATCATAAGAATAGCACCTTATATACGATTCAAACTTTTACACATCTTTATTTTATCCGCAACGACTCGTTTCATCTCCACAATAGCATCTGCAAAGTATTTTCGCGGATCGTTTTCTTCTGGGTGCGTTTGTAGATAATTGCGTAACGCTGTGACAAATGCAATTTTTAATTCTGTTGCGATATTCACTTTACAAATGCCCAATCTGATTGTTTCTTGCACTAAACTATCAGATAATCCAGATGCTCCATGAAGTACAAGTGGAATATCAACTTGCTTTTGAATATCTGCTAATCTTTGTAAATCTAACTTTGGTTCTCCTTTATATAAACCATGCGCTGTTCCGATCGCAACTGCTAATGAGTCAATATTCGTGCGCTCTACAAATTCTTTTGCTTGATACGGATCTGTATAGATCGAGTTTTCTACTACTATATTTTCTTCAATTCCTGATAATTGACCTAATTCCGCTTCTACTGTTGCTTCGTATTGTTTTGCATACGAAACAACTTCCTGAACAATCTGAATATTTTCTTCAAACGAATGATGTGATGCATCAATCATAACAGAGCGAACCCCTAAATCAATGCAACTTTTAATATCTTCTATATCTTCATGATGATCCAAATGTAGGCTAATTGGTACATCATATCGCGTTCTTGCCGCTTCAATCATATTCACAACAATTTCTTTTCCCATATACTTTATTGTACCTGGTGTTGCCGCGATAATAACAGGTGATCGTAGTTCTACCGCGGTTTCAACTACCGCTTTTAAAGTTTCTAAGTTATGAATATTAAAAGCAGGAACCGCGTATCCACATTCTTGTGCATTTCTTAATATAAATTGAGTTGAAACAAGCATATTCTCAAACCCTTTCCATTTTCTTTTTATATTTCATTTCTCCTCTAACAACTGTTCCGATAAGCTCTAAATCGTCTGTTAATATAAGAAAATCTGCTCTTTTTCCTGGTGCGATGCTCCCAATTTCTCTGTCAGCTCCAATACTTTTGGCAGGAATAAGTGATCCCATATGAACACTTTCCCATAACGATGCATTTGTCCATTTCTTGATATTCTTCACACCATCAATAAATCGAAGTGTGCTCCCTGCTAAAGATCCTGTTTCTGTTCGAGCTACTCCATCTTTTACATGAACAGCAAATTCTCCTAAATGATATATGCCATCTCCTAATAAGCCCGCTCGCATGCAATCACTAACTAGACAGGTTTTATCGTATCCTTTACATTTATACAAAATATTCACTGCACTTGGATGCACATGATGTCCGTCTGCAATGATTTCACTGTACACATGTTCAGTAGAAAGTGCGGCTCCAACAACGCCAGGTTCACGGTGATGTAGCCCCTTCATTCCATTAAACGTATGCACAAAGATTGTCGCTCCTGCTTGAATTGCTTCCTGGCATACTTCATAGTTCGCATCTGTATGACCAATTGCCACGCGAATATTATTTTTTACCGCTTGCTGTATAAAGGCGATAGCACCTTCTCTTTCTGGTGCCATTGCAATTTTTCTAACTGTTCCTTCTGATTCAGCAATCCACTCTTCTAACAACTCAATCGTTGGGTTAATAAAATACTTTGGATTTTGCGCACCTTTATAGGCTTCAGTAAAACAAGGTCCTTCAAGAAAAGCTCCAATAATAGTAGCTCCTGCAACTCCCTTTCTTTTTGCATGAGCTATATTTTGTAAAGCCTTTGTAGTATTTTCTAAAGAATCAGTTAATGTTGTAGGCAAAAAGCTCGTAACACCATTCTCCAATAACTTAATAGAAATATTGTTTAACGATTCATATGTACCATCCATTACATCATGTCCCGCTAAACCATGAATATGTGTATCAACAAACCCCGGAGCAATAATACTCCCTTCAAAATCCATTACCATTGCTCCGTCTACTATTTCTTCAACATGTTTTAGAAAGTAGCCATTTACAATATGTAAATACCCACCTTCACGTACCCTCTCTTCGAGTAAATACATTGATGCTTTGACATAATAATTCATACATTTCTATTCCTTTCCTTTATAAGGATGTACGGTTACACCTTGAACGACACGATTTACACTTCCGCTCGGGCAAGGATTGTCTGGAGTAATACCTAATGCAATAGATTTATATAACGCTAAAATTTGACCATATAATATATAAATAAACGTAATATATACATCATCCTTCAAATCGTTTCCGTCATTGCATAAAAATGTATTGCAATACTGCCTTGCTTCCTGGCTATCTTGATGCGCAATGACAATAATATCGTTTCTATCTTTCTCCTGATAAATTTCTCGTAATAAATCAAGATCATACTTTTTTGTATACTCATCATTAGATAAAAACAATACAACAGCTGTATCTTCATCTAAAATTGATTTTGGTCCATGTCTAAACCCAAGCGGCGTGTCAAACATAACGGGAATGCGGCCAGCCGTTAACTCTAAAAATTTTAGTGCAGCCTCCCTAGAAAGGCCTTCGAATACGCCTGATCCTAAAAATACAATTTTATGAAATTCTTTTTCTGCAATTTGCTTCATTTCCCGTTCTTGCTTTTCGATTACCTTCTTTCCTAGCTGAACAATATCCGTAATGCTAGATTGTAAAAGAGTGATTTCGTTATAGTTACATAATAAAAGTGCCGTTAACATCATTGAGGTAAAACTACCTGTCATCGCAAACCCTCGATCATTTGCCTCCTTTGGCATATACATTACGAAAGCATTCTCTTTATGTTGAAATTGCTTCGCTAAATTCCCCTCATCATTACAAGTTAAAATAATATGGTAAACAGAATGAATCATTTGTTCTGCTAGCTCCACTGCCGCTACACTTTCTGGACTATTACCAGAGCGAGCAAACGATACTAAAATTGTTGGGATATTTGGTTGTAAATAATAATAAGGACTTGAAACGATATTTGTTGTTGGAATACTTTCAATCTGCATTTTCTTTACATCTACTATTCTTTTTATATATGGAACGAGTGTATCTCCAACAAAAGCTGATGTCCCAGCCCCAGTAAAAATAACTCGTACTTGCTCATGCCTTCTTGAAATATGGGAAAAAAACGCTGTAATTTCATGATGATTACTTTGAACATTCGAATATACTTGTTCCCAAAGACCTGGCTGCTGTGCAATCTCTTTCGCGGTAAAACACGCTCCGTATGTTTCTCTTATTTTTTCATTTGCATGTAATAACATGTGCAAACCCCCTTAACATAATTTCGTATCTTATCACGTCATCATTACCAGTCGAATTACAATAAGTATAATGATACTTATTGTAATTCGACTGTGTAAGTAAATTTATCCCCTCTAGCAATCGTCTCTGTGTATTCCATTATATTTTCTTTTGCATATGCGATTCGCTCTAGCAATAAAGATGGTTCATTCGCTTGAACTTGTAACCATTTTGCATGATCTTCATTTGCTGCGATTGCTTTGAAATTTTCTACTGCTCGCGTAATATGAACTTGATATTTTGCACGAAAAATTTCGTACATTGGTGTCTCTTCTAGCTCTGTCTTCGTTAAATATGGAAAAAACTTTACTGGAATATACGATGTTTCAAACAACATTGGTTCTTTATCAGCTAACCTTAGTCTTGTAATTTGATAGACTTCTTCTTCAAACTCAAGCTTCATAATTTTCGCTATTTTCTTGTCGCAATTCATAATAGTAAAGGATACTACTTTTGATGATGGAACTTTCCCAAACTTTTTCATTTCTTCTGTGAAACTATAAAAACGAACAAGACTTTGATTAAATACACGAGGTGAGACGAAACTTCCTTTGCCATGCTTTTTATAAATGTATCCTTCTTTCTCTAACTCTTGCATCGTCTGTCTTACTGTTGTTCTGCTTACATCATGAATCTCACATAACTCACGCTCTGACGGAAGTTTATCATGTTCTTGTAATTTTCCAGTTTCAATTAACTCTACAATAATATCCAGCAGTTGATAATATAGTGGTATTCGATTATCTTTTTCAATCATGTTTTACTCCCTCATCCATAAAGTTGTTATAACCAGTTTATGGTTATTATAACGAATGGAAATAGGAACTACTACCACTTTCTCATATTGAAATGGAAAGCGGTTCTCCATCAGTTAAAATTCTTTTCACCTATATTTCCCCATTTTGAGGTGACTCTTACGATACAGGTTACATTCCTTCCTTCACTTGTTTCATTGTTTTCTGCAATTCTGTTACATATTGTTTCACCTGTTATTCTTGATTTTTCAGCAGCAAAAGCAATTAAATGACTATTTGCCGAAATCATTGCAGACGTTAAGCTTTCTTCATATTTAAGTTTCATTCTTTGCTTCCAGCTTCGACTGTAACCAACTGTTTTTTTTCTGACTGAACAAATGGGCTGTAGGAATGAATCACAACATGATCCGGCGCGAAACCTTCTTCATCAAAAATAACAATTTCATTTTGCTCTTTCAGTAAGGATGCTGGAATCTTATAATCCTCCTGTGGTCCAATGTTCCAGTACCTTCCTAAACATTGGCCGTTTACCCAAAAACATCCTTTGCTCAACTGATTCACACGAAACTTTACAATAGAGCCATTGTCAGGGTTCCAGGTAAAACTACTTTTATGCCAGCGGGGATTAATAGTTTGTTGATCACTATTATTAACAATCTTCCATTCCCTTACCTCGTGTTGCTGGGCAAATGCTTTCGTTTTCCAGCCAGAAATTTGCTCCTTTTCATTAAACAAATAAAGGTCGAAACGACGAATACTAGTAATATTCTGAACATCTAAATCCAAAACATTTTCTCCTTGCTTTAAGGCAGCACTTATATCTGCAACTCCATAAACAGCACTGTTTCTTGACCAGCCCGTTTGACATTCCATCAAAATTTTACCCTTTTCACCATTTACCGTAACACGCGAAACGCCTTCACCAACGAGAAGCGCTCGATCATAACCCTCATTCTCGAAGGTTCTTAAAAAGGCGATACGCCCTTCAATCCTTGGTATTTGCGATAAATGATGTTGAACCCCACAGCCTTCAACCTGCCATTCTCCTCGTAAGGATAAATATTTCCCGTTAAGTGCTGGCGGCTCACTAATGCCCTTCGGTTCCCCTACCACCTGAGAATAGTTGAAGCGTCCCATATTCTGAACGAGGCATGTTAACGTATTTTTCCCTTTTTTCACTGGAACCTCAATTTCAGCAGCCCCAAGCTTGCTAAGCTTCCCGACAAATTGCTGATTACAGAAAACCATAACTGGATCCTCGATGCGAGGAAAGACAACCGTCGTAGTTTGCGTCTCTTCAGTATCAAATTCACTTTCATAGCCTAAGTAGCCGCTAAACTGTCCAAAACTACTGAAATCAAGCGGTTTTTCTGCCTCTTTCACCTTTCCTGTTAAAAAAGAAAGAGGTTCATCTGCCGTTTTCCATGATAAATTATTTAGTGCAGTATCCTTTTCAAGCTCAGGTACAATGACCTCCAGCGATGTTCTTGTGACAACTTCAATAGAATAGCTGGATCCATCCTTAAATAAAAGCTTTATTGTTTGTGATTGACTTCCATGAAATAAATAAAAAGCAATACTGCCGTCTTCTAACTCTTCGAATCGATTTGGTGTTGGACAATAAATTTCTGCCTTTTGGTCAAGCTGTAAAACTAAAGTAGAACGTTGCCCATTTTCGTGATAAATCACCGCATGCCTAGAATCAAAGCCTGTTGTCTGTCCCGTTAATGTTTTAATGGTAAAACGATTTCCTACCTTAACATTGCGGACAATCGGTAAAACGGCATTGGCTTCAATCGTAAACGGAACAAGTTCATTGCCATGTCTCACATGGGATTGCATTCTTTCATTCCTATTATTCTCAATAAATAGTACTTCGCCATGAGGACTGACAATTCGCTCTGATTTAAGGTCACTTGACAGCTTCACATCAGAAGCAGCTTGTTCTGCATTTGTGAATAGCGGTTCCAGCCATTTGACAAATGAATGGTATCTTTTTAATACTTCATATTTTCTGGTTGGCTGTAAATATTCGTCAATGGCGACATCATAATCATATGTTGTCGTACAAAAAATCTGTTCACTAACTGTCCGGCCGCCCCAATGATCAAAATTCGTGCCACCAAAATACATGTAATAATTAATGGCCGTAAATCCATTGCTCAAGAGCTGGTAACACTCACGTTCAAGCTGCTGGGGTGTTTTTTGATTCGCTTTATTTCCACCCCAGTGTTCAAACCAACCAATCCAAAACTCCATGACACCTTTCGGCTGATCGGTAAATCGTTCATCTAAAATCTCAGCGGCACGGTTGGCACCCGACCAAAAATTGCGGAACTCCACAGCACCATCGACTGCTCCATAGCATGTAACGAATGGTACCTCAATGCCCCTTGCAATCATACCATCCCGCAGGTATTCCATATATTGCTTATCAGGTTTACCGTAAGCTTGGAATTCATTTTCAATCTGAACCATGATAACTGAACCATTTTTCGTTAATTGATACTCATCAATAATTGAAATAACCTGATCAAAATATTGATCTACATAGTGTAAAAAACTAGGCTGTGCCGAACGATATTGAATATCCTTTTTCGTAGAGAGCCACCACGGAAATCCGCCAAAATCCCATTCTGCACAAATATATGGACCAGGTCTTGCAATGACATATAATCCTTTATCAGCGCATAATTGAAGAAAATGCGCTAAATCTTTGTCGCCAGAGAAATCCCATTCGCCTTCCTTCATCTCATGGAAATTCCACGGAATATAGGTTTCAATTGTATTACATCCCCCAGCTTTTGCTTTTTCTAAAACCTCATCCCACTCAGCCCTTGGAAGACGGAAATAGTGGATGGCAGCAGATAAAATGAAGATTCTCTTATTATGAATCTTCCAGCTTTTTTTATCATAAGTTATCATGATTTCCCTCCAAAATTCTTAGTAACAGTTTTATAGCTTAGTAGCAAACGGAACTTCTGCCAGCATGTTAATTGGATATCGCTAATAACGAAAAATGTAAATATTGGTTTTTCTATATTTGTTAGAGTCCCTTAAACTTCCTTAGTCTGGTTTTCAGATGGTAATGTTTTTTTATGAAAGAACGGATTCAAACTGGACAATTTAAAGTTGGAAGTCTCTCTCACTTTATTCTCCATCGTATGAAATATATTCATTGACACCCACATAGTAAAAAAGGCTACAACACTAACGCTAAAAAATGGAATTAAACCTGGAACCCACAAAAACAACCTAAATAAAATATAGTAACCGACAGCTAATAGTATCGTATGGAACGGGAAGGATATTCCTAATAATAAGGACATCGTCAAGTATTGCTGCAGCTTAAATTCAAAATGAACAAAAACAGGGATAACATATATTAGTAGGATTAAAAAAAGAATACTAAACGTGATAATGCAAATAAATAATAATAGATGCATGAGCCCATTGGTAAATCGAATAATGGAGAAGTTTAGATAGATCAGGAACCCAATGGAAAACAAAGCAAAGCCTATGGTGTTCGCTTTCCAAAACTCTTTTCGGAAAGTAATCCAATAAATTTCAACTAATGAACGGAGTTGTTCGTTTCCCATCCGCCATTTCCTTATGACTGTAAATAACCCTACAGTTGCCGGCATCAGCCCTAGGATAATGCCCCCCATTAAAGTCAGGGCGATCCAAATGATTTGAAAAATGGCTATTTTCATAACAATTTCCGAAAAATTATAAAACTTCCATATTAGACCATTAGTTTCCATAAACACCATAACCCTCTTCCTAAGAAGAAAACACGTACGGAGAGCCAATATCATCCGTACGGTTCAATCAACTTTTTTATTTTTCCATTCTCTTGTATGCTGCTTCATAAATTTCTATATAACGTTTAACGCCCATTTTTTCTAACGTACTTTTATATTCATTCCATTTAGAGAAATCTGCTTTTCCTGTAATAAAGTTTGCTGTCATTTCTTTCAGATACGTATCCATATCGGTTGAAATTGGTGTTAACTCACTCTGTTCTTCTACCGTAAAGTTAAACGCCGGCCAAACATCATCCAATTTAAGCGATAGCGGTTCTGCTTGTTGAGCATTTGCGGTTGTAGCCTCTTTGCTTTCTGCCCCGTTAAAGTATTTTTGCTTAACAAAACCAGGGTAATAACCACCAGGCCATGTTAGGTATTTACTTACTGCTTGGTCTAGCGTTAATCCATCCGGATTCTTTTTAATTTCATCAACATAATCCAATTTACCCGTTGTTGGATCTTTGGTATAAGTCTTACCTTCGAAGCCCATAAAGAACATTTTTGATCCTTCATCACTATAGAAATGATCGATCCACCTTACCGTCGCTTCAGGACTCTTATTCTGATTCGTAATAACAAACATCCCTATGTTTCCTAAAGGTGAACCAACTGCTGTATTTAATCGATCTCCATGAGGGCCTTTTAATACAGGCATTCCCACAAAGCCACTCAGATTTTCTGTCGTCCCAGGATCAACTCCGTTTATGACGCCAAAGGTATTCTTTGAAGCTTTCGCACTAAACTCTTCCGTTTTAAGAGTGAAGATTTCTTTATCAATTAGACCTTTAGTATAAAGCTTGTTTAAATATTGCAGTAGCTCTTTATATCCATCAGCAGTCGGTACATAGCGCATTTTTTTTGTTTTCGGATCTAAGTCAACATTTGGATTCGCAATTCCATGATTATTTAAGCCGAAAGATCCTTTTAAGGCGTAAATAAATTCATCGATTCCATATGCCCCGCCCCAAGGAATTTCGTCTGCTTTTCCATTACCATTTGGATCACCGTCTTTTATGGCTTGTAATACGGATTCAAATTCATCAAGAGTCGTTGGTTCTTTCAATCCTAATTTATCAAGCCATTCCTTTTTAATCCATGGTGTTCCATAAATGAGCCCCTTGAATTCAGGATCATAAAAAGCCGGAAACCCATAAATTTTTCCATTAGGCATCGTAATCCCTTTTTTCACTAAAGGGTATTTTTCCATAATCTTTTTAAAATTCGGAGCATACTTATCAATTAAGTCATTTAGAGGAATAAATACACCCTGCTGGCCAAATTTTATTAAATCCGTCTTCGGCACTGCAGCTGCGAATAGTACATCTGGATACTCACCGCTTGCAAGCATGAGATTTCGTTTTTCCTTCAAACTTTGTGTTTGGACAGCATCCCACTTAATATGAATATTGGTCATTTTTTCATATTCTTGCCAAAGCATTAAATTGTTCCAATCCTGTGATTGAAAAAACTTTCCCGCAAAGCCTTCCAACTCAATCTTATCTTTTGCAATGGGCATTCCAGTTTGATTTAAATTAGATATTGTGGGTTCCTTTTTATCGTCTTTCTTTTCGGCAGTGGTTTTCTCGTTGGAACATGCGCCTAATACGAGTGAACTCATTAGAACAAACGATAGAATACTAGCTTTTTTCTTTTTATTCTTCATTTCGCAACCCCCTGATTTTATCCTTTAATAGATCCAACCAAAAATCCTTTAACAAAATACCTTTGTAAGAATGGATACAAACTCAACATTGGTAAGTTCGCAAAAATTAAAACCGCATATTTCAGTCCTTCCACACTCATCTGCTGCTTTAAGAAGCTTTCACTCGTTGATTTAACCATATCACTCGTTTGGCTTTGAATAAGAATCTCCCTTAAGATTAATTGAAGTGGAAAAAGTTCTTTATTTTGTAAATAAATTAATGCTGTAAAATAAGAATTCCAGTGTGCAACTGCATAGAATAAAATCATAACGGCAATAACAGGCATAGAAAGAGGCAAAACTATTTTCAGTAGAATTCTAATATTTCCTGCGCCATCAATCATGGCCGCTTCTTGAAGTTCAAGTGGAATGGTCGTTTGGAAAAACGTCCGCATAATAATAATATTAAAAACAGATACGGCATTAGGAATAACCATTACCCAAAAAGTATCAATCATTCCAAGATTTTTGATAAGCAAATAGCTAGGAATTAAACCACCGCTAAAAAACATCGTGAAAACAAATATTCCCATAATCACATTACGGCCAACAAAGTCTGCCCTAGAAAGTGGATACGCTGCCATAATCGTTAATACTACATTAATAGCAGTCCCTACCACCGTATATTTAACCGTATTGAGAAATCCGTTTATAATATCATGATTTGAAAATAATTTTTTGTACGCGTCGAAATTTAACCCCTTTGGCCAAAACCAAATTTCTCCGTTTAACACATGGAGTGGATTGCTAAGCGACGCGCTTATGATAAAGATCAAAGGATAAACAACCAGTAATGCGATGATTGTTAAAAAGAAATAATTGAAAAAATTAAAAACTTTATCGGATGCTGTATTTTCCAATCTAGTTCACCACCTACCATAGACTTGTTTGATTGATTTTTTTAGCAAAGAAATTCACCATTACAAGCATAATGAAATTTATGATTGAGTTGAATAACCCTATTGCAGCAGAAAAGCTGTATTCAGCTTGTTCGATACCGCTGCGATAAACAAAGGTAGATATAACGTCTGATGTCGACATGTTTAGGGTATTTTGCATTAAGAAAACTTTTTCAAATCCAACTGACATAACAGATCCTGCATTTAGAATAAATAGAATAATAATCGTTGGCATAATCGTTGGGATATTAATATGCCATATTCTTTGAAATCTCGAAGCACCGTCAATCATTGCTGATTCATGTAAGGAATAGTCAACAGCAGTTAAAGCAGAAAGATAAATAATAGAACTCCACCCCATGGTTTGCCATACATCGGAAAACACGTATAATGTTTTAAACCAACTTGGTTCCGACATAAATGCGATTGGTTTTCCACCCACTAGAATAATAATTTGATTGATTAATCCATCCGGCTTTAAAAAAAGGATTAACATCCCGACTACTACTACTGTAGATAAAAAGTGAGGAGCATAAATAATGGTTTGTACGAATTTTTTAAACTTAGAATTTCTTACTTCATTTAGCATGAGGGCAATGATGATTGGAATCGGGAATGCTACTGCTAGTGTATAAATACCAATAATCAACGTATTTTTAATAAGTCTCCAAAAATAGTAACTATTAAAAAAACGCTCAAAGTGTTTCATCCCTACCCATGGACTATCCCATATCCCTAGCGTTGCAATAAAATCTTTAAAAGCAATTTGCACGCCGTACATTGGGATATAATGAAACACAATAAAGTAAGCGATTACAGGAGAAATCAATAAATAAAGTTCCCAATTTTTACGGAACGACTTCTGTAAAATTGTCCACTTTGACAAAGACGCTTCTGATTTTTTTTCTAATATGTTAGCGTGTTGCATACGAGTCTCGCTTTGAATAATTTTTTCCAAATTCTCTCCCCCTTCTCATACAGAAGCTAATCACACATACTTGACAGTTGAACCTTGACCGATCTTAATAACCTTTCCACCAGAGCGAATGGACTCAGTCGCTGCACAGCCGACCGCAACACTCATTCTTCCCGCATATGGTGTGGTTAAAGGCTGCTTGTTGTTTAAAACTAGTTCGACAAAGTCTCTGCATATTTTGGGATCCGCACCACCGTGGCTGCCTTGTTCTTTTTTCATGTCATAGGTTATGTCGCTAAGTTCATTCCAGGAGTTTGATTTTCTCGTTTTCACATATACTTTTTCATTTACATCATCATTCTCTACTCTGCCTTTTGTACCGATAAAGGTATAGTTTCTTGAATAATCTGGTGTAAAGTGGCATTGCAAGTAGGAAGCTTTAATTCCGCCTTCAAGTTCCATAATCAACATATTATTGTCCTCAACATCGATTTCTTCTCGGAAAGCGCATTGGGTTAATACGTTCAGACTCGCTTCCGTACAAGTATCCTTTTCATCACAAGTAGGACAGGTTAATGTATTTGGTTTATCTCCACCGTAAAAATCTAGTCCCCCAAAAGCCGAAACATTTTTTGTATATTTTCCAGTAATCCAATGGATCACATCAAGATCATGAGAACCCTTTTGCAATAAAAGCGAAGTCGTATTTTTAGCTGTTCCATGCCAGTCATGGTAATAATAGTATCCGCCAAATCCGACAAAATGTCTTACCCAAACGGCTTTAAGATCACCGATTACCCCTGAATCAATAATCTCTTTCATTGTTTGGTACATACTCATATAACGCATATTAAAACCAACCATTAAATGCTTTCCAGACTTTTCCGCTTGTTCGATAATCCGGTCACATCCTTCTACTGTGATCGCTAAGGGCTTTTCACAATAGACGTGCTTACCAGCTTGAAGTGCCGCAATGGCATGCTCTTCATGTAAATAATCGGGAGACAAAATGGCAACAGCATCAATATCCGTGCGTGCGAGTAACTCTTTATAATCGGTGGTAATATATGCATGTTGGTTAATTTTTTCTTGAAAGGTTTTCAATCTTTCTATCGAAACATCGGCTGCAGCAACGACAACTGAATTTCCACCTGGGTTATGCCAATACTTTGCAATACCACTCCGAAGTCCTGCACCAATAATCCCAATTCTTACAGTTTTCATTTGATACTTCCTCCTATCCCTTCTTCTTATCCCTGCTACTTTTGATTATTCCTCTTGGTAAACCACCTCCTTAAAGTCTTGTGGAAGTATTTCCTTATTATCATCCAAATGTTTTCTACCTAGTTTTTAAAGATGACGTGTTTGCTTTTTCGCCACCATTAGAACATCCTGCTGCTACAAATAACAATGCTGACAAAAAGAATATAAGCCACTTTTTCATCCCATTTTCACCGGTGCATTTATTACACACTAATGGTTAGTTGAACTAACTAACGATCTTTTACAAAAAGATTTGTATTTTAGACCAAGTATTTTTCCCCATAAATAAAACGTTTACAAATAAGTGTTTTTATTTGTAAGAAACATTTTTTGTTCTTTCTATCACGCAGATATAATGATGTCACTACCAGTTGAACTAACAAACTATGACTACTATATTGATTATGTATATGACAGATTCAATTATGATATAATGTTGTCATTACCAGTTGTTATGAAGTATACCATCACAACTTTTTCTTCTGCAATATATTTTCTGAATTTTTTTAAAATTTTTTTATCACTCAACAAACTTATTCTATATTTATTTTGTAATGCAAACTATGAATTGAATTGCCTATAAAAAAAACATTTTTTTTATAAAATATATTCTTTCTATTAAAATCGGATTGATGAAGATTAATCATTAATACAAGATAAAGAAATCCTCCCCTCAAGTTTTTAGTTTACCTTGTCCTAACGAATAGCGAAAAATGAAGCCTAATTCATATAAAAGGGAGTGTTCCTATGATTCAAAAATTAAAATCATATTATGGTAAAGATATAAAGATTAATGAAGCCGTGTTGTCTGAGGATTATAGCTGGTTTTTAGTTGAAGAACATAAAGTAGGGATTCGAAAAACTCGATTACATAAAAAGGAACATCTATTGCTTTCATCTATCTTAACACCTATTCATACTGATACATTTTATGAAACAGAAAAAGAAAAATCATGGTATGAAGTATTATATAAAAATAAGAACATCCCTATAGTATCGGTTCGTTTTTTACATTTCTTCACAACGCGCCCTATAGTAGAAAGAGAAGAATTTCAATACGCTTTACAGTCTATGTTTTCTTTCACCACTACAACAATATGGGAAACTTCGCAAACTGGCGCCCTCATCTTAGAAGAAAATGTACCGGAGTCTGTATTGCAAGCAGCCCTTGATACACTAGAAACAGATTTTTTTATATCTCTATCCTTTTTTATGGGAAGACACTATACACAAACAAATGAAATTGCTCGACTATATCAATGGGAGCGAAATTTATTTTCTGTTCTTTCTCCCTATTTATCGCAAAAAATTATACACATTGAACAACTACTCCCTTATCAATTAATGATCTCATTACCGAAAGAAGAAAGAGAAAAATACACGAATCAATTATTAGCACACATTTCTAATAACAAGGAACTAATAGATAGTGTTAAAGTATTCTTCCAATGTAATTTAAATGTATCACTTGCAGCTAAACAATTATATTTACATCGTAATACTTTACAATATCGAATTGATAAATTCATTGAAAAGACAGGAATTAATATAAAAACTTTTGAAGGTGCAGTAACAGTTTATCTGGCTTTTCTTTCATTGGATATTTCGTAAACTTGCATAAAAACCTCTCATTCTTTTGTGCACCCTGCCAATTTACCTACGCCTTAAATAATCTTATAATTCAATTAATTAAAAAGAGGAGTGAGTAATCATGACAGAACTTGTATTAGATCATATTTTTAAAGTTTATGATAATAAAACGACTGCTGTTTCTGATTTTAATTTACATATTGAGGATAAAGAGTTTATCGTATTTGTCGGACCTTCTGGATGTGGAAAATCAACAACTCTACGTATGATTGCTGGTCTAGAAGACATTTCTAATGGTTCATTTTATATTGATGGAGTGCGCATGAATGATGTTGCTCCAAAAGATCGCAACATTGCAATGGTATTTCAGAATTACGCACTATATCCACATATGTCCGTTTATGAGAATATGGCTTTTGGCTTGAAACTACGAAAACTCCCAAAAGCTGAAATTAATCACCGTGTAACTGAGGCGGCGAAAATCTTAGGGCTTGAAGATTACTTACAACGAAAACCAAAAGCATTATCAGGTGGACAACGCCAACGTGTTGCGCTAGGAAGAGCTATCGTTCGTGACGCAAAAGTATTTTTAATGGACGAGCCTCTATCCAATTTAGACGCAAAATTACGCGTAAGTATGCGTTCAGAAATCTCTAAACTTCATCGCCGTTTAAACACAACCACTGTATATGTGACACATGATCAAACAGAAGCAATGACAATGGCATCGCGCCTAGTCGTTATGAAAGATGGACTCATTCAGCAAGTTGGTACTCCAAAAGAAGTATATGATAATCCTGAAAACATTTTTGTTGGCGGATTCATTGGTTCTCCAGCTATGAATTTCTTTACCGGAACATTACAAGATAAATATTTTCATATAGAAAATATTCGCTTCAAAGTACCAGATGGTCTACTAAAAACATTAAACAAAAAGGGGTATAATGGAAAAGCAATCATACTCGGTATTCGTCCTGAAGACATTCATGATGAACCAATTGTTCTTCAATCTTCTCCTGAATCCACTGTCGAAATTACAGTAGAAGTTGCTGAATTATTAGGTGCTGAAACGATGGTTCATGGTAAACTTGCGAGCCAAAACTTTATTGCACGAATCAATGCCCGTTCAGAAATTAAAGCTACCGATAAAATTCCGTTAGCTTTTAGTTTAACTAAAGCTCATTTTTTCGATATTGATACAGAACAACGTATACGTAATAAATAGACATACTTGATTAAAGTATAAACCAGTCTTCTTCCTGATCCTTCTGTACTATTTACCTAAGAAAGGCCAGGAAGATTCTATTTGATATTTTATTTTTTTACAAGTATTATATTTAATCCTTTTCGTTTTCTATTGCTAACACCAGTTCTGGTGCAAAAATAAAATAAAAGAGAATAAAGCGCATATATTCAAGAATCAAACCTAATTTAAGTACGGAAAATTTAAGGGAAAGACTTATATCCCTATGAAATCAAGGTTTGTTACTTTTATAAATTACTTAGCGTACAATTTTCTCAAAATGATATGGTGACCCCAAATAGTCTTCGATAATCTATTGTGTATATTTGTATGCATCCCCTATATAAATCCTAGGGGATTGTTTGCATGTTGACTTTGTTTTTATGTACAATAAAGGTAAAGATATAGTCTGAAACAGGAAGAGGAAAACCATGTCCAATTCATTAGTAAATTTACGTATCGATTTTGCATTTAAGCAGTTATTTGGCACAAATGGGAATGAAGATATTTTAGTTGCTTTTTTAAATGCCATATTAAAAGATTCTTTAGAATCACCTATTGTTTCCCTGCAATTAGAAGATCCACATTTGCATCGAGAATATGAAGAAGATAAATTATCGATTTTAGATATTTCGGCTACATTAAATACAGGAACAAAGGTAAATGTAGAAATACAATTGAATAACAATCACGATATGATCAAACGAAGCTTGTATTATTGGGGAAGGTTATACACCTCTCAATTGCAAAAAGGAATGCCTTATAGCTCACTTCATAAAACGATTACGATTAACTTGTTAAACTTTGTGATGTTTCCAGAATATGAAGCGTTTCATACAACAGGAATCCTTTGGAATCAGCAACAACAAAAGTTATTAAGTGACGATATAGAAGTTCATATTGTAGAGATTCCAAAGTTACTACAGCAATGGCGCGAAGAGAAAGTCAATCCGTGGGAAGATTCGTTTGTTCGTTGGTTATTATTATTACCAGCGAATGAAGATGAACATCTCACACAAACATTGGAGGACATTGCCATGAACCAAGATCCGATTTTACAAAAAGCAATGAATAAGTGGGAACGTATGAGTCAGGATTCTTCTTTCCGTCAAGCATATGAGGCAAGAGAAAAGGCCTTAATGGATGAGGCTGCAAAGTTTGCTCATGCTCGTAATGAGGGGAAAAAAGAAGGAATTCAAGAAGGAATTCAAGAAGGGGTTCAGCAAGGGAAAATACAGATGATTAAAGGTATGCATGAACTTGGTGTACCACTTGAAACGATTGCTAAAGCCAGTAAATTAGGCATAGATGAGGTTGAACGTATTTTAGAACAAAAATAATCAGCATCAAAAAAAGAACCTATTAATTGGGTTCTTTTTTTGAGCTATTTGTCAACTAAGGGTAGCACCAAATAATTTTTTATCGATTTATGGTACATCTAGTGAAAAACACCTAATAATCAACTCGCTTTAGAACTGTTTAATGAGGCTGAGAAAGAAAATGATTCTGAAACCCCTGAACCAGCAGTTGAAACAATCACCTATCGTCGTAAAAGGAAAGACGGTCATAGGGATTAGTCTGTCCAAAACCTTACGGTTGAAACGATTGAACATCGTTTACCTAATGAGGAACAGCTTTGTTCTTGCCGTGGTCAATGGATTTACCATCTAGTAGTAGAGTGCCGAATAAAAAACACACTCGTTCTGATTAGGAACGAGTGTGTTTCTTTTTAGGTTATCTGAAAGGTACAAACTTCCATGAGCTAGGTTTTTGTGTTTTTTCACCTAGTACAATCCAACTTTTCTCTGCATTTATATTCTCATAATTTAATGGATAGCCATCTGTAAAAATATTATATTCTGTAGGATTATCCGGGTTAATTTGAATTTTAAAGTCGGCTAAACTATCAGATTTTTGAGCAAGGTGAATCCAACTGGAATAATTAGACCAATTTAAATATTGAAATTGATCATAATTCGAGTGCTTCATGCGAAGATATATACTCTCCCCATGGTGTAGCTTTGCATCATTTTCTTTGTAGAACTCAAATTCTATAGGTGTACCAGATAAAGCATTGTTCTCTTTATTTGCAAGTAAAACATAATCGTAACGGTTTACTGCATACCATTCAAATGCTAGCCCTTGATAAGGTGATTCACTTGGTACGATATAATAGCTTTTCCCTGCTTCTATGACGTTTCCTGCTATATCATAGATTAATGCAGTCTCTATACTTGGAGCTTGCACATTTTTAGCAAACGTCTTAAACCAAAGATTTAAGAAACCTGCTGTATTACGCTGAGCTTCTCCTAAGCTTCGCTGCACAGCTGGGGTAACCATTTCTTGCCACAATTGCGCCTTACCGCTATTGTAATACTCAAATGTTTTATCATTAGCAATATTTTGGATTTCAGGTTTAGCTAATTGGGCTGCATAATCAATCCATTCTTCAGGTGTAGATAGAGAGTCATTATAATTCCCTCCAGTATTGACTGCAAATTGATTTTGAATGGTTGTAACATAATTTTCAAAGTAGCTATGATATTTTATAGCTCTCGTATCAATTGCGGTAAAATTAGCTGCATGCATAGGTTGTGTCGCATCTGTAAAGTAGTGCGTGGCTACCCCTAAGTAATAGAAAGCTTTTTCATAGTCTTTATTTCGTAAATGTTCTCCAGATTCATAAAAGTATTTCTTGCCTTGTGTAAGAGCGGTTGGATCTGTTTCTCCTCTGTAATTTTCTTTAGTATCAGGATCATAAAAATGGGATTTCCATCCGCCTTTAAAAACGCCGCCTATTCCCGTTCCACCATCGTTAAACTCTGCATTATAATCTGCATCATATAATCCTTTAGAAAATAGATCTTTATATTGCGGATAATTTAAGAACTCCACAGCTTGCTTATTTGCTTCAACATTAGATTCTGTTTTCATAATTTCAATAGCTTGTTTTGCAATCCATAAATGTGTACTTTTATCAGAATGATACGGAGCTTCTGCAGACCATCGTGCAGTGATAGGATCAGTCTCAGTTAAATCAATTTGATCGAGATGAGCATAGCTACTTTGAGGGGCTACTCCTAAAATAGTTAAAGTCATTCCAGCTATACATAGTGTTGATGTGATTTTTTTCATTTTTTGTTCCTTTCTAAATATAAAGATATAATTATTTTAAAGGTAGTAATATAAACTTATACTATGATACTTAACTTTATTTTCTTATTATTGATGAGATCGCCCATTTAAAATTGCATTATATAAAAACTGTGCATACTGTTCCCGTGTAACTTTCATATCCGGAGCAAATTTCCCTTCACCAATACCTGCTGCAATATGGTTCGATTGTACGGCACTAATTGCATCTGTTGCCCATGAATTCGCTGGAACATCGTTGAAATTATGTGGAGCCTTCACATTCAATCTAAAAGCTTTCGTAATAACTTGAGCCATTTCTGCACGTGTTAATGTAGCTTTCGGTCTAAAGTTTCCTTGATCATCGCCTTGGAAAATCCCTAGCTTAGTTAAAGCTAGTATTTCCTCAGGAAACATTGTTGAATTTTGATCGATATCTCCGTATGGATTTTCATATTTATCTTGTTTTTCTATATGCAAAGTACGGTAAATTAATGCCGCTACTTGTTCACGTGTTACATTATCACCCATACCAAATATTCCATTCCCATAACCTGCAATAATTCCTTTATTCGCTAAATCATGAATCGCATTAAATGCCCAGTGTCCTTGTGGGACATCCTTAAATGTATTTCTATTTACTCCCGCATCAATTGTTAAATCATCATGTAAAAGAGTAATAGCATCTGTTACCCCAGTCTCACTTACATTAGAGTCAACTGTTACATCTTGCCCACTTTGTTTTGGCATGAATATATACCCGGTAAGCTTCTCTACTTGTACACGATATGTGTTTTCTATTAATCCATCAAACAAATAGTGGCCTTCTTTATCTGTTTTTACTTCTTTTAATCCATTCCCATCTTTATTTAACAGTTGAACACGAACGCCTTCCATTCCTTTTTCACTTTGATCTTGAATACCATTTTGGTTACTATCTTCCCATACTCGGCCACCTAATTTGAGCACATTCGCTTTAACAGGCTTAGAATCAGTTGCTTCCCAAATAGGAGCGATTAATATTGGATAGTTCAAAGCCTCTATTTTTTGCCGCGTTTCTTGCGATGCTTTCAGACCCCATTGATCAAAAAATGGTAGTAAATTTTGCTTCGCTACTTTCGATGTATTATAAATAAATGCTTGTATTTTCTCTTCATCCGTTTTTGGAAGTTGATCTTCTGGTAATTCACGGTATAGTTTGTGAAGATTTGGATAAAAATCATCACCATATGCTAATTGAAGTTGCCAAATCATCACAAGCTTCACGAACAAGTCGTCAATATTTTTATAATCTTTATCTGTTTGTTTTAAGTATTGAAAGGCTCTATCATAATCCCCCTCTTTTTCTAAACGTGTTGGTTGATTCGGGAATAATTGCTTTTGTGCAGCTAAAGAGTATAAGTTAACTGTAACTTCAGTCATTCCTCTCAAATCATGATTCCACGTCCATGGATATTGTTGTCTTGCGTGTCCTGCTTCATGCATTTGTCCCCATCCAAATTTATTTACATTTAAAGCACTTTCGATTGCGTTACCAGCAGTAGTAAATGCAGCTCCATCCAAACTTGCATACATACCCCAGTCTGGTTTGTTAGGATTTTCTACAAAAGCCCAAATGCGACGAGTCGAACAATGTAAAGGATTAGGGTCTTTTTCCGATAACCCTGATATCTTATCTTGTGCTCGAATCATTTCATCATATTTTTTTAATAGAGGAACAGGATCTTGATTCACAATATATTTCTTGGCACTATCCTGCGTAACAGTAAGTACTGCTTTTTCTGATTTCAATTGTACCGCATGTGCATCTGGATACTTGTTCATCATCGCAATCCAGTCTTCTTTCGTATGCTTCCCCAGTTCAAAGAATGGAACAGGGCTTCCGCCTTGTGTTACTTTCACCTTAACTGTTCCTGTATCTTGAGGGTTATCAAATCCTATTAAACCACCGTTTGGAGAGGAGATGGTATTAGAACCTGGAGAAAGATTAACTTCTTTTCCCCATTCTTTATCATATTGATGCGTCCCAATAATCGCTCTAATCTTTTGTGTTCCCGATACTTCAATTGTAACTTGTTCATTCGGTTTTACATAAATTCCTGTTGGCATATAGGTTTTTTGATTACTTCTTCTTTCTCTTTTTGCTTCATCCCCATAACTCCCTGTAGCTGGAAGATCAAACTCCCTCTGTTCATATTGGTTTGTAGTCTGTGCAGCAATCGTTTCAGCATGAACAATCAAGCCATTTGTCATGATAGGTGAAAATAATGTAGTAGTCAAAATAGCAGATGTCGCAAGTACTTTCATCGGTTTTTGAAACATATAATAATTCCCTTTCTGCATATAAATAATCCTTCCCTTTTCAATTAGTTCCATTAAAGTCCTTTCGCTGAATGAATGTAATTAATTTCGATTTCCTGTCGGTTTAATTTTTCGAAAATTAAGAAATAAGTTCTCGTAAATCTTCCTATAGTTTGATAAATATAATACATAACCGAAGAAAGAAATCTCCATCCTTATTCATACTAAATAATTACGAAAGGTAGGATATGGGAATGGAACGAACCCATTTCCTTTTTTTCTTACTACTACGAACTTAACATCAAACAGGTCGTACAGCAATAAAATTTGACAATTCCAGCTATTTTTCGACATTTTTTGCCACCTTACTAAAATAATGGTTTGTCTTATTACCCTTATTCCTACTTTTCGGAGGGATGGGCAAAAACACCCACCTTAGAACCTTACAAAGAATAGCACCCACATCTAATTTTTAAACAAACCGAAAAAGCCTTTCCATTTTTGTTTCTGATATTAATTCTGCATATCTCTAATGTTTTCAAGCAATAACTGATCTCGTTTCTCTAACTTCTCTTCTATAAAATAAACACGAAAAGAGAGTCCCTTTTCCCAAAAGGCACTCTCTTTTTTCAATTAGATAGTTTCTCCATGCACTAAACAAAATAGATTAGCTTTAGCTGATTTTCCTAGCTCGATTGAACCAGTTTTACTATCAAGACCTAATGATTTGGCAGGCTTAATTGTATAAGCATCAATAGCTGCGTATACTTTTTTCACCAATGCTTAGCTTGATAGCAATGGGATATGGAGTTCTAACATGAAAAAATCATTTAAAGATTTTTATACATCTATTTTGTCGCTTTTCGTCCTACTAATACCCAGTATATAGATAAACTAAACAGGGTAATTAGTGCGAGAATGAATAGGATGTTACTAAACATAGAAGCATCTGGATTGCTTATAAGCCCTAGTAAATTTGTTCTCATTGCAGAATGGTCCATCATTGCGGCTGTATAGGCAATTCCGATTGACATAGCGACACTAAGTGTTAAATTATAAAATCCGATTGCTGTTCCTGTTTTTTCTTTCTCAATTGTACAAATGCAAGAATCAAGTAATGGTGCATACATGAATGCAAATGAACTAGAGAATAAAATCATGGATATTATGAATACAACAACAGAAGTTTTTACAAAGAATCCGCCTAATAGTAAGCTGACTATAATGCTCGACATAGCGATTGTAATACATTGCTTGCTTCCCAAAACCTTCGCAACTTTTCCAGAAAGAGCCCCGATTATAGTAGCTGCTATATAGCCTGGAATCAATAATAGTGAAATGGTATCTAGCTTCAAACCATAAACCTTTTCCAGCAAGAATGGAAATAAGAAAACATATGCTAACTGTACAGAGTAAATTATAAAAGCAACTCCAAGCAATGAAATAAACTGTTTATTTTGAAAGAATGATATTCCGATAAAAGCTTTTGAGTTCTTGCTGATATAAGTAAGGAATAAGGTAATTGCAACAATAAACAACAGAAGGTAAATCCAATTGAAATCGGTAATATATAGTAGTAAGGATGCTGAAATGGCTCCAACTAGAACTAATCCTAATACATCTACACTACTGTTTTTCACTTCTTCCTTAGGAAGATACTTTAAAATAAAAGGAAGGGTGAAAAGTGTTACAAAAGAAAGTAAAAACAGAGTTGTCCAATGGAAATATGTTGAAACATAACCTCCGGTTAATGCACCTATAAGCTGTGAAAGAGCAAAACCGCTTGTACTTAATCCTAAGAATTTCTTTTGTTCATTTGCAGGTAAATGTTTTGTTACAAATATCACGTATAAGGTTTCAGCTGATGCTAGACCGGCAGTTTGGATAATTCGTGAGATAACAACTAGTAAAAACGAGTGTTGAAAAATATACCCCATGGCTGAACCAGCACATATTAAAATAATACCGATGCTAAAAAGTTTTCTGATACTAACAGAATCCGCTAAAGTTGCGTAAACCACTGCCCCAATTCCAATTACAAGTCCTGCTAGGGTTGCTTGCCAGCTAACTGTTGTCACTGAAATGTGAAAATCCTTTGCCATGTCAACAGAAATAATCTTAAACGAATTGTCAATTACCAAACATAATAGAAATAACAGTAAGATAACGGGTACTGCTTTCTTAGCACTATATTCCTGAGTTTTCTTCATGCTCACATTTTCATTAATGGTAGACATTGCTATATTCCTCTTTTCTTGTTGTTCAGGAAATTGTCTCCCTGATTCATGATTGTCTGGCCTTTAACTACCAATTGATCCTTTTGTAGAAGGATAGTTTCAGTAATTTCTACACCTGTTGTTTCATATGTGAGGCTCCCTTGTGCACAGTTGTATCGATTTTTATTCTTTCCTTCTTATGATGTTTGAAAAGGAAACGTTCTCATAAACAACCAAAAACAACTTACCTCTGGGATTTTTCTTTTTTGTTACAAAAAAATCGCCCACTCATTATAGAGGTCCCGCCACACCACTATCCAGCTAAGTTTTTCATATATCCCCTAAATGAAAATGTTCCTTTTCTACAGATAGTTACTCTGAGAATTCAGCTCTTTTTTTCATTTTTGGTGCATTTATTTTTCTTAAGTTGATGGATATGTGGATACTACAAATATTAGCTTGATGGGTATGTGGCGGTACTCAAAAAAGCTCCTATTTTCAAAATAGAAATGCCAATACATACTCTTGGATCTATTGACATTTCATATTTGTACACTTTACAAACAAGCCTCTAATGCAATTTTCATCATTTTATCGAATGATGTTTGCCTTGCTTCAGCACTAATTTGCTCATGGGTTACTAAAGAATCTGAGATAGTTAGTATACACGCCGCTTGTTTTCCTAATATTCTTGCAGTATGGAATAATGCATAGCTTTCCATTTCTGTACAAATACAATTATGTTCATTATAAAAATCAACATGATTTGGAACATTAGTTTCATGATAAAATACATCACTTGAATGAATTCTACCTCTAACAATAGGAGAATGAATGCGATTTGCAGTATCTTCAATTTTCTGCGTTAATAACTCACTAGGAAGCTGAATATCACCATTTACTCCTGCTTGAGCCTTTGCAAATGTTGATTCACTCCATGCACTATCTACAAGCACAATATCATGTATGTTTAGTTCTTCTGTATAAGCTCCTGCACTACCAACACGGATAATATTTTCTACATCATAAAATTTATATAGTTCGTATGAGTAGATTCCAATACTTGCCATCCCCATACCTGATCCCATTACAGATATTTGTTTTCCTTTATAAGTTCCTGTATAACCAAACATGTTACGTACACTATTAAACTGCACTGGATTTTCTAGATATGTTTCCGCAATATATTTCGCACGTAGCGGATCTCCTGGCATTAAAACTGTTTTTGCAATTTCTCCAACTTTCGCGGTATTATGAGCTGTTGTCATATTATAATCTCTCCATTTCTATTTTTTTAATTTACTCAACCATCAAGAACTATAATCCAACTAAAATTCTTATTCGTTTCACATATCGAGTAATCTGTACAATTTATTTCTTTATTAAAATGTATTCGTTTTCACAATTAGGAAAAAAAACTGGTTTCCCCCAATTTCTTTCTAGCTTTTATTGATTAGTAATTATCTGAAATGCCATTTTTGTCATCTAATACGATTGCAACACTTGCACTTGCGCCAATTCTAGAAGCTCCAGCTTCAATCATTTTGTCTGCATCTTCACGTATACGAACACCACCAGATGCTTTTACACCAACGTTTGGTCCTACTGTTTTACGCATTAATGCGATATCTTCAGCAGTTGCTCCGCCAGTTGAGAATCCAGTTGAAGTTTTTACGAAATCAGCGCCAGCTTTTACTGATAATTCACAAGCACGAACTTTTTCTTCATCTGTTAGAAGGCAAGTTTCAATGATTACTTTTACAAGAGCTTTTCCTTTTGCTGCTTGTACTACTTCATAAATGTCTTTTTCAACGAATTCGTTGTCGCCATCTTTTAAAGCACCTACGTTGATTACCATATCAACTTCAGTTGCACCTTTTACGATAGCATCTTTCGTTTCAAATACTTTTGTCTCAGTTGTATTTGCACCTAAGGGGAATCCAATAACTGTACAAACATCAACATCATGGCCTGTTAATTCTTCTGCAGCTAATTTTACCCATGTAGGATTAATACAAACAGAAGCGAAATTATATTTCTTTGCTTCTTCTAAAACTTTCATAACATCTTCTTTCTTAGTATCTGGTTTCAAAACTGTATGATCAATTAACTTTGCAATGTTCATTTTCTTCACTCCTCATATCTTTTAACAACTTCATTCTAACTCCGGTTTGAACAATTGTAAATATAGTTATGAAATTTTGTTCAAAACTATTTAAGATAGTGAAATACGTTTTTAAAATTGACACAAAAAAAGGATACCCCTTTAACAGCTCCCTCATAAAACACAGTATTTATTCATTTATAAAGTGAAACTTTAATCAGTGAAGGGGGTCCCTCCATCGCCATCAAGCTAAGAAAAGAAAATACCCCAAAACAAAATTTTTTCTCTATGTTTATTTGTAAACGTCAAAGGTCAATGGATGTACCTGTATCGTGCCTTGGATTCTGAAGAAAATACCATCGATTTTTATCTGAGCAAGAATGAAAAAGAAGCAATTAACAAAAAGAAAAAAGTGCTATCATTTCTGCGAAAAATGATAACACTCGTTTACTAACTGATGAGTAAAAAATATCATATGTTATTTTTTGAAACGGCATAATATCAATCGGAATAACAGAACAAGATGCGCACTTTCTAGTAAAACAACTTGCTCATTAAGTTAAAAATTAAAACTCACCTACATTTTTCGGACGATGTCTATATTACTTGATTGAAGGCTATCTTTGCTTTGTTCACATCTCCTAATCAACCATTTCCCAAAATTGAGATGCTACTTTGGAAATTATTTGGTCTTTTAATTTTACTATTACAGGCTCTAGATGAAAATCAAATTGTTTCAATTCAAAAAGCGTTGTATGTTCTAAAAATGATGATGTGTACTCCATTCTTGGAATAACAGATAATCCTAGTCCTCTACTAACAAGTGCTACCACCATCCTTATATCTTTACACTCGATAATGATATTTGGCTTGACTTGATGTTCATCAAACGCTTTGAAGAGGTCTTCATTGAAGGAGAGCCCTTCCATTGCTCCTAGCATAATGAATGGGAAATGCGCAATCTGTTCAATCGTCACATGCTGTGATGAAAACGATGTTGCCCAACTTGTTGGGATAATCACAGCTGTTGGTTGTTTTTTTAATATTTTCATCTCATATTCTGCACTATTGCCCAATCGTAAAAGTAAGGCAACATCAATTTCTCTTTGTTCTAGTCTTTTTAATAATTCTTCTGAATTTCCTGTTACTATATTTATTTTAACATTTGGGTATTGTGTTCTAAACGTACTTACATAGTCAATGAGCATATTCGAACATGTAGACGATACACCGATACTTACTGTTCCTCCTATACCTTGTTCAATTTCTTGAATTTGCTGCTTTACATCTTGAATTTGCATTAGCATTTGATTGGCATATTGGTATAGTATTTCACCTGATTCTGTAAGCTCCCATTTTTGACGATATCGATGAATTAAAGTTGTGCCAAGATCATTTTCAAGTTTTTTTAACAACTGACTAAGCGGCGGCTGCGCGATATGGAGCACTTCTGCTGCTTTAGAAATACTTCCTTGTTTCACAATTTCTTTAAAGTAATGTAATTGTCGAAAATCCATTTCATCTCTCCATTATATGTTTTTTGATATGATTAGTTTATCATATATATATTTTTCATATCTTGAATTTGGCGTTATATTTAATCCTGTAGCTATAGTGTTTATATTAATAATATTAACTAGGAAGCGAGAGATATTATGAATCATTGGAACAGAACCTTGAAGCGTTTCATCTTGGCGTGCTCGGGTTATACTAAAAACCAGAACAAGTCGTTGATGAAATGCGTACTGCCGTTCCCGGCACTCCGCTAGTGGAGTGAGTGAAACAAGCTGTGCAGCAAGGATATTTCGCAACCGCCGCCGAGTAAACGGAAAATGTTAATCCATTACTAAAAGTACCATAAATGTTAGGTTTTAATGCCTTAAAAAAATTTGTGGCTAAATTATGAAATTTAGGAGATGAACATCATATGAAAATTAAAGCAGCTGTTACTCATAGTAAGGAAGAAGAATTCAAAATTGAAGAGGTGGAATTATCTGAGCCAAAAGCAAATGAGGTCTTAATTAAAATAGTTGCTTCTGGTGTATGTCATACAGATGCATTTGCTCGTGATCAGGGAATGATACCATATCCAGCTGTATTAGGACATGAGGGGTCTGGAATCGTTGAAAAAGTAGGAGAAGGTGTTAAAACGGTTCAGCCAGGAGATCATGTTGTTTTATCTTTTTCTTCTTGCGGACATTGTGAAAACTGCTTGACAGGCCATCCAACTGTTTGTTTCAAGTTAAATGAATTAAATTTTAGCGGTAAAATGGAAGATGGGACGCATCGTTTATTTCAACATGATACCGAACTTTCTACATTCTTTGGACAATCTTCTTTTAGTACGTATGCCGTGGCAAATGAGAGAAATGTTGTAAAAGTGGATAAGGATGTTGATTTAGCTTTGTTAGGACCTTTAGGATGTGGGATTCAAACAGGTAGTGGAACAGTATTAAATCGACTAAAACCGAAATTTGGATCTTCCATTGCTGTTTATGGTACTGGTGCAGTAGGTTTAAGTGCAATCATGGCAGCTAAAATAACAGGATGTAAAAATATCATTGCTGTAGATATCCATGATAGTCGTTTAGAGGTTGCAAAAGAATTGGGAGCAACACATGTTATTAACAGTAGTAATGAGGATGTAATAGAAAAGATTAAAGAAATTACGAATGGCGGTGCACATTATGGTGTTGACACTACAGGTGTACCAATTGTGGTTCGTCAAGGTCTTCGAGCACTTCGTCCGCTTGGTCAATTAGCGATTGTTGGAATAACACCTGAGATGAATATTAATGTTAATGATGATATTATGGTAGAAGGAAAAACAATGGTTGGAGTCGTTGAAGGAGATGCAGTACCTCAAGTGTTTATTCCTGAATTAATTGAATATTATAAAATAGGGTTGTTTCCATTTGATAAATTAGTGAAATTCTATGACTTTACTGATATAAATACGGCATTTGAAGATTCTAAAAAAGGCTTGGTAATCAAACCAATTGTAAAAATTAGCTAAAGGCGGATATTCTGCCATTTATGAGCAAGATTAAAAATCACATTACCATATTTCTGGTTATATGCTTAGTCTTGTTCATATGCAATATCCTGATATTGCCTTCATTTAGTAATGACGTAACGTTTACCATTATTATTTTTAGGAATTACTGGGGATATTTTAAAATCAGTGAGAAACAACTCTTAAATAATTTAGATTGTGATTTGAAAGATAATTTTTCCAGTTTGGCAGAGATATGTTTTAATGATTCGAATTATTTTAGTTGGGTATTTAAGAAGTATACGAATGAATCACCGAAGCAGTTTCGGAATCGGTTGATTAATAGATAAGTTTTAAGACGACTCAGGTTTGGGTCGTTTTTTTTGTTTATAAGAACTTTACTGAAATTAAAATATTTAGAATTAAATCCGATAAACTCTAATGTAAAAAGCCATAAGCATTTAGGTTTATCATTTAGTAAATAACCTATATTCTCCATTAAAGAAAAAATGAAAATAATTATTTAATGTTAAAATTATCAAAAGATTGTAAAGGATTACAATTATATTCGAACATATAGACGATACATCGATACTTATTGTTCCTCCTATACCTTGTTCAATTTCTTGAATTCGCTGCTTTACATCTGGAATTTGCAATAGCATTTGATTGGCATATTGGTATAGTATTTCACCTGTTTCTGTAAGCTCCCATTTTTGACGATATCGATGAATTAAAGTTGTGCCAAGATCATTTTCAAGCTTTTTTAACAACTGACTAAGCGGCGGCTGCGCGATATGGAGCACTTCTGCTGCTTTAGAAATACTGCCTTGTTTCACAATTTCTTTAAAGTAATATAATTGTCGAAAATCGATTTCATCTCTCCATTATATGTTTTTTGATATGATTAGTTTATCATATATATATTTTTCATATCTTGAATTTGACGTTATACTTAATTCTATACCTATAGTGTTTATATTAATAATAATTAAGTAGGAAGTGAGAGATATTATGAATCATTGGAACAGAACCTCGAAGCGTATCATCTTGTACGTGCTCGGGTTATTTATTATGTCGATTGGCATTAGCCTGTCGATTCAAGCAGGATTTGGGGTATCGCCTGTGTCCTCATTAGCATATGCAAGTACGCTAACGCTTGGTTTATCGGTTGGTGTGACAATGGCGCTTGCAAATGTATTATATATTATTATTCAAGTAATATTAAGTAAACGAATGGAGTTAAATGAACTTGCAGGTCAATTTATCATTTCGTTTTTATTTGGATTCTTCATGGATGCAACGCTCTTTATTGTACAACTTTTCCCTACACCTGAAACCATCTTTGCTCGAATTGTATATTTAATTGTTAGTTTATTTGTTATAGCGGTCGGTTTAATGGGCTATACAACAGCGAAACTTCCATTAATGCCGTACGATGCGTTAACTTATGCAATTAGTGAAAAGTTTAATTTGAAATTCGGTAAAGCAAAAATTTTAAGCGATTTAATAAATATTTGTGTGGCTGGTGCAATCTGTGTAATTTTCATTCAATCATTAGGCTCAATCGGAATCGGTACAATAATTGCCGCCTATTTTATCGGCAAAATTTTGGGGTGGATGATACCAAATTATCAACCAATTTTTCAACAATGGATATTTAAAGCAGAGAAGGCTGCCTAAGGGATTATAAATAAGAATCCTGATTGATAAATCTTGCCTGTAGGGGGCCTTTAGAAGGTAAGTTACACTTCTCTGGATGTAAAGAAATGTCTTCTTCACCTAACAAGGGCGTTAGGTGAAGATCAGCCTAAAGAACATTGCATTAAAAAAGCCTTCGATTCTATGAAATCTCAGGCTTTTTTAATTGCTGATAAGAGTGTTTATGTTGACTAGAAATGTATATTGCATACATCCTTTTACTTACTCAGATTGTAAAAATGATTTTTCCAATTGCTTTTCGTGAAGTAAGACGTGAGAATGCTTGCCTCCATTGTTCTAGAGGGAATGTTGAATCAATAACTGGACGAATTTTTCCTTCTTCAGCTAACTGAATAATATTTTGGAGTGCTGATTGAATAACCTCTTCAGGGATGGCGTAAATACTGAATCCAATAATCCTTGTCGCTTTCGCTAAAAGATCCATCAGATTGATGGTTGTTTCCATACCAGCCGCATACCCAATACTTACAAGACGACCAGCTTGTGCTAGGGATTGAAGGAGCAGACTTGTTCTATTACCACCTACCGGATCAAGTGCCACATTAATACCCTGACCATTTGTGATACGAGCAATGCCTTCGACAACTTCTTCTTGTGAGAGATTAATAATCGCTTCTGGTTGAGCCGTTGAAGCTTGTTTTGCTTTTTCATCCGATGACACGATAGCAATTGGTTTAGCACCTAATGCTTTAGCAAGTTGAAGTGCTGCATAGCCAACAGATCCTGTTGCACCTGCTACTGCAACCCACTCATCTTTTTTGATTTCACCAGAATAAGTTAACGCTAAATAAGCAGTTAAATAAGCAACTGATAAAGCAGCTCCTTCTTCAAAGCTAAAGTTCTTTGGAAGAGGAATTAATTGGTTTTCAGGTACAACCATCAGTTCTTGGTGTGTACCGTCTTTGCTAATACCTAGCTCTCCACCTTGAATAATTACTTTTGATCCTTTAGGAAACTTTGACGAATATTCTACAACTCCTGCTCCTTCATTTCCGAGAATAAGTGGAGGATTTTTAGCAAATGGTAAATAACCTGATTTAACTGTTAAATCAAGAGGATTTAATGCTGCAGCGTATACCCTAATTAAAGCCTCTCCTTGATTTGGGGTTGGTTTATCTCTTGTTTCAAGTACGATTTCAGCATTTTCTCCAAATTTTTCAACAACTAGAGCTTTCATTTTATCAATTCCTCTCTCTATTTTATAAGTTTTATTTACGTTCAATTTGATTCATTGCTTTCCATATGACACACCATGTTAATATCCATGATCAACTTGCTAAAAACTGTTGTAGGTTTGCTAAAGTAATTATAATGTATAGTAATTTTTAATATAAGTACGCACTATAAAGTGGCATAGTACCCATTAGGAAACTATTGATGAAAACAATTAAGAAATGGAGAAAAAACAGTGAACATAAAAAAAAATGATCCGGTAGAAGTTACCTTAAAATTAATAGGGGGAAAGTGGAAACCGTTAATCATTTGGCATCTAACGGATAAAACTATGAGATTCAATGAATTAAAAAAATCGCTTCCAAACGTTACGCAAAAAATGTTAACTGAACAACTTCGTGAAATGGAAAATCATGGACTTATTCATCGAAAAGTTTATGCTCAAGTACCACCTAAAGTAGAATATTCACTTACAGAACTAGGAGCGAGTCTAGTGCCCTTTCTAGAATTCATGTGTCAATGGGGAACTAATTATCTTAAAAATGTGAAGGATAAAGTAGAAAGTTAAAAGTTCTAAGATTAAGAACTGGGTAATAATAAACATTGATTTTTGACCAGCTCTTGAAACATATATCAAAGTAAATGGACAGTACTTGTATTGAGCTTTTGATTATGTGGGAAACACCATTGATTTTACCTTTAGGAATTTCTTGTGAATTTATCCCTATAAGAATAGAATTACTAGTTAAATTCTGACCAAACACCAATTGTCATACTTAAAAGAAGCATAAGTTTGTCGCAAACAAAAAGAACCATAAGCTTGCCGTTTCGTTAAACATATATAAGATCAATTAGTTACCTATAATAAAGCCTGTATCTTAGATTACTTCTTTAACTAACGCACCCGTTAGCTTAATACAGCAATTGAATTAAAAAACTAAGCAAAAACGATGTTTTCAAAACAACAAATAAAGATGCGATGAGATCTCATATGATTGTAAAGTCTGAAGATGGATCAAAAGAAACCTTCTTTGTGTAGAGTGAAGAAGATCTTGAAATTATGATAGCAAAAAGTACAGATAAAACTCACGCTATAGCTTTTAAGATTGACAATACAAATTTTAAGCAAGCAATTGATTTTGTTAAAAGATAAATTCAATTTTTGCTAACAAAAGGTGTTTTTCATACGCTTCAAACAAAGAATTGTAACAAAAACGTACAGTATTGTTACGGTACAAGTAACCCTTAACGTGGGTTTTATGTTAGTACGTTGTTTGTACCCCATTTACATCAATCATGCCTAATTGAACTATCTTTTTGTAGTGTGCTAAAGATTCCTTTAACAAAAATAGCCCTCAAAAAAGGGCTACTGGAAAGTCTTTTAATAATGGTTTTGAGCTTGTGAATAGTGGCTCTTAAGGTCGTTTCTATATTGTCACACTTACCACTATAAATAATATTAGGGCGATTTTTCTCGTAGTAAAGTTATAGCAAATTAATAAAATCCCCGCATTATCGTTCCATTTACAGATTTTTAATCATTGTGCGATGAGAAATACCCGCATCTATAAATGACAGCGAAAAATCTTTTAAAAACTCGCCCAGGAGAATTTGCCAGACGCTTGGATCATTTAGTTCGTTTATGTAGCGATGAGCCAACAGATGTTTTCAATATTCTCGAAGAGTTTCTAAGTGTAATAGGGAATGTTTCTACTCCTGTATTACTTCAAGTCATGGCTCATTTTAAGCATCGAAATGATAACAACGAACTTTGTACCTTTTTTCCAAAGGGAAATGTAGCAAAAGCTATAGGTATTGAAAATACACTTCCACTTATCCCAGAGGATATTTGTTTAATGATTGTAAAAATGTGTGAAGATGCTTTAAAAAATCGCTTCGCAGAACTTCCAAGTCTTGGAAAAACGTTTTTGGATGAACAGTTAAAAAATTACTTGGTTCCCTTCTCTCAACGTTCAGCCAGCAAATCACTTCGCACATTATCTCGAGGAAGTAAAGTAGATTTGCCAGAAGGAGATACGATTCGTTTTTTCCTATGGTGGAAAGAAGGCTATGTGAATGGACGACATACAGGGTGCGTGGACATTGATTTGTCTGCTGTAATGTATGACGAAGATTGGCAATACAAAGAACATGTCTCCTTCACAAACTTACGTTCAAAAGAATTTAAGGCCTATCATAGCGGAGATATTACTTCTGCACCAAAGGGGGCATCTGAATTCATTGATTTCGATATTCCGTCTGTGCTGGAATATGGTGGACGCTACGTAGTCATGTCTTTGAATTCTTACACAGACCGACCGTATAAAGATTTACCAGAATGCTTTTCTGGTTGGATGGTTCGTCAATACCCTGGTTCAGGTGAAGTATTTGAACCTTCTACTGTTCAAGATAAAGTGGATATTACTGCCGACACACAAATCTCTATTCCAGTTATCTTAGATTTAAAAGAGCGAAAATTGATTTGGGCTGATTTGTCTCTTACAAGAGATCTTACCTATTATAATACCATCGAGGCTAATCAAAAAGGTATGATACTAGTTGGAAAGGCTTTAACTAATTTGGTTAAACCGAATTTATATGACTTGTTCCGATTACACCTTGAAGCTAGAGGTGAACTCGTTCAAGACATCGAGGAAGCAGAAAGCATTTTCTCTTTGGATAAAGGTATTACTCCTTTCGATATCGAAAAAATAATATCTGATTTTATAGCTGACTCAAAAAGCTAATCACATCGCAAACATTGGAGGACATTGCCATGAACCAAGATCCGATTTTACAAAAAGCAATGAATAAGTGGGAACGTATGAGTCAGGATTCTCCTTTCCGTCAAGCATATGAGGCAAGAGAAAGGACCTTAATGGATGAGGCTGCAAAGTTTGCTCATGCTCGTAATGAGGGGAAAAAAGAAGGAATTCAAGAAGGGGTTCAGCAAGGGAAAATACAGATGATTAAAGGTATGCATGAACTCGGTGTACCACTTGAAACGATTGCTAAAGCCAGTAAATTAGGCATAGATGAGGTTGAACGTATTTTAGAACAAAAATAATCAACATCAAAAAAAGAACCTATTAATTTGGTTCTTTTTTTGAGCTATTTGTCAACTAAGGGTAGCACCAAATAAATTTTTATCGTTTTCTGACAGAAAACTCCTCTCCTCATTTCATCCAATTGTGTATCGACTATCCTCTGAAACAAGTAAACTTGTATGATTAATTTTGACACGACATTTCCCTAACCTCCGCTTTACTTCCGATTGTAATTTCTTGTTTGCTTCTTCTAAAGAATGTGCTGGAATAATTGCTGATTGTAAGTCTGTTACCTTGCCATCATACATCACAGAAAAATCAATTTCATATCGATGTATCATGATTTCCCCACTTCCTTTCCAATAGTACGCTTACAACTCATCCTTACATGCTTTTTGTTTTTGTATATTTTTACAATTAGACTATGTTTCTTCACAATCCTCACTAACTCTGCCAAAAGAACCTTTAAAAATTTCAATACTTAATAAAATATATGCAACAACCTTAAAAAAATCATTCTCAAACTCTTTTTTTCGAAATTTCATTTAGGCTACTTAAAATCCCGAATAACAAACATAATCTCATTCGATACCAAATATATTAACGATTCATTAAAAATCGATTACAAACAAATCTGGAATGTGATTTTCTCTGGAATAGAAACTTTTTGTGCTGAAAATTATATAAATATTGTTACCCAACACACCCAATTGATAATCCTGGTAAAAAGGAGCTAAATTTTTATCACTACTCATTTCTCTCCTCCTAAAACAGATTTATTCTTTAGAATAATAAGTCTAATTATGGTGCAATTTGTAGGATTTTTACGCTTTTTTGTCGAATACATGAAAAAAAGGGGGGAATATGGCATGCAGGTCACAGGATTCTTCATTAATCTATCTATCTTTTCTTTCCTAGTTAGTTCATCCATTTTTATCCATGTATTTATAAGGAAAATGGAGTCTAAATCAATCCATTTATTTGGGGGCATATGTGCAGGTATCATAGCGGCTATTTTGATGATTTTTAATTTTAATTACATGGGGTGGTATTATGACCTTCGGGTGGTTCCTCTTATACTTTCATTTATTTATTTTGGCCGTACAGCCGGCTGGATTACACTAATGTTTATTTTATTTATACGTATTTTCTACCTAGGTGGTGATTGGGGACCAACTTTGATAGCTGCTTTAGGGCTAACTACTATATATACTATATTTAAAACATATCTTAAAAACATCCATCCTTTTAAAAGCGTCTTTATTTATCTAGCTGTTTATCTAGCTATAATCCCTTTGGTATTTGGATTTCTTTTTCCTTCTATATCACTTATACTTCTTGACATTCAAGAAATAATATTTATATCTTGTGGACTCTTGATTGGTGTTTTCCTTTTGGAATCCTATCAAAAATTATATAATTTAACAGAAAATTTAGCTAAAGCGAATAAAACCTTACTAGAATCAAAGCAAGAATTAAGAGATACTGTTCATGAACTGCAAGGAGGTATTTTTAAATTCAAAAAAGTGAATGAGCATTTTATTCATACATTATGTGATGGACAGTTATTTTATCAACATGGTTTTCATTCTGAACAAATTGTAGGGAAAAGTTTACGTGAGATAGATTCTTCCATTATTCCATTCTATTTAGTTCCCCAACTACTCAAATATTATCAACAGGCATGGAATGGTGAAGAAATAACTTTCGAACTACCTTGGCCAAATGATGAGACTATTATACTTTTCTCTCTTAGGCCTGTTAAAAGAGAAGGAACAATTGTTGAAGTGGTTGGTTCTACTGTTGATATAACGAAAAGAAAAAATGCAGAAAATGAACTGAAGGTAACGAAAGAACGGCTGGAATCATTTATTAATCATAACGCAGATGCTATCACTATATTTGATTTAGATGGACATATGTTGCAAGCGAATCAAGCCTATGAGAAGATTTTTGGTTGGTCAGAAAAAGAATCCTTAGAAAAAAAGTTACCTTGCGTACCTGATTTTTTAATGAATCAAACTTTGGAATATATAAACAACATTAAAAACAACAATATAAAAGACCTGGTTATTAATGGGTTAGAAACAGTTAGACAAAGAAAAGATAAAACTCTTATTGATGTAAGCTTGACGATTTCACCTATTCTAGATGTTAGGGGGAATGTCATTGCTTTATCAGGAATTTGTAGAGACATTTCTGAAAGGAAACAAGCAGAAAGAGAACTGCATCAATTACACCAGCAATTAAGTGACAGTGAAATGAAATACCGTGCACTTATCGAACAAGCAACTGATGCAGTATATGTAGTGGCACTGAATGAGGATCAATTTCCAACTCACTTTATCGAAGTAAATCCTGTTGCGTGTAAAAGATTTGGATATAGTAGAGAAGAGTTTCTTTCAATGCCATTTTCTAGTAACGCTCCGCCAGATTCTCCAATGATCCAAGGAGTAATAGAAAAAATTAGAGAAGGACAAACCGCTTTCACATTACAAGATGAATTTGTATTTCCTAAAGGAAATACCATGACAATTGAATTTTCTGTTCGTGTGTTTAACTTGAATGGCAAAAAAGTTTTCTTGAGTATCTCTCGAGACATCACCGAACGGCTAAAAACAGAGGAATTATTACGAAAATCGGAGAAACTTGCTGTAGTAGGTCAATTATCCACTGCAATTGCTCATGAAATTAAAAATCCTTTAACAGCAATGAAAGGATTCATGCAGTTATTAAAATCAATGGAAAATAAGAGCACTGAGCAGTATATAGATATAGTGTTATCAGAGGTTGAACGTATAGATAGTATTACTAATGAATTTATGACATTAGCAAAACCTGAGGCATTAGAAATTAAAACTAATGACCTGAATGTATTAATGAAGCAAGTTGTAATGTTACTTGAACCTCAAGCAATAATGAATTGCATACAAATTACAACTAAGTTTACATCTGATACTTCATTCATACTTTGTGAAGGGAATCAATTAAAGCAAGCTTTTATAAATATCTTAAAAAATGCAATTGAGGCAACTTCAATGGGGGGGGAAATCTTGATTCAAATCGAATATGTGCCTGATCAAAACCAGGTAAACATTCGAATTACTGATTATGGATGTGGAATTGAACAGGAACGCATACCTTACCTAGGAGAACCATTTTATAGTCTCAAAGAAAATGGTATCGGTTTAGGATTAATGATCTGTTATAAAATTATTGAGAAGCACCAAGGAAAGATACTTATTGAAAGTGAAGTAGGAAAAGGAACAACAGTTAATATAAACCTTCCTATATCTACTCTCGAAAAAGAAAACTCTTATTCATCTTTTTAGGTACATCCTAGAACCATGAAGTATTAGTTTACAAACAAGTAGTCTTCTGTGAAAAAAACGGTAATTTCATTCCAAACCTAAAAGTTAGACTAAAGTCTTTCATACACTTTCCCATACCACAAAACTGTTATAACACAAGAGTTTAAAATAAGAAAAGGCCGTAAAGCGTTTTATACAAAGCGCTTTACGGCCTTTTGATTTTTTATTCTGCCTGAATAAACATCAATTGTATTTCCTTTTGAATCAACGGTACGTTATAAATACATTTATTACCCATTTACTTTCATATAGATGATTTAATTCTGAATCATAATGATAAATCCAGATTATAATCACTACATAAGCAATAATCATTCTATTTTCCCCTATTATTTCTACTAAGTCACTAATGATTAAGATTATTCCTAGTTGATAATAGTTTCCATTGAAATTGCTTGGCTTAGATATACATAATCTCTAGTCTTTCTAAATTTATAGTATCAGTATGTCCAAGTTTGATAGATTTTTTGTACCATAACCAGTCTTTTTATCTCATTCGTTGACGAACAAATACGAATCCACCTAAAGCCACCAACAACATTCCTACAATATATGAAATCATCTCCATTGATGTTCCACCTGTGTTAGGAAGCCATACTGATGTCTTAGTATTTTCTTTAGTAGGTGGAACTTTTGAATCTGTACTTGGATCTTTTGGATCTGTGCTCGGGTCTTTTGGATCTACGCTCGGACCTTTTGGATCTTCCTTGATTTTTGTATTCGTAATATCATAACCTTTTACTTCTGATTTATATCCATCTACCGGTTGTTCTTTTACTTCATACTTATATGCCTTACCTTCGGCATCGTATGCCGCTAAATCTGTAAACGCATATTTCCATTCACTTGCTGCGCTCACTTCTTGCGTCGCAACTACTTGACCATTTTGTAGTAGGTCGACCTTGATCATTTCCGGACGATCCTTTGCATTGTCGTCCTTCCATGTTTTCGTTCCTTCTACTTTTGTTTTACCAGCCTTTGTATTTGTAATGTCATAACCTTTTACTTCAGATTTATATCCATCTACTGGTTGTTCTTTTACTTCATACTTGTACGCATTGCCTTCGGCATCGTATGCCGCTAAGTCTGTAAACGCATATTTCCATTCGCCCGCTGCGCTCACTTCTTTTGTTGCGATTACTTTTCCATTTTGCAGTAGATCAACTTTGATCATTTTCGGACGATCTTTCGCGTTATCGTCTTTCCATGTTTTCGTTCCTTCTACTTTTGTTTTGCCTACTTTTGTATTTGTGATGTCAGTACCACTTACTTTGGATTCATATCCTGGTACTGGCTGTTCTTTCACTTCATACTTGTACGCTGCTCCGTTTGCATCGTATGCTTGGAGTTTTTCAAATGTGTACTTCCATTCTGTTGCTGCTGTTACTTCTTTTGTATCTACTACTTTACCATTTTGTAAAAGGTCTACTTTGATCATTGTCGGACGATCTGTTGCGTTATCGTCTTTCCATGTCTTCGTTCCTTCTACTTTTGTTTCGCCTACTTTTGTATTTGTGATGTCATAACCTTGTACTTCGGATTTGTATCCGTCTACCTGT
>NZ_MAOI01000086.1 GCF_001884235.1 Bacillus paramycoides | reverse complement strand
CTTTTGTTTCGCCTACTTTTGTATTTGTGATGTCATAACCGTGTACGTCAGATTGGTATCCCGCTACTGGCTGTTCTTTCACTTCATACTTGTACGCTACTCCATTTTCATCATACGCTGCTAAATCTTTGAATTCGTATTTCCAGCCTGTTGCTCTGCTTACTTCTTGCGTCGCAATCACTGTACCATTTTGTAAAAGGTCTACTTTAATCATTTCTGGACGATTTTTCGCGTTATCGTCTTTCCATGTTTTTGTTCCTTCTACTTTTGTTTTACCTACTTTTGTATTTGTGATGTCATAACCATTTGCTTTTGATTCATATCCAGCTACTAACTGTTCTTTCACTTCATACTTGTATGCTACTCCGTTTGCATCGTATGCTTGGAGTTTGTCAAACGTGTACTTCCAGTTTGTTGCCGCTGTTACTTCTTTTGTATCTACTACTTTACCGTTTTGTAAAAGATCTACTTTGATCATTTCCGGACGATCTTTCGCATTATCGTCTTTCCATATTTTCGTTCCTTCTACTTTCGTTTCGCCCACTTTTGTATTCGTGATGTCAGTACCAATTACTTTGGATTCATATCCTGGTACCGCTTGTTCTTTCACTTCATACTTGTATGCCTTACCTTCTGCATCGTAAGCTTGGAGTTTGTCAAACGTATACTTCCAGTTTGTTTCTGCTGTTACTTCTTTTGTATCTACTACTTTACCATTTTGTAGTAAGTCTACTTTGATTATTGTCGGACGGTCTGTTGCGTTATCGTCTTTCCATGTCTTCGTTCCTTCTACTTTTGTTTCGCCTACTTTTGTATTTGTGATGTCATAACCATTTACTTTTGATTCATATCCAGCTACTGACTGTTCTTTCACTTCATACTTGTACGCTACTCCGTTTGTATCGTACGCTTGCAGTTTTTCAAACGTGTACTTCCAATTTGTTGCTTTACTTACTTCTTTCGTGTCAATTACTTGACCGTTTTGTAGTAAGTCTACTTTGATTGTGCTTGGACGATCTGTTGCGTTATTATCGTTCCAAGTCTTTGTTCCTTCTACTTTCGTTTCGCCCACTTTTGTATTCGTGATGTCATAACCGTTTACTTTGGATTTATATCCTTCAACTGTTTGTTCTTTCACTTCATACTTGTATGCCTTACCTTCTGCATCGTAAGCTTGTAGTTTGTCAAATGTGTACTTCCATTCACTTGCTGCTGTTACTTCTTTTGTGTCTACTACTTTACCGTTTTGTAGTAAGTCTACTTTGATCACTGTTGGACGATCTGTTGCGTTATCGTCTTTCCATGTCTTCGTTCCTTCTACTTTTGTTTCGCCTACTTTTGTATTTGTGATGTCATAACCGTTTACTTTTGATTCATATCCAGCCACCGGTTGTTCCTTCACTTCATACTTGTACGCTACTCCATTTGTATCGTATGCTTGCAGTTTTTCAAACGTGTACTTCCAATTTGTTGCTTTACTTACTTCTTTCGTGTCAATTACTTGACCGTTTTGTAGTAAGTCTACTTTAATCGAGCTTGGACGATCTGTTGCATTGTTATCGTTCCACGTTTTTGTTCCTTCTACTTTCGTTTCGCCCACTTTTGTATTCGTGATGTCATAACCATTGACTTTTGATTCATATCCAGCCACTGGCTGTTCTTTCACTTCATACTTGTATGCTACTCCGTTTGCATCGTATGCTTGTAGTTTTTCAAACGTATACTTCCAGCTTGTTGCCGCTGTTACTTCTTTTGTATCTACTACTTTACCGTTTTGTAGTAAATCTACTTTGATTGTGCTTGGACGATCTGTTGCGTTATTATCGTTCCACGTTTTTGTTCCTTCTACTTTCGTTTCGCCTACTTTTGTATTTGTGATGTCAGTACCATTTACTTTTGATTCATATCCTGGT
>NZ_MAOI01000085.1 GCF_001884235.1 Bacillus paramycoides | reverse complement strand
CCTAGTCGTCTAGGAGGCTTCCGCTTTTACTTTTATCCAGCTACGGCAGCTAGAATCTCCGGCCATTTCACACTCTCGGTCGAAGCCAAAAGCGCTTCTCGGTCGAGTGCTCCAATACCCTGCGATTCTGAGCGAGCTGCTTCCGCTTTTATTTCACCCAACCGAGCAGCATTTCCCGCACGAATTTGCTTGCTGCGATTGGTGTTTGATCACTATGATCGTAGACTGGAGCTACTTCTACTAAGTCTGCTCCGACTACTTTTATATTTGAATTTGCAATTGCTACGATGGATTCTAATAGTTCTTTAGATGTAATACCGCCAGCTTCTAATGTTCCTGTTCCAGGAGCATGGGCTGGGTCTAATACATCAATATCGATTGTGACATAGACTGGGCGTCCTGCAAGTTTCGGTAATACCTCTTTTAACGGTTCTAATACGTTAAATTTATATAAGTTCATACCTACTTCTTTTGCCCATTCAAATTCTTCCTTCATTCCAGAACGAATTCCGAAAGAATATACGTTTTCCGGACCAATTAAATCGCACACTTTACGAATCGGTGTAGAGTGGGATAAAGGCTCTCCCTCATACGACTCACGTAAGTCAGTATGAGCATCCATATGGATGATTGCTAAATCCGGATATTTTTTTGCCATTGCCTTAAAAATTGGCCAAGACACTAAGTGCTCACCGCCGAGACCTAGTGGAAACTTACCGGCATCTAATAGTTTTGCTACATATTCTTCAATCATGTCTATGCTGCGCTGTGGATTCCCAAATGGTAATGGAATATCACCCGCATCAAAATATTTTACTTCTTCTAGTTCACGATCTAGATATGGACTATATTCTTCTAGTCCAATCGATACTTCACGAATACGTGCAGGGCCGAAGCGAGAACCTGGACGGTAACTTACTGTCCAATCCATTGGCATCCCGTAAATAACTGCCTCTGACTCTTCAAAACTTGGATGACTTTTAATAAATACTTTACCTGAATAAGCTTCATCAAAACGCATATTCTTTTCCTCCTTATGTGGAACTTAAGGTATCCCAACCTTTCATTATTTCTCAAATTTGGAGCCTATAGCTCCTCTTTCTCGATTTACCTGCGCCTTCTTTTTATCATAAGAAGACTACTTCATTTGTAGCAGTGTAAGTAACTAGCATGTTCAAGCCTTCTAGACAAACACCTTAAATGAGTTACTTACACTTTATTTATTTCAATTTAACACTCTTACTTAATTAAATCTCCAACAAACTTAGGTAATGCGAATGCTGCATTATGCAGTTCTTTTGTGTAATATTTCGTTTCAATTTCATGGAAACGCTCTTCACTTACTTCTAGTGGATCATGTTTTTTAGATCCGATTGTGAATGTCCAAAGTCCACTTGGATACGTTGGAATGTTTGCTGTGTATAAGCGAGTAATCGGGAAGATTTCTTTTACATCTTTAAACACAGTTGTAATTAGTTCTGGTGTAAACCAAGGGTTGTCCGTTTGTGCAACGAAAATACCATCTTCTTTTAACGCTTTAGAGATTCCAGCGTAGAAGCCTTTTGTAAATAGGTTTACTGCTGGACCTACTGGCTCAGTAGAATCTACCATAATTACATCGTATTCGTTCTCGCTTTCTGCGATGTGTAGGAACCCGTCTCCTACTTTTACTTCTACACGCTCATTATCTAATGCACCTGCAATTGATGGTAAGTACTGCTTAGAGTACTCAATTACTTTCCCATCGATTTCAACAAGTGTCGCTTTCTTCACACTTGGGTGTTTTAATACTTCACGAATAACACCGCCATCGCCGCCACCAACAACTAATACGTTCTCAGGGTTTGGATGTGTAAATAAAGGTACGTGTGCTACCATTTCATGATAAACGAACTCGTCTTTTTCAGTTGTCATAACCATGCCATCTAAAATAAGCATGTTTCCAAACTCTTCCGTTTCAACCATATCAAGCTTTTGAAATTCTGTTTGCTCCGTATGTAATGTGCGGTTAATACGCGCCGTAATTCCAAAATGTTTTGTTTGTTTTTCAGTGAACCATAGTTCCATCGTACAATCACGCCTTTCGCTGCAAATTTATAATAGGGACATCATTAATGTCCCCTAACAAAAATAAAACAAAACATCCAAAAAGTATAGTTAAAAGTACAAAAATACCGAAAATATATTTTAGTCAGAGCGTTCTAACATCTATGTGAAAAGGGGTTGTCCTGTAATAGGAAAGAAAACCCTTTCTTAAGAAAGGGTTTTTGTCTCTACTTCTACTGGTTTACGAATCGGAACTAAGATTATAATACAACCAACTAATACAACAATTCCACCAACTAAAAATGGGCTTTGCGGCGAAACTATATGACCGATGACTCCTGATAAAATTGGAGCAATCGCGCCCCCTAACCAACGAACGAAGTTATAAACACCTGACGTAACAGATCTTTCATAAGGTGAAATATCCATTACATAACTTGTATATAATGCATTATTTAATCCTGATGTTAATCCAGATAGAACAATTAATACGATTTGTAACCACATAACTTTTACGAAGAATAGTGCAATTAATAACATCGCAAATACGAGCAAACTACCTTTTAACAATGTTTTCGGTTCATATTTACCTTCCAGCTTATGTGCTAATATTGCTGAACCGTAAGCTAACGCTAATCCCCATCCACAAAATACAAACCCTAATTGAATAGCAGATAAATGCATAATAAGTGGTGAATATGCTAGCACGACGAAAAATCCGTAGTAGTATAACATCCCTGAAATGGCACCTTGCATAAATGGTTTATATTTCACTAAGTTAAGTAATTCTCCCACACCAGCTGCTTTACGCTTCACTTTTCGCTCCGGCTCTTTTACAAAAAAGAAAACTAAAATAAATGCTAAGAAAATTAAAATACTCGTCGCAAAAAATGGATAACGCCAAGAATGTCCACCTAATATACCACCTAGTAACGGCCCACCAGCCATCCCTAAACCAATTGCTGCTTCATATAGTCCTACTGCTTCATGAACTTCTTTACTTAATGCAATTAATAATGTCATTGCTGTTGCAAAAAACATCGCATTTCCTAATCCCCATCCTGCGCGGAAAAGAGATAATTGAGCAATCGTTTGCGATATACCGCATATGAACGCAAATACAGTCACAATTGCAAGACCAATTGTCATCATTCTCTTATCACCAAATCTTGATGCAAATATACCGGCTGGCAACATCATAATTGCCATCGTTAAAATATATGCTGTAAATAACATTTCAACTTGCCAATGCGTTGCACCTATTTTCTCAGCAATAATTGGCAAGATTGGATCGACTACCCCTATACCTGAAAAGGCAAGGAAGGTAGCCACTACTGTAATCAATCTCCCTAGTTTTTGTTTACTCTCCATTTTGATTACTCTCCTTTTGTATTCTCTAAAAATGTAACCGCTCGACTTAAACTATCCTCTAGCTCCGCCTTCACGCGCTGCATTTGCTCCATTTTCTCGTCTAACGTTTGCACTTGTTTTTCAAGCATCTCTTTAATTTCTTGAATAACTTCACGATCACGAGGATTTTCACTATTTCTTCTGTGTTCCATTCTTTCTTTTAACGATAAGAAATGCTGCATTTCTTGAAGTGTGATTCCTAACACTTCTTTTGCTTCTACAATCCTTTTAATTCTTGCAATATCCTCATCTGTATACAGGCGAATATTCCCCTCACTACGCTCCGGGGGATGAATTAAACCAATTTCCTCATAATAACGAAGTGTACGTTTTGTTAAACCAACTTGTTTTGTTACTTCATCAATTTTATACATGTTTATTCCTCCCTTCACTTGATTATTACATTTTACGTTAACGTTAACTTTTGTGCAACTGTTAGATTTTTGTAAATATTTGTCCTATTCAATTGTATTTTTCTCAAAGCAGTTTCATAATGAAAGAAACGAAACGATAAGGAGATTTTCACATGAATAAACCACTTATTTTCGCTCACCGCGGGGTAAAAGGAACACATCCAGAAAATACGATGATTGCCTTCCAAGAAGCTGAACGCATTGGTGCTCATGGAATTGAACTTGATGTCCACCTATCAAAAGATGGTGAACTTGTCGTGATTCACGATGAAACAGTCGATCGTACAACAAATGGTGTAGGACTTGTTTCCGAGAAAACTGTAGAAGAATTACAGCGATTAGATGCTGGCAGCCATAAAAACCCTTCTTTCCATGAAGCAAAAATTCCAACGTTACGAGAAGTATTCATTTGGCTCTCTACAACAAATTTACAACTTAACATTGAATTAAAAACAGATGTTATTCACTATCCAAATATTGAAGAAAAGGTCGTTGCTCTTGTTCGTGAGTATCATCTATCCAATCAAATTGTATTTTCATCATTTAACCATGATTCTGTTTCATTATTAGCAACAATTGCTCCAGAAATTCCAAGAGCGATTTTGTACGATACACCACTTGCCGATCCTATTGCTGAAGCAAAAAAACGTGAGGCAACTGGATTACACCCAAACTTTCAATTATTAACGGAAGAGTTTGTCCAATTAGCACAAGGGCAAGGATATGTATTCCGCCCTTACACCATTAATGAATCTAAAGATTTACAAACTATGATTGATTATGGTGTAGATGTCATCATTACCGATTGGCCAGCACGTGCTTTTGAGCTCCTTTCTTAAGTGAAGGGGCTCTTTTTATTTTAGAAATTTCATTGTTTAAAATAAACCAAAACCCTCAATACTAATACAATAATGCTTGTATTAATGAGGGGCTGAAAAAGATGGATCAAACTATGAATCCAAAACTTAAAAAATATAAACGTCTTTTCTTCACCATAATGTTCTCTTGTGTTCTTTTTTTCGTTTTTTCCTTTTTCATTATCATTATAGCTGCAAAAATCATGGGACCTCCTCCTGTTGCGGTTCCACAAACAAGTGTCTTTTACGCTAACGATGACACTGTTATAGGACAAAGTAATGAAATGCAAAAACGCTATAATGTATCTCTCGATGAAATTTCTCCTTATGTAAAAGAGGCGACACTCTCTATTGAAGACCAACGTTTTTACAAGCACCATGGCTTTGATATGAGGCGCATTGCCGGTGCCATTATTGCCGATTTAAAAGCAATGGCAAAAGTACAAGGTGCTAGTACTATTACACAACAGTATGCTCGTAACCTTTACTTAGATCATGATAAGACGTGGAAACGTAAACTATTAGAAGCAATGTATACCATTCGTCTTGAAGTAAACTATAATAAAAATCATATTTTAGAAGGATATTTAAATACAATTTATTATGGGCACGGTGCTTACGGAATCGAAGCTGCGTCTCGTCTGTATTTCGATAAAACGGCAAAAGAATTAACATTAGCAGAAGCTAGCATGCTAGCAGGTATTCCGAAAGGACCCAGCGTTTACTCTCCTTTTTTAAAAGAAGAACGTGCTAAAGGGCGTCAATCTCTCATACTAGATGAAATGGTAGAACAAGGATATATTACAAAACAGCAAGCAGCCTCGGCAAAAAAGGAAACTCTTACATTTGCCTCATTGGATACGAAAAAAGTAGCAGAGATTGCACCTTATTTCCAAGATGCTGTACAAGCTTCTCTTCTTCGTGATATCGGATTAGATGAGCAAGCCTTACAGCGAGGTGGCTTACGTATTTATACAACTCTAGACCCTAAATTACAATCTGTAGCAGAGCAAGCTGTAAAAGATCATATACCTGAAACAACAAACATACAAACTGCCCTCGTCTCCATGAACCCAAAAACTGGTGAAGTGGCTGCCCTTGTTGGTGGAACCGATTATAATACGAGTCAATTTAATAGGGCTACACAGGCCGCTCGTCAGCCTGGTTCTACATTCAAGCCATTCCTATATTATGCGGCCTTAGAACGAGGATTTACCCCTGCTACACGCTTAAAAAGTGAATATACTGTATTTACTTTAGGTGATGGTGTATCAAAGTATAAACCGAAAAACTATAAAGATTATTATGCAGATGATTTTGTAACGATGGCGCAGGCTCTAGCAGTCTCTGATAACGTATATGCTGTGAAAACGAATTTGTTTTTAGGAGAAGACACACTCGCAAAAACGGCGAAGCAATTCGGAATTACAAGTGCATTAAAAGACGTTCCTTCTCTTGCTCTCGGTACATCTCCTGTAAAACCAATTGAAATGGTGAATGCTTATAGCATGTTCGCAAACGGTGGAAAAGAAGTAAAACCTATTTTTATTCGCCGCATTATGGATCATGAAGGGAATATGTTATACGATGCTCATTTGGAGAGTAAGCAAGTTCTCGATAAGAGCAAAGCTTTTGTGATGGAAGAAATGATGACAGGTATGTTTAATAAAAAACTAAGCAGTTATGCGGCTGTAACCGGTCAATCAATGTTATCAAAACTATCAAGAACATATGCTGGAAAGTCTGGTTCTACCGAAACTGATAGTTGGATGATTGGATTTACCCCCCAACTCGTAACTGGTGTATGGGTTGGATACGATCAACCTAAATCAATTTCAAACCCAGCAGAACAAGGATATGCGAAAAAAATATGGACCGATACGATGGAAAAAGGCTTAGATGGACAGTCTAAAAAGGATTTTAAACGACCAAGTGATGTCGTAGCAGTCGACGTTAACCCTGAAAACGGCAAAATCGCTACAAAAAACTGTCCAATTTCTGTAAAAATGTATTTCGCAAAAGGTACAGAGCCGACTGAATATTGTATGGATCACGTTGATGATAAAGAAGAGTTTGAAAAGGCTAGTGAAGAAAAAACTAAAGCAAGTTGGTGGAAGAAATATCTCCCGTGGTAAAAAAATAGCTGACGGAAATCCGTCAGCTATTTTTATTCACTTAATAATGCATGACGCAATTCTTCACTAGATTCGTTCCAAATTGCTTCGTTATGCTCTTTTAAAAATGCACCAAGTACTTTTTTAGATGATTCATCCATATGGTCAACCATAATGTGACGCTTTAATGATTTATCCATTTTGTTTACATGCTCTGGAAGTGATTTATATCCGCGGCGAATTTCACGGTCTACTGTCATTTCACAAGCTGTTACACCTGCGTAATAAGCACCGGTTGCCGTTCTTTCAATCGTTACCCAAACAAGCCAAAATGGTTTTCCGTTTGGAACTTCATCTTTATTTGTTAAAAACTTAATTCCTTTTTCTACTGTGCTACGCGCATGCATCGCACCAATATCAACGAACGCAGTTTTTTCTAATACATCAACAAATACAGGAGAAATATTTTCTAGACTTAATGCTCCAACTCCAAACCCACCATGTCCATCTGTTGAGTCATTCTTTACAATATTAAAACCAATCTTTTTCTTTTTCTCTGTCATATGTAACTTCCTCCTCGCTTAATGATTATAAAAGCCCAAAAATAGGCGCAATGATATTTTGTAAAAATACTAATACATACGGAATAACAACATTGAAAATAGGCTGAATTGTGTAATTGCTAAGCGGTGTAATAACAAGAATTAACAAAGCAATTGATCCATACTTTTCATACTGAGTCATTTTTGCACGCACATTTGCTGGTGCTAAATCTTCAACAACGCGATATCCATCAAGTGGTGGAATCGGTAATAAGTTAAATACAAGTAAAACAATATTAAGCATAATAAAAATTTGGAAAAATTGAGCTAACGTATCTGCTACCGCAAATGGAATGGAATCTAATACTCCAAATGTTAATAAGCTATACCAAATAATTAAACCAATTGCACTTAAAATTAAATTACTTATCGGTCCTGCAATAGAAACTAAGATTCCTGCAAGACGCGGTCTTTTGAAATTATACGGGTTAACAGGCACTGGTCTTGCCCAACCGAATCCAAGAATTAATACAGCAATCATCCCGATAGGATCTAAGTGAGCCATCGGCGATAATGTTAAACGCCCTTGTTTTTTCGCTGTATCATCTCCAAATTTATATGCAACATACGCATGTGCAAATTCATGCACAGATAGCGCAATAATAATTGCCATTGCTACCAACGGAATTTGGTGCAACGGGTATCTAAATAACTGATCCATACTTCATCTCCTCTTCCATATGTCAAAAAAAGAAAATATTTGTTTTTTCGATTGTTCTTCCTCATAATCCGCTATAATAAGAGTGTAACTTACATAAAAGGAGCGATTGTACATGCCATACGTAACAGTGAAAATGCTAGAAGGACGCACAGAAGAACAAAAGAAAGCTCTTGCTGAGAAAGTAACCGCAGCAGTAAGCGAAACAACTGGTGCTCCTGAAGAAAACATCGTTGTTTTCATCGAAGAAATGTCTAAAAACCATTATGCAGTCGGCGGAAAACGCCTAAGCGACAAATAATTTCAAGTTTTTCATAAGAAGCAGCCATTAGCTGCTTCTTATTTTTTTCCTTCTAACAACTCGATAATTCTTTCTTTATATTTTCCTTTTCTTCCATCTTCATAGATTAAATCATGCGGATAAAATAACTTTTGATCCGTTCTCTTCTTACCCGTAATCGCCTCAACAATATCCGATTCACGTGAAAGCTCTCTAAGATCCCCGTTAGGCATAAGGAGTAAGATTGGCAGACGCTCTTCCTCTTCTCCTGCGCGGTAAAAGTCATACGGTAAATCCGATGTTGAATCAACAACTAAATAATACTCTGGATCTAATCCAATCTTTTTAAATAAGCTACTTAGCTCCATCCAATTATCTAAACCGTGCTTATCCGTAAACTCTACATACTTAAATAGATTTCGATTCATAAATCGGCGGCATAAATCACTTAAAATTGGATCTTCTTCGTCTTGCCATACTTGGAAGTAATAATACATAACGTTCTCGTCTAGCTTTAAATAATCCTCTACTGTTACCTCTTCTTCAAATAAAGAGTAGAAATGAACAGGATGATATTTAAAAGTATAGTACTTCTCATGCAATGATTTAGCTCGATGTAAAATCTTCGTTAAAATAACTTCTGCACTACGCGTTACCGGATGGAAATATACTTGCCAATACATTTGATAACGGCTCATAATATAATGCTCTACAGCATGCATACCACTATTTTTAATGACTACTTGATTCCCATATGGACGCATGACACGCAGTATACGTTCCATATCAAAGTTGCCATACTTTACACCTGTGAAATAAGCATCTCTTAATAAATAATCCATACGATCAGCATCAATTTGGCTTGAAATCATACTAATCGCTAGTTTATTAGTAGATGTTTTCGCAATTACATCTGCTACCTTTTGTGGAAACTCCTTATCAACACGGCTTAACACATCATTAATTTCCGTATCGCCAACGATAATCTTTTGCGTAAATTTCTCATGATCTAACGAAAATACTTTTTCAAACGAGTGAGAAAATGGGCCGTGGCCGACATCATGAAGTAATGCCGCACATAAACATAATAATCTATCTTCAGCATTCCAATTTGGTCTGCCATCAAACACATCATCAATCATACGACGAATAATTTCATATACACCTAACGAATGAGTAAAGCGACTATGCTCTGCACCGTGAAATGTAAAAAATGTCGTTCCAAGCTGCTTAATACGGCGCAAGCGTTGAAATTCTTTCGTTCCGATTAAATCCCAAATAACACGATCACGCACGTGCACATATTTATGTACTGGGTCTTTAAACACTTTTGTTTCGCTGAGTTTGTCGTTTAAATATACCACCTTCCGACATCCCCCTTTCTTTACTGCATTCTTACTATATATTATAAACGATATAGGAAACAGAAAGAAATGAAAGACTATATTAATTCCTTGTATATAAAGAAAAATCACTTTTACCGAAGTAAAAGTGATTTCTTTTTGTATATTATTTTCCTAAAACAAACTCAGCAACTTCGTCTAAGATCATTTCTTTACCTAGTGGGAAGTATCCTTTGTTTAGGTCTTCATTGCTAATTGTGAATACGTGATTGTTTTTAACAGCGTTCATGTTTTTCCAAATTGATTCTTCTTGGAATTCTTTTAGACGCTGAGAACCGTCACCAGTTGTAAATACGAATAAGTAATCTGGGTTGTAATCGATTAAAGCTTCTTTTTGTACTTGTACTAGCGGTTTATCAGTTGGTGTACCTTTAACTGCTGGTAATTTTAAGTCATTAAAGATTACGCTACCGTAACCGTAGTCACCGTATACGCGGAATGCATTTGGATATGCAGCCATTTTCATGAATGTTGCATCGCCAGTTTTTGCGATGATTTTGTCATGTAATTTGCTTGCTTTTTCATCATACTGCTTGAACCATTCTTTTGTTTCTTTCTCTTTACCGAAGATTTGACCTACTTCTTCGAATTTTGGACGCCATTGGTCTAGTGGAGTTTTTAACATAACTGTTGGTGCAATTTTAGATAATTGATCGTAGATCTTTTCTTGACGATTGTTTACAAGAATTAAATCTGGTTTTGCAGCAGCTACTGCCTCGATGTTAATTTTATCGCCCCAAGCAGAACCAACTGGTTTTACACCTTCTAATTTCTTCGCGATATGTCCATCAATTTTTTCTTGTGTTGTATTTGCAGTAATAATCGGTTTCATACCGAAAATTAATAATTCTTCTGTTGAACCACTAAGGTCAGCGATTTTCTTTGGATTTGCAGGAATTTTAATTTCCCCTTTTGCGTGTTGTACAGTGCGCTCTTCAGTCTTCGCATCTGCTTTCTTTTCTTCTTTGTTAGAAGAACAAGCCGCAAATAGTACAGAAGTAACAACTAGTACCATTGCTAATAGTGCCGTTTTAAATTTCTTCATATTCCCACTCCTTCTAACTGTATTTCTCTTATAATTTGCATTTAACTATAAGAAACAAAAACAACATTTAATTAATATATTTTTATTAATTGTTGTTTATAGCCCATTCTAACGGGCGTTCAACTTCCCATTCATCAATAAGAAGCTCAACGTCCATTAGAATCCCCCCTCTTACCTCTTTAAGAGGGGGACATTCTATTAATTATGCTTTTTTACGCAATTGATTACTAATCATCGTTAAATCGTATGTTAAGCAAATTGGTTTACAGTTTACTGGACATGGAACGATTTGCGCTTCAATCTCAAATACATTACGAAGCGTTTCACTTGTCATAACTTCATCTGGTGTTCCTTGTTTCATTAACTTCCCAGCTTTTAATGCAATCATATGATCAGAGAAACGAGAAGCATGATTTAAATCGTGAATGACCATAACAATCGTTCTGCCTTCTTCTTGGTTTAACTTCTTCAGTAAGTTTAATACTTCAAGTTGATGAGCCATATCTAAGTATGTTGTTGGTTCATCTAACACGAGTAAATCTGTTCCTTGTGCAAGAGCCATCGCAATCCATACACGTTGACGCTGACCACCTGATAAAGCTTCTGCTGGACGATTTGCGAATTCTGTCATTCCCGTCACTTCAAGTGCCCAATGAATGTAGCGATAATCCTCTTCTTTCAATGTTCCAAATCCTTTTTGATGAGGAAAACGTCCATATGAAACAAGTTCAAACACAGTAAGGCCCGTTGGCACTTCTGCAGTTTGTGGTAAGATCGCCATTTTCTTTGCGATTTCTTTTGTTGGCTGTTTCTCAATTGCTTTTCCATCAAGATAAACAGTACCTCGTTTTGCTTTCAAAATACGAGAAGCCGTTTTTAATAATGTGGATTTCCCACAACCATTTGGTCCAATAATCGTTGTAATTTTCCCTTCCGGAATTTCAACTGTTAATCCATCTATAATTAACCCTTCATTATAGCCAACAGATACCGAATCAACTGCTAAAGTTGCCATACAAAAAACCTCCCTTTATTTTGTCCTCATAAGTAAATATATGAAATATGGTGCGCCAATTACAGAAATAACAAGACCGACCGGTATTTCTGAAGTTGGTAACACACTTCTTGAAATTACATCTGCAAATAAAAGCAAGAACGTTCCTATTAATGCAGCTGTTGGTAACATAATTTGATGTTTACCACCAACGAGGCGTCTCGCTAAATGCGGAGCCATTAAACCGATAAAGCCGATTCCGCCCGCAACAGCAACAGATGCACCAGCTAAACAAACTGCAATAAATAATAATTTACGTCTTTCCTTTTCTACGTTTACGCCAAGGCCAACTGCTGTAGAGTCGCCTAAATTCATTACATTTAATATGTGCGCTTTACTAATGGCAAGTGGTAAGAAAATAACCATCCACGGAAGTACACTTAGTACGAATTTCCAATCTGTACCCCACAGACTTCCCGCTAGCCAAATCGTGGCAAAGCGGAAATCGTTAGATGTCATCTTCATAGAGAAAATTAAACTAACAGCACCAAATCCCGCTGCAACCGCGATACCTACAAGTATTAATCGAGTCGATGAAACGCCATCTTTCCATGCAAGTAAATAAATAATAACCGCTGCTAATATTGCTCCAACTAGCGCGAAGAATGGAAGGATAAATACAGATAAAAGTGTACCAGTTCCAACTTTTCCAAAGAAAAAGTAGACGAATACAACAACTGTTAATCCCGCTCCAGCGTTAATACCTATAATACCTGGATCAGCGAGTGGATTTCGTGATAACCCTTGCAAAATCGCACCTGACATAGCTAATGCAGAACCAACTAATATAGCAATAACCATACGTGGCATACGAAATTCAAATAAAATAACAGACTGATCTTCTGCACCTAATCCAACTAATGACTTTAATACATCCATTGGAGGTATTTTAAATGTTCCTGTATTTAAACTCACTAAAAATACAGCAACGATTAATCCTACTAAAATCGTTAAAATCGAAACGTTCTTTTTTGTTAAGACGCTCGTCCTCACATTTTCCCTCTCCCTTCATTACGTGCTAAGTAGAGGAAGAATGGAACCCCAATTAGCGCTGTAATTGCTCCAATTGGCGTTTCAAACGGCGGATTAATAACGCGAGATAACATATCTGCACATTCAATTAACAATCCACCTAAGACCGCAGAACACGGGATAACCCATCTATAGTCTGAGCCTACAAGGAAACGAGTCATATGCGGAATTACAAGTCCAACGAATCCAACCGATCCTGCCATAGAAACTGCAGAACCTGTTAATACAAGAACAAGCACTGTTCCTATGAATTTAATTAATGTCGTATTTTGGCCTAGACCAATCGCGATTTCTTCACCAAAGCTTAAAATGGTAATATATCTCGACATCATAATTGCAATAATGAGGCAAACTAGACCAATCGGCACTAACATATTAATACTTTGCCATTTCACTCCGGCAACACCGCCTGCATTCCACATACTTACCTCTTGGGCAAGGTTGAAGTACAGTGCAATTCCAGATGAAATTGCCCCTAATAAAGCACTAATTGCCGCACCAGCTAAGGCTAATTTTACAGGCGTTAATCCACCTGGTGAAGAAGACCCAATACCATATACAATGCTCGCACCAAACGCAGCTCCAATAAAAGATGCGATAACAAACATTAAATAGGGTGAATTAGGGAAAAATGCATACATAATTGCAATTCCAAATACAGCTCCATCTGTAATTCCCATTAACGATGGTGATGCAAGTGGATTTCGTGTCATGCCTTGCATAATTGCTCCTGATACCGCTAAAAAGGCACCTGCAACTACGCCCCCTATTGCTCTAGGCATGCGTAATTCTTGAATTACGTTATGGTGCGTTATAGAACCGTCAAACTGGAACACAGCTTGCCATACAGTCTTTAAACTAATATCCGCTGCACCAAATGAAATAGAAACCGCCATACTTAAAGCTAACAAAATTGTGCCCACTATTAATATAATAGAAGCAATGAGCGGTCTGCTCTTAATCTCTTTAACATTCACTTCTTGCTGCTCTATACTCCTTGCGCTTGCTTCCATCCCTCAACCATCCTAACCAACACATATATTTATTGAAATGAAATTTATTCTCAAATAGTAATAAAAAAAATTAGGTGAATTGACCCTTTCTTGATAATGATTCTCAGAATCACACTTTCTATTCTACCTACCGCTCCAAAAGGCTGTCAACCATTATTTTGAAATATGAACTCATACAAAGCACTATCTTATGGGCATAAAAAAAGAAGAGTAATCGGTTCACTCTTCTTTTTCTTACTTATTTAACTTTGTTTCAATTTTTGTAATTAATTCATCTTCTGTTGGAGCTGCAACCGGACGATTATTTACAAATGCGAATGATTTCTTACGACCAGGTCCGCAGTAAGACTGACATCCAACTTCAATCGTTGCACATGAATCTACTTTTTTTAACTTCGGAATTAGCGTTTTAACGTTCGTCGCCTGACAATCATCACACACACGAAATTCGTTTCCCATTATATATAACACTTCCTCTATTTTAAACTTTTCACAAGTACATTTAAAAATCAACACTAAATGGTATTTTACCGCTCTTTGAAGCTTGTTGCAAGTCTCTGGGCATAGCTCCATTCCTATATAAAGCTACATACTTTTTATATTTTCTCCTTCAAAAGCTCCCATCATTCATAGCAAAATTTCTTCCCTTCATCGAAATCTACCATATTTTTAAAAGCTTTGTATAAAAGCTCGTTTTTTTGCCCATTATAAAAATAGGAAGTTCATAAAAAGAAAGGGAGTTGAATCTATGAAAGTGAGACAAGATGCTTGGACAGATGAGGACGATTTATTACTTGCTGAAACGGTACTTCGCCATGTTCGAGAAGGAAGTACTCAATTAAATGCATTTGAAGAAGTAGGAGACCAGTTAAATCGTACATCAGCTGCTTGTGGTTTTCGCTGGAATGCTGTTGTTCGCTATAGCTATGAACAAGCTCTTCAACTAGCAAAAAAACATCGTAAAGATAAAATGCGTGCTGCGAGCGGTGAACAAGCAAAAAAACGTTTACTTTATACACCACCAGCTTCAGAAGCGGTAAATGATTATGAAGAACTAGTACCATACGAAACAGCTGTTCAATATAAAGAAACTATCCCATATCAAGAACCGACTGTTCCTGCTTCAAGAAGCTCAATAACAATGCAAGACGTTATTTACTTTTTACAAACAGTTGGATCTTCAAATATAAAAGTAACAGCTCTTGAAAACGAGAATACGAGATTGAAACAAGAAATAAAAGCGCAAATGCTACGAAATGAAGAACTAGAAAAGAAACTAGAAAAATTAGAAAAGCAATCTCATACTGTACAAGAAGATTACGAAACACTTATGAATATTATGAACCGAGCTCGCAAATTGGCAGTAATGGATGATGAGGAACGCTCACAAACATCTTTCCGAATGGATCGAAACGGTAATTTAGAAAAAATCGCAGAATAAAAAGGATGCATATGTGCATCCTTTTTTATTTCACTTCAACCATGTATGCTTCTTCGAATTTAGAATCCCCCTTTATCATTCTTAGCCAAGAAGATTCCTTTCCAAAACCTTCTTCCCTCTTTTTTGCTATAATAGAGATTGTCATTTTAAAGATAAGGGGTTAGTTAAATGAGCAATTCCCGTTCGATTTTATCTCAGCCAGAGTGGCGTATTGTGGATCAGTCTAGTTTAGGACCAACATTCCATGCATTGCAGTCATTCGCAATGGATGACACATTATGCACAAGTATTGGAAATGGCGAATCAGCTGCAACAATGCGCTCTTGGGTTCATCACAATACAATTGTTCTAGGCATTCAAGATTCACGCCTACCACATTTAGAAGAAGGTATTTCCTTTTTAAAACAAAACAACTTTAATGTTATCGTTCGTAATTCTGGTGGACTTGCGGTCGTACTTGATGAAGGTGTTTTAAACGTATCACTTTTATTCCAAGAAACAGAAAAAGGTATTGATATTGATCTTGGGTACGATACGATGTGGCATTTAATTAAGGAAATGTTAAACGATTACGATGTTACTATCGAGGCAAAAGAAATTGTTGGTTCTTACTGTCCTGGTAGCTACGATTTAAGTATTCGTAATCAAAAATTCGCTGGTATTTCACAACGCCGTATTCGCGGTGGCGTTGCTGTACAAATTTACCTATGTGCTACAGGAAGCGGTTCTGAGCGTGCCGCACTCGTTCGTGATTTTTACAACGTAGCAATTCAAGGAGAAGAAACGCGATTTACGTATCCTGAAATTGTGCCGAGCACGATGGCTTCACTATCTGAATTACTTGGCGAAACAATTACAGTGCAAGATTTAATGATGCGTCTTTTAAAAACGTTGCAGCAATTCGCTCCAAAGTTAACACCATCTCAGCTAACATTAGATGAAATTCCTTTATACGAGACGAATTTACAACGTATTATTGATCGTAACAATAAGGCACTTGGCTTAGAAAAATAGAAACCGTCGCTATAATAGCGACGGTTTCTATTTTTTATATAAATGCTTTTATTTCTTAACCACAACAAATTGTTTATCTTCTAAGAAAAATGTATCCCCTAATAATTTAAAACTACTTAATTCTTTAATAAAAACAAAAATGACCATCCTATTCCGTTATACACGAAATAGGATGGTCATTTTTCATATCAATTCGTTATAGAATTAAAGTGCTTGAGCCGCTGTAATTAAAGCTAACTTGTACACTTCTTCTTCGTTACATCCACGAGATAGGTCGTTTACAGGCATGTTTAAACCTTGTAAGATTGGTCCTACTGCTTCGAAGTTACCTAAACGTTGAGCAATTTTGTAGCCGATATTACCAGCTTCTAAGCTTGGGAATACGAATACGTTAGCATCACCTTTAATTGTAGAACCTGGAGCTTTTTTCTCAGCTACAGATGGTACGAATGCCGCATCGAATTGGAATTCTCCATCTAAAGTTAATTCAGGAGCCATTTCTTTTGCAATGCGAGTTGCTTCTACAACTTTTTCTGTTTCTGGAGATTTCGCAGAACCTTTTGTAGAGAAGCTTAACATAGCAACGCGTGGATCAATACCGAATAGTTCAGCAGTTTTCGCACTTTCGATACCAATTTCAGCTAAATCTTGGCTGTTTGGTGCAATGTTAATTGCGCAATCAGCGAATACATATTTCTCTTCTTCACGTACCATGATGAATACGCCAGAAGTTTTTGTAACGCCTGGTTTTGTTTTAATAATTTGAAGTGCTGGACGAACTGTATCAGCTGTAGAATGAGCTGCACCACTTACTAAACCGTGTGCTTTGCCCATGTATACAAGCATTGTACCGAAGTAGTTTTCGTCTTTAAGGATTTTGCGAGCGTCTTCTTCTGTTGCTTTACCTTTACGGCGTTCAACGAAAGATGCTACCATTGCATCCATTTCTTCGTATGTAGCTGGATCGTAAATATCAACGCCTGCTAATGTTAAGTTCATGCTAGCAGCTTTCGCGCTAATTTCTTCTTTATTACCAACTAAAATTGGTTTTACTAGTTCTTCTTTTGCTAAACGCTCTGCAGCGCCTAAAATTCTTTCATCAGTTCCTTCAGGAAGTACGATAGAAATGCCTTTTCCTTGAACTTTTTCTTTTACTGTTGTAAATAAATTGCTCACGAATAAACCCTCCTACAAATGTTAAAAAACTCTACCTTTAAGAATACTTCTTTTCATCTATATTTTAAACTTATAGCCCCCAAAAAATAGATAAAATAAAAATGATTATATTTTCATAAAATTCAGCCTAGAAATAAAGCCTATTTAAGCCTTATTTTCTCTCGTTTTTCATTACATATAAATGTGACAATTTTATGCGCCGAAACTTTATATAGATGATTTTAAACCTATATATGCTATAGTTAACGTGTAAAATATCATTAACTGAGGTGAATAGAATGAGTGAAGCAACAACAACGTTAGATGGCTGGTATTGTTTACATGATTTACGTTCTATTGATTGGGCAGCATGGAAAACATTATCTAGCGACGAACGCGGACAAGCAGTGTCTGAATTTTTAAATGTCGTTGAAAAATGGAACGAAGTAGCTACTGCAAAAAAAGGTAGCCATGCAATGTATACGGTTGTTGGTCAAAAAGCAGATATTATGCTTATGATCTTACGTCCAACAATGGAAGAGTTAAATGAAATTGAGACAGAATTAAATAAAACAACATTAGCTGAATATATGGTTCCTGCATATTCTTACGTATCTGTTGTTGAACTAAGTAACTACCTTCCAGCTGATGAAGATCCATACCAAAACCCACAAATCTTAGCTCGCTTATATCCTGAGTTACCGAAAGCAAATCACATTTGTTTCTATCCAATGGACAAGCGTCGCCAAGGTAATGACAACTGGTACATGCTTCCTATGGAAGAACGTAAGAAACTTATGTACAGTCATAGCAAAATCGGTCGCCAGTACGCAGGTAAAGTACGCCAAGTTATTTCAGGCTCAGTCGGATTCGACGATTTTGAGTGGGGTGTAACATTATTCGCTGACGATGTTCTTCAATTTAAGAAACTTATATATGAAATGCGCTTCGATGAAGTAAGTGCCCGCTACGGTGAATTTGGTACATTCTTTGTCGGAAACATTTTACCAGACGAAAAAGTAGCGAAATTTTTACACGTATAATATCGAAAAAGGAACGAAATTCGTTCCTTTTTTTCATATTTAATATATTTCTCCCGAAAACCCTCTTTTTTCATCAATTATCAACAAAAATAGACATATTTTTTCAAATCCCTTGTAAAATTGTAACCTTTTCGCATCCAGAATTATGCTAAAATGGTACGAGCTACATGCTAATAACGATGCGAAGGTGATAATGTATATGAAGAAAGTCTTGTCTATTTTACTATTGTTTCTATTGTCATTTTCTTCCTTAGGAGTAACAACATCCCATGCAGAAGAAAAAATACATATAGAGGCAGCTGCTGCACTTCTATTTGATGCAGATACAGGAAAAATACTGCATGAACAAAATCCAGATGAATTACTAGCTATTGCTAGTATGTCAAAATTAATTGTTGTTTATGCTGTTTTAGAAGCTATTAAGGAAGGTAAAATTACTTGGGATACGAAAGTAAACATCTCTGATTATGCTTACGAAATCTCACGTAATAATGAATTCTCTAACGTTCCCTTTGAGAAAGGGCGCCAATATACGGTAAGAGAATTATACCATTCTATCGTTATCTTCTCTGCGAATGGATCTAGTATTGCTTTAGCAGAACTTCTTGCAGGAAGCGAAAAAAACTTCTTAAATCTTGCAAATGAGCATGCGAAAAAACTAGGGTTAAAGAAATATAAATTTGTAAATGCTACTGGATTAAATAATGCTGATTTAAAGGGTAAACATCCTGAAGGAACTGACCCGAATGGAGAAAACTCTTTATCAGCCCGCGATATGGGTATTCTTTCAAAAACAATTATTACAAAGTATCCAGAAATGCTAGAGGATACAAAACAAAGATTTAGAAACTTCCCAGATAATCATCCAAAACCAATTCGTATGGAAAACTGGAACTGGATGTTACCAGGTGCTGCCTTCGCTTACGAAGGATCAGATGGTTTAAAAACAGGAAGTTCCGATACAGCTGGATATGGTTTTACCATTACAGCAAAACGCGGTGATTTACGTCTTATTTCTGTTATTATTAAAACGAAATCAATGGACGAGCGTTTCACAGAATCTCGCGCATTAATTGAATATGGATTTAATAACTTCGAAAAACAAAAACTAAAAATAGATAAAAACAACAAAATTTCTGTGGTAAAAGGAAAAGAAGACTACGTAACAGTTGCACCAGAAAAAGAAGTGACAGTAGTTACTGCAAAAGGTAACACACCATCTTACAAAATTTCAGCTGAAGCCGATAAATCAATTGCTGAAGATGGACATTTAGTTGCTCCTGTTAAGAAAGATGCAAAAGTAGGCTCAATCGTTTTAGAATCAACTGATAAATACGGTTTCTTAGACGGAAATAAAAGTATGAAAATTGCTGCAAAAACGACTGAAGAAGTAGAAAAAGCAAATTGGTTCGTTTTAACAATGCGTTCAATTGGTGATTTCTTCTCAAACTTATGGTCTAAAGTATTTTAATGATAAAAAAGCTAGCCCACGCTAGCTTTTTTATTTTCCCCTCTAAATGTAAAACTTTGTTTGGTTGTCATATCTAGGTCCTTTTTCTCATACGTATGAACTAGTAATTGTTCCACACTTCATCTAGAAATAAACCTCTTTCTACAATGCATTCCTAAAAGAGAGGTGACACATAATGGGCGTTATTGCTCATACAGAAGAAGATGTTAAGTTATTAGCTAGACTCATGCGTGCTGAAGCCGAAGGAGAAGGGCAACAAGGTATGTTGATGGTCGGAAACGTTGGCGTAAATCGTGTCCGCGGAAATTGCTTAGACTTTAAAAAAATCCGAAATTTACGTCAAATGGTTTACCAAAATCCTGGTGGTTTTGAGGCAACTCAAAAAGGGTATTTTTATCAACGAGCAAGAGAACAAGATATTGCCTTAGCGCGGCGAACAATTCAAGGGCAACGTTTTTGGCCCGCCAACTTTGCCTTATGGTTTTTTAGACCTGAAGGTCCTTGTCCACCAACTTGGTATAACCAACAAAATTCTGGTCGCTTTAAAAAGCATTGCTTCTTCCAGCCATCTGGTGAGGATTGTCCTAGCGTATATTAAGGAATGAAAATGAGGAGGGATTTTTAAATGGCACAGCAACAAAATCCATACAACGGAACAGGTTTTTATCAACCATCTGGAACTTATATGCAACCGCAACAAATGACTCCACAACAGCAACAACAGCAACAGCAAGCAATGCAACAACAAGCTGCTCAAGCTCAATATGCAGTGTCTCAAGGTATGTTGCCAATAGAGCAATCGTATATTGAAAATATCCTTCGTTTAAACAAGGGTAAACCAGCTACAGTTGTAATGACTTATGAACGTGGTAGTTCGCTTGGTACACAATCTTATACAGGGATTATCGAGGCAGCTGGCCGTGATCATATCGTTATTAGTGAGCCAAAATCTGGAAAGCGCTATTTACTACTAATGATTTACTTAGATTATGTAGAATTCCCAGGAGAAATTGCGTATTTACCTGGTCAACAAGCAACTTATGCTCCAAGGCCATAAAAAAAGCTGGCAAATGCCAGCTTTTGTTTTTTTATAACCCTTTTACAACTGCAGTTCCCACTAAAATCCACGCCACAATAAACGCTACACCACCAAGCGGTGTAATTGGACCAAAGAACTTAATGCCTGTCGTACTTAATGCATAAAGACTGCCTGAGAACATAATAATCCCGGCTACCATAAGCCAACCAGCAGTGCTTAAAAGCGACGATTGAATCTTATCCATTAATAAGGCAACTACGAATAATCCCCCTGCATGAAACATTTGATATGTAACGCCCGTCTTCCACACTTCTAACATTTTTGCAGAAATTTTATTTTCTAAACCATGTGCTCCAAAAGCCCCTAATGCAACAGATAGTCCCGCTGCAATACAACCTAGTAAAAAGAAAATTTTCATCTTAATTCCCCTTTTTTACCTTTATCATAAGCAATTTTCACATATAAGCCAAACGATTTTACTTTTAAAAATCAAATAAAGAATTACCGTTTGCATCATTTTCTTTTATATATACTTTTTCTCCAGAAACTGGCATAACTGGTTGAACTGTCGTCATAGGTTGAGATCCGATTACTTGTGATTGAACTTGTGGTTCCCTATACGTATGTGACTCAACTTGTTCATCTAATAATAAATCACATAAAGCACGTACAACTAATAAATGCTCTTTTGATTGCTGTCCTTCACTACTTTTCGCCTTTGCAATTTCATTCGCCATTTTATTTAAAATCTTATCACTAGATACTTGCATTCCTTGTCACCTCTTACTTTGTAGTTCTTTCTCAAATTGCCCCAGTTTCTCAACTGAACCAAATACTATTATCATATCATGTTCTTGCAGTTTTTCCTGCCCTGTCGGATTGTGGATAATTTCCCCATTTCTTAAAATCGCTAAAATCGTTACATCAAATTGATTTCTCACATTACTCTCTAGTAACGATTTATTGGCTAAGATAGAATCTTTACCAACTTGAATTTCTTCAATTACAAATGATTGCTCCACTCCATACAATACTGTATCAATATAATGAACTGTTAACGGATTCGCAATACCTTTCGCTATATGAATTCCTGCCATACTAGATGGATTAATAACCTTATTTGCACCAGCGCGCCGTAATTTCTCTTCTGTTTCTGGTTTTTCAGCTCTTGCTACTATTTTAATTGCATCATTGAGCCCTCTTGCCGTTAATGTAATAAATACATTTTCAGCATCGTTTGCTACGATAGCAACTAGACCAGCTGCCTTTGAAATTCCAGCATTATGTAAAACGTGATCTTCAGTTGCATCTCCATGTACATATAAAAGTTTTTCCTGTTCGAATGTACTTCCATCTTTATCCACAACTACAAACGGGATTTTCTTTTCCTGTAATTCATGTACAACTTGAAGCCCTACTCTTCCGCAACCACATACTATAATATGATTTTCTAACTGTGCTATTTGTTTATCCATCTTCTTCCTCCGTACTGCATGAAATAAATTCCCTTCAATAATCATAGCTGCTACTACCCCAATTGCATATGTAACGATACCGACACCAACAGGTATAATAAGAAGCGCAAAAACTTTTCCCGCCTGTGTCACAGGAACCGCATCACCATATCCAACAGTTAATACCGTAATCATCGTCATCCAAAATGCTTGAAACAAGCTAATCTCTTCAATTGTCATAAATCCTAGCGTTCCTAGAATTACAACAAAGGTCATACATATAACTGCTATCCATAATTGCTTACGTGCATTCATATTATGTTTCAACTCTTTTCTCTATCTACAATCTTTGCCAGAGGAAATGAAATACGTATATACTAGAAACGGAATCTATGAAAGAGGTTGATATTAATGAAGCTATTTCTTTCTGCCTTGCAATGGGCACTATTTATTTTAGCTGGAAGTCTTATTGTACCAATTAGTATCGCAACTAGTTACGGTCTTGATGGTGCTGAAGCTATCGCGTTTGTACAAAGGACATTATTTGTTCTCGGTTTTGCCGGCCTCTTACAAGCTATATTCGGTCATAAACTTCCTATTCAAGAAGGCCCTGCAGGCCTTTGGTGGGGAATTTTCTCCCTTTATGCAAGCTTAGGTGTCGTATTATTTGGATCAAGTAATGAAACACTTAAGGTCCTTCAGTACGCTTTCCTATTAAGTAGCATCATTTGTATTATTCTTAGTGTTTTTGGACTTATTGATAAACTAGTTCGTTACTTTACACCGACAGTAATTGGAACGTATTTATTCCTTCTTGTCGCACAACTTAGTGGCTCCTTCTTAAAAGGCATGTTTGGCCTTGATGGACAACATACAGAAGTACAGCCAAAGGTATTTATTCTTTCACTCATTGTTATTTTACTATCTTTTTTCATTATGAAGCTACCTATTATTGGACAATATTCCGTTCTTTTCAGTATCGTCTGCGGCTGGATATTATTCGCGTGCTTCGGATTATCTAATCCAGTAACACCTGTGACAGATATAATTCGTCTTCCATCGCTATTTGTTTTCGGGATGCCCCGCATTGAATGGAACATGGCAATTACAGTAGTTTTCGTCACGCTACTACTTCTAACAAATATGTTAGCAAGTATTCGCGTTGTACAAAAGGTTGTTTCTAAGTATGAAGAAGATGCCGCTTCAGACCGCTTCAAACAAGCTGGCATTATAACAGGAATAAATCAATTACTAGGTGGTCTATTTTCAGCCATTGGTCCTGTTGCCATTTCTGGATCAGCAGGGTTTATCGCAACGACTAATATTTATAAACGCCTCCCATTTATGTTAGGGTCAAGCTTTATTATTCTTGTTAGTATATTCCCAAAGATTACTTCATTCTTTGCAGCAATCCCTGTCGCAGTTGGATATGCTGCAATTTATCCTGTATTTGCAAGCATGATTGGTCTCGCTTTTCGCGAATATGACACTGTACAAAATAAAGAACAATTATTTAAAGTAGCAGGTCTTTCAATCTTTACAGGAATCGGAGTTATGTTTGTTCCAGCAGGGGCTTTTTCTACACTACCACCATTTTTAGCATCATTTTTGAGTAATGGTCTTGTTCTTGGATCTGTAATGGCTATCTTACTGGAAATACTATTTTCTCGTTCTAACGAAAAACAACTATCGTAAATTGGAAAACTTCCATTATTGCACTCTACCTTTAGAGTTGTTACGATAATGATAAATTATCATGGGCAACACGCTCATGATAATTTATACTAACAATGCAAGACTTCACCTGATTTCATGCGAAGAGGTTCGATGTCTTACTATATATTCCCCAATACCTTCATAAAAATTTATTTCTATTTAAACAAAGAAAGGAATTTCCCATATGACTTATAAAATGATTGTTTTAGATTTAGATGATACTTTATTACGCGATGACCATACAATTTCACCTCGTACGAAAGAGGCTTTAATGACAGCACAAGAGCAAGGAGTTAAAGTTGTACTTGCTTCTGGGCGTCCAACGTTTGGTATGCGCAACGTCGCGAAAGAGCTTCGTTTAGAAGAATACGGTAGCTTTATTCTATCTTTTAACGGCGCAAAAATTATTAACTGTAAAACAAATGAAGAAATCTTTAGTAGTACTCTATCTCCTGAAATCGTTCACAACCTATTTGAAATTAGTAAAGATGAAGACGTTTGGATTCATACTTATATTGGCGATGATATCGTAACAGAAGAAAATAATCCTTATACTGAAATTGAGGGCGAAATTACTGGTATGCCAATTATTGAAGTTGATAATTTCAAGGCTGCAGTCAAAGAACCTGTAGTAAAAGTATTAATGAATAAAGAGGCTGAACGCCTTGTTGAGGTAGAAAAGAAACTACAAAAACAACTAGAAGGTCAATTAAGCGTTATGCGCTCAAAACCATTCTTCTTAGAATTTACTGAGCATGGTGTTACGAAGGGAACGAGCCTAAACCAACTAATCCAAACACTTGGCATTAAGCGCGAAGAAGTAATCGCAATGGGTGATAGCTATAACGACCAAGCGATGATTGAATTCGCTGGTCTTGGCGTTGCAATGGGCAATGCACCAGATGATATTAAAGAAATTGCAAACTATGTTACAGATACAAATATGAACGATGGCGTTGCAAAGGTTGTAGAGAAATTCGTACTAAAAAGCGAAGCGCTTGTATAATATTTTCATTCATAAAACCTATTTGAAGTCAAATACTTCAAATAGGTTTTTGTTTAAATTGCCATGCTTTTGTGACTATATTTTGAACTTTGCACTATTCTCGTAGTGTAAACTTTCTTTTTGTATATAATGGAACAAAATAGACTATTTCATTTTGAAAAAGAATACAAATTTACTATATACAAGCATACGTTAAAGGAGGCTATTTCATGTTATCTACACCAATCGGACGATTAAGAGCAATCGGCTTAATTGAGGGGATTTCTTTCCTATTACTATTATTTGTAGCAATGCCGTTAAAATATTTCGCGGGGTTTGCAACAGCTGTTAAAATTACAGGTATGGCTCATGGTGTCTTATTCATACTATTCATCTTTGCGGTAATTCAAGTAACAATCGTACACCGTAAATCAATTTTATGGGCACTTGGCGCACTTGCTGCATCAGTTATCCCATTCGGCACTTTTGTACTAGATGCAAAACTTAAAAATGAACAGTAATAGTAAAAAGGTAGTTAACAATTGTTAGCTACCTTTTTAGCGTTTATATATTTGGAATTTGCCAATCGATTTCTTTTTCATCCCTATTAGATAAAATCTCATTTACTTTAGAGTACGGCTTACTTCCAAAGAAACCACGTCTTGCTGATAATGGACTTGGATGTACGGATTCAATAATATGATGATTCGTATTCGTAATTAACTTTTTCTTCGCCTGTGCATGGCGTCCCCACAATATGAAAATAACTGGCTTTTCACGTTCATTTAGCAGTTCAATCACGCGATCTGTGAAATGCTCCCATCCTTTCCCTTTATGAGAATTTGCCTCACCTTGGCGAACTGTTAATACAGTATTTAATAATAATACTCCTTGCTCTGCCCACTTTACTAAATAACCATTATTCGGAATTTCATAGCCATATTCATCTCGCAGTTCTTTATACATATTTAACAGCGATGGCGGTGTTTTTATACCCGGTTGTACAGAAAAGCTTAAACCATGCGCTTGATTCGGTCCGTGATACGGATCTTGTCCTAAAATAACAACCTTTGTATTTTCATAACTTGTATACTGCAGAGCGTTAAAAATGTCTTCTATCTTTGGATAAATAACATACGTACTGTACTCTTCTTCCAAAAATCCGGCTAATGTTTGATAATATTCCTTTTCAAACTCTGATGCCAGTAATGAACCCCAATCATTCTGTAAAGTATTTTTCATACCTTCACTTCCTATCCAATTAATTCACCATATCTTGTTTTGTAAATACTACGAAAGAAATAATAAGGGAAACTACTGCCCATACGGTTAAATTCATTAAGGAAAACCCCATTGATAACCCTTGTAATGCAGGCAGTTTTCCTGATAAATAATCCGTTAGCGATAAGTTGACACTAAAAATATATTTCGCACCTTCCCAAGACGTTGCAAAAGAACTCAAAATTCCGCCAGCAATTAATGCAGCTAACATAACGCCCATACCAGCTGGTGTATTTCGAATTAACACAGAAACCATAAATGATATAGTTCCTACCACAATAGCAACAAACCAAGCTAGTCCGTACGCCATTAATATGTATTGCCACTGCGGGATAAGATGTACAAAATTCGTATTTAATGTCTCCTTATCAATAACGAATCCTGTTAAAACAGGCAAATTCCATCCTGAGTATCCAAATACAAGCCCCGATAATGCGTAAGCAAACACACCGACAAGAAGCAAGATGAGCGAAACGAAAAATAACATCGTCACATATTTACTAAGGAGTATTTTCCAGCGCCGAATCGGCCTTGTAAGAAGCATTTTCATCGTACCATCACTTCGTTCTCCTGAAACGATATCAATTGCGACAATCATAACGAGCAATGGAATAAATAACGTTATTCCTTGTTCAATAAACGCCCTCACAAATGTCGGGGCTCCTGGTGCAGTCGGATTAATATCATGATCCAAATAATATTGTTGCTGTTCCACCCTCACCTTTAACCAATCACGCCATTCTTCTGGCAACCTTGAGTTGTTCAAACGGTTCTGAGAATCAACAATTTGTTGTTGCAACGATACTTTCCAATCAGTTGTGCCGAGTCTTTTTTGCGTTGTTTCTATTTCACGATACTGGGCGTACACAAAAAGTGGAATCAAAATTGCTAAAATAAGCATGACAACGAAAATACGTTTCTTACGGTAAATCTTTTCTGATTCGTTTAAAACTAGATTCGCAAATTCACGCATGTTGCTCACCCCTTGTGAGTTCAATAAATAAATCTTCTAACGTAAATACGAGCTCTTTAACGCTATGTACATCTATCCCGTTTTCTACAAAACGCTTATTCCAAACATTAATAGACGTAACATCCATACGACATAGTAAACGCTCATCTTCTATACTAACTTCCCCTATTTCCTCAGCGGCATCTAGCATGTCTTTCGCCTTGGAAATCGGTGTAACAACCCACTCTACACGATCACTCGCCGTTTTGATCAATTCTTCTATAGGTGCAACTGTTATCATTTTCCCTTTATGAATAATAGCGACACGGTCGCATATCATTTGTACTTCACTTAATAGGTGACTCGAAATAAATACACTCATGTTCTCTTCTTTTACAAGCTTATGTATAAATTCTCGCAGTTCTCTAATTCCAGCTGGATCTAAACCGTTCGTCGGTTCATCTAATATAAGTAATTTCGGATTTCCAAGAAGCGCCTGTGCAATTCCGAGACGCTGCTTCATACCGAGGGAGTATGTTTTTACCTTATCGTGAATACGCTCGTCTAAATGAACCATTTTCGCAATTTCACTAATACGTTCGTCGGGTATATCACCAAGCATACGCGCAAATTGCTTTAAGTTTTCCCATCCAGTTAAATATGTATAAAGCTCTGGGTTTTCAACGATACTTCCAATTTGACGCATCGCTTCTCTGAAATTTTCCTTAATAGAATAACCACCAACAGATATAGTACCTTCTGTCGCTTTAATAAGTCCGACTAACATTCGAATAGTTGTTGTTTTTCCAGCTCCGTTTGGCCCTAAGAAGCCGAAAACTTCTCCTTGCTTTACATCAAACGAAATGTTTTCTACAAGTATTTTCTTTCCAATTACCTTCTTCACGTCTCGTACGGAAAGTATCGTCGTCATTTTCCCCCTCCTTGTTCTAGTTTTAATTTACTTACAACATTTTGGACTAATCGCTCTGCCATGTATGTGTAACCTACTTCATTCGGATGAAAATGATCGGAGTATAATAAATCTTTTCCACGATTTTGGAATAAATCGAATGTAGGTGTAATATATACATTTTTATCATTTAATGCTAACTTCTCTAAAGAAGCATTCCAATCAACAACTATATTCGATGACCCTTTTAAATCTTCTACATCCTCAAAAGGATTGTATAAACCTAACCAAAAAATAGGGCTATCTGTATTTAATTTACGAATTTCTTCTATAATTTTCTTTGCTTCATTTTGAAACGTTTCAGTATCAGGACGATACGTCTCTAAATCTATCTTTCCGAGCGATTCCCATCCTGGGAATAAATCATTTCCTCCAATTGTTAAAACAATTACATCGGCTTGCTTAATTGAATATTGAGCGCCGCTGCTTTCAATTTGTTTTAATAAATCAGGCATTTTCGCACCACTAACTGCTAAGTTGGTTAGTGCAACTTTTTGTTTATAATCTTTTTGTAAATCTTCTTTCATTCGTCCAATATAGCCAATTCCTTCTTTATCACCAACGCCGCGCGTTAACGAATCACCTAAGCTAACTATTTGTAACGTTCCATTTTTCTTCTTTTCTTTCTCCACTACGTCAGTTTTCGTAATTAATTTTGAAGCCTTCGGATTTAATACATCATTCACACCTGAAACAAAACCGTATGCAAATAAACAGAAAGACGCAATTGTAATAAGCAGAATTACTTTTACTAATTTTGATCTCATATCAAAACCCCTTTTAGCCCTCATAGATTGTCCATAATTATACCAAACGAATTTTTGAAAAGCGATTTTCACCCCTTCTCTATTCCGTCGTTTCCCTATCTACCAATTTAGGTAATAACTCTACATGTTTCACATCTATTTCTTCATCATTAATCTTTTCATATAATAACTCAAATGCTTTTACACCAACGTTTTTACTGGAATGTGAAATCGTCGTAATACCTAATATATCTGCCACCTCTTGATCATCACATCCAATAAGCGTAATATCCTCTGGAATACGAATTCCTTGTTTTTTCGCCTCCGTTACCATACCTGCAGCAATATGGTTGCAAGATACGAGAAACGCCGTCGGTTTTACAGGAATATGAGCCCACTCTCGCACTACATCACGCCCATCTTCCACCGTAAAACACCCTTTAAACTTCCAGGCTTCTAACGGTGTTACAGCAATCTGTTGAAGTGAATCCTCATACGCTTGTTTTCTTCTTTGACTATTAATGCTATTACTTCTTCCAATACAATATCCAATACGCGTATGACCTGCGTCTATTAAGCTTTTCATCCCTTGTGAAAACACTTTATAGTAATCAATATGTACACTCGAAATAAAATTTGAATCTATTTCCTCACACATAACAATTGGACCAAATTTCGTATACTCTTCAAGTTTGTCCTTACTATTTGTTCTTGAACATATAATTACTCCATCAAGTTTTTTCATTTTCAACATATGTAAAATTTCCAACTCTTTTTCTTCACTATAATTCGTTTGGCAAAGCATCATATTATAATTGTTCTTCGCGGTTTCTTTTGATATACCCTCAATAATAGCACTATAATATTGATCATTTACGTGCGGTAATAAAACACCAATTACATTTGTTTTCCCTTTCACTAAATGAATAGCATTTACATTTTGCGTATAATTTAATTCTTCTATAATCTTTAAAATTTCTTTTCGTTTCTGCTCATTTACATACGGATGATCATTAAGTACACGTGAAACAGTAGAAACAGATACCCCAGCAAGTTCAGCGATCTTTCTTATATTAGTCATCTCATTCTCCCCTTTTCGTAAAAATTCTTACTTGACCTGGTAAGCTTTCCACAATATATCCTTTCCTAGCAAATACGTTTAGAAAGGATACACACTATATGCTTCAATTCAAATTAGAATATATATTTTTCATTGGCGGTTTACTCATTCTCTCCATCGGTATTAATATGATGACGACAATTACTTCCTTTGGACTTAGCCCTTATGATTCCTTCTTTATTGCACTATATCAAAATTTCGGGGTAAGTATTGGTTTTTGGATTTTCATGATTAACTTTGTTTTTACACTTATCGTACTCTTTTGGGATAAAAAACAAATTACAATCGGCACGATTGTAACGATGATTCTTATTTCTCTTTTTGTTGATTGGATTGGTTCCATTACAACTATTATGGACTTTATCCGCTCTCTTCCAAAATATATAACACTTATTTGTGGAAATCTATTCGTCGGAGCTGGAATCGGTCTTTACGTCTCTACAAACCTTTGCGCTGCGCCTCAAGAGGCTTTCGTTTTAACTGTTGCTGAGAAGAAAAAATGGACATTCAGAAGAACTGAAATTTCATTAGCTCTTTTATTTTTAACATTAAGCTTCTTATTAGATGGACCAATCTATTTCGGAACAATTATCTTATCCTTTACAACAGGTTGGATTATTCAAGCATTTATACAAGTTGGCACGCAGATTTTAAATAGAAAAAAACCTATTAAGCAAGCTGCTTAATAGGTTTTTTCGTTTTTTTATAGGAAATACTACTTAGCATCTCCTTCAATTCGATAGTTTGCTTTCACACAATCTATTTCTTCATACGATTGCAATGTATGTAGAATGTAATCGTAATCTGCAAGAGAAGCACGATGTGTTACAATTACAATTTCGGCTTTCCCTTTCTCTTCAAGTGGCATTTGAATAATCTTTTCAAAGCTAACACCGCGCTCAGAGAACAAGGATGTAATTTTTGCAAATACACCAATTTCGTCTTTGACATGAAGTCTTAAAAACTTTTTCACAACAATTTCATCTGGCTCTTTTAATACTTTTTTATATTGTGGGGATACGGCACTATTTCCGTTTACACCTAACCTAATATTTTGCATTACAGCAACTAGGTCAGAAACAACAGCTGTCGCTGTCGGTAAGCTTCCTGCTCCCGGTCCATAAAACATCGTTTCTCCTACTGCCTCACCATACACATAGACAGCATTATATTCATTTTGCACTGCTGCAAGAGGATGTGTATTTGGAAGTAAAGTTGGCTCAACTGTAACCTCTAATTTCTCGCCATCTCGCTTTGCAAGACCAATTAATTTAATTGTATATCCTAAGCTCTTACTATATTCAATATCTTCTTCTGTAATAGAAGTAATTCCTTTTACCTTCACATCTCCAAGCTCTACATTTGTAGAGAAACCAAGAGTAGCCAAAATCGTCATTTTTCTTGCTGCATCTAAACCTTCTACGTCTGATGTTGGATCTGCTTCTGCAAATCCAAGCTGTTGGGCTTCTTTTAACACGTCGTTATATGCTCTCCCTTCGTCTGACATTTTCGTCAAAATAAAATTTGTCGTTCCATTTACAATTCCCATTACTTTCGTAATAAGATCTGAAGAAAGCCCCTCTACGATGCTTCTTAAAATCGGAATACCTCCAGCTACACTAGCTTCATAAAACAAATCAGCCTTGTTATCTTTTGCTACCGCCAGCAATTCTGCCCCGTGTACCGCCATTAGATCTTTATTTGCAGTCACAACGTGTTTCCCACTATTTAAAGCTTGTAAAATATATGCTTTTGCATCATCGATTCCACCCATTACTTCGATGACAACATCAATATTAGGATTATCTAAAATTTCACTCGCATTTTGTGTTAATAGAGTAGAAGGTACCTCGACCTCTCTCTCTTTTTCAATATTTTGCACCAACACTTTCGTTACTTTCACTGGACAACCTACTTGGTGTATAAGTCGTTCTTGATGATCTGCAATAATACGAACTACACCACTACCAACTGTCCCAAGACCTAATAACCCCACTTGAATTTCTTTCATAATACTGTCCACCCCTCAAAAATTGTGTTTAGATGCCATTATATAAACAAAACATCTGAAAAACAATGTATTTTGAACATTCGGAAAAATACAGGTTAATCTTTACCAAGAAAACGCTACCACGTGTTACACAATCATTATTTACAATAGATAAGGGGTTTCTTGATACACGTAATAATTCAACCAATTAGAGAATAATAAATTTCCATGACTCCTCCACCTAACAAGCGGCTTTTCATCTGGATTATTATGTTTAAAATAATTTTTTGGCACATCAATATTTAACCCTTTTTGGCTATCTCGTTCATATTCTTGTTTTAACGTATCACAGCTATATTCACTATGTCCGAGTGCGAAAACTTGCCTTCCCTCTGGCCCAATAACAAGATGAACACCCGCTTCTTCAGAGTTTGCTAATAACGTTAATTCTTTCACCTTTTCAATATCACTCTCTCGTACTTCTGTATGACGAGAATGCGGGGCAAAAAACAATTCATCAAACCCTTGTAACAATTTCACATGTTGCTCGCGAACCTCATGTTCAAACACACCAAACATTTTTTCAGCAAGAGGATATTTCGGAACACCATAGTGATAATACAAACCAGCTTGTGCTCCCCAGCAAATATGAAGCGTAGATGTTACATTCGTTTTTGAATACTCCATAATACGTTCAAGCTCTTCCCAATAATCTACTTCTTCAAAAGAAAGAGTCTCAACTGGTGCTCCTGTAATAATGAGTCCATCAAATCTTTCGTTTTCAATATCACGGAAAGTTTTATAAAAGCTCGTTAAATGTTCCTGTGCTACATTGCGAGATAGATGTGATTCCATATGTAATAAATGAACATCTAATTGTAACGGTGTATTTCCAATTAAACGAAGTAATTGTGCTTCTGTTTCTTGCTTTGTAGGCATTAAATTTAATATGGCAATTTTCAAAGCACGTATATCTTGTGTTTCTGCTCGCTCCTTCGTCATTACAAAAATATTTTCTTCTTGTAATACTTTACGAGCTGGTAAATCTTTATCAATTATGATCGGCATGTTGTTTGCCTCCGACTAGCGCTGCTTCTAAATCTACAATAATATCAGAAACATCTTCTATACCGACCGATAAACGAATTAAATCAGATGTAACACCAGCTAAACGTTGAGCTTCTGCACTTAATTGTCTGTGTGTCGTACTAGCGGGATGTATTACACAAGTTCTGGCATCAGCTACATGCGTTACGAGAGTTGCCAGTTTCACACTTGCAATAAATTCTTTTGCTGCTTCTAATCCGCCTTTTATACCGAAAGTTAAAACACCACTAGCACCTTTTTTCAAATACTTTTGTGCTAACGAATAATTTTCATTGCTATCTAATCCCGGATAATTCACCCATTCAATACGTTCATGATTAGCAAGCCACTTAGCAACTGCGAGAGCATTTTCACTATGACGCTCCATTCGTAAATGCAATGTTTCCAAGCCAATATTGCTAATATATGCATTGAATGGGCTCATACAGTTTCCATAGTCTCTTAATAATTGAACGCGTGCTTTCACAATATAAGCTGCTGATCCAAAATTTTGAACATAACTTACGCCGTGATAACTCGGGTCAGGTTCAACAAGCTCAGAATATTTTCCATTTGTCCAATCAAAGTTCCCTCCGTCAATAACAATGCCGCCTAATGAGCTCGCATGACCATCAATATATTTCGTCGTAGAATGAACGATAATATTTGCCCCATGTTCAAACGCTTGGCATAAATAAGGCGTCGCTAATGTATTATCAACGATAAAAGGTACTTCTAATTCTTTTGCCGCTGCTGAAAATTCTTTGAAATTTAAAACGCTCATCGCTGGATTTCCTAATGATTCTGCATAAATGAGCTTCGTCTTATCGTTAGCAAGTGCCGCAATTTCATCGGCCGTTAAATTTGGATTAAAGAACGTAACATCAATACCAAGCTTACGCAAACTCACTCCAAATAAATTAAATGTCCCCCCGTAAACTGTTGAAGAACAAAGTAAATGGTCTCCGCTACTACAAATATTTAAAACTGCGAGCATAATAGCTGCCTGCCCAGAAGCTGTTGCAACAGCCCCTACACCGCCCTCTAAATCTGATAACTTCTGCTCAAATGCAGCTAGCGTAGGATTTCCAATACGCGTATATATATATCCCTCTGCCTCCAAATTAAATAGCGCTGCTAAATCATCTGAAGTATCGTATTTATACGTTGTACTTTGATAAAGTGGCAAAACACGTGGTTCACCATTCTTTGGCGTATAGCCACCTTGCACACAAATAGTTCCTTTCCCCCATGATTCTCCCATCTCTCGTTCTCCTTTCTTTTATGAAAAATAAAAAACTGCCCCTTTCCTGAAAACAAGAAAGGAGCAGTTTGAAAACACGCTCTAAAGGCTCTTTCTTATCTCTCAGGATTATTACCTGCAGGATTTGGCACAATTCCGTTATACGGCTGTTGCCAAGGTTTCATCGGGCCTGTCCCTCCACCTTTTCTTGATAAGACTATGCAATTACCGTTGATTTTATAGCAATAATTTCCTGATGTCAAATAGTTTTTCTGAATGTTCTAAATTAAATGTCGGAAATTTAATTTAAATAACAAAAGAAATATATTCCATGTTCATATGAAAAATACCTTTCAAAAACTCGAATCACTATATACACTTAAATAAGCACTTTAACCGTGCAGACTTCAAATTCTCATGAAATCGCATTGTATAAATTGAATAAGCCGACCTCTCAAAAAGATACTATATATATTCAATTCATTTCATACCAGCATATCTAACCCTTTCTATATCAAAACTTACATAACGGAGGTATAACATGACAAATAAAAAGGACATGAACTATATACTCGTCCTATATGGCATTCTTCTAGGCTCTATAGTAGGAGCTACAGTCTGGCTATTTTTAGTTACAATAAATTTCGGAATCCACTTTATTTGGGGATACTTACCTAAAGTATTTTCTTCTCCCCCTTATTACACCATTTGTGTAACAATAATCGGTGGTATTCTCGTTGGTTTAACACAAAAATACTTCGGTACATATCCACGTCTTATGCCGGAAGTCATGGCTGAATATAAAAAAACAGGGCGAATTGAATACCGTTTTGTACATAAAGCTACTTTAACCGCGATTATCGTTTTAATATTTGGAGCTAGTCTAGGTCCGGAAGCAGCGCTTGTTGGAATTATCGGTGGACTTTGCACATGGGTAGGTGATCGCTTTAAATTCGCTTTAAAGGGAATGAATGAACTAACAGAGGTTGGAATTGGTGCTACTTTAAGTGTCATTTTCAATGCACCATTATTCGGTTATTTAGCTCCGAATGAGAATGAGAGTGAAGGTGAACAAATTGCTGAGTTTTCTAAGAGAAAAAAAGCAATCGTATATTTAGCTACCACTTTTGCCGGATTTTCTATTTATTTATTGCTTAGTAAATTAGATAATCGTGGATCTTTTATTGTTAATTTTGGAGAAGGCTCTCTTTCTCTCAATGAATGGATCGCCTTTCTACCACTTGCAAGTATCGGTGCCATGGTCGGTTTCCTTTATTTCAAATTAGAGTTTACATTAGAGAAAGTAATTCATCCTTTCCGAGAATACAAACTATCACTTGGAATTATCGGTGGTATTTTATTAGGAATTGTAGGAACAGTTCTCCCATATACATTATTCTCAGGGGAACATCAGTTAAAAGATTTAGTCGTCGAATGGAGCCATTTATCTTTTTGGGTATTACTTCTTTCAGGGATTTTAAAATTATGTATTACTGCCGTTTGTTTAAATACGGGGTGGCGCGGCGGACATATTTTCCCCATTATATTTGCCGGATCAAGTATTGGATATGCTATAGCTTCTATTGCCCCTATAGATCCAATAGCTTCTGTAGCCATCGTAACGACAGCTATTTCAAGCTATGCATTAAGAAAACCAATAGCTATAACATTACTATTACTCATGTTTTTCCCGCTCAATTTATTATTACCAATGCTCGGGGCGGCGGCCATTGGTAATGCATTTCCGCTTCCTAAACATAATGAAGCTACAAACTAATATAAATAGGCAGTGGGGACAAAATCTTCACTGCCTATTTATATTACACAAGCTTCTTTAATAGTGCGTATAACTCTTCAAAATTATGTACCTCATACGTTGGCACAATCCCATTTTCATTTGATTTCTTTTCTGGATTAAACCAACAAGTATCGATTCCCGCTAAATATCCGCCTTTAATATCGGCACTTAACGAATCCCCAATAATAAGTCCTTCTTCAGAAACGAAAATATCTTTAAATTTTGAATGTATTCCTGCATTAAGCAGACGCTTATCTTGTGTTTTTGAAGCACCATTCGTCACGATATATAAATCATACTCACTTTGAATATTTTGTATAAATTCAAAGGCCCCCTGTATAAGTTGATTACCTTCTTCTAAATAACTACGATAATTATTTTCAAATAATATCCCATCTACTTCTTGACCATACTCTTTAAACAAAATCGAAAACCGTGTATTTACGACTTCATCACGGTTTATTTCGCCTTCTTCAAAAGCATCCCAAAGACTTTTATTAATTTTTTTATAATGCGCTTCAACCTCGCTAGTTAGAGGAATCCCTTTCTCTTCAAAAAGCATACGTAATGCCACTTTCTCCGCCTTCTGGAAATCTAACAATGTATCATCTACATCAAACAACAATGTTTTATATTTTTTCATAAGCCCTTCACACTCTCTTTTCTACAAAAACAAATTTAAATAAATCGTATCATTCTTTCTTGTAAAAATAATAGGAGATATCTCATACTAAATATGAGGTGAAAACATGAAAATCAGCAAAAATAGCGAAGAAATCTCTCATTACATGCAAACTTACAACTTCCACACTCTTTTTTCTTTTGATGTCTTACCATATGCCGAACTACATTCCTTTCAAAAGAAAGAAAGGATATGTAATGAAGGAGCTGATTTCCCTTATCTTTATTACTTAATTTCTGGGAAAGCGAAAATATATATGAGTCACAAAAACGGGAGGGTCTCCTTAATTAACTTTATTCAAGCACCTTCGTTCATTGGGGAATTAGGATTAATTGACGTAGAATCCGTTACGAAAGCGGTTGAGGTAATCGACGATTGTATTTGCTTAGCCCTTCCTCTTAAAAATTGTCAGCATCTTTTATTGCAAGATGCTACCTTTTTACAGAAACTATGCAAATTTATTGGCGAAAAAACAATTATCCGAACAGAAAGTTACGCCAAAAACTATAGTTATCCGTTCGAAAATCGATTAGCTGCGTTTATTCTATTAACGGAACAAAATAATTGCTATACCGAAAAACATACCGAGGCCTCAGAATACTTAAACGTCAGTTACCGGCATCTTCTATACGTATTAAACCAGTTTTGCCAGCAAAATTATTTAAAAAAAGAAGGGCGCACCTATTACATACACGATCGAATTCAATTAGAAAAACTTGCTAATGAACTTAAAGCATGAAAAACAGCGTTAACGTTTATGTTAATGCTGTTTTTTCGAGTGACGATTATAATTTTAATTAAAATTTACTTGCTACTTTAGCTGCTTCTTCAAGACCTGTTGTAATAATCTCTTCTGCTTTATCTGGGAATTGGTTATGTCCTTCAATAACTACTGTTTCCATGTTTGTTGCACCGAAGAAGCCCATCATGCTTGCTACATATTTAACAGCCATTTCTACTTCAGCTGCTGGTCCTTCAGAATATACGCCGCCACGTGCATTTAATAACGCAATTTTCTTATCTCCAATAAGTCCAACTGGACCTTCTGGTGTATATTTAAACGTTTTACCAGCGCGGTTTAAATAATCAATATACGTGTGTAATACGGCTGGGATCGTTAAGTTCCATAATGGGAAACCAAAAACTACTTTATCAGCTTCTAAGAATTGATTTAAATACTTATCAGCAACTGCTACTGCTTTTGCTTCTTCGTCTGTTAAATCAAATCCTTTACCAGCTTTGAATGTACCATTAATCATGTCTACGCCTACATATGGTAATTCTTCTTTATATAAATCAAGTTCTACTACTGTATCATTTGGATGTGCTTCTTTATAGCTTGCTAAAAATGCCTCATATAATTTCACACTAACTGCTTGGTCCGCTGGGCGGTTGTTTGCTTTTACAAATAAAACTGTTGCCATGATTCTTCTCCTCCTACTACTCACTCTTACGTTGTTATATATTACTTACGAAAAAGGGTTACTCCCTTGTAATTGTTGTTGCTTACAAATACATTTTATCTTTATATCAAGACAATTTCGTCCTCACATAGACGTATTTTTCCATAAAAAAAGTCCACCTTCTAAAGGCGAACTAGGTCTTACGACTTTAGTCTTATACAATTCCATTTTTCACTGCATATAATGCTGCTTGTGTGCGATCGGATAAATTTAACTTACTCAAAATACTACTTACATGAGCTTTAACCGTTTTTTCGGTAATAACTAAAACCGAAGCGATTTCTTTATTACTCATCCCTTTCGCTAATAACTGCAATACTTCATTTTCCCTTGCCGTTAGTACATCTACATGAACGAAAGATTCTTCCTCTTTCTCTTCTTGAGGTAATGTTTGAGAGAGAAGAGCATTTGCTATATCGGGATGTAATTGAATGTTACCTTTATACGCACTTCGAATAGCTTCAACAAGCTGATCTGGTTCTACATCTTTTAAAATATAGCCACTTGCCCCAGCTTTTAATGCTGGCAATACATGTGCTTGATCCGAAAAACTAGTTAATACAATTACTTTCACATTTGGATATTCTTTTTTAATGCAAGCTGTCGCCTCAATCCCATCCATCTCAGGCATATATAAATCCATTAATACGACATCTGGATTCGTTTCGCCTACTTTCACTAACGCCTCTTTTCCATTATTCGCTTCCCCAACTAATTCAAAATCTTCCTGCGTACTTAGAAAAAATGCTAATCCTTTTAAAACAACTGTATGATCATCAACTAACAATACTTTTATTTTCACAAACTTCCCTCATTTTCACGTCATAATGGTACATTTACTTTTACACTTGTTCGTTTTTTGCTGCTTGCAATTTTAATCGTCCCACCAACTAATTCTACTCTTTCACGCATCGTAGTCATACCGAGCGATTTTTTCTCTTTTACATCCTCTTCTACAAATCCATTTCCTTGATCGACTATTTCTAATGATACATTCTTCTCCGTCACTTTGAAATAAATTGTCGCTTCGCTTACATTGGCATGCTTACTTACGTTATTTAAAGCTTCTTGTCCAATTCGCCATAGCGCTTCTTCTACTACACGCGGCAAATCACGCACACCTGTAACTTGTTCCCGAATTTTTAATCCTAAACTTTCACCGTAGTGCTTTAAAGCTGGTAATAATCCTTTCTCTAATCCCGCTGGACGAAGTTGCCAAATTAATGTCCTCATTTCTTTTAAGGCACCTTGTGCTAATCCACGCATCTCATACAAAGACTGATCTACCTTTTCATTTTGCCCCTTTAAGACCGCCTCAGCGCCTTTCGTCATAAAGGTTAATGAAAATAACTTTTGCGAAACAGAATCGTGTAAATCTCTAGCTAATCGATTACGTTCTTCCATTCGTACAAGTTCACGGCGTTTCTCATTTAATCTTAAGTTCTCTATTATTAATGAAATATGATTTGCTAACGCTTGTACAACATCTATCGTATTTATATCAAATTCCCCATTATTAGAACTTACACTTAGCACGCCAAATATATGATTTTGAATATGTATTGGAATAGCAATAACTGCCCTATTAGGATGTACCATATTACCAACCTGACGCTTCAGCAAGACAGACTCCTCTTTTTCCAATGCTTCCCGTGCTGACGCCTTCATATCATCTTGTAGTTCACCCGTCTTATAAGAAGCTCTCACAGTTAGTTCATTCTCTTCTCTAATAAAGAACACGACTTGCTCCCATAGAAATAAACTCCCTACTTGCTTTACAACTTCCTCAGGCAATGTATTAAATCTATGAATCGCTCTTAAAGCTTGAATAAAGCGTTCTAACTTTACATAATAATGAGCTCTTCTCTTTTCATTTTCATACAATTTTGTGCGCTTTAAAGCTGTTCCAATTTGAAATGCAACTGATTGTAATAGTACTAATTCTTCTTCAGAAAAATGTGTTTTACCTGGGCTAGCCACATTTAATACGCCAAATTCATCTTCACCTGCTTTTAGCGGTACAGTCGCATGATGTACAATCCCTTCTGTATCTCCCCAGTTGTATTCAATTGCATTATTTATTCTCTTACATTCAATAATATTAACTGCTCGCTCTAATTTCCCTTCCACAAAGCTGTGTAGGCACCAACAATTCCCTTCGCACATCGGTCGTTTATTTTCGAATGTCAGTGCCTCCGGTAAGTGGTAATCAATTAACTTCGTATATCTACCGTTTTCATCCGCAAGAAAAATCCACCCTGTTGTTAAACCAGTTACATTTAATAATTTTTCCAGCACAGCCTGAAGTACGTGATATGTATCATTTGAGGTATTCAACGTTTCTGCAATCTCTTTTAATATAACTAATTCATTTGTACGATTCTCTTGAAACATCCTTCGTCTCCTACATACAAGATTTTAAATAGTACTTAACATAAATCATCTACTTTTCACTTTGTACTTATTCGTAACATTGATATAATAGTGAAAACGTAGTTTTCATTATATCACCTAAGGGGGCTTTCCTAATGACATTAAACAAAGCACTTACAATCGCTGGTTCTGATACAAGTGGCGGTGCTGGTATACAAGCAGATTTAAAAACATTCCAAGAACTTGGCGTATACGGAATGACATCTCTTACGACAATCGTAACAATGGATCCACATAACGGTTGGGCACATAACGTATTCCCAATCCCAGCTTCTACATTAAAACCACAATTAGAAACAACAATTGAAGGCGTTGGCGTAGATGCTTTAAAAACAGGTATGCTTGGATCGGTAGAAATTATTGAAATGGTTGCGAAAACAATTGAAAAGCACAATTTCAAAAACGTAGTAGTTGATCCTGTTATGGTATGTAAAGGGGCAGATGAAGCGTTACATCCTGAAACAAATGACTGCTTACGTGACGTTCTTGTTCCAAAAGCATTAGTTGTTACTCCAAACTTATTTGAAGCATATCAATTAAGTGGTGTGAAAATTAATTCTCTTGAGGACATGAAAGAAGCTGCAAAGAAAATCCATGCTTTAGGTGCTAAATACGTACTAATTAAAGGTGGTAGCAAATTAGGCACAGAAACTGCTATTGATGTGTTATATGACGGCGAAACATTCGATCTTCTAGAATCCGAAAAGATTGATACGACAAATACACACGGTGCAGGTTGTACATATTCTGCTGCAATTACAGCAGAGCTTGCAAAAGGAAAAACTGTGAAAGAAGCAGTCAAAACTGCAAAAGAATTCATCACAGCTGCAATTCGTCATTCATTCAAAATTAACGAATATGTAGGACCAACACATCACGGTGCTTACCGCAAATTCGTTGCACCGAAAGAACTTGTCTAAATAAAGCTACCCATTAATAGCTTTAAAAGTATATTAAAACCCACAGGAAATTTATTCTCCCTGTGGGTTTTAATCATTTACAAGGGTATTTGAGAGAAACCAACTTCTCTCCCCTCATCCTTATGATGCCGCACTAACCTTATTTCTACCATTTCTTTTTGAATAGTATAATGCGTCATCAGCTAATTGAATAAATTGCTCGGGTGATTTTTCATACTCAGAAACCCCAACTGAAACTGTAATTTTAATTTCTTCCCCACTTAACAATTGGAAGGAATATCTTTCAACAGCTAGACGAAGTTGTTCCCCTATACGAGTTCCATATGCCAACCCCTTTTTTGGTAATAACAGGGCAAACTCCTCGCCACCCTTTCGAAAAACCAAGTTTGAGAATGGTGCATTCTCTAGTAAAATATGCCCCACTTGTTTTAATACCTCATCCCCAGCCGGATGACCATACGTATCATTTACATACTTAAAGTGATCAATATCAATAAGTAATAAACAAAGCGAATCATTTTTCATATGTTTGTTACCAATATGACGATTCATCTCTAAATCAAATTGTCTTACATTTCCTAGACCTGTTAATGCGTCCATCGTTGCATACTGCTTCATCGTTTGAAATAATTCATTCGATTGCAATACGTAGCTTGCACTTACAAATGTGATGTATGCCGCAACAATACTACAAACTAAATATAATACCACTACGGATATATCCTTAAATAAAATAGAAAGTGGTATTGTTAAAATAGACAAACTGTACACATTAAACCATACCCATTTTGTGAATACAGAAACTTTCATCCGCCAAATGAAGATAATACCAATCCCTATTGCCACGATAGTATAGCAAGCCAACTCAGAGGCTAAAGAGTACTCAGTAAAAAATAGCCGAGTGATTAAAATAATAGTAACTGTTATACTACTGGCTATCGGACCTCCAATTATAATTGCCAAAATAACAGCTAAATAACGTAAATCCAACATAATATCTTCAATATGTACACCAAAATGCATCAATAATATACTTAGTATTCCAGTAAAAATACCGACCACACATTTTTGTCCAAAAGAGAATTCCTCTTTTAATGACTTATCTCTTAAAAGCTGACCACCTACAAAGATAAAGGAAAGAATAATTGTCATATTTACAAATAGATCTCTGAACATAAAATAATCTCCCTACTTTTTCTTTTCCATCTATCCCCTTCTATATTTTATTGTATTACGAAATCCCTATAATTCCCAAAGTTTTTTATTTTGTTGTTCCACGTGGAACAACAAAATAAAAAAAGGGACGAAATTTCGCCCCTTCCATTAACAACATCGTGATATTTTTCCGCCTTTTGCATTAAATCTAGCTTCTTGTGCCTCAGCAAAAAATTGTTTTTGACATAGAATTTTCTCTTCTGGATGATGTACTTTCATATGATTTACATATGTTTCATAACTTGGAACTCCGACAAGTAAACTAATAAATTGTTTTCTCTTTCCCCATACCTTCCGTAATCTTTTAAGCATAGTTCCTCGACTCACTTTCATCTCTTGGAATATATGGTGCCTCTTTTAACGGCATTGGCTTATTTCTTAATACTTGAATCCAAATTCGAAGTGCAGAAATTAATACAGCAATTACAACTATCATAAAAATCCCACAAAGCGTTGCATCAATATAGTCATTAAAAATAATTTGCTTCATTTGTGCAACGTTTTTAGCTGGAGCTAATACCTTCCCATCATCTAATGCTCCTTGGAACACTTTCGCATGGGATAGGAACCCTATTTTAGGATTTTCATGAAATAACTTTTGATAACCAGCTGTCATCGTTACAATCAGTAATCCTACAGTCGGAATAAGCGTTACCCAAACGTATGCCTTCTTCCCCATTTTGAATAAAATTGTCGTTCCAAGTAATAATGCAATCCCCGCTAACATTTGATTTGCAATACCGAAAAGTGGCCATAGCGTATTAATTCCACCGAGAGGATCGACTACCCCTTGGTATAAGAAGTACCCCCAGCCTAGTACGCATATCGTTGTAGCAACCACATTCGCTAATGTAGAGTCTGTTTTCGCAAACGGCTTATATACATGGCCTAAAATGTCTTGAATCATAAATCGACCTACACGTGTTCCAGCATCAATCGTTGTTAAAATAAATAGTGCCTCAAAAAGAATAGCAAAATGATACCAAAATGCCATCATCGCCGTTCCACCTATTACTTGTGAAAATATATGTGCCATACCAATTGCTAATGTTGGTGCGCCACCTGTACGTGATAAAATAGTCTGTTCTCCGACGTTAACAGCAAGTTCTTTTAATTCATTCGGTGTAATAGCAAATCCCCAGGAAGAAATAACTTGAGCCGCTTGTGATACATCTGTTCCGATTAGTGCTGCTGGACTATTGATTGCAAAATAAGTTCCTGGTGTTAATACACAAGCTGCAATCATAGCCATCGCTGCTACAAATGATTCCATTAACATTGCCCCATAACCAATTGGTTGTGCATGACCTTCTTGCTCAATCATTTTCGGCGTCGTACCTGATGAAACGAGAGCATGGAATCCGGAGACAGCACCGCAAGCTATTGTAATAAATAAAAACGGAAATAAATTCCCAGAGAAAACAGGGCCTGTTCCATCAATAAATTGAGACACTGCCGGCATCTTCAAATCTGGAGCTACAATTAAAATACCAATTGCTAATCCAACAATCGTTCCTACTTTTAAAAATGTACTTAAATAATCACGTGGTGCAAGGAGCATCCAAACTGGTAATGCCGATGCAATGAATCCATATACAATAAGCATAATAGCAATTGTTTCACCACTAAAAGTAAACATACTTGCAAGCGTTGGATTTTCCGCTACATACTGTCCTCCAATAAGAGATAGGACTAGTAGAACAATACCAATTACTGATCCTTCCCCTACTCGCCCTGGTCTAATGTAACGCATGTAAACTCCCATTAAAATAGCAATTGGAATCGTTGCTGCGATTGTAAACATTCCCCATGGGCTTCCAACAAGTGCCTTCACAACTACTAAAGCTAATACTGCTAATAAAATGATCATAATACCTAAAATACCAATCATTGCAATTAACCCTGTAACAGGACCAATCTCATCTTTAATCATTTCCCCTAATGATTTACCATTACGTCTCATTGAAGCAAATAAAATTACAAAATCTTGTACAGCTCCAGCGATAACTACCCCAACAATAATCCAAATTGTCCCAGGTAAATATCCCATCTGCGCCGCCAAAATTGGTCCTACTAAAGGACCTGCCCCAGCAATCGCTGCAAAGTGATGTCCGAATAAAACCCATTTATTTGTCGGAACATAATCCTTCCCATCATTTAACGTATGAGCAGGTGTTTGCCTATTATTATCTAGGCCAAAAACTTTCCTTGCTATAAATCTACTATAAAAGCGATAAGCAATCGCATACACTGATACAGCAGCAACTAATAGCCATACAGCATTAATTGTCTCACCTTGTGATAAAGCTATTACACCAAAAGCAGATGCTCCTAGTGCTGCAATAACTCCCCAAAGTAAAATTGATTTCAATGTTTTCACATACAATCCCCCCATTACTACTTCTTAGAGGAGATTGTACTAAATTTTCTGAATATTTAACTTAAATCCTCCCTATCATGAAGGATTTTTAGGTTATTATGTTAAAATTCTCTCATTACTTGTCATAGCTCAATTTTATTTCGAAGTCGTTTTACATAATTGCGGCTTACTGGAATCGGTTGCTCATCATACCTGTCTAAATACAAATTATACGTGCCATTATAATAAGGTTTAAGCTCTTGTACATATGACATGTTAATTAAATAACTTTTATGTACACGTAAAAAATCATATACATTTAGTTTATTTTCTAATTCCTGGAGTGTGTACGTTGAAATATACTGATTATTCGTTGTATAAATTGAAACTGTTTTATTTTCCTTATTTTTACTTACATATACAATATCTTCTGGGAAAATATATCTAATCCCCTCATGGCCTTCTATCGGTAGTTTACGCAAATGACTCTTTGCCTTCTCAACTTGTTCTTTCCCCATTTTATATAAAATGAATTGTAAATCTTCTTCACGAAATGGTCGTAATAAATAATAAAACGCTTGAAAACGAAAAGCTGTAATTGCCTCTTCTATATCCTCACCAATAAAAATAAATTTCGTATAACAATTTACTTCTCGTAATAAACTCGAGTATTCAAAACCAGTACCATCTATTAATTGCGAATTCAAAAAAACAAAATCAGGTGTATGTTTTTTCATTATTAGCAAAGATTCTGTTCCAGTTTTCGCTTCAAAACATTCTACATTTCGAATATTCTCAGTAAAGTTCTCAACTAATTTTCTTCGCTCTTCTGTCTCTTCCATGATAAGTAAAATTTTCATTTATCCAACCACCTAATTCCTTTGTCCATATGTCCTGTTGTATACATTCGCTTTAGTAAGAAACAATCCCTTTTTCTTACTATACCATTATTTATCTAAAAAAACAGAAAAAAGGAAACCACCTTGGTTTCCCTTTTCTTTTATGCTAATTCCCTCTGTTTCGTTTCTTGACCAAGTATAACTACAGCAAGTGCTCCAATTAAAATTGATCCACAAAAAATCGTAAATATTAGCGAGAGCGAAGCTTGTGAAGCAACTAAATAACCTACTAATAATGGGCCAAGAATACCACCAATACGCCCGAATGCTGCTGCCATTCCTGCACCTGTACCGCGAATAACCGTTGGATACTGTTCAGGTGTATAAGCATATAAGGCACCCCACGCACCTAAATTAAAGAAGGAGAGTAACATACCAGCTACTATTAATGCTGTTAATGAATCCGCGATCCCGAACACATACGCACTACATGCTGTACCAATTAAATACGTAACCAATACAAATTTACGACCAAGGCGTTCAATAAACCATGCAGCTGTAAAATATCCTGGAAGTTGGGCTAAAGTCATAATGAGTACGTACTGAAAACTTTTTATTAAACTAAAGCCTTTCAATACCATTACACTAGGTAACCAAAGGAACATGCCATAATAGGAAAAGACAACACAAAACCATAGGATCCATAACATAATTGTTGCCTTACGATATTCTCCAGACCAAACCGATTTTATATTTTCAATAACAGATGGCCTTTTTTCAACCTTTTCGAATCGCGGGGAATCGGGTAAATTCCATCTTAAATATAAAGCATATAACGCTGGAACTGCACTTAATACCATCGCAACTTCCCAACCATATTTAGGAATAACAAAATACGAGATAAGAGCTGCGATTAACCAGCCACCAGCCCAGAAACTTTCTAATAGTACAACTATCTTTCCACGTTCGTGCGCTTCAACACTCTCCGATACAAGAGTAGATGCAACTGGAAGTTCTCCGCCAAGTCCCATACCAATTAAAAATCGTAAAACAAGAAACATCGCGAGTGTCGTCGTTAAAGCTGTTAAACCACTACCGATAGAAAATAGTAATAATGTAATAATAAAGACTGATTTCCGTCCTATTTTATCTGATAGTATCCCAAAAACGAGCGCCCCTACAGCCATACCAATTGAGTTAATACTCCCTATCCAACCCATCTCTTGAGTACTTAATCCCCAATCTTTTTGTAATGCCACAATTACAAACGAAAGCATTCCAACATCCATTGCGTCAAATAGCCAGCCAAGCCCCGCTATACCAAGTAGCTTTCGCTTTGAAATTTCTTTTACCTTACCCACAAGAGGTCCTCCTTACACAGCTGTCTTTACACATCATTTTACATGTGTGAATTGTATAAGTAAAATACTTTCGCGTAAAAAATTCTCCTTCATCATTCCCAAAAAATAAAATGTTTATCAAAAATGAACAAATAAAAAAAGTAGCGATGTTCCGCTACTTTTTTGAACGCATTACTTCTTTTAAAAATTCCGCTAATACTAACTGACGGCGCCAACGTGTTGGATTGCTACATAATCTATAAAACCACTCTAAATGAATAGCTTGAATCCATTTTGGGGCACGTTTTACCTCTCCTGCCCATACATCTAAACTACCGCCTACTCCAACAGCCATTTTCGTTTCTAAACGATGCTTATTGTTTTGGATAAAGTTTTCTTGTCTTGGGAAGCCAAGCGCAACAAGTAATAGGTCTGGTTTTGCCTCTTGAATACGTGAAACAATATTCTCTTCTTCTTCTTGTTTAAAATATCCATCTTGTATACCCACAATAGATACAGCCGAATATGTCTTCGTTAAATGATCAGCTGCAGCTTGTACAACATGTGGTTTTGCACCTAATAAGAAAACAGATACTGATTTCTTATCTTCTGATAACTTTGCAAATAAATTGCTCATTAAATCAAATCCAGCTACACGCTCTTTTAATGGTGTGCCAAGCATACCACTTGCTTTTACAACCCCAATACCATCAGGTGTAATTAAGTCTGTATTTAATAATGTTTTATGGAACTTTTCGTCCTTTTTTGCGCACATAACAATTTCAGGATTTGCTGTTACCACCTGAAAAGTATGAGCTTGCTCTAATTCTAGTTGTTTCTTTAAATATTGGATCGTTTCATCCATTGTCATTGTAGAGAAAGGAACGCCTAGAATATCAACTGTTTGTACTGCCATAATTAACTATCCTCTCTATTATTAAAGGTTTTTCGCTATTAATTGCTTATACGTTTCTTTCGTATCTTCATATAATTTGTGTAGTGAGAAGTTCATTGTAGCGTGTTCGTAAATATGTTTTCCCATCACAGCTAGCTCTCCTGTTTTCCACTTGTCATAAGCTTCCTCTAGTGCCTCTGCTAATGCTTTACCATTACCGGTTGGTACAATCCATCCATATGTTTCATCTACAATTAGCGGTTCGATTTCTCCCGCTCTCGTCACGATAGATGGAACACGTTGATTTGCCGCTTCTAATAGGACTAATGGGAACCCTTCACTATGCGATGTTAATAAATTTATATGTGATGATGCAAATAATTGTTTTACATCTTGACGATGTCCTAAAAACTCAACTTTATCATTAATCCCTTTTTCAGTAGCTAGTGCCTTCAGCTCATTTTCTAACGGACCATCACCAACTAATAATACTTTAATTTTCGTCAATTTCGTCTGCTTCAATGCATCGAATAAAACTTCATGTCCTTTAACAGGATGCAAGCGTGCCACTTGAATTGCAGTAAACACATCTTCATCAATATTAAACATTTCCTGTTTATTATAACCTTGTGCTTTTTCCTTATCATATTCAATCCCGTTATAAATAACATGCATCTTTTCATTTGAAATGCCTAATGCCGCTAAGCTTTTTTTCAATCTATTCGTTACAACAAAAAATAAATCTATATTTTTTAAAGCCTTTAAGTTTAATTTAGTAAAAATCCAACCCTTTAAGCCTTGTTTAGTAAAGTCTTGAAATGGATCACTATGAATTGTCGTTACCCATTTTGCCTCGATTTTCTTTTTCATTAGTGAAACATAAAAATTCGCCCTAGGACCGTGTGTATGAACTACATCAAATTTTTCTTTATTAATGAAGTCACTTATGTTCTTTAAAATAGATAAATCATAGCGAGATTTTTGTGAAAACACATGAACTTTTATCCCTAGCTCTCTTGCTTCTTTCGCAACAATTCCATCTTCAAATACTGCTAATTCTACTTCACCGGTTGGAAACTGATCGAGAAGTGAAATAATATGTGTTTTTCCTCCCCCATCTTCTGCTCCTGCATTCATATGCAATATCCTCATATTTTTTCCTCCTTTAAATCCTCGCTGCATTTCCATCTATCTTCATCTTACTGTACTAAAAAATAAAAGCTAACAAAAGTTAGCTTTTATTTTTATCATTCAATTTCTAGATCGACAATTAGATAAGCTAACACCACTACAAAGTAAATACCAACTCCTGGTGCTGTCAAAATATGTCCTGCAATATATGCAATGCCTAGTGCTAATACTAAGCTTACTGAAATCATTCCATATTTTATATTAAATATTTCCTTAAATCTTGTAATAAATGCTAGTAGGATTCTTAAGCCGTAATAAATAAATGGAATCATTAGTAATGCAAAGCCAATAATTCCGAAATCATAAAACCAATCATGGAAGTCCATTTCAATTAACTTCGGATCTGGTTGCTTTTGTTCATTATACTTAAAGTTACCTGCATAACCCATTCCTAATAGCTTTTGTGACATTGGCGCTTCTTTAAAGAACTGCTTATGTCTCTCTTCATATACTTGACGTCCGCTGAAAATAAGATTTTCTTGATTTTCTTTCTTTTGCTCTTTCTCCAGCTCTTTCTTAACTTCTTCTTCTATCTTTGCCTTTTCTTCTGGCTTTTCAACTTTATGTTGTTTTTCTTCTTTTTTAATTTTCTCTTTAATTTCTTGTTCTTTTTGACCTTGCTGCGCTACATTTTGTTCTGATAAATAGTTAGTATGAATGCCCATATTTTGTGCTAATGGTGTCATTTTAAACGTTCCGGCAACACCAGCTAATAGGACGACAGCAATGAATGCATTAAGTACAAGAGACTTCTTGTTTGGATTTTTTCTATCGAATAGTAATTGTAGTACGATAATTCCAATTACTGCTGCTAACGTAGCACCAATTGAGCCCATTCCTACTTTTGTACCAACTTGAATTAAAGAGTAAATCATTAAAAGCGATGGAATCCAATATAAAACATGTTTCACGCTCTTTGTTTTTTGAATAGAATATAGTACCACAATAGGGAAAATGATAGCTAAGATTGATCCTAGTTCATTACCTGCATAGAACCACCCTCGGGAACCAACTTTCATCCATTCATAACTACCAAAGTCTGTAGATGTTGAAATAGAAATAACCATAACAGCGTTAATGATTAATGTAGAATATACAATGCTATTTCTGACTTTATCACTAATATTTACTGTCTTTTTCAATGATTTTAAAGCTAAAATGTATGACCCTAGCATAATATATATATATAATGCCTTCGCAACAAACTTAACTTCTTCACCCAGTACAATAGGATTCTTAACTAGTGTATTATTAATAAATCCTATTCCTAATACTACTGCTAATAATATAAGGTAAATTAAAAACTTCCTATTTTCCTTCTCTTTCGCCTGAATTAAAATGTAAATACCACCAACAGCCATAATAAGAAATCTTACTACAATTCCAACAGTGGCATTTGACTTTAATAAAATGATGCTAAGAGACGTTAATAAATCTAAAACAGGCTGTAAAATAATAAAAAAGAGCAAAAAATGCTCAAATCTAACCCTAGCTTGATTTGCTAACATTCCAAGACCTCCATACAAAATCTTTACATTATCTTTTAATCATAGTTTTCTATCGTTTAAAAAACACCTAGCAATTATAACATAACTCATATTTAAATTGAGAACTATTTTTTATGCCGAAACTAGTCAAATCCAGCATTATTAGTAGTGGAGGGTATTGTCCTTTAGCTATCCTTCCCTATCTCTATACAAACTATCTAACACCCATTTACTTATTTTCGACAATATAGAAATATTTTTTTATCATTTTATACAAATGTAAAACTACCCCTTTTCTATTGTCCCCCCCTCCAACTAAACCACAGCAAAAAACTACAAAATTAATCTCTCAGCACTTTTTTAATTTACTTTCCAAACATTTTCAAACGCTTTCTTTATGTATTTCATCCATTTTTCTACATGTAGCGAAAAGTAATTGTTATTTCCAAAACTTTAGTGTATATTTTTTCTCTGGAACATCTTTAAGAGAAAGGGATTAAGGCCATGTTATTAATCGATATATTTACGTTTCTTGGCATTATCGCCGCTGCCATTTCTGGTACATTAGTTGGTTTGAAAAAAGATTTAGATTTATTTGGTGTCCTTTGTTTAGCTGTAGCTACTGCGCTCGGCGGCGGTATTATTCGTGATATTATGATTGGTAACCTGCCTCCCGTCGCATTTGTAAAACCCATTTACTTTTTCGTAAGTGTACTATCAGCATTATTCACATGTATGTTTTTTGAGCGTATTAATAAACTTCAAGTCGTTATTATGCTTTCTGATGCTGTTGGTTTAGGTGTTTTTACAGCTATTGGTGCAAATGCAGCAATGTCACATCACGTTGACGCCTCGTTCTTAGTCGTTTCAATGGGAGTCATTACAGGTATTGGAGGCGGTATTTTACGCGACATTTGCGCTCAAGATATCCCTTATGTATTCCGAAAAGAAATATACGCAATCGCTTCTATTTTAGGAGCAGTTAGCTTCCTAATCACACATGCACTGGGGGCACACGTGTTAGCTTTCTATGTTTGTTTATTAATAACATTCGTTATTCGTGTCGTCACCGTAATATATAATGTACATTTCCCAGTTTTCTTTAAAACACATGCAAAGATTAATAAAGGTCATTAAGAGAATTCTATAAAGAATTCTCTTAATTTATATACAATTCTACATACTATAGAGTAATTTTATATATACATATATAATTATATATGAACTAAAAAATGAAAACGCTTTACAAACAGGGGGGGGAAGAATGATGCTTGGGGTTTTTAAAAAAAATAACAATAAAACAAGCGCCAGTATAATTGAATTAAGTAAAGGCCAACAAATAATATTTAACGTGCCCGTTAATTCTGAACTGAAAACTCAAATGGATATGCTGCATATTTCAAAGGAAGATTTACAAATTGTAAAAGTACTACAGTCTTTTATTTATGAGGAAATAGATTGGATCACAGAAAAATTCTATACCAATATCACAAAACAACCTAATTTAATTACTATTATTGAGCGTTACAGCTCTATTCCAAAATTAAAACAAACTTTAAAGGCACACATTAAAGAATTATTCAGTGGAAATATGCATGAAGATTTTATTGAACAACGTATTAGAATTGCAAAAAGGCATGTACAAATTGGTTTACATAGAAAATGGTATACTGCCGCTTATCAAGAATTATTTCGCTCTGTCATGAAGATTTTACAAACAAAATTTTCGACAATAGAAGATTTTTCTTATTCTATAAATGTAATAAATAAATTATTTACATTAGAACAAGAACTTGTTATTGCAGCCTATGAATCTGAATACGAAAGAATTCAAAAAGAGCATGAAAAAGAAAAAGAACTGACTGCTATGACGATTACACATATTGCAACAGAACTAGCAGCTGTATCTGAAAAAACAAGCTCTTCTATTCAAAAATTAACATCTAAATCAGAAAATATCGTGGGCATTGCAAAAGCAGGTACATCATTAGCTACGACATCAGAAGAAAAGGCCAACAAAGGAAAGGAACAATTAAATCTGCAAAACAAACGAATGGAAAGTATTCAAACGAATATGGAAACTATTATTACAGATACTCATGAACTTCTTGATATTTCTAACAAAATTAACGAAATCATTGATATTGTGAAATCAATCGCTGAGCAAACAAATTTACTCGCATTAAATGCCGCTATTGAGTCTGCACGCGCTGGCGAATTTGGTAAAGGTTTTTCAGTTGTGGCAGGGGAGATTCGAAAGTTATCAGAGCAAACGAAAGAATCAATATCCAACGTTACAAAACTCGTTGAAAAAACCAATGAACAGATTATACACGTCTCTTCTTCCGTAGAACAAATTAGCTCTCTCGTATCTGAAGGGACAGATAGTATGCATGCGACAGATCAATATTTCCAAGAAATCGTAAAAGATATGTCTAACTCCAAAGAACAAAATAAAAAAATTGAAAATGAGTTAGAAACTATTTCACAGGTAATGAAGAATATTCAAGACGATTCCTCAAAAATAGCCATAACAGCTGATAGTTTACAGCTAGAACTAAACCGATAAGGCGACTAATAATCTATCTATAAAAAAAAGAATCCGAACTGGATTCTTTTATTTTCTGAAAAAGATCTTTTGGCAATAAAAATAACTTATATAAACACCAAAGCTTTGTAAAATAAACAAAGCTGGCATAATAATATTATAATATGCCATATCTACTTGAAAGAGCCTTAATGATACGTATCCGCCAATTAATAATAAAAACAACATATATCCTTCATTTTGTTGTTTTTTAATAAGAAAATGTAATAAAGCTATAGCCATAAATAATGTCACCGCTATATATATAAGTTTTTCACATTTAAAAAGAATCGAGTTTATTCCCTCATCTGAAAACTGGTTGATTACCGGCTTTAAAAGCTTAAATCTTTCCACTTCAATCTCTTTTAACTTTTGATCAATGTGCTCTTTTACACTTTGATTTCCAGACGTTTTTTCTCCATTTTCATTTTTTCCAATTAAAACAGATTGAACATACGTCTCATTAGAAATCGTATACTGCGACATTCCCATCGCCTTGATCCCATAACTCACGCCAAAATGAGTACTATAAAATAGAATAAGTATTCCTATCATTTTTAATAGGAATTTTTGCTTCGTTGCTGATTGAAATAATTCAATTAACAGCACATATACAGCTATAAAAATAGGTAAAAATAACCCCAGCGGGAAAATCATATTACTAAGTGCAAATACAATAGCTGAAATCCCCCACATATAAGGATGATCTAAGCCTTTATATAGAAGTATGTAACAAGCACAATAAAATAAAAATATTGCGAGCGATTCCGCCGTTAATAAAGAACTCATAAATATATTTGGAATATATAAAGCGTAAAACACAGAAGCAATACGACCACACTCTTCCCCAAACACCATTGATGCAATACGATAAATGAAAAATGCAGTTCCTGTGCAAAATACAATATTAAATAATTGTAAGGCGAATACCGTATCACCAAATATACGAATAATGATTGATTCATAAATAATAAAAGGTAACTGAGTTACATCCCCTATGTTATTACCAATTGCAAGCTGCTTTGCAGACTCATACATAGCTTTCATATCACCTATCATTGGAACGTCTGTAAACAGAACCACGCTAAGTCTCACAACTATAGATACGCTTATAAGGAAAACAAGAAATTGTTTATCCGTAAAACGATATTGCAAGATCGATGCTACTAACAAAATGAGGATAATAAAAACTGCCAATACGATTGTTACACTTGTTGTACTTCCGCCAAAAAACTGCTTACTCGTTTCGAAAGCTGCCCAACAACTATAAACATAAAACGCGAGCATCGCACCAATCATTATTTTACTGAAGAAAGACGAAAAATTTGTTTGTATATGATTCATATATCCATTGCACCTCTATTTCCATTCATAACAAAACGATTCTATCATGAATAGGCACACGGCTGATAGGGAATTTCTATGACAAATACATAGTCATCACTTTTTCACTTGCAATGTAAGCGAATCCTCTTTTACACTACATTTTATATACGATAAATTTTCTTTCAGTTACATGAATACAAATACAGAAGTTTTAATAAAGTGCAACTTAATCAGTAAGGGTTTTATTCATCTCCCACTAATTATTAGCCCACACCAATCGGGCTTTTGCGGAATAATCCTCTTTTGGAACACTTTACTTCATTAAATACCTAGTATTTTTTAATAATTGAGTACTCCACTTACACATGTCACTCTGATTGAAAAGAGAAAATAGGGGCTGAATATATGGAAAAGAAATTCATGCGAGAATCAAAAGCAATTAAAACAACACGTGTTTTTCCTAATGATTTAAATAATCATCAAACACTTTTCGGAGGAAAATTATTAGCAGAAATTGATAGTATCGCTTCAATTGCAGCTGCGAGACATAGCCGTAAACATTGCGTAACAGCATCTATCGATTCCGTTGATTTTTTAACTCCAATTCACCAAGCAGATTCTGTTTGTTATGAGGCTTTCGTATGTTATACAGGAAAATCTTCAATGGAAGTTTTCGTAAAAGTAATTGCAGAGAATTTATTAGCAGGCGAACGTAGAATTGCTGCGACTTGCTTCATTACATTTGTCGCATTAAAAGATGGAAAACCTTCATCCGTACCACAAGTACTTCCCGAAACAGAGGAAGAACATTGGTTACACACAACCGGTTCAGAACGCGCAGAAAACCGAAAAAAAGGACGCTTAAAAAGTAAAGAAATGGCTGAAGTGTTAACATTGAATAAACCTTGGAATATTTAATAACTAATTTACCTTCCTTTTTTCTAATCAAAAAGGAAGGTTTTTTATATAAAGCACTTGTTTACACACGTTTTATATAAAATACATAGAGTTGATTTACAAAGTTTATATGCGGTAAACTTATACAGATGTTCTTGCAATCTTCTTCCTTTGAAAAGGACTATATATAGTGTAAAACATAAAAAATTTGAGGAGATAAAAATTATATGATGGAACAAAAACAAATCGTTTCAGTTGTTATCCCGCTTTATAATGCGGAAAAATATATCGAAGAGACGATGGAATCGATACTAAATCAAACATATAAAAATATTGAAATTGTAATTGTAGATGACGGGAGTAAAGATCAATCATCTTCTATCGTAAAAAAACTTGAGCAAAAATATCCAGGACAAATAAAATATGTCCCTCAGGAAAATCAAGGTGTTTCTGTTGCTCGTAATACAGGAATTGAAAATGCAAGCGGAGAATATGTTGCTTTTCTTGATAGTGATGATTTATGGCATCCAACAAAAATCGAAAAACAAGTTGAAAGCATGCATAAAAACGATATGAACGCTTGTTATTGTGGCTATATGAACTTTTACGAAGAGACTGGGGAAAGGGTTGAGCACACGACAAACTTTATTAAAGGTGATATGACAAAGGCTTTCTTAACACATCAAGTTGTTGCTCAAACGAGTACTTGGATTTTCAAAAGATCTATCGTGATGGATCATAACATTCGTTTCACGCCAGGATGTAGCTGGGGAGAAGACTTAGAATTTCTATTTAAATTAATGAGTGTAACAAATGTATGCTATGTAGATGAATATTTAACCTATTATCGAATCTTATCAGAAGGAAATCTTTCTTCAAAGTATAAAGATTATGAATTAAAAACAACAAAAGAATTAGAAGTGTTTAATCGAATGAAAGATTGGGTTCATACTAAGTCAAAAGATTTAATTGTGAATGATTCTACAGAAATTATTGAAATCCTTGAAACTTATCTATTCCCATATACAGTCATTAATAATGCTTGTATATACATTAAAGGAAGCTCTAAGTTAGATAAATCACAAGTTCAATTAATCAAAAAAGATATAAAACAATATTGTCGCAAAATTTATTCAAAAAATGGAAAACGAAGCAAGAAGTTATATGCAATGCTTTGGTTTGTACGAATTAAGTTTATGTTTTCTTAAATTAAAGGTACGCTTCTAAACATTCTTTCCGTAAACAAATCAAATTTACAACTAGGACAAAGTATGTCCTAAGGAATAGAAAGGTCTTTTTCCATGAAAACAAATAAAATTTTAAAAAACGCCTCCTACCTCTTTGTAGGAAATATCACCGTTCGATTTGTACTAGCTATTGCTACCATTCTCTTTGCAAGATATGTTTCACCAGATGAGTATGGGATGTTTTCAGTTGCATTAGCAGTTTCCGCTGTCATTTGTTATTTTACAGATGCAGGTTTGACACATACGTTTATGCGGGAAGGAACGAGAAGCGATGCTAACATTAGCGTATTAATAAGTAGTTATTTACGTATTCGTTTAGTATTAGCTATCGTAATTTCTGTGCTCTTCGCCATTTTCGCTCAGTTCTTCTACGCCGATGCTTACTTACGTGCCATGGTATATTGGGTCGTACTACCAACCATGTTTGGAGCTACTTTACAAGGTGTTGGGATGGCCTATTTCCAAGTAACAGAGCGTATGCAATTTACAGCGATTATTTCTGTACTACAAGGGGTAACAGCCGCAGCTGCTCTTCTACTAGGAATGTCATTTAAATGGTCACTTATGATGGTCGCTGCCATGTACGGAATATCTAGTCTTGTAACAGGAGTCATTGCCTTTATAATGACAATCCGCTATACAACAATTCATAAGGGTTGGGATAAAGGCATTTTAGATCAATTACTTATTTTCACAATCAATGGCGTTATCATTATGCTTTTACCGCAGTTAGGTCCCATTATATTAGAAAAAGTTTCAACGAAAGCACAAGTTGGATTCTTTTCGGCCGCCTATAAAATGCCTGCTGTACTTTACCAAATACCCGGTGTAATTGCAGCAGCCTTTTACCCTAAGTTATTTGCTTTTGGAAATGAAAAGAATATTGATGAACATAGAAAACTATCTCAGTTCGAATTAAAACTTATGTCTTTCTTAGGAATGGGAATTTCTATCCCATTTATCGCCGATCCAAGTTTTTGGATTGTAACTTTATTAGGTGAAAAATATGCATCCGCTGGCGATGCCCTTGCAATTTTAGCCTTTATGGTCATTTTACAATCTATCAACTATCCACTTGCTGATAATTTAACAACAGCTGGCCAACAATGGAAACGCGCGACAACGATGGGGATTGGATTAGCTGTCGCTATCATAAGTTACATCATATTAGGTAGCCATTTTGGAATGATGGGAGCTGCTGTAGCTGCTATCCTTACCGAGATTACATTATTAATTGGATTTACTTTATTCGTTCGTAAAGGCTTTACATTACTATTCAAAGGAATAATATTCAATACACTAGCATTTATAATCAGTTATGCAATATACCGCACAGTATTAATTAGCTTACCACCGCTAGTAGCTTTAATACTTACTGGTGTATTGTACGGCATTATCGGCCTTGCAATTGATCCACAAATACGCGGGTTGATTTTAGGATTTATAAATAAAAAGCTAGATAGAAAATAAATAAAAATAAAAACTTCAAATTAAATTTGAAGTTTTTATTTTATCTTCTTCACTTAAAACTAACCCTGTTTTCAATCTTTATCTTAAATTGACTTGCCTTTCTGGAATGATTATACTTGGAAACGAACGGCCTTAGATGTACAACACCTAATATCAAAGCAACCTGCAGTTAATCTTCTATAAAAATATTAACTTGCTACATTCAAAAATTACCATAAATTGTACATACGAAAATTTTATTAATACCATTCAAAACCGCCGATTCATCCATGATTTTCGTTCAATATATAATAAATATTGATATATGGATAATACGGCTTAAATTTTAATAATTGTATTTAGGAGGCTTATTCATTTAATGAATTCAGAAGTAAATAAAAGAACATTTTTTACTAAAAGCACACTTATTATCATTCCATTATTAATAATATGTGCATTTGCCTTTCATTACTTTTTCCTAGAATCGGACAGTGTATTTTCTAGTACAGGAGATGCATTATCACAATTCAGCTTTTTTACATTCCTTTTACAACATGCATTTAAAGATGGGAATTTATTTTGGTCTTGGGACTATGGCTTAGGTGGAGATTTATTCGGGGAATTTAGTTATTACTATAGTACAGCGCCACTTTTCTGGCTTACGCTCCTTCTTCCTAAACTAAATTTTGACCAAATCTTTGAGATGAAGCTATATATGAGTATTTTAAAAAGCTCATTAGCGATGTTATTCATGTATGGCTCTTTACGTTATCATAATAAAACTATTTTTTCTTCTTTCATTTCTGCCATTATATACGGGGGATGTGTGACTTTTATTCGCCATTCTTTATTATGGGATTTCATGGCAGATGCTATAGTATTCTTACCTTTAGTAATATGGGGACTGGATAAATATATTTTAGAGCGAAAAAAGGGACTATTCCTATTTGCGACAGCGCTTATGCTTGCATCAAATTTCTATTTCGCTTTCATTACTAGCATTTTCATCTATATTTATGCCTTTTTCCAATATTTCGCTACACAGCAAAATAAAACAATAAAAACATTTCTAACTTATTATATTAGAATTGCTTTCCTATACATTTTATCATTAGGATTAGCTGCTGTTTGCTTTATACCATCTGTAAATGGTGTATTTAGTTCAGATCGACTAGCTACAAAATTTACTATTCCGTTATTTTTTGAAGATAAGTTTTATAAAAACTTAATGGAAAGCATCTTTTTCATTAATAATACAGAGGATTATCAGCTCGCATTCCCAGTTTTCATCCTCTTCCTTATTACTAGTGCGATTCTAATACGCAATAAACTTGTCACAAATAGGTTACTCTTTACAGGGTTTATGTTAGTTCTGTATATGCTTCCATATACGTATTCCGTATTTAATGGTTTTTCTGCTATGCAACACAGATGGTTTTATTTATTTGCATTTGTGGTTGCCCAAACTTCAGCCTACATTTTAGATTGGATGCTACTTCACAAAAAGAAGGTCAACTATTTAATAGGTCCCTTGCTAGCGACAGGATTATTTATTTACGCATTTTATAGGAAAGTAAACATAAACGAGCAACCACTAGAAACGATTGATAATATTTTAATTGGAACTACCGCTTTATCTATTATTACAATATTACTATGGCGCTATTTATCAAAAGTAGTCTTACAATTTTTAATCATATTAAATGTACTGATCAATGTAATATGTATTAATTACTTCTATTCAGATACAGCTCTTAGTAAACACTTTAATCAAGCAGGCGTAACAAAAGAATCATTACATGGACCAGGTCTCGATAATAAGGATGAAATTGACGCAATTCATTATATACAAAATCAAGATAAAGATTTTTATCGAATTATCAACCCAAACAACAATTATAAGAATACACCGATGCTGCAAGGTTATCATGGCACAAGTACTTATCAAAGCCTAGTCAATTACCATGTTCATGACTTTATGAAGAATAAGTACAATGTTTTCCAAGGATACGATAGCCCATCCATGTTCTTCCAATTAGATAAACGACTATTCCTTGAGAACATGCTAGGGGTAAAATATTATGTATTAAGTGAAAGTGCTGATAAAACTGATATTCCATATGGTTATAAACACTTACAAAAAGTAGGCCCTTACAACATTTATAAAAACGAATATGCCCTACCACTAGGTTATGTATATGACGCTGGAATAAGTGATGAAGAATTTTTAAAACTTAATTTTGCTGAAAGAGATCAACTTTTATTAGATGCTGTAGTTGTAGATAATGTTGAAAGTCTTCCATTAAAACAATTTAATACAAAGCAGCTAGATTCAAAACAAATTAAGATTAATCCAAATAAAATTAAGTGGGAAAATATAGAGAAAGATAAAGATACACTCACTGTTCATGAAAATGGGCGTATAATAGTACCTGTTGATAATACAGATATGTTAGGTGATCTCCTTGTTGAGATTAAAATTAGAAATATAACTAAGGAATCATTTGGGGTTACTGTGAATGGCAAATCTATGATAAAAGGTAATGAAGACGGAGCTTATGCTTATCCGTTAGAAAGATTTGTTTACAATTTAGGAAAAGATACGAAGCCAACTGAGCTAATCATTTCTATCACTACTCCTGGTCAATATGATTTTAAAGACTTACAAATCAACAGTACTAACTATAAAACCGTCCCGAAAAAAGTAAGTACTTTAAAAGAAAATAGCCTACAAAATATTTACTATAAAGGTAACTATTTAAAAGGTGATATTAATTCTACTAAAGAGGGATTACTATATTTATCTGTACCGTATAGTAAAGGATGGTCAATAAAGGTTGACGGTAAAGAAACTGAGTTTACGAAGGCTAATTCTGCCTTTATTGGTGTTCCTATTTCAAAAGGACAGCATGTAATTGAAATGAAATACGTCACGCCTTATTTCAAAATGGGTCTCGTTATTTCTATCATTTCATTTATCATTTGTATCTCGCTTCTAGTTCTTGGAGATAAGGATCGATATACAAAATTAAAAAATCGTTTTAAAAAAGGGCATTAAAATAAGGTAAAGTAAAAGTTGAAGATAGTTGCTTCAACTTTTACTTCATGCCCAGTTTAAAATTACACCTAAGGAGGTTCTAACATGACCCTTTCAATAGTAGTACCTTGTTATAATGAGGAGAAGGTACTTCGAGCTTTCTATTCAGAGACTTCTCTTGAAATTCATAAGCTAACTACTGATTATGAATTTGTTTTCGTCAATGATGGAAGTAAAGATAAAACATTAGAGATTCTACGTGACCTAGCCAATTCAGACTCAAATGTGCATTATATATCATTTAGTAGGAATTTTGGAAAAGAAGCTGCCATGCTTGCCGGTCTAAAGTACGCTACAGGCGACGCTGTAGTTATTATGGATGCTGATCTACAACATCCACCCGAACTAATAAAAGATATGTTAGACGGCTATAATAACGGCTATGATCAAGTAATTGCAAAGCGAACTAGAACGGGTGATTCACCAGTACGCTCTTTCGTTTCTCGCTTATATTATAAAGTCATGAATAAATTCGTTGATATTGAGCTAGTAGATGGCATCGGTGATTTTAGACTTTTAAGTAGAAGTGCAGTCGATTCATTACTTTCTCTAACTGAATACAATCGTTTTTCAAAAGGTTTATTTTCTTGGATTGGTTTCAAAGAACAAATTATTGAGTACGAAAATGTATTACGTTCTGACGGAGAAAGTAAATGGACTTTCTCTAAGTTATTAAATTACGGGATAGATGGTGTAATTTCGTTTAACAATAAACCATTGCGATTATCTATATATCTCGGATTGTTAACAACGCTTTTAGCTGTTTTATATGTAATCACTACATTTATTCAAATCACCGTTAGCGGCGTCGATGTACCAGGATACTTTACATTAATTTCTGCCATATTATTTATCGGTGGCATTCAACTCATTTTCCTAGGAGTTATCGGTGAATACATTGGTCGTATTTATTATGAAACAAAGCGTAGACCACATTTCATTGTAGCAGAAAAAAAAGTTAGTAAAGTAAAACAAGAGGCTTAATAAAAAAGTTACTTCTATTTACAGAAGTAACTTTTTTTAATATTATTCTCCACTATTTGCAGGCATTCCAATTAATTAACGTTTCATTTTACCCATATACTCAATAGTTTCTCTTATCCCCTCGTAATAAGGCGTTTTAGGAATTTCTCCTATATACTCTTCATATTTTTCACCACTTAATATAACTGGTCTTTCTACTAAATATAACATCTCCACAAATTCCTTCATTTGTTTATCTAATAGTCCTAGTATCCTAATAGCCCCCTTATTTACCGCTATTATCGATTTTTTATACCCTACTAACTCTCTCATATATTGAATCATCTCTTCCCCTGTAATCACGCCACATCCTGGTATATTCCAATTTTGCCCGTACGCTTCATCACGTAATGCTAATTCAACTATCGCTTTTGCACCATCTGGTGTAAAAATATATTCACGTGCAATCTTTTTATCTCCAACGAAACTAGACACTTTATCTGCAAGTACTCCTTTTAATGTATGATGGACAAGTGTGCTTTCTGCATTTGGACCATAAAAATCAGGGAAATGAGCAATAAACATTTGTACATTCGCCTGTTTTGCCATCTCTTCAAGTTGCAAACGAATTTTCCCTTTCTTTGTATGTGGTCTCTTTTCAGCATCTTCTTTTACAAGCTCTCGTCCTTGCTCTCCATACGCATAAATATTATCAACTATCCCTAACTTGATACCATAGTATCTCGTTACCTCTAATATATTTATTAATAACTTTGCTTGCTGTTTCTCCCACTCCGAATATGGAATGTTTACAGCATGGAATATAATATCAACGCCTTTCGCAGCTTCCATTATATCCTCCTGTATAAATACATCTCCCGCTACAACTTTCACATTTTCTTCTCCAGAAAATAATACCTCTAATTTTCCTTTATTCCTCGCAAAGGCCACTACGTGAATTCCCCGGTTACATAATTCTTTTACAATTGCATACCCCATTGATCCAGATGCTCCTAGCACTAAAGCTTTTTTCATTATAAATCCCTCCCAATTAATTAACCACTGTTCAATTAATATTAAAAAGAAAATCACTTACATAAGAAGCGATTTTGAAATAAACTCCACGTGTACTTTAGCTAATCCTCTTACTTCTTCAAATGTTTGATCACTTCCACAATAGTGTGCCACAAACCCATGTAATGATAGAAAAACAGACCATATTGTCATTACATTTACCTTCTCATTACACAAAGAAGATACAACAGTAGCAAATTTTTCGTAACTAACATTTGGGCCATCTGCTAAACATTCTTTTAACTCATCATCTCTAATTAAAAACATGATTTCATAATGACTTTGATTTTGCAAACCAAATTCAATAAAACCAAATAAAACAGCTTTTAATTGTTCCTCTTGTGGAAAATTTTGATCATTAATCTCATCTAACTTTTGATTTAGCAACTGAAAATCTTGTTCTACCATTGCATAAAAAAGCTCTGCCTTATTTTTAAAATGATAATAGATGGCACCGTGACTATACCCTAGTTCCGTTGCGATTTTACGCATTGAAGTATGCTGATACCCTTGTGCTATAAATAGGTCCCTTGCTACATTCATAATCATTTCTCTCGTTAATTCTTGTTTAACTGCCCTTCTTGGCGACATTTTTCATACCTCACATTTTAATTGACCACCGTTTAATTTATATTATAACTTTTTCCTAAAAAAATACAATATTCTTCTTACAAAAAGATACATTTCGAAAGGATAGCATTATACTCAATAATTTAGTATCATGATTCAAGGTACTATTTCAAGTTGGACGGAGGATACTATGAGCTTATTAACAGTCGAAAAACTAGGACATACATTTGGTGATCGTACATTATTTAAAGATGTATCTATGCGATTACTAGCAGGTGAACACGTTGGATTAGTCGGTGCAAATGGTGTTGGTAAATCAACATTTATGAATATTATTACTGGACAGCTTATTCACGACCAAGGTCGTGTAGAGTGGACACCGGGCACACATTACGGTTACTTAGATCAGCATACAGTTTTAACACCTGGTCGTACAATTCGTGACGTATTAGCTGATGCCTTTTTACCTTTATTTAAAAAGGAACAGGCGTTAAATGAAGTTACAGAAAAAATGGGAACTGCTACACCAGAAGAATTAGAGGACCTTCTTGAGCAGATGGCAGAAATACAAGATGCACTCGAAGCAGGCGGTTTCTATTTACTAGATATGAAAATCGAAGAAGCAGCACGAGGTCTTGGAATTGATGCGATTGGTTTAGATCGTGATGTTTCAGCACTAAGTGGTGGACAACGTACAAAAGTATTGCTTGCAAAACTTTTACTTGAGCAACCAGAAGTGTTATTACTCGATGAGCCTACCAACTATTTAGACGTTGAACACATTCATTGGTTAACGAATTATTTAAAAGAATACCCGCATGCATTCTTATTAATTTCCCATGATACAGAATTTATGAATAAATGTGTTGATGTTATTTTCCATCTAGAATTTACGAAAATGACGCGCTATACAGCGACATACGAAAAATTCCTAGAACTAGCAGAAATCAATAAAAACCAACATATAAACGCTTATGAAAAGCAACGTGAGTTTATTAAAAAGCAAGAAGATTTCATTGCGAAGAACAAGGCTCGTTATTCAACTACAGGTCGTGCAAAGAGTCGTCAAAAACAGCTTGATCGCATGGAGCTTATTGATCGTCCTGAAACAGCAATTAAGCCAGAATTCTCATTTAAAGAATGTCGTGCAAGTAGCCGTTTCGTCTTTGAAGGTGAAGATGTAGAAATCGGATATACACACCCATTACTACCAAAACTAACAATGACAATTGAACGCGGTGAAAAAATCGCTATCGTTGGATGTAATGGTGTTGGTAAATCAACATTATTAAAAACAATTTTAGGAAAAATTAAACCATTAAGCGGTAAAACGAGTCTTGGTGACTTCTTAGAACCTGCATACTTCGAACAAGAAGTAAAAGCTGATAATATAACACCAATTGATGACGTTTGGAACACATTCCCTAGCATGGACCAACATCAAATCCGTGCAATGTTAGCGAAATGTGGATTGAAAAATGAGCATATATCTCGCCCTCTAAGTCAATTAAGTGGTGGCGAGCAAGCAAAAGTTCGTTTATGTAAGCTAATGGGTGAAGAAAGTAACTGGATATTATTCGACGAGCCAACAAACCATCTTGATGTTACAGCAAAGGAAGAACTTCAAAAAGCTCTGAAAGCATATAAAGGGACAATCCTTCTTGTATGTCACGAACCAGAATTTTATGAAGGCTGGATCACAAAAACTTGGAATGTTGAAGAATGGGCAGAACAAAATAAATAAGCCTTAAATTATTTCATTATAATTGTAAAATAAAATCCGTTCCTAGAAAGCATTTAGGAACGGATTTTTTTATAATAACGAAGCTTTCAGTAGCTTCAGGCCAATAAGACAAAAAGATTAAACTAACATTTCATTATTTCAACTCTATATTATAATATCGAGCTAACCTTAATCGAAAATCCTTCAAATCATTATACGCTTCCAAATTCGCTAACATCCCTCGAATAACTGGAATCCTTGGATTTTGAACTTTCATTTCTGATTCTAAAACATCTAAAGTGACTAAAACCTCATCATTTTCCAGTTGATCTGCTAATGTTCGCTTTAACATAATAATTTCTTTCAAAAAATGCTCTTTCACCTGTTCTTTAATAAGTTCTGAGCTACAAAAAAACTCCCCTATCTTTTCCTCATTTAAAACAGGTTCCTCCGAAGAGCCTAGAAGCCCTTCTACTAAGTGGTCTATTCTTTTTAAAATAAATGAAGAAACATAAGAAAAATCAATTTCTGGCTCATTTAAAATAATTAACTGTAAATAACCATGGCATATCCCTTCCACCATAATTACCAAATCTAATAAATATGGACTGACTTTTTCACCATAAATGGACAGTAAGCTATTCCGATAAAATGCATGAGACTCTAATTTCATCCGCATCATAAACTCTTCTACTTCTTTATTAAACGGAATTGCATTTTCTCTTGCATGCATAATAATAAATTCTTTATGTCTTTGCACATCAGTAAACTGACAATATAATTGTTTTTCGAATTTTTCACGTGGTAATAAAGATTCTTCCTCAATATCCAGCATTTTCTTTTGGATTTTGTCATAATAATATCGAAGTGTCGCTAATAAAAGCTCGTCTTTCGATTTAAAATACAAATAAAAAGCCCCTTTCGATATACCACAGGCGGTGACGATTTCTTGTACTGACGTTGCACTTACACCCTTAGTCGCAAATAACTTCATAGCCATCTCTATAATTAAGCGCTCTTTTTCTTTCATATCTTCTCTCCTAAGCCTAATTTCGCATCTTATGTAAATTTATCTTATATTAGCAAGCAGCAAGACTCCTCCCCAAAAATTTAACGGAACAAACAAGTTATTTTTGAGGCCTACTATCTATTTAGAAGTTCAATTAATAAAAGCTAATAATTCAGTAAGGAATAATAAAAAATCTCTCCCCTTACATTTTAGCTTTATTATACCATCTCTTTTCATTGACTACTGACCAGTCGGTCAGTTATATTGTGTATTAGACTGACCGATTGGTCAATACAATAAAAAGGGAGCGCAAACATGAACAAAATCATCAATTTCTCGTTAAAAAATAAGTTCGCAGTTTGGCTACTAACCATTATTGTTACTATCGCAGGTATTTATTCTGGACTCAATATGAAGCTGGAGACAATTCCTGATATTACAACACCGATTGTAACAGTAACTACGGTTTATCCTGGTGCTACACCAGCTGAAGTAGCTGATAAAGTGTCAAAACCGATGGAAGAGCAACTGCAAAATTTAAGCGGCGTAAACGTTGTTAGCTCATCATCTTATCAAAATGCATCTTCTATTCAAATAGAATATGATTTTGATAAAAATATGGAAAAAGCCGAAACAGAAGTTAAAGAGGCACTCACAAATATGAAACTGCCGGAAGGTGTGAAAGATCCGAAAGTCTCTCGAGTAAACTTTAATGCCTTTCCAGTTATTTCATTAAGCGTAGCAAGTAAAAATGAATCTTTAGCTACCTTAACTGAAAATGTTGAAAAAAATGTTGTTCCAGGTTTAAAAGGACTTGATGGTGTCGCATCTGTTCAAATCACAGGTCAACAAGTAGACGAAGTACAGCTTGTCTTCAAACAAGATAAGATGAAAGAATTAGGTTTAAGTGAAGATACTGTAAAAAATATTATTAAAGGATCGGACGTATCTTTACCACTTGGCTTATATACATTTAAAGACACGGAAAAATCAGTTGTTGTAGATGGAAATATCACAACAATTAAAGCATTAAAAGAACTAAAAATCCCAGCTGTACCTTCATCACCGAGCGGCCAAGGTAGTCAAAATGCTGGAGCTGGTGCACAAACGCCGCAAATGAATCCAGCCGCTATGAACGGCATACCAACGGTCACATTAGAAGAAATTGCTGATATTAAAGAAGTCGGAAAAGCAGAATCTATTTCTCGAACAAATGGAAAAGAAGCAATCGGAATTCAAATTGTGAAGGCTGCTGATGCGAATACAGTTGATGTTGTAAATGCAGTTAAAGATAAAGTAAAAGACCTTGAGAAAAAATATAAGGATTTAGAGATCATTTCAACATTCGACCAAGGTGCACCGATCGAAAAATCAGTTGAAACAATGCTTAGCAAAGCTATTTTCGGTGCTATCTTTGCGATTATTATTATTATGTTGTTCCTAAGAAACATTCGAACAACACTAATCTCTGTCGTTTCTATACCACTTTCTTTATTAATTGCAGTCTTAGTAATAAAACAAATGGATATTACACTTAACATTATGACACTTGGAGCAATGACGGTCGCTATCGGACGCGTTGTCGATGATTCAATTGTTGTTATTGAAAATATTTACCGACGTATGTCGTTATCAGAAGAGAAATTACGTGGGAAAGATTTAATTCGTGAAGCTACGAAAGAAATGTTTATCCCGATTATGTCTTCTACAATTGTAACAATTGCTGTATTCTTACCTCTTGGACTTGTAAAAGGTATGATTGGTGAAATGTTCTTACCATTCGCTTTAACTATTGTCTTTGCTTTATTAGCGTCATTACTAGTGGCAATTACAATTGTACCAATGCTAGCTCACTCCTTATTCAAGAAAGAGAGTATGAGAGAAAAAGAAGTGCATCATGAAGAAAAACCAAGCAAATTAGCAAACGGATATAAACGCATACTTCGATGGGCGTTAAACCATAAAATTATTACATCAAGTATCGCCGTCCTTCTATTAGTAGGTAGCCTTGCATTGGTACCAATTATCGGTGTCAGCTTCTTACCATCTGAAGAAGAAAAAATGATTATTGCAACATACAACCCTGAGCCAGGTCAAACGTTAGAAGACGTTGAAAAAATTGCAACGAAAGCTGAAAAGCACTTCCAAGATAAAAAAGACGTCAAAACAATTCAATTCTCATTAGGTGGCGAAAACCCAATGAGCCCTGGTAAAACAAATCAAGCTATGTTCTTCGTTCAATATGATAACGATACGAAGAACTTCGAAAAAGAGAAAGAACAAGTCGTTAAAGATTTACAAAAGATGTCTGGAAAAGGCGAATGGAAAAACCAAGATTTCGGAGCAAGTGGCGGTAGTAACGAAATTAAACTATACGTTTATGGAGATAGCTCTGAAGAAATTAAGCCTGTCGTTAAAGATATTCAAAATATCATGAAGAAAAATAAAGACTTAAAAGACGTAGACTCTAGTATTGCGAAAACATATGCAGAATACACTTTAGTCGCAGATCAAGAAAAGCTAAGTAAAATGGGGCTAACTGCTGCCCAAATTGGAATGGGACTTTCTAATCAACACGACCGCCCTGTTCTTACAACGATTAAAAAAGATAATAAAGATATAAATGTATATGTAGAGACTGAAAAACAAAACTATGAAACGATTGATGATTTAACGAATCGTAAAATTACAACACCACTCGGTAATGAAGTTGCTGTTAAAGATGTTATGACTGTAAAAGAAGGTGAAACTTCTAACACCGTAACACATCGAGATGGCCGCGTTTATGCAGCAGTAAGTGCAAAATTAACATCTGATGACGTTTCAAAAGCATCGGCTGCAGTTCAAAAAGAAGTGGATAAAATGGATCTCCCTTCTGGTGTAGACGTTTCTATGGGCGGTGTTACAAAAGATATTCAAGAATCATTTAAGCAACTTGGCTTAGCGATGTTAGCTGCAATTGCCATTGTATACTTCGTCCTTGTCGTTACATTTGGCGGTGCTCTTGCACCATTTGCAATCTTATTCTCGCTACCATTCACAATCATTGGTGCACTTGTTGCCCTATTAATCTCTGGCGAAACATTAAGTGTATCCGCAATGATTGGGGCTCTTATGTTAATTGGTATCGTTGTAACGAATGCAATCGTACTTATTGACCGCGTTATTCATAAAGAAAACGAAGGTCTATCAACACGTGAAGCATTACTAGAGGCTGGCGCAACACGTCTACGTCCTATCTTAATGACTGCAATTGCAACAATCGGGGCTCTTATTCCGCTTGCATTAGGATTTGAAGGTAGCGGCTTAATTTCTAAAGGACTTGGAGTAACCGTAATTGGTGGATTAACAAGTTCAACATTATTAACACTTCTTATCGTACCAATCGTTTATGAAGCACTAAGTAAATTTAAAAAGAAAAAAGCAAAATAAAAAAATAACCTCGCTAACTGCGAGGTTATTTTTTATTGCCAAACAGAATTAAGAAATCACCATATCCCTCTTCTTCTAACTTCTCTTTTGGGATAAATCGAAGAGCCGCTGAATTAATACAATAACGAAGGCCATTTGGCCCTGGGCCATCTGGGAATACATGCCCTAGATGTGAATCTCCTTCTTTACTTCTCACTTCCGTACGCGTCATATTATGACTAACATCCATTTTCTCTTTTACACTAGCTGACAGAACCGGTTTCGTAAAACTCGGCCATCCGCATCCGCTATCGAATTTATCTATAGAAGTGAACAATGGTTCACCAGAAACAATATCTACATATAAACCCTCTTCTTTATAATTCCAATACTCATTCTGAAATGGTGGTTCTGTCCCATTTTCCTGGGTCACATAAAATTGCATCTCGTTTAATCTTTCTTTTAAATGAGCATTGTCCTTCGGCCAGTGCTTTTTAATAAAAGCATCGCGCCCTGAGCCCTTGCGGTATAGTTCATAGCGGAATGTATTTTTCCTATGATATCCTTGATGATATTCTTCAGCTGGATAAAATGTAGCAGCTGGCAATATTTTTGTAGCAATTGGCTTTGAAAAACGTCCACCCTTCGCAAGCTCTTCTTTTGAAGCCTCTGCTCGTCTATGTTGTTCTTCATTATGGTAAAAAATCACCGTTTCATAAGACTGCCCACGGTCGTGGAATTGCCCTCCAATATCAGTCGGGTCAATTTGTCTCCAATATATATTTAACAACTCTTCATACGGCATTTTATTTGCATCAAATGTAATTTGTACTGCTTCATAATGTCCAGTAGTTTCCGAACACACTTCTTTATACGTCGGATCCTCTTTATGGCCGCCTGTATAGCCTGAAACAACCTGTATAATTCCTTCCATCTCTTCAAACGGTGAAACCATGCACCAGAAACACCCACCAGCAAATGTAGCTAACTCTCTCTTTTCATTTATAGCCATTATTTCACCCCAATTGTATATTCTTCTTACAGTATGTCATAAAGTACCATAATTTATAAAGTGAAACTTTAATCAGTGGGGGTTTTGTCCATCCCCCACTGATTATTAGCCCACACCAATCGGTAGCCCGACTCCCACCTAACTTCCTCGCATTCGCCAAATTTTGAGGTGGGAGTCTTACTATCCGCAAATAGCGGGGTAAAAGAAAAAGCATCGAATATCGATGCTTTTTCTTTACTTTATTTTCCTGAAAAATCCTTCTCATTTTCATCACTTGTCACGTCTAAAACATCTAATAAGAATATGAAGATTGGAATACCGATAATTAATCCCCATACACCTAAGAAATGTTCAGAGAAAATTAATACCATAAATGTGTAGAAGATTGGTAAGTTTGTTTTTTGTGACATAAACTTCGGATTTAATACATAGCTCTCAAGCGCATGAATTACCGTTACAATAACTATAATATAAACGACATACATAATACCGCCGATATTGTAAGCAATCATACAGAGTGGGAATAACGAAATGATAACACCTGCTACTGGAATTAAACCAAGTAAGAAAATCATTAATGCTAAACCTAGCAATTGTGGAAATCCTAATATCCATAATGCAATAACAGATAAAATACAGTTAACAATTGCAATTAAAAATTGTGCTTCAATTACTTTTCCGAATGAACGTGCAAACTTCTTTCCGAAATACTCAATCTCAGTATAGAAAATTGCAAGTCGGCTTTCTTTAAATTTCGCAGTAAAGGCAAAAATACGAGCCTTTTCAAGTAAGAAAAATAAACTTAAAATTAAAGAAAGTAAAACTTGAAGGCCAAATTTCCCAACATTCGTAATAGATTTATACAAAATGTCTACGCCTTGCCCTACATATTTAGAAAGCTCCATATGATTAACAGCATTAACTGCATATTTAATTAATTCACTATCTGGCGGATTTCTTAAAAATACATTAAATTGATAAATTAGTTGTGAAATTTGTATTGTTAATACCGGTAAATATTTAAAGAGAGTAATGGCAATTCCGGCAACTAACGTTACATATAAAAACGCTATAATAATTTTCCGGTTAATTGGCATGAAATGATCTAATTTACGAGAAATGAACTTTTGAAATCGATCCATTAAATACGTCAACATAAACGTAATTAAAATTAAATTCAACATACTTTGCAGCCCATACAATATGAGAGCAAGTAGCACTAATACGAGTAACCTCTGAAATCCTTTGCTTTGAAACAGGTTTTTTATTTGCATAATCGACGAGTACTCTCTCCTGTCCTATAAAGTAAAACTTTTATAAGTATATTCTCTCTATATCCTACTTATAATTAATCCTTAATATTAGTATTACAAGCAATTTATCTCTTCTATAATTGCTCATTAATATGTCCTATATTATGTTACTTCTTATTTTACAATACAATGACCTATTTCAAAATGCATTATGCATAGTATTAATGAATATTTAAGGAAACTTTTATTCTAATACAAATAGGTCTTACCACTACTGTAACATAAAAAGCAAGCTATCAGTAGAAATCCGTCCTACAAATAGCTTGCTTTTATAATTTTTTAAGTAAGTTTTATTACCCAATGAATGGCATGAACATCGGAATGACAACCACTGTTACAACACCAACTACTGTCACAGCGATACTCGCCATAGCCGCTTCTACTTCACCCATTTCAATCCCTACTGCAACCCCTAACGCATGTCCTGCTGTTCCAAGTGCTAACCCTTTAGCAATCGGGTGTTTCACTCTAAATGTTTTTAAGAATAAAGCTCCCAATGCGTATACGATAACTGCGTTAAAGATAACTGCAAACGATGTAATTGCTGGAATACCACCAATACTTTCAGATATTGGTAATGCAATTGCTGTTGTCGCTGCCTGTGGTAACATTGAATTCATTACAGATGTATCTAAGCCAATTGCTTTTGCGACAATGAACACGACAACCACTGAACAAATAGATCCAACCACGATAGCCGATAAAATTTGCCACCAATATTTTTTTAATTTATCAACTTGTTTATATAACGGAATTGCAAAGGCAATTGTTGCTGGCTCTAAGAAGAAACTAATCATTTTCCCACCAGTATTGTATTCCTCAAAAGTAAAGTTACCTACTTTTAAAAAGACGATCCCTAATACCATTGCTACAAATAATGGTGTAAATAAGAAGAATCCTTTTGAGTGCTTGAATAAAAGTGTTCCGATTCCGTATGCAATTAATGAAACGACGATTCCGAAATATGGAGTCATTGTGCTTGTCATGTTCATTACCTCCTAACCATGTAATGGTCTAAAATAGTTACGCAACTTTCCCTTGCTTGCGTCCTTTATTTACTACTTTCAATTCTTTTGTATCTTTTGTTTCTTTGTCATCTTTACCTAAAATCAATTGTGCAAATAAACCTGTTACGGCAAGTAAAATAATTGTTGCGACAACGATTACAGTTATGATTTGTACAAAATATTGGCTCATTACACCAAGAGAGTTAATAACTGATATACCTGATGGGACGAAAAGAAATCCGATAATACCTGTTAAAGCTGTTCCGAGTGATTCAACTTGCTCCAATTTAATAACCTTTAAACATAATAGACTAAATAAAATGACTAACCCGATTACTGATGAAGGCATCGGAATTGGTAAATGTGTTGAGATAATATTAGAAACTAACATAATAGCTGAAAAAACAAATATTTGTGATAGAAAACCATATACTTTTTTTGTGCTCATTTTGGCCACCTCTTTCGATTTGGTACCTTTATTGTATAGGATATAAACAACTAAGTAAGCGTTTACATAACGGAATGTCAAATATATACAACCAGTTACAAAAATCATAGAGTGAAATACAAAAGCTGCTCCTTAAATGCGAAGCAGCTTTTTAAGTTCTTTTGCATATGTACGGCTAACTGGGACTTTAGACCCCTCTTTCATAATTAAGTTATAAGTCGAATTAAACCACGGCTGTATCTCAGAAATATGATTAATATTAGCAATGAAACTACGATGAACACGCATAAAAATTGTTTGTGATAATTTCTTTTCCAAAATCACAAGTGTATCATGTGTTACATATGTTTCTTTCATTGTTTTTACAGTTACTTTCCCATCTACAAGTCCTACATAAATAATATCTTCAATATTAACAAGTACAATTGATTCCTCAATTGGTAGTGCTAATTTATGCATCTCGGTCGTTACATCTATACTCTTTGCATCTTGCTTTGTTTCTATTTTTGTTTGCTTTTGTTTCTTATATTTCTTTAATGTCTGTACAATACGCTCTTCATCAAATGGCTTTAAAATGTAATCTAACGCATCTACTTCAAAGGCTTGCAGTGCATATTGATCATATGCAGTTGCAAACACGATTGAAGGCGGATTTTTCATCTTCTTTAATATATTTGCGATCTCAAATCCGTTATCCTCAGATAGTTGAATATCTAGAAAAACTATGTCTGGCTTGTTTTTCATTAATTCTTCTAAAGCATCCTCTACACAATCAGCCTCGCCAACTATCTCCACTTCTTTCGTTCGCTCTAATAAATATTTCAATTCATCCCGTGCTAACATTTCATCATCAACTACTAATACCTTTAACACTCGCTTTTTCCTCCCCTACTTTTTTTGGAATTATAAAGAGGATCTTTGTTCCTCGCTCCAATTCACTTTCAATTTGAAGCATTGTCTCTTTTCCAAATAACCCGATAAGCCGTTCATTAATATTATATAAAGCTGTTCCAGTCCCTTTCTTTGATGGAACCACCATTTTTCCTAATTGCTCTAGACGTTCGTTCTCAATTCCTTGCCCATTATCCTTCACCTCAAAGTAAACCATTCCCTCTTTTTCAAACACATGTACCTCAACTTGGCATACTGATTGCTTTTTTGGAAAAGCATGGCGCAATGCATTTTCAACTAATAACTGAAGCACGAATGGTGGAACTAATGTTGTCTTTAATTCTTCTTCAATGTACATCTTTACTTCATACTTATTCGGAAATCTTGCTTGCTCTAACGATAAATATGCATGTACATGATTTAACTCTTGTTCTAATGGAATAAGTAATTGACGTGCCCCTTGCAAATTACAACGGAAATAGACGCTAAGCTGTAGCAATAATTTTCTCGCTTTCTCTACATCTGTTCGGCATAAAGCTGATACTGTATTAATCGCATTAAATAAAAAGTGCGGATTAATTTGTGCTTGCAGCGCCTTTATTTCAGCATCTTGTAATAACTTACTTTGTAACTCAGCTTCACCTAACTCAAGCTGTGTGGAAAATATTTTCGCCAGTCCTTCCGCTAATTCTTCTTCAACACGACTTAATTGATTAGGGGTTTTAAAATAAAGTTTTAATGTTCCTATCGTATTTCCATGTGAAGTTAATGGAATGACAACTGCCGCTTGCAATGGACACCCTTCATGTTGGCAATTAATAATCTCACGTGATTTCGCTTTCATTATTTTCCCTGTTTTTAATACTTCTTTTGATAAACCTGTGATTAAACTATGTGAAGGAATATGATGATCTGATGCTAATCCAACATGAGCTAAGATTTTCTCTGTATCTGTTAAGGATACCGCATCTGTTCCCGTAAAGCGGTGAATAATTTGTGCCACATGCTTGCAAGATTCTTCTGTTAACCCTTGGCGAAAATATGGCAACGTTTTATCAGCAATTCGTAATACTTTATGTGTTTGCAGAGCTTTTGCATTCTCTTCTTGACGCAAAATAGCCTGTATCATAGAAAGTAAAATAAAGCTTCCGAAACTATTTACAAGGATCATTGGGATCGCAATTGTTTTCACAATACTGATTCCATCCTCTACAATTAATAAAATCATAATCATTTCTAAAGAAACGATAAAAACACTTAAAGCCGCTGAAAATTTAGGGGTAATTGTACGATTATATTTTTTGAAAATGTATCCAATATAACCTGTTATAATTCCTGCTAAAATTGATGAAATTGCACAACTTGCCGCTGTCGTTCCGCCAAGCATATAACGATGAATGCCAGCAATAGACCCTACTCCAATTCCAACGATAGGCCCACCTAACAAGCCACTAATTCCAACCCCCATGATTCGTGTATTCGCAATCGTGCTAGATGAAGAAACACCTTGTAGCCAATTTTCATTCATAATAGTATTTCCTGCTATTTCAATCCCTGTGTAATTGCTTACAATTGTAAACACCGAAAAAATACAAATAAGCTTAAGCTTATCTACATATCCATCCTGTTTATGAAGAAGGCGTCGGAACGTTTTAATATGAGAAAGTAAAAATCCTAAAATAACAATAAGCCCGACGCGTTCAATCATCATAAGTACTAAATTTAGCATCTGTGATTCATTCCTTTTTGTTTAGTTAGTTTTATTATCGGAAAATAACAATGGAATCGTCAAGAATAATGGGTATATTTTGAAGTCCCGTGTGATATTGGACGACAAAGAAGCATTGAACAACTCTAGTTCAATGCTTTTTCTTTATTTATGAAAGAAATTCGGTGTAAGAACATCATTTGGATAAGGTTTATGATAAATATGAGTTGTAGCAGGGGATAACGGAGGGATTAACCATACCCAATTTCCCGTAACAACTCGGCCACAAGCAGCTTCCTGCTTTTCAAACTGTTGAAATTGTTGTGCAGCAGTATGGTGATCTACAATACTAACTCCTTGTTTTTTAAAGGAATGTAACACCGCAATATTCAACTCAATCAGTGCCTTATCTTTCCATAACGTACTATTTCTCGAAGTATCTAAATTCATCATCTCCGCAACTGCCGGAAGTAAATTATAACGATCATGGTCCGCTAAGTTACGAGCACCAATCTCAGTTCCCATATACCACCCATTAAATGGAGCTGCTGTATAAGAAATACCACCAATCTCTAAACGCATATCTGAAATCATCGGTACTCCATACCATTTCACTCCTAAAGATGAAATTGGGTACTCTGGATGTTCAATTGGTACCTCTTTCACTTCTTTTTTCGGGATTTCTTTATATACAGGCTCTTTTCCATCAATAGAAAATACAAGTGGTAATACATCAAAATGTGTACCTTCGCCTTGCCAACCAAGCTCCTGACATAAATCAGTAAATGCAGCGGAGTGAGAATCACCAATTACCCCCATTTCCGTCTTATATCCTGCATATCGAATTAATTGATGATTATAAATCCGAATATTATTTTCTTCACCTTGATATTGCTTAAAAATTGTAATTGTCGGTTTAACTTTTCCATCATTCGTCGCATATTTAATATGATGAATTAATGCATTATATACACCTTCCTCATCATTTACTTCACGCGCATCTAATATGTGCATCTTATTCCAAAATAGTCTTCCGATACATCTATTACTATTGCGCCATGCCATTCGTGATCCATGAACAAGTTCTTCAAATGTATGCTCATACGTTCCGGTCTTTTCTATCTCTATTAAAATTTCTTTCATACGCTCTTCTATTAATTGCTCTTTATTAAGCTCTTTATAGCAAATCCTAATAAAATTACTTGCTTCCTCTATTAATTGTTTCGTTTTACTCATAAACAATCTCCTTCTATCTCAACAAGACACTACTACTTTACAGTATAAGCAAAAAGGATAAGAGTCACAAACGAAATCAAAAGTGTTACTTTTATCGTAATATTTTTCAGAAAATTATTAGAATTGTTGTTGACTTTCGGAATAAACAAGTGTATTTTTGACTTAGGTAAAATGTTTTTACCAAGACCAACTTTTTGAGTGGAAAGGAGGTAATATCATGTCTTCATTCCAATTGCCTAATCTTTCATATGATTATGATGAACTAGAGCCATATATTGATGGTGACACATTAGCCATTCATCACGGCAAGCATCATGCGACATATGTAAACAATTTAAATGCTGCTTTGGGGGGCTATACCGAATTACATAATAAATCGTTAGAAGAGTTACTATGTAATTTAAACACCTTGCCAAAAGAGATTGCTACAGCCGTAAGAAATAACGGTGGTGGACATTATTGTCATAGTCTTTTTTGGGAAGTGATGAGCCCACGAGGTGGCGGCGAGCCTAATGGAGACATTGCAAAAGTAATTGATTATTATTTCAATACCTTTGACAACTTAAAAGACCAACTGTCCAAAGCAGCCATTAGTCGTTTTGGGAGTGGGTATGGATGGCTTGTTCTTGATGGTGAAGAACTCGCTGTTATGAGTACGCCAAATCAAGACACACCTTTGCAAGAAGGAAAGATCCCATTACTCGTCATCGATGTATGGGAACATGCCTATTATTTAAAATATCAAAATCGGCGCCCAGAATTTATCACCAATTGGTGGAATACAGTTAACTGGGACCGAGTAAATGAAAAGTATTTGCAAGCAATTCAATCACAAAAACATTAGTCGTGCGTATAAGGTAAATTTGGTAATGTTAAACTAGTATTGTCGAAATCCTCCAGAATCCCCCGGATTGCCACCGGGGGATTTATGATTACTTCAGTATATCTATGTAATGCTGTAAAACATTTTTTATTTCTAATTTTAATTCTCGGAACGGAAATCCTAATTCGCGAGCCTTTCTATTATGTAACGTACAATTAGTCACCTCATTATAAGGTGCTATATTGTCTCCTGCTTCTTGAATAAGAGCTTTTGTCCCACTATGTTCTTCTATGAAACGAATAACTTCTCCCATAGAGATCACTCCGTTACTGCAAGCGTTAATTGGACCTTCTATGCTTTCCATTCCGCACCATGCTAAAAACTCTCCAGCTTCTTTTTCATGTATGAACGACAACTTTCCATCTAAATGATCCACAACAATAGACTCTTGTTTCACAACATTTTCAACGTAAAACTGTAATCTCTTCGTATAATCATTTTCTCCAATAACGACGGGAAAGCGTACCGCAACGACAGGGAATGTTGCCCGTTGAAATAACACTGCTTCCGCTAATCTTTTCCCCTCACTATAAGTGAAATCCCCTCTATCTCCATACGTAATCGAATATTCATACGGATTAAAGTCTTCTTCTTGCAAGTTTAATGTAGGCTCATAGACTGCCATTGAGGATGTCATAACATATTTTTTCACCCTATCACGTAATACTTTACATATAACTTCCGCAGCATTCGAGCTATAGCATAAATTATCGTATACAACATCATAGCTTTTACCTTCTAAACGCTCTTCCAATAACTTTTCGTCTTCTCTATCTACTACAATTCTTTTTACCGTATCCCCAAAGGAATCTTCGGTAATTCCCCGCGTAGCAATCGTTACATTATGTCCAGCTTGCAAAAGCGCTTCTACTAATCGCTTACCAAAAAACCTTGTTCCCCCTAGAACCAGCACTTTTTTCATCTTCATCATCCCCATTTTAGAAATTGTAAAATACCACCTCTATTATAAATGCTACTATATAAAAAGCATGGAATCATTATAAAGATTCCATGCTTTCCTACATGCTATAAATTAACGCACTCGGTATTTAAAAATACAATAGCAAAAATATAAAATTGAAACTACCGATACATAGACAGATATTTCATATACTACTGACTCTCCCCATATTCCCATAAAATAAAAAAGAGAAGGGAGTGTAAGTGTTACCCATGATTGTACAAACGCTATTCTACCAAGATATTGATTAATATTTTTCTTTTGTACATTTAGTACAAAGAATAAATACCAAAGTAAAGCCCACATAAACCATGTTAGCGCATTAAGAACATCTTGAAATTGAACAAATGATACGACCATATAAAATAAAGCGATAATAGCTACCCATAGGCAAAACCATCCTAATCCAGTACTACTCATCCCTGTAATAAAGGTAACCCCTACGTATAAATACGTTAAACCAAATAAAAAAGTAGCTGCATATGAATATACCGTCCAATTACTTTGATCAGAGATCATAATTAAATAAAACGGAATGATAATTTGTAATGCCCCCACAAATAAATTAAAAACACCTGCACTCTTCATCTCTGCTTTGCCTAGTATGACAAGGCTATTTAAAAATAAGGCTGCACCTGAAAGTAATAATCCTACATAACCCATATATACTCGTGTGAAAATCTTATATTTTCACACTGTAACCTCCCCCATATAAAAAATCATATTATTTATTATCTTTCTTCTTACTCAAAACTACATACATAGTTTTTTATACAAGAAGTCAGACTTCCTACCTTGAAAAGTAAAATAAAACTCCCTTTAATAACTGCTATACAGCAATATTATTTCTTGTTTAATCCTAGTCAGCTTTTCAGTATTTGAAAGTAACAGTATTCCCCTAATACCACGAATTAAAAGCGCTTTCAATAAGAAATAATCCTATCAAAAAGTTAATAGGATTATTTGATTATAAACGTACTCTAACAACAAGACAAGACCTGGGATGATTTTTAAATTATTCCCTTTTATTTCTATGAAAGTTAACAGAATGCTTCATTGAAAATACATTTATTTATCATAAAGTTTATGATACTTCTGTTTTCTGGGCGTATTTAAGCATTATTCCGACCTATATTTTCTTCGTAGTATCCATTGAAACAAGATTTTATGAAAGATATAAAAGGTTCTTCGGTTCGGTGAACAATGGAGGGACATTAAATACAATTTTACAATTAAAAGATTCGATGAATTTTGTTCTTAAACAAGAGATAGAACGCATACTTCGTAATCAAGGTATTTTTTCTTTACTTATTATTTTTATAATATGGATATTTAGTTCACAATCAGGAAAAATGATCCTTGAATACTCTATTCTGCAACTAACTATAATAGGTGCTTATGCAAATGGAATGGTCCTCGTTATTACGTTACTACTCTTATACTTTGAGGATCGTAAAGGTGCCTTCCGAACATCAGCTTTATTCTTTTTTGCAAACCTATTATTAAGTATTCTTCTACTTCCATTTGGATTCAATGGCTACGGTATTAGTTTTGCAATTGGGTCTTCTATTACATTCTCATATGCTATTTATCGACTCTTTGCTTACATTAAAAATATTGATTACTACACATTTTGTCAGTCAAATGCTCCTATGAAACAACGAACTTTCTTTACTAAATTTGCTAATAAACTTAATGGGAAATAAATAAAAAATGACCTTTTGCTCCTGCAAAAAGGTCATTTTTTTATCTGTATATCAAACTTCTAGATAGCCATTTTTGTTATTTGATTGCCATCTCCAAGAATCTGCACACATCTCTTCTAATCCACGTGTTGCTTCCCATCCTAGTTCACGCTTTGCTTTCGATGCATCGGCAAAGCATACTGCTACATCACCAGGACGACGCTCCGTAATTTTATAAGGAACTTTCTTTCCTGAAACCTTTTCAAATGCTTCAACCATTTCTAACACACTATAACCAGTACCTGTACCGAGATTATATGCATCTATCCCAGTAGTGCCAAGTACTTTTTCAAGTGCCTTTACATGGCCATTCGCTAAGTCTACAACGTGAATATAATCACGGATGCCTGTACCATCCTTTGTTGGATAATCATTTCCAAATACACTTAATTCCTTTAGCTTACCTACAGCTACTTGTGTTACATATGGCATTAAATTATTGGGAATTCCATTTGGATCTTCTCCAATACGCCCACTCTTATGTGCACCAAATGGGTTGAAATAGCGAAGTAATGCGATACTCCATTCCGTATCAGCAAATGCTACATCACGCATAATTTGTTCAATCATTAATTTCGTTTGACCATATGGATTGGTTGCACTTAATGGAAACTCCTCCGTAATTGGTGATGTTTCTGGGATACCATATACCGTTGCAGATGAGCTAAAAATCATCTTCTTCACATTATGCTTCTGCATCACTTCACATAGTACCAATGTGCTTGTAATGTTGTTATGATAGTATGTTAATGGAATTGCTACTGATTCTCCTACAGCTTTAAAACCTGCAAAGTGAATAACAGCCTCAATTGTATTTTCTTCAAAAATTGTATCAAGTGCCTCACGATTTAAAATATCTTCTTTATAAAACTTAAATTGTTTTCCTGTTATTTCTTTCACTCGATTTATAGACTCTACTGAGCTATTCGAAAGGTTGTCTACTACTATAATTTCATAATCGTTATTTAGTAATTCCACGCATGTATGACTACCAATATATCCTGCTCCACCTGTTACAAGTATTGCCATAATTATAGTCCTCCATATTTCATTCATTATAAGCTTCCCAAAGTATATCACATATTTCTTACCATATGTTTATTATGCGAACACATAAAATTACATTTTATCCCATAATTATTTTGCATAATAAATGATTCCACTTGTGCAATCAAAAAAGCCACATAATAGAGGTAATGTGGCTTTTTTTTCATTAAATTACGTAACAATATACACTTAGAAAATGGGCAAGACTACCTAGCAATACAAAAATATGAAAAATTTCATGATGCCCCATATGTTTAAATTCTAACCATTTCGGTTTTGCACCATAAATAAACCCACCAATTGTATAAAAGATACCCCCAAGCACTAAGAAAACGATGCCCCCTGTGCTTAAATTCTCAGCTAACGGTGCAAAGAATAGAACAATTAACCAGCCCATCGTAATATAAATTGCTGTCGATAACCATCTCGGACAATTAAACCAAAACATTTTAAAAACAATACCGCAAATCGCAGTTGCATAAACTAAGCAAAATAATAGCAAGCCATTTGCGGAATGTAATGTAATTAAGCAAAAGGGTGCATATGTACCTGCAATTAATATAAAAATCATCGAATGATCGAGCTTCCTAAAGAAATAAATAACACGTTCACTCGCTACAACACTATGATATACAGCTGACGCTGTATAAAGGACCATCATCCCGATACCAAACAAAATAATAGCTGTAATTGCAGCAAAAGATGGCATCTTAACAGAAACTTTCACAAGCATAGCTAATAATGCAATAAATGATAATACAGCCCCCCCTAAGTGGGTAAATGCATTAACCGGTTCTCTTACATAAGCATTCATATAAACACCCCTCATATAATTACATGTAGTTTTGATAACTACATGTAATTATATACATAATGTTCATATAGGTCAACATTTACAATTCATTTGTTTCGTAATACCATATTTAAAGATATATCAAACATTAAGTTCCACCATGTTATAAAAGTGAGGGGTTCTACGTGGAAAATATAAATAAATTACTGGAAACATTACGTTTAGAAAAGAATATTAAACTTGAGGATATCCCAACTGTCGACTTATATGTAGACCAAGTTGTCCAACTATTTGAGAATACTTATGCAGATACAACGAGAACCGATGAGGAAAAAGTATTAACAAAAACAATGATTAACAATTACGCAAAAGGAAAATTGTTCATCCCTATCAAAAATAAAAAGTATTCAAAAGAGCATATGATTTTGATCAGCTTAATTTATCAATTAAAAGGAGCCCTCTCCATTAACGACATAAAAAGTTCCTTAGAAAATATAAATGAACCTTTAATAAACGACGCTACATTCGAATTAGATACTCTATATAAAGATTATCTTGCTCTAACTGAAACCAATGTTGAAAACTTTAAACACGACGTAACTAACCGTGTTACGGAAGTAAACGAGGTTTCTTCCTTAGAAGATCCAAGGCTAGAAAAGTTTTTATTACTAACATCTTTCGTGACTATGAGTAATATGTATAGACGTTTAGCGGAGAAGCTTGTTGACGATCTAAAAGAATCTTAAACAAATAAATGGCCCCCTAAGGGTGCCATTTATTTCATTTATGCTTTGCTAAAAATTCTGTTATACGACGATATACATATATCTCATTTTCTTTCTTTGAAAATCCATGCCCTTCATCTTCAAGTACAATGTATTCTACATCGACTTCTTTTCCTTGCAATGCTTGAAAAATTTGATCCGATTCTGTCTTTACAACCCGAGGGTCATTTGCCCCCTGAACGATAAGAAGTGGCTTTTTCATTTGATTCAAGTATGTGATTGGTGAATCTTTCATAAGCTTATCTTTATCTTTCTCAACATCACCAATAAAACTAACAGCAATTGGCTTCCATTCTTCTGGCATAGAGTCAATAAAGCTAAATAAACTACTAGGTCCAAAAAGATCAATGGCCGCCCGAAAATATTCTGAATGGCGCCCATAAAGTAATAGGGTCATATACCCACCATAACTTCCACCCATAACAAATAATTTATCTGCAGTTGAAATACCTTGTTCAAACAACCACTCTATTCCTGCTACACAATCTAAGCGTGGAGCCTCTCCCCAATCACCCTCGATCATTTTCGTAAATGTTGAACCATATCTCGTACTTCCTCTAAAGTTTGGTGCGAAAATATTATATCCTTGTCTTAATAAATATTGAAACAATGCAGTAAAGTCCTTTATCTCAGCCCATTGTGGACCACCATGGGGCCAAAATATTGTATATCCGTTTTGTACCTCTTCCTTCGCTCGAAATAATAATGCCTCTATATTTAATCCATCAAATGAAGAATATGTTATAACATCCGGTTCAACAAAAGAAGATTCATGTAGACCAATAACATAGTTTTTTGTCAACATCTCCCACTCTGTACTTTCATTTTCCTTATAATAAATGTTTGCTGTTTTCGTTGCACTTTCACCTAATAAATATAAATTTCCAGATTTAGAAATATCCATTTGTTTTATCGTATCCACTGGAGTATCTAATAGCATTAATTCCTTTGTACCCCATACAAATCTATATAACCTATCTTCAACACCTTTTGCTGTAACGATATAACCAGTTTTCGTTTCTTCATGCCATTTTATAGTGGATACTTCCTCATTCTCTATTTTACATATTGGTTTGAATTCCTGTTTATCCAAATCAAAAGAAGCCACATAAGAAAACTCTTCTTCATAATTTGTAACAAAAATCACTGTATTTTCATCGACATAGCAAATGGAAGTTATAATATGTTCTTTTTCGCTGGAGGGTACCATACAAATCAGTTCCTCTCCCTTTTTCACATATCCTACATTATATGTATTTCCATACGATTTTAAGACAATAAAGCTTGATTCATTTGGACTCACTGCACTCAAATATGTAGGTGTCTCTACGCCCGTACAAAGGAGAATATCTTCTTTTGTACGCAAATTATAACAGCGAGAATTAAAGAAGCTTGGGTTATCTTTACTCGTAACATAATATAATCGTTCTCCATCTTCTGTTAAATGTACATAATAATCCTTTTCTTTCTCTCCTGCTGGAATCAATTCAAGTAATTCTCCACCCTCTGGTTTTAATGCATAAATATGATAATTTTCATCACCATCTTTATCAAATCCAGCTAAAATAAATCGATTTAAAGGATCCACTTTCATAAAATTGCTTGATTGATTACAATATGTTAACGGATAAGGAGATAAGTTTGGTAAATCCATCGCCCATAAATTAGAATGACCATTTAAATTTGTACTGAAAATTAATCTTTTTTCATCTTCACTCACTGTAAACTTGCCAATACGATACGATCTAAAAAATTGCTCAGCATCTGCTTTTGGAAATTGAATCATCCTTCTTCCCCCACTCTATTTCATCTAAAAATTCAGACTTGCATATATATAAAAGTTCTTCATTTTCCTATTTATCCCTTTTCCTTTTTGATTTACTTCCACCTTCCGGTTCTCTTATTAACATTTCAAAATGAACTTGTAATAAATTATGTGAAGAAGTTTCTCAGACACCCTCTTTTGTTTTTAAATTTCACGTGCAAGGTCAACGGTTCATCATTGGAGCGAATATGGATATCCAATTTCCCTAAAATCCCCTGCTATCCTTATGCTCGTTTATTTATATGTCCACTTCTTTCGAATGAAACAAAAAAACTATCCACCTATTAAAGTGGATAGTTTTTTGTTTACTTAATTGCTTCATGAACCTTTAATTGTTTCCCTTTAATCGTTGTATTTTTCATGACCTTTAATACAAGCGGTCCTTTTCCATTTAATATTTCAACGTAAGAAACATTGTCTTGTATTGTAATGATACCTATATCTTCAGCTGTAACACCTTTAATTTTAGCAATTGTACCGACGAAATCTACCGCCCTAATTTTCTTTTTCTTCCCGCCATTAAAGTACAGTTTCATAATCCCTTTATTTAGGTCTGCATTTTTATCCTTCTTTATAATTGGTTTAGCATGTATTTTCTCCTCAAATACACCTTTCCCTTTCATAACTTCTTCTTTTGAAGGTGCATGCGCCCTTTGAATTTCAAAGCCGATGTACTCCTCAATTTCTTCTAAAAACCTATTTTCATACGGTGTTATGAATGTAATAGCTTTTCCGTTCTTACCAGCTCGTCCCGTTCTTCCTGTACGATGTACATAACTTTCCTTTTCTAATGGGATATCATAATTAATAACATGTGTAATATTATCAATATCAATCCCTCTCGCAGCTACATCTGTTGCTACTAAATAACGGAACTTTCCTTTTCTAAAATCGTCCATAACTTCAAAACGATCTTCTTGTACCATACCGCCATGTATTTTGTCGCAAGGATAATTGACACGTTTTAATTGTCTAAATACGTGATCCACGTTTTCTTGTGTACGACAAAAAATAATACAACTATCTGGATTCTCAATCGTTGTTACATCTTTAAGAAGTGAAAGTTTCTCCTCTTCTCTTACCTCAAAAAGGGTATGCTCAATTTTGTCTGTTGTAATCCCAGCGGCCTTAATTTCAATATGAGTTGGCGAATCCATATATGTACGAGATAACTTTTCAACATCTTCTGGGAGTGTTGCTGAAAATAGCATTGTCATTCGTTTCGTAGGTAATTCGTCAATAATTGCCTCTACTTGATCGATAAAACCCATATTTAGCATTTCATCTGCTTCATCAATAACCAAGTACTTCAGGCGCTCTAAAGAAAGAGTACCCTTTTCAATATGATCCAACACACGGCCAGGAGTCCCAACTACAATATGTGTCTTTTGCTTTAATTCTAATTTTTGGCGTGCAAATGGAGATTTACCATAAACCGCGGCAGCCTTAATTCTTTTAAAGCGCCCTATATTCGTAATATCTTCTTTTACTTGCACTGCAAGTTCTCTCGTTGGTGTTAATACTAATGCTTGTGGCTTATTCTCTTCCCACTCCACCATTTCACAAAGTGGTATACCGAATGAAGCGGTTTTTCCACTTCCAGTCTGCGACTTCACAACAAGGTCCTTCTTTTGTAAGGCAACTGGAATAACCTCTCCTTGTACCTCTGTTGGATGATTATATCCTAGACCAGTAAGTGCTCTTATTATTTCTTTACTTAATGCATGCTCTGCAAAGCTTTTTTTATTCATATATTAACCTCATTTTATCCTGTATTATTTTCTTTATTTATCTTTTCCTATCAATGAATCATCATATGCGTTATTATCACCTTATTCATTATACTTGAAAGCTCACATAAAAAGGCGAATCATTCGTGATTCGCCTTTTTATATAAGAATAAATAAGAGGATTTTCTATTCCAAAAAAGCTTTTAAGAATATAATTCCGTTATAAAAACAAACCTCTATCATTTCATATACTGCTCAACTAACTGATAACATCTTTCCCTCGTACTATTTGCCTTCGATGAAATAGTTGCTAACCCCGACAATGTTCCTTGCCCAGATTCATTCCAAGCCTTCTCTGCCTTTTGGTCTCGATACGTAATCCATTCACGTTGTTTCTCTCTTAAAGCGTTCATCTCACCCGTAGGAAGCTGCTTTTTCAAAACAGCATAAATCTCATTTAAGGCCTTATCCCACGCCTCGTATCTTTTTCCCTCTCCTTCCTTCATTTCAGTTGTAATCCCTTTCTCATATAAATAATCGAGTTTCTTCAAGCTCTCATCAATACTATTCAATTTACTAATATACTCTGCCTTTTGACCTGTAATAACACTTTCTTTCTTAGGCTCTTCTCCTTTCGGCTTTTCCTCATTTTTATTTTCTTCCTTAAGATTTCCATCCTTTCTTTTATCTTCATCAATCATCTTTGGCACACTCTGTGTAATTTGTTCATTCGCATTTCGATAATATACTTTAAATTGCTCTTTCCCTTGCGTTTCTCTAATAATTACGTTCAGTTGCTCTTTTACTTCCATAAACTTCTGTTGATTTTTCAAATCTTCCACTTTAGCAAGCATTTTCTTATACTTTTCTTCCTCATCTTTTTGATTAACTAAAACTTCTCGTTTCTCTTTTGCTTGCTTTGCTATTACTGAATTAGTAGGATTATTTTCAATTTCACTTAATAATACAATTGCTCGGTCTACATCACTTTCCTTTAATGCTTCAACCATTTTACTTGCTTGATTCATTTTCAGTTTTACTTCCCGATCATCCTTTTTTTCTTTTAGTGCCAACTCAAAAGACGCAACTGCTCTATCATATTCTTTATTTTCTAATGCTAGGTCCCCTTGTTTCTTTGCTTTCTCAAATGCATCATTATCGCTACATCCAACAGTAGCTAACAAAACGATTCCCATAATCAACATTAATTTTCTCATCGTATTCCCCCAGTCTCCTCACTTAAAATAAGAAGCATACATACAATCTTATGCAATTATCACAACTTTCCTTACTTTTTTATAAACGAACAATAAAAATAAAAAAGCAATTTAAATTCGTCTTTAACGTTATTTTCGAAAAATATTAGCTGATTTCCAAAAAAATGTTAAGAAAATCTTTGACTTCTTAATAAAAATGATGTAAATTATCCTATGGACGAACATTTTTAATTAATAAAAATAAAATATTCGTATTTTAGGGGTGTAAATGATGGAAAACGTATTTGATTATGAAGACATTCAATTAATTCCTGCAAAATGCATTGTAAATAGCCGATCTGAATGTGATACAACTGTCACTTTAGGAAAACATACATTTAAATTACCTGTCGTACCTGCAAATATGCAAACGATTATTGATGAAAGAATCGCAACTTATTTAGCTGAAAATAATTACTTCTACATTATGCATCGTTTCCAACCAGAGAAACGAATCTCATTCATTAGAGATATGCAATCACGTGGATTAATTGCTTCAATCAGCGTTGGTGTTAAAGAAGACGAGTATGAATTCGTACAACAATTAGCTGCTGAGCAACTTTCCCCTGAATACATTACAATCGATATCGCGCACGGCCATTCTAATGCTGTGATCAACATGATTCAACATATTAAAAAGCATTTACCAGAAAGCTTCGTTATCGCTGGAAACGTTGGAACTCCAGAAGCGGTAAGAGAATTAGAAAACGCTGGTGCTGACGCAACAAAAGTTGGCATTGGACCTGGTAAAGTTTGTATTACCAAAATTAAAACAGGCTTTGGAACTGGTGGTTGGCAGCTAGCTGCACTTCGCTGGTGTGCAAAAGCTGCAAGTAAGCCAATCATTGCTGACGGCGGTATTCGTACGCATGGCGACGTAGCTAAATCTATTCGATTTGGGGCGACTATGGTTATGATCGGTTCTCTATTCGCTGGTCATGAAGAGTCTCCAGGGGAAACAGTTGAAAGAGATGGAAAACTTTATAAAGAGTACTTCGGCTCAGCTTCTGAATTCCAAAAAGGTGAGAAGAAAAACGTTGAAGGTAAGAAAATGTTCGTTGAGCATAAAGGTTCTTTAGAAGACACTTTAATCGAAATGGAACAAGATCTTCAATCTTCTATCTCTTATGCTGGTGGAACAAAATTAGACTCAATTCGTACTGTAGATTATGTTGTCGTGAAAAACTCTATTTTCAACGGTGACAAAGTATATTAATTCTTAAATTTAACTCGAAGGACAAGCATTTTATGCTTGTCCTTTTTTTATGTATAAAACTGTTAAATATTTTCATTTAACTGAATTTTCTAGTATCATGTTTTTAAATACTTAAAATAAGGGGGATACATTAAATGAAAGATGTAATTGAGAAACGCCCTATTCGCGAAGAAGTTCCTACTGAACTAATATGGGATCTTTCTGATTTGTATAAGTCTGATAATGAGTGGCACACTGCATTAAATGTATTAGAAAATGATATAAAAAGACTCGATGCATTTAAAGGACAATTACATACTAATCCCGCCACTTTATTAAATTGCCTACTTTTAGAAGAAGAGCTTTTAATGAAGTTAACAAAACTCAGCACATATGCAAATTTAAAAGAATCTACTGATCGTACAGATCCAGTTATTCAAGCGAACTCTTCCAAAATTTCAGCTCTAGGTGCGAAAATGCATACTGCACGATCCTTTATTCATAACGAAATTCTTTCATTTGGAGAAGGAACGATTGAAAAATATTTAACTGAGGAAACAGAACTCGAACCTTTCCGTAAATCATTATTAGAAGTAATCAAAAAGAGACAGCATACTCTCTCACCTGAAACAGAGGAGGCCCTTGCTGCACTCGGCGAAGTTCATAGTTCCCCCTATAAAATTTACGGCATGACTAAATTGGCGGATATGGATTTCACTCCTATACAGGACGAACAAGGAAATGATTTGCCTGTATCATTTGCATTATTTGAAAGCAAATATGAATTTTCTCCAAGCGCATATATACGTAGAGAAGCATATTCATCATTTGTTTCCACATTGAAACGCTATAAAAATACAGTTGCAACAACATATGCTACTGAAGTAAAAAAACAAGTGACACTTTCTCGTTTACGCAAATATGAATCCGTTACTCATATGCTTTTAGAGCCTCAAAAAGTTCCACTTGAAATGTATAACAACCAACTAGATATTATTTATAACGAATTAGCACCTCATATGCGCCGTTTTGCAGATTTAAAAAAGAAAGTATTAGGGCTTGATCAAATGCTTTTCTGTGACTTACACGCACCTTTAGATCCTGAGTTTAATCCGACAATCACATACGAAGAAGCTGGTAAACTAATTCAAGAGTCTTTAAAAGTATTAGGAGCGGAATATAATGCTATTATCGAAAAGGGGTTTAAAGAAAGATGGGTAGACCTTGCAGATAACGTTGGAAAATCAACAGGTGCCTTCTGCTCTAGCCCGTACGGTTCTCACCCTTATATTTTGATTACATGGCAAAATACGATGCGCGGATGTTTCACATTAGCTCACGAATTTGGACATGCTGGTCATTTTTATTTAGCAAATAAGAATCAGCGTATTATGAACGTACGTCCATCTATGTACTTTGTGGAAGCACCTTCAACAATGAATGAATTACTATTAGCACAGCATCTACTCGCGACAAATGAGGATAAGAGAATGCGTAGATGGATCATTTTGCAACTACTCGGCACATATTATCATAACTTTGTTACTCATTTACTTGAGGGTGAATATCAACGCAGAGTATATTCCTTAGCAGAAGAAGGGCAAGCGCTTACTGCTACAACTTTAACTGACATAAAAACGAATGTCCTTTCTACATTCTGGGGAGATTCAGTAGAAATTGATGAAGGTGCTGGTTTAACATGGATGCGTCAACCTCACTATTATATGGGCTTATATTCTTACACATATTCAGCAGGCCTAACTGCATCTACCGCTGTAGCCCAAATGATTAAGGAAGAGGGACAGCCTGCTGTTGATCGCTGGCTCAATGTACTTCGTGCAGGTGGTACAATGAAACCACTCGAATTAATGAAACACGCTGGAGTAGACATGTCAAAACCAGATGCAATCCGTAAAGCTGTTTCTTATGTCGGTTCATTAATTGATGAATTAGAACGTTCTTATCAGGAATAAAGTGAAACTTTAATCAGTGGGGGTTTTGTCCATCCCCGCTGATTATTAGCCCACACCAATCGGGCTTTTGCGGGATAAAAATAAGCCCTCGCTTTATGAGGGCTTATTCTATATCTACTTTCCAAATCTTTTGCGGTATCCGCACTTTCTACATAATTCTTCTACCGCAACCCTTTTTGAAAATCCATCTACAATATTTTTCGCTCTATCGCCCTCAATAATATTAGAGAATGAATCATTATTAATATTCCCAAGATTAATAATCCCCTCACCATCTAAACAACAAGGAATAACAGTTCCGTTCGCTAAAATTCCAGCCTGATTACGTAAGCCATGACAGAAACCTTTTCCATCATCCTCTTCTTCATGTAATGCTGGCCACTGGAATTCATAATCTTGATTAATAAATACACGTTCCGCAATTTTTATACCTTTTCCTGGTGTAAGCTTCTCTTCAATTTTATAAGAAAGATCAAATTCTTTTTCGATAATAGATAATAGCTCTCTATTCCGCTGAATTTCAAGATTCGTTTTGTTGTCCTGAGTTAAATTCCATAATCTTAGCGAAACAATTAAATCCGATTGACTTGTCGCCTCTCTAATGAAAGAAAGTATGCTCCTTACATAGCCCTCTTTATCTTGCGATCCCGGGTGTCCATCAAAACTGTGCAGCGAAAAATTCATTTGTCTTAATGCAGGTTTATTTAACAATCTATGCCTTCTCTTATTAATTAACGTTCCATTCGTTGTAATATTAACTTTAAACCCCTTTTCATGGCTTAAATCTAATAATTGATCTATTTTCGGATGGAGTAATGGCTCCCCCTTCACGTGCAAATAAATGTAGTCTGTGTGAGGTTTAATTTGATCTAATCTTTTAGCAAAATCCTCCACAGAAATGAATTGCTTCTGCCTTTCCGTCGGCGGACAAAAGCTGCATGCAAGATTACATACACTTGTAATCTCCAAGTAAAACTTCTTAAACTTCTTCACCTTCAATTCCTCACTTCTCTAACTACTTATACTTTTTCCTCTTCATATTACAGCACATTTTTATGGAAATAGAAACATACTTATTTTAGGAAATCTACATACCACCTAGTAATGTTTAAAAGACCATCGGTGATTTTTATCCAATGATCTTTCCCACTATTAATTATCTTTAACCTCTTTTACATACTCCCATGTTTCACCTTGATTTTTTGATTGATAAAGTATACTACTATTACCATTGTAGTCTCCATCTGCTCCTTGCCCTACTAGCATGTTAAAAACTCCATCCTTCTCATAAGGCAGATTAGGAAAATCAAACGGATTTATTACCTGTCCACTTTCTAGTTTCACTTCATAATTCGTATAGCTCACCTTTTTAAAAGTTATACCACCATCATCTGTACGGTATAGCCTCCCTTCATTGCCAGAGGGTCTGGCTGCCCTTAAAAATCCGAGCTTTTCATTAAAAAAGATGATTCCTGATGCACTACCAACCGCTTCATTGAACGGGTCCTCATTTATAACTCCCCATGTTTCCCCACCATCAATTGTCTTGCTTAGGGAATAAAAGGTACTCCCTAATGCTTTATCTGTAACATCTAGTTTATAACCCACTTCTTTTGAAAAGTAAAATTGCTCATTATTATTAGTTAAATCCTTCTTTTTCTTTTTAGAACTACTTTCCTTACTCCAATTTGGGTCACCTAGTAAATTATATCTAGCAGGTACTATCTCTTTCTCTTTTCCAGGGATAAATATAGATACCGTATATCCAATTATTTCGGATTTTGCTTCTTCAAGCTTCTCTAATTTCCCATCTTTATTAATATTAATAATTCCTTCTCCATTGTAACCCCAGTTCCTTTTCCCATAATAAACCAGCCCATACTTATCTTCATTCCACTTACTGACAGTTTGTTTAACTGGAATAGCTTGAACTGTTTTAATTAAAGGTTTTACTAATTTATCTTCATTATAATCAGCGTTAACATACCCATTTAATCCTACAAAAATATCTTTTGATTTATTTTTATTATAAGATATTAAGTAGCTTTCCTCTTTTCCAGCAGCATTTTTTCCATAAAGAAAAGTATCAAATGATATAATTGTTCCATCTGATTTAAATTCCAAAGTAAAATCATCCGACATATATAACTTCTTTGGCAAAGTATATTTCTTATTTATATCTTCAAAAATACCCTCTACACCATACTTATATATATTATCACGCTCAAGTTTAACTGATCTTTCGTTTTTTACGCTTTCTATAAACCATGCTAGTTTACCACCATAATTCGTTGCACTTTTATAAATTTTCATCCCATAAAAAGACGTTATAAAGATAAGGATGATAACGGAAATGTATTTCCATCCCTTTACATTTAATAATTTGGACGATTCACGTTCCCTATTTTTTATAACTTTAATTGTAGTAAATATAATGATAAGTATTAAAAATGCTATAGATAATAACCAAATATAAATATTATTATTGATTCTTCCATACATACATAATAAAGCTAACTCATAGCAAAAAATCCAGTATACGATTATTACTAATGGATTTTTTAGTAATGATATAAGTATTTTTTTCATATTTCCCCTAAGTATGTTAAGCCCCCCTAATTACATCTAATACTTCTTTTCTCCTCTATTGAGTATACTTGATTTTACCAAACACTTGCATATCCCTATATTTATTGTACATTTTCATTACGTAGCAGTTACATCTAAAATTATAAAGTGCGTATAAAAAAGCACTCTATCCTGTAAAGATAAGTGCTTTTTTTCTTGATCATATTTTTTATTCAATATGTTAATACACAAAGCAGTATTAACTTTCGATTACTATCCACTATTTATGATACGGTTCACCGTAACTAATCTAAATGAGGTTATTTTTTATTATTTTCATAATTAAATTTAACAAAAAAGGTAGTGCCTTCCGATCCTGTTTGAATTTCTATTTTTGCATTATGGCGGGCGGCAATAGCATAACATACACCTAATCCCAATCCAGTTCCATTATCTTTGGTCGTGTAAAATGGAGTACCCAGTTTCTCTAATACTTCAGGCTTGATACCTTTTCCTTGATCCTGTACTGCAAGCACCGCACAATTTTGACCTTCCTTGTAGGTGCTAATGGTTAGAACTTTCTCTGTGCTCATCGCTTCTAAGCCATTACGGTATAGGTTTAGTAATAATTGTCGTATCTCATTACGGTTTAAAAGTAATTCCGGAATGTCATTTGTATCGACTTGAATATATTTATTTTGATTATACGTATCAATCTTTATTAAAGGAATAATATCGTGAATAATTGAATTTAAATCTAACATCTGCAAATCTGATTTCCTTGTATTACCCATTGAGAGAAATTCAGTAATAATAGAATTGGAACGGTCAAGTTCTTCAATCATTAAATTAAAGTACTTATTATGGTTCTCATAGCTGTTCTCTTCTTTTAATAACTGCAAAAATCCTCGTACTGTTGTCATTGGATTTCTAATCTCGTGGCTAATACCTGCTGCCATTTGCCCTATTAACTCTATGTTGGATAACCTTTTCAATTCCTGTTCATATTGCTTTTTTTCCGTTATGTTTTTAAAAATACAACAAATACCATCATCATACGGGTATGCAATAACTTCGTGCCAATATTCATCAGGGGTAAGAAGAAATTCGAAATGAACTGTAGTTCGCTCTGACCTCGCACGATGAAATTCCTTATACATAACTGTGTCGACGCTAATCGGGAAAACTTCCCATATATTCTTGCCTAATACATCTTTTGCTGTTTTTCTTTGTGGTAAATATTGATGCTTATTTACGTACGTAAATTCCCATTTATTATTCAAAGTAAAGAATCCATCCGTAATACTTTCAATCACACTTATAACTTTTTCATTAGCAACAGCCAGTTCTCTCGTTCGCTCTTCCACCATGCTTTCAAGTTGATCCATATATAACAAGTTTGAAAACGTAGGAGCTGTGGCATCAACGATAGATTTTGCCAGTTGAATTTGGGAATTATCGTAATTGTGAGCTTTTCCCTCTTTGCCAACGACGATTATCCCTAATACTTCCCCCATTGAAACCAATGGAATCATCAGTAGACCCTTACTATCTATATTTTTTGTTTGAATAACCTCTTGGATCTTGGCTTCATAGCTTTTCTCCATCCAATCCGCTTCTGTCCAATCACAGTCCTTGCTTAACTTCGTCGTTTTAATCGTTGTTTTGTCTAGCGGGTCTAAAAGGTGGGCAGCCATGTTTTTACTCTCTAAAATCTGTCCTAAGTAAAAAAAACATTTATCAAAACTCTCCTGTATCGAGGAACACATTGATAAATCACGGGTAACATTTAGTAACAGCTGCTTCTCGGCGATAAGGTTTTCCTTTTGTGTTAAATTATTTGCGTTTTGAATTGCGACCGCAGCCATATTTACATAAGCTTCAACACTTTGAATTTCTGAATCTGTTAGGTTCATTGGAGTTCCATAATCAAATAAAAAAACCAGACCAAATAACTCTTGCCCAAATGAGATAGGCAGGACTAATAAGGACTTAATTTTGAACGCATCAACTGATCTCGGATCTGGCCGATGATCCTTTGAGGTATCAGGGATATAGATGGTTTTCTTGGTTTCAATAACTTCTTTTGCCAGTAAGTCTATTTCAGGATCAATTACCTGAGTATCGAGCGTTACGCCATTTATGGTCTCTGGTTTTCCTGCAAACCCTCTAAATGTTCCATCTTCCTGGGGTAAATAAATTCCAACAGCGTTGCATTGAACAATCTCCTCTGATATCGCCATTGTTACACGCTGCAATACTTCACGTAGTTCTAATTTTGTATTTATTATTTTTGTTATATTCGCGAGCCTAGAATATCTCGCCTGATCACTTAACATTCACATAGCCCCCAATTATAGGCATAATAAAATAAACATGATAATATCAGTGAAAATCAAGACCAACCTGCCATTTTCGATTTTCTCCTGTATTCTTTTCTTACCCTTGTTTTACATAGAATACCTCACTTACTTATGATACGGTTCACCGCGATTAATCCGAAACGCCCTATATACTTGCTCAAGCAATACTAGACGCATTAATTGATGTGGTAATGTCATCTTTGAGAAAGAAAGAGATTCGTTTGAACGCTTCATTACTTCTGAGCTAAGTCCAAGTGATCCACCAATTACAAACGCTACTTTACTCTTTCCGTATGTTGCAAGACGATCTAGACTTGCTGCAAACTCTTCTGATGATTTTTGTTTTCCTTCTATAGCTAGCGCAATGACATGCGTATCATCAGAAATTTTATCCAGTATACGTATACCTTCTTTTTCTTTTACAATTAACATTTCTGCTTCACTTAAATTTTCTGGTGCCTTTTCATCCGGTAATTCAATTACTTCTACTTTTGCATAAGAAGATAATCGTTTTAAGTATTCTGCTATACCTTGTTTCAAGTATTTTTCTTTTAATTTTCCGATTGAAATAATCGAGATATTCACATTTATTCCCCACCTTACAAACACGTTATCCACATAACTTATCCACATATCCACAAATGTTACCCACATATTGTGTGAGAATCTGTGTTCGATACAACATATGTCGCCTCATTTTGACAAAATTCACATGTTTTCTTCTCTTTTTCAGAGTTATCCACATTGTTAATAACTGGCGCAACTTCACACTCATCCACAATGATATCTAGTGCTAATTCAACGTGTTCTAAACAACAAGGTAAATTCATATTCCTCACCTCACTTTTCTACAATAGAAAACAGGAGGTAGGCCCTCCTGTTTTTAATACTTTTGAATGCCTAATTTCACCGTTGTTGTCGCTCGTTTTGTGCCACGATAAAACGTAAGAGTCATTTTATCGTTAATTTTTTTATTATATAAGGCCGTGCGGAACCCAATAATATCTTGCACCGGTTTTCCATCTACCGCCACAATAACGTCATGTTCTCGCAAGCCAGCATCCGTACCTGGCGAAGGACTTTTCACATCTAAAATGCAAACTCCTTCCGTTACGTTGTCTGGTAAATGTAACGTTTTTGACCAATAATAATTCGGAATCTCGTTTAATGATCTTAGTTCAATTCCAACATAAGGTCTTTTTACTTTACCGTATTTCTCAAGTTCATTCATAACAGGGACGGCTCTTGTAATTGGAATAGCTAGTCCAATTCCTTCTACTTCTTTTGCTGCAATTTTCATTGAGTTAATGCCAATTAATTGTCCTGCTGCATTTACAAGTGCACCACCACTATTACCTGGATTAATTGCCGCATCTGTTTGCAATACTTCTACTTGCCAATCGTAATGTCCATCTTGATTTAAATCTACAGGAACAATACGCTCGTTAGCCGAAATAATACCTTGTGTGACAGTCCCAGAAAATTGTAATCCTAGTGGATTTCCAATCGCAATAACCGGCTCTCCTCTACGAACAGTATTAGAGTCGCCAATTTCAATCACTTTTTTCACATACTTCGCATCTATTTCTAGTACTGCTAAATCTGTGACTACATCGGTTCCTAATACTTTACCCTGAACCTTCTTACCGTCACTCAGGCTCACTTCAATACGATTCGCTCCAGCAACAACGTGGTTATTTGTTACAATATAAGCATGTCCATCTGTCCTCCTATAAATCACACCAGAGCCTGTACCCGCCTCTGAATCCGCCTCTGAAAAATCATCTCGCTGAATATTAATAACACCAACAACTGCTTCAGACGCACGATCAACAGCATCTACAAAGCTAATCTGTTTAGCTGGAACATTTCCAGCTTGGGCTTGAGCCATATTTTTTCCACTTGCTTCAGCTTGTGGAAGCGTACCTGCATGATTCGAAAATAAAGGGGCTCCAAATGCGAATAATGAAGCCCCTACAATTGTTCCCGCTATGCTAGAAACTACAATACCTTTACGCTTCTTTTTACCCGCACGTTTTATACGATATTTTTCTTCATCAATAAAGGACATATTTGTTCACCTATCTTCCTAAAAACAACTATATTCACCTTTATTGTTTACTAAAATGAAGAATTATACGTATTGAATTTTCGTAGGCATTTTCGGGTCTGTATCATGTATTTCAAAAGATTCTCCAACGCCAAAACCTTTTTCTTCTAATACTTGTGATACAGACATACGCGCTAATTCTTTCATGTTATTATCTAAGCTTAAATGTGCTAAATAAATATGTTTTGTCTCGTCTGTAATAACATCCGCCATCGCTAATGCGGCGTCCTCATTACAAACGTGACCTACATCACTTAATATACGTCGTTTAATGCTCCATGGATATCGTCCCATACGAAGCATTTCAACATCATGATTACTTTCAAATACGAAAGCATTCGCTCCCTTAATAACACCCTTCATACGATCACTTACGTAGCCAGTATCTGTAATAAGAGCTAACTTTCTATTATTATTATGAAAAGCGTAAAACATCGGCTCTGCTGCATCATGAGAAACACCAAATGATTCAACTTCAATATCGCCAAATGTTTTCACATCCCCAACTGAGAAAATAAATTTTTGATCAGTTGGGATATTGCCTATTAAGTGTTCCATCGCATTCCATGTTTTCTCGTTCGCATAAACAGGTAAATCATATTTACGTGCCAATACACCTAACCCTTTAATATGATCACTATGCTCATGTGTTACAAGAATACCTGATATGTCATTTATATTCAGTTCAGCTTGTTTAAACAAAGCCTCTGTAGCTTTACCACTTAAGCCTGCATCGACGAGCAATTTTTTTTCATCCGTTCCTACATATAACATATTCCCTGTACTTCCACTTGCAAGTACACTAAACTGCATGCTCATTCTTTCTCACTCCATTATATTCTTCAGGCACTTGATTTTCGCCTAATTCCATGACTTGTCCTTCAATTGCATTCACAAAAAAGTCCTTTTTTTGCTCTGTCTTTAAGTTCCATGTTGGGGCAAGCACTTGTATATTAGAAGAAGACTCTGCAAGAGTCGCATATCCGACCTGCGCCTCTTTCACATGCGTATTGTCCGCAATTTTATTTTTTAAATATAAATTCACTAAAGCCGTTTGAGCAGTAATGATTTCTTGCTCTTTCGTTTTTTCACTTTCGCCCATTTCCTTTAAATCCGTTAACATCGTTTGTGTATACGAAACAAGCTCATTCTTTTCATTTAAATCCACAACGATCATCGCACGCTCATTGTAGAAAATTGGTTTATCTTTATACTTTTGAAAGAAGTAAATTTTTGAGTCCTTTATTGCTCCAAACTCATATTTTTGTCCATCTAGCACATAATTTTTCAAAAAGTCATTATACTTATCTTTTGACAATGATTTCGTATTTAAAAAAGGCTCTTTTAATTTACTCTCTATTTGATATTCGCCTTGCAAGTGTGCCGTTTGATTTTTTAAAGATTGCACATCCTCTTCTTTGAAAGCCTTATTTTTCGCCATTATAAGTGACTCTTTTTTCGGTTCTTTAGGAAAATTCCCCATAGTAATTTTTTCAGCTTTTAATTGTTGATCGATCTTTGTTTCCGCCACAAGCTCCAATTGATTACTACCTTGCTTTTGAATGAATTGAAAAATAAGAAAGAGGTCTAAAACAAAAAAGGTCACAATAAATATCGTTTTAATTCGATCCCAATCCATTTAGTCCCCCCTCACTCCACTCAAATATTTGTTGCTTACCTTCTTCATCATATTTTACATACCATATCGGCTGTAAAATACCCATTTTCCCTGCGTTGATGGAAGGTTCCAATGATAATTTATAACCAATCCCAACATCCTGAATTGAATTTTTGTCAATTTCCGGATTATTTTCTAATGATGTCATCACCGTATGACCTGATGCAAGAGAAGTTGTTGGTTGTTTATTCGGTAAACTGAAACTTAAATTATAAAGAGGTCTTTCATACTGCATGACTTCACCTGAACCCCACGCTTGTTTTAATTCAGCGATTCCATCTGCATTAAATACAGGCAAGCCGCCTTCATATAAACGGAATGAAGTTTTCCCCTTACTAATGTAATCAAAACGATAAAACTTTAAAGTGCCACTATGCCCACTTACAAAGTCAAAACTTTTTTGTAAAATTATTGCATTATCTGTAGTTTTATCGCTATGTACAGCGGAGTTTTTATATTTCAACATTGCATTCGACTTATCAATTTCCATAGAACGGATACCATCCGTAAATGTTTCCTTTGTTTTCTCAGAAATAGGACTTAAATAGCGTGGATCACTAAATAAAGCATTTTTAAACGTATCCACTTCTAGTTTAGATGTAATATACTCTACCTTACTTAATTCCGTAATCCCATCTGGTAAAAAAAGTTTTTTTGTATCATTTATTTGATATTCAAAATATGGTCTTGCTACTGTTATAAGTTGATTTTGAGCATTCAAAATATCCTTCACGTAAGCACCAGTCAATGTCGCTTGATATATTTTACGAGAAGTATCATAGGAAACAAAATTAACTTTAATTTCTTGATCCTTGCTTCGAGAAGGGTCAATTATAATACGATTAAAACTTCTGTTACTTTCTATGTTTTTATCTTTAATATTAAACATACTTTTAATCGTATCCAGTGGGATATTTGTAGGGAAAACAAATTCAATTTTTTCTTCTCCGTGTACATAAGAAAGAAAATCACCTTTAGGAACTGACCCTGTTATCTCCCTAAAATCATGTAATTCTCCATTTTCAAGAATTTTATAAATTGAATCCACATTTTCCTTATTTTCGCTCACATAATGATTTTTCTCTTTATGAATAATGACAGAAGATGGGCGAACAATCTCCGAAATCTTTATTGGATTTATATCTTCGTTACCTTGAACGAATTTTGTGTTTTGCATGGAAGTAGAATCAGGAACATATGTCCATAGGTTAAAAGTAAGAAATAGGCTAATGACAACTAAATTAATTAGAACTATCGTTTTAAAGTTTTCCATGCTCATTCCCAATCGTCCTCTTCATCTGCCGCCATTGGCAATGTGAAATAAATAGTTGTCCCTTTTCCTTCTTCACTCTTCGCCCAAATCGAGCCGCCATGTGCCTCAATCATCTCTTTCGCAATAGCTAACCCAAGGCCTGTACCACCCATCTGTCTCGAACGCGCTTTATCCACACGATAAAAACGTTCAAAGATTTTCTCTACATTTTCTTTCGGAATTCCCATTCCTTGATCACTCACACTAATTTCTAATAACTCCCCGCGATCACGTAGGCGATATGTTACTGTGCCACCTTCCGGTGAATACTTTAATGCATTGGAAATAATGTTATATAAAACTTGTGTAATTTTGTCCGAATCCATATCAATAAATCGAGATTTCTTAGAGAAAGATCGTTTGAAACTTACATTTTGCTCTTTGGACATTTCAAAGCGATCGATAACATTGTTAAAGAAGTCAGTAAAGTCGACAAACTCCTTCATTAAACGATGTTCTGTACTATCTAGTTTAGATAGTTGTAACAATGCATTTACAAGCCTGATCATTCTTTCTGTTTCCTCTTGTGTAACCGTTAAAAATTGTGGTGCAATATTCGGATCTTGCCATGCTCCATCAGTAAGTGCTTCTAAGTAACTGCGCATCGTCGTTAACGGCGTTCTTAACTCATGAGATACGTTTGCAACAAACTCACGGCGCTCTCGTTCTATGCGCTCCTGCTCTGTTACATCATATAATACAGCAATTAAACCATTTGCCTTCCCTGTTTCTTTTTGAATAACAGAGAAACTAGCACGTAAAATATACGGTTCATTTCTCGTACTAAAGTCTAATAAAACTGAATCGGGTTCTTCATATAAATGATCCAGTGTAAATTCTTCTTGTATCCCTAGCACTTCTAATACCGATTGATCTAGCGCTGTTTCACGCGAAACATTTAACATTTTTTCCGCAGGATCATTTAATAAAATAATATCCCCTTTTCGATCAGTAGCGATTACCCCATCTGTCATATGTGATAAAACAGATGATAATTTTCGTCTTTCACTTTCTGTTGAGGAACGAGCTTGTTGTAATTTTTTAGATAAATTATTAAAAGATAATGCTAGTTGTCCAATTTCATCATGACTATGCACCTTTACTTTTCGCGAATAATTTCCTTTCGCCATTTCAATTGCTTGTCTTCGCATATCTGAAATTGGTCTCGTAATTGTTTGAGCCAATAAAATTCCAAGTACAGCTGTTACTAATAAGGCAATTACTGTCCCCGTTGCAAAAATTTGATTTATATCCTTCATTTGTTTATACACATCTTCCATAGATGCAACAATATGAATGACGCCAAGTACCTCTCCGCCTGGTTCTTTTAAAATAGGCGTAATCATAACTTGAACTCGATGGCCTGTCTGTCCATCTTTCTCAATCTTTGACTCTGGTTTCTTTTGTACCATTACCCGTTGTACAGCTCTATCTGTTGACATTCTTCCTACCTTATTTTGCTTAGACGCGTCTGAAATTGCCATCAATTTTCTATTGGCGTCAATTACACTTACTTCTTGAATGTCTTTCTTACGGTCTGATGCAAATTTTTGAATCGATTCCTTAATAGCCTTATCTACTGATTCTGTTTTAGGACGCTCTTTTACAAACTCTTGCTTCAAGTTATAAGAAAGTAAGTTTGTTTGCTGCGTTAAGGAATCTTGAAAACCTTTTACAAGGCTTTTTTCTAATTCCCTGACGAAATATACGCCAATAACTTGCATCGCTATTAATATCAATAGCATATATATAAGCACAAATTTTAAATGAATAGATTGAAAAAAACCGACTTTCTTCATATACTATTCCTGCTCTGGGTCACGCAAGTAATACCCTACCCCACGTCTAGTTACAATTAAAGTAGGGTGACTTGGATTATCTTCAATTTTTTCACGTAAACGACGTACCGTTACATCCACTGTACGTACATCTCCAAAATAATCATAACCCCAAACTGTTTGCAATAAATGTTCACGTGTCATAACTTGTCCTAGATGCTTCGCTAAATAATGTAGTAATTCAAATTCGCGATGTGTAAGTTCGATGCTTTCTTCACGCTTTGTCACACTATAAGCATTCGGATTAATAACGATTGGTCCAATAACCATTTCAGTATTTTCTTCTTTTTCTGCTGCACCACCCTGCTGATGGCGACGTAAATTCGCTTTCACACGCGCAAGCAACTCCCTCGTGCTAAATGGCTTCGTTACATAATCATCTGCTCCAAGCTCAAGCCCTAATACTTTATCAATTTCAGAGTCTTTTGCTGTAAGCATAATAATTGGCATTTCTGAGCTTTTACGTATTTCACGACATACCTCTAAGCCATCTTTTCCCGGTAACATAATATCTAATAAAACCATATCTGGCTGTTCTTCATTTGCCTTCTCAATTGCCTCATCACCATCATGCGCCATTACAATTTCAAAACCTTCTTTTTCTAGGTTAAACTTTAAAATATCTGCAATCGGCTTTTCATCGTCAACTACTAAAATTTTCTTTCCCATCATCGTCTATTTCCTCCTTATAAAAATATGGTCAATAATCCTTAAACACACTGACGTTTATATAGTATGTCCCTATATGACCGTACCCTTTGTTTAAGTATTTTCTCCTCTATTCTCATAGACCCATGTATGATCCACTTTTACACGGAATCCTATACGATCTATAGAAAAACCTCTAGCTTCAACTGCTAGAGGCTCCTCATTCTATTTTAAAATAACTACTCAATTTTGTAAAATTACATAAATAAAAAGGATATTAAGTGGGCCCACTTAATATCCTGAGAGTGGCTCGGGACGGAATCGAACCGCCGACACGAGGATTTTCAGTCCTCTGCTCTACCGACTGAGCTACCGAGCCAAAACTATATATAAAACCACTAATGGTGGTATAAACAAAAGT
>NZ_MAOI01000084.1 GCF_001884235.1 Bacillus paramycoides | reverse complement strand
GAAAATGGTGAGCCATGAAGGATTCGAACCTTCGACCCTCTGATTAAAAGTCAGATGCTCTACCAACTGAGCTAATGGCTCATACTCACCAACGTCATATTTTCGTGACGACAAGATGTATCATAACATATTATCTTTTATTTTTGCAATACCTTTTTTTATTTTTTTATAAAAGATAAGAAAAAACTCATGCAGGCATGAGTTTTTTCTAAAAAATATCAATTAAGCTTCGTATACGTTACGAACGATATTTGTTTGGTTACGATCCGGTCCAACTGAGAACATAGATAATTGAATTCCTGTTAACTCAGAAACACGCTCTACGTATTTTCGTGCATTTTCAGGAAGCTCGTCTAATGATCTTACACCAGTAATATCTTCTGTCCAACCTGGAAGCTCTTCGTATACAGGCTCACATTTCGCTAAAATGTTTAAGTTTGCTGGAACTTCATCGATAACTTCGCCATTGTATTTGTAAGCAACACAAATTTTAAGAGTTGGAATACCTGTTAGAACGTCGATAGAATTTAATGATAGATCTGTTAAACCACTAACACGACGTGCATGTCTTACAACAACGCTATCGAACCAACCTACGCGGCGTGGACGACCAGTTGTTGTTCCATACTCACGACCAACTTCACGAATTTGATGACCAATTTCATCATGAAGCTCAGTAGGGAACGGACCATCACCTACACGGCTTGTATATGCTTTACATACACCTACAACGCGCGTAACTTTCGCAGGACCAACTCCAGTTCCAACTGTTACACCACCAGCAATTGGGTTAGAAGATGTAACGAATGGGTACGTACCGTGGTCAATATCAAGCATAACACCTTGTGCACCTTCAAATAATACACGGTGATTGTTATCTAGTGCATCATTTAATACAACAGATGTATCGCATACATATTGTGCGATTTGTTGTCCATATTCGAAGTACTCTTCAAAGATTTCTTCTACACTGAAACCTTCTGTATCGTACATTTTTTCAAATAAACGATTTTTCTCTACTAAATTGCGCTCAAGCTTCTCTTTAAATGCTTCACGGTCTAAAAGATCAGCCATACGGATACCAATACGAGCAGCTTTATCCATATATGCAGGACCGATACCTTTTTTCGTTGTACCGATCTTATTATCACCTTTACTTGCTTCTTCTAACTCATCTTGTTTTAGGTGATAAGGTAAAATAACGTGCGCACGATTACTAACACGTAAATTGTCAGTACTTACACCACGATCGTGTAAGTATTTTAATTCTTCAAGTAATGCTTTTGGATCTACTACTAAGCCGTTTCCGATTACACAAATTTTCTCTTTATAGAAAATACCAGATGGAATTAAGTGTAATTTATATTTAACTCCGCCGAAAACAATTGTGTGTCCTGCGTTATTTCCACCTTGATATCTTGCAACTACTTCCGCATGCTCAGAAAGAAAGTCAGTAATTTTACCTTTTCCTTCATCGCCCCATTGTGTTCCTACAACTACTACTGAAGACATTATTAAAGCACCTCCGCAATTTTCAAACGAACTTTTCAAACAATATAATTGTACCAAAACAGAAAGAGAAGTCAACCAAAAAGCGAACATTTTTTTATCGAAAAACGTTTTCGTTCGTAAGAATTACATATTCATCTTATGAAAGCCCTATCTTTCATATAAAAAAAAAGAAACACATCTTATTATAAGAAATGTGTTTCTTTTTTATACTGCCTTTATGCGGGCGGCGCATGTCCATCATCAAAGCGACGTTCTAAGTTAACGAACTTATTAAACTCTTTAACGAATGCAAGCTCTACCGAGCCTACTGGACCGTTACGTTGCTTTGCAATAATGATTTCAATGGTATTTTTATTTTCCGTTTCTCGATCATAGTAATCTTCACGATATAGGAAGGCTACAATATCAGCATCCTGCTCGATACTTCCTGATTCACGAATATCAGACATCATCGGGCGTTTATCTTGACGAGATTCTACACCACGAGACAACTGCGACAAGGCAATAACAGGTACTTGCAATTCACGTGCAATCCCTTTTAGTGTACGAGAAATCTCAGATACTTCCTGCTGACGGTTTTCTCCTGATTTCCCACTTCCTTGAATAAGCTGCAGGTAATCAATCAAAATCATACCAAGACCTTGTTCTTGCTTTAATCTACGACATTTTGCTCGAATCTCATTTACTTTAATCCCTGGCGTATCATCAATATATATACCAGCATTTGAAAGACTCCCCATTGCCATCGTTAATTTCGCCCAATCATCAGAAGTTAATGAACCGGTACGAAGTCTTTGTGCATCAATATTTCCTTCCGCACAAAGCATACGCATAACAAGCTGATCCGCACCCATCTCCAAACTAAAAATCGCTACATTTTCATCAGTTTTCGTCGCTACATTTTGTGCGATATTTAATGAAAATGCCGTTTTCCCTACTGATGGACGTGCTGCCACGATGATTAAATCATTTCGTTGGAAACCAGCTGTCATCTTATCTAATTCGGTAAACCCAGTTGGTATCCCGGTAACTTCACCTTTTTGATTATGCAAAAGTTCAATTTTATCATAAGCATCTACAAGAACATCTTTAATATTTTGGAATGCTTTTGCGTTCGTTTGATGAGATACTTCTAATATTTTTTTCTCAGCCTCATTTAAAAGGCCGTCCACGTCATCTTCTCTCTCGTATCCATCCGATACAATATGAGTCGCTGTTCGAATTAAACGACGTAAAAGCGCCTTTTCAGCAATGATGCGTGCGTAATATTCTACGTTAGCGGCAGTTGGAACAACTTCTGCCAACTCTGCTAAGTAAGAAACTCCACCAACCTCTTCTAGTAATCCTTGATCAGCCATCGCTGATGTCATCATTACTAAGTCAATCGGTTCTCCCTTATCAGACAATCCAAGCATAACTTCAAAAATCTTTTGATGTTTCGTTCGATAGAATGAATCAGGTACCAATAGCTCTGATGCTGACGTTAACGCATCTTGATCAATTAATATGGCCCCTAAAACCGCCTGCTCAGCCTCTATATTATGCGGAGGGGTACGATCAGCAAGTACATCACTCATACGCAATCCTCCTTGCTTAATTTATTTTTATTGTTCAATAACATGAACTTTTACTGTTGCTGTTACTTGCGGATGCAATTTCACTGTTACATTTGTATAGCCTAATGCACGGATTGCATCGTCCATTTCAAATTTACGTTTATCAAGTTTAATTTTATGTGATTTTTGCATTGCATCTACGATTTGTTTGCTTGTAATAGAACCAAATAAACGGCCACCTTCTCCAGATTTCGCCTTTAATTCTACAGTTAATTTCTCTAAAGTTTCTTTCAACTCTTTTGCATTCTCAACCTCTGCTGCTGCGTCTTTTTCCTCTTTACGCTTTTGAGCTTCTAAAGTTTTCATACTGCTGTTTGTCGCTTCGGCAGCTAACCCTTGTTTTAGTAAGAAGTTATTTGCATAACCATCTGGTACGTTTTTTACTTCTCCTTTTTTCCCTTTACCTTTTACGTCTTTTAGAAAAATTACTTTCATGATTGTGTGCCTCCCTGTAAATAGTCATCAATAACAAATCGAAGCTTCTCCTCAGCTTCATCTACCGTAACATTTTTCATCTGTGTGGCCGCATTCGTTAAATGCCCGCCACCGCCTAAATTCTCCATAATTAACTGTACATTCACTTCACCTAAAGATCTACCGCTAATTCCAATGAAATTTTCTCCACGCTTCGCAATAACAAACGATGCAATAATACCCGTCATTGTCAATAACGTGTCTGCTGATTGTGCAATAAGTACTTGGTGATAATATTCATCACCGTCAACTTTAGCAATCGCAATTCCATTTTTATAAATGTACGCATTTTTTATAGCTTTTGCAACTCGTAAATACTGGCCCATATCTTCTTTTAACAGTTCTTGTACAAGTACCGTGTCTGCACCGTGCGAACGTAAATAAGAAGCCGCATCAAATGTACGAGCACCAGTACGGAATGTAAAACTTTTCGTATCAACAATAATACCCGCTAACAATGCCGTTGCTTCTAACATTGTCATTTTTAAATTTTTCGGCTGATACTCAAGTAATTCAGTAACAAGTTCTGCCGTTGAAGAAGCGTATGGTTCCATGTAAACAAGTAATGGATCTTCAATAAACTCTTCTCCCCGGCGATGGTGATCAATAACAACTACATTTTCAATTTTATGTAGCAGTTTTTCTTCCATCATCATTGAAGGCTTATGCGTATCAACAACAACAAGCAATGAATCATCATTCGCAAATTCCATCGCTTGCCCTGGTGAAATAAAATGAGACCATAACTCTTCATTTTGTTTCACCTTATCCATTAATCGCTTGATTCCCTTATCGGAATCATTTTCGTCCAATACAATATATCCTTTGCGCTCATTTAATTGAGCTACCTTTAAAATACCAATTGCAGCACCAATTGCATCCATATCAGGAGCCCTATGCCCCATTATAATGACATTGCTACTTTCTAATACTAAATCCTTTAATGCGTGCGAAATGACTCTAGCACGTACACGAGTACGCTTTTCGACCGGATTCGTCTTACCACCGTAAAATTTAACTTTACCCGTTGCTTGTTTAATAGCTACTTGATCTCCACCCCGGCCCAGCGCAAGGTCTAAGCCAGATTGGGCCATCGCTCCAAGCTCCGATAAAGGTAAATCACCCGATCCAACACCAACGCTTAATGTAAGTGGTATATTCCTTTTTGACGTTTCTTCACGCACCTGATCCAAAATACTAAATTTCCCTTTCTCCATTTGCGCCAAAATACTTTCATTTAGTACAACGAAGAATCTTTCTGAAGATGCACGTTTTAAATACGCACCATACTTAACAGCCCATTCATTTAGGCGTGATGTCACAAGACTTGTTATATTCGTGCGTAATTGATCATCTAACCCTTGTGTAACCTCATCATAGTTATCTAAATAAATAACCGCTAAAACAGTACGCTGATCCTCATACATCTTTTCAATTTCTGTTTGCTCAGTTACATCAAAAAAATAAATTAGTTTTTCTTCTTTTCTTACAAACACACGAAACTTTCGATTGTTTAAAGATACTATATCATCGGAAGTCTCTCCCTTAATAAAAAGGAGTAATGTTTCTGATACATCGTACAGATGCCACCCAGCTAGTGCATGTTGCCCTAAACATGAAGATAAATAAGGATTTGCCCAATCAATCCCATAATCCTTATTGTATAACAAAATACCAATAGGCATTTGGTTGAATGCTTCATTGCTTACTTTTTTTACCCTTGTAATCATATCTGTCGTATGTTTTTCAAAGTTCCTTTGAAAGGTAAGTTCAAATCGTACAACTAAAAAAAGAACGATACAAAAAATAAAAAAGGCGGACATTCCCACAATTAAATGAAAATAACAGAGAATCAAAATTAGCACAAACACAAAAAATGCCAATACGTAAACAGGATATAAAAACCACTGTTTCTTATAAAATTCAGGCATGTATACAACTCCTATAAAGTAAAACTAACTCAACTTCTAGTTAGTTAAACAGATTAAACACCTTAAAACAGTATAAATAATACTATTTTATCCTCCATTTTTCATTCCATTTTAGAACGCAATGAAATCCCTAAATCAATTATACCTAAGATTGTCACGAGAGGAAACAGCATTGGAATAAACATACATACAATAAAACTAATAATAGGAACCCCTTTCGTAAAACCTTTTCTATGCGCTACAAAGGCGATAAATGTTAATCCTTGGAATACGAGTAGCATAGCAAAGATTACATATAGGTTAGAAAATACCATATGTAAATATGATGTTGGTTCAACTTTCATGAAAGTTGATAGCAAAATAAATATAACGTAATACCAAATAATACTCTTTGGTAATTGTATATCTTTAAACTTAGGCCAAGCTGTAATATCATACTTTAATTTCCTCAAAACACTACCTGATATCATAACTGTAATCCACGAGAAACATAATGAAACCATTACAAGTAAACTTGGAAATAGCGTTTGTAACATATCATTAAATTGTCCGAATAACTCTTTTTGTTCTTTACTAATCGGCATACCAGCAGCACTTACTATCTTTTCACTTTGCGCCATACTTTCATTAAACATATTTTGCATTTGCTTCATTAAATCTATGTTGAAAAATTTTATACTTCCAACATAAATGAGCATAATACCAATTAAATATGCAAGTGTTCCAGCTATCAATATCTCCACTGGTTTTTTTCCTTTTTTATACATGTATCCTAATACAACACCTATTAATCCAAACATGACCGTCTTGATAAGACTAATCGGTTGACTTACAACAACTGTAATAAAAAGTGCCGCTACAAAAATCACGAGTACATTAGATAGTTTATGCCTTACTGTTAATAATATAAATGGTAACGGCAGCGCAAACGTCACAACTGCACCTAAAATCGGAACATACATAGATATAAGCAACAAAATTGCATATATCGCTAACAATGCTGCACCCTCAGTAATAAATCTCGTACTTTTCATCATCTAACCTCTCTTTCAAAAAAGAAAAGCATAGCAAAATGCACAGTAGAGTCCGACTCTACTGTGCATTTCATACGCTATTATTCACCAACATATGGTAAAAGTGCCATTTGACGAGCACGTTTAATTGCAACTGTAAGTTTGCGTTGGTATTTTGCGCTTGTTCCTGTTACACGACGAGGTAAAATTTTACCACGCTCAGAAACGAAACGTTTTAATAAATCAACATCTTTATAATCGATGCGAGTGATGCCGTTAGATGTGAAGAAACACACCTTACGACGTTTCGCACGTCCACCTTTGCGTCCTGCCATGTCTATTCCCCTCCATTCTTTGTTAAAACTAACAGATTTATACCATTTAGAATGGTAAATCGTCGTCGGAAATGTCGATCGGTTGACCTACATTTGAAAATGGATCGTCATTCTTTGTAAATCCAGAGTTACCAGTGTTACCTGAGTTGCCCGGATTACTAGATTGACCAAATGGGTTAGAGCCTTGGTTACCGAAACCAGCTCCTGATGGTTGCTGATTAAATGAACCACGTTGCTCCCCACCGCCATTACGCGGCTCTAAAAATTGTACGCTCTCCGCAAGAACTTCTGTTACGTATACACGTTTACCGTCTTGTCCATCGTAATTACGAGTTTGAAGACGTCCATCTACGCCTGCTAAGCTACCTTTTTTCAAATAATTTGCCACGTTTTCTGCTTGTTTACGCCATATTACACAATTAATAAAGTCAGCTTCACGCTCACCTTGTTGATTCGCAAATGCGCGATTCACAGCTAACGTAAAAGTAGCTACTGCAACACCATTGGGCGTGTAACGTAAGTCAGGGTCCTTAGTTAAACGACCAACGAGGATAACACGATTCATCAATCGAACCACTCTCCCTTATATATCAATTATTTTTCTTCTTCTTTAACAACGATATGACGAAGGATGTCTTCGTTGATCTTAGCTAAACGGTCGAATTCGTTAATCGCTTCTGCGTTAGAGTTCACGTTTAAGATCATGTAGAAACCTTCACGTAAGTCGTTGATTTCGTAAGCTAAACGACGCTTACCCCACTCTTTTGTGTTAATGATTTCTGCACCATTGTTTGTTAAAACACCTGCAAAACGTTCAACTAAAGCTTTTTGAGCTTCTTCTTCAACGCCAGGACGAATGATGTACATAATTTCGTACTTTCTCATTACACTTTCACCTCCTTTTGGTCTAAACGGCCCATAATGGGCAAGGAGCAATTAATTATATAGTAATTACTCACGAGTTTAGATTATATCATAGTAAGTTAGATGAATCAACTAACCGCTAAATAAAAACTTGGCAAACATATAATATATTTGCCAAGTTCATATCTTTATTTTTCCTAGGAAATATCTTTATTACACGTTAAAGCGGAAGTGCATAACATCTCCGTCTTTTACGATATACTCTTTTCCTTCTAGACGTACTTTACCAGCTTCTTTTGCAGCTGTCATAGAACCGTTTGTCATTAAATCATCATAAGAAACTGTTTCTGCACGAATAAATCCACGCTCAAAGTCCGTATGAATAACACCAGCACATTGTGGTGCTTTCATACCTTGTTTAAACGTCCATGCACGTACTTCTTGCACACCAGCTGTGAAGTAAGTAGCAAGTCCTAATAAGTCATATGCAGCACGAATTAATTGATCTAAACCAGATTCTTCAATGCCTAGTTCTTCAAGGAATACTTTTTTCTCTTCCTCATCTAACTCAGCAATTTCTGATTCAATTTTTGCACATACAACAATTACTTGTGAATTTTCATTTGCTGCAAATTCTTTTACCATTTGTACATATTTATTTTCAGAAGGATCCATAATATCATCTTCACTTACGTTTGCTACGTATAGCATTTCTTTCGTTGTAAGCAAATGAAGGCCTTTAACAATCTTCATTTGCTCTTCTGTAAATTCAACAGTACGAGCTGGTTTTCCCTCTTCAAAAGCTTCTTTTAAACGAACTAAAATTTCATGCTCATATACAGCTTCTTTATCTTTTTGTCTTGCTAACTTCGCAACTCGTTCGATACGTTTATCAACAGATTCTAAATCCGCTAAGATTAACTCTAAGTTGATTGTTTCAATATCGTCAATTGGATCTACTTTTCCTGAAACGTGCGTAATATTTTCATCTTCAAAACAACGAACAACTTGGCAAATTGCATCTACTTGACGAATGTGAGACAAGAATTTATTTCCTAATCCTTCACCTTTACTCGCACCTTTTACGATACCTGCAATATCAGTAAATTCGAATACAGTCGGAACAGTTTTTTTCGGTTCTACTAATTCCGTTAATTTATTTAAACGCTCATCTGGTACTTCTACAATCCCTACGTTTGGATCAATTGTACAGAATGGATAGTTCGCAGATTCTGCTCCTGCTTGTGTAATTGCATTAAATAAAGTGGACTTTCCTACGTTAGGTAATCCAACAATCCCAGCCGTTAATCCCATATTTTTCACTCCTATGTCTCAATCTTTCATCATTATAGATAGTAACGAAAAAAATGACAAGTTTCCACCAAATGAAAAAAAGCAACGGCTGTCTACTGCAGCTGTTGCTTTTTCACTATTCTTCATGCTTCACAAGTATTTTTTTCACCTTACGGTCAAACTCTCTTCGAGGAATCATTACCGAATGGTCACATCCCTCGCACTTAATGCGGATATCCATTCCCATACGAATAATCTTCCAGCGATTTTCACCACATGGATGGGCTTTCTTCATTTCCACAACATCGTACAAGTTATATTGCTTTTGCTCCATTCTCCAAACCCCTCCTACTACTAATTCGCTTTTTCACTAACTAATTCTTCACGACTATATAAAACCATACGTGGGTATGGAATTTCAATCCCATGTAAATCAAGGCGATTTTTAATCTCTTTGCGAAGAGCCCTCGCAATACTTGCATGCTGCATCGGCTCTACTTCAGCAATAACACGTAACACAACTTCAGATGCTGCCAATGTTTGAACACCTAACAATTGAGGTGTTGTTACCATCTTCTCATATTTTTCTGGTAATTCCACTAATAAATCTTCAATAACTTGCTCTGCTCGTACTATATCACCTTCATAAGAAATAGATACATCAACAAACGCTACACTATTACTAACAGAAAAGTTCGTTACTTGTACAATACTGCCATTTGGCAAAATATGAATTTCACCTGTCCAGCTTTTCATCTTCGTTGTACGTAGTCCTATTTCCAAAACTGTTCCTTCAAATTGGCCTATTCTTACATAATCACCTACTGAAAATTGATCCTCTAACAAAATAAATAATCCTGTAATAACATCTTTAACTAAACTCTGTGCACCAAAACCGACCGCTAAACCAATTACCCCAGCACCGGCTAATAGACCTGACGCATTAATATCAAACACACCTAAAATTGCAATTAACATAATGAACATAACAACATATGCCACAATATTTTCAAGCAACTTCGCTACCGTAACTGTACGACGTTCTGAAATTTGAATCGGCGAACGACTTCCCATACGAAATGCATTTCGTACAATTGCCCTTGCAATACGAACAACGATTGCACCAAGTATTAAAATAACGATTATTTTAAGTGATTTCACTCCTATATTCGTCCAATCTACGGACTCGAACCATTTTATTGCTAAATCCATACTCCTCTACCTCTCCAGCAAAAATTTCTTTTTAGTTATCCTTATTATTGTATCAGAAGTCTTACTTATTTCTGAAAAAAATTATGATTTTAATTACATCTGTCCGCTTACATCTAGGTATAAAATGGAACAAAAATATATATACTAGTACTATTATTTCCATTTTCATTCACAGTTTGTAAAAAGCATGCACTTATAATTTTCCATTTCACTTACTATATAACATATTGTGAAAATTTATTAAAAGGATGGGTGCTTCATGAATATTAGAAGTTTTCGCTTACCTTTTTTTGAAAAAGAAACTCAAAATGTTATGCATCAGGACTTAGAAGCCTCTGAGGTAATCAGTAATTTCTTACTTTCTCATATTCCCATTAAGACTAATATGCCACTCATTCTCGTTTGTATCGGAACAGACCGTTCCACTGGTGATGCACTTGGTCCATTAGTTGGTACTAAACTGGAACAAGTAGAAATCAAAAACTTCCAAGTGTTCGGCACACTAGATGAACCAATGCATGCGCTAAATTTAGAAGAGAGAATTCAGAATATACAGAAAGATAATCCGACTTCTTTTATTATCGCTGTTGATGCATGTTTAGGAAAATCTCAAAGTATCGGTTCGATCACTACCGGAAAGGGTCCTAGTAAACCTGGAGCAGCGATGAATAAGAAATTACCTGCCATTGGTGATTTGCATATACATGGCATCGTAAATTTAAATGGTTTCATGGAATTTTTCGTACTTCAAAATACAAGACTAAGTTTAGTTATGAAAATGGCTGATGTAATTGCACAAAGCATAAAAGAAACTGACCAAAAATTATCTGCATTAAAAAAAGCAAACCATCTATAAGTAATAAGATGGTTTGCTTTTTAATTTTCCTTTGATAGTAGCTCTAAAATGCGATTTAAATCTTCTTTATTGAAAAATTCAATTTCGATTTTACCTTTTTCTTTTTTCGTTTCTTTAATCTTCACATCTGTACCAAACTTTTCTCTTAAAAATGTTTCGCGTTCTACAAAAAATATATTTCTTTCTTTTTTCACTTGTATTGTTTCACGTGAAACGCGTTGATTAATCTCCTGGACAATTTGTTCTAATTGGCGAACGTTCAATCCTTCTTTTTCGATTCGTTTTAATAGAGCTTTCAACTGTTCCTCATCTTTTATCGTAAGTAAAGTTCTTCCATGAGCCATTGAAAGCTGACCGTTTGCAATCATATCTTGAACGAATGAAGGGAGGCTTAATAACCGGGTATAATTGGCGATGTAAGGCCTGCTTTTACCAAGACGTTTGGCTAATTGTTCTTGCGTTACATTTAGCTCATTCATTAACATCTGATATGCCATTGCCTCTTCCATAGGATTTAAATCTTCTCTTTGTAAGTTTTCAAGCAAAGCAAATTCCATCATTTGCTGCTCATTTAATTGCCTTACAACAGCAGGTACTTTTTCAAGTCCAGCCTCTTTAGCAGCACGATATCTTCTTTCACCTGCAACAATTTCATATCCTTTAATACTCTTTCGAGCAATTAAAGGTTGCAATATGCCGTGTTCTTTAATAGAAGCCGCTAATTCCTGAATCGCTTCTTTATTGAAGTGTTTACGTGGTTGATATGGATTCGGCCTTAATTCAGTTACTACAATCTCCTGAATTGTTTCTTCTTCTTTCACATCTAAATCAGGAAAAAACACATTGATTCCTCTTCCTAACCCCTTAGCCACCTGCAATCACTTCCTCTGCTAAATCTATATATACTTCTGCCCCTCTTGATTTAGCGTCATACTGCATAATTGGTTTTCCATGACTTGGTGCCTCACTTAAGCGAACATTGCGAGGAATAATTGAACGATACACTTTATCCCTAAAGTATTTTTTCACTTCATCTATAACTTGAATTCCTAAATTTGTACGAGCATCCAACATCGTTAGCAATACACCTTGAATTGCTAAATTTTTGTTTAAATGCTTCTGTACAAGTCGAACTGTATTTAATAGCTGACTTAACCCTTCCAGCGCGTAATATTCACACTGTACAGGAATAATAACAGAATCTGCTGCTGTTAACGCATTAATCGTTAGTAATCCTAATGATGGGGGGCAGTCAATAATAATATAATCATATTCGTCACGAATTGGCTGTAATGCTCTCTGCAAGCGTACTTCCCGGGAAATGGTTGGTACCAATTCAATTTCGGCACCAGCCAATTGAATTGTAGCGGGTAGAACATCCAAGTTTTCAGTTGCGGTTTTCCGTATAACACCTTGAACATCTGCATCTTCCACAAGAACATTATAGATACATTGATCTAATTCAGATTTTTCAATTCCTACACCAGTCGTTGCGTTTCCTTGAGCATCAATATCTACAAGAAGGACTTTTTTTCCTACTTGTGCCAATCCGGCTCCTAAATTAACGGATGTTGTTGTTTTTCCAACACCGCCTTTTTGATTAGCAATAGCAATGATTTTTCCCATGATGTCACCTACTTTCAACCTTTCTTTCTTATTCTAGAAACAATTACGTTTATTGTAACATGAAATAAAAGTTTTTCTTTTACGTCCTTATTAAACTTCAAAATTTATTTCTAAACTCCTTCTTCATTTAACAAGAAAATATAGTAAAAGAGACCTTTCCAATAGGATAAGGTCTCTAGCACATAATTATTTTTTCTTCGGAATTTTAATTGTAATTTGATAGTACTCATCAAATTCTTCTTCCGCAGAATTAACATTCAAACCACTGTTAGCAACCATTCGTAATGATTGTCTAATTGTATTCATAGCAATTCTCGCATCTCGACTTACTGCTTTTTGCTTCGCTTTGCGCTTTGGTTTTACTTCCTCTAGTAACTTCGCAATTCGTTCTTCTGTTTGCTTTACATTCAATTGCTTCTCCACAATTTCTTGTAAAACCTTCAGTTGTAATTCCTCATTTTTCAAAGGAATAAGAGCGCGAGCATGCCGTTCTGTAATACTCTTTTCTAATAATGCATTTTTTATTTCTTCGGGCAACTTTAATAATCGTAATTTATTTGCGATTGTGGATTGCCCTTTTCCAAGTCGTTGTGCCAATGCTTCTTGTGTTAAATTATGTAACTCAATCAGCTTTTGATATGCCACAGCCTCCTCGATTGCTGTTAATTCCTCACGCTGCAAATTTTCAATTAACGCCACAGAAGCTGTCTCAGTATCATTTAAATTTTTTATTATTGCAGGAACCTTTTCCCACCCTAATTTTGTTGCTGCACGAAAACGTCTTTCCCCGGCAATAATCTCGTACTTATCATCCTCATATTGTCTCACAACAATCGGCTGGATAAGCCCATGTGTACGAATCGTTAAAGCTAGCTCCTCAATACGTGCATCATCAAAAACTGTTCGCGGTTGATAGCGGTTAGGGGTAATATTTACTATCGGTATTTCTTGTATTTCTTCAAATACCTTTTTATCTATTTCTTCATGGCTTTCGTCTTGTAATTCGAATTCGCTCTCTTTATCTCCAAAGCCAAATAAACGAGAAAACGTATTTTTCATACATATTCCACCACCTTTTAGGCCTATTGACTGTTCTACATAAAATGTTTCCTATGAAACATTTACGTTTTCATTTATATAATTTAATCTTACGTCTAATAAGATTTATTTTTCAATAGGTAATTTATTGGGTGTTCCCGGTTTGCGTGGATATTTCTTTGGTGTCTTGCGCTTTTTCTCGATTAATAAAATATTACGCTCACTTTCTTCAAACGGTAATTGGAACGTAGACATTTCTTTTAATTCTCCGCCAAGTACCTCTAAAGCATGCTTGCCATTTTCAATTTCTTCATTCGCTGCTGCACCTTTCATAGCAATGAATGTTCCTCCTACTTTTACAAGTGGTAAACATAGCTCGCTCAGTACAGAAAGACGCGCAACTGCACGTGCCATTACAATATCGTATGACTCACGTACACCTTCTTTTTTCCCAAATGTTTCAGCGCGATCATGGCAAAATGCAACATCACTTAATTCTAGCTTTTGTGCTAAGTGATTTAAGAAATTAATACGTTTTTGCAATGAATCTACAATTGTTACTTTTAAGTGTGGGAAACAGATTTTCAAAGGAATGCTTGGGAATCCGGCTCCTGCACCAACATCACAAATAGAGGATGGTTTTGAAAAATCATAATAAAAAGCAGCTGTAATAGAATCAAAAAAGTGTTTTAAGTATACTTCTTCTTTCTCCGTAATAGCTGTTAAATTCATTTTCTCATTCCACTCTACTAACGTTTCAAAGTAGATTTTGAACTGCTCTAACTGTCTAGAAGAGAGGGAAATCCCCTTCTCTTCTAGCATAGATTGAAATTGTTCTATGTTCATCTAGCAATATCTCCTTACTATTTATTGGTTCGATACTCGTGCAATTTTTCCTTGTTCAATGTACACAAGCAAAATGGAAACATCAGCTGGATTTACGCCAGAAATACGTGAAGCTTGCCCCATCGAAAGCGGACGAACATCTTTTAGTTTCTGTCTAGCTTCTGATGCAATTCCAGAAATCGCATCATAATCAATATCCACAGGAATTTTTTTGTTTTCCATTTTCTTCATACGGTCTACTTGCTGTAAAGATTTTTCGATATATCCTTCGTACTTAATCTGAATCTCAACTTGTTCTGTAATCTCATCATTTAATTCTACTTCACTTGGTACTAAAAGATGGATATGCTCATATGTCATCTCTGGGCGACGTAATAAATCACTTGCGCGTATCCCATCTTTCAATTCACTTCCACCAATACTACGAATTAATTCTTGAACTTCAGGACGCGGTTTAATAAAAATACTCTCTAAACGTTCCTTTTCCTGTTCAATTTGTAGTTTTTTATTTGTAAATCTCTCATAACGATCTTCTTTAATTAAACCAATTTCCCGACCAATCTCAGTTAGACGAAGATCTGCATTATCATGGCGTAATAATAAACGATATTCTGCTCGAGATGTTAATAAACGGTATGGTTCATTTGTACCTTTTGTTACAAGATCATCAATTAAGACACCAATATATGCATCTGCACGACCTAAAATAACTTCTTTTTTACCTAAAGAACGGCATGCTGCATTAATTCCAGCCATAAGTCCTTGTCCTGCCGCTTCTTCGTAACCAGAAGTTCCATTAATTTGTCCTGCTGTATATAAATTTTTAATGTTTTTCGTTTCAAGTGTTGGCCATAATTGCGTTGGCACAATTGCATCATATTCAATGGCATAACCTGTACGCATCATTTCAACATTTTCCAGACCTGGGATTGTTCTAAGCATGTCTCGCTGTACATCTTCTGGTAAGCTTGTGGATAAACCTTGTACATATACTTCTTGTGTGTTGCGTCCCTCTGGCTCTAAGAAAATTTGATGACGTGGTTTATCATTAAATCTTACTACTTTATCTTCAATAGAAGGGCAGTATCTAGGTCCCGTTCCTTTAATCATACCAGAATACATAGCTGAGCGATGTAAATTTTCATCTATTAAACGATGTGTTTCCGTACTCGTATATGTCAACCAACAAGGAATTTGATCCATAATAAATTTTGTCGTTTCAAAAGAGAACGCACGTGGTTTATCATCACCTGGTTGAATTTCTGTCTTACTGTAGTCAATTGTATTACTGTTTACACGCGGAGGTGTACCTGTTTTAAATCTCACAAGATCAAATCCAAGTTCCTCTAAATGTTCAGATAATGTAATAGATGGTTGCTGATTATTTGGACCGCTCGAATATTTCAAGTCGCCCATAATAATCTCACCACGTAAAAATGTTCCAGTCGTAATTACAACTGTTTTTGCTGTATATTCGGCACCAGCTTGCGTAATTACCCCTTTACATACACCATCTTCAACAATTAAACGCTCTACCATTCCTTGGAACAACGTTAAGTTTGGTGTCTCTTCAATCGTTTTCTTCAATTCATGCTGGTAAGAGAATTTATCAGCTTGTGCTCGAAGTGCACGTACAGCTGGTCCTTTACCTGTATTTAACATACGCATTTGAATATGCGTTTTATCAATATTTCGTCCCATTTCTCCGCCTAATGCATCAATTTCACGAACAACAATCCCTTTTGCTGGTCCACCAACAGAAGGGTTACATGGCATGAACGCTACCATATCTAAATTAATTGTTAGCATTAAGGTTTTTGAGCCCATTCGTGCTGCCGCAAGACCAGCTTCACATCCTGCATGACCTGCACCGATTACTATGACATCGTATGAACCGGCATTGTATCCCATTGTTTATTCCTCCTAAATAATCTCTGTATTATTTTCCTAAACAAAATTGAGAGAACAATTGGTCAATTAAGCTTTCATGGACGGTATCACCAGTAATTTCACCAAGTATTTCCCACGTTCTTGTTAAATCGATTTGTACCATATCAATTGGCACACCATTTTCTATCGCTTCAATTGCATCACCAATTGTTTTTCCTGCTTGTGTTAATAGCCCGATATGTCTCGCATTAGAAACATATGTCATATCTGCAGAATCAATTGCTCCTTCAAAGAATAAATCAGCTATTGCCTTTTCAAGCTCATCAATTCCTCGTTCCTCAATTAAGGATGTTGTAATAACACGATTACCCACCGCTAACTCTGTAACACGTTCCATATCAATTTCTCGCGGTAGATCTGTCTTATTTACAATGACAATGAAATCTTTTCCTTGTACAGCACGGAATAGTTCTTCATCTTCATTTGTTAAAGCCTCGCTATAGTTGACTACAACTAACACTAAGTCCGCTTGATTCATCATTTCTTTCGAACGCTCTACACCAATTCGCTCAACAACATCTTCCGTTTCACGAATTCCGGCTGTATCTATAAGTTTAAGTGGTACACCACGCACATTAACGTACTCTTCAATAACATCACGAGTTGTTCCTGCAATATCGGTTACGATTGCTTTTTTCTCCTGAACAAGACTATTTAATAGCGATGACTTTCCAACGTTAGGTCTACCGATAATTGCGGTTGCGATACCTTCACGTAAAATTTTCCCTTGCTTCGACGTTTCTAATATCTTTTCAATTTCAGCACGGACATGTGTGGCTTTCTCAATTAAAATATTATGCGTCATCTCTTCTACATCATCGTATTCTGGGTAATCTATATTTACCTCAACATGAGCTAATGTTTCTAATATTTCCTGACGCAGACGACCAATCAATTTAGATAATCGTCCTTCCATTTGGTTAATTGCTACATTCATTGCACGATCTGTTTTTGCACGGATTAAATCCATAACAGCTTCTGCTTGTGATAAATCAATACGTCCATTTAAAAAAGCACGTTTTGTAAATTCACCAGGCTCAGCTAATCGTACTCCTTGTGCTAAAATAAGCTGTAGTACTTTATTTACCGAAACAAGTCCACCATGACAGTTAATTTCCACTATATTTTCACGTGTAAAAGTCCTTGGTGCACGCATAATAGACACCATAACTTCTTCAATAACTTGATTTGTATCTAAATCAACAATATGACCATAATGAATAGTGTGAGAAGGAACCTCTGTTAAATCCTTCCCTTTAAAAATACGATTCACTTTCTCAACCGCATCATCCCCACTTACTCGAACAATGGCAATTGCACCTTCCCCAAGTGCTGTGGAAATCGCGGCAATTGTATCAAATTCCATGTCCTTTCACCTCACTTGCTTATTTATCTATATTTCAACATGATTTTTTCCTTCACTAAATTATTAGGATACCATAACGAACCTATCTACAAAAGAATAATAACTCATTTTATTATGTCCTCATGTAAAAAACACTAAACTTATTCACAGTGGATAAGTTTAGTGTTTTTTAGTTATCCACAATCATTTTCGCCTCAAAAAAACCGGCACTCAATTGAGTAACCGGTCATTTGGGAGATATTACAACATGCCGATGTGGTTCTTTTCCTTCAGAAGTTGTAATGATACTTTGATGATTAGATAATGCTTGATGAATAATTTTTCGTTCAAAAGATGGCATTGGTTCTAACACAACTCTTTTTTTCGTACTTACCACTTGTTTTGCTAATCGATAAGAAAGCGATTCTAACGTGTTTTTTCTTTTACTACGATAGTTTTCAGCATCTAGTGTAATACCGATGTATTGATTTGTATTACGATTCGCAACAAGTTTTGTTAAATACTGTAAAGAATTCAACGTATTACCTCTTTTTCCAATTAAAACACCTACATTTTCACCGAAAATTGTAAATTCAACTTCGCGTCCTTTTACAATTTTTCTAATCTCAACTTCCACACCCATATTGTGAATAACATTTTTTAAATATTCTTCACACTCCTGGATTGGATCTTTCTTTAATACAACTTCTACTACAGCTGGACGATTCCCAAATAAACCCAGAAATCCTCTCTTGCCCTCATCGATAATGTTTATATCTACTCGATCTTTTGAAGCATTTAATTGTCTTAAAGCATCTTGTACTGCCAGCTCGACTGTTTGTCCTTTAGCAGTAATTATACTCACTTGCTTGATCCTCCTGCCTTACTAGCCTTAATTTCAGGCCCTTTGATCATATACATTTGAGCGATACCAAAGATGTTACCAACTACCCAGTACAGTGATAGTGCTGCTGGGAAGTTAATTGCAAAGACTAAAATCATGATTGGCATAAGCCAAATCATCATTGCCATTTGCGGATTTTGTCCAGCTGTTCCTGCCATTGCAAGTTTTTGCTGAATAAATGTCGTAATAGCCGCAACAACCGGAAGGATGTAGTACGGATCTGCGTGCCCTAAATCAAACCATAGGAATGTATGCTTACTAATTTCTGATGTTCTCATAATCGCGTGATAAAAAGCGAATAAAATAGGCATCTGAACAAATATTGGTAAACATCCTGCTAATGGATTTACACCATTTTTTTGATATAACTGCATCATTTCTTGTTGTAATTTTTGCTGTGTTGCTTGGTCTTTCGAGCTATATTTCTCTTTTAACCTCACCATTTCTGGTTGTAACGCCTGCATCGCTTTCGTACTCTTCGTTTGTTTGATCATTAATGGTAATAATGCAAAACGAATAATAAGAGTCGTAACAACGATCGCTAAACCGTAATTATCACCAAGCAATTTCGCGAAATACGTGATTAACTGAGAAAGCGGGTATACGAAATATTCATTCCAAATCCCAGTGCTCTTCGATGTAATCGGCTGATTCGTTTGATTACAACCGGTAGCAATTGCCATTAATGCAACAACCATGGCTAGTAAACCTATTTTCTTTTTCAAAGCCTGCTCCTCCTTGTTTCGGTATGTATATAGTGTAATTCATTTCCTTACGCTACTTTTTTATTATTTTCATACCAGAGCGTTTAAAGACATGAATTAAGCTTTTCTTTAACTCTTCATATGTCATCTCTGCACAAGGTTTCCTTGCTATTATAACAAAATCTTTTCCAGAATCTATCTCATCTTTTAATTCTATAATCGATTGGCGAATCATACGCTTAATTCGATTACGAACTACTGCATTTCCTATTTTCTTACTAACAGAAAGGCCAATGCGAAAGTGTGGCTGTTTTTCTTTATCTAATTGGTATACAACAAACTGACGATTAGCATTCGACTGTCCTTTTTGGAAAACAGCCTGGAATTCATCATTCTTTTTTATACGATTTTTTTTCTTCATATCAATTGACACTCCTGTATTTCATCAGTGGAAATTCATTATTATTAGAAAAAAAGACCACTGAACGATCAGTGGTCTACGCAGATAATACTTTTCTTCCTTTACGACGACGAGCTGCTAGCACTTTACGTCCGTTCGCTGTGCTCATACGGCTGCGGAAACCATGTACTTTGCTGCGCTTACGTTTATTTGGTTGGTAAGTTCTTTTCATTATATGACACCTCCCTGAGGAATATCTGTTAAAGACAGTCTAATAAATTATAGTAAATCAACTAGGAAAATGTCAATGGTTCTCGAAATTTTCATCAAATATTCATTTTGAATCTATTCACACACTTTTTCACAACCCCTACATTTCCTTGTGGATAAATGCATTTCCTCTTTTTTTATATCCACAAACCCTTTTTTCACTTTTACACAGTATATCGTATTGTGGACAAGTTTATTCCACAAGGTATTGATTTTGTGGATAACTTTCTTAATTTCATTGCTATAGCCACTTTTTTTTGATATTATAGTTGTGTTTTCACTTTGAATAAGTTTTCCACATCATTATTTTATCCACAATTTGTGTATAACATGTGGATAGTTTAAATCACATGTGGGTAAATAGTTGTCCACATTTGTTTTTTTGTCGAAAACTCTATCTCGGATACAAACAACGTTTTTATATTTTAAAATACGTTTCGTATAAATATGCATTTAAAATATTTGTGGGTTGTACAATTGTTGCGCAACCTCATTCTTTTACCATCTTTGTAAAGGAGGGACACCTTTGGAAAATATCTCTGATTTATGGAATAGCGCCTTAAAAGAATTAGAAAAAAAGGTGAGTAAGCCAAGTTATGAAACGTGGTTAAAATCAACAACTGCTCATAACTTAAAAAAAGATGTATTAACTATTACAGCTCCAAATGAATTTGCTCGTGACTGGCTAGAATCGCATTATTCAGAACTAATTTCAGAAACACTTTATGATTTAACAGGGGCAAAACTAGCTATTCGCTTTATCATTCCCCAAAGTCAAGCAGAAGAGGATATAGATCTCCCTTCTGTTAAACAAAATCCAGCACATGATGAATCTAACCATTTACCACAGAGCATGTTAAATCCAAAATATACATTTGATACGTTTGTTATCGGCTCTGGTAATCGTTTTGCACATGCTGCTTCTTTAGCTGTAGCCGAAGCGCCGGCTAAAGCCTATAATCCGCTCTTTATTTACGGGGGCGTTGGACTTGGAAAAACGCATTTAATGCACGCAATTGGTCATTATGTAATTGAACACAATCCAAATGCAAAAGTTGTATATTTATCATCTGAAAAATTTACAAATGAATTCATTAACTCAATTCGTGATAATAAAGCTGTCGATTTTCGTAATAAATATCGTAATGTAGATGTCTTATTGATAGATGATATTCAATTTCTTGCTGGAAAAGAACAAACACAAGAAGAGTTTTTCCATACGTTTAATGCATTACATGAAGAAAGTAAACAAATTGTAATTTCAAGTGATAGACCTCCAAAAGAGATCCCAACTTTAGAAGATCGCCTTCGTTCTCGCTTTGAATGGGGTTTAATCACAGATATTACGCCACCAGATTTAGAAACTAGAATCGCAATTTTACGTAAAAAGGCAAAAGCAGAAGGTCTTGATATACCAAATGAAGTTATGCTTTATATCGCAAATCAAATTGACTCAAACATTCGTGAACTAGAGGGTGCACTTATTCGAGTTGTAGCTTATTCATCTTTAATTAATAAAGATATGAATGCTGATTTAGCGGCCGAAGCACTTAAAGATATTATTCCAAATTCTATACCTAGGATTATTTCTATTTCTGATATTCAAAAGGCTGTTGGGGGTGTCTATCAAGTAAAATTAGAAGATTTTAAAGCGAAAAAACGCACAAAATCCGTTGCATTCCCTCGCCAAATTGCGATGTATTTATCACGTGAACTTACGGACTCATCTTTACCAAAAATAGGTGAAGAATTTGGTGGTCGCGATCATACAACAGTTATCCATGCTCACGAGAAAATTTCGAAGCTACTAAAAACGGATACTCAATTGCAAAAACACGTTGAAGAAATTAATGATATTTTAAAGTAGTAGTAGCTGAATAGTGTGAATAACTTACTTTGTTTTACGCACAGTCTATCCACATGTAGATAGACTGTTTTTACATCTCTAAACAGAGTTATCCACATATCCACAAGTCCTATTACTATTACTACTACTTTTTTATCTTTATTAAATAAATAAAATCTTATACTTACCGGAGGTTTTTCGTTATGCGTTTTACAATACAAAAAGACTATCTTGTAAGAAGTGTACAAGATGTAATGAAGGCTGTTTCTTCCCGTACAACCATTCCAATTCTTACAGGGATTAAAGTTGTAGCAACTGAAGAAGGGGTTACTTTAACAGGTAGCGATGCAGATATTTCCATTGAGTCATTTATCCCAGTTGAAGATGCTGGAAAAGAAATTGTAGAAATTGAACAATCAGGAAGCATTGTTTTACAAGCAAAATATTTTAGTGAGATCGTAAAAAAATTACCTAAAGACATTGTCGAAATTTCTGTGGAAAATCATTTTATGACAAAAATAAAATCTGGAAAATCAGAGTTTAATCTAAACGGTTTAGATTCTGCTGAATATCCGTTATTACCACAAATCGAAGAACATCATGTATTTAAGATTCCAACAGATTTATTAAAGCACATGATTCGTCAAACTGTATTTGCAGTTTCAAGTTCTGAAACAAGACCAATCTTGACAGGTGTAAACTGGAGAGTATATAACAGCGAATTAACTTGTATTGCAACAGATAGTCACAGGCTAGCACTTCGTAAAGCGAAAATAGCAGGACATGATATTGCCGATGAATTTCAAGCAAATGTCGTTATTCCTGGTAAAAGCTTAAATGAATTAAGTAAAATTCTAGATGAGTCTGAAGAAATGGTAGATATCGTTATTACGGAGTATCAAGTATTATTCCGTACAAAACATTTATTATTCTTCTCGAGATTGTTAGAAGGAAATTATCCAGATACAACACGTTTAATTCCAGCTGAGAGTAAGACTGATATTTTTGTAAATACAAAAGAGTTTTTACAAGCAATTGATCGTGCTTCACTATTAGCAAGGGATGGTCGTAACAACGTTGTTAAATTATCGACGTTAGAACAACAGATGCTAGAGATTTCTTCGAATTCGCCAGAAATCGGAAAAGTAGTAGAAGAGGTTCAATGTGAAAATGTAGATGGAGAAGAATTAAAAATATCTTTTAGTGCAAAATATATGATGGACGCATTAAAAGCTTTAGATAGTACAGAAATTAAAGTTAGTTTTACTGGAGCAATGAGACCGTTCTTAATTCGTACAGTAAATGATAATTCCATTATCCAATTAATTTTACCGGTCCGTACTTACTAAGTAAGGATTAAGGGTTGCTAGTTTAAAGGTACTAGTGACCCTTATTTGATTTGTAGGGTATTACTTTCCTAATGCTAGTTTATTTAGTACAATGAAAGAATGAACACTTTCAGAAAGTGAGCGATTTTATGAAACTTATTAAGATTTCAACAGAATACATTACACTAGGACAATTTTTAAAGTTAGCTGATGTAATTGATACAGGTGGCGCTGTAAAATGGTTCTTACAAGAATATGAAGTATACGTGAATCAAGAACTTGAAAATAGAAGAGGCCGAAAGTTATATGCAAATGATATTGTTGAAATTCCGGGAAGCGGAACTTTCCAAGTTCAGGCATAAAGGGGGATCCCTTTGTTTATTACAGAAATACAATTAAAAAACTATCGCAATTATGAGCATTTAGAGCTTTCCTTTGAGGATAAAGTCAATGTAATTATTGGGGAAAATGCCCAAGGGAAAACGAATCTAATGGAAGCTATATATGTACTGGCGATGGCGAAATCCCATAGAACTTCGAACGATCGTGAACTCATTCGTTGGGATGAGGATTATGGTAATATAAAAGGTAGATTACAAAAGCGAAATAGTTCTTTATCTTTAGAATTAAATATTTCAAAAAAAGGTAAAAAGGCAAAGTTGAATCAGTTAGAACAACAAAAATTAAGCCAGTACATTGGTGAAATGAATGTTGTTATGTTTGCCCCAGAAGATTTAAATCTTGTAAAAGGAAGCCCTCAAGTACGAAGACGCTTTTTGGATATGGAACTTGGACAAATAGCTCCTGTCTATTTGTATGAATTAAGCCAATATCAAAAGGTACTCACGCAACGAAATCATTTACTTAAGAAGATGCAAGGAAATAGTAAAAATGAGGAAACGATGCTGGATGTATTTACACTTCAACTTATCGAGCATGGTGCGAAAATTTTGCGGAAACGTTTTGAGTTTTTACATTTACTACAAGAATGGGCTGCTCCAATTCACCGTGGAATTAGCAGGGGATTAGAGGAGCTAGAAATCGTGTATAAACCAAGCGTAGATGTATCAGAATCAATGGATTTGTCGAAAATAAAAGAAGTATACTATGAAAGTTTTCAAACTGTGAAACAACGTGAAATTTTTCGTGGTACAACTTTACTCGGTCCTCATCGTGATGATTTACAATTCTTCGTTAATAGTAAAAATGTTCAAGTCTTTGGTTCACAAGGACAACAACGAACAACCGCACTATCCCTAAAATTGGCTGAAATTGAATTGATATACTCAGAGGTTAAGGAATATCCAATCCTTTTACTAGATGATGTGTTATCAGAATTAGATGATTATCGTCAATCGCATCTGCTAAATACAATTCAAGGAAAAGTGCAAACATTTGTGACAACGACGAGTGTCGACGGAATTGAACACGAAACATTGAAAGAAGCGAAAACAATTCATGTAACGAACGGCACGGTAGATTGTGAAATAGACAGAAAATAATTTCTGTTTAAATGGAAAAGTAGGTGATCTTTGTGTCAATGGAACAAAAGCAAATGCAGGAAAATGCATATGATGAAAGTCAGATTCAGGTGTTAGAAGGACTGGAAGCGGTTCGTAAGCGTCCTGGTATGTATATCGGCTCTACAAGTGGAAAAGGTCTTCATCACCTCGTATGGGAAATAGTTGATAATAGTATTGACGAAGCTTTAGCCGGATATTGTGATGAAATTAATGTCAGTATTGAAGAAGATAATAGTATTGTTGTAACAGATGATGGTCGTGGTATCCCAGTTGGTATTCAAGAGAAAATGGGACGTCCTGCTGTAGAGGTTATTATGACGGTCCTTCATGCTGGAGGGAAATTTGGCGGTGGCGGTTATAAAGTCTCCGGTGGTTTGCACGGAGTAGGTGCATCTGTTGTAAATGCTTTATCAACAGAATTAGAGGTATTTGTACATCGAGATGGAAAAGTTCACTATCAAAAATATGAACGTGGTATCCCGGTTGCGGATTTAAAGGTAATAGGTGAAACAGACCGCACAGGAACAATAACACGATTTAAGCCAGATCCAGAAATTTTTCAAGAGACGACAGAATACGAATTTGATACATTAGCTACCCGTATGCGTGAGCTAGCGTTTTTAAATCGTAATATTAAATTAACAATTGAAGATAAGCGTGAACATAAGCAAAAGAAAGAATTCCATTATGAAGGTGGAATTAAATCATATGTTGAACATTTAAATCGTTCAAAGCAACCGATTCATGAAGAACCTGTATATGTTGAAGGTTCAAAAGATGGAATTCAGGTTGAGGTTTCCCTTCAATATAACGAAGGATATACTAATCATATTTACTCATTTACAAATAATATTCATACGTATGAAGGCGGTACGCATGAGGTAGGCTTTAAGACTGCCCTAACACGTGTAATTAACGATTATGGTCGTAAAAATAACATTTTAAAAGATGCGGATAGTAATTTAACTGGTGAAGATGTTCGTGAAGGTTTAACAGCAATCGTGTCAATTAAACATCCAAATCCACAATTTGAAGGACAAACAAAGACGAAACTTGGGAATAGTGAAGCGAGAACGATTACAGAGTCTGTATTCTCAGAGGCGTTTGAGAAGTTCTTGCTGGAAAATCCCAATGTTGCACGTAAAATTGTAGATAAAGGGACTATGGCAGCGCGTGCACGTGTAGCGGCTAAAAAAGCTCGTGAATTAACGCGCCGAAAGAGTGCTCTAGAAGTCTCAAGTTTACCAGGGAAGTTGGCAGATTGTTCTTCTAAAGATCCAGCAATTAGCGAAATTTATATCGTAGAGGGCGACTCTGCGGGGGGATCAGCGAAACAAGGGCGCGATCGTCATTTCCAAGCGATTTTACCACTGAAGGGTAAAATTATTAATGTTGAAAAGGCACGCTTAGATAAGATTTTATCAAATGATGAAGTGCGTACAATTATAACAGCGATTGGTACAAATATTGGTGGGGACTTCGATATAGAGAAGGCTCGTTATCATAAAGTTATTATTATGACAGATGCTGACGTGGATGGTGCGCATATTCGTACCCTATTATTAACGTTCTTCTATCGTTATATGCGTCAAATCATTGAGTATGGTTATATATATATTGCACAGCCACCGTTGTTTAAAGTACAACAAGGTAAAAAAATTCAATATGCTTACAATGATAGAGAGCTTGAAAAGATATTAGCGGAGCTACCAGCTCATCCGAAACCGGGAATTCAGCGTTATAAAGGTCTAGGGGAAATGAATCCAACTCAGTTATGGGAAACGACAATGGACCCAGAAGTACGTTCATTACTTCAAGTTTCTCTTCAAGATGCAATTGAGGCAGACGAAACATTTGAAATTTTAATGGGTGATAAAGTAGAACCACGTCGTAATTTTATCCAAGAAAATGCAAAATACGTGAAAAACCTTGATATTTAAGTAAGTAATGACAGGGATCTAAGTATTCCTGTCTTCTACATATAAATCAATGTATGTGTAACGGAAATGTAAGAGGAGGTGCTCGTTGATGTCAGATAATCAACAACAAGCACGAATTCGAGAAATTAATATTAGTCACGAAATGCGTACCTCATTTTTAGATTACGCAATGAGTGTTATCGTATCTCGTGCACTACCAGATGTTCGTGATGGATTAAAACCCGTACATCGCAGGGTTTTATACGCAATGAATGATTTAGGAATTACAGCTGACAAAGCATATAAGAAATCGGCGCGTATTGTCGGCGAAGTAATCGGTAAGTATCATCCACACGGTGATTCAGCTGTTTATGAAACAATGGTACGTATGGCGCAAGATTTTAGTCAACGTTATATGCTTGTTGACGGACATGGTAATTTCGGTTCTGTTGATGGAGATTCAGCGGCAGCAATGCGTTATACAGAAGCAAGAATGTCTAAGATCTCTATGGAATTAATACGAGATATTACCAAAAATACAATTGACTATCAAGATAACTATGATGGTTCTGAGAGAGAACCGATTGTATTACCAGCCCGTTTCCCTAATTTATTAGTAAATGGTACAACAGGTATTGCGGTTGGTATGGCAACGAATATTCCACCGCATCAACTTGGGGAAGTAATTGATGGTGTATTGGCATTAAGTCATAATCCCGAAATTACCATTGCTGAATTAATGGAATGTATTCCAGGACCAGATTTCCCAACAGCAGGTTTGATCTTAGGAAGAAGTGGGATTCGAAGAGCTTACGAGACAGGTCGTGGTTCTATTATAATTCGTGCTAAAGTTGAAATTGAAGAGAGAGCCAACGGTAAACAATCTATTATTGTAACTGAGCTACCTTATCAAGTTAATAAGGCACGTTTAATTGAAAAAATTGCAGAATTAGTTCGTGATAAGAAAATTGAAGGTATTACAGATTTACGTGATGAATCGGATCGAAATGGTATGCGTATTGTTATGGAAGTACGTCGCGATGCAAATGCCAATGTACTATTAAATAATCTATATAAACACACAGCACTTCAAACAAGTTTCGGTATTAATATGTTGTCTCTTGTAAATGGAGAGCCACAAGTTCTGAATTTAAAACAAAATTTATATCATTATTTAGAGCATCAGAAGGTCGTGATTCGTAGACGTACTGCTTATGAATTAGAGAAAGCGGAAGCGCGCGCTCATATTTTAGAGGGATTACGAATTGCTTTAGATCATCTTGATGAAGTTATTACGTTAATCCGTAGTTCAAAAACAGCCGATATTGCAAAACAAGGTTTAATGGAACGCTTCGGCTTAAGTGAAAAACAAGCACAGGCGATTTTAGATATGCGTCTGCAACGTTTAACTGGACTAGAACGTGAAAAAATCGAACAAGAATATCAAGACTTAATGAAGCTAATTGCAGAATTAAAAGCAATTTTAGCAGATGAAGAGAAGGTTCTTGAGATCATTCGTGAGGAATTAACGGAAGTAAAAGAACGTTTTAATGACAAGAGACGAACTGAAATCACAATCGGCGGTATGGAATCTATCGAAGATGAAGATTTAATTCCAGAGCAAAACATTGCAATTACATTAACTCACAATGGTTATATTAAAAGGTTACCAGCGTCCACGTACAAAACACAGAACCGTGGGGGACGTGGTGTACAAGGAATGGGTACGAATGATGATGACTTCGTTGAACATTTATTAACAACGTCTACCCATGATCATATTTTATTCTTCACAAACAAGGGTAAAGTATACCGTACAAAAGGATATGAAATTCCAGAATATAGTCGTACGGCGAAAGGGCTACCTATTATTAACCTATTAGGAGTAGATAAAGGTGAGTGGATCAACGCTATTATTCCGATTCGTGAATTTGGTGACGATCAGTTCTTATTCTTCACAACGAAACAAGGTATCTCTAAGAGAACACCACTTTCATCATTTGCAAATATACGTACGAATGGTTTAATTGCAATTTCTCTTCGTGAAGAGGATGAAGTAATCTCTGTACGCTTAACATCTGGGGATAAGGATATTATCGTTGGAACAAGTAACGGTATGTTAATTCGTTTCAATGAGCAAGATGTGCGTTCTATGGGACGTAATGCGGCTGGTGTAAAAGCAATTACATTAGGTGATGAAGATCAAGTCGTAGGTATGGAAATTGTCGAAGAGGATGTAAATGTTCTAATTGTAACGAAAAATGGTTATGGAAAGCGTACGCCAATTGATGAATACCGCCTGCAAAGTCGTGGTGGTAAAGGTCTGAAGACTTGTAATATTACAGATAAAAACGGTAAATTAGTAGCGGTTAAGTCTGTAACAGGTGAAGAAGACGTTATGTTAATAACAGCAGCGGGTATTATTATTCGTATGCCGGTTGATCAAATCTCTCAAATGGGACGTAATACACAAGGTGTTCGCCTAATTCGATTAGAGGGTGAACAAGAGGTAGCGACAGTTGCAAAAGCACAAAAAGATGACGAAGAAGAAGTTACCGAAGAGGTTTCTTCTGAAGAATAAGAGTGGGGATTTCCCCGCTCTTTATTTTTTTATAATAATACTTGCATAGTAATAAGAAAGTCTATATAATAGGCAGAGTCAGCAAATGAGTGATACAAATTATCAAAAAAACTTGTTGACGAAAATAATATACTATGATATATTATAAAAGTCGCTGAAACGCGATGTTGAACTTTGAAAACTAAACGAAACAAACAACGTGAAACGTCAATTTTTATTTTTAGATGCTAGACAAACTAACTTTATTGGAGAGTTTGATC
>NZ_MAOI01000083.1 GCF_001884235.1 Bacillus paramycoides | reverse complement strand
AACAGTTTTGGAAACAAAACGCCATTTCCATCGGGGCAACCCGAAGGGAAGACCGATGTCTTCCCACCCTACATAAAAAGACCATCCTAGGGTGGTCTTTTTTAATTTTAGGTGATTTTCAGGTGTGATGAATTCCTCTCACTCTTTATTTTTATGACATTAGGAGGTGGATAGGAAAAATCTACTCAGTGGATTTGAGCGAAGTCCAAGGTTTTTGTTCTTGTATGGCTTGTTCGTTATCGGCGAAGCCGGAGTGTCCCGTAGGGCATATTCTATTGTTGTTGGGATAGGAATGGATAATGTATTGTTGTCGCTAAGCCGAGAGACTAAAAATAAGGAAAGATATAAGAAAATTAGCGAAGCATAGGGAAGAACATTTATTTGATTATTAATTAAGGAATAGGAAAATATCAAAAGTTTCAGTTGTGATGATAAGATAAAGGAGTTATAACTGTTATATCGAAATTTAAATGTTAAAAAAGGAGGTTATGACTATTATGACTCCTATAATTTATGAGAATGTATCTCAGGTTGCGAAAAGATTGAAAATATCACCTTCTACGGTTAAAAAGTATTATTTGTTAATTGAGAGTTATAACTGTTATGCTTTTAAACGTGATGAGCGAGAACGAGTTATCTTTGGTGATTATGATTTGAAATTGTTACAAAGATTAGTAGAGTTGAAAAGTATGCCGCAAGTTACATTAGAAGATGCTTGTAAACTCCTTTTAGAGGAAGAAGGATTGAAGGCTAAAGATACAGATATGACTGTTATAACTCCTGAATCGGATGATTTAAAAGAGTTATTACAAGAATTAAAAAGTACAGTGGATATACAACAAAGACAATTACAAATGCAAAGTGAACAAATAACTCAGTTAACAAGCTTATTGGAATCGCAGCAAAAATTATTAATGGATTCAAATGTTATAGAAAATAAACAGATTATAGATCGAGATAAAGCCGTTATAACTGTTATGCGAGAACTTCAAGAAGTAAAACAAATGATTGCGGCAAATAATGAAAAGAAATGGTATCAATTTTGGAAGTAATTCACTGACTCCTATGCGTTTATGCCGCGAAAGTTATTTGATAACCATGAGGGTGTAGAGGCGCGTATCCAAGGGAACGTGGAATAAAAAGCCAGCATTCACACTCCAAATTAAGGGTCAGATACACAATTTTAATAAACAGGAACCAAACGGTTCTTTTTGAATACTATGTAATCAGGAAGAACAGTTTTGGAAACAAAACGCCCCTTCCATCGAGGCAACTCGAAGGGAAGACCGATGTCTTCCCATCCTACATAAGAAGACCACCTTAGGGTGGTTTTTTCATTTTCCTGACGTTACCCCTATTTTAGTAAATTATATTATATCTTTAGGGAATCCGCTAATTTAAATATAGGGATCTATGTTTAACATAGGAGGGATTGGACAAATCAGGTATCTAAAGAATACGTTATAGCAAGACTACAAGGAGTTCAGTGAAACGGTAAAGTGAAAGTTGCACATTTTTGATCGTACTTAAAAAAAGACAGTAAAGAAACTGTCTTTTTTTGCTATCTTTTAAAGATAGCTGTTGAGAAGGTAATTTGGGGTTTTGGGGTAGTGTAAGATGATTATCATCTTATTTGTAGTTTATGTAAGTGATAATAAATGGCTTGTACAATCGTGGAATTTAGTAATTTTTATTTTTAATAAGTTGGTTAATTAGATATTTGATAGAGGAAGAAAGTCTAATCAAATGATTTTTGATTTTCATAGAATACAGTACAAGTAATTTTTTAGGGGATTTAGAAAAAGGGGGTATGTTAAATGTCTTTTAATCGTAGATGTGAATGTGATGAATGTAATAGAAATCGCAGATGTGAATGTGATGAATGTAATAGAAACCGAAGAAGAAGAAGAGAGTTTGAGGAGGTGAGAAAAGTGGGGAATTTTGAAGGGCGTAGAAGATTAAATGGTTTACGAGAAGGCGACAGAATTAATGTTTTTTCCGGTGGAGATCAGATCGATGGAACAGGAGTCTTTATCCGTATAGAGGATGGATTTCTTATTTGGGTTGATGCTGCTGCGAACATTAATGTGACTAGCCTAGATGTTATTAGTGTTCGAAGAGTAGTTTAATATTAATAAATAATATTAAAAGATAAGGGAGAGGGCCCTTATCTTTTTTTGTTTTTTTATGAAAGGTAGTAAATAGAAAGGTATAATGTATCATATGTATAGATTTTTAATTAGGTTTGTACATTCTTAATAAATCTGTTTTTATTTTATGTAGAAGGTGCCAAGAAATACTTTGTAGTTTTATTTCTTGGCATGGGTATTTATTTGGGTCTTTTGGATGCCGACCTTACAATAGTATATGTCCGCTATATGAAATGGTTTGTTATTTATGTTCAGTTAGGTAACATTTAAAAAAGAAAAACACCTATTTTTTAATAGGTGTTTTTCTTTTAAATTGATTTATAAATTAAAGGAAAGGTTTTTCTTTTAATTAATTTTTAAAAATCATCTCTACGATCATGCTCGCATTCATGTTTATGTTCATGTTTATGCTCATCACATTCTCTGCAATGTCTACGACGTTTGCAACAGAAACGATCACAATCAGGTGAATT
>NZ_MAOI01000082.1 GCF_001884235.1 Bacillus paramycoides | reverse complement strand
CTTGTTCGCTTTGCCAAAAGTCGTGAAGTAGAAGGTCGTATTCTAAATGCAACGATTCGCCGTAACCCAAGTGGTAAATACTTTGTATCTATGCTCGTCGAAACAGAGGTACAAGAAATGCCTAAAACGGAATCCACTTGTGGAATTGACGTTGGATTAAAAGATTTTGCCATTCTTTCTGATGGTACAACATACAAGAA
>NZ_MAOI01000081.1 GCF_001884235.1 Bacillus paramycoides | reverse complement strand
GTTCATGTTTATGCTCATCACATTCTCTGCAATGTCTACGACGTTTGCAACAGAAACGATCACAATCAGGTGAATTTATAGAGATTACGTTAATTTTATTAACAGCAATACGTGCTAATCCTGGGAAACAATCAAAGTCAGATAAAATAATGACGTTGTTTCCTTGAAAACCTTGGAATGTTGCACTTGTAGGTCTTTGATGATCATATTGAATAACAACACAAGTACCAGGAGTTAATGTTCTTAAAAATTGTAGTAACTCGGGATTATTCTCTTCTCTTCGATGATCTTCTTTTCGATGATCTTCTCTTCGACGATCTTCTCTTCGACGATCAAATCTATCGAAATCACAACCTCCACCACAAAAACCAAAACCCATAATATTACCCCCTTTCGTTCGTTAGTACATCTTATGCTCGTCTAGAGAGGATGGTGTGAGTATATAAGTCTAGTTAAGTGTGGATTTTTTATTTAAGGGGTACCACCAACATTTTAACGAAAATATAGGCTAAGCAAATTTTAATATAAAAAAATGTTGATTTTACTACTGTAAAAGATTCACCCAGTCTCAAAATTCATCTTTAAATCAAAATTTTAATTCAAATTGTGTTAATGAGTTTTGAGAATCCCTTAGAGTATAAAAACGTTAAAATGTGTCTACTATCTATCCCTACTAGGATCGTTTATTAGGGTGGGGCACTGTTAGAATATGACTTACTTCTGAATTTGGTTTTATCAATTATATATGGTATGTGAAATTTTAAATGAGACAAAAAGAAAAGACACTCAAATGAGCGCCTACTTTTTTAGTATCCGAATCCGCCACCGCCGCCCCAACAACTACATCCGATAATGATTAACAGGATGAACAGAACGATTATTAAAGCAAATCCGCCACCAAAGCCACCACAAGAACCACCAAAACTCATATTTTTTCCTCCTTCAATTAGGAGATAGAACAATAGGTAAGATATTGTTTTAATCGATTCTCATTATTTTATGTTTTTATGAACAGAATGAGCAGGTCTTTTTGAAAATAAAGATAAGACACCCTAAGGTGCTTTTCTCCGACTTGAACCACTTTAATTTTAATAATATGTATTGGATTCCCATCCAAATTAAAAACGTTCGTTTTCCGTGTTTTGTTGGTAGGACCCCTTTAAAGATAAAATTCGTCTAAAATATTATCTTTTTCTTCTTTATTAATTCCAATATATTTAAGTGTAATTTGTGGTGTGCTGTGATTTAGTATTTCTTGCAACATGGCTACATCTTTTGTTTGTTTATAGAACCAATAGCCGAAGGTTTTGCGCATGGTGTGAGTACCGATGGATTCTACACTGGCAAAATCTCCGGCTTTTTGCAATTGTCGATAAGCCTGGATCTTACTAATGGGTTTGTCTCCTTTTCGAGAAGGAAATAACCAGGTATTATCTAGAGTTTGAGCATAGGAATATACCTCATCAAAAATGGAAGTAAGATTAATCATGCGTTCTTTCTTTGTTTTTCCTTCTTTGATTTTGAATTCTTTTCTTTTTTTGCGTTTTAATTTCAATATGGTTTGTGTTTCAAGTTGAAGTAGATCGCTCACACGTAATCCGGTATGGATGCCGATAAGAAACAGAATATAGTCTCGTTCAGAACAATGACGTTTAAGAGCCCATTTCATATCTTCAATTTGTTCTTTGCTACGGATGGGTTGGACATCAATGAGATGTGGTTTTTTATTCATAGATTTTCGACCTCTTTATTTACAGTGTTTTGAATGTATACTTTTGTTGTGTATTTCGAGGATATCAGATGATTTGTCGAGAAGTCAATGATTAAGGGGAAATGAATGTAAACTAATATTCAAAAGTTTACTTTCGCAAGAAAGGGTAATATAAGTTGAAATCTTAATTTTTATAACAATCTTGGGGAGTTAACTATTGTATTATTTTTTAATAAACCGGGGTTTACTAAAAAATATAGCAAGTATAAAAAATAAACTGGTAAATAAAATTGCTAATGATGTTTTATTTACTAAAGGTAATATTATTGCTGAAAGAGCGGATAAAATAAAGAAAAATTTCATCAAGTGTATCAACCTCCTATAGTATTTTAATTATCTCATTAAAAATTAATAATATAAATATTTGAAAGTAAACTAATATTTAAAAGTTTACTTTCAAATTAGAAGAGGTTAGCCCTTGGTTTCATCCTAGCTATTGCATTCATACTTAAAAACAAGGGGAAAAGATCTGGGTGGGGTAATTAATACAAAAAGACGAAAATCTCTACAGTCTGTTTTTTATTGAATAATTTAGGAACCAGACTGAAACTCTTGCATAATATGTAATCAGGAAAAACAGTTTTGGAAACAAAACGCCATTTCCATCGGGGCAACCCGAAGGGAAGACCGATGTCT
>NZ_MAOI01000080.1 GCF_001884235.1 Bacillus paramycoides | reverse complement strand
GTGAAAACAGAAAGAGTAAGTGAGCGAGAAATCTGTTTATATTTTTGAAGACTTGATTTGTATGTGAGAAAATCCAAGTATATAAATTGAAAACTGGTTTTGGAACCTTTTAGGTGGAATAGAGGATCTAGCGATGGATAGAAGCGGTCAGAGCCTTTTTTTGCCCCATGCCGTGTGAAAACAGAAAGAGTAAGTGAGCGAGAAATCTGTTTATATTTTTGAAGACTTGATTTGTATGTGAGAAAATCCA
>NZ_MAOI01000079.1 GCF_001884235.1 Bacillus paramycoides | reverse complement strand
AAGTACAAGAATTACCGAAGACCGATTCCGCTGTTGGTATAGATGTTGGTGTGAAAAACTTTGCTATTCTTTCAACTGGTGAGGTATTCGGTAATCCAAAATGGTTTCGGGTATTAGAAAAGAAACTTGCTCATGCCCAGCGTATTCTATCTAGACGTACAAAAGGTGGAACGAACTGGCAGAAACAGCGAATGAAAGTCGCTCGTATTCATGAACGAATTAAACAGGCAAGAACGGACTATTTGCAAAAACTCTCTACTAGGATCATCAAAAACCACGATGTGATTGGGATAGAAGATTTGCAAGTATCGAATATGTTACAGAATCACAAACTAGCAAAAGCGATTCAAGAAGTATCATGGTCACAATTCAAAGCGATGTTGTTGTATAAGGCACGCTGGTATGGGAAACAAGTGATTGTGGTGTCGAAAACATTTGCTAGTTCCCAAACTTGTTCGCATTGCGACTACAAAAACAAAGACGTGAAAAGCCTGAGCCTGCGTGAATGGAAGTGTCCTTCTTGTGGTATGTACCATGATAGAGATGTGAACGCAGCGGAAAATCTGAGAAAAGAAGCCGTAAGGCTCCTAACCGTAGGGACTACGGGGATCGCCTACTCATAAAACTGAGGGATACCTTGGTGTTCGTAGGAATCCCCCACTTCAAACAGCTCGTTAGAGTGTTAAGTGGGGGTAGTTCAATGTGCAACCTTTTCGAATAAACGACTGTCTTTATTTGAAAATAAAGGTGCATCTATAAACCCATAATGATAAACTAAAATACCTAATTCCACTCTAGAATTAATATGCCATTTCTCTTTAATATGATTAATAATCGTTGAAATTCTTCTAGGGCTAACATATATTTTACTGGAAATTTCTGCATCCGTTAATCCTTGTGCTACATAAATAGCCACTTCTAACTCTCTTTCGGTTAACATTTTGTTCATAAAATAAGCTCCTCCGAAATGATTAAAATAAAAATCAAAAGAAACTATTACTTGAAATAAAGCTAAAAATCATATTCAATACCCTTTATTCCTTTTAAGTGTAATAATTTCTCTCATTGCGATACAAGTTTGTAAAAGAAACTATAAATCAATATAATTAGTAATTGCAACTATACTAATTTTACATTACATTAAAAGTTAAAAAATATTCTTATACTCATAAATTGTTAAATTTGAGGAGGAGAAATGGAATTCTACAATCTCGGTAGTGTTATTAAAGAACTTAGAAAGAAAAAAAATATATCACAATCTGAATTATGTCATGGCATATGTTCACAAAGTCAAATTAGTAAGATAGAAAAAGGTATTATTTATCCATCTAGCATATTGTTGTATCAATTATCTGAAAGACTTGGTATTGATCCGAATTATATATTTGCGCTAACTCAAAACAAAAAATTAAAATATGTAGAAAATGTAAAATGTGTAATAAGAGATTGCATAAAGCAAAAACAATATAAAGAACTTTATGAAATAGTGAAAAAAGAGAAAAACGAAAATAATTTCCAGTCAAAAGAAGATAAACAATTTCTAATATGGCATGAAGCAATTGCTATATTTAGGGTGAATAGATCAACAAAAACTGCTTTAAATCTTTTAAATAATGCATTACAACTAACTTTAACCAATGCTGATTTTTTATCAGAAAGAGAAATAGATATTATGCAGACAATGTCTATATTTCATGGGGAGAACAAAGAATACGAAAAAAGTATTAATATATTAAGAAAATGTTTAACTAATTTTAATAAGTTAGATTTTCCTAGAGATAAAGAAATTAAATTAAAAATCATTTTTAATTTAGCAAAAACTTTAGGCCAGACAAATCAACATGAAGAAGCAATAAAATACAGTGATATTGGTATCAAATTAGCTATTAATCTAAATACTTTCTACCTATTAGGTGAATTATACTATGGAAAAGCTTGGAATTTATTGCGGCTTAAACAACCTAATGAAGAAGATGTTGCCAATAACATGAAAAAAGCATTATTTATATTTGAACTAACAGAAAAAGAACATTATATAAAAATGATTAGAGATAAATATATTGAAAAACAAGAATAAAAAAGAGACAACTTTGATATGAACTATCCTTTATTGTAATTTATTTTTTGAAAAAATTGCTGTAATACGAACTATTCCTTATTGAGGTTTACTGTTAAACTAATTGCTGTAATAGTAGATAAAAATAAAGGGTGGCATTTTATGAAATCAAGAGGGATTACTCGTAAAGCAGATAGCATGGGGCGTATTGTTATTCCAATGGAAATAAGACGGAGTTTAGGAATTGTAGAAAAAGATGCTCTAGAAATGTTTGTGGAAGAGGATCAGATTATTTTGCGGAAATATCAATCTTCACAAGCTTGTGCAATCACAGGTGATATTTCAGACAGGAATATATCGTTAGCGAATGGGAAGATTGTTGTAAGTCCAGAGGGAACAGAACTGTTAATAAAGAAGTTACAGCAATATCTTTTAAAATAAAAGATAAGTAAGAACTTTAAAATAAAATATACTTGTAAAGAAAGTCCCCTATCATTCAGGGGACTTTTTTTATTATAAACACACGTTGTTTAATTGTTACAAATAGAGGGAACCAACCAAAAAATTTAAAATAAGAAAAGTCACCTTACATAAGATACGAGGTTATTAAATCGAGAAAGAAATTAGTTTTAAAGCTTTAAAATAAAAGGAAAATGTTGTACAGTTTATTATTTTATACATAAATATTAATTTATGGATTATGAGATTTTGTATAGGTACTCATAAATCCCCTAATCAATTGATTAGGGGATTTATGTAAAGCTTAATCGTTTTAATGCTCATATTTCGGTATAATACTATTTAGTTTGAGTACATAATTTTACAATTTGACTTATGTAATTTATCACGTTAAGATGCTTTTATTATAAAAGAAAGGCTTGAAGATAATGATTCGTCGTTTGAGAAAGCTAAAAAATGTCGCTGTCGTATTAAGCTTCTAAGTGAATTGCAAAAATCTATAATACTTAGAAGCGAGGAATATAGTTATGAAGCATCCATTATTTAATCATTGGTCTGAAACAAAGTATTTAAAAGATATAGTAACAAATCCACTCATTGAAGTAGGAGAGTACTCCTATTATTCAGGGTATTATGGCAATCAAAATTTTGAAGATGGTTGTGTAAGATATTTATGGGGCGATGCTAAGTCCCAAGCACTGTTCAATCCAATTGAACAGATGGGTTGGCATCTTGATAAACTCATAATTGGAAATTATGTTTGTATTGCAAGTGGAGTTGTCATATTAATGGGTGGGAATCATAATCATCACTCAGAATGGATTACAGTATATCCATTCGTTGAGCAAATAAAACAATCATATGAACCAAAGGGCGATACAGTCATTAAAAGTGATGCCTGGATTGGAATGAATGCTATTATAATGCCTGGCGTTACAATCGGTGAAGGTGCAATCGTTGCGGCAGGATCTGTTGTATGTAAAGATGTTCCGCCGTATACAATAGTTGGTGGAAATCCTGCTAAGGAAATAAAGAAACGGTTCACTGATACAGAAATGAATATGCTAATGGAAATGCGTTGGTTTGATTGGGATAGAGAATTGATTGAGAGGGCAATTCCTCTTTTATCTAGTCCATCCATTGAACCATTATTTGCTTTTTATAAAAATGAAGTGAAAAATAAATAAATCAGTTAGAAAAACTACATTCAATATAGGATGTAGTTTTCTTATTATAAAAAACTACTAGTTTAGAATAAGAAAAATTCATATCTGGTATGAGTCTAGCAAATAGTTGGATTGAATAATTAAAACCCTTGATAGCCAATAAACTAATGCTAGGCTACCAGTGTGTCTCGATATTTAATCGGGGCACACTGGTTTTATTTTTTGGTAAATGCGGAACAAATGCATTATTTAGACTGTCTATTAGGTGTAATCCTAAAAAATATGAAAGTACGGATCATTTTGAAAAGTACAAAAGTATTAAAAATAGGGATGTGTGTAGGAATACTAAGTGTCAGTGCGCCTAAAAGGGTGAAATGAGATGGTCTATATGAAAGTGATCCTAATGTCTTATATGTATATAGAATTTGATAACACTGTCTATTTTTTGGGGGATTATGTTAAAATAACGTTTTTTTGAGTACAAAGATATTGGAGGTAACAGAAGTGAAAGGTATGTTTTGCAAGAGATTTATTGCAATAGTAACAGTGCTTACACTATTTTGTAGCATGGTTGTTACATCTGGAAGAGCATCAGCGGAAACAGTCCCTGTTTTAGACGTAGAAGCAGGATCAGCAATTTTAGTAGAAGCAAATTCCGGAAAAATTTTATATCAAAAAAATGCAGATGAATTATTAGCAATTGCTAGTATGACAAAAATGATGAGTGAATACTTAGTTCATGAAGCGGTGGATAAAGGAAAACTTAAATGGGATCAAATAGTTAAAATTTCTGAATATGCATATAAGATTTCGCAAGATCGCTCATTATCAAACGTTCCATTAGAAAATGGTGGCTCTTATACGGTCAAAGAGTTATATGAGGCAATGGCAATTTACTCTGCAAACGGTGCAACAATTGCTTTAGCTGAAGAGATTGCTGGAAAAGAAGTTGATTTCGTAAAAATTATGAACGATAAGTCAAAAGAGTTTGGAATGAAAAATTATAAATTTGTAAACTCTACAGGTTTAACAAACCAAGATTTAAAAGGACATCACCCAAAAGGGACAACTCCAGACGAGAAAAATAAAATGTCTGCAAGAGATTGTGCAATTTTAGCGCAACGTCTTATTCAAGATTTCCCGAAAATATTAGATACAGCAAAAATCCCTAAAAAAACATTCCAAAATGGTGGCAAGTATCCGATTGATATGACGAACTTTAACTGGATGTTAAAAGGTTTAATTAAGCAATACGAAGGTGTAGATGGCTTGAAAACAGGAACTACTCCAGAAGCCGGAGATTGTTTTACTGGTACAGTAGAAAGAAACGGTATGCGTCTAATCTCTGTAGTGATAAAAGCAAACTCTCATACAGCACGTTTTGATGAAACAAAGAAATTATATGATTATGGATTTGCGAATTTTCAAGTGAAGAAGGTCTATGGAAAAGATTCAGTAGTAAAAGGGCATGAAACAGTACGAGTAGCAAATGCAAAGGACAAAGATGTAGTTGTTCAAACGAAGCAAGCTGTTTCACTTCCAATGCCGAAGGGCAACAAAGATGTTTATACAAAAGAATTTATAGTATCGAATAAAGAACAAGAAGCACCTATTAAAAAAGATGTAACAATTAGTAAAATGATTATCTCACCTAAAGATAGTACAGATCCTGGTTTTTTATCAGGTAAATCATTACAAGTAGACCTTGTAACAAAATCTGATGTAGAACAAGCAAATTGGTTTACACGTTTTATGCGCGAAATCGGATCTTTCTTTAGCGGTATGTGGGATAGTGCGGTTGATATAGTAAAAAGCTAACTTTATAGGATAAAACTAAATATTAATCTGAAACAAAGAGTTTCAAGGTATTATAGATTCTTATATGGATAGCTTGGAATGGAAGATTGCATTAATTCTCAAATTTGGTTCTTCGGAACTTTTGGTATTGCTATCAAGCTAAGATAAATTTGTATCCATATAATCAAAAAACGCTATTCTTTTTGTAGAAATATACAGAAAGGATGGCGTTTATTATGAATCTTTCGATTCAAAGGATTCTGGTGCAAGGTTAGTTTAATAAAGTTACGTGATGGAAAAACATTCATTATTCCATCATGTGACAATAAAAAATTAATATCTGGTACTTATTTCTGTTATTAAATTTTATAAAAATTTAATAAAATCTTTTCTTTGTATTAAATATTTTGTTTTAAATTATTTATATAAAGAAATGGAGGCCAAAAAATGAATTTTTTAAAGAAATTTAAATAGCTTTTTATAGTGTTTATCCCTATTTATATAGTTATTCTTTAATTTCAATCGAATAAAAAATAAGGTATTCGAGAAAAAAGTACGAGATACCATACAGAGAAAACTCTCCCCCATACAAAAGTAAATGTACCGAAAGTGATAAAAGCGAATGGTATATGGAGGGCCCCCCTAATAATCTCACCTGAAAATCGGTAATTAATGAAACAAAGAATAACAAAATGATAGATGATTACGAGTTCATATCCCAAAAAGATATGATTACTAGTGACAATCTTTGATACTGACAAGTGAGGTGACGTCGATGAGAGGGACATTAATAAAAAGTGGAGTATTTATTTTGGTTTTAACAGTAGGGCTATATCTTACAAAATACGCATATGACCATCATACTAACCGAGCTAAAGTAAGAGACACGATTCAACAAATATCAATAGAGCATGGTATACCACCATGGATTCCATTATCGATTGCATTCCATGAAAGTAAGTTTGATCAAAATGCAGTCGGAGATCAAGGCACATCATTTGGACTGTTTCAGCTTCATCGAGGTGGACTAGCACCTAAAGATTTAACGAACGAAGATTTGAAAAATGCAGAAACAAATACTCGAATTGCAATATCTAATATGATAAATGCATATAATCGTGGTTTACAGCAAAATTTAAAAGGACCAGAGCTATTAAAACATGTTGCTAATACCTCAGGGTGGCCTGGAAATAAGGGTGTTCAATGGACAGATAAACAGACAGACTATAACGAGGGTTTAGAAAAAAGTTTTAAAATGTTTTCTAAACGAAAATACGATTTTATAGAATGAAATTTCTTTTTTCTTTCTATTATTATATAACTTATGCCTAAATATGAAAGTTCCCTTAAACAGACAAATAGATTGACTTTGTACTGCTTATATTCGGAATTTAAAGAAACATTATGTATAATTCTCCCACTACACTAGTATAGTGGCCTTTATTAACAGCAAAATCTACAATTTACAAGGAGAACATTTTATGAATAAGAGAATAAAAGAATTAGATTCCATACGAGGGTTAGCGGCACTTACAGTGGTATTTGGACATTTTTGTTTAATGCTACCATCGTTGCCTAATTCTATTAAATTTTCCCCGCTTAGGTTTTTATGGGCGGGTGGAGAAGCTGTAATCGTTTTTTATGTACTAAGTGGTTTTGTGTTATCTATGGCACTTTATCATTCAAAAACAAATTATTGGGGATATTTAATTAAGCGATTTGTACGAATTTATATCCCTTATTATTTTTGGATAATCATTACCTTTGCTTTATTTATTTTGTTTTCGTCGTATGAAGTGGCAGGACTACGGGATTGGTTCTATGATAGGTGGCAAGGGTCTATAACAAAAATAGATATTATAAACCACTTTGTGCTTCTTAATAACTTCTTTACGGAAAATTATAATCCAGTTATCTGGTCATTGGCTCAAGAAATGCGTATATCTATTGTGTTTCCTTTGTTATTCCTTCTTTTTTATAAACTGAGTTGGAAGAAAACGATATTATTTGCTTTAAGCTTTTCTTTAATTAGTATTTTCCTTAATATGTTGCATATTGGGAAAGCAGAGGGATTTTATAATGGCTATGCCGATACATTGCATTTCACATCTATGTTTATGGTTGGAATGTTACTTTTTAAGCATCAGGAAAAACTTATCTACTTATATAGGAATATGAAAAAATTTAATAAAGGATTTCTTATTGCACTAGGGATTATTCTATATTTATATTCCATTTTAATTTACGGTTTTTCCCGTAATGATACTACTTTCTTATTAAAAGATTGGGGTGTCGTAATCGGTGTTAGTATATTTATTATTATGGCCATGAGTAACCTAAAAGTAAAAGCATTTTTAAATAAGAGTGTATTTGTATACTTAGGAGAAATTTCATACAGTATCTATTTGTGTCATTTTCCAATCATGATGGTACTATTTAAACTTTTGTATACAAAGATACCTATCTTTTTCCTTCTTACTTTGTGTATTACAATGACAATACTTTTTTCTATAGTTTCGTATCATTTAGTTGAAAAGAAATGTATCAACTGGGCAAAACAAAGGACAGCAAATTGTCAAAAAAAAGTGTAATACTTGGAGGAGTCTTATTTCTTTAGTAAATATACGAATATTACCGGTTCCTAAGTAGATTAGGAATCGGTCAATTTTGGATTCTAAATGTAAACATACTAAAATTGAACAAATTTTTAATTTTATACTTAACTCCAAAAATCCTCTTACTAAAGAGAATCTTCGTAACGTTTATCCAGACATAGCCGAAAGTACAACTTGTAAAACGTTAGTGATCCTATAATGTCTTTCAAAGCAGGTGATACATTAGTCATTACAGATTATAATATAGGTTACTACGCTGATACAAAAGGCTTTTCTCAACCTATATATGTTTTTCAAGTACGATTAAATGATAATGACAAAGATAGTTGGTCTCAACCTATTTCTGCGAGAAAATAACGTGAATTTTCTTATATTACGCTGTGGGCTATTGTATAGTGTAGATATGAATAATAAAAAAGGGGGAATAGATATGTGGAAGCGATTTGTAGCGATTGGTGATAGTTTTACAGAGGGGATAGGGGATGAAGTTGAGGGGATAGCATTAAAAAGCTGGGTAGATCATTTTGTTCAACTGTGTGAAAACGATTTAAAGTATGCTAATTTTGCAAAACGTGGGTTAGTAACTAAAGAAATTCGCTCGCAACAATTGGGAAAGGCATTAACTTTTAATCCAGATTTGGTTAGTCTAATTGCAGGTGCAAACGATGTTTTAAAGGGAAGTTGGAATCATCATGCATATAAGAACGATATGGAATTTATGATAGATACATTAAGTAAAACAGGTGCTGATATTATTGTAGCAAACCTTCCAGATTTTACAGTTAGGCTTCCTCTTTCTTCTGAAAAAAAACAAGTATTAAGAGAACAATTATTAGAGGCAAATGAAGTTATACTTTCACTGAGTAGAGAGTATAAGCTTCATCATGTTGACTTTTGGAATCATCATTTAGTTAATGACAATACGCTTTGGTCTACGGATTTAATTCATCCAAACTCAAAAGGATATGTAAAAGTTGCTGAATTGATTTTGAGTAGTTTGCCTGTACATGACTCTTCTAAATAAGCTGTAGAATGAACTAACCCCCTGTCGCATACAGCGCAGGGGGTTTTGATGCGAAAAAGAAGGATATAGAGTGCCTATAAATTATACTTTAAGTAATTCTTTTTATTGTTTATATTTTTGTTATTTTATGTTGCAGGATCCTTAGTATAAGGATTCTTTTTTTGTATCAAATATCTACAAAAAAAGATGAGAGCAGCGAACCCGAACTAAAAGGTATTTTAAATAAAATTGTTAAAACAACACTAATAATGATACCGATTGATAAATAGATTCGCTTCTTTTGTTTGTAAGAATCTTAAAATCTTCCCCTTCGAATGCAACTTAACCATAAATTTAATTTTTTTGTAAATGTGGAACAATTTCATTACTTACACTGTCTATTAAGCGTTAAAACATTTTTTATTTAATATATCAAGAAAGGAATAATCATTTTTAACTAAGGGAGAAGATTGAATTGAAAAAAATATGGATGCTGCTTTTCTGTTGTTTCGGAGTTATGTTGGTAGGATGTAATAAAAACGAACCGCCAAAACAAGCATTTGAAGAATATATCAATTTATGGAATGATAAAAAATTTGCAAATATGTATGATCATTTATCAGAACATGCAAAAAAAACGATTTCTAAAAAGGATTTCACAGAGAAATATCAAAAAATCTATGAGGGTATTGGAGTTAAGAATTTAAAAATTAAAACGAAAGGAGAGAATGCTAAAGACAAAGATCTATTTCTTTATGAAGTTAATATGGATACGGATGTAGGAACAGTTTCATTTATCCATGAAGCAAAACTCGTGAAAGAAAAGGAATCTTGGAAAATAGATTGGACACTAGACTTCATTTTTCCCGGTATGAAAAAAGATTACAAAGTACGTATGCAAATAGAACAAGGAAAACGCGGAGAAATATATGATCGAAATGGGAAAGGTCTTGCAACGAATGGTAAAGCGACTGAGGTTGGAATTATTCCAGAGAAACTAGGCGAAACGGCAGCACAAACAAAAGAAATAGTAGCACAATTACTTGATATGTCTATAGAAGAGGTCAATCAGAAGCTTACAGCGAAATGGATAAAACCAGACTCCTTTGTACCAATTGGTATTTTAAAAGAGGGAGCCAGACAGAATGATTATATTGAATTAGAAGGAGTCTCATCTCGCCCAGTAAATATTCGTACGTATCCATTAGGAGAAGCTGCGGCACACTTAACTGGATATATAGGAAAGGTGAATGCAGAGGAGTTAAAATTGCTTCAAAAAAAAGGTTATCAAGCAGATGATTTAATAGGTAAGACAGGTTTAGAGAAAGTATTAGAGAATAAATTGCGTGGTGAAAAGGGTGGACGCGTATTTATGGAGGATGAGAACGGAAAAGAGATTAAAAACGTAGCAAAAAAAGAAGCAAAAGAAGGGGAAAATGTTACGTTAACAATTGATGCTGCAATTCAAGAAAAAATCTTTAATGAGATGAAAAATGAAGCAGGATCTAGTGCAGCGGTCAATCCTAAAACGGGTGAAACAATCGCACTTGTAAGTACCCCCGCATATAATCCAAATATAATTGTTAGAGGAGCATCAAAAGTCCAACGAGAAGCATGGAATAACGACTCGAAACTGCCAATGATGAATCGCTTCACACAAGCATTTGTACCAGGTTCCGTATTTAAAACGATTACAGGTGCAATTGGTTTGGAAACAAACACAATAAACCCTAAGGAAGAATTTAAAATTCAAGGATTAAAGTGGACAAAAGATTCATCTTGGGGAAATTATTATGTAACACGTGTGAAGGATGCTAGTCCAATTGATTTTGATAAGGCAATGAAGTACTCTGATAATATTTATTTTGCTCAACAAGCTTTGAAAATGGGAAAAGATCAGTATGTAAGTGAATTTAAGAAGTACGGGTTTCATGAAAAATTACCAATCGAATACGAATTTCCTATTTCAATAATTGCAAAAGATGGGATAAAAAATGATATTCAACTAGCAGACACGGGATATGGACAAGGACAAGTATTAATGACACCACTTCATTTAGCGTTAACATATGCCCCGATTGTGAATGAAGGGAATATTCCGTCGCCTCATCTTTTAAAAGAAGCAAAAGTAGCGGGGAATTGGAAAGAAAATGTGGTTTCTAAAAAGAATCAAGAGATATTAAAGAGTGCATTAATAAAAGTCATTAATGACCCTGATGGCGCGGGGAGAATTGCTAAGGTTGATGGTGTAACTCTTGCTGGTAAAACGGGTACAGCAGAACTGAAAGAGTCGAAAGAAGCAGACGGAAAGGAACTTGGATGGTTTGCAGCTTTTGATGCAGATGCGCCAGACATGATTGTTACCATGATGATCGAAGATGTAAAAGGTAGAGGGGGTAGTAATGTTCCGGGCGAAAAAGTAAAACATGTTTTTCAGAAATAATACTTAATTAGAAGGTGAAATTTACTTCTTTAGTAAATATACAAACTTTACCGATTCAAGATTATATTAGGAATCGGTTAATTTATGTCTAAACGTACAGTGTTCCCAAAATGATATGGTTTACCAAAGTAAGTGATATGATGAATATTCATTTTAAGGTTATTATTTATATGAGGTCGGCCATTAAGCATTTAGGTTATTTTTAAAGTTTAAAAACAAATTACTATTTTTCTTGCGTTAATGAGAAGGGGGACGAGGCAATGCAGATTTATAGCATTTAATGTAGAAGTTAAGATGAGTGAATACTCGAACTGGCAGGTATCTAATTAGAGAAGCATAGGAAGCGCAAAAATAACGTAGGGCTGATATGTTGGTTTAGATTTTATGATTTTAATGATCGTATTTAATTACGTGTTTTTTACACAATTAAATACGATTATTTTTTTATTTGAAAATTATAAAACAAAAAGTTTAAAATGTTAAATTAAATAATTGAAATTTAAAAAATAAGAGCTATTATGCTTAACTTTATTTTCAGAAACATTACAAAGCTGTTAGTTTGAAGTAAGGTTATTCAATATAAGTAAGAGGAAAATTTCTTTATACTAACAGATAAAAGTATATTTTATATTCTTACAGATAATAAACATATACTTTAACTAGTCCCACTTAACGACCTTGCGGCGTGTTTGAAGAGGGAGATTCCTGCGGACACCGATGTAACCGTGGATTGATCGAACGTTGAAGCTTTTACAATTTCAACGATTTTTCTGCAACCAACCTCATATCTGCTGTTTTCAAAGAAAAATTTGTACAACTAAATTGGAGCAAACATTTTGGCTTACGCCAACCGACATTTATCTCCCACCTATTTGCTGGTGCCATCACACCCTTATCCAAACGGGGAAGGGAGTCTTCTGTCGGAAAAGATAAATAAAAGGAGCTTAATATATGTATAAAATTATGATTGTAGAAGATGACCAAAAAATTTCTAAATTACTTCAATCCCATATTAATAAGTACGGATATGAAGGGAATATTACAGAGGATTTTGAAAATGTTTTAGATAACTTTGTGAAAATTCAACCTGATTTAGTTTTATTAGATGTAAATTTGCCTAGTTTTGATGGTTTTTACTGGTGCCGACAAATTAGAACGCTCTCAACTTGTCCCATTATATTTATATCAGCGCGTAATGGAGAGATGGAGCAAGTTATGGCACTTGAACATGGTGCCGACGATTATATCACTAAACCGTTTCATTATGAAGTTGTAATGGCAAAAATCCGAAGTCATCTTCGAAGAATCTACGGGGAATATGCACCTAAAGCGGAAGAAAGAGTTGTTCAGCAATCTGGTTTAATACTTTATCCAGAAAAAATGGAATTAAAGCTAAATGATAGCATGTGTATTCTATCTAAAAAAGAAACTGTTTTACTAGAAACTCTCTTACGACAATCTCCTAGTATGGTTAGCCGAGAAAAAATCTTAGAAAAACTTTGGGATGACTATACGTATGTGGATGATAATACTTTAAGTGTAAATGTTACACGTGTCCGAAAAAAATTAGAAGAAATCGGAATAAAAAATGCATTAGAAACAGTTCGTGGTGCTGGATATCGTTTGAAAATAACTTGGAAGAATGATGAGGTATAATAATGAATTTATTTTTACGTGAACATCTCCCTTTCATCTGTTTCTCAATTATTCAGCTATTTGTCGTTTTAACTGTTTATTGGCTGGATGGATATAATCACTTATCTACTGCATTATATAGTGTGTTTTTAGGAGGATGCTTTTTAATTGGGTATTTAGTTTATCGCTATTATAGCCATCGTAGATTTTATAAAAAATTATCCACTCCTTCAGAAACATTAGAGGAATCCTTAGAAGAACTGGATTTTACTCCATTATCAGTTGCACTTCAGCGAGTATTGGAAACACAATATAGTCAATATCATCAACAGTTAAAGACTTGGGAGTATAAACAAAAAGAACACCTTACATTTATTAATCAATGGGTGCATCAGATGAAAACGCCTTTATCAGTTATTGAACTGATCACACAAGAAGAGAATGGAGAGGCTTTTGAAAGTATTGTAGAAGAAGTAGATCAAATGCAGTATGGATTAGAAATGGTCTTATATATGGCGCGATTACAAACGTTTGAACAAGATTTTTATGTGGAAAGAGTTTTGTTACAGGAAATCGTTCAAGAAGTAATCCGTGAAAATAAACGTCTGTTTATCCGTAGCTATGTATATCCAGAAGTAAAAGTAAAACAAACTATTATGGTAGAAACCGATAGAAAGTGGCTTCGGTTTGTTATTCATCAAGTTATATCCAATGCCATTAAGTATTCAGCAGGAAGTAGAAAAAACGTTACTATTACTACATTAGAAAAAGAGCGCTCTGTAATCCTTGAAATACAAGATCATGGTGTTGGAATTCCAAAAGAAGACCTTCCGAGAGTGTTCCGCCCATTTTATACGGGAATAAACGGTCGGAAATTTAAGGAATCTACTGGGATGGGATTATATCTTGTGAAAAATATTATAAAAAGATTGGAACATCATATTGAAATAGAGTCGGAAGTAGGAAAAGGAACAACAATCCGTATCATTTTCCCTTATGCAAATCGTTAGAAAGTCATTTGTTTTGACTTTTCAGAAATCTTACAGACCTGTTAGATACATGAAAGGTTAATCGATATGAGAAGAAGGGAACCTTAGATAAACTTAGGTTATCAAAAGATAATAAGGAGCAAAATGATATGGAAATATTAAAAGTTTGTGAACTGAGTAAAATCTATACAGGAAAGGTATCTTATGAAGCACTCTCCGACATTAATTTGAGTGTAAAAAAAGGGGAGTTTGTAGGAATAATGGGACCATCAGGAAGTGGGAAAACTACTTTGTTGAACATGGTTTCTACTATTGATTCTCCCACATCAGGAGAAATATTGATTAATGGAGAAAATCCATATCAATTATCTCAAAATGAACTGGCATTATTTCGAAGACGTGCATTAGGTTTTGTGTTTCAAGCATTCAATCTTCTTACAACATTAACTGTAAAAGAAAATATTGTTCTTCCTCTGACGTTAGATGGCACAAATGTTGAGGATATGAATCAGCGTGTAGAAGGTATTGCAGAAAAATTAGGCATTCAAGATATATTAAATAAAAGAACATATGAAATATCGGGCGGACAAGCACAAAGAACAGCCATTGCACGTGCTCTGATTCATAAACCAAAATTACTACTTGCAGATGAGCCGACGGGAAACTTAGATTCAAAAGCGGCTAATGATGTAATGGAATTATTAAAACGATTAAATAAAGAACAAGATGCAACAATGATGCTAGTTACGCACGATCCAGTGGCTGCAAGTTATTGTGATCGCGTTGTATTTATTAAAGACGGAAAATTGTATAACGAAATTTATAACGGAGAAAACCAACAAATGTTTTATCAAAAAATTATAGATGTACTTGCATTACTAGGAGGTCGTAAGCATGACTTTTCAAAGATTCGCTTTTAATAATATTATTCGAAATAAGCGGACTTATGCTGCGCACTTTCTAAGTAGCTCATTTTCAGTTATGGTTTTTTTCACATATTCACTCTTACTTTTTCATCCTGATTTACAAGGAGAACTAGTCTCCACGAGTAAAACAATGAGTCTTTTAGGAACAATGGGGATGCGAATATCCCAATATCTCATTTTTGTATTTTCATTCTTCTTTCTTTTATATTCAGTGAGTTCTTTTTTAAAAACAAGAAAAAAAGAATTTGGAATTTTAATCATGCATGGTATGACGCCGGCGCAGTTAAATAAATTAATTTTTTTAGAAAATATGTTAATCGGAATCGTATCTATTACGTTTGGTATCTTAGTTGGATTGATATTTGCGAAACTCAATTTATTAGCAAGTGAAAATATATTAGCGATTGATAATGGGCTTCCTTTTTACATTCCTATAAAAGCTGTCTTTATGACAACTGGCGCATTTTTGATTCTGTTCCTAGTCATTTCGTTGTTTACTTCTAAGATGGTAAAAGGAAACAAGTTGATTGATCTGATGAAATCAGAGGAAAAGCCAAAACCAGAGCCAAAGGCATCAAAAGGATTAGCATTCCTTTCCGTAATCTTCATTGGATTAGGGTATGGATGTGTATTCTATTTCGTACTAGAAAGAAACTTCATTATGCCTTACTTACTTGGAGGGGTAGTCCTTGTAGTGATAGGGACGTATTTTCTATTTTCTCAGTTGAGCGTGTATGTAATACGCGTCTTGAAGAAAAAAGACAAAGTGTTTTTTAATAAAACAAACCTTCTTACTATATCTGAATTGGCTTATCGTATGAAGGATAATGCAACTATGTTCTTTATGCTAGCGACCGTTTCTGCTGTGGCCTTCACAGGGATTGGTACATGCCTAGCAATGGGAAATAAGGGATTAACCGAAATGACCAATCCATTTGCATTTACCTATACCTCGTTAGGAGAGAATCCACAAGAAGAAGAGCACATTTCAGAAATAAAAAAACAACTCACTCGCTCAAATTTCTCTTATCAGGTAGGGGTTACGAATCCTAAATTTACGGAAAATAATTTAGTGCTAATCAAAGTATCAGAGTATAACAAGTTTGCAAAAATTTTCGGGTATGAAATGGAAAAGATTGATAATGATCAAGAAGCGATCATAGTACCATCAATCGTTTCGCAAAAAGAAAAGTATGCAAGAGGAAAAGATATTCCTGAGAAAATAGATGTAGTACAGGAAAATATGGAGATGTCCCTTCGGGTCAAAAAGGCAGTCCCTTATATAGTTCTCCCAAATACAATTGGAGCTATTATTGTTGTTTCGGATTCTTTGTACGAAAAAATCCCTAACAGAAAGACGGAAGATGATTCTTACGTAATGAAAAGTCAATATGGATTTGTGGTGGAAGATTGGGAAAAATCAAGAGCGGTTACCAAAAAATTAGAAGCAACAATGGGTAATAATAATTTGGTGGAAGCACATCATTATTTTGAAGCATTGTATTCTGAATGGATTTCTTCGAAACAAAAGAATGGTATTTTACTTATCGTCAGTGTATTAGTAGGTATCGTATTCTTTACGTTTGCAGCCAGCCTATTATATTTCCGACTATATGCAGATTTAGAAAGGGAACAACAACAATATGAAATGATTGCGAAGGTCGGTCTAAGTAGAAGAGAGCTAAAGAAAATCGTAACGCGTCAGCTTATGTTAATGTTCTTCTTGCCTTTAATTATAGCGATTATTCATAGTGGTGTCGCTTTTATAGCCTTGCAACAGCTAATTGACTTCTCTGTTTTAAAGATGTCCATTTTAATTATACTAGCCTTTATATCCATTCAAAGTGTGTACTTTTTCACTGTCCGTTGGCGTTATTTACAACGGTTATATAAAAAAATCATGTAGCGTATTGATAAAACAAGCAAAGAGGAGAAAAAGAAATGAAAAAAGTAATGAAAGTGTGTATGGCAGGAATTGTATCTATTTCTATGTTAGGAGCTTGTTCTTTTGGAAAGAAAGAAGAACCAAGGAATGCCGCTTTATTGATTGGGGAAGAGCAATCATTAAAAGAAATAGTAAATCAACATAAAAGTGAAATTAAGACCAACGCTTTATATAAAGTGAAAAAAGCAGAAAGTGGTGGCAAACAAGTATTAATTATGGATCAAAAAACTGCGGAGAAAATGGTTGAGATAGGTGTGTTGAGAGAATCAGATAATGATAATGAAGTATGGAGTTCAGACCCAATTAAGTCAGTACCTTCAGTTCCAAAAGGTAAAGCTGTATTACTAGCTAGTAAGAAAAATAAAAAAATTAAGGAATTAACAATTAATGAAAAGAAAATAGATGTGCAGTATGCTAGCGATACTTGGTTTGGTCACTATCGTAATTCAAATTATGAGGAACTGATTGTAATTGTAGACAAAGCTACATTCAATCAAATTCCTGTAAATGAAACATCAATGGAGATTCTTCATTTTAATAAATCGTATGGTGAAGATAGACCATACAACGAAGATGATGTTAAGGCTGTACAAGCAGAAACGGAATGGAAAAAACTCACTAAAACTATGGGGAGTCAAGTAGATGTATTAGATCCAGTCTCTATTATAAAAAAATAATGAAACATATTTAATACAGAAAAACCAGGGTGATTTTAAGAATTTATCCTGGTTTTTTTCATTATATCTCCCATCTTTACATTTTTTAAGAAAGAGTTTTCTATCGAAAAAAGATAATTAATGGAACAAATGAAACTTGCATCATGTCTATATATTGAAACCATAATAAAAGTGAGGGCAGTTTTATGTTTATTCAAATAAGTTTGAGGTGTGGAAATGGAACAGAAGTTTATTGAAAAGCGTAATCATGATGAGATTGACTATGTTATAAAAGACTATTGGCAAGATGTATGGAATTATTCATTTATTATTACGAAAGATCCACACTTATCAGATGACATAACACAGGATGTATTTATAAAGGTTTTTAAACATTGGCATTCATTTCGAAAGGAGTCATCTATTAAAACGTGGATATTAAAAATTACAAGAAATACTGCAATAAACTATTTGAAATCCTCCTATTTTAAAAGGATATCTTTAATAGGATTTTTTAGTGACGATAAGCAATCTTTGTCGGCGGAACAAGAATTTTTTAAGCAAGAGGAAATGAATGATGTGTGGGAGGTTGTATTAAAACTACCTAAAAAACACCGTGAAATACTAATATTGGACGCAAAATATGAATTATCTTATGAAGAAATGGCTGAAACATTAGGAGTGTCAATTGGAACTGTAAAATCTAGATTAAGCCGAGCGAGAAGTAAGGTTTCAAAATTAATAGGGGAGGGTAGAAGTGATGAACAGTAAAAAAAATCCTGACTGGTATAGCAAATTAAAAAATGGACCAATGGAGAATCGTAAAGATGAAGAAGAATTTATTTATAAAATAAAGCAATCGATATACCAAAATAGTGAAGTAGATTCTGTAACACACAAGAGACCATTTCGTAAAAAAGCATTGCCTATTGTAGTTGTTTTGGCTTGTACAATGTTATTTTTTATTATTCAACAACCTTGGCTTAATGATAATAAATCACCGGTACAAAGTAGTACTCAAATTAAGCCTAAAACAAAAGATGAGTCTGCTCAAGATCCTTCATTAAAACAATTTATGAATGATTTATATCGAACTACAGATTTAAAAAATGAAAATGACCTGTATAGAGCGTTAAATGATGAAGTTCTATTTAAAGGAAGGATTTATAAGAGGGATGAATTGAAGTTTGATGAAGATATTTTTCATGAGTTGCAAGTTGCTCTTACAATGGGAGGAGAATTTGTGAATGATACAAAGCAAGTATACAAAGTACCAAGTGGATTAACAGAAAGTGATCAGTCAAAGCAAGCGCATTATATATATGCAACTGTTACTGGAAACAAAACGAAAATTTTAGCTGAACCAAAACGAGAATCACAAGTTTTATATGAAGTATCTAATGAAATGGTAAAAGCTTGGATTCCAGAAAAAGTGCAGAATGATGGATATATAAAAATATCGACAATTAACGGTAATACTGGGTATGTACAAAAAGAGTATGTTTTAACTGATATTAAATATTCATTCATGTTCGAAAAGGATCATGAAGGCATATGGAAAATAATGAATATAGATTCTATATGGTAAAAGAGGAAGGTTCACTTTAATGAACCTTCCTTTTTGTTTTTATTTTCTTTTTGAAGAGTATTCCAGGACTCTAAAATTTTTGCTGTAACGAGAGCAGCAATATTTTTTTCTGAATTACTACCAGGAATAACGACAGAAATAGCAATTTGTGGATCTTCGGTAGGAGCATATGCAATGAAAAGAGAATGATTTATCATTCTATCTTGCTCATTCGGAGAACCTGTAATACCCGTTTTACCTGCGACATGAAAGGGTAAGTTTTTAATCTCCTCTATATTTTGACTCATTCCACCTTGCACGACACTCCAAAATTTCATAGGATAACGATTTGAACTTTCTAAGATTGGTTTAAACTTTTTTGTTTCCTTACCGTCTTGACCAATAATAGCACTTACGATTTGAGGTTTATATTTATCACCTTTACTTGCCAAAGTTGCTGCATATTGAGCAAGTTGAAGAGGGGTGTGTATTTCATTTCCTCCCCAAGAGGCATTTAATAAAGCAGAGATTCCATTTTCAAACTTACTAGATGGATGAAATTCATATTGTCCATCTTCTTCAAAGGGTAAATCAATCCCAGTTTTAGAACGAAGGCCGAATTGCATTAAATAATCTGTCCATATATGTGCCACTTTTTCTATATTCCCATTATTTTGGTTGAATAAGGGCAGAGCTACTTTTGCTGTCATAAATGTGTTAGATGAATTAATGATAGCCTGCCTCGGTGTAATCTCACCTGTTGGCGTTCCAGGTGCATTCGTAATGTTATTTTGATTATCATACTGAAAACTACCTTTATCTAAATAAGTATCTTCAGGTTGAAAAAGCTTTTCATTTAATCCAATTAAAATAGTAAGTGGCTTTATAGTAGAGGCCATATTTATATAAGATTTACCATACTTTAATTTTTGAATTGCTTTATTTTGCGAAAGTGATTTAATGTTTTCTTTTTTAGATGATACATGTGTATGTAATGTATTTGGATCAAAAACTGCCGAGTTGGCCATAGTTAAAATTGCGCCAGTTTTTACATCGGTTACTACAACATAGCCAGCATTAGCATCAGGTATTTTCTTAATTTGAGATCTTAATGCTTCTTCTGTTTTTTGCTGCAACTTAGAGTCTAAAGCTAGCCTGACATCTTTTCCTTTTTGTACTTTTTGAATGTTCCATAAGAACTTTTTATTATTCATTTTAAAAATCAGAGTTTTTCCTGGTTTTCCTTTTAAATCATTTTCATATTGAAGCTCAACGCCACTTTTCCCAACAGGTCCATACTTAGAATTAAGGTCATTTTCTACATACCCAATTACCTGTGAACCAATTTCGTGTTTGGGATAATATCGAATCAATTCATCATTGATTATTACATTATTGGGTTTGTTCTTGTTTATGAATGCAAGTTCATTCTCATTTATGTCAGAGTATAACGGTATATCATTCATAGTCTGCTTTTTACAAGATTGTTGTAATTGCGATTTTATGTCCTCTGTAGAAATATCATGTTGAAACTCGCTTGAAAATTGATTGAAAAAAGCTAATGTATTTGATGTATCTTGATTCGATAGCTTTTCATCATTAGAAGTGCAATATAGAGATTTAACTTTCTTATTTGTAGCTAGTATTACACCATTTTGATCAAGAATTTTTCCTCTTTCAGCTGAAGAAGTTGCGATAGTAATTGAAATGAAATTGATTTTTAATAAAATTAGTAAAATCAAACCTACAATAGAAAGAACCGCTAAAGATCTCCATCTTTTTATTTTTGTATGTAACATAAAACCCTCCCTTTTTTAGCTTATTTCATCTTATAGTTAATTATTTTTTTTGTAAATGTGGAACAACTTTATTATTTAGGTTGTCTATTAAGTATTACAGCATGAAGAAAGGAACAATCAGTATGAAAAGTTACTAGCAAGTTTATGTGTAAGTTTAACATGAGTCATTATACAGTTTAGCATTTCTAATGCAAGCGACAAAAAAATAGAGAGAAAAACAGGAAAGGAGATTTATCAATTACGCGGCTAAACGAAAAGGAATTGACGCTTACAAGGATTTAGAAAAAAAGATAAGACACTATTTATAACTGAATGGTGGTTGCTAATATATAGGGAACGTATTTAGTATATTTATTTACTAAGTATTAGTGAAGAGTTCCGGAAGAATTATATGGAGGATTTATGAAAAAACAAAAAGAAAAGAAGCAGAAGACATATATATCTATTCGATTAAATATAATGTTCCTTTGCATATTTGTACTCTTCTCAGCTATTATTATGCAGCTAGGAAAAGTACAAATCGTTGAGGGAGAGGCTTATAAGAACCAAGTGGAAAACAGTCAAAATGAAACAACTAGTATACCAGTTCCACGTGGACAAATTCTAGATCGAGAAGGGAAAACAGTCGTTAATAATAAATCTCTTCGCACAATTACGTATACAAGGGTGAAGGGGATTACGAGTGAAGATATTTTAAAAACAGCAAAAGACTTGGCGAAAGTACTTGAAATGCCCGAACAAGATATAAATAAATTAACCGATATCGATAAAAAAGATTTCTGGATGCAGTTGAATACGAAGCGTGCGGAGACAAAGATTACTAAAAAAGATATAGAAAAGTTTAAAGAAAAGGGAATAGAGGGAAAAGAGTTAGATAAAAAAATTGAAGACTTAAGACGAAGTCGCGTTACAGAAGTAGAATTGGCAGAATTAACAGCACAAGATTTAAAGGTGTTAGCTATTAAAAGTAAAATGAGTTCGGGTTATCAACTGACACCACAAATTATTAAAAAAGATGTAACAGATGAAGAGTATGCACGGATAAGTGAAAGGCTTGCGGAGTTCCCGGGAGTAGATGCAACGGTTGATTGGGAACGTAATTATGTAAATGGTAATTTATTTCGTTCTGTGTTAGGTAATATTACAAGCAGTGAAGAAGGATTACCGAAAGAAAACTTAGATTCTTATTTGGTACGTGGATATAACCGTAATGATCGTGTAGGAAAAAGTTATATTGAACAACGATATGAAGATGTATTACACGGTACAAAAGAAGAAGTGAAAAACATTACTGATAAATCAGGAAACATTATAAACACAGAAATAATCTCTAAAGGAAAAAGTGGTAATAGTTTAACATTAACGATTGATATGGAATTACAAAAGAAAGTGGAAGAAAGTATAGAGAAAAATTTGAGAGCTTTTAAGAGTTCAGAGCCACTGTTAGATCGAGCTTTTGTCGTCATGATGAATCCAAATAATGGGCAGATTTTATCTATGGCAGGCAAAAAGATTGTAGAAAAAGAAGGGAAAGTAGAGATTGAGGATCTGGCACTAGGTAACATGACAACTTCGTATGAACTAGGATCAGCTGTAAAAGGCGCTACTTTATTAACTGGATACGAGACAGGGGCAATACAGCCAGGAGATCAATTTTATGACGCACCGATGAAATTTAAAGGTACACAAGCTAAGAAATCATGGAATGTATCCGGATTTGGTAATATTAACGATTTACGAGCTTTACAAGTATCTTCGAATGTATATATGTTCCAGACAGCATTAAAAATTGCGGGGGTTAATTACGTACCAAATGGTTCATTGGATATTAAACAAGAAGCATTTGATAAAATGCGCTATTATTTTAAACAATTCGGTTTAGGTGTCCCAACAGGTATTGATTTACCGAATGAAATAATTGGACAAACGAGAAAAGTAGATAGTCAACCTGGATTTTTACTAGATTTTTCTATCGGTCAGTATGATACTTATACGCCGTTGCAATTGGCACAATATATTTCAACTATTGCAAATGGAGGTTATAGAATGCAACCCCAAATCGTACAAGAAATACGAGCGCAATCAATAAAAGAAGAAGAGGTTGGCAAAGTTATACGCTCTATAGAGCCTGTCGTATTAAATCGAATTGATATGAAGAAAGAACATATTGATCGAGTAAAAGAGGGCTTTAGATGGGTATTTCAAGAAGGTGATGGAACTGGCGTGAAGTATTTCAAAAATGCTCCATACAAGCCAGCAGGAAAGACGGGAACAGCTCAAACTGTATATGGTGGAGATGATCCAATTGGTAGAAATGCAAAAGGTGAACGTATGGAATGTTATAACTTAACATTAGTTGGATATGCCCCATATGATAATCCAGAAGTAGCATTTTCTGTAGTAGTCCCATGGCTTCATAATGATAAAAGTGGAATTAATTCTGTAATTGGAAAGGAAGTTTTAGATGTATACTTTGATTTAAAAAAGCAACGTATACATGGTGAAGCTACTAGTACAGATAGCCCTAATCAAAAGCAGTAAAATTTGTGCACTTTTCTTAAGGGGAGAGCCCCTGTTTATATAAAAGTCTTTCTAAGTTAGAGAAAAAGTTAGATTTGAAATAAGAAATAGCAGCTATCATAGTTGCTATTTCTTATTGTTGTTAATACCTCTGCTACTATTTAAAAAGTTTTTTGAATGAATGGAACAAACTTGTTACTTAGGGTGTCTATTATATGTACGTATAAAAACAGGTGTTCAAATGGGATACAGTGTAATGAATTTAATATTTGTTTTCAGTATTAAAAATTTGAAAGGAATGATATTTTTGAAAAACAAGAGGATGCTAAAAATAGGGATTTGTGCTGGCATATTAGGCTTAGGTCTTTCAAGCCTAGAAATTTTTACAGGAGGGTCATTGCAAGTTGAAGCGAAAGAAAAGACAGGACAAGTTAAACATAAAAATCATGCGACTTATAAAGAATTCTCTCAACTTGAGAAAAAATTTGATGCTCGATTAGGCGTGTATGCTATTGATACTGGTACAAATCGAACAATTGCTTATCGACCTAATGAGCGGTTTGCCTATGCATCAACCTACAAGGCGCTAGCTGCAGGAGTATTGCTACAGCAAAACCCAATTAATAAATTAAATGAAGTCATCACCTATACGAAAGAAGACTTAGTGGAATATTCACCCATTACAGAGAAACATGTAGATACAGGCATGAAACTTGGGGAAATAGCAGAGGCTGCTGTTCGTTCCAGTGATAATACTGCAGGGAACCTTTTGTTTAATAAAATAGGTGGACCTAAAGGATATGAAAAAGCGCTTAGACAGATCGGTGATCGAGTTACAATGGCTGAACGCTTTGAGACAGAGTTAAACGAGGCTACTCCAGGAGACATTCGTGATACAAGTACAGCCAAAACACTTGCTACCAACCTTAAGGATTTTACGGTCGGAAATGCGCTTCCAGCTGACAAACGGAAAATTCTTACAGATTGGATGAAAGGAAATGCTACAGGAGACAAACTTATCCGTGCTGGTGTACCAACCGACTGGGAAGTTGGAGATAAATCTGGAGCTGGAAGTTATGGGACACGAAATGACATTGCTATCGTTTGGCCGCCGAATAGAGCACCTATTATCATCGCAATTCTATCCAGTAGAGATGAGAAAGAGGCTACCTATAATAATGAACTAATTGCGCAGGCTGCTGAAGTTGTAACCAATGCTCTTAGGTAATAAACTCTCAGTTTTTTCATTTCATTACCCAATGTAATCAAAAGCATAAAATTAGAAAACCGACTCTTTTTCGTGTGAAATGAATCGGTTTTTGTATTTAGGCAGAATCTTATGAGGGAAATAAGTAGGGAAGACTAGAGGTAAAAAAAGACATGTAATTAGGAAGGTATAAAATTATTTAAGAATAATAAAAATAAAACGGACAATCTCAAGTAAGTATGAATTTGTCCGTTTTATTTACTACTGATAATAAGGGATTATCTAAAGCAAATGTGAATATGGTCTACAACTATTTCAAGGTATACACAATTGTGCAATTTTATCTTAATTGTTTTCCGTTAAACTAGATAATTCAGCAGATTTTTGAGTACAACGTTTCATAGCTGAAATGATGGCTGTTCTCAAGCCTTTTTCTTCTAATGTTGCTACAGCCTCTATTGTCGTTCCACCTGGAGAACAAACCATATCTTTCAATGCACCTGGGTGTATTCCTGTCTCTAGTACCATTTTTGCAGAACCTAATACAGCCTGGGCTGCGAATTTATATGCTTGATTTCTTGGCATACCATCCAGTACAGCAGCATCTGCCATGGCTTCTATAAACATATATATATAGGCTGGCGAAGAACCACTTACAGAAGTTACAACATCCATTAATTTTTCATTTACTATCTCTGTCTGGCCAAAACTATTAAAAATGTTTAGTATATCTTCTAAATCTTTTTCTTTAACCATTTCATTAGGACATAATGCAGACATTCCTTCGCCAACAAGAGCTGGTGTATTAGGCATTACTCTTACAATCCTTAACTTTCTACCAAAAGCATTCTCAGTACTCATAATGCTTTTTCCTGCAGCGATAGTTACGACTATTACATCGTTTTTTATTTGCTCTTTTATTTCGTTAATTACTGATAAATATAGGTCTGGCTTGATTGACAAAACTAAGATGTCAGCATTTTTAGCTACCTCATTGTTGTCAGTAGTTATAGTTATGCCATATTTTTCACTAGCTTTCTTTAAATTAGTAACGTTTAAATCTGAACAAATTATTTTATCTGAAGACACTATATTTTTGTTTATCATCCCGCCGATCATAGCCATCCCCATATTTCCGCATCCGATGAATCCAATTTGTTTGTCCATAATAACTCGATCTTGCTCCTTTTATAATCAATTTTATCGGTTTGAAATTATTATTCTGAAAAAGTTAAATAATATCCCATACAATATAAAGAAATATTTTAAGAGAGTGTAGTCCTTTTTGCAATACTAAAAATAAAGAAATTAATTTTATTTGAAACTATATAAGTACATGCAGTATAATTTAATCTTTTGTATTGTCTATACTTGAAAACATCAAAAATCGTGTTTGATAATAGCAATACATTCTATTATTTGCATAAGGAATTAGGAGAAGTATAGGGTTTTTGACATGACTAGTTCTATGTGTTGCATGCTAGAAGGCTGTATGTTGATGAATAAACGATAAGGTATAGTTAAATCCACATTTTTAAGAAATGGTGATGTTCATAATTTTATACTAACAACTTGTCGCTCTAGTAATTTTTAAAAATATCTCTTGACACAAAAACAAACTATATCGCATAATATATAAAAATTAAATTGAAAATCGTTGAAGGGAAATAGTACATATGTCTTCTTGCGAAAGAGAGTGGAATTCACCGGCTGAAAGATTCCTCGTATAGAATGTATCGAACCTATCCCTGAGTCTTAAATGAAAGTTTAGGCGTACGCCTGCGTTATAGGCGCCAAGTGGATATCTATGTATATCAATTAAGGTGGTACCGCGGAACAATGACCGTTTCGTCCTTTTTATTTTATTAAGGGCGAAGCGGTCATTTTTATTTTGCTCTTTCATACGCTAGGTTCAGCATTGGTGAGAATAGAAATCGCTGCAAGCTGTATGAATAGAAGTGTAATTTATAAAAAACTTTGATTTTAGACTTGGGGGATACAAAAGTGAAAAAACAACGAATTGTTGTAAAGATTGGGAGCAGTTCTTTGGCAGATAGTCATGGAGGCATCTCTAAAGAACAACTTTCAGATCACGTCGCCGCATTGGCACGACTGAAACAGGATGGGCATGAAGTTTTGTTAATTACATCAGGGGCCATCGCTGCAGGTTTTTCTGCACTAGGATATCCAAGCAGACCTGTGACAATTAAAGGGAAACAGGCTGCAGCAGCTGTCGGACAAAGTTTGTTAATGCAGGCATACACGGAGGAATTCCTTAAATATGATATCGTTACCGCGCAACTTTTACTAACGAGAAGTGATTTTTCTAGAAAAGAACAATACAGTAATGCTTATGCTACTTTAGGGGAGCTACTAAACCGTTCCGCTCTTCCTATAATCAATGAAAATGATTCTATTTCTTTAGAGGAGTTGACTTTTGGTGATAATGATATGCTGTCAGCTTTAGTAAGTGGGCTTGTTTCGGCGGATATGCTCATGATTTTTACGGATGTGAACGGTTTATATGACCAGAATCCCCAGAAAAATGCGGACGCGAAAAAATATTATTTCCTCCCTGAGGTTACGAAAGAAATCGCTTCTCTTGCTGGTGATGCTGGCTCAAAACTGGGAACTGGCGGTATGAAATCGAAAATCGATGCTGCAAAGACGGCAATTTCTCTTGGGGTGAGTGTATTTATCGGGACAGGTCGTGGACATGAGAAGTTTTTAGATGTTTTGAAGGGGAAAGGTGATGGAACGTATATCGGTAATGCCCCTCAAAAAGTGATTAAGATGAATAAGCAGTGGATCGCGTTACATTCGCTTGTCAGTGGACAAATCGAAGTGGATGCTGGAGCAGCCGCTGCCATCATTCAGCATGGAAAGAGTCTTCTTCCTGCTGGTGTTACTAGTGTGTCTGGGTTCTTCCAAGCAGGCGAAGTTGTGGAGGTCGTAACGCAACAAGGGTGCGTAATAGGGAAAGGGCAATGCAGATATAGTGCAGAGGAACTAAGGGATCTAAAAGGTATGCAGAGCCAAGACATTCAAGCGCGATGTGAAAGGCATAGCTATGAAGTCATCCATAGGGATAATTGGGTTTCATTTTAAGAATAGAGTGGACTCATCCAAGTGTAGAGCGTAGAGTCGACCGTTATAAATCTGACTATAAATCTTCAATAAATTCAACGCATATCTAGGCAGGAAAGGTTTAGATGAAAGTGCTTTGCTGGAGTTAAACGGGTCTCAAATTTTACCTATTAATCTTTAAAAAGGAGGAAATGAAAATGAATGAAGTGTTGGAAAAAGGACAAAAAGCAAAGAAGATTGCTAGAGAACTTGTGCTCAAATCTACAGATCAAAAAAACGAAGCGCTTGTCGCGATTGCTGATCAATTGATAATAGAAACAGCTTATATTTTAGAGGAGAACAAAAGGGATATTGAAGGAGGTAAGGCAAAAGGATTTTCTGCTTCTCTCCTTGATCGCCTTATGCTGAATGAACAGCGTATTATTGATATGACAGAGGGTATCAAGCAACTAATTGATTTGCGTGATCCTGTTGGAGAATGTGTAAGTGCATGGGAAAGGGCCAATGGATTATCTATTCAGGAGATGCGCGTACCACTAGGTGTTGTCGGGATGATATACGAGGCGCGGCCAAATGTGACGGTAGATGCGGCCACAATTTGCTTAAAAACAGGAAATGCAGTGATCTTGCGTGGTAGTTCTTCCGCTACGTATTCTAACAAAGCCATCGTGGCTGTTATTCACCGAGCGCTCAAAAAAACGAGCTTACCTCCAGAAAGTGTACAGCTCATAGAAGATACGTCACGAGATAGCGCTAAGCAGCTATTTACATTAATCGAGTACTTGGATGTTCTAATCCCAAGAGGTGGCAAACAGTTAATAGATACTGTAGTGAGAGAAGCGTCTGTTCCAGTACTAGAAACAGGTGCGGGAAATTGTCACGTTTTCATTGATGAAACAGCAGATAAACAAATGGCATTTGATATTATCATAAACGCCAAAACGCAGCGTCCATCTGTATGTAATGCAATTGAAACGATTATACTTCATGAAAATTGGGCGCAGCGATTTGGTAGCGTACTGTTTTCTTCCTTGAAGGAAAGAGGAGTAGAACTACGTGGAGATAATAAAGTATTGGCAATTGATTCTTCTATTATACCGGCTTCAGAAGAAGACTGGGGAACAGAATTTTTATCTCTCACGCTGGCAGTCAAAGTGGTTTCCTCTGTCGAAGAAGCAATTAATCACATAAATACTTATGGATCCATGCATTCTGAAGCGATTATTACAGAGGATGAGGAAAGCGTCAGCAAATTTTTTACATCCGTCGATGCCGCGGCACTCTACCATAATGCTTCGACCCGTTTTACTGATGGCTTTGAATTTGGATTCGGCGCAGAAATCGGCATCAGTACCCAAAAGCTACACGTAAGAGGACCAATGGGGCTTCCTGCATTGACTTCTACAAAATATGTGATTCGTGGAAATGGACAGATTCGGAGATAAGAATTATAAGAAAAGAGAAAAAGCGCCATGCCTATTAAGCTAACAAGACAGGTTGAGACCAAATTGAATAGAATAGGATGAAGGTTTTTAAATTGATAACAATTAATAGAAAAAGGACCGGAATACGGTCCTTTTTTTGTTTTTTATCGAAGCATTCTGCTCGTGAAAATCTTTTAATAAAAGGGTATGTTAATTATTAAGTAAAGATACTTTTACTTTAGTACAAGTTTCTATTACAAATTTGTTAAAATTTTTCCACGCTACATAAAGTAACAAAATTTGACCTAATGAGTTTGTTATAGTGTAAATAATCAAAAAACTCAAAAATTAGTCGAGTTAAAATGGTTATTATTAAACGATATTAAAAATATAAAGGGGTGTACACATGCATAAAGAATTTGAAATTGAAGAATATACGGCAATTGAGGAACAAATCCATTATTATTGTAAATGTTTATTGGTAAGTCATCCTGAACAAATTGTAAAATATTTAGAAAAAAGATTAGAAAAGTATTCGGAAACATTACAATATGCACATTTATATCCTGAAACGGTTATTTTACCAATACAGCAATTAATTATCGAATATTCTTTAGATGTAGCTAGAATTAGAAAATATATGAATTTAAAAACATAGATAAAAAGTAATGGTTCAAAATGAAACAGAGTCGACTTTAAGAAAAATTATTCTAATGTCGACTCTGTTTCATTGTGTAGTTGTTGGCCAAAAATAAATAGTAATGAATTAAGTTTGACATATAACAACTCGAGAGTAAAATAAAAGTGAGTACTCACTCATTTTATGGAAAAGGGGGATTTTGAGTGCAGCAACCTTCAATTATTTTACGAGATGTATCAAAGAAATTTGGAAAAAAAGAAGTTTTGCACAATCTTTCGTTGCAAGTAGAGAAAGCGGAAATTTTTGGATTGGTTGGACCTTCCGGATCAGGGAAAACGACGCTTATTAAAATGATTGCAGGTATTAATGAGTCAACTACAGGGGATGTAATTGTTTTCAATACAAACATGCCTAATTTAAATGAAATGAAAAGAATTGGTTATATGGCTCAGGCTGATGCATTATATGAAGAACTATCGGCATATGAAAATGCAGATTTTATTGCAACGATGTATGGGTTAAAAGGTAAGCGTAAGAAAGAGAGAATCGAAGAGGTTTTTGAACTTGTACAATTATCACAGCATATGAAAAAGCAAGTACAGCATTTTTCAGGTGGAATGAAAAAGCGATTATCATTGGCGATAGCACTCCTTCATGAACCAGAAATATTAATTTTAGATGAGCCAACAGTTGGGATAGATCCGCTTCTTCGAAACTCAATTTGGGAGAAGTTTTATGATCTTAAAAAGAAAGGCACAACCATTATTGTAACAACGCACATTATGGATGAAGCTGAGTTTTGCGAACGTCTAGGGTTAATAAGAGAAGGGGATTTAGTTGCGATTGGCACACCCGAGGAATTGAAAAAACAAACATCATCTGGACGAATTGAAGATGTCTTTTTGTTAGAAGGAGTGATTGAATCATGAGAGTTAATGGTGTAATTATCCGTATCATTCGTCAATTTTTTCGAGATAAACGTTCTTTAGCAATGATGTTTGGGGCACCAATGTTATTACTTTGGTTATTGTCTCTAGTATTTACACAAAAAGACTATATACCGCATATTGCTGTAGTAGATGTGCCTGCTCCTATAGTAAAGGCGATGAAGAATCAAGAAGCATCAATTTATGAATATAGTAAAGAGAAAGCAATTTCGGAATTAGAAAAGCAAAAGGTAGATGCAGTAATTCATTTAGAGAATGGAAAAATGAATCTTCTGTTAGAAGGCAGTGATTCATCAAAAAATCGTGCTGTACTTCAAGTATTGCAAAAAAGTACAGAGAAAAACGATGTATCAATTATGAAGCCTGAAATTAATTATTTACATGGATCTAAAGACTTTACGATGTTTGATGGGCTGGGTCCCGTATTAATCGGTTTCTTTACATTTTTCTTTGTATTCATATTGTCAGGAGTATCTTTTGTAAGAGAACGTTTAAGTGGTACATTAGAGAGATTATTGTCCACACCAGTGAGAAGGTGGGAAATAGTTGTAGGATATATTATTGGTTTTGGAATCTTTGCATTTATACAATCTATCATTATCGTAAGTTTTTCAGTTTATATTTTAGACTTATACGTAGCCGGCTCTATATGGCTAACGCTACTTATTACGTGTATGCTATCTTTAACTGCACTAACGTTAGGCACGTTTTTATCGGCATACGCAAATAATGAATTCCAAATGATCCAGTTTATCCCGCTTGTTATCGTACCGCAAGTCTTCTTTTCTGGGTTGTTTCCAATTGAATCTATGAATAAGTGGTTACAAATGTTAGGGAAATTATTTCCCCTCACATATGGTGCTGACGCAATGAGACAAGTGATGATTCGAAATCAAGGATTTAAAGAGATTGCAGTAGATCTTACTGTATTACTTCTTTTTTCACTAGTATTTGCAGTAGGAAATGTATTTGCTTTAAAGAAACATCGTAAAATATAATGACGACAAAAAGGAGCTTTATAAATGAAGAAGGATTGGCTTGAGGAATTGATTGCTGCAACAAATACTGATAAAAAAAATGAACGTCAAATGCGTATATTAGAGGCAGCTGTTGATATGTTTGGAGAAAAAGGGTACGCTTCAACCTCAACAAGTGAAATTGCAAAGCGAGCTGGTGTAGCGGAGGGAACAATCTTCCGCTACTATAAAACGAAAAAAGATTTATTGTTAGCGGTCGTAATGCCAACTTTAACAAAGTTCGCTGCACCATTTTTCGTACAAGCTTTTGCAAAAGAAATATTTAAAACTAATTATGAATCATATGAAGGACTTTTAAGAGTAGTAATTAATAATAGATTTGAATTTGCCAAAAAGCACTTTCCAATGATAAAAATATTAATTCAAGAAGTACCATTTCAACCAGAACTAAAAAGTGAAATACAACAATTAGTGGAAACAGAACTACTTTCACATTTTAAAAAGTTAATTGTGAAGTTTCAAGAAGATGGGAAAATTATTGAAATACCACCATCTTCCGTAGTACGTCTTACTTTATCAGCTGTACTAGGATTACTCTTAACTCGATTTTTATTATTGCCTGAAGAGAAATGGGACGATGAAGTGGAAATTGAAAATACGATTCAATTTATATTATACGGATTAACACCGCGGAGGTAATAAAATAAATCATGCAAAATCTTCCGATTGTTCAAGTTGCTCAAAGGAATGAATTACTATCAGGGCCGGTTAATACACACATACCGTTAACTCTTCTAGGAAATTTAAAATCAAGCTATAATAGAACGTTAACGGCTCTATGGCTATCTGATTACACTGGAGTAGTCTAGGACTTTCAATTAAACATTATAATATGGTATAAGAACTACAAAAGAAACACAAAATTTAAGGCGATCGATTTAAAATCGATTGCCTTTTTTCTATTTCAGAAAAGAGGCGTAACGTAATATTGGCTAAGTTAAACGAGTTAAAACAATAAATCACAACAATAGACTACAGGATGAATTAACATAAGGACTCAGTGTTAATCGGAGAACGTTCTGTGGGTGCTGTAAAAAATAGCGGGCTTTATCGCTTTCAAAAGCGAAAACGTTGATAGTTTTCTAGCAGAAGAGCAGAAGTAAGTATGCACACAGTTTATGAATTTAAGTGGATTAACTTTAAGGTAATATACGGAGTAATAAAGGTTCTTTTACACGATATGAAATGAAATCGAAAAAAATCGATTAAATTAAAAGTTAAAATAGGTGATTAAGAAAATAGATTGTCGAATTTTATTACTCGTGAACATTTGTATAAATGTCTATTAACAATCGCGCATTTTAAAACGTTAAAAATTAATTGAAATATGAATGTCATTTTAATTTTAAACCTGATTAAAGATCTATATTTATGACATATAACAAAGTGAAGGATTAAGAATTAGGATGTAATGTTGCTAATGCAGAAGGTAGTGTTTAAAAATTATAGGAAGAATTTTTATTAGTTATTAAAGCATACGCCGCGCTATTTATCAAATTGAAATGTATGTGAGCTTATTTTTAGGTATGATAAAACACAGCTTTAAAATGTATGAGCATATGCTAGAAGAACTTTATAAATATGCAGAGAAGCGAAAAACAGTTAGCAGTTTGATTACCATATTAAAATCGTAGGCAATACGGTTTGATGAAAAGTATTTATTAAAATAAACATATTTCGAATCACATCCTGAGGTGTTAGTGAAAATCTTTGATTCGGGAAAAAATAGAGATTATTAAACAAAAAAATACATAATTCGACATAAAACCACCTATGTTGTTGTAGAACAATGTAGGAATTTTTTTGTGCATTAGTACAGAATCTGTTTTAAAATTGAGTTATGACAGAATTGTAGCAATTGTCTAACTAATTTTTTTGTCTTTTAAGTAGTAATGTTTGTAGTACAAACTCGCACGCTGTCGAAACTCAATATTCGATAAGGGGTGTGTAGCGGAATGGAATTTACTCTAACTCGCGAAAAACAAATGATTAAAGAAATGGTACGTGACTTTGCTGAAAAGGAAATCGCACCGAAGGCTGTATATTATGACAAAACTGCGGAATTTCCATATGAAACATTTCAAAAAATGGGCGAACTAGGATTATTAGGCATCCCATTCCCAGAAGAGTATGGAGGTTCAGGCGGCGATACAGTATCGTACGCGTTAGCAGTTGAAGAAATTGGTCGTGCTTGTGGTGGGACAGGTTTAAGCTACGCTGCAACAATTTCATTAGGAGCTTCTCCAATTTATTATTTCGGTACAGAAGAACAAAAGCAAAAGTATTTAGTTCCAATGGCATCAGGTAAAACATTAGGTGCTTTCGGATTAACGGAGCCAAACGCTGGATCTGATGCAGGAGGCACACAGACGAAAGCAATTTTAGATGGCGATGAATATGTAATTAGTGGCGAAAAGTGTTGGATTACAAATGCAGAGTATGCAAATACAATCATTGTAACCGCTATCAATGGTGTTGAAGAGAATGGTAAAAAACGTATTTCTGCATTCATTGTACCGACTACTAGTGAAGGATTAACGATTTCAAGTCCTTACGATAAGATGGGCGTTCGCGCTTCTAATACTTGTGAAATCGTACTTGATGGTGTGCGTGTACCGAAAGAAAATATACTTGGTGATGTAAACAAAGGATTTAAACAATTCTTATATACACTTGATGGAGGGCGTATTTCAATTGCAGCATTAGCAGTAGGTATTGCACAATCAGCATTTGAACGTGCACTGCAATATGCGAAAGAACGTCAACAATTTGGAAAAACAATTTCTAATTTCCAAGCGATTCAATTTAAATTGGCTGATATGGCGACTGAAGTGGAATTAGCGCGTAATTTAGTACATAAAGCAGCTTGGTTAAAAGATAATGATAAACCTTTCGGTAAAGAAGCGGCTATGGCAAAACTGTTTGCCTCTGAAGCAGCAAGTCGTATAGCGAATCAAGCAGTACAGATTCATGGTGGATATGGTTATATGCGTGAATATGAAGTTGAACGTCATATTCGTGATGCAAAACTATTAGAAATTGGTGAAGGAACTTCTGAAATTCAACGTCTCGTAATCGCAAGACATTTAGGATGTAGATAAAAAGGAGGGATCACTATGTTTCAAAAAATATTAATTGCTAATCGCGGGGAAATCGCAGTTCGTATTATGAAAACTTGTCAAAAACTTGGGATTCGTACCGTTGCTATTTATTCTGAGGCAGATGAAAATGCCCTTCATGTGAAAATGGCAAATGAGGCTTACTTAGTAGGTGGGCCACGTGTCCAAGAAAGCTATTTAAATCTTGAAAAAATTATTGAAATAGCTAAGAAGACAAATGCTGAAGCAATCCATCCAGGATACGGATTATTATCAGAGAATCCATCTTTTCCGATTCGCTGTAAAGAAGAAGGAATCGTATTTATCGGTCCTTCAGAAGAAATCATTACGAAGATGGGAAGTAAAATTGAATCACGTATAGCAATGCAAGCAGCAGATGTACCAGTAGTTCCAGGTATTACTACAAATATTGAAACTGCTGAAGAAGCAATTGAAATTGCAAAACAAATTGGTTATCCATTAATGCTTAAGGCATCCGCGGGCGGCGGAGGCATTGGAATGCAGTTGATGGAAACTGAGCAAACGCTCACCAAAGCATTTGAAAGTAATAAAACAAGAGCACAAAACTTCTTTGGTAACGGAGAAATGTATTTAGAGCGCTATATAGCAGATGCACACCATATTGAAATTCAGCTTTTAGCGGATACTCATGGTAATACAGTGTATTTATGGGAACGCGAATGTTCAGTACAGCGCCGAAATCAAAAAGTAATTGAAGAAGCACCTTCACCATTTTTAGATGAAGGTACACGAAAAGCTATGGGAGAAGTTGCTGTACAAGCTGCTAAAGCACTTGGTTATACAAATGCAGGTACAGTTGAGTTTCTTGTAGATGATCAGAAAAACTTCTATTTCTTAGAGATGAATACGAGATTACAAGTAGAACATCCAGTTACGGAAGAAATTACTGGTTTAGACCTTGTTGAACAACAACTCCTTATTGCATGTGGTGAAAAGCTATCATTTACACAAGCTGATGTAAAACGTAGTGGTCATGCCATTGAGGCCCGTATTTATGCAGAAGATCCGAAAACATTCTTCCCATCACCAGGAAAAATTACAGATTTAACGCTACCGACAAGTGTACGTATTGATCACTTTTTAGAGAATAATGTAACAATTACACCTTTCTATGATCCAATGATTGCAAAAGTTATTGCTCATGGTGAAACTCGTGAAGAGGCAATTTCAAAATTAGAAAATGCTCTAGAAGAGTTAAAAGTAGAAGGTATTAAAACAAATACACCAATGCTACTGCAAGTATTGGAAGACGATGTGTTCAAAAGTGGTATTTATACAACGGGTTTTGTAACGAAACAACTTGTTAAAAAATAAGGTTTATGAATATTAAGGGGGAAAAAATGATGACGAAAGTATATGCATCGATGGCAGGAAATGTTTGGAAGATAGTTGTAGGAGTAGGAGATACAGTAGAGGAAGAGCAGGATGTCGTCATTTTGGAATCTATGAAAATGGAAATTCCAATCATTTCAGAAGACGCTGGAACGGTTATGAAAATAAACGTGCAAGAAGGCGATTTTGTAAATGAAGGAGATGTATTACTAGAAATTGAATAGGGAGATATGGGGGGAAGCGAATTGAAACTACCTAATTTTGCTGTCATTAAAGAAGTAGGGCCACGTGATGGCTTACAGAATGAAAAAAAAATTGTTGGCACAAAAGATAAAGTAAAATGGATTCAACTACTTACAGAAGCGGGATTGTCGTACGTTGAAGTTTCCTCATTCGTTCACCCTAAATGGATTCCTGCATTAGCAGATGCAAGTGATGTATTTTCTGAGCTAAAAAGGGATCCAAATGTTACATATGCAGCGCTTGTTCCAAATCAAAATGGTTTGGAACGAGCTTTTTTGCAAAATGTAGATGAGGTGAATGTTTTTTTATCAGCAAGTGAATCTCATAATAAAAGTAATATTAATAAATCAATCAAGGAAGCATTAGCTGTGATCGAAGATTTAACAAAACAAGCAATGTTTGAAGGGAAAAAAGTAAGAGGATATGTTTCTACTGTGTTTGGCTGTCCTTATGAAGGGGATATAAGTGTAGAAGCTGTTGATGAATTATGTAATCAACTATTTTCATATGGCATTTATGAAATCTCTCTTGGTGACACGATTGGTGTAGCAAATCCGTTACAAGTAGAGCAAGTATTAGATCATTTATTAAAGAAGTATGATGCTGCGCAGTTTGCAATGCATTTTCATAATACGTATGGAATGGCACTTGCAAATGTAGTTAAGTCTTTAGAATATGGTATTACAACGTTTGATAGTTCTTGTGGTGGACTTGGAGGCTGTCCTTATGCACCAGGAGCATCGGGTAATGTTGCAACTGATGACTTAGTACATATGCTTCATAAGTTAGGGGTCCAAACAAATATAGATGAAGAAAAGTTATTGAGGGCTAGTCAATTTATTCAAAGTAAGTTAAACATCCAATTACCGAGTCATGTGTATAGAGCGCTTCAACATAAAACGATAAGTAGGTGATAAGATGCTACAATTACAAAACATATCAGTTGACTATGTTACACCGCACGTTGTAAAGATTTCGTTAAATCGTGAAAGACAAGCAAACTCATTATCTTTAGCATTATTAGACGAATTACAAACTATATTAACTCAAATAAACGAAGAAGCGAATACACGCGTAGTTATTTTAACAGGGGCTGGTGAAAAAGCGTTTTGTGCTGGTGCTGATTTAAAAGAACGCGCTGGCATGAATGAAGAACAAGTTCGCCATGCTGTTGGTATGATTCGTTCTACTATGGAGATGGTTGAACAATTACCACAGCCTGTAATTGCCGCTATAAATGGAATCGCTCTTGGTGGTGGTACTGAATTAAGCTTAGCTTGTGATTTTAGAATGGCCTCTGACTCCGCAAGCCTTGGTCTTACTGAAACTTCACTTGCAATTATACCAGGAGCAGGTGGTACGCAGCGCTTGCCAAGATTAATAGGGGTAGGTAGAGCGAAAGAGTTAATTTATACAGGAAGACGTATTTCGGCGCAAGAAGCGAAAGAATATGGTTTAGTAGAATTCGTCGTACCAGCTGATTTACTAGAGGAGAAAGCAATTGAAATTGCAGAGCGAATTGCTAGTAATGGTCCAATTGCTGTTCGATTAGCAAAAGAGGCAATTTCAAATGGTATTCAAGTAGATTTACATACCGGATTACAAATGGAAAAACAAGCGTATGAGGGTGTAATCCATACGAAAGATAGATTAGAAGGATTACAGGCATTTAAGGAAAAACGCAAGCCTATGTATAAGGGGGAGTAAATATGTTAGACCAAAAACAACAATCTAATTCATTTGAGGAACGAGTTAAAACAATTAAGCAAGGCGGAGCACCGAAATATCATGAACAAAACAAAGCAAAGGGAAAACTTTTTGTTCGCGATCGTTTAGCTCTTTTATTTGATAATGGCGAATATGTGGAAGATGCATTATTTGCAAATTGTGAACAAACAGGACTACCAGCTGATGGTGTTGTAACTGCGACTGGTAAAATACATGGTCGTACTGCGTGTGTAATGGCAAATGATTCAACAGTTAAGGCCGGTTCATGGGGATCACGTACAGTTGAAAAGATTTTACGTATTCAAGAAACGGCTGAGAAGTTACGCGTGCCGTTATTTTATTTAGTTGACTCTGCTGGGGCACGTATTACAGATCAAGTTGAAATGTTCCCTGGACGCCGCGGTGCAGGAAGAATCTTTTATAATCAAGTGAAATTATCAGGTAAAGTTCCACAAATTTGCTTACTATTTGGACCTTCAGCAGCTGGTGGTGCGTATATTCCAGCATTTTGTGATGTTGTTATGATGGTTGAAGGAAATGCATCTATGTATTTAGGGTCTCCTCGTATGGCTGAAATGGTTATCGGTGAGAAGGTAACTTTAGAAGAAATGGGCGGAGCACGTATGCATTGCTCAGTATCAGGATGCGGAGATGTTTTATGTAAAACAGAAGAAGATGCAATTACTCAAGCAAGACAATATATTTCTTATTTTCCAAGTAACTATTTAGAAAAGACTCCTTTGATTACACCTCAAGAACCGAAACAGTTCGATAAAACGTTAGAAGAAATCATTCCAGAAAATCAAAATGCTCCTTTCAATATGAAAGATCTTATTAATAGAATTATTGATGAAGGCTCTTTCTTTGAAGTGAAAAAATTATTCGCTCAAGAACTAATTACAGGTTTAGCACGCATCGATGGTAAGCCTATCGGCATTATTGCAAATCAACCGCGTATGAAGGGCGGCGTTTTATTCCACGATTCCGCTGATAAAGCAGCGAAGTTTATTAATTTATGTGATGCATATCATATTCCATTATTATTCCTTGCAGATGTACCTGGATTTATGATTGGTACAAAAGTAGAACGTGCTGGTATTATTCGTCACGGTGCAAAAATGATCTCTGCAATGAGTGAAGCAACTGTACCGAAAATTTCTATCGTTGTTCGTAAAGCATATGGCGCTGGTTTATATGCAATGGCAGGTCCAGCCTTTGAACCAGATTGCTGCTTAGCATTACCGACAGCTTCTATTGCAGTAATGGGTCCAGAAGCAGCGGTCAATGCTGTATATGCAAATAAAATTGCAGCTTTACCAGAAGAAGAACGTGCAAGCTTCATTGCTGAAAAACGTGAAGAGTATAAGAAAGATATTGATATTTATCATTTAGCATCAGAGATGGTGATTGATGGTATTGTTCATCCAAACAATTTACGTGAAGAGTTAAAAGGACGATTCGAAATGTATATGAGTAAATATCAAGTGTTCACGGATCGCAAACATCCTGTATATCCAGTTTAAAAGCCCTATTTAGGGCTTTCTTGCTCAAAAAGTCAAGGAGGGGAAAACATTGAAACAAGCAGTTTGGTTTCCAACAGAAGAATATAAAGAAAAAACGCGTCTATTTAGTTGGATGAAATCATTAGGCTATGAAGATTACGAAGCTTTTTATAATAAGTCGATTGAAGAAACAGCGTGGTTTTGGGGAGAAGCTGAGAAAGCAGTTGGCTATCAGTGGATGAAACAATATACAGAAGTATTAGATTTAGAAAATGGTACACCTTTTGCACAGTGGTATAATGGGGGAACTTGTAATGTAGTAGAATCTGCTTTATCTCGCTGGCTTGCTGACGATGAAACGAAAACACAGCCAGCACTTATGTATGAAGGAGAAAATGGAACAACGAAGTCATTTACGTATGAAGAGCTTGATAGCTGGGTAAGCCGTGTTGCAAATGGCTTAAAACATGCAGGTATTGAGAAAGGCGATCGTGTAACAATTTATATGCCGATGATTCCCGAAACAGTTGTTGCTATGCTAGCTGTAATGAAAATTGGAGCGATTATTTCGCCAATATTTTCAGGATTTGCTGCTGATGCAGTTATGACTCGCGTACAAGCAGCTGGTTCAAAAATGATTATTACTGCAGATGGATTTTCACGTCGTGGGAAAATTGTTTCTTTAAAAGATGAAGTAGATAAAGCTTGTGAACATTGCCCAACAGTTGAAAAGGTTGTAATTGTTCGTCATGCAGGAAATGATTTTACACCGCATAACTATGATTTTTCATGGAGTACGTTAGAAAAAGAAAAACCATTCACACATGCTGAAGAAATGCATAGTGATGATCCGTTAATGCTCATTTATACATCAGGAACGACTGGAAAACCGAAAGGAACGGTACACACGCATGCTGGTTTCCCACTAAAGTCTGCATTTGATGCGGGATTTGGTATGAATATAAAACAAGGCGACCGGGTATTATGGGTAACCGATATGGGCTGGATGATGGGGCCATTTTTATTATTCGGTTCTCTTATTAATGGAGCAACGATGGTTATGTACGAAGGCGTTCCAGATTTCCCAGAGGCAGACCGCTTATGGGAGACAGTCGATAAATATAAAATTACTCATCTCGGTATTTCACCAACATTAATCCGTGCGTTAATGTCAAAAGGTGATGAGTATGTAAATAAACACTCGTTAAAGAGTTTAGAAGTATTCGCATCAACAGGAGAGCCTTGGAATCCAGATCCATGGATGTGGCTATTTGAAACGGTTGGAAAAGGGAAAGTACCAATTTGTAACTATTCAGGAGGAACAGAAATTTCTGGTGGGATTTTCGGGAATGTCCTTATTAAGCCGATTGCACCAATTAGTTTTAACGCATCTTTACCAGGAATGGCAGCAGTTGTACTCGATAACCAAGGTAAACCGATTCGTGATGAAGTTGGAGAATTATGTTTAGAAAAACCTTGGGTGGGTATGACGAAAAGTTTCTGGGAAGATGATGAGCGTTATGTAAACACATATTGGTCACGTTTTGAAAATAAATGGGTGCATGGTGACTGGGTCATTTATGACGGTGAACAATATATCATAACAGGACGTTCAGATGATACGCTAAATATTGCTGGAAAACGTATTGGACCTGCTGAATATGAATCTATTCTTGTGAAACATAATGATGTAATAGAAGCAGCAGCAATTGGTGTCCCTGACGAAGTAAAAGGTGAGGTTTGTCATTGCTTCGTAGTATTGCGAGACGGTGTAATCTTCTCGGGAGAATTAAAGAAAGAATTAATGAGCTTAGTAAACTCTCATATTGGAAAAGCATTATGCCCTAAAGATATTCACGTTGTAGAAGATTTACCAAAAACTCGTAATTCCAAAGTTATGAGACGTGTCATTAAAGCTGCATACTTAGGAAAAGAATTAGGAGATTTATCGTCACTTGTAAATCCTGAAGTGGTTCAGTTTATTCAGGGGTTACAGTCTAGCAAACTATAAAATTAAAAATATAAAAACTGACCTCTAACAATTAGAGGTCAGTTTTTATATTTTTCTCGCTTTGCAATTAATACAGAAGGACGTACTTATGTAGGTACTGTTTCTTCGGTAACTTGTGATGTCGTGAAGCTTGCTGCTATTCCTGGTTCAGTTGCAGCAATTATATCTGTATGTAAAATTGTAGCAATTATACCACCTGCTACAACTGTTACTGCTGAGTTTGATTTAAATGGTGTTGACGTAGCAAATAAAGCATAATTATGCTTTATTTGTGTAAAGCCATTCTTGTGAATGGCTTTTTATTTTATACAAGAGGAAATATATTTTTCATATAGAAATAAGTTTGAGGGTATATAGAAGGGTGTACGAAAGGAGAATAGGAATGATTAAACTAGAAAACTTTACAAGAAATGATTTTAAGCAATTAATAAATTGGATCGATTCCAAAGAATTTTTAATACAATGGTCAGGAAATGCATTTACATATCCATTAAATGAACAGCAATTAGAAAGATATATCGAAAGCGCTAATTGTGAGAATGCAAATACGTTCGCTTTTAAAGTAATAGATGAAGAAACTAAAAACGTTATTGGGCACATTTCGCTTGGACAAATAGACAATGTAAATAAGTCTGCCAGAATTGGAAAAGTATTGGTTGGTGATACAAATATGAGAGGACGTTCTATAGGGAAGAAAATGTTGAAAGCTGTACTATATATTGCATTTAATGAGTTAAAACTGCATCGAGTTACACTTGGTGTTTTTGATTTTAATACTTCAGCCATTACATGTTATGAAAAAATAGGGTTTGTAAAAGAAGGATTATTAAGAGATGCGAGAAAAGTAGGAGATACGTATTGGAATTTATGGGAAATGAGTATGTTAGAATATGAATGGAACAATAATTAACAATAGTATTTTATAATTATATTATGTTAACAACAATGAAAAGGGTATGGTGTGAAAATTATGAATGAGAAAACAAAGGTAATTACAATTGCAGCTGTTTCAGGGGGTGGGAAAACAACAATTACAGAAAGATTAACTCAGGAGTTAAAAAATTCAAAAGCTCTATATTTTGATAGTTATAAGTTTAATAACTGCCCGGCGGACATTTGTAAATGGATAGATGATGGGGCCGATTATGATGAATGGGTACTAACACCATTGATTACTGATATTCAGCAACTCCTAGAAAATAGTAATATAGACTATCTTATTGTAGATTATCCGTTTGCCTACTTAAATAGTAGCATGCGGGATTTAATTGATGTAACTATTTATGTTGACACTCCTTTAGATATTGCGATGGCTAGACGGATTATAAGGGACTTTAAAGATGAACCAATTATTGAACTGCATAAAGATTTGAAGCATTATATAACGCATGCGAGAAAAGCTTATTTAGAGGCAAGTAATACTGTTAAGCCAAATTCGGATATCGTTTTAGATGGTTCATTATCTGTAAGTGAAATAATTGATCGAATAGTAGAGGAACTTAATCGAAGAGAAGTGATTGTGAATGGTTAAGTGTATAGAGGAATATGTAAAAGTTGATGACTTTAAAATATATACGAAAATATTCCAAGGAGAGAAGCTGCAGCCTGTTATTATAATGGAAGCAGGTTATGGTGATTATTCAAAGGCATGGGATCATATTGCGGAAGGACTGACTGAATATGGGACGGTACTTACATATGATCGAGCTGGATTAGGGAAAAGTGGGAAGAGTTCCAAGCAACGTATTAGTTCTGAAATGGTAAAAGAATTAAGAGATTGCTTAAAGCAATCACAACTTAAGCCACCCTATATTTTTGTAGGACATTCCTTTGGGGGGATAAATGTACGTTTATTTACGGCTTTTTATCCTGAAGATACGATGGGAGTAGTTTTAGTTGATTCGACACCAGAAAATTATAAAGAGGATTTTTTGCCAATAATGTCTTTTGAATTTCAAGAAGCTTACTATAAGCAATTTATATATGAAAGCCCATACGAAGAGTTCATGTATAGTTTAGGTGAAGCAGGTAAACATTGTAAGTCAATGAGAGATATTCCACTTGTCGTGTTAGCTGCAGGTAAAAAAGCTTTTTATTCGCAAGATGCACAAATGAAATGGTTACAATTGCAAGAAGAATTATTACAATTATCAACCAATAATAAATTTATAATTGCAGAAAATAGTGGTCACCATATTCAAAAAAATGAGCCACATTATGTAATAGATGCTGTAAAGTGGATAATAGATATGGAGAGTACTAAATGTGCTAGTTTTATTTCGGTATAACTGGCAAGTAGGAGAGGATTGGTTTAAGTGGTGTGAGCAACTTACTGAGGAAGAATTGCTTCGCAAACGTATTGGCGGTGTTGGGAGTATTTTAAAAACACTATTTCATATTGTAGATGTAGAGTATAGCTGGATTAGTGCTCTTCAAGGAAAAGAAGATAGAGCATCGCAGTTTAAAGATTATCAATCAATCCAAAAAGTGAAAGCGTTATCTGATTTATATCGACGAGAATTAGAAGAGTTTTTGCAAGTATGGTCTGTTGATTTAGAAAGTAAAACATTAAAAGCTTCATGGACGGACAAAACATATACATACGGAGAAGTTTTACGACATGTAATTGTACATGAGATTCATCATATAGGGCAAATATCTGTATGGGCAAGAGAGTTAAACATTCAGCCCGTTTCAGCGAATTTAATTGGAAGGGGATTATAGATTTAGAAACCGACTTGCTAAATGCAAGTCGGCTTTTTATATAAAAGAGAACTTTTAGTTAAAATCCTCTGATTTTTTTTGACGTATATGTAAAAACATTAAAATTGTAATGATGAAAAAGATCATAATCGTTTGTATAATTAAATTTTTAAACTGAAGCAATATTGTCCAAGATGTAACAGCGTCTTTGAAAGCTTGTAGTGCAGAATAGGAGGAAGGTTCAAAACCGTATTGAAGTAGTTTTTTTGTTTCAACAAAAGCCGTGTTTTCTTGATTAGCGTCTAAAACTATAGAAATATACCTTGTATCTCCTTGTTTTGCTGTGCCGACAAAACTATAATTACCGTTAGTTGAAAAACTTGTTTGTAAGCCATCAACACCTTTGAATTTAATGTTTTCATCAAGGGAATAAATCATTTTATTTGTGTTGAAAACTTGGAAATCTTTGAAGGTAAATTGGTAAGAGGTTAGTTTAGTAATATTTAATACATCAGGATAATCTTTTATTAATTGCGCTGTTATTTCAGCTGCGTCTATTGCTGTTGTAATCGATTGTTTATTATTCTCGTTATTTATTCCAGTAGAATTTAAAAATGGAGATTGTTGTGATAACTTTAGCTGTTTTGCTTTTTCATTCATTAACGTTGTAAAATTATCCTCATTTCCAGCAATGTGTTCTGCTAGTGCAAGTGCAGAACGATTATTTCCTGTTAAAAGCAATGCATGAAGTAAGTCACGAACAGTTGTGTTATCCTCCGATGTTACTTGTAGTGGACTCGTTTCTGTGTGAAAAACTTCGTTACTTATTTTCACAGATTCATCTAATTGTATTTTGCCATCATGAAGTTGTTCCAATACGATATACTCCGTCATTAATTTAGTTAAAGTGGGTGATTGAATAGGAGTTCTTTCATTTTTTTTATAAACAACTTCACCTGAATTAGCATCTATTAAAATGGCTGATTTAGCCTGGATAATTGGACCATTAACATATAAATAAAAATATAAAACAATAATTACTGTGATAAGAAAAGATAAAAATAATATTGCTATTTTCTTAAAGAATTGCATACGCGATCCTCCTTCAATTACATTAGTAACATTATTGTAAAAAGGAATGCTTAAATAGGAAGAAAGAAAAGGTAAAGAATTTCTAAAGAATTTTAAGGAATTATTAAATTTTGGATATTAATGGAAAATAAAAGGTTCAATTTCTTATCATATAAGAAATTGAACCTTAAAAGATGTAATATTAATTTTTATATGGAAGTAATTTTACAGTGAAAGTTGTCTTTTTATCATCACTATATACTTCAATTGTTCCTTTATGCAGTTCGACAATACTTTTCGCAATTGCTAAGCCGAGCCCAGATCCGCCTGTGTTTGTTGAGCGTGATTTCTCTACGCGATAAAAACGTTCAAAAATATGAGGTAAATCAGTACTTGGAATAGGTTGCCCGTAATTTGTAATATCAATTGCAATCATAGTATTGCTTTCATAAGTTGTAATGTCTATGTGATCTCCATCATTTCCATAAGTTATAGCGTTTATGATTAGATTTTCAAACACACGCACTAATTTATCGCCATCAGCTTGTACCATTAGCTTTTGCGATGGGAAAGATGGGCGACATTCAATATTTGCTTCTTGGAGCTGTATCCGGAATTGGACAGTTAATTGCCCAAGCAGTTCTACAATATCAATGGGAACAGAATTTAAACTTAACTCTTTATTTTGAACACGTGTATATTCAAACAAATCATTCATTAATGTGTTTAGACGAGTAACTTTATCGTAAATGACTTGTATATAATGACGCAATTCCACTTCGTCTCTATAATTATCATGATGGATTAAATTCACATATCCAACTATAGATGTAAGGGGAGTCCGTAAGTCATGTGATACATTTGTAATAAGTTCGCTTTTTGCTTGTTCCGCCTGTCTTTCTTCATCAATTGACACTTTTAACTGTTCAACAATGTGATTGACTCCAGTAGCTAACTCTTCTAAATAATTATGATGTACAATCGATACTTTATGATTAAAGTGTCCGCTCGCAATATAACGAATTTCCTCGATCATTTTTTTTATACAAGCTTCATAGTAAAGCTTCTTTTCGTGGCGATAAAAAATGTAAAGGTAGGATGAGAAAATGGAAAATAAAAACAAATAAGAAACGGTCATCATCCATAAAGATTCCTTTAATCCTTTATATTTTTCATACCCAAAGATTCTAATAAATTCTTTGCCAAGTTCACTTAGAGTAAGTGAACTTTCAATTACACTTGTAACGAGACGATATATAATTAATTCGGTAATAGGTGTTAGTGTAATAGCCAATGAGAGCCAAAAAATTATTTTCCATTTTGGAATATCTTTCAGAATATCAAATGCTTCATTTCTCAATTTTATAGCCTACTCCCCAAACAGTATGAATAAATTTATCTCCATTCATTACAGTTTCAAGTTTATCTCGTAAATTACTAATGTGTACCATTACTGTTTTATTAGAACCATAACCATCTTCATTCCAAACGCGTTCAAATATTTCTTCAGAACTAAATACTCTTCCTGTATTACTTGCAAGTAAATATAAAATATCAAATTCAATAGATGTGAGCTTAATATATTCACCATGTACCTTAACAGTATGATTATGTTTATGTATTTCAACTGTGCGAATACGAATATTGCCGTCTTCTTTCCTTTGTGTAGAAGCGTTTTGGAAAGAGGATCTTCGTAACAAGGCTTTCACTCTAGCGACTAATTCTAGTGGATTAAACGGTTTGATCATATAGTCATCTGCACCGGTCATTAGGCCTAATATTTTATCCATATCTTCAGCTTTGGCACTAAGCATAAGAATAGGTACAGTATTATTTTCTCTTACCTCCTGGCAAACTTCTAATCCGTTTCGTTTTGGCATCATAATATCCAAAATCATAAGGTCAACTTCATATGTAGAGACCATTTGTAATGCTTCATCACCATCATAAGCTTTATAGATGTTGTAACCTTCATTTCGCAAATAAACTGCAAGCAATTCTACAATTTCTTTATCGTCATCAATTATTAATATGTTCTTATTCATTATATAGTTAATTCCTTTCCTTACAATTAATCAACATTACTATAATATCAAACATTTATGTGTTTTGTAGTAAAGATTCCATATAAAATTTCATGTAACGTATTAAAAAGGTATAAAAACTTTTATAACGAATATAGAATAGAAGGATTATTTAAATTTCACATTATATTGAAAAACAGTAATCAGGAGGATATTAACGTGCTATATAATGACATATATACATTTACTCCAACTGGAAAAATAGAAAATGATATAAATTCATTTCTATTAAAATACAATAAAGAAATTACAAATAAACACTCTATTCATGTAGCAAATGAAGCACGAAAAATCGCAAAATTGTTTCATGAAAACGAAGAAAAAGTAGCTATTGCAGCATATTTACATGACATTAGCGCAATCTTTCCGAATAAGGAGCGGATAGCAGTTGCTGAATAATTTGGAATAGAAATTTTACAAGAAGAACGAAAATTACCGATGATCATTCATCAAAAACTATCGAGAGTAATTGCGAAAGAGGTATTTAAAGTGGAAGACGAAGAAGTATTGAATGCAATTAGTTGTCACACTACTTTACGTAAAAATGCAACGAAGATGGATTTAGTACTGTTTATTGCGGATAAAATTGAATGGGTTCAAAAAGGAACGCCGCCATACATATTAAAAGCGAAAAATGGACTGGAAAAATCATTGGAACATGCTGCTTTCGCATATATCTCATATTTATGGGAAAGAAAAGATACACTGAAAGTTATACACCCATGGCTAGAAGAAGCATATTGGCATTTAAAAGAAATTGTAGAGTAGAAAGATATGAAAATGCAATTAAAAGACTATATGAGTCACACATTTCCAGGAGTAACATTAGTACCATATACATACTCTCAATGGGAAAACCATCTTCATTTTGATTTTGGGAAAGACATATATCAAAACATTGAAGGCTCCGATGATTTAAATATGGAATACTTCTCTCAACTATATACATATAATAAATATTTATTTGAAGATATATTTTCAAAAGGAGACACAGTTTTTATAGTTACAAATGTTTATAGATATAAAAAGGAAAATATAAAAAATCCGCAGAAAATAAATGTATACAACCGATTTATTAAGAATATGGATTTGAAGTTTCATATAAGACAAGAAACATTACCTTTTCTATTTGAAGATGAAGAAGCTGACTTGTATTGTACATATCAATTTTCTTTAAAATGCCTTACGGAGGATATAAAACCTGTACCACTAATTAAAGCTGCTAATCATGAAGATTTTCCAGGGCTTTATCCGCGTTTTGGACGTAAGAAAGAAATTTCTTATCCGGATGTATTTCTCATAAACAAAACGAAAGATATTGTCATGTTTATTTATGATGATAGAGGATGTGAAGTAATCGCGAAGAATAAAGAAATGATACGGGATTTATATGAAAAATATAAAGAGTGGATTCCAGATTATGAACGAGAAAGTATAGATGACTTATTTAGACGAAAATAGGAGGAAGTGAAGTATGTAATGAAACGTATTGCAATTGTATCTGCATGGGAACCAGAACTTACGTATTTGCATCAACATTATCCAAGTGATCGTGTAGAAAAGAGAGCAGCTTGGGAATTTCATTTTCATTATATTAATGAATTAGAGGTGATTTCAGTTGTAACAGGCGTCGGTAAAGTAAGTTGTGCTAGTTCTGTGCAACTATTAATAAGTGAATTCCAACCAGACCAGTTATTTATGACAGGAATTTGCGGGAGCTTATCAGATAAAGTGAAAAATGGGCACATCGTTGTAGCTCTTAATACGTTACAGCACGATGTTACTGCGGCTGGGTCAGGAGAAGATATTTTTAATCTATATAATGGTAGAACAGCACCGATTGAAACAACTAAATCACTCGTAAAACGAATGAAAAAATTGCGTTCGTATGACCCAGTTCATTTTGGTACCTTTTTGTCAGGGGATCAGCGTATTCGTAGTTCAGAAATGAGATATTTACTGCATACTGTATACGGAGCTTTAGCCGTTGATCAAGAAGTGGCGGCATTCGCTTATGTGTGTCATGTAAATAATAAACCATTTTTATGTTTAAAAGCTGCTTCAGATCAAGCGAATGATAAAACGAAAGAAGAACAAAAGATTTTTAAAATGTTAGCCTGTGAACGAGCATGTGAGCATTTAATTGCTTTTTTACGTGTTTATGAAATTACAGTAGTAAACAATGGATAATAAGAGGAGTATAGTGATGGAAGCTACAAATAAGATAGCGATTCTTGGTGCGAATGGAAAAGTCGGAAAATTCCTCATAAATCAAGCGTTAGAAAAGGGCTATCAAGTACGAATATTAACGAGAAATTCTAAAAATATGAGGATAACTAATGAGAATATAGAGACTATCAGTGGAGATGCCCGTGATTTCTCAGCTATACAGGAATTACTTCAAGGGTGTAAAGCAGTGATTAATGCGGTAGGTCAGCCCAAAAATGAATCTTATATTTTTAGTACAGTTACGAAGCATATTTTAAAAGTAATGAAGGAATATGAAATGAAGCGCTATATTCTTATTTCTGGGGGCTCCTTAAATGTAAAGGGAGATAAGAAGAGAATTGTAAATAAGATAGGGGCTAATTTGTTTCAATTATTCCTTCCAAAGATGATGCAGGATAAATATAAAGAATTGCAAATTATACAAAGAAGTGATGTAGATTGGACAATTGTTAGATTACCATTTGTCATAGAAGGAAATGGTATTGGAAATATAAAAGAAAGTTTAGTAGATATGCCAGGAATTAAAATTAAGAATGGAGATATTGCACCGTTTGTTATAAAACAAATAAATAGTGAGAAATATGTAGGGAAATGTCCACTTATTTCAAATTAAGAGGTGAATTACAAGTGCTTACGTATTATGGTGAACTTTGTACAAAGATTTATGAAAGTGACAAATCAATTGCGAGTGGAAAAGAATTGGATTTTTATCTTTCTTTTGCAAAAGACAAAAACATGACAGTGTTAGAACCGATGTGCGGAAATGGTAGAATGTTAATTCCTTTTATGCAAAATGGTGTGAATATAGAAGGATTTGATATTTCGAAAGATATGCTTAAGGTGTGCAAAGATAAAGCAGAAAAACTAAACTTAAAACCAGTTGTGTCACAAGGAAGAATAGAAAAATTCCATAGTGATAACAAATTCGATCTTATTATGATTCCTATTGGATCATTCTCCCTTTTACCAGATAATTTAGTAGATATTAGTCTTCAAAATATGAAAAATAACTTGAAAGAAAATGGAAAATTACTTCTTACTGTTGTACAAGGTGGAAGTGAAACAGAACAAATTCTAGATTGGATAGAGACAAATAGAAAAGAAATTAACAATGAATTAATTGTTGAGTATAGAAAAGTATCATATGATGAGACGAAAAAGCTCTTAAATATTATACTGAAATATGAAGTTAATCATGATGAGAAAATAGTAGAAACTGAGATCATGGATTTTCCTATAAGACTATATGATTTAAAAGAATTTGAAAACATACTTATTACTAATGGATTTAGTCAAATTGTTATTCATGAAATAAAGGATGGATATGGTGAAGGGAATTCATTTCATGTGTTTGAATGTAGTATATAACAAGTCATAGCGGAGGATTATACTTATATGATTCAATACAAAAGATGTAGTGAAGTAAGTATAGATTTAGTATATGAAGCTTTTAAGGACGGATTTTCAGATTATATTATTAAAATGGATGTTTCAAAAGAAGATTTTATAAAAAGGTTTTTTGGACCAGAAGGGAATTCACTGGAGCACTCCTTTCTTGCTTTAGATGATGATAAATCTGTTGGTGTAATACTTGGTGGTATAAAGATTTACGAAAGTATAAAAACAATGCGCTGCGGAACGTTAGCTGTGCATCCAAATTATCGCGGCGTTGGTATTAGTCAAAAGTTATTTGAACTTCATAAAGAAGAGGCGATTCAAAATGAATGTAAGCAACTTTTTCTTGAAGTCATTGTAGGTAACGATCGAGCAATTAATTTTTATAATAAATTAGGTTATGAAAAAGTGTATGACCTTTCTTATTATAGTTTAAATGATTTTACTATAATAACTAATAAAGACTTTAAAAATATTGAAATAAAACAATTAAAATTTCAAAAATTTAAAGTTGAAATTCAAAAATGGCTTAACTTCCATATAAATTGGCAAAATGATATTGATTATATCGAAAAAACAAATAATACATATTACAGTGCATATGTTGATAATCATTTAAAAGGTACTGTATGTATAAATGAACAAGGTAAAATTAGCTTTATATTCGTAGCCAAGGAATATAGAAATATTGGTATAGCGACGAGATTATTACAAGTCGCACGTGAAGAATTGAAATTATCAAGTTTATCAATTGGGTTTCCTAATAATAGCTCACTTCAGGGGTATTTGAAGAAATGTGGATTTGAAAAAAACTCTTTAGCACAATATGAAATGTACCATTTATTATAAAAGCAGAAGAATAATTCTTACTGCTTTTTATTTTGTCAGGAGGAGAATATATTATGGAATCTGTAAAACAAGTAGCATTAACATGTATTACCCATGATCCATCAGGGGGCTTGTTACCTACTATAAAAGAACTAAAAGAGGAATTGCTAAATTTAAATTATGACCAAAAATATATAACAATCAGTAATGTAACTCCAAGGGAGATTGTAAAAGAACTAGAGGAATGTAATTTTCATATAAATATAGTCGAAAAATCAGGAGTAGGGAATGCCCGAAGAGATTCTCTGGGATTTGTTGGTAACTATGATCATGATTACTATCACTATTGTGATTTTGATCGTTTACTAACTTGGATTATAGAATATCCAGAGGAGCATAATGCTTTCATCCAGAATATAGTGGATGTAGATTATTTAATCATCGGAAGAACGGAGGCAGCTTTTCATACCCACCCTGAGGAATGGCAAGTTACAGAAACAGTATCAAATAAAATTATGTCATTACAATTAGGTAAAGAAGTAGATATTACGGCTGGTTCATGTGTGTTATCAAAACGAGCAATAGATTACATAATAAAACATTCTAAATGCAGAATGACTGATGGAGAATGGCCGATGATTATAAACACTTTTACAGATTTTAATATTGATTACGTAGCAGTGGACGGTTTAAAATATGTGAACAAACTTAATCAAGACAATATTATTGATCCAATAAAATCATGGTCAATTAGATTAGAGCTCTCGTATATAATAAGTCAATCAATTTTGGAGCTAACAAAAACTTCTTAAATTAATTGAAGTGTAATAGAGATTTCTTTTTCAAATGAAATCATGTAAAATAAACACAGAACGTACATTCGTTTTGATGAAAAGGAGGTTAATTAATAATGTTAGCTGTAATAAATAAACAAAGTAATGAATACGTAGTACAATTTGATCGTCATTTTCCATATACGATAGAAGAAGTTTGGTCTGTATTAACAGATAATAATAAGTTAAAAAAGTGGATGTCTAATTTGCAAATAGAAGACCTTTGTACAGGTGGAATTATAAAGTTTGATATGATGGATGGCACATTTATAAACATTGATATTTTAGAATGTCAAATAAATTTAGTACTAGAATTCACATGGGGTAAAGATCGTGTCCGATTTGAAATACATAAAAAAGAAAATGGATGCCTTTTACTACTTAAAGAATTTATTCATGAATTAACAGATCATACACCGAAAGATATAGCAGGATGGCATATTTGTTTAGCCCTTTTTTCTTCTGTTTTAGAAGGGGAAGAAAAAGAGTTTTCAAAAGATGAGTGGGAATATTGGTTTAACAAATATAAGGTGAAGATCGATGAATTGAAAGGGTATTGACTATGCAATTCGAATTTATTGTGTAATTATTATCTTATAAAAGCGGTTTTTAAAAACGATAGGAATAGAGGTTAATATGAAAGTAAATCAATTAATTGCGAACAATATAAACAAATTAGACGCAGAAATACCAGTAAATAAATCGTTTGGAATTGCTGGTTTATCTGGATCTGGTAAAACAACTTTTTGTCAAACAATTGGTGAAGAATCCAAAAAGCGTCTTGTTTCGTTATTGCCAAAAGCTGAATATCAGTATTTATTTCCTAATATTATGGAAACAAATTTTAGTGCTATTAAAATGGAAGAAATGCCTTTAGTACTTTTTCTAGGTAAATCATCGATTTCTTCCAATCCACGTTCTACAATTGGTACCCATACGGGCGTATTTAAAGAGATTCGTGAGAGGCTTGCTGGAAAATTTGATCTTTCTCCAGAGGTCTTTTCATTTAATAATCCGTTAGGTTGGTGTCCTGGTTGTAAAGGACGCGGTACTACTAAAAATATTGAGTGTAAAAAATGTGAGGGCAAACGATATAGTCAAGAGATTGAACAATATACAATTGAATTGTTTGATAATCCACATACTATTTCTGATATTAATGATCTAAGTATTGAATCTATTCTTTCGTTAGCAGAGGCTTTAAATATTAGTGAAGCGAAACAACATATTCTTCAAAACATTATCAATATGAATATTGGCTACTTAACATTAAATCGAATAATGGGTACACTGTCAGGTGGAGAATTAACACGACTTTACTTGGCTGAATTTATGGCAGTAAGTGAAAATACAGTAATAATTATTGATGAAATCTCAGTAGGGCTTGATCATCAAACACTATTGAAGATATTAGAAGAGATTAAACAATTAGGATGTAAGAATCAGATTTGGCTCATTGATCATTCAGATACAGTGCTTGATACAACTGATGAACAATTGTTCTTTGGACCAGGTAGCGGGAAATATGGCGGGAAAATTGTTGAAGAATCACCAAGGCCAGAGCCAATACATTGGGAACGTAATCAGGAAATGCCAACAGAATATTATACATTCCATGATTTATATTGCCGTAATATTCAAATAGCTGAGTTTCGGATTCCTAAAAATAGGCTTGTAACTGTTTTGGGAGAATCAGGATGTGGTAAATCTACACTTGTCAATGAATGTATAGCTAAAGATTTCTTGAAACGATATCCAAAAGATAAATTAGTTATGGTAGGTCAAGATCGAAACCAATCAATTACAAGTCGATCAACTGTTGCAACTTTTCTTGATATTAAAAAGAAACTTACAAAATATAGTGACGATATAGATGATATTTTTGAGCGGTCGATTGAAGAGATCATTGATGACCTTCCAAATGAAGATATCGCTTATAAACGCTTGTGCCTATTAATCAAACTTGGACTTGGTTATTTGACATTAGAGAGAAAAACACAAACATTATCAACTGGTGAGTTTCAATGTGTTCATTTAGTTTCGGAGTTATTTGCAAACTCAAGAAACCCACATACACTATTTATTTTTGACGAGCCTTCAAAAGGTTTATCACAAAATATTTTAAATCAATTTATTGATAGTGTCAGGGGTATTTTGCAAGATGATTCAGTTTCAATCGTAATGATTGAACATAATGCTTATATGCTAAAAAGCTCTGACTTTATCGTTGATTTTGGTAAAAGACAGCTTGAATCTGTAGAATACCTTGATGTTGTGAGCCATGATGAGTATTATTGTCAAAAAAATGTTGTAGATAAAGTTGCTCCATTGCAAATTTCTTCTACTCTTAATCAACAAAATGGAATTAATTATTTAGAAAAAAATCATATTGCTTATTTTAAAAATGCAGAAAAAATCTATAAGGGTGGCATTTTAAAAAGCTTATCTTCAATGGCACGATTAATTTACGGTGAATACGAATCTGATACAATTGCCCCTGTAGTCGCTATTGATCTGGAAAGACATTTGTATAGTCAGTATAGCTTCCTGTATGAAATTGGTGGATTAATTAATCATATTGTGGCCGCACATCCGACTAATAAAGATACGAGAAGCTTCGATTTCTATTCCCAAGATAATCATTGTCCATCATGCTCAGGACGACTTAAAATTGAGATCTTTGATAAAGAGATTGTAATCCAAGATAAAAACGTTCCATTTTGGGATGGTTTATTCTATCCAGAAATAATGAAAGTATTAAAATTTTATCAATATGAAAAAATAGAATTTCTATTTGAAGAAATTAAAAATGAGCTTGGTCATGATTTGACGAAAACTTATAATGATATGTCTGATGAAGAAAAACATACATTTTGGTATGGTTATTTTGAAAAATCATTTTATGATAAGAAAGGAAAAACACGTAGAACATGGGTAGGATTTAATACGATTATTGGTGGATATATTGTTATTTCAAAAGCACCTATTAAAGAAGATATTAAGGCTTCTAAAGAAATGATCATATGTCCAATTTGTGATGGGACGGTTTTAAACCACCATAAACAGCTTAAATTTGAAAATGTAGATATCCGTGAAATTATCAATCAGCCACTTAACAAAGTATTAAAAATAGTAGGCGATTTACCTGCACTCGTTAAATTGAAATCCATTGTAGGTGACGATATGGTTCTAACCGAAGATATTTCGTTACTATCTAGAAAAACGCAAGTTGCACTGAAAATGTTTGAACTAGAACAAGCAAGTTTCTCAAACTATGAAATGGTGTTACAAAATGTCTTACCATTCTGGGGCGAAATTAAATATAATATCGAATCAATCAGCGATAAAAATAGAGTAACTATATGTGATTTCCAAAATATCAATGAAACAAAAGAAGATATTATAGAAAAATATTTCACAAATGGGAAATATAAAAAGCTAACATATGTCTATGAAGCTTTTGGATACAAAAAATTAATTACGCAAATTAATAAAATAAAAAAAAGCAACCCATGTCCATTTTGTAAAGGTAAGAAAGTAATAACAGAAGATAATCTACATGACGGTGTGTTTAAATTAACAATTCCATGTGTAACTTGTTATGAAAGTGGTATCAATGATGAAGGGCTTAAAGAAATTGTTGATGGCATAGACGTGCAAACATGGTTAACTGGTAAAGTAAGTGATGTTGTGGATGAAAGCTTACGAACGGAGGATGTTGCAGGTATTCTAATATTTAATCGAATTCGTGAGTTGAATAAACGAGAAATGATGGCAGTTTATGAATGCCTTGAGAAAAATAATTGAACTTAATAATTCGTATGTAGTTTAATTAAGGCGGTTACAAAAACAAAAATATGCACAATTCATTATGTTAATATAACATAATGAATTGTTGTTTAAATAATTATAAAGGGTTGACTCACACGCTATGTCATTGTTTATGCTATAGTTGAGCTTCGAGATTGATGTAATTTATCACGTTAGTCCAGCGATGGAATCAGATCCTTTTAAGTGCGTTACTGAAGTTTGTTATCCAATTAAAAAATGATAAAGAAAAAAGGCATAATTTATATGCCCTTTTTTATCTAAACTTAACCGTAAATATCAAAATTGGCTTTTCTATTTCAATTAACCAATCATACATAAATATAACTCCCATCCATCATAGTTTTCGTATCGGACTACATAATGCAATAAAAACTTCAAGTAGCTTCGTAAAAGCAGCTAAAGCAAATACAAACACTGGATTATAAGCTGAAATAATGCCACCTACTAATGCCCCCAGTGGCATAGCTAATCGAGTAAGTACACGTGAAAATCCTAATACCCTTCCTTGCATATTTGATGGGACAGTTTCCTGACGAACCGATGCAATAATTGTATTCCATGCAATATTACAGGTCATTGCGATACCGAAAGCGATGCCAGGTGCTATCCAATATGTACTCCATAGTGCAATAGTTAAGCCAAGTGCCCCAAAAAATAGGAGTAAAGGAATAAGAGCGCCGCGCCGCAACCTCTTTTCTAAAGGAACTGCAATCAAGCTTCCTAAAAGACCACCTATTCCAATTAACGTATAATTAAAACCACTTTGTTCTGGGGTAAGATGCAATGTGGATAGTAAATAATACATGAGTACACCTAAAACCGCACTTGCTCCAAAGTTTCCTACCATGGCTTGAAGAGATAAAGCTATATTTAAGCGATCATTTTTGAGCTATTTAAACCCATCAAACAAATCAGCTAGTACATTTTGAAGTGTGTTCTTATCATTATTTTTACTGTTTAAAGTTTTAATTGATGGTAATAACATCACAGCAACTAATGTTGCGATAAATGAAAGAACATTAATCCAAAGCACTTGAAAACCGCCAATAAAAGAAATGAAAAGCCCGGCTAACATAGGTCCAAAAAGACTAGATAGTTGATTTACCATTTGATATAAAGAATTGGCCTTTGTTAATGATGCTCCAGCAATGTGCGGAATAACTGTAACCGTTGTTACATCAAAAAGCATAGACATAACAGCTAAAATAAAAGTAATTACGTATAAGTGCCGTATTTCTAATAGATGTAATGAATGTAGAATTGGTACGAGACTTACTAAAATAATACTGATTGCATCTGCAATCCATAGTAATCTTCTCTGATCGTATCGATCTACAATAACGCCAACTATAGGACCAAATAAAACGATTGGTAATACGTTAATAGCAAATAAAGAACTCATGATAACTGCTGAACCAGTTAATTGATAGGCAATCCAAGGTAATGCAAAGGTGTAGAGTGAATCCCCAATCCTTGAAATAAGTAAACCAAAAATGAAAATCTTGTACTCTTTAGAAAAAGCTGTGCTTACAGTCATACTTCTTTCTTGTTTCAATTTCAAAATTGTATGCACCACCTTTTTATCGAGGAATTTGAAAATACTCCGTCCAATACTTATTAAGTATAGATTTCTGTAAAAATTTGTTGAATCCTACTTTGATAAGTTTTATTTTGTAAATAAGAAGGAGAGATAGAAATGAAGGCAGCTTTCCTAGATTGGGAGTTATGGCAAGAAGTTAATTGGACTGTGAGTTTAAAAAAAAGATAACCATAATATAATTATAGTAAACTGTTTTGATGGATAATAGTTAATCATTTTCAAGATAGCATTGGGAAAACCATTGGGGATTTGGAGGGGGAAGTTTGATACATATTAATGGAAATGTACGAACATCTGGAGCTTATGTTCTTTATAAAAATCTATTTGTTTTTCAAGTTGGCCCAACGAGTAAAGGTGATTCATTAGGTGTAGTAAGGTTGGGAGGACATAAAGAAAACAATGAAACAGTAGTAGAAACTGCTAAAAGAGAGGTGAAAGAAGAAGCTGCTATCGACATTACTATATTGAATTCACCATTTACATTTTACAAAAAGAATTGGAATGCACGATCAAAGAAAATAAAAGTAGAAAACGAAGTGTTTGGAAATTTAATGTTTTAATAATTTGTATTTTATAATATATAATTAAATAATGTTACAGGTTATTATACATATAATCTTCCAAAAGAGGTGAAATTGATGAAATGCCGTATTGTTCGAAGTAACTAGTTATTTGGGGCTGAAAAATGCGTACCAAATATCAAAAGGAACGTAAGCCCCTTTATGAAAATATCACCGTTGAGTCTATTTCGGGAATTATCAAAATTAGATATTTAATGCTTTTCTGCAAAGGGGAAATAATAAAATGAATGAATTAGAGTATAAGAATTTTTATAATAAAGTGGGACGAGCAAACGGGTGGGACTTCAGTAAGCTGAAATGTGAAACTGTAGGTGACACTTGGGATTTTTATGGCGAAGTGAAAGAAAGATGCAAACAATCTGATATTCTACTTGATGTTGGTACAGGCGGAGGAGAAAATGTACTAAAAATAGCATCATCAGCTGCTTTATTAATTGGAATAGATAATTCTAGCGGAATGATTGAAACGGCACATTCAAACTTGAATAAAGCAGGCGTAGAAAACGTTAAGTTTCTCCAAATGGATTCTGAAACTTTAGCGTTTCCAAATTCTTATTTTGATATTGCTTCAAGTTGTCATGCACCGTTTGAAGCATCTGAATTGGCAAAAGTAATGAAAAGAGGTGCTTTTTTCTTATCACAACAAGTTAGCGAACATGATAAATTAAATCTTAAAGAAGCATTTGGAAGAGGGCAATGCTTAGGTGAAAGAGATGGAACTTTAAAAGAAAAATATATGAGTGAACTTATTAGTGCAGGATTTGAGCTCGTGCAAGTACGGGAATATGATGTTACCGATTATTACAGTACACCTGAAGACCTTATTTTCTTATTAAAACATACGCCTATTATTCCTAGATTTGGAGAAGAGGAAGAGGATTTCGATATTTTACAAAAGTTCATTGATACTAATCGTACTGAAAAAGGTATTCGTACGAATTCAAAAAGATTTATGATTTTTGCGGTTAAATCTTAATATACTTAGCGTAAAAGCTTATTTTCTGTAAACGAAAATAAGCTTTTTTGTGTGAAAAAGAATGCAGGGAAAACTTGAAAATAATAGAAATAAGTAGAGTGTTAATCTGAAAATCGAGATATGGAGGATAATTGTTGTGAAACGTTACTATATTAAAAGTGAAAAAATAAACGTACATATTACTGAGTGGGGAAATGATGACAAGCCCGTTATCTTTTGTTTACATGGATTAGGTAGTACGAGTTTAAGTTTTATAGAAATTGCAGAGAACTTAAAAGACAATTTTAGATTCATATCTATCGATGCACCAGGACACGGTAAAACACCTCCATTTGAACGAACGGAAGAGTATGAGATGCAACATTTGGCGTATTGGTTAAATGAAATTGTAAGTGCACTTAAAATTGAACGTTTTTATTTTCTTTCTCATTCTTGGGGAAGCTTTGTCGCGTTATTTTATTTATTAAATAATCCAGATAAAGTATTAGGAAGTATTCTTATTGATGGTGGTTATCAAACAAAAAGACTTCAAGAAGAAACACTTCAAGAGGAAATAGCTTATTACGAAAAGGACTTTGATGAATATGTTTTTAATAATTGGGATGGATTCTTCAAAAGCGAAAAAGAAGCTTATACTAGGTGGTCTCCATTATTAGAACTTGCAGTAAGAGATCTTGGGATTGAAATGAATAATAAAGTATGTTGGCATGCGCGTGGGACAACAGCTAGCAATATAATAAGAGGTATGCATAAAGATGAAACGATAGATATATATGAGAAGCTACCAGCTAATATTGTATTACTTCGAGCTACAGTTCCACAAATATGGGATGAATTTAGAGATAAGACCGTAACTATTTTTAAAGAGAAAACTGACAGTGTTGTAAAATTAATTCCTAATACTACACATATGTTGCATTGGGATAAACCAAAAGTTGTTATAGAGGAAATAAAAAGTAATTGGAGCTAACATATTCATACTAAAGTTGTAGTTTCTATATAACAAATCCATCCTTCAGTTTGATTTTATCTATTTATAATTGTAATACAATACGAATAGATAATATGAAATAGAGGGGGATGTAAAGTGATTACACATATAGCAGATATAAAACTACAAACGGTTTCTATAGAAGGGGTAAAATAAGTCTATAAAGACATATTATCTTTTCCGATAAAAACAGAAACAGCAACATTTATTCAATTTGAAGTCACACCTTACACAACAATTAGTTTCCAGGAAGTATATGAACCGATTGCACCTGCGCATTTCGCTTTTGAGATTCCTTATTCAAAATTTCATGAAACGGCAAAATGGCTAGAAGGATCTGGGTTACTCATTGCGAAATGGAAAGATGGTCATACAATTGATGAGGAGAACGGTCTTTTCAATTTATACTTTAGAGATGGCGATGGAAACCTTCTCGAAATTATCGCACATAGCTATGTTGAGGAAAATATATTAGTTCCGCATTCACCTTTAAACATTTTATATGTAAGGGAAATCGGTCTTCCGGTTAAAAGTGTGCCCGTATTTACAGAATGGTTGAAATCAAATCTAGACATGAAAATGAAGGAAGATGGGGATATTTTCAACTTTGTTATTGGTGGAACTGCATATATTGTTGCAACTTGGTGGCAGCGACCTTGGATTCCAATTGCGATGAAAGCTTTACCACCGAAAGTACACGTATCTTTCGGAACATCTGATCACGCATTTTTAAAACGAATTCAAAATAATTTTAAGAAAAATAGTGTTCCATTTGAAAGCAAACATAATGAAGTACTATTTATTCAACAGGGGTATACATTTTCTGTTTTGCATACACCAGATTTTCATTCCGATATTCCTAGAAAATTAAACTTACCACTTTCTATATAATTATAGGAAGTGGTAAGTTTTTTGCATTTTCATGAAGAAGGGATTCAGCATAATTACACTGAATTTATAGAGTAGTGTAGGGTGTAATACTAATTTACTGTAAGGAGAGAAATGAATTGAATTTAGGAAATCCGATAGCAAAAGGAAATACGGCTGAAATTTATCTTTGTGATAATAAAGTTGTGAAACTATTTAAAGAATACCTCCCTAATACAGAATCTCTATATGAAGCACAAAAACAGAAGTATGCATATTCACGTGGTTTACACGTTCCTAAAGTATTCGAAGTTACAGAGATACAAGGTAGACAAGCTATTATTATGGAATATGTAAAAGGGAAAAGTGTTGGTGAGCTTCTGCTAAATAATTTAAGTGAAGCGGAGCATTACATAAGTATGTGTGTTAATGAACAACAAAAGATTCATGCTATTTCTGTAAGCTTGGATGAAATAGAACAGATGGAAGAGAGACTTTATCGTCAAATTCAATCTGTTCAAAATCTAGATGAGAAACAAAAGAAGAATATATTGAGCAAAATGGATTCAATCGTGTTTGAACCTAGATTATGTCATGGTGATTTTCATCCGTTTAATTTAATTATGAGTAATGATAATGTGAAAACTATAGATTGGGTTGATGCTAGTTTAGGTGATATTCGTGCAGATGTGTTTCGAACATATTTGTTGTACTCACAATCTTCGGTAGAATTAGCTGAAATGTATTTACATATATATTGCAGGAATACCGGAATATCAAGAAATGAGATTTTTCAATGGGCACCTATTATTATTGCGGCTAGAATATCTGAAAATGTATCTGCTACAAACATTGAATATTTGAATGATCTGGTAGCACCGTATTGTAATTAAAGAAAAACTTTCGATATTTTAATTTTTAAATTAAATACGTTCTAACAATACAAACAGATGAGTAAAGGTATTGAGATTTACAATCAGATATTAAATTTGCAAAGAAGGAGTCCATTTTATGAAATCTTTTGAATCGATTTCAGGGGAACCTGAATGGGAGGAATCTGCTCCCGCGCTACAAATTTCGAAGCTGTATAAACAATTCGGCGAGTTTATTGCAGTCAATCATATTGATTTAACTGTTCCGAGGGGATCTTTTTATGGAGTTGTTGGCCCTAATGGGGCAGGAAAAACTACTTCGTTGTCGATGTCTGTTGGTTTATTACGACCAGATGGCGGGAACGCTAAAGTTTTTGGGGTTGATGTTTGGGGAAATCCTGCACAAGCAAAGACATTGATCGGGGTATTACCAGATGGATTGGCCTTGCCGGAAAGACTTACTGGTCGCGAATTATTAACATATATGGGCCTGTTAAGGGGAATGAGTGCCAAAGAAGTTAATCGACGAACAGAAGAATTACTTACAATACTAGAATTGAATAATGCTGAAGGAACGCTAGTTATCAATTATTCTACTGGCATGCGTAAAAAAATTGGTCTTGCACTTGCACTCCTCCATGCACCGAAATTACTCATTCTCGATGAACCATTTGAGGCAGTAGATCCTATTTCTGCAACTACTATTAAAAAGATTTTACAGAAATTTGTTAGTTCTGGTGGTTCAGTAGTATTTTCAAGTCACGTCATGGCGTTAGTTGAACAACTTTGTGATCACGTTGCAATTATTTCCAAAGGAAAAGTGGTATCTTCAGGAACAATGGTAGATGTTTGCGGTGAAGAAACGCTCGAAGACATTTTCGTTCAGTTAGTAGGCGTCCCTGCTGTTAAAGGAGGAGAACTGTCTTGGCTAGTGTTTTGATTCGAATGAAGTTATCAATCCTAAAAAATTCAATGAATAGTGGTAAAGCAGTTCTTTTAATTATTACAGGAATAGTTGGTTTATTGATTGCAATTGGAACCATCTTGCTCTTTTCTTTCTATCCTACGGAACATAACGTTTCAAAAAGTATTCTATATGTGATATTCGCTCTGTGGACAGTAGGGTGGATTTTGGGCCCACTTCTTACTGGGGGAGATGGAATGTTACGTCCTGAATATTTCGCGCTGCTTCCACTCACTTCATTTAAACTTGCTAGGGCGTTACTCGCTGTAGCTTTTATAGGATTAGGCCCACTTGCTAGTCTTATAGCATTCATAGGATTATTAATTTACGCAGCTAGGGCTAGTTTAACTGCAACTATAGTTGCAGTTCCAGCAATTATTTTACAGTTAATATTTGTCGTGCTGTTATCAAAAGTAGTAGTTAGTATAATTGGTGAGACGATGAAATCAAGGATCGGCATGGAATTTGGAGCAATGCTCTTTGGTTTCATCATTGCGTTTTTAAATGTAGGCTGGTATGCACTTCCTGCTATTAATGGGATAACACTTAACGAACCTACATTTCTTTACATGTTTCCGTCTAGTTGGGCGATACTTGCTGTAGAGTTTGCTATTCAATCTAATTGGTTATTAGCTTTTGTTTTATTAATTGTTCTAACAATATTATGCGGACTGCTTTTATTTATATGGACGACATTACTGATGAAAAGTACAGTGAAGGATACTAAGAAAATCCAAAATACGATTACTATTATTAAACATAGAAAAGCTCTACGAATCTTTTCAGAAAAGAAAATTGGAGCAATAATAACTAAAGAATTAAAAAGTTGGGGAAGAGATCCACAACGAGGTCGTTTCCTCCGGATGGGTATTTGGATAGGAGTGTTTTATGGTATTTTAATTACAAGTGCTCATATATCGTATTTAATGCCTTGGGCAGGGGTAATTATGATTGTTTTCACAAGTATGTTTGCCTGCAATATATATGGGTTTGATGGGAGTGCATTATGGTTAACATTAACGACACCTGGCGCAGAACGGATTGATGTGCGTGGTCGCCAATTGGCTTGGTTGATAGCTATTGGCCCGATTGCAATTTTAACAACAATTATTTTCACTATCTATAGCGGACTTATTTTCGTTTATCCTTGGGTATTTGCGATAATTCCGGCATTACTCGGTGGAGCTGCAGGTCTTATTATGTTGTTTTCTGTATTTAACTTAATCCCAATAACTGATCCTCATCGCCGCGGAAGAGGAACCGTTATCTCAGGTGATGATATGAGTGCCAGTAAAATGTTTATAACAACGTGGTTAATGATGGTGATGGTATTAGCAACAGCTATACCCGCTTTGTTAGTTGTATGGATTGGGACATTACTACATATAGAGCTCTTACAATGGCTAGGTGTACTGACTGGCATTTGTACAGGAGTGTTTTTAGCTTGGTGGCTTGGTCGAATTGCTTACTTAAAACTTGAAAAAAGTGGCCCTGAGTTGCTATTTGCAATGAAAAGTGGCATGAAAATATTGCGCGATGATAACAAAGAGAAAAATAACAGAATGGCGGCTGAATTACCTAAGAAAAAACTTGCTGTTGTTGTTCTATTAGTATTTATGGGTATCTTTTTTTTGATTCATCAAAGTATAATACCGTTAATTTTTGAGATATTTAGTGTAGATGAAAAAGTTCGTCTTTTCTTTCTCCCACGCTACTTTTCGCATATTGTTCGTATTCCTATAATCGTCGTATTTGCTGTATTAGGTATAGCATCTTTGTATAAAGCTATTTTAATTAAGAAAAGACATGGGAAGGAAGATCAATTTATAAAAGATGAAATGTAGAATATACCTAAAAATAAACTAGTAATTACATGATGTTGTTCAACTATGATAACCGTGTAGTTGAACAACATCTGTGTTATATGTTAATGAAAGAATGATTATTTTCGATCTTCATTCTATAAAGATTCATTATCCGTACTTGTTCCTCAGTTAATTCTTCTTTATCCCAATACATATGCATTAAGTTATATTCGAATATCTCCTTTAATTTAATAAACAATGGTAGCTGGTCTAGCATCTCTTTAGGTAAATCATGTTCCTCTTTGTATCCTTCAACTATTGCTTTTGTAATAGAGTTCTCATAGTCAACTATGTTACCATTCCCAACGAATGAATATTCTATCGCACTATAGATTGGAACTGCCAAATCGAATATATAAAAATGTTTTTCACAGTCTTGAAAGTCAATCATTGTTAAATTCAAATCATTTTCCACTAATATATTTTCTAGCCATAAATCTCCGTGTATTAACCCGTAATTTGAAGGGGATTTTGAAAGTTCCTGTATAGAAGTTAAAACATCAGATGCAATTTCTCTTATAGTAGTTTCTTCTATAGGGATATAGTGAAGAAAATTATATTCTTCATTTTCATACCAATCGTTTATATGTATTACCGGTTCAATACTTTCAAAGTTTTTAGATATACGATGTAATTTGCCGATTTGTTGTCCTAATTTTTTAAATACATTGGAATTCCATTCGCTTTTTGGCAAATGAATACCGGGAGCAGCTTTATATAATACAGTAAAGAGTTCTTTGTCTAGTGTTATTTTTTCTACTAAATTCCCCGTTAAAGAAGGTATTATTGGAGGTACTCCTAATCCTTCTTTATATAAAAAGTCCGTATATTTTACTTCTTCCAACTGCTCTTCATAAGTTTTATAGTTAGTTATTCTAACGAAATAATTTCCTTGTTTCGCGAGACATTGATACATTTCATTTGTTACTGGTGTAATGTTAATAAAATCCAATGGATATAGCTCGTTAATTCGTTTAAGTATTTCTTTTTCTATATTCTTCATATTAACTTCCTTTCCAAACATGGCTTTTCCATTTACAAAGCTACTAGTTTCTTAACTTACAAAATTCGTGTTTTATTTTACAGAATCCTTTAAAAAGTATTTCTCAGACTGATTAAGTTTGAACTTTATTGGAAATTTAAGTAAATGTATGACGAAATAAGATAGCTGAAAAAATATGAAAATAAAAGTTACATATAGTATTTAAAGATTTTAGAGGATATTTAACGTTATAAATCACAAGAAATATCAAAAGAAAGAAATGGATAGCTCGTATAATTTTATTCAGGGGTGAGGTTAATGAATGAACATATACAACTTATGATCGATTGGATTGAAACAAATTTAAATAGTGAATTTTCATTAGATGCATTATCTAATTATAGGGGTTTTTCTCCTTATTACTGTTCTTTTAAATTTCACCAAGTAACAGGTATAAGTATTAGACGCTATACTTTTCTTAGGAGATTGTATTTATCTACGGAAGATTTGATGAATGATAGAAAGATAATTGATATTGCATTTGAATAAGACTATTCTTCTCAAGAAGCTTATAGTAGAGCCTTCAAAACTGTTTTTGGTATAACCCCAAGAGAATTCCAGCTTAAGAAAATGCCTGTCCAATCATTTAGTAAACTCTCAATCAATAATGGTAAGGAGTGGTGTAAAATGAATATTTCTAGAAAAATTGAGGTAGAACAGCTAAGAAATAAAAAGAGTGAGTTGTTTGATAGAGATGTACTTAACATATTAAATGGTCAAGTTATGTATGAAGAATTTAAAAATGAAAAACTAATGGGAGAGTCTGATTATGCTCCATTTAATGAAGCAATGTGTGTTAACGCAGCTACTACACAAGTTTTTGATGATGAGTTTATTAAAATGAGGGCGGAGGGGCATAATAGCTCAGTAGAAGATTATATAAAAAGGTTATTGATCCATTAGAGAATCTTTTTAAAAGAGAGTATAAATGTATCGTTTTATGGTTCGGTGAAGATATGTTTTGCCAAATAAATCTACTTACATTACTTTCATACCTTGAACATTCTGGTTATGACGGGAAGGTATACTTCAATAGCTTCAGAGAGGATGAATTTAAAGTAAGTCAGATGGAACTTGAGTTAGGAAACTATGATGCTATTTACAATGAAGTAGTAATAAATCATAAAAAACCATCTCATGAGGTATTACCCGTAATGTATCAGGCAATAGATTTGTATTTAGATATGCTGAAAGAAAATAATGCAGTAGTAAAGTATATCTCCAAAAATAAAGATTTACCAACACAAGAACTATTAAAAAGGTTATTTAATCTTTTTCCCACAATAGGATATGGGGATCTACAATATATAAAGCTTATTAATAAAGTGAGATAAAAATTGAAACAAATTAGGAGAGAATACGGAAAAAAGATGCACCTAAAAGGATAAGTGCATCTTTTTTTCTTATATTTGTTTAAGTAAATTTAATTCTGCTTCTACAAATGCCATTAATTCTTTTATTGTTCCACTAGAAAAATCAAAACGAATTCCAGCTGCTTCATATACTTCTGTTAAAGATTTAGAGCTACCTAATGATAAAGCTTTTTTATAATTTTCTAGTGCTTGTTTTGGATTTGCTTTATATTGTTTATACATTTGAAGCGCACCAAGTTGTGCGATTGCATATTCGATATAATAGAATGGCACTTCAAAAATATGTAGTACAGGTAACCAGCCAGTTGCTATCCAATTCTCATAACCTTCAATATTTACCACATTCGATTGGTAAGTGTTATGTAATTCTAAATATTTTTCATTTCTTTCTTTAGCAGTATGATTAGGGTTTTCATACATCCAATGTTGGAATTGATCAACGATAAGCATTTGTGGTAAATACTTAATAATATCTTTAAAGAAATCTAATTTTGCTTTTATAAATTCTTCTGTATTCTCATAAAACGCATCCCAATACTCCATCGAAAACAATTCCATTGTCATGCTAGCTAGTTCGGCTGATTCTGAAGGGATTTCTAAATATTTTTGTAGCTCTAGCTGCTTCATACATTCATTATGAATACTATGGCCCATTTCATGGAGGAAAGTAGTAACATCATCATGTGTATGATTGAGATTCATAAAAATAAAAGATAATTGAGAAGCAGGTAAGTGTTCGCAAAATCCTCCGGGTCCTTTTCCTTTACGACTTTCTAAATCTAAGCAATCATTTTTATGCATACGGCTCAATAATGCAGAAAATTCAGGGTCTAATTTGTGTAAAATGTGGGAACTTTTTTCGATTAAATCCTTCTCGTCTTCAATAGGTCTTAATACTTTTTGATTTGGTGCGGCTGCTTTTAGATCCCACGGACGAAGTGTATCTACTTGAAGCTCAGCTTTTTTCTCATTAAATATATTATCAATAAGTGGTACAACGTATTTACGAACAGATTCTGCAAGTTCGTAGCAATCCTCCGCGGTATAATCAAAACGTTCATATTTTTTGAACATATAATCACGATAATTATCTAATTGAATGTTTTTTGCCTTTTGATGGCGAATTTCAACCAATTTATTTAAGATGTTTTGGAGTTCTTTCTCAACAGTTAAATACTGTTCTGAGATAAGTGTTCTTGCTTTTTTACGTATATCTCGATTTGGATCTTGTAAATATGATTGTAATTCAGTTAGTGTTTTCTCTTCACCATTCCATATTGCACTTAAACTTCCTGTGATTTCAAAGTACTCTGTTACGAATTTATCTTCCCTTATTTCTAGTTCAATATTTTTCTCGCAAAATAATGTTTGAGCATTTTGTATTTTTTTATCCAACAAACCATAGTCTTTAGAATCTAATTCCATTCGAAAAGGTGATTCTAAATATTTATTATCAAATGAATTTTGATAACGTTTGATAAGTGGTCTTACGTGCTGCTGATCGTATTCAAATGTATCTTTAATATCCTGATTATCTGTATTACATTGAAAAGCGATATAATGAGATCTTAGCTGTTCTTCGATTTCCCAAATTAATTTAGATTGCTCTTTTAGCCAGTTTTCAAGGTCTAGTTTTGAAGAAATGTGTATATCTAATAAAGACGAAAGAGCTTTTTCTAATTCTAGTACATTACTAATATCAATCGTGTTCAAGCGCTGCATTTTACATCCCTCACTTTTTATTTATTCATGGAAATATTCTTCTTTCGCGCTAAAATTCCTTTTTTACCCAAAAAATTTGTACCTATTACACCAATAATAATCATAATTGTACCGATGATATGATAGTAGGCAATTTGCTCGTGTAAGAATACAACGCCTGCGATAATGGTAATAAGTGTAGATAAGTTGCTAAAGACACTTATTTTAGCTGCTTCAATATAAGATAATGAATAGTTTAATAATAAGGCCGTTAGTAAGGATGATAGTAATCCTAAATATAAAATGGAGATAAGAAATGTTCCGTTTGTAAAGGGTTTAAAATATATAGTTATTGTACCTTTATTTAAATGATCGACGATTGCGATGGAATTAAAACTAATAAAACCGAGCGCTGTCATTGTGTAGGTTAAATCCATTAGCTTGAATTTCTTTGTCATTTTTCGAGCTAACACATTATAGCAAGCAGATGATAATGCTGATAACAGGATGAGAATAACACCGATGAAGCTAGTTTTATGAGCAACGATACCATTCATGATAAATATATAAATGACACCGATGACAGAAATGAGTACAGATGTTTTTTGCCATATATTCGTATACTCTTTTAAAAAATAGGAAGCGAGTATCATTGTAAATATAGGGATAGCAGCCTGTATAATTCCAGCTTCAGATGAACTTGTATATACTAAGCCAAATGCTTGGAAAGCAAAGAACAATGCTGGATAAAATATTGCAAGTGGCAAAAGTGCAAGTATGTTTTTGAATGAAATATTCAACTTTACAAAACCAAAAATAACTGGAATACTTGCTGCTATGAAAGCAACTGTAAAACGATGAGCAAGAGTATCAAGAGGGTTCGTAATGGTTAATGCTAGTTTCACAAACATAAATGAAAATCCAATAATAAATGAATAGAGTAACGCTGATATATATGCTTTTGTTGTATTTTTCATAATTTCACCTCATAGTAGTTGATTTCTTACTGGCCAGTATACGTACATAGTAATCTTTCTGATCTAGTGCTACAATGTGAACAAATACAAACTGTACCGGTACAAATTAAATGTTGGGGTGGTAATGATGTATAAATATTTACATGTTTTAAACGACTTAGAAAGTATGATTCAAAATGGAGAGATAAAAGAAGGAAAGAAATTACCGTCAATACGATTACTTGTTACGCAATATGAATGTAATAAGGCTACAATTATACGTGCGCTTCATGAACTAGAAAAGCGTCATATTATTTATTCTGTACCTCAAAGTGGATACTACGTTGTTAAGAAATCTGAGAGTTACATAGAAAATAACGAGATGATTGATTTTGCTTCCTCAGCACCTGATCCAGATGTTTTTCCGTACTTAGATTTTCAACATTGTATTAATAAGGCAATTGATACATATAAAAATGATTTGTTTGTATACGGAACACCGAAAGGCTTACCGTCTTTAATTCCAGTTATTCAAAAACAGCTGGCAAACTATCAAGTCTTCACAAAAGAAGAAAATATCTTTATAACGTCAGGTGTGCAGCAAGCACTTGCAATATTAACTTCTATACCATTCCCGAATGCACATAGCACAATTCTAATTGAACAGCCAAGTTACCATTTATATATTGAATATATAGAAACAAATAACGTCCCTGTAATCGGAATAAAGCGTACGCATAAAGGGATAGATTTAGATGAACTAGAGAGGGTATTCCGAACAGAAAAAATTAAATTCTTTTATACAATACCAAGATTTCATCATCCGCTTGGAACTTCTTATTCTAAAAAAGAGAAAGAGAAGATTATTCAACTTGCGAAGAAATATAATGTGTTTATAGTGGAAGATGACTACTTAGCGGATTTAGAAACTGATTCAAAAGTAGATCCGTTTTACAGCCAAGATAATTGTAATCATGTTATATATTTAAAAAGTTATTCGAAGATTATCTTCCCAGGCTTACGAGTCGGTGTTGCAGTCATTCCGCAATCTATTGGAGAGGCATTTTATAAATATAAAAAAATATTAGATATAGATAGTCCTATGATTTCACAAGCTGCTTTAGAAATTTACATAAAGAGCGGGATGTTTGAACGGCATAAACATAAAATTAAAGCATCTTACTACAATAGGTCAAAAAAACTTGCGGAAGTAGTAGAAGGTGTTCAAAATGAAAATCCACATTTGTTTACTTATAGAGCAGTAGATCCAATTGGAATACACACGTGTTTACAGCTGAAAAGAAACATAGTTACCGACACATTTATTGAAAATGTAAGCAAGAGTCAAATAAGCATAGATTCTATTGATAAAAATTATTTAAGTAACTTTCATAAAGAAAGATTGTTAAAGTTAAATGTATCAAATGTAAAAGAAACCAATATTGAAGAAGGTATTTGTAAGATAATTGAGGAAATAAAACGAATGAACCGTGTGGATTTTCAGTTCAAAAAAGAATAATGTTTTTTAGGAGGCTTATTATGAAAAGAAAAATAATAGCCTTGTTTGTATGTATTGCTGTAGTAATTGGAGTGATTACAATTACTATATAATAAAGAAAGTGATAAATGTATAGCGATTGCTATTCACTCAAAGTCAGTTGTTGTTGGCCGAAACGACAATCCTATATCATTTGTGAAGATTTACGCAGGCTCAATTAAAAATAAGGAAGTCGCTATATCAAATATGCAAGGCGAATTTCAATTTTATAATGGAGTTTGCGGTGTAATTACGCTAAAATTTATTACTCCAGATGGAGAAATCTATACGAAAAAATATGATAGTAAGAGTGTACTCAAAATAATAAAACTTGATAATGAAAATTAAGGAGAATGATATGAAACCATTACAAGGTAAAGTAGCAGTTGTAGCCGGGGCAACAAGAGGTGCGGGTAGAGGTATTGCGATGATGCTCGGCGAAGCAGGCGCAACTGTCTATGTAACAGGAAGAAGTACAAAAGGTAATCTATCCTCTATGGGAAGAACTGAAACGATTGAAGAAACGGCAGAACTTGTAACAAAACAGGGTGGGACAGGAATTGCTGTCCGTGTTGACCATACGGTTGAAGAGGATGTGAAAGCGCTATTTGCAAAAATTCAAGACGAGCAAAATGGACAGCTTGATATTTTAGTTAATGATGTTTGGGGCGGTGACCCTTTAACAGAATGGGGCAAAATGTTTTGGGAACATGATTTACATAACGGATTATTGATGCAGCAAAGGGCAGTCCATTCTCATATGTTGACGAGTTATTACGGCGTGCCATTAATGGTGAAAAATAAAAAAGGACTCGTTATTGAAATTACAGATGGCGTCGATTATCAATACCGTGGTAATTTGTACTATAGTTTAGCCAAAGTCTCCACAATTCATTTAGCAGAAGCGATGGCGAAAGATTTAGGGAAGGATAATATTACAGCAGTTGCAGTTAGCCCAGGATTTCTTCGTTCCGAAGCGATGTTAGATATATTTGGTGTAACAGAGGAGAACTGGCAAGAAGGAGCAAAAACGGATCCTCATTTTATCGCATCAGAAACTCCTTTCTTCATTGGAAGAGCTATTGCAGCTTTAGCAAGTGATCCAAATGTTCATGAAAAAACAGGCCGTGCGCTTAGTTCATGGGAATTGGGAAGAGAATACGGATTTACAGATGTAGATGGAAGAAGACCAGATTGGGGAAAATACTTCGAAGAGAATGTTTTAAATCAAAATTAATATTTTTTTAGAGCACTCATTTGTAGGAGTGCTCTTTTTAAAATTTAATTATTATAGATTTTCTGTTAAAACAATGGTAAATAATTCCTGTTTGATGATATCCTATAAAGTATAGTTTATTTATTTTATATGGGGGTAAAGTATATGGCAGTTCTTTTAGTGGAAAATTTATATCAAATGTCTATAGTTTTACTGCTCTTATGCTCATTTTGTTTTTATAGATATTTAAAGAAGATGAAAAGAGAAAGAAAGCTTACAGGTTTTGAACTTACGATGTATATCGTAACACAACTTGCGTATTTCATTTGGGCATTCACTTCTTTTATTAAATTATTGTCTAAATCATAATTTGTATTAAAATTATCTATTTTAAGTGTTTCCTGTTACCTTCTAGGAAAATATATATAGTCTGTGTCTAAATCAATTACAATAACACTTAAAAAACCTTTGAAATAAACCTTTGAAATACGTTGGTAATTATTTTTAACGCAAAATAAAGTAACAATTTCGTTATAAGATAGATCATCTTGTTTTATGCTTTGATACTTTTTCTTCAAATCAGCAATAGAACAGTTACTTCCAATAATATATTCATTTATTTCAAATCCTTCAAATTCAACAATCACTTTATCACTGTTGGTTGCTAGCCAACTCTATAGCTTTAATTTTGGATGAGACATCCATATTAGTTATTATATATAGTTCAAAAGTTAGTTTGAATACATTTCCATAAAAAGAGAGGATAACAATGAAACAATATAAGTTAGTGTTAGAAGGACCCAAACAACTTAAATGGGAAACGGATGAAGTCAGGTTATTACAGGACGATGAAATAATAGTTAAAACAATAGCTGGTGCAATTAGCCTTTTAAAAGTGTACGTTTCATATGAATAATGAAAAACTAACCAAATATTTGTCACATACCTTACATATGTTTCGTCTCAATTATGATATTCAAAATGAGGAGGAACACATATGAAGATTTTTGTAGCAGGTGCAACAGGTGTAATAGGACGTAATTTATTACCGATGTTAATAAATGAAGGGCATACGGTATATGCAATGATTCGGAGTGATTCACAAAAAGAGTCATTGAAAAATCTGGGGGTATTACCGGTAATAGCTGATGTATTTAATCGTAAAGAAGTATTCTCTGTTTTAAAAGAAACATTGCCAGATGTAGTCATCCATCAATTGACGGCGCTATCAACTTGGAATTTAGAGGACAATGCAAGGATTAGAATTGAAGGTACTCGTAATCTTGTCGATGCTGCTAAAAATGTAGGTGTAAAGAAAATAATTGCCCAAAGTATTTCGTGGGCGTATGAATCGGGGGATAAACTTGCGACAGAAACAGACCCGCTAGATTTTTACGCTCCTATGCCTCGTCAAGTTACGATAAATGGTATTGCTAAATTAGAAGAAACAGTTTCTGAATTACCTGAAGCAGTTATACTTAGATACGGTACGCTATATGGACCAGGAACATGGTATGCGGAAAACGGAGTGTTTGCGAATCAAGTTCGTAATAACGAAATTATTGCAACAGATGGTATGAGCTCTTTTATACATGTGGAAGATGCCGCTAGAGCAGCTGTGTTAGCTCTTGATTGGCCTTCCGGAATCGTAAATATTGTAGATGACTCTCCTGTAACTAGTAAAGAATGGTTACCGATATATGCAGCTGCAATAGAGGCACCTGAACCTAAAGTTCAAGTTTGGAAAAATAGTTGGGAAAGAGGAGCTTCAAATAATAAAGCCCGTAAAGAATATGGATGGAAGCCTTTATTTCCATCATGGTCCGAATGGTTTAAAAACTTGAAAAGTATGTAAAATATAATAAAAATGATCCTTTAATGGGAATGCTAGTAACATTCACTATTAAAGGATTGGGCTATTATGAATATTCTTTTGGAAAGCATTATTTTAATCCTCACTGGAATTATTGTTTTAAAAATGACAGGTAGTAAATCTGTTAGCCAAATGACGAGAGCTGAAATAATTATAGTTGTATCAATTGGACGTATTATTGTAGAACCAGTATTGAGTAGGAAAGTGATTCCATCTATTTTTGCAGCTATAACATTTTCGAGCATACTATTTATTATTCATTTCTTAGAATTGAAATCACGGAAGGTAGAACAATTTCTAAATGGAAGTAGTATTGTAATTGTTGAAAACGGAGAGATTGTAAAAGGGAATTTGATGCGGGCAAAAATGTCAGAACAACAATTATATATGCAGTTAAGAGAAAAAGGGATTCATGATTTAAAGAGTTTACAGAAAGTTACAGCGGAACCGAACGGGCGTATTGGGTATCAACTTAATGCATTAGCGCAACCAGTTACTTTGGAAATGCTAGAAAAAATATTAGATCAGCACATTATGAAAAAGTGATTTGTCATGAGAAAAGCCAATACTACATTACAAGTATTGGTTTTTCTCATGTTTATAAATGACTTGATTTCAAAAAAATACAAATGGTTTTCATGAGAATGTATCGAAAAATTAGGAGGAGAAAGGTTTTGTACTATGACAATTCCAAGAAGTAATACAACAAAAAAATAATCCTTTTATTAATCAAGTGAAAATATTTATAAATAAACATTTTCAGGAATTGCTATATTTTGTGGTGGAATTAGTTTTGTTCTTATAATAATAACGTTAATGGATTGTTCTTTAATCAACGTCGGAAATAGAACTCGATTAAAGTGACATGACATTAATAGATACCATAGTGACATCTCTGGAAAAACCTGTATTAAAAAAATTGATAATTTTAAAAAAAAGTTTGATAAACCCCTGTATAATAGGATTTTTCTTTTGACCCTTTAACTTCATCTGGAATGTTCAATTAAAGGGCCAGTTTGTAGAGGGTTTTAATAGGTTCTTAGAGTTATTATATAAATAGGGATTTTGAAGTCTATTGGTGAATATTAAATATTAATCTAAAAGATGGAGGTTGCTGTGATGTTGAAACTGTTTCAATATAACTGGCAAGTTCGTGATGCTTGGTTTACATTGTGCGAAGATATACCGGATGAAGAACTATTAAAAAAACGGGTCGGTGGGTTCGGCAGTATCCTACATACCCTATTTCATATTGTAGATGTGGAATGTATGTGGATCTTAGGTTTACGAGGTGAACCAGTGCCTGAGGAGCTATTGTTTGAAGATTATGCTAATTTACAAAAAGTGAAAAATCTTTCAGCTCAATACCACGAGAAAGTGAAGGCATTTGTGACATCTTGGACAAATGAAATGGATTCTCGGAAACTTTCAGAAACTGATTTCAATGAAAAACCGATTAGCTCTAGAGACGCACCAATCAGGCGCCGAGTCATTGAATGTACACATGGAGAGATTATACGTCATGTCATTGCCCACGAAATCCACCATATCGGCCAGTTATCTATATGGGCACGTGAAATAGGAAAGGAGCCTGTTTCCGCAAATCTGAGAGGAAGAGGGCTATTCGATAATTAGACTGCCTTTGCCAATTTCACAATTGGACGCTTTAATAGCACAAGGATCAAGAAATGATCAAACTTATTTCTACGATTTTTATGCATTAACGTGAGATTCTTTTGAAGTGTACCTAAAGATGCGGCAGGCTATCGAGCTATCGAAACAAAATTCCCCTGAAATTAAAAAGTACGCTATCCTATCTGTAGAATCATAAGAAATGATGGTGTTTTGATGCTGGTGAAAGAACACTAAAGCTTTCGCACGTGAACCTAATATTATTAATTTCTATACCAGCATCTTCTTTTATGAAAATAAGATAACAATTTCATTTAATCTTATTTGTTTTATAGGAATTATAAGCTATGCTGAATGTAGGTGCAAAAATGTACCATTTGAAAAAGAGTGTGAGGCAAAAAGGAACCTATAAAAGGTTCCTTTTTTGTGTTTAAAAAATGAAGAAACATTATAAATCTGGAATGAAAAGGGGTTTTATAAACAACAACATATTAAGTTGTGTTAATATATTGTTACAAATATATTGTTATTCAGTGAATTATCCTAATTTTACGGAAACATTTGATATAATAAACTGCAAAAAATAAATATAATGGAGGCTATTATGAAAAAAATAATTGGTGCAGCAACAGCAACAGTTTTTGGGTTGGGGGCTTTTACAACATCCGTTACCGCAGAAACTATTGTAACAGCTGATGTACTAAACGTACGCGAAAACCCAACTACAGAATCAAAGGTTGTCGGTAAAGTATTAGATGGGCATAAGTTAAATGTCATACATACTGAAAAAGGGTGGTCGAAAATTGAGCTAAACGGTAAAGAGGCATTTGTAAGTTCCGAGTTTACAAAAAATATTTATCATGTAACAGCAAACTTGTTAAATGTACGTTCTGAAGCGAACACAGAATCAGAAATTCTTGGCAGACTGAAAAAAGATGATGTAATTGAAACAACGCAGCAAGTGAAAGATGGATGGCTGCAATTTGAGTATAAAGGAAAAACAGCGTATGCAAATGTTTCTTTCTTATCAAGTACAGCAACAGTTGAAAAGAAAGGTGAAGAGAAAACGCAAGAAGTAGTAAAAGCGAAAAAAGCAATGCAAGTGAAAGAAGTAGCAAAAGTACAGGAAGTAGCGAAAACGAAAGAAGTAGCAAAAGTACAGGAAGTAGCAAAAGCAGGAGAAGTAGCAAAAGCGCAGGAAGTGGCAAAAGCGCAGGAAGTAGCAAAAACGAAAGAAGTAGCAAAAGCGCAGGAAGCAGTGAAAGCGCAGGAAATAGCAAAAGCGAAAGAAGTAGCAAAAGTACAGGAAGTAGCAAAAGCGCAGGAAGTAGCAAAAGCGCAGGAAGTGGCAAAAGCGCAGGAAGCAGCAAAAGCGCAGGAAATAGCAAAAGCGAAAGAAGTAGCAAAAGCGCAGGAAATAGCAAAAGCGAAAGAAGCAGCAAAAGCGCAGGAAATAGCAAAGGCAAAAGAAGTATCTAAAAATAACACACAGTCTGCTAAACGTGAATTAACGGTTATAGCAACAGCGTATACTGCTGATCCAAGTGAAAATGGTACATATGGTGGACGCGTATTAAGTGCGATGGGGCATGATTTAACGGAAAATCCGAATATGAGAATTATTGCAGTTGATCCAAAAGTAATTCCATTAGGATCAAAAGTATGGGTAGAAAATTATGGTGAAGCGATCGCTGCTGATACCGGTAGCGCAATTAAAGGTAATCGTATTGATGTTTTAGTAGGTTCAAAAAGCAAAGCTATTAATTGGGGAAGACAAACTGTTAAAGTAAAAGTTCTATGATAATTATGGTTACCCAAATAGAAGTCATTTCTCTTTATTGAGACTGGCTTTTATTTTTTGAGTTAGTGCAACTCATTGCCGACCTAGGCATTTCAAGGGACTTATTGTTAAACCTGCACCTAAATATTAATATATTGGTTCAAAACCTAATTAACACGTAAACGATTTAAAATAAAAATTCGAAATTATTAACACTGATAAACTGTCAAATAAAAAAAGACCCTGTAAAAAATACAGGGCCGGATACAGGGTTAAGGGAACACATAGTTTCTTAGCAACATAATAGCATATGCTTTTGGGGAATTACATATGAAATTTGACAACTTTAAGAACAAGATAGAAGGTTTTTAAGAGAACAAATATAGTACTGGAATTCGATTATACTAAAAAAGAAAAGACACCTTTTTGGTGTCTTTTCTTTTTTAGTATACAGCTCACGCGTTGCTGAATTAGATATGAAACCATAATTCGATTATGAAATAAACAACATAAGAAATTCTAACATAATTTGGACTACAAAGAATATGTAATACTGCATTCTATAAGTTTTTATTTACTTTATTGGATATAGCAGCAATGTAAGTAAAAAGGGCATGCAGTTGTATCTGCCGCCCTTTTTAGGAGGAATTTATTCTGGATAAAAACTACGAATAACCAGAAAATGTGCTTATGATCTGTAAAATCCAAATATTAAAGAAGCTAAGGAGGAATTCAAGACACCAATAGGACACGTATTGGTAAATAGGTTCAAAAATAGTATATGTGAAAAGGGAGAGTCTTATACAAAAAGTAGACAGAACCTTACCCTTTCTGCTTTTTCAAAAATCAATTTCCTTCCTGTTTAAAATCAGTACAGCACGCAATTTCTATATGGTTTGAAATGAAATCAGAAAAAGTATATATGAAAATGGCAGGCAACAATTTTTGTTGCCTGCCGGTACCAGTGGATTGAATGAGTTAGTCAATTACAATAAATTGCTTTCCCATTACCAGAAGAGTGAAGCCGCTAGTTCAAACGGCTTAGACATAGTTTGCCTAATAAATAAAAAATTATGAGTAAAAATTCTGTTTGCTCTATATGAAAAGATAAATAGATATTCATCAGACAAGGATAAAACAGCATATCTTGAATAGGGTGTAGGAACTAAATAAGGAAAAGGGTATTCATGAAGGAAGGGACTGAATCAGGAGTGGGGTTTTCAGACAGGATTTGGAGAGCGGTAGTTGCTTGTATATAGCCATTAAAGTCTACTGAAGAATAATAAATTTCTTTTGGTATACTTTCTTTAGACTGGAAATGTGCTTTTGAGTACTTTACATAGTGGCTTTTAATAATTTTTGATTCAGGAACAATAGTATTTTTGTGTAACAGTAGAAGATGGTATGAACTTAACAGAGTCTTGATAATGATGATTTTAATATACTATTAAACCTGCTTAATGAGTTCATGGTTAATATTTTATAGTTTTAAAAATTTAGCGCATAAATTGTAAGGTTCGCTGTATAAATATAAATTATTATACAGATGTTTATATCTATGATTTGGGAATGTTTTGATATTAAAAGGTGGAAAAATAAGTTTTATTATAACTTGACAAGTTCAAATATAGTGGATATGCTTTAACATGAAACAAGCAAAAAATTTTAAATATTTATAACCTGTTAGGTGAGGCTCCTATACAAACACAGGCTATTGCCCAAAAATATCGAAAGATGCCAATGGGTAGAACAGGAATTGTCGGATTAAGGCTCTTCTTAAGATAGCTAAGTGATGAATGATTCATCCTTTACGTTGTATAGTGCCAAAACTCAACTAGGGGGAATGAGCTTTATTTAGCTATGTCTTTTTTAAAATCAGCCTCCTTTAGTTGAATCACTAGGGGAGGTTTTTTATATGCAAAATTTTATTTGTAATAAATCTCTTATAAAAGGGGGGGAAACTAATGATTGATGATATTGATCCCATATTTATTAAGAAATTTGTTTTCCCAAAAGTGGGAAAATGAAAACAAGTACCACTGTCCTTAAGGAGGAATTACGATGAAACAATGTTTACAACAATTATTAACGACAAAAGACATACACTTAGTGCGAGAGCTTATAAAAACTCAATCCTATGATATTGCAATGGAAATGAAAGATTTTCATCATAAAGATCAGATATCTTTAATGAAATGTTTTCCTACTGAAAAAGGTGCGAAAATTCTTAGTTACCTTACTCCAGAGGAGCAATATAATATTTGCACCAACTTGTCTGTGGATAAAGGGGAAGAGCTATTAGCTAGGCAATCTATTGATGACCTTGTTGATGTAATTCTTTCAATTCATCCACTTCAGGCTGAAAAGTTGATACAACTTTTGTCTGAAGAATCTCAACAAAGAATTAGAAGTCTGCTGGTTTTTCAATCTGGAACAGCTGGCAGTCTGATGACAATTGACTATATTGCTGCCAGAGAAAATTGGAAAGTGAAAGATACGCTGTCGCATATTAGAAAAATTGGGGCAGGGGTAGAATCAATTTCGTATATTTATGTTCTTGATACGCGTGGTCAGCTTAATGGAATTGTTTCTATTCGTGAATTATTGCTAGCTTCAGATGATAAGACTTTATCATCAATAATGGCATCAGATGTTATTTCAGTTTCAGTGGACCTAGACCAACAAGAAGCTGTACAAAAGCTAATGGATTATGATTTATCCGCTATACCTGTAACAACAATGGATAATCGGATGATAGGTATCATAACCTTTGATGATGCAATGGATGTTTTCGAAGAAGAAGCAACTGAAGATATTCAAAAATTAGGAGGGAGCACACCATTAGATAAGCCATATTTCGAAACCTCTATTTGGCAAATATACCGTAAACGTATAGGGTGGTTATTACTTCTGTTTGTAGCAGAAGCATATACTGGTTCTGTACTTCGACATTATGAAGAAACCTTGACTCATGTAGTTGCACTGGCTTTCTTTATTCCATTGTTAATTGGAACTGGTGGAAATACAGGTACACAGGTCGTAACTACATTGGTTCGTGCTGTAGCTCTAAATGAGGTGAAATTTAAAGATATATTTCGTGTTATGAAAAAAGAAGCATTAGTAGGTATTTTACTCGGGCTTACATTAGCCGTGGCGGCATTAATTCGTGCGTACACTTTAGGCGTAGGTACAGAAGTCGCACAAGTTGTAGCTATTACTGGATTATTCATTGTTATTTGGTCGTCTATTGTTTCATCTGTATTACCCTTGATTCTAAATAAGTTAAAGCTGGATCCAGCTGTTATCTCAGGTCCGTTCATTACGACATTAGTCGATGGGACTGGGTTAATTCTGTACTTTACCATTGCAAAAATGTTACTAGGTTTATAAAAAATTTATATTAAGTTTTTATACCTAAGTTCGTTCCCGCAAAGTTTGTAGACAAATTTGTTGGAAGTATGGGGAAAGAGAGAATAGAAATGAAAAAAAGTATTAAAGTTAATAGATTATCCGTTGGTGTTTTCGCTTATCATTACAATTCAAAAGGAAGGTTTTTTACCTGAGCCTCATACTGATTTTATTATGTCAATTGTATCTGAGAAGCTTGGTATTATAGGGGTACTGATCATATTAACTGGTTTATTAACTATAGTACTTTGCTCTTTTAAAATTGCTCAAGAGTGTAAAAATCAATTTGGAAGGTGTCACGGGAATTTTTCCCCCTTCCGTTTATAAAAATGAGCCCATAGTAAAAATAACCTAAAAATAGGCATATGAACAAGCTGCATCATCTAGTGATAGGTCATATTTTGTTGGTGTACGTATTGAACTTAGTTTATAGCGCTATTTCTACTTAGATTTAACGAACAGAAATATAGGAAAGCATCGATGGGGTTCTAGTTTATAAACGGAGGTCATGAAAATGAATAAGTTTCAACAAGAACTACAAGCGTTAAGCCTTAATGATTATCAGTCTGGAAATGTTGTGTATTGGGACCAGCAAAACCAATATCCATATTACTATATTGAAGATGATGCTCGTCGCTGTGGCGGTTGTGGTCGTTGTGGCGGTGGTCGTTGTGGTGGATTTCGTTGTGGTGGATTCCGTTGTTTTGGTTGCTTCGGTTGCTTTAGTTGTTTTGGTTGTGGTGGTTGTGGCGGTTGTGGTGGTTGTGGTGGCGGTGGTTGCTCTAATTGTTTTGATGGTTTTGCCGGTACTACTGATACTATTGTAACATATGAATATTGATAAGAGACAAAAGGAATCCATTTTGAAAAAAGATTGATCAAAATGGATTCCTACTTTTTTAATAATTATACGAATTTTGTAAAATGTTTAATCAAAACTCACTTAGAATTTTTTACTTGAAGGAATAAAGCATCGTTTCTTTTTTATAAATATCGTAACTTTATTTCAAAGCTACAACGACCACTTAATAAATTTCGGGGAATTCCGCACAAAACAGAAGAAAAGTTAAACCGAAAGGGAATACATTCTATCGGAGATTTGGCCATTTACCCTCTTAAACACTTAAAACAAAGCTTCGGTAAGAACGGAGAGGAATTGCACTTACATAGCAACGGAATTGACTTCAGCCGTAATTCGGAGAAATATATGCCTGCTACAACTTCTGTCGGGAAAAGCCAAATCCTAATGCGTGACTATACAAAAGAAGGGCATGCAAAGTTTGGTGATGATGGGAAGGTTGTATCAAGTGGAAAGCTTGCGCATGCATTACAAAGGAACGAATCATGGTTACGTTTATTATGTCCAGATGATTGGCAAGTAGAAACAGAAATACGCTTCAGGAAGAATGGAGAGAAAAAGAAAATTATTCCGTATGTGAAATGTCGAGATGAAGAAGGCGTGCTCCATGCAATTGAAGTAAATCGCTCACAGAAAATGAAAATGAATGAAGAGAAATTAAAAAAGTACGAAGAGTTCACATGAATTTATAAACAGAAATATAACGGGAAAATGCCGAGTATTCATTTTTTTACGATTACAAAATACAGAGAAAAGAAATTGGAAGAGTTAGCAGCTAAGTATGATGTTTTTGTGAAGGTGTATGTATTAGAGGGAATATAAAAAAGTGCTAACAAGTTTGCAAACGAAGTTCAAAAATAATAAATGAAGAATCTACACTACTATACTAGCGACAGACCACATTATATTCAAAAGTTTTGCTGCTAATAAGAGGAAACTTATAAATAAAAATTACTTTTTACGGTGAGAATAATACTATTTAAGTGCAATAGCACTTCTAAATTTAATTGAAAATTCAGGGTGATTTTAAAAATGTAGTTTTAAAATTATATTTTGAAAAAACTGGGGGATTTTATTTAATGGATAGGAGGCTAAGTTGTTGCGATCTAATAAAAAAAAATCTTTTTATAATCAGGAAGTACTAAGCAAAAATTATAAAATGCTAAGTGAAATTGCAAAAAGTGATGTTGAGTCGACGTTAGCTTTTTTTAAAACAACGTCTCATGGACTTTCTCAGGAGGAAGCTACTAAGCGGCTTGAAGTATATGGGGAAAATAAAGTAGTTTATCAAAAAAGAATAAAATGGTACATAACATTATTTAATTCTTTTAGAAGTCCGTTTATTTCTCTTCTAATAATATTAGGGATGTTATCTTTTCTTACTAATGATATAAAGGGTACTATTATTGTAGGGATTATGGTGGCTGTAAGTGCGTTAATTCGGTTCATACAAGAAATTCGTTCTCAGAAGTCTATAGAAAAATTACAAAATCTTGTATATGAAAAGGTAACCGTCCTCAGGGCGGGGAATGTTTTATATAAAGAAAATAAGAGGGCGGTATTAGAAGAAAGTGAAAAGGTACAAGTTGCTCTTGAGAATCTTGTACCAGGGGATATTATAGAATTATCTGCTGGGAATATTGTACCTGCAGATGTACGAATTATCTCATCGGAAAATTTACTTGTAAATCAATCATCACTAACAGGGGAAGCATTACCTATTGAAAAATCAAATCAATATTTCCATATGTACAAAAAACGTAAAATTAGAAAAATCCAAAATTTAATTGAATTAGAAAATCTCTGTTTTATGGGAACCCATATTATAAGTGGTACCGCAAAAGCAATAGTTGTAGGTACTGGAACAGATACTTACTTTGGTTCAATAGCAAAGAATCAGTTCAAACTGAACAAGAAATCTGATTCTAGATTCGATAAAGGGGTAAGCAAAGTTAGCTGGCTATTAATTAAATTTATGATTATCATGACACCTATTGTCATGATGATACATGGGGTTATAAATGGGAATTGGTATGAGGCATTTTTATTTGCTATAGCTGTAGCGATTGGACTTACTCCAGAGATGCTTCCAATGATTGTAACCGCTAATTTAGCTAAAGGTTCTATTAATATGAGTAAAAAGAAGGTACTTGTAAAACAACTATCTTCTATCCATAATCTCGGAGCTATGGATATTCTCTGTACCGATAAAACAGGAACGTTGACAGAAGATAAAATGGACCTGGTACGCCATACAGATACAAATGGGGAGAAGTCGGATGAGGTTTTGAAATTAGCGTATTTAAATGGTTACTTTCATACAGCATATAAAAATGAAATTGATCTATCGGTTATGCGTTATGTAAGAGATAGTAGTAAATATGATATATCTCAATACACAAAAATAGATGAATACCCATTTGATTTTGATCGAAGACGAGTTTCAGTTGTTGTAGAAAAAAATGCTAACGAACGAATAATGATATGTAAAGGTGCTGTTAGAGAAGTTGAATCAATTTGTAGTTATATAAAAGAAAATAATAAGATTATTCCTATTACAGATGAAATCCAACGTAAAAATAAACACTTAATTGAACTCTGGCAGGAAAAAGGGACGCGAGTTATTGCAGTTGCATATAAGCAGTTAAAGAGTGATAAAGTGGGGAGTTACTCAATTGATGATGAATCAGATATGATACTTGTTGGATATGTAGGCTTTTTAAATCCACCCAAACAATCGGCTATCGCTGCACTTCATACTCTACAAAAGAAAGGAGTACAAGTGAAAATTTTAACTGGTGATAATGAGTCCGTGACAAGAAATATATGTAGGAAAATGGGCTTGTATATAGGAGAACCAGTACTGGGTTATGAAATTGATAGTCTTCCTGATAAAGTATTAGTAAAACTTGCAAGTAAAACAAGTGTGTTCGCAAAATTAAATCCTAGTCAAAAATTCCGTATTATTAAGGCACTTCAAATGAATGGTCATACAGTTGGGTTTATGGGGGATGGAATTAACGATGTGTTTGCTTTAAAACAGTCTGACGTTGGTGTATCTATCCATACAGCAGATGATATTGTTAAAGAGTGTTCAGATATTATACTTATAGAAAAGAATTTACATGTTTTAGAAGATGCTATAGTGGAAGGTCGGACAACGTTTGGAAATATACTGAAGTATATTAAGATGACAGCAAGTTCAAATTTTGGAAATGTATTAAGTTTTTTAATTGCTAGTGCATTTCTTCCTTTTCTTCCAATGCTACCAATCCAAATATTATGTCAAAACTTACTATATAATCTATCCCAGCTTTCAATTCCATGGGATAAAGTAGACAATGAATTTTTAGTAAAACCAAGAAATTGGGACACAAAAGATTTATTTCGTTTTATCATTTTTATTGGGCCGGTAAGTAGTGTTTTTGATATAATCATTTTTATTGTAATGTGGAATATATTTGGTGCAAATATTCCTGAAATGCAATCCTTATTTCAAACGGGTTGGTTCGTAGTAGGGTTATTAACACAATTATTAATTGTACATATGATTCGTACTCAACATATTCCTTTCTTACAAAGTACGGCTGCTGGGCCAGTTTTGGTACTTACAGGCTTAGTTATGATTATAGGGATTTCCCTTCCATTTACCAGTTTAAGTGCTCAAATTGGCTTAACTCCACTTCCGTTTTATTATTTTCTGTGGTTATTGGGAATTTTAACAATGTATGCACTAGTTACTCAGATTATAAAGAGAATATACATCAGGAAGTTTAGTCGATGGCTTTAAAACTAAAAAAATTGGTCAAAAAACAAGTTTTACTAAATACTATATCCTTTATGAATAAGGAACTAATGGCTAATACAATGTATATTTGGTTTGGCTGAAAATGAATCAAGTAGAAGTGATTTTTTAACAGTTACAATAAACATAAAAGAACAACCTCACGTCAGCCAATCGTAATAAAGGTGGTTCAAAAAGAAAATAACTTTTTGTAACCTAGCACCTAACAGCAGTAGTTACATATCAGACGGGATGTTACCATCATCTTGTCTTTTATTTATTCACTATTTTATTTATGCATATGATTGTAATGGAAAAGTCTATACAAGTAATTGTTTCACAGGATACTTTCCACCATGCGGTACCCTTAAGCGTGGTAACTGTCCAACGTTAGATAAAAAGATCCTAGTGGGTACTAGGATCTTTTTATCTATTATAAGTTTACTTCATTTTGTGATAACAACCATGTTTTACGACTTGTCTAGTTTCGTCTATAGCATGTGTTTCTGCAATCTCTGCAATATCAACTACAATCGTATTTTGTAAGATATTCACTACATAACCTGTTAATTGTAAGGAGGAGTTATTACGATAGGGAAATTGTACGAAAGAACCAATTGTAACGTTATTTTTTGTTTCCATATGATACACCTCATTGACACTAGTTTTCTTCTTGTGAAGTTTCTTTCATCATATAATACATGAATGAATAAAAAATACAAGAGCAAAAATCAAGTATACATGGGGAGAAGTACTTTTGACTAAGGGTGTTATAAATAGTTTTCACATGATGAAAACTATGAGAACTAGGGCATTTGTAAAGCTTACTTATTTTATCAAATAACGTTAAATAATCGTACAATATAAAGCTGAAATTAATAAAAAGAAATAATATTCACTAATGGAAGGCGTGAAAATGTACTTCTATGATTCTGAATCCGTAAAACAAGATTTTAATAAGTATGGATTGGTACAAGTTTCAGAAATTGACGAACCAAATAAGAACGCGAAAAATAAGCCTTCAATAAATTTTTTAATGATTAAATGTAAGAAAGAACAATAAGGGTAAATTTGTAGATAATAATTACAATTGTTATATATAGATTACACACAAATAAAAAGGACAAGCATATATTATAAATATCCTATTAACTTTAAGTAACATTAACATTCGTTATTAAGGTATCTCAAAATCCCTGAAAAGACTATTTAAAATTGCTTATTGTATCATGTAATTTCTCTAAACCAATCAACATATCTTTTTCATTTAACATTGAATAACTAATTCGCAAGTGATTACATTGAGTTTCATGATTTAATAGACAAGCTGTGCCGGGTAAAAAAGAAACATCTACTTCATTAGCTTTTTGTAGTAATGTAAAGGGATCGATTGAGTCAGGAAGTGTAACCCATAAATTAAATCCGCCATTAGGTATTTCAAACTGTATTTCTTTTAATGGCAATAATATATCAATTGTTATATCACGTCTTATTTGTAAAGCTGTACGTAATTTTTCTAAATGATTTTTCATACGTTCTGCACGTAAAAAGGGAAGGAGTGCTTTTTGTGTTAATAAAGGACTGCCAATATCCATTGAACCCTTTACTGCATAAAGCCATTCAAAAATAGGTCCTTCGGCTACAAGTGCTGCAATGCGAAGTCCTGGTGCTAACGTCTTACTAAATCCTTTTACATATATAACATGACCATTCGTATCAAAGCTTTTCATTGGAGGTGGTACTATAGCATCCTCAAAATATATTTCTCCGAAAGAATCATCTTCAAGTATAAAAAATTGGTATAACTCTGCTAGCTCTACAATCTCCATGCGTCTTTCTTTACTCATCACAGTACCTGTCGGGTTCTGAAAAGTAGGATTCACATACAACAAAACAGGATTCTTTCTTTGACAAATATCATCGATCAAATCAGAGCGAATTCCGTTTTCATCAAGACTGATAGGTATAATTTGAGCTCCTTTATTAACAAACACATCAAGTGCAGCGCCATAACACGGACTTTCTACTAACACTATGTCTCCAGGTTTTAATAATGTTTGGGCGATTAAATTGATTCCTTGCTGGGCTCCGCTTGTAATTAATAATTGAGATGGATCTGTAACTAATTGTTGGTGTTCTTTTAAGTAATTGGCTATTTCACCTCGGAGCTCACTATCGCCTTGAACAGGTCCGTAAGTAGCTAGTATCATCTGGTCTTTATTAAGTAATTTGTGCATTTCATCAGATAGAAATGGATTTGGTAATAAACGTGGATACAAGATCGCTTGTGAAAAATCATAATATTTACGATGTTGATTCATTACATATTGAGAACGCAGAACATTGATGGATTTCGTTTGTTGCCATTGATATGGAATTGGTTTGAAATCTTTCTTTACACGTTTATATATATAAGCACCTTTTCCTTGCTCAATCCGTATATAACCTTTCGTTTCTAACTGTTTATATGCCTTACGAACAGTTAATAAGCTAATTTGCAAATCCACGGCCATAGAGCGTAAAGAAGGGAGGGAATCACCATGTAAAAGCATTCCGTTTTGCACTCTCTCAACAATTTGCATATATATTTGTTGATAATAGGGTATGTTCGATTCTTTACGTAGTACAATCTTCATGGCATCACCTATTTTTCTTTTTAATTTTATTAAAGCGAAAAATATGCTAGTAATCAACTATAACTGTGGGCAACTGTTATAAGCGCTAATACACTGTTATACACCGTATCCTCTATACTCATTTCAAGAGTAAAAAGGAGGAAGCTTAATGGTCATTTTCAATTACATTTTAGTATGTATCATTTTTGGAACAACATTTTTAACGATAAAGCTCGGAATAGAAGCAGGTGCACCACCTTTGTTTTCGGCAGGAATTCGTTTCTTTTTGGCGGGGATTATTCTTATGGTTATATTTAAGTTAAAACGAAAAGAAATTATGCCGTATTTATTTTCAAAGCGTATTATGTACGCTGGTTTTTGTTTAACATTTATGACATTTGCAACATTGTACTGGGCTGAACAACATATTTCTTCTGGCTTAGCTGCTGTCCTTTCTGCGACGGGACCAATGATGATTTTGATATGGCAGTCAAGGCGAAATAAAACGAAATTACAAAAAGAACAACTCGTTGCTTTAGTTATAGCACTTGTAGGTGTTTTTTGTATTTCTTTACCTGGACTGCATCAAGAACTAACATTTATATGGAGCATCGCTTGCCTCGTTATATTAGTGGGAGAGTTATTTTACGGAATAGGTTCTATTCATTCAAAAGAAATACTTTCAGATTTATCGGACGTATCACCATTTCTAATTAACGGTATTCAAATGTTTTATGGTGGGATTTTGTTATTAATTGTATCTATTGCATTTGAACAGCCAAATCTAGCAATCTTAATATCTTGGAATGTACAATGGCCGATTTTATATCTCATATTTGTAGGGTCGATTGGTGGACACGGCTTATACTACTGGCTCTTATCAAAAACAAATCCAGTATTTCCATCAACGTGGTTATATGTATCACCATTAATCGCTGTTATTGTGGGATATATCATTTTAGGAGAGCCTTTAAATCCTGCAATGGGTATTGGAGCTTGTTTAATCTTGATTGGTGTATTTTTAGCGAATCGTACTACACTTGGAGTTTATTTTAAGCAAGGGAAGTTATTGAAGAAGGAAATGTAGTTTTGAAAAATAAGTTTTTATAATAAAAAACACACTAGATAACAAGTGTGATATCTAGCGTGTTTTCGTAATTAATTCACTTTTTTTATAAATCCTTTATAATGACGTTTCACAAGTTGGCTTTCTAACGTCTTCATCGTTTCTAATGCTACACCTACGATGATAAGTAAGCTTGTACCACCGATTTGAGCAGATGGCGGTAATGTAGCGATTTTCGTAAATACAAGTGGCAATATTGAAATTGCTCCTAAGAAAATTGCGCCAATAAATGTTAAGCGATATAAAATTTTTGTTACATATTGTTCTGTAGATTTACCTGGACGAATGCCAGGTACGTATCCATTTTGCTTTTTCAAATTCTCAGCCATTTGTTCAGGGTTCACTTGAATGAATGCATAGAAATATGTGAAAGCAACGATAAGACCTACATAAAGTGTCATTCCAATTGGATGTGCGAAATCGAAGTTCGCAATTATCCATTTAGATAAGCTTGAATCAGGGAAGAGCTGCGCTATTGTACGCGGCGTCATTAAAAAGGCAGAAGCAAAGATGACAGGGATAACACCTGCACTATTTACTTTAAGAGGTAAATGAGTATTTTTTGCTCCTTGATATTGATTGTTTCCTGAAACAGCTTTTGCATATTGAATAGGTATTTTTCGAACAGCTTGTTGGATGTAAATAACACCTACAACAATTGCTAAAATAACAAGTCCAATTAAGAGAATTTTTATGATATGCATAAATAACTGATCGCCTGCGTTTTGAAATTGTTGTAAATAAATTTGATTTGCAACGTTTGGAATCGCTGCAACAAGACCTGCGAAGATAATCATTGAGATTCCATTACCGACGCCGTTAGCGGTGATTTGTTCACCTAACCAAAGTAAAAATGCAGTACCAGCAGTTAAAACTGTCGCAATAAATAAGTATGTAGTCCAGCTTGGATCTGTTATTAATTGTCCGCCTGCTATATTATTAAAGCCAATAGACATTCCAATGGCTTGTATGAATGCGAGAATGATTGTAAAGTATCGAGTGAATTGAGCTGATTTCTTGCGGCCCATTTCTCCTTGTTTTGCCCATTCTGTAAATTTAGGTACAACGTCCATTTGTAGTAATTGTACAATAATAGAAGCTGTAATATATGGTGTGATACCTACAGCAAAGATTGAGAAGTGTTGCAGTGCTCCTCCGCCAAATACGTTCAGCATGCCTAAAACGTTGGCTTGATCTTGTACTTTTAATACCTCTGCGTTAGTATGAGGAACTGGAATAAACGTGCCAATTCGAAAAACAATTAACATCGCTAGTGTAAAAAGAATTTTGTTTCTTATCTCAGCCACTCTCATAAAGTTTGAAATCGTACGAAACATCATGTCGCCTCCTGTATTTTTATCAGTTCAATAAAACTGATTATTATATCCCGATGAAATAACCACAAACCTCCTTCCGCATTAAATTCATTTGACAAATGGAATTTCATACATTTTGTAGTTTTCACGGATATAAAAATATAAGGTGTTATATAAGCGACCTATAAATTTTTCGTAATCATTCAATACCCATAATATATCGAATAAATTAACAAATGTACATACATACGCATTAAAAATGAATGAATAGGGTGATTTTTTACATTTATTTAATGTTTGATTGATAGAACATGTTCTTAATTGTTATAATTTTCTTAACGAATAAAAGGAGGTGAGTAGATCGGATGAAGTCTTTAAAAGAGAAACATGTGGAAATACATCTAGATCTTTCTCACATAATTGATGGTGTATACATTAATAAGTATTAAGCAGTATTTTATACATCATACATAAAGTACATTTCCACATTGTTTAAAAACGTGATGAGGTGGATTGTATGATGAAATTAAGTACGATGTTAAAAGTGGTCGTAACTGTTGATGAAGAATGGCGAAGTTCTTTTGCTGAAAATATTTTAACAAACTGGGAATACGATGAAGGTAATCTTTATTACATGCGTGCTAGCTCAAATTTTGTATTTATTTTTCAAAATAATGGTGAGCATTTTTTCCTTAGATTTGTAGAAAAAGAAGAAAAAAGTACAGAAGCTATTCAAGCTGAAATTCATATTTTGCAATATTTATCAAGTTGTTCATTGCAAGTGAATGTACCAGTTTTATCGAAAAATCAGTGCTTTATTTGTACCGATTAAAAAAATACAAAATAACAAATAACTTCATATCCGAAATATAAGTTTAAATAAGTTGTATAATTAAGTAAGTTAGAAATATAGTTTTTATTCATATATTAATACATTACAAAAAAACAGCTAATATCTTGATATGATATTAGCTGTTTTTTTGTAATGTAGCAAGGCATTAGCGGAAATAAACTTATTTTGTCTAGAAGATAAGTTTATTTTCAAATTTAAATACTATTCACTCTGTCTAACTTCAATAAGTTGTGACTTTAACCATAAATGAAATCAGTAAAAACAGAAAATTAATAATATATTGACCTCTTAATAGTAAGTGCTATAGAATGAAAGCGATAACAAACGATTGCTTTAAAATGATTTCCCTGATCTTTTAGTATTTACAAATATAAGAAGGTATAAACAAATCTATTTTTTTAATCTTTAATGCAAACGATTTCGTATTAAAAGATCATTGAAATACATATGTGAAAATAGCAAATATGGAGGTGAAGTAAAAGAGATTTCTAGATTAATTTAAGCAGTGTTATTTAGTATGAGTATAATAAATCGCTCGTAATATTTAAAGAAAGGGTGTATGTGGTGCGAATTACAAAAAGATTAATTAACAAATCGTTTTTATTACTTACCATTATCGTTATGTTATCATCTGTTTTCTCTTTTCAGAGTGTGAAGGCCGTTTCAAATTCGAAAACTACTGAAATTATCATTCATTACAAAGAGAAGTCTGGAAATACAAAAGACTGGAATCTTTGGATATGGGGAGAAAATGCAAATGGTAAATCTTATGAATTTAATGGTGAAGATGAATTTGGAAAGTACGCTAAGATAAAAATAGATGGTGACTATAATCGTGTAGGATTTATAATTCGTACGAATGAATGGGAAAAAGATGGTGGTGATCGCTGGATTGAAAATATAAAGGACGGTCGTGCTGAAGTATGGGTCCTTTCTGGCGATGAAAAAGTATATGATTCTAAGCCTTCTTCTGAACTCTCTATTCAAAAAGCTACTATTGATAGTTTCAATGAAATCACTGTAACTACTAATGTTCCATTCAATATTAAGGAACAGAAAATTGAAATTGAGGGCATTAAAATTAAGGGAATTAGTCCTCTTGATACAAATGGTGGAGATATTACAAATAAAGTTAAAATAATTACGGAACAGAAAATTGATTTAAAACAAACATACAAAGTTAAAATAGAAAACTTCGCTGATGCGAATACTGAAATAGGCAAAGTCATTCGTAGCGAGGAATTTGATAATTCATTTTATTATGGTGGTAATGATTTAGGGAATATATATACTCCACAACATACAAAGTTCCGTTTATGGGCTCCTACTGCGAGTGAAGCGAAGTTAGTTACATATAAAAAATGGAGCGATAAAATAGGTACTGAAATAAACATGCAACAAGGTGAAAAAGGAACTTGGATAGCAGAACTTAAAGGGAACCAAAAAGGTCTCTTTTATACGTATAAGGTGAAAATTGGTGATAAGTGGACTGAAGCGGTTGATCCGTATGTGCGTGCTGCTTCTGTAAATGGAGATAAAGGTGTAGTCGTTGATTTAAAAGAAACAAATCCGAAAAACTGGAAAGCGAATAAAAAGCCAAAATTTAAAAATCCGGAAGATGCTATTATTTATGAATTGCATGTACGCGATCTTTCCATCCAACCTGAAAGTGGTATTAAGCATAAAGGAAAATATTTAGGTGTAACAGAAAAAGGAACAAAAGGGCCTGAAGGTGTAAAAACAGGGCTTGATCATATTAAAGATCTTGGTGTTACTCACGTTCAGTTTTTACCGATATTTGATTATGCTTCAGTAAATGAAGAAACTTTAAACGAACCACAATATAACTGGGGATATGACCCGAAAAATTTCAACGTCCCAGAGGGCTCCTATTCTACAAATCCTTATGAGCCGACTGTTCGAATAACGGAATTAAAGCAAATGATTCAAACACTGCATGATAATAATCTTCGTGTTGTGATGGACGTAGTATATAACCATATGTATAATGCCGCTGAATCTAATTTTCATAAGTTAGTTCCAGGTTATTATTATCGTTACAATGAAGATGGAACATTTGCAAATGGAACTGGAGTAGGAAATGATACAGCTTCAGAACGAAAAATGATGAGGAAATTTATGGTTGATTCTGTAACATACTGGGCAAAAGAATACAATTTAGATGGGTTCCGTTTTGATTTAATGGGTATTCATGATTATGAAACGATGAATGAGATACGTAAAAGTGTTAATCAAATTGATCCTTCTATTATTCTGCATGGAGAAGGCTGGGATTTAAATACACCTCTTGCAGCTGAATTGAAAGCAAATCAAAAAAATGCAGAGAAAATGAAAGGGATTGCTCATTTTAACGATAATATACGTGATGGATTGAAAGGTAGTGTATTTGAGGATAAAGATAATGGTTTTGTAAATGGAAAGCAAAACATGGAAGACCGTATTAAAAAAGGCATTACAGCAGGTATTGACTATGATACAAACTCGTCTACCTATCAAGATCCAGAGCAGGTGCTAACTTATGTGGAAGCACATGACAATCATACATTATGGGATAAACTTGAGTTGACTAATTCAGGTGACAGTGAAGAAGTGCGAAAACAAATGCATAAATTGTCTTCTTCTATTTTATTAACATCGCAAGGTATTCCATTTTTACATGCAGGACAAGAGTTTATGCGCACAAAGTATGGTGATCATAACAGTTACAAATCTACTGATTCAATTAACCAAATGGATTGGTTGCGCCGTGCAGCGTATAATAATGAAGTAGAGTATATGAAGGGCTTAATAGATTTACGCAAAAAATACCCAGCTTTTCGAATGACATCTGCAGAGCAAATTAAAAAGGATATATCTTTTATTGATGCTCCAAAAAATGTTGTAGCTTATACAATAGATGGAAAGGGTAATGAGAATAAAACTGAATACTTTATGGTGGCTCACAATGCAAATAGAGAAGCGGTTGACATAACGCTCCCATCGAAAGGTCCATGGAAAGTACTAGTAGACGGTAAGCAGGCGGGAAGTAAAACACTTTATGTTGTCCATGACAATAAAATTAAAGTTCCTGCATTAAGTTCATTTGTTTTAAAATCAGAAAAGCCGATTAAATAAAAGCAAATAATGTGAAAGTGTATACTGAATTGAGCAAATTAAATAAGGATTATAAATGCAAAAAGCGAAGTGACGGTTGTTTTCACTTCGCTTTTAAAGTCAAATTAGTATAATTTCACATACTGTAATTATATTACAATTTAATAAGAAAAATAAACAAGAGATTGTTGCTATTGTAACAGTAGGGGGGAGATATTTTTGTATTTATTTATAAAATTATCTAAAATACATTTTTCTTTTTCTAGACTCATGAAGAGGTATGAAAATCAGAATTTACAATTCAAAAGCCAGCTTAAAGTAATTGCAATAATCACTTTAGATATTAATCTTAAAAAAATAAACAAAAAGAGAAGAACTCACCAATGTTCTTCTCTTTTTTATATGAAATTAGGGTTTCCATAACTGTAGATATGGATGGTGTAAATTAATGGATGAATAATTTACTCTTAAAATTATAACAGAACAAATAAAGATTATTATATGTAATATTGCATATAAAGGGTAAACAACAATAATTTCTTTTGATAAAAAGGAGCCACTGGTGAAAATGATGAGTAGCGCTTTTTCATATGGCGAGTTTGTTTCTTAGTTATTTCCTAGACTTTAGTTCATTTTCCAATCGTGTAAGGTTAAGGGAGATACCAGTAGAAAGGAAGATTTAAAAATGAGCTTGGTATAAAATGAAACATTGCAAGTATAAGATTCTGTACTTAGTAATCTCCCGTCTTAATGCATGTCATTGGGTAAGTGTGGGGAGTTCAATCGATTCCGAATAAAATCGATAGTATCAATTGCAATTTTTTTACGTTTAAGAACAATCCCGGCATGTCCACATGTATAAATATATCGTGTAGGTCTTTCCCAGGATTCCCACAAGTAGTCCGTATCCTCAGAGTGCACATATAGATCGTGCTTGCCTGAAATTAATAAAATATTTTCTTTTTTTACTTTTGGTAATGCTTGACTCGGTTCAGTGATTTTCCAATAATCTATTAAATCATCATATGTTACACCATGATGTTCCAAGTCTTCTCTAATAAATTTACCTGGATTTGTCTTCCAAATTGAATACGATAGCCGATTTGCGTAGAAAATGGATGCTAATACATCAATCTCTGGCTCAACAAGAGATGTTAGGTTAGTAATAACCCCACCTAAACTGATTCCTATTAGAATCAGGGGACCATTTTTATTTGCTTTAACCCATTTGATCAAAGTTCGTAAATCAGCTACCGCTTGTCTAGTTGCTTCTACAGTTCGTTCAATATTGGCACTTACCATGTACTCTCCACTGAAAAGGGATTGTTTGGGTTTTCTTTCAAAGTGATATGGTAGAGTGAAATAATACATATTCCACCTCAAGTTGGTCATATGGTCGTGAAATATTTTTTTTACACGTTCGTTAGAATCCATTCTCCAACCATGAACAAAGATGACATGAGGTGCATCTTCATTTTTATGTAAGAATATTTCTCCAGTTACAGAGTCGTTGCGTGAATCACCAGATTGAACCGAGCTTTTATATTTGAATTGTCCAACCATGTATTCCTTTTCCTGTTTTGAATGCTTAATGTTAAAATGAATATCAGATGGTTTTACTTTATAAAAAAAATCTATGTCCTTTATATCTAGTGAAGTGTTAGAAAGAGAAGCATACTGAAACTCTACACTTCTTTTTTTGTGCAAATCATACAAGGCGTATCGATCAATGAGTTTTGAAAAAATCAAATTAACCTCCTCCAAAATACATATTGTTTAAAACATGGGCAAAATTTATGTTTTATTTATGCTGTAAATTAATTATAAAATATTAAAAGGATTATACATCATGAATAATCTAAATGTATTTCTAGAAGAATATCAATTTATCAAATGTTCTCTTTTCCTAATATTAGGTGCTTGAATTATAAAAATAGGTGATAAATTTGTATATTATATTATAAAACTAGCAATAAAATAAAACCATAAATAATTTATACTAAAATCTAAAAAGAAAGTTAATATTCTCATTATTATAAGAGAATATTAACTTTCTTTTTTTCGTATTAAAAGGTACACCTTTTGAAGTGACGTGCTTTCTATGAAAGACATTAATAAATACCCATATAACTATCCAAATAGGATGCTTTTTCTTTGTTGTGTAAAAATTACACAACAAACATAAATTTGTATGTTATATACATTAAATAAAGCTTAACTCTTCCTTTTTTCTATAAGTGCCTTAAATGGAGTGACTCTTTACCAATATTCAAAAACGATTGCGTTTTTGAAATTGTGCTCCAGTTTTTCTTGATCAGGTCAATGCATAACTACACATAAACTCCTTATATCTCTAGATAAACTACCGATTAGCTCCATATAGACTCTAGATAACCTATATAGAATACAAGTTATCAAGGAGGTAAGAAAAAATGAATTTTATGAAACGAGCAATTCTCAGTATGAAAAAAAGAGTGGGAACATCATTAATTTTGATGGCAGTCTTCCTAATTGTTACAAATTTAGTGTTGGCAGGATTTGCAATCCAAAATGCATCCAAAAAAGCTGCGGATGCAGCAAGAAAAAAACTAGGTGCAGATGTTACTTTAAGTCTTGATTTTGACAAATTAGGTCAACAAGCTCGGGAAACTGGAGAGATGCCTAATCCGCCGAAGCTCAACACGAAAGAAGCAGATCAATTAGCGAAGTCAAAATATGTAAAAGACTATAATTACATAAGCAATACTTTCGGAATTTCGGATGGACTTAAACTAGTAGGAGCTTCAGAAGGAGAAGAAGAAGGAAAGGGTAAACGGGAATGGCGGCTGTACGAGGCGGTTCAAGCTCCGGTACAGAAATAGATATGAATGCTTCCTTTATGATTGAGGGAGTTCGCAAGACTGCATTACAAGAAAGCTTTAAGAACGGAAAAAGTAAAATCATTGATGGGAAACCAATTACAGAACAGATGAAAGATCAGAATGTAGCTTTAATGGAAAAACGATTAGCGGAATTAAACAATTTGAAAGTAGGAGACAAAGTTAAAATGCAATCAGGGGATAAGAAGGAAACCCTTGAAGTTGAAATTATCGGCATTTACGAAACGAATGAGCAAGCAATGGGTCAACAGGCCCCTCCTATAATGGATCCAGCTAATAAACTATATATGCCGCATTCAACTATGAAAAAATTAGAAGTAGACCAAGGTATAAGTAGCGTTCAAGTCGTGTATTTCTTGAAAGACCCACAAAACATTGAAGCATTTAAAAAAGAAGCAAAAAAATCTAATATTAATTTTAATTATTATAAATTAGATGCACATGATTCATTGTACAAACAAATGATTGGGCCTATCGAAAATATCTCATCTACTTCTCAAATGATTATTTATATTGTATCAATTGCAGGTGCGATTATATTAGGGTTAATCATTATGTTATCGATTAAAGGGCGTCGTAAAGAAATGGGGATTCTATTGTCCATTGGAGAAAAAAAGTGGAAGCTGATGGCGCAGTTTGTAGTAGAAGTAGTATGTATCGCTATTTTAGCATTTGGATTATCCATAACAACAGGAGCTAAAGTTTCTCAATTCATAGGGGATAATTTACTTTCAAGTGAAGTTGCTACAGCAAGCGAAGAAACAAACACCCCGCAAAATGGGACTGTAATGATGTCTGGACCTGGTGGAACTGTACAAAATCAAAAAGAGGATCCGATTGATAAAATTGATGTAAGTGTAACAGGAGAAGATGTAGGCAAAATGGGAGGGATAGGACTAGCTATTGCTATATTAGCAACGCTTCTTCCAGCATTATCTATTCTACGTTTAAACCCAAAACAAATTCTTTTAAAAGATGAATAAGGAGGCTCGATATGGAAACGATTTTACAATTTAAAAATTTGGACTATTACTATGAAAGTAATGGCAAAAATGTAGCGATATTAGATAATGTTAATTTTTCTTTTCAAAAAGGGCATTTCTACACGATTTTAGGACCATCTGGATCTGGTAAAACCACAACTCTGAGCTTAGGTTGTGGACTGGATGTCCCTAAAAATGGTTACGTACTGTATAACGGAAAAGATATTCGGAAAATTGGTTTGGATCGATACCGTAATCAAAATGTATCTGTAATTTTCCAATCTTATAATTTAATTACCTATATGACTGCTCTTCAAAATGTCCTAACAGCTATGGAAATTACAGGTGTTAAAGTGCAAAATAAAACTGCAAGGGCATTAGAATTATTAGAGAAGGTAGGGCTCACAGAAGTAGAAGCGAAACGTAACGTTTTGCAACTAAGTGGCGGGCAACAACAGCGTGTAGCAATTGCTCGAGCGTTATCTTGTAATGTTGATTTACTGATCGCGGATGAGCCAACAGGAAACCTCGACGAAGAAACGGCAATGGATATAATAGAACTGTTTCAAGAACTTGCACATAAAGAAAATAAATGTATTATTGTTGTGACGCACTCACAGGAAGTTGCTAAAAAATCAGATCGTGCAGTTTATTTAAGTAAGAAGAAGTTAGTAGTAAACGAAATCTAATATAAATACTCTAATTTTTTATTCACATAATTTTCGGAAATTAGTTTCTTCAAATATTAATATTTGATATACAATAAAACCAAGCCATTATCAAAATGGTCTCCCTGTATTGAATGTTAAGATAGTTTGTTGTTCCTTTTTTAACAATATTTGAAAAAGAACTTGTAGAATATTCTACAGGTTCTTTTTGTTATGATCGGTTAATATATCATTGAGGAATTGCATATGAAAAACGAGACATTACCTAGATGTAAGATCTAAATACTGTCCCGTTTAACTGTTTATCTCTATAGTTATTGAAGAATCAAACCTACAATCATAATGAAACTAAATACTATCATCCAACCAAACGCACAATAGCCGAAAATTCTAATCCATTTAGGTAATTGATTCATGTTAACTTTATTTGTGGGAACTCCTTGCATAGAAAGCATCATTTTTTGATCTCTATCCCTATTATTTTGTTGTTCATACATAATATCATCACCCTTCTAGAACGATTGTGTTTATAGTATATCAACCTGGAGATAACTAAGCACAGAATATTCGACAACTATAGTGAATTAACCTGTTTTCCAGTGCTGCATACTAAATTTCAAAAAACTAAAATTGGATTAATCAAAAGCTATATACTAAAGTATTTGCTCATTTAAAACATAGTAAACCTATTAACAAGAGATGCTTATTATTTGGTATTGAATAATTTAAATACATTCAATGATACTTCTTAGCGTTTAGATACGTAAATGTCTTTCAAACTATATGTACCGTAAAGTAGGAGCAGCTTACATTCATGACTATTATTATTTATTCGTTACTTTTAAAGAATCTAACACTATTTTGGTTGCGTCTGCAATAAGTTTATCATCGTATTCCGCATCCTCTTTAGCATGATTAGAAAGTATCGCAAGAACAATTGGCTTTTTATTTGGTGGCCAAATAATTGCGATATCATTCCTTGTTCCATAGGACCCAGAGCCAGTCTTATCGGCTACTTCCCATTCTCCTGGAACTCCAGCACGAATTAAGTTGTCCCCCGTAGTATTCCTTTTCATCAAATCTATTAAAAAGTTCCGTTTCTCAATTGAAAGTATATCGCCTAGCGCGTAAGCTTGAAGACTAGTAGCTAATGCCTTTGGGGTACTAGTATCACGAGTGTCTCCTGGCTGTACTTCGTTTAATTCTGGTTCAAAACGTTCAGGATTTGTAACAGTATCTCCTATTTCTCTCAGTGATTTTTTGAATTCACTTGGCCCACCTAATTGCTTAAGAATAAGGTTTTGTGCAGTATTATCGCTATATCGAATGGAAGCATCCACAAGCTCTTTCAAAGTCATACCTGTATCTATATATTTTTCAGTAATTGGATTGTAATTCACAAGATCTTTGCTAGTATACTTAATTCTTTGTTCTAAATCTTCTATTGATTTCTTTTGTAACAGTGCTCCAACAGCAAGGGCTTTGTGGGTAGATGCGTATGCAAACCGTTCATCTGAACGATAAGTAACAGTTTGATTCGTACTTGTGTCCAATGCATAAATACCAAGTTTAGCATCATATTCTTTTTCAAGTTTAACAAAAGATGGATTACTTATATGTTCTTGTTTGGTTTGTTTGGGGGATTCAGATTGAGTATTACTATTGGAACAGCCTATAATCGTTGCACATGAAAGTAATACTACAGATAGCATCTTTTTATAATGTGAAATATGAAAAAACTTCTTTGAAACTATCATACATTTTCAACCTCTTTCAAGAATATATGGATTTTGTTTAGGTATTTTACATACCGATACAATTAACAAATGTACAGGATAGCACTCCTCTTGTATTTCTTACGTTACAAAATGAGAGAACTACCAAGAACACCTTTTTTATACGTAATAGACAATCTAGGTAACACATTTGTTCCATTTATGATTAAGGTTTTGAATATATCCATTAATTTTATTTATAAGAATCACAAAATCCACCTTTTTTGAACTCCACTTAATTTAATATGGATTTAGATTGAGTTTCCCTCGTAATGGGAATTTCAATTGGATAGCGCATATATAACAACCTCGTTTCGGATAGAATAAGTAATAACAACTACTGATTTCATTTTAAGTGAGGTGTTATATGATACATACGACAAAACAAAAAAGACTTGTGGTGCAAAGTATAACTACATTTAGTCTACTAATAACGACTATCTTCACACCCATGCTTATTTATATTGTTTATGGATTACAGATTTCGAAAGGCTTTGAGGGATACTGGCCATCAATCTTGTTTTATACAACCTATATGACGGGTGTGTTTATCTGGATACCTATTGTGAATAAAGCTGGGATTCAACGCTCCTTATATTGGGCTATTTCTATTCTGATAGTATCATTACTTAGTGTTACTTTCTTTGGATGGAGTTCAAAATGGCTAGAAATCAGTGCGTTAGTTTCTGGTTTTGCAGTTAGTACAATTTCTACGATGACGAGTACTTTATTGTTTCTACATGTTGAAGGTGGGGGAAAGATTTATAATAAAAATCAACAAGCGATTATTATTGGTATCGTTTTTCTTTTACTAATCATCGTATTGTTAGCGATTAGTTTTCTATCGCCGCCGCTGATAACATGCATATATGGGATTTGTTTAATCAGTATCCTTTTTGCTATAAAAATGATGCCGAGAACGGAGTTAGCCAAAGGGTTTTTACCTATCTCCATCGTATCGGTAGTAGGAAAGTTTCTTTTTGTCTCAATGCTTATTCTTATGATACGAACAAGTCGTAACCTAAATAATGAACAATATATTTTCTATTTTTTTCTGCTCTCTATAGCGCTTATTTGTTTCATGTTTTTGAGTTTGTTGAAAGGAAAGTTCTTTCATAAACTTTCATCTTCTTTACCAATTCGATTAAAGGCAGAATCATTTTTACTTGGATTAGGAAATGGATATTTATTTTTGATGGGTATTTTTTATAGTTTTACTTTCTATAACATGTTAACCTGTATTTTCATTGTAGTTGGTCCATACCTATTAGGGGTTTTGATGTCCATATTTTTAGATATCAAAGCTGTTAAGAAAGTTAATCCAATCCATTTGTTTTTAGTAAGTACCTTAATCATGATATTCGGGTTTTATTCTCCAATATTTATAGTCCTTAGCGTTACATTTGGCAGCTATGCCATTAATAGTATTTCTTCTCAAAATAATATGAAAGTATATATGGTGAATGCTACACAAAGAGAGCTTTCTTTACTCATTTACACAACATGGAGAAATATGGGGAATATATTTTTACAATTTTTTATTTTGATTGTGATTGTGGGAGTAGGGGTGTTTTATGATGTCGAATGGTCGCAACTTTTCCAAACAATTGTTGGGAAGAGTCAAATGCAGATTGAAGGGTTATCCGTACAACGATTGATGTTTATGTTAGCAATTTGCTGTTGGCTTGGCATGGTGGGCTTAGGTATGTGGATTGGTAAAAAAGCTAATCCCAATATTGCTTAAAAAGTATCTAGAAAAATACCGGTACTAAAAAATGGAGTACCACAAATATCTGAGTGTAGTTTTTAGTTTGTCCACGATCTAAGTAACGTAAGGTGGATGATAAAAATAAAGGGCGTAAAAAAACGAGATGTAATCGCATCTCGTTTTTTATGTTATGCGAGGTGTCAGATCAATTTAAAAAACTAAAGGGGTACCATTCGTATTATGGTCACGAGTATGTCAGTACCCATATCGCTTGCCGCTTTTTAATAGAGCTTGGTTACGAATGGGAGTTTATCGAAAAAGTGTTAATGATTACAGAGTTTCATATGAAGATGTTACATGGCGGAGAAGAAGCAGCGCGTGAAATCTATCATTACTGCGGTGATGTGTTCCTATTATTATGGGAGGTTTATCATTAGGGATGCATGGACCGAGTGCACTAAATTTAACGTTTCCAATCAACTTTTGGATTTTAACACTATATTTGGCGATTTTCGGTACGTTGTTAGCATTTTATATTCAATTAATAATGATACGGAAAACATCCCCCACACGTGCAGGCTTACTCATGGGAACAGAACCAGTTTTTGCTGTTCTTTTTGCTGTTATAGTAGGGGGAGAATATTTAAGTTGGATACAGTGGATTGGGGGAGCCTTAATTGTTATCGCTACTTATTACGGTCGCCATTTAGAAAATAGAATACGTCATAAAGCGAAAATCCAGCCTATTGATTCCTAATAAGTTTATACTTACTACAAAAACAAACAAACTCGTCCTACTAAGAGGGGAGTTTGTTTGTTTTTTGTTTAGATAATGGAATGCTCATGCAAAATTGTACACTATGTTCCATATTATTTATAGAATATTTTATACCTAGCGTTTCAAGAATTTGTTTAACAATATATAGCCCCAAACCACTTCCTCCAGTATTTCGATTCCTTGATTTTTCAATTCGATAAAATGGTTTGAAAATTTGTTGTATATCTTCTTCTTTAATATTGACACCTGTATTCATAATTTTCATTTTGATTTGACCTTGTTTAGAATCCTCACTTAACTTTATATAGACTTTTTCATTATGTGGTGAATACATAACCGCATTATGGATAATATTTTTACATGCTTTTTCAAAAAGAACACGATCTGTATAAACAGAAAGGTCAGAATCAATTTCTTTTATTATTTGGATGCTTTTTTGAGAAGCAAAAAATTCGAGATCTTTTGTGATTGTACCTATTAACTTTGAAAGATTAACTTCTTCTATATTTAGTTTAAAGGTATGTTGTTCTAACTTCGACATGCTTAAAATTTCACGAACTAATTGTTCCATACTTTCAATAATTTGATGATTTTTCTTTAAATATTGATCACGATTTTGATAAGGGCCAATATTGTATATCATCCCTTCTAAGTATCCTTTCATTACAGTAAGAGGGGACTTTAATTCATGTGCTACAATCGCAAAAAACTCTCTGCGTTTTGTTTCTATTTCTCTTTCTTTTTCAATATCATTTTTTAATTGTTGATTTGCTTTTTTTAAATCAAACATAGCTTGTTGTAAGTTAATAGACATGTCATTCAAACTATTAGATAATTCTCCTAACTCATCTGTAGAGCGAACCTCAATTTTTTCGGAGAAATCTAAATTTGCCATCTTTTGTGCACCTTCATTAATATAAATAAGTGGCTTTGTAATAAACCTGGAATAGAAATAAGCACTCCCTACACCAATTATGAGTACAATGATACTAATATAGGGAAGAAAGCGTACTAAAACCTGTGAAGCTTCATCTATCGGTTGAAATGTTGCGTACACTACAAGCGTTAAACTACCATCTTGGAATTGAATTGGTTTCGTAACGTTATATGAATTGCTAAGGGTACCTGCATTCTCAAACCGTGTCGCTCTAGTAACTACTGTTGTTTGCGAACCACTTTGAGTAAAAGAAAATGAAGGAGAGTATTTAACTATTCCCTCATTATTTTGAAGATAAAGCATCGCATTATTTTTTTTTGCATATTCATCAAAAAGTGGTATCGCATCTTGAAACGTAAGATCTTTAGACTTATCAATGATTTCTTTTATCCCTGTTTGAAGTTGATCTGTTTTGTATTGCTCATAAAACGTAGGGAGAAAGAAGTATAAAGTTAAATAAATCAATACTGCAAAGGATAACAAAATGAGAGAGGTAGTCATAAAGAGTTTATAAGTAATTCGCTTCATCTTCATGATTTTCACAATACTATTCATCAATTTTATAACCAATACCTTTTATTGTTTTAATGTAAGGGATAGCTAACTTTTTACGTAAGTTTTTAATATGTGTATCGATTATTCGTGTTTCTCCAAAATAATCGTACCCCCAAACTTTTTCTACGATATTTTCTCTTGTGAGTACTTTTCTCTCATTTTGAAATAGTAGTTGTAGAATTTCAAACTCTTTTGTCGTTAATAAAATTTCAACGTCATTTACATATACTTTATATGCATCAACATCGACACGCACTTCTTTAAAAACCAAATGATTATTTACATTGTTATCATAACTTCTTCTTAGTACAGCTTCGACTCGTCTAATCAAAACATGAAACGAAAAGGGTTTTGTTATATAATCATCGATTCCAAGATCAAACCCTTTCATTTGATCTTCTTCTTCCTCTAATGCAGTTAGCATAATAATTGGTATATTTGACTGGCTTCGAATCATCTTGGAAACTTCAAATCCATTAAGATTGGGCATCATTACATCTAGAAGAATTAAATCAAAGGATTGCTTATTAAATTGTGTCATACCCTCTAATCCATCTGATGCAACTACAACTGTATACTGTTGTGTCATTAAAAATTGTTTAATTAATTCTTGAATTTCTTGATCGTCTTCTACCACGAGAATATGATAGTTCCTCATAATATCACCTCTGGTAGTCATTATAGCCTTACTATCTGGAGTTTATGTGGAGATGCATTACGAGACTTTACAATACGTTTATCGTGTTAGCTCCACGTTCTCCACGTTCAAGATTATGTGTTATCAGCTAATAAGTATTAATAGCCTCATTACTTTTTTATGGATAAATAATTGTATGCTTGAAAAAAATACTCATCGTATAAAAAATGAACGATTAATATTTACGAAAAATCAATGTATAATAATGTAAATTGGATGTAATTTCTTAAACTGTATGAAAATATACTTTTGCTTCTTTACCAGAAGGGGAAAAGGAAATGAATTTCAATATAAAAGAAGCTACCGAAATTCTGGAGCGTGCGCCACAAACTTTGGGTTCTTTTATCTGGTTTATCCGGCGAATGGCTAAATTGTAATGAAGAGGTAGGAACTTGGAATACATTCGAAGTGGTTGAGCATCTAATTGATACAGAGAAAAACAACTGGATTCCAAGGCTAGAATTTATTCTGCGGGAAGGTGTAAATAACTCCTTTTCTCTGTTTGACCGTTATTCTCACCTAAATAACAACTCTCTTAGTAAACCAAAAGTTTAAAGGTACGAACTAGGGATTATTTATATAATGCGAGAAAGGTTGTGAAATTATTTGAGGGGCTATAAAGCAATGCTATTTGATTTAGATGATACGTTACTTGATAGGGATAAGGCAGTAGATAAATTGTTTTCAATCATGTTAGAAAAGTTTTATGGGGAGATTAAACAAGATTCAGTAAAAAACGAAATGTTACAGAAATTCAAGGAATATGATAAAAAAAGCTATGGCCACAATGACAAAGTAAAAGTTCTGGAATTATTTTTTGATGAATTCCCACCGAAATATAGATTACCACGCAATCGCATTCAAGGTTTTTGGAACAATAATTTTCCTTATTGTTTTTCTATAAACCAACATACTATTAATATCATAAATACTATAAAGTTGCGTATTAAAGTTGGAATTATAACAAATGGCTCAACTCAGAGGCAAAAAGCTAAAATAATTAACACGAATTTAAATAGTTATTTTGATACAATCATTATTTCTGAAGAATCGGGATTTAGTAAACCTGACAAACGCATATTTGAATTAGCATTAAATAAGCTAAATGTGCAACCAGAAGATGTACTATTTGTTGGAGATGACTTAGAAAAGGATATTGGTGGCTGTCAAAATGCAAATATAAAGGGTATATGGTTCAATCCTAATATGATTAAGAATAATACCGACACAAAACCATATGCCGAGATTACTTCTTTTGATAGTTTATTAAGTTATTGTGGAGGGATACATTTTCAAAAATAGTGATAGATTATCCTTAATTTCATTGACCGTATGAGAAATTTAAAAATAATATTTATTTACAACGGTATAGAGAGAATATTGAGCCAGGGCAAATCATCTATGTGTGTTAATGAAGAGCTACAAAGCATGTTTAATATATGCTTTTTAAATTATGGAGGAGTGAAACTATGGAAATAAAGAAAATAGTAACTAGCGGAATAAATATTGCTGTCGTAAGAAACGATACAGTAGTAATATCTGACGTTCAATCTGCATTGGATCTTATGGCAACAGTTCAATATGAGGTAGATGCGAAACGTATTATTATCCATAAATCATTAATAAGTGAAGATTTCTTTAACCTAAAAACACGTCTTGCGGGTGAAATTCTTCAAAAGTTTATAAATTACAAGGTAAAGATTGCTATCGTTGGGGATTTTTCTATGTACGCTAGTGAAAGCTTAAAGGACTTCATTTATGAGTGTAATAAAGGCAAAGATATTTTTTACTTAGCAACTGAGCAACAAGCAATTGAAAAATTAAGTACAGTAAAGTAATTTGGTCGATTTGTTTTTGTTCCATAGGATTTTTTTGAAAAAATACAATCATACTTCTCTTTTTCTAATGCTGCTATTTGTATTTTTAAAACTTAATTCAAAGTTGATACTCTTGCATAATCATATTCCACTAAAATACCCCTCTTTTTCACGTCGCTAATGACCATATGTTATTTATCCAATATATAAGAACTAACGTTTGTGATAAACTTAGTGATGGATAAAGGGGGCGTTTACTTGAACAATTTTAATGATATAATCCGAAATTTAAATAATATAGTATATAAACCAAATAACTTAATGATAACTAATTTAAAAGAAGAAAAACAAAACTCAGAGTATGCAGGGGCGTTATTTCACTTAAATAACAAAACGATACGTTTTAGAGTATCAAAAATTACTCCTAATAAAATTGGTCAATTTGTTTCTTTTTGGGAGAAAAATGAAAACATGCAAAATCAAGCATTTTCTTATGACTCTGCTCCTGACTTATTAGTTATCACTTGTATAGACGATAATAAACTAGGACAATTTATTTTCCCAAAAGATATTCTTCTTAAAGAGAAAATATTGAAAACTCAAAGTCAAAAAGGAAAGATGGCTATGAGAATTTATCCGATTTGGGATACCCCTGTTAGTAATCAAGCTAAAAAGAGCCAAATGTGGCAACTTCAATATTTTGTTGATTTAAGTGATACTAATAATTTATCCATAGACAAACTATTACATTTATATTCGTAGCTTTTTGTTTTAGTTTTGTATGTGGCTCCAAAAAGTAGGTTTTTTTCTGTATCCCAGAGGCATTTATAATAATGCCTCTTATTTTAATTTTCATATTAAGTTATCTTGTGAATCAGTTTTTTCGTACCGGTACAGTTAAACGAAATGTACATTGTTACAGTACCCCATCAAATTTACAATCAGCATATACTATTTTAACTTATAACTATTAAGGGGTGCTGGATATGAAAAGTTTACAAGATCAACTCTTTACAAGATTAAACCTTGAAAAACGTACTGAAATAAAATTTGAAGAATTAAGTACAATACTCTTTGCATTTGCACACACTATACCGTTTGAGAATTTAGATGTAATAGCAGGTAATACGAATAAAATCTCTATGGAAAACTTACAAGAGAAAATTTTAACTAGTTCCCGCGGTGGACTTTGTTATGAATTAAATACTCTTTTTTATTATTTTTTAAAGGATAGTGGTTATGATGTACAACTCGCACTAGGTACCGTATATAAAAATGATATAAACGCTTGGGCACTTGAGGACGGACATATAACAATTATTTTAAATAATGATAACGTACGGTATTTAATTGATGTAGGTATAGCTTCGTTAGTACCTCTCGTTCCTGTACCTTTTACTGGTGAGTCTGTTTCTTCAAAAAATGGTTCGTACCGGGCGAGACGAAAAGATACGAGTAAAGGAAATTATGTTCTAGAAAGAATAGATGTTGATGGAGAATGGAAAGTTTGTCATGCTTTTTATATTCATATTATTGATGAGGCAGTAGTAAATGAGGTTCAAAGACGAGTAATAGAAGATGAGAAGTCTATTTTCAACAAGGGACCAATTGTAGTAAAGTTGACGAACGCTGGCCATGTCTCTTTAACGAATACTAGTTTGACTGAAATTATTTATGGAGAAAAAACGAAGCGTGAAGTTACAGACGAACAATATAGAGAACTTTTATATACTTTATTTGCTATTAAGTTATGAATATACAAATAGCCGGTTCTTATTCAGAATCGGCTATTTGTATAATTTTCGGTTTAAAAGGTTTTCTTCTAATATGTTTTGGAAACTGCGGTATAGTTAGTGTTCTTAACGTTTCTGTAGCCTCTTCATACGTATGAAAAACGGGTTCTTTTCCATTGTCTCCTTGCAAAACTAGTCCTTCATCACGGATTACATACGGCATAAAACCACTCCTTCTAGTAAAAGAATTATGTCCTTTTGAAATAGAATGATACGATTTAAAGTTTGATTTTCTTAATAGATATAATACACTAGAACAGTATAAAAAAATATGTACAATGAATTTTGAATGTAAAGGAAGATTATTATGTCAGTTATCGATAAATTGAAACTTAATAAGTATACAAATATGGTCGTTATTAACGAACCAAGTGATTACAACATTTTTACAGGTAAAGAAACTGCATTTTCAAAAGAACACGATGCTATTTTTATTTTTGTTGAAACGCTTGATGACATGGTGAAACAAACGAATTTTATTATTAGTAATGAAGAATTACTAATTGAAAAAGGTTATGTGTTTTTCGCATATCCGAAAAAAGGCAATTCTCGTTACAGTACGTTTATTCATCGTGATGAGATGTTTCCAGCATTACAGGTTGGGGACGACGGGTATGTAGGAAAAAGCGATATTAAATTTGCGCGAATGGTAAGTATGGATGATGTCTTTACTGTTGTAGGTTTAAAACGTGAAAAGAAAAAAGCGACGAAAACGCCTGCTGCGAGTCAATGTGTAGCTGATTATGCAGATCGAATTCAAGATGTTGAAGCATTGTTAACTAATCATCCGAATGAACTTCAGTTTTATCAAAGTTTAACACCTGGATACCAAAAAGATTGGGCACGTAATCTTTTTTCTGTAAAACAAGAAAAAACACGTGAAAAACGTCTTGAGAAAATGATTGAAATCCTTTCACAAGGCTATAAAACAATTGAATTATTCCGTAAGAAGAAAAAATAACGATTAGGAAAGTCACAATGATGCAACAATTAATTGCGATGAGTACATTGAAAAAAGTATTCCTTCCATTATACTAAGGAATGTTCTTATATTTATATAATTAGCAAAAGAGAAAAGGTGTTTGAAATGAAATCTTATATTGTAGTTGGAGCTGGAATTTTAGGAGCGTCTACTGCTTATCATCTTGCTAAGGCTGGTGCGAATGTTACTATCGTAGATCGCCAACAATTAGGTCAAGCAACTGATGCAGCAGCAGGTATTGTCTGTCCATGGCTTTCACAACGTCGTAATAAAGCGTGGTATAAAATTGCTAAGGGCGGTGCACGTTACTATTCTTCGTTAATTCAGCAATTAGAAGAAGACGGTGAAACGGATACAGGATACAACCGTGTAGGTGCAATTAGTTTACATACTGACGAGAAAAAACTAGATCAAATGGAAGAGCGAGCTTATAAACGACGTGAAGATGCGCCAGAGATTGGTGAAATCACTCGCTTATCAGCTGAAGAAACGAAAAAGTTATTCCCAGCATTATCGGAAGAATATAGTTCTGTTCATATTAGTGGAGCTGCACGAGTAAATGGAAGATCATTACGCAACGCATTAATAAGCGCTGCGAAAAAACATGGTGCAACCTTTATAAAAGGCGATGCAGTATTAGTCCGTGAAGGGAATCACATTACTGGAGTTAAAGTAAACGACGAGACAATTTTAGCAGAAAAGGTAATTATAACTGCAGGCGCTTGGGCGAACGAAATATTAAACCCATTAGGTATTAATTTCTTAGTTACGTTCCAAAAAGCACAAATTGTTCATTTGCATATGGAAAATACTAATACAGAAAATTGGCCAGTTGTTATGCCGCCAAACGATCAATACATTTTAACATTTGACAATGGTCATGTTGTAATTGGTGCAACACATGAAAATGACACTGGTTTCGATCATCGTGTAACAGCGGGTGGTTTACATGAGGTATTCCATAAAGCATTGACGGTTGCACCTGGTTTAGGAGATGGTACAATGCTTGAAACGAGAGTTGGATTCAGACCATTTACACCAGGATTCTTACCTGTTATCGGACCACTACCTAACTTTGAAGGTATTCTCGTTGCGAACGGATTAGGAGCTTCAGGTTTAACGGCTGGTCCATACTTAGGAGCAGAACTGGCTAAACTAGCGCTCGGACACCCTATTGAATTAGATATAAATGATTATGATGTTACTGGTGCAATTGAATAATAAAAAAGATTAGGATTCTATCCTAATCTTTTTTATTTATACTTAATTACTATATGGAGTGGGGGTTCTTTTGAATAAAAACACTACTGACAGAATAATAATTACAGCCTTCAAACTGCCCCAATATGGATAAACAGCATGGTCTGTTAAACTAGCATATTGAAAAATATTCTCTAAACCGAAAATCCCTATCATGACTGCTAAAAGGAATGAAGCTGATCCAAACCTCCCATTACGATAGCGGGCAAATAAATACACTGCGAAAATTAGTGGTAAGATGATTTGTAGTACGATTGTCATAGTTCGTCCCCCAGATTATTAATAATTATATTATATACAAAATTGTAATAAAAAGGAATGTTGCTTGTTTGATACTAATAGAACTACTCTAATCATATTCTTCTATAAAAAAGAATAAAAAGGGGTGTACAGTTAATTGACAAAAGTTAAAGTTAGTTTACGACCCATTGTTCATAATATAAATTTACCGACTGTAATGAAAACAACTATACTTCCGGGTGATTCAACTGAAAGACTATTTATTGCAACACAACTGGGAGAGATTTTTTACATAGGAGACGGAGTTATAAAAACATTTTTAAATATCCGTCCGCAAGTTATCAAGTTAGGTACATCTGAAGAAGGCGTTTCTAGTAGTGGCTATGATGAACGTGGATTGCTAGGTCTAGCGTTTCATCCACAATTTTATCAAAACGGTTTATTTTATCTTCATTATTCAGTAGCTGGAACTCAAGGACCGGGTGCGCTTACTGAACAAGTTAAACCGAATCCTTGTGACCCTAAAGCTTTAAACTTAAAGTGGGTAAATAGAGATACTCAATATGATCATATCGATACAGTTGAGGAATGGATTTTACAGTCACATGGTCAACCTCAAAAAAGACGAACATTACTTAATATAAGAAGGCCATTTTTTAATCATAACGGAGTCAATAGTTTAAACTTTTCACCGGAGACTGGAAAACTTATTTATACAAATGGAGATGGTGGATCGGGTTATGATCCATTTAATTTAAGCCAGGATGATTTAGAAATAGCGGGTAAAATAATTGAAATCGATGTAAGTAAAAATACATTCATACATAATCCGCCAGTTGTTACACGTTTCAATGAACTTCCTTTATCTATACAAGAAACACTTACAGTAATTGCGAAAGGAGTTCGTAATATAACAGGTATTTCATTTCAAAGATTTTATAATCAATTTGTAAAATATGCTGGAAATGTCGGACAGGATATTGTAGAGTCTATTTTTTCGTTTGTTCATTATAAACCAATCCCGGTTACCGAACTTGTTCAAACGTATTTAATGAGATCTACTCCTAATCAAGAAGGATTTATTAACTTTGGTTGGCGAGGGTGGGAAGGAGAATTGCCCACCTCTTTTATAAGACACTGTTCTGAGAATCCTACTTTGGATGAGAGAACAATGGCTTATTATGATGAAACAATACAAACATCAGTGAAGCGTATTCAGCCTCTTATTAGTTATTTTCATAAAGATTCTAGACCGGATAAGTTTGGAGGAACTGCACTTACAGGAGTTCAGCCATATATGGGAACTGCAATCTCGAATTTAAATGGTAGCGTTGTGTTTACTGACCTCGCCAAGAAAGAAGAATCTCAATCTCCAGTTAAAGGCGTTTTAGCTTATACTAGAGCAGGTACAGACGGTAAACATAATGACTTTCATGCTATTGAAACCAATTATGATTTTGGTGCTCAAGCAGCTTATTATGTTAGTTTGGCAACAAATTTGGATCAAACTAGATTATATTTAGGAGTTTATGGTTCTATGAAAGTATCTGATTTTAATCAAGGTACTATTTTTGAAATTGTTCCTTGATACGATATAAACTCTCAGTCTAAATTCTTCAAAATGCACGATCTGTTGTCCCCCTAAAAATACTTCTATGTATAAACGACTATTGTATAGGGATCGATAACCAGCAGAAAGTAACGCATAAACAAAAAGTGTATGAATAATATAGGAAGTGATGAATTAGGTATATTTAGGGGGGATTTTGATGAATCGGTTTGTACGTTATTGGTATCAACTGATGATAGAGCAGGATGCGAACTTTGTTCATAAAAGAAAGTTATCCCTAGTATATAAGTTAGTAATTACAGCTTTAATGAGTGCATTGGCCACCATGTTTCAAGCGGCGGGGAACTTAATTCCTGGTATAGGATTACTCATTAGTCCATTTGCGACGTTACCGATTTTTTTTGCTATTTGTTATTCTTTTCGTGAGGGAATACTCTCTTATGCCCTTACTATTTTCCTACTATTTATTATTCAACCAAGCGAACTATTTGTTTTCCCTTTTACTACAGGTATTTTAGGTATAGCGTTAGGAGTATCCTTTCTACAATTAAAGAGGAGAATATGGGTTGTTTCCTTTTCCGCGACATGCCTACTTATAGGTATTATGATCGTTCTCGATATTTTCCATTTTCCAGTACTCGGTCCTGCTGTTCATACAACTATGGATATAAAAATTATTTCATTAATATTTATACTGAGCTTTCTATACTGCTGGATCTATGCAGGTCTTTGTAGAATAATGATGAATAGATTATATAAAGTATTGTATTAATAATGTCATAAAATATTTCTGAACGAATATACGTGTGATGCCATAAAAATTTAAAAAGAATCAATACACATAAAAAGGCTACTGTTTAGTGCCAAAATAATTTACAATATAAACTTTTCTCGGATATTTTCATAGATTGGAGAATTAATTCATGACTAACGTTGCGATTAGAAGACCGAATTCGAATGATTTAGATGAACTGTACTTGTTTTTCCGCATGGTTATTACGAATACATATAAAGATGAAGGATTATCACAATTATTGGATGACAAAGAAAATGAAATTAATACGAAAAAGCAATATTTGAAAAATGATTTTGATAGTAATGGAGAAAATCGTTACTTTTTATTAGCAATAGATACAAGTAACGAAAAAATCATTGGAACAATTGAAGTCGGTCCAGCAAGTACATTGATTAATAGTTGTACTGGCGATGTACTTAAAAATTTATATGAAATAGGAACTGTATTTGTCCTTCCTGAATACCAAAGAAAGGGTATAGGCAGTTTACTACTAAATGCAATGTATCTTACATTACTTAGCAGAGGGATAACCGAATACTGTTTAGATAGTGGATACAAAAAAGCACAAAGTATATGGACAAAAAAGTTTGGAGAACCTAGTTATATACTGAAGGATTATTGGGGAGAATCAAGCGATCATATGATTTGGAAAAAGAGTTTGCATGATATACCTATAATATTTGAATTATAAAATGAAATATAACTCTGAACGTAGCTTTTCTTACATATGTATGCTATTATTTATCTTTATAATAAAAGAGGACGTGAATGAACTTGATTAAAATTAATATTCCTGAGGCTGATGTTTCAATTACTGAACGTAAACAAGTTATTAAAGGAGACGAGCCGATAATTACTCCTATTAACGGTTTTATCGATTTCCACTTGTTCCCTAGAGATAAAGGCGGCATTTTTATGTTTTACAATATTAATGACGAACTTCTTTTCGTAGGTAAAGCTCGTAAGATTAGACAACGTATTAAGAAACATTTTGAAGACAATGTTTCACCAATTAAAAATCACCGTGATGAAGTATACCGCATTGATGCATGTATCGTAGAAGATCCAACAGAAAGAGAAATTTACGAAACATATATCATTAATGAATATAAAGCAAAATATAACATTGATAAAGTATTCTATAAATAAGCAACATAAACGAAAAACAATCCTAGCATATATACTGGGATTGTTTTTTATTTAGCTTCATTCTTCATTTCTTTCTCCTTTTTTAAAGTGATTAGCAACAATTAAACAGAAAAGCCCTATAAATAAGATTATTACTCCAAGCGTTTTATGTTTTCCTTCAAAGAAAGGAATGTCTGAAATAACATTGGTCATACATAACCCTAAAAACACAAGGATAGGTCCCACCCAAAGTAATACATTGCCGAATTTTGTATGCTTCCACATATTAACCCTCCTCGATTCTCTTTACATATATATCCATAATTTAAAAGTAAATTCATAGAGAAATATAGTTTTTTTCATATCGAAAATTTAACCTTCATATATTGGTACAAGCAAACGAGAAAGGAGACCATCATGAATTGGTTAGAAGCTTTTATTTTAGGCATAATTCAAGGTTTAACAGAGTTTTTACCAATAAGTAGTACAGGGCATCTTTATTTAGGAAGGCATTTGTTTCAATTAGATGAAGCTGGATTATTTTTAGATACGATGCTGCATATTGGGACTTTGCTTGCAGTGTTTATTTATTACAAAAAAGAATTTATATATTTAATTAAAAATCCATTTTCAAAGCTAATGTTATTACTTATTGTCGGGACGATACCTGCGGTCGTAATCGGATTATTATTTAAAGATTTCTTTGAAGATATTTCAAAAACAGGTATCACCATTGGTTGGGAGTTTTTAGTGACAGGTTTATTTCTGTATATGGCCGATAAACAAAAGAATGGTCGTAAAAAAATGGATGACATTACATATAAAGATGCATTTATCATCGGTTCATTTCAAGCAGCTGCTATTTTCCCTGCAATTTCTCGCTCTGGTATGACAATTGTCGCTGCATTATGGAGAAAGCTAGACCGTGAAACAGCTGCTTACTTTTCTTTTTTATTATCAACACCAGCAATTGTCGGAGCTATTATCTTGCAATTTGTTGATGTTTTTCAAGGGAAAGCAGAATCTATTTCTGGTACATCCTTAATTGTCGGAACGTTATCAGCAGCTTTCTTTGGTTACATAGCAGTTTCATGGATGATTCAATATTTAAAACGTCATTCATTAAAAGTATTCGCGTATTACGTATGGGGGCTAGGTATTTTAATTTTAACGTTGCAATTTACTCATGTATTTTAAATATAATGATAAAGAAGCTATTAGTTTAAGATCCTGTTTCATTCATACACAACAGGATCTCTTTTCATTAAGGGGGAAAATATGTTTAATAAAGCTATTGTTATTGGTGGAAGTATTGCAGGAAAACTCGCAGCAAAAGCATTATCAACTACTTTTAAAGAAGTAATCATTTTAGAAGCTGGGGAAAGATGGAACGGAATAGACCCTTGTAAAAGAGTTCCACAAAGCAATCACCCTCATGTGTTATTAAAAGGCGGAGAAAAAGCAATTGAGGAATTGTTCCCTAATATTACTAATGAATTAATAGAAGCAGGCAGCATCGTAAATAACTTTACTCGGGATTTAAAATGGCATCAATTTGGCTTATGGAAACAGCCATTTATAGGAGAAGTGCATATGATCCAACAAAGTCGTCCTATGCTAGAATCACATATTCAAAACCGAATTGAACAAGTTTCAAATATTACTACGAAGTATGAAATATTGGTTGAAGCATTACAAGTAGATGAAAAACGTAACAAAGTATATGGAGTAAAGGCTAAATGTTTAGAGAAAGGCACGCAAGAAGAAATTCACGCAGATATTGTTGTTGATGCGAGTGGATTTGGTTCAAAAAGCATAGGGTGGTTACGAGCATACGATATTGAAGTGAAAGAAGAGAAAGTACGCATTGATTTATTTTACGCAACTAGAATGTTTAGGCTAAAAGAAGATGAGACGTTAGACTATTGCAATATGCTAATGTCTCCAAGTTTTCCGGAAAACCCTTATGGTGTACTTATACAAACGATTGAAGATAATCGTTATTTTGTTACTTTTAGTGGATATGCAAATGAGAAAGCACCACGAACTGATGATGAGTTTTACAATTTTGCTGAAAATCTTTCAATCCCTAATGTAACAGATTTTCTAAACAAAGCTGAGGCGATTACCGATATAAAAACGTACAAAATTCCTTATCAAGTACGTCGGAGATTTGATCTAGTTAATAATTTACCTGAAGGATTGTTAGTAGTTGGAGATGCACAATGTCGTTTTGATCCCGTTTTCGGTCAAGGTGTTTCAGTTGCAGCTATGGAAGCTCACCAATTGCAATTACTTCTGCAAGGGAGAAAACAGCTCGATAAAACATTTACACAACAATTTTATAAAAAAGCCGCTAACATAATAGAAACCCCTTGGGATATGACAACAACGGAAATATCACGTCACCCGCAGCTAAAGAGAGAATTAACTATGAAGCAAAAGTTTCAGCTTTGGTACACGAAACAAATATATCGACTATCCGCAAGTGATTCTGACGTTTATATTCGATTAGTACGAGTGATGAATTTAATTCGTAGTCCATTTCATCTTTTTCATCCGAAAGTGTTACTAGCTGTATTACTTAATCGAAAGAAATAGCAGGAATATAATCGATTAAAAAAGAATGTATAGCAGTTAGTAAATTAAGAAGGAGTATACGGGATGGAAATATACATAGAGCAACTAAAGAAACAAGATGCTGAGGATTTATTTACGTTTGAACTTACGAATAAATCTTTTTTTGAAACAATGGTACCAAATCGCGGTTCAAAATATTACGATTTTGAATATTTTCAAAAACTACTAGACGATTTATTAATAGAACAGGCAGATGGAAATTCTTATTTTTATTTAATTCGTAATGATGAAAAAGAAATTGTAGGACGAATAAATTTAGTAGATATAGATACGGAAACTCGAATCAGTTCGTTAGGTTATCGAGTTGGAGAAAAGTTCACTAAAAAAGGAGTTGCAACAGCAGCTGTAAAATTAATTTTAGACGTAGCGAAAAATAATGAAATTAATGAGGTTCATGCTAAAACAACGACTAATAATCTCGCATCACAAATTGTACTAGAAAAAAGCGGATTTTCTTATAAAAACGAAGCAGATACAACTTCTGTAGAATTAAACGGAGAACATGTAAATTTTGTACATTATATTTGGAGAAATACTTCGTGTTCAAAATAATAGGGGGGACTTATTCATGAAGGATTTACGTTATCCAATTGGCCAATTTACTTATGAAGGTACAATTACAGAAGGAATGATTGATAAATGGATTCAAGAAATTGAGGATTTACCAAATGAATTAACAAAAGCGATAAAAGACTTAGATCAGAAACAGCTAGATACACCGTATCGTGTTGGTGGATGGACAGTTCGTCAAGTCGTTCATCATGTTGTAGATAGCCATATGAATAGCTACATACGCTTTAAATTAGCACTAACAGAAAAGAATCCGACTATTAAGCCATATAAAGAAGAAAAGTGGGCAGAGCTACCTGATTCAAAGCTACCAGTAGATGTTTCACTTGTTATGCTAGATTCATTACATAAAAGATGGGTAAACTTATTATATTCTTTAGAAACTACGGATTTAGAAAAGACATTTAATCATCCTGAATCTGGAGAAACAAAACTTGCTGCTGCAATCGGTTTATATGCATGGCACGGTCTTCATCATACAGCTCATATTACGTCGCTCCGAAAGCGTCTAAATTGGTAAAATGGAAATTACATTAGAGAAGGCGACAGAAATTGATGCAGAAATTATTTTTCATATGCAAGTAGAATCATTTAGCTCATTATTAGAAAAGTATAAGGATTATGAAACAAGTCCAGCAAGTGAATCCATTGATAGAACAATTTCAAGAATAAATCATCCGGACGGTGGTTTCTATAAAATTATAGTAAATACGAATCTTGTTGGCGCGATATGTATATCACGAAAAGAAGATCCCTCAAGATTTTGGATTAGCCCAATGTTTATTCATCCAAACTATCAAGGGAACGGAATTGCTCAAAAAGTATTAATTTTAATCGAAGAGATGTTTCCGGAAGCAACTACTTGGGAGCTTGCTACAATTTTAGAGGAAGAACGAAATTGTTTTCTATACGAAAAGATAGGGTATAAAAGAACAGAATTAAAAAATAAATTAAATGATAAAGCAACTTTAATTTATTATAAAAAAGAAAGGTAAAGCACATTTTAAACGCTTTACCTTTTTGTGGTGTTTTAGATTAAATATACAAATTTGATGTATATTATTCCAAAATATTCGGGTTAGTATTTTTGAAATAGAATAAATATACAAAAACAAACTATTTTGTCGTGTATGTTATTAACGCTTTTTGAATACTTAATATGCTATCGTCACCTTTAAATTCTTTCGTAATTGGCGTGCTCAAACTAGAAATCCAAATTTTAAGTTCTGCATCTAAATCAAAATGCCCAGCTGTTTCAATACTAAATTGTGTAATACTTTTATAAGGGATAGAATGGTATTCTGTTTTTTTACCAGTTACTCCTTGTTTATCTACTAAAATAAGACGGCGATTTGTAAATACGATTAAATCGCGAATTAATTTATACGCATGCTCAACTTTTTCATCATCTAGCATAATCTTTTCTAAATCACGTTCTACACTTTCTGTACTCGCATTTGATGCATTTCCTAAAATACCACTAAATAAACCCATATGAAATTCCTCCTTTATAATATGTGGAATGAGTTTCTTATATTGTACCATGCTATTGAATAAGAAATTATGACATACGTTCAATAGTTTTTCGCCAAAGTTGCAATTAATTTATATAACCTCATCCTAAAATCTTGTGCTAACATGTAATTAAGAAAACAGAAGCAGAGGGATTAAGCATGAATAATATCGGTTTAGTTTTAGAAGGTGGCGGAATGAAAGGGTTATATACTGCAGGAGTACTCGAGTATTTTATGGAAAGGGACTTATTCTTTCCATATGTAGTTGGTGTATCCGCTGGAGCATGTATGGGAGCAACATATTTGTCACGTCAAAAAGGAAGGAATAAGAAAGTAAATACAGAGCTAGTAGCAGATCACAGATATATATCTTATCGAAACTTAATTCGAAATCGTGAATTATTTGGAATGGATTTTTTATTTGATGAAGTACCAAACAAAATTGTACCGTTTGATTTTCAAACTTTCCTAAATTCAAATGAACAGTTTGTAATCGGAACAACCGATTGCGAATCAGGACAGGCAGTTTATTATAATAAAACAGAACATGGAAATGATATTTTGAAAGTTATTCGTGCATCAAGCTCTGTACCATTTATTGCACCTGCTGTAGAATATGATAATCGAAAATTGTTAGATGGAGGGATTATAGATCCTATTCCAGTTTTCAAAGCACAGAATGATGGTTATAAAAAGAACGTTGTTATTATGACAAAGCCAGAAGGATATGAGAAGCAGCGGAATAAATTTTCTGGACTGTCCAAAATTTTATATAGAAGATATCCGAAAATCGCAGAACTTTTAGTAGAACATTATCGTTTTTATAATGAAACCGTATCTTATATGAATCACAACGAACAAAAAGATAATTTTTATGTAATTCAGCCAAGCGCACAGCTTCCTATAAGCGGAATAGAAAGAAATAAAGAAAAGCTCGTTAATTTATATAATCTTGGATATAACGATGCTCATAATCATTATGAAAACTTATTGAATTGGATGAAGAAATAAGGGGGTGGAGAGCTGATATTAGGAAAAAAGGTTATTTTTAATGAATTGCTGAAAATGCATAGTCTTCTGAATAAGCCATTTCCTTATCGTGACACACGAAAATTGCAGCAAGACTATAAAAATACATTGTCAGAGGCTGATTGTATAAATGCCGATTTAAATTATTGTTGGATGCATATAGCAGGAACTTTGAGTAGGGTACTTAATAAAAACGAACATAAAATTTCGTTTCAACAAATACTATGGCTACGAAAATCGTTTTTCGAATGGTTTCCCCAATATCGTATTCTTGAAACAGAAATTGTGAAATATCCCATTTTATATAGAGATTTCATGAATTTTGAAAAGGCTAGAAAACTGTTACTTTACTACCTTACTGTATAAAAACGAACAGGCTAAATGGCTTGTTCGTTTTTTAGTTCATAGAATATACAATATTCTACATTGTTTATATAGGAATTTCTCTCATGAGAAAGAAGTACATATAGAATGCTGTAAAGGAGGGAGGAGGAGTACAATTATAGTTCACTTTTAAATAACACACGTAAGAATCATATTTATGCGCCTCATGATTATTCTCACACTTCACACCTCCAAGAACTTCTCGTTGTATTTGATGGAAATTCATTTATTGAAAATCTTTCAATCACAAGAACACTTAATTATTTAATTTATGAAAAAGAAATTCCATCTTGTATTACTGTTGCTATAGATCATGTAGATCGATTAGATGATCTCACTTATAACGATAAAATGATTGCATTTTTAAAAGATGAATTACTTCCGTGGATTCAAGCTAGATATCATGTGCTTAAAGAACCAAAGCATACAACAATAGCTGGTTTAAGTCTTGGTGGTTTAGCAGCCTTTTATGCAGCACTTCAAAATCCTCATATTTTCGGGAATGTGCTGTCATTGTCAGGATCTGTACATTGGAAAAAGGAATGATTCAAAAATAATATTCCTTGGATGGAGAATCAAATTACATCTGTAAATTTAAATGCAAATCATGTTCAATTTTATATGACAGCAGGATAACTTGAAAACGAACCTCTTTTAACGGCGAATAGACACCTGTACGGAGCTTTAAAAGAAAAAGGATATCAAACACTTACGAAGAGCTTCAAGGCGGGCATGGTGACATTTGGTGGCGTAAAAAGTTATCTGATGGATTGGAAACATTAAAATATACAAAAACGACACTGTAAAATGAAAGGGAGAATGAATTTATGAATCAAGATGAATTAGATAAGAAACTAAAAAAACAAGAAATTTTAGTGAAAGATGAGAAAGTTTGGTCTTATACGTATGAGGATCATATTAGTTCTATCGTTAAACGGGCAGAAAAGACAGGAGCATTTAATGATTTACCTGGTAAAGGGAAACCTCTTAATCTTGATAAAGACCTTTCGTACAATCCTGAAAAACAACTTTATAGAACTTTGAAGAATAATCATGTTTTACCTAGGTGGATTGAACTTTCGAAGGAAATTGATAATCTAAAAGAAAAGCAAAAAGAGGCAACAGATGCAGAAGAAGTAGCTAAACTAATTCAAACTATCAATAAAAAGGTCTCAGAACATAATTTACTTTGTCCGCCAAGTGCGCAAAAAATGAGGGTGAAAACGGATTTTTAGCTTTTTTTAATGAAACTACTTTTCGCTATCTAATAGGGGTAGGCATTTATAATTTATCTTTAAAGAGAGGCAAGAGAAATGAAGAATACGTATCAGCTTAAAATACCGAAAGAACTCGAGCAGTATCGAAGTGTTTTTGAAGAAAGTGTGAAACCTTATATTAAAGTGTTTGGAACTCAAGCAGAAACAACGCTTTTTGAGAGTGAATTTGGTGGATACCCGTATTTACCTTTAAATCATGATCATCCTAAAGATTCAAATGGACAACCTATGATGTTACTTGCGCAGTGAAACTTTGAAGATATTCCTCATATTGAATTTATGCCAACTAAGGGACTGTTACAATTTTTCATTAGTGCAGAAGATGAACTTTTTGGAGCAGACTTTGAGCAACCAACTACACAAAAAGACTTTCGTATTATTTATCATCCTGAAATAACGCAAGATTCAACTAGGATTATCATTGATTTTAGTTATTTAAACACTTTAAATTTAGAGGAGTTTATCATACCTGAAGCAGCAAAACTAACATTTGAATTAGACTATCAACCTGTATCTGCTAGAGACTATCGATCCGAAAAGATTTTTCAAGATAACATTGATTTAGAAAAAAATATTAATGATGAAAATGAAATACTAGAACTAAGCGACCTATACGATGAACATTATGATGGTGAAGGTCATAAAATTGGTGGATATCCATTCTTTACACAAACTGATCCGAGAGATTGGAGAGAAGAATTATTAGAACATAATGTGTTATTATTACAAATCGATACTGATGACGCTTTAAACATTACGCGGGGAGATGCTGGTGTAGCTAATTTTCTTTATACATGAAAAAGATTTAATAAACTTAGATTTTTTCAATGTAGTTTATAATTGGGATTGCTATTAAAATAACAATTTAGAGCATTGCTTATTTTGAAATAGGGAATAGGAGCCTATTTCTTAGCGTATATATGTATAAGTGTTATAAAACAAAAATCTTCCTAACAGTTAGGAGGATTTTTTTATAAGAATAATTAATTATGTTAACTAAATTAATAATAGAAATTGTAATAAAAGTCAAGTGATGATATGAAATAAATAAAAATAATATAACATGTAGCAAATCGTATATGTAGCTAAAAATGATAAATCAATCAGTGGAAAATTTATTAGTCATAGAAATATTTTAATCGAATTTTAATTTTTGTTATAAATGTATCGTTACATAAATTTTTTTGTGCTTATAAACAGAACGATTCATGAATTTTAAGTTCGAATTTGCTATGAACTGATTGAATATAAATTTAGTGATAAAAACGTAAAAAGTCATTTAAATTTGATTTAGTATAAATCTCATTAAAAATCTCTACCTCATCTCATTAAGTATAGTTTACTTGGTTTTTGATACAGTGAAGTGTCTATTTTATATAACTTTGTATAATATATATTATGTAAACTAGTAAAAGTTAAAAACTTATTATATATTAGTTCAGGTTGTTGCGCTTCCCTTTTCTTTGTTTATTCATGATTAGTTGTTTGTTTTACGGTTTGATAAAGTTTGATAGCCTGTTATAAGTTGCTCTAATTAATTTTCGGTGTTTACTGTCGAATTATTACCGCGAACAAATTGTTTTTAAGACTATAAAAAGCAATTTGTTTAAAGTTAACGATTAAACAAATTGCTTCGGTATTAATTGAATAAATAATACGTTTTTAAATTAGTTTGCTACAGCAATTGCTTCAATTTCAATTAATAGTTCGTCGTGAATTAGTTTGTTAACTTCTAAAGCTGAACTAGCTGGTGGATTATTTGTGTTGATGTATTGATCTCGAATATCTCTAACAATGGCCATTTGCGAAATATCCGTTAAGAAAAATGTTAATTTTACTACATCGTTAAAATTTAATTCTGAAGTTTTTAATGCAATTTTAATATTTTCAAATACTTGTCGCGTTTGTGTTGCTAAATCTCCAATTCCAACTATATGGCCATCAGTATTAATAGCTACTTGTCCAGATATGTAAATTGTGCGTTTAGCATTATTGACCTCGACTATATGCGAATATCCGAAAGTTGCTGGCATATTTTCTGGATTGATAAATTTCTTTTGCAAGGTGCCTCTCCCCTTTTTATATCGTATTTTCTTCATGTTTAATTTCAATTTTGGATGACTATCTATTTTACAAATGATCTTTCACATATCCTACTGCTACATATGCGAAGTAATAATATGCTGCTTATATTTATAAAATTAGGTATTTAACGTATTTAATTGATTATATATGTTTGATTTTCTTGAATGCTGATTCTAATTATGTCTTGTTTTATTAATTCTTCAGTTACTTTTGTATAGAAAAAGTGATACCACCAAATAAAAAATTCTTCGTAAGTTATTTCTTTTGAGTATCTGCTGCTTGCAAAGTATTCTTTTAAAGGTTTCTCATTTTCTTTAAATAATAAGATCAAATCTTCACTGATCGTGTTCGCGATTTCGCTAAGTATAGATAAGTCTGCGGCTTTAAAAACTGGGATAATTGAATGTGAATTTTGATATAAGCCTAATTTTTCGTATAATGCAATTAAATTTAAGTCTACTGGTTTATCTACTGCTACAAAATTTTTAACTAATTGCTTTTTCGTATAATTAATATCAGTAATAACATCGTGAAAATGTTCTTTAAAAGCTTCTTTATTCGCATTTATTAAATTTAAAGTCGTATATCGAGTGTTTCCATAAAGTCCAATTTGATATTCTCCTAAATCCAAATACGTATTACCATACATTCCAAAGGCCTCTTTGTCTGTTTGTTCTTGTTCTAGAATCGCATAATAATATCTTTTATTGTTTCTCAAAGGCCGTTCTGTTTCTAAATAGTTTTCTTCAATGTTAATTATTTGTCCAAAATCTAATAACACACCGCTATAAAGTAAAAGACTATACGATTCTTTAGCTAAATGATTAAATGTCTCGATTCTTTTAGAAATAGCATCAATTTGATTATAATACTTCTCAATTATGTTAAGTGTAGGTTTAATTAGAGGCTCACATAGGTTATACAGCTTTTCTCCTTCATTAGCTGTTATAACCATACACGTTGGATAGTAACTCCCTTCTGTCTTTTTCAATAAACCTTCTAGTTCTAGTGCACGCATTTGTTTTTCGAATTTCTCGTTAGTCCAATTTAGCTTCGTTTTTATAGCATTCGATTCTATGCCCAGATGGAGCATTACTAGTAAATATCGTAGATTTGTTCCACTTATTTCTATTGATGGATAATTATCTCCAGATGAAATCATTTTAGCCTCATAAGCTGTTTGCAGTATATTCTCTGGGGTATTATTAACAACTAACATTAAATCCCTCCTTCTTTAATAAAAAGATTGTAAAATCTATGTATTTATTATGTTCTATAAATAAAAATAAGTATCCTCTAATAAACTGAAATTAAAATCCTCAGTATACTCCTTTTGGATAATTAGATGAATTCCTGCTTCTTAAACCTATAGAAAAACTTATATTCTGCGTTGTTTATGATAAGGAATTTACTTAATTAAAACAATTTACAATTACATAATATTAGTTTTAGCTGCTGCTAAATGAACTTCATTTTATATTTACAAATAATAAATTTGACGAATTTATGAAATGTACTGCATTTAAGATGAAAGGTAAAGTCTTCTTTAGTGGTGATAGTGGCTATGCTCCCCACTTTAAAGAAATTGGTGATAAATACGGCCCGTTCGACCTTACTTTAATGGAATGCGGGCAATATGATACGAGATGGTCTGCTATTCATATGTTACCTGAAGAAACTGTTAAAGCTCATATAGACGTTAAAGGATGATTACTTGGTCCTATACATTGGGATGCTTTTACATTAGCATTACATGAATGGAGCGATTCAAACGAACGAGTTACGAAAGAAGCAAATCGTTTAGGGGTTAATATTGCAACGCCACAAATTGGTGAATCTATTACTTTAAAATCTACAGATTATCCTACGTCAGCTTGGTGGCGAGAAATTTAATCATTATAAAAAGCGAACTATATTAAGTCAGTTCGCTTTTTGTTAATTCACTTATTATGGACTTCTCTTATGTGTACTGGAACTGCATTTTTCATCTTTTCTTTTGTCCAATATCCTGAAGGGTCCTCTGTATTGCTTGAGTCTTGAATTGTAGATGGGATATTTGTAGCTTTTTTTAATTGAGTAAGAGTATCTTTTTTGATAGATGCTGCAAAAGCTAAATAAATTATTGAGGATAAAATAATAATCATACTAGTGATATTTATCCAAAATAAAAGCTTTTCTTTTTTCATGAGCTCCTCCTTCTTTTACATATTCCCTCCTAGTAAGATATTTAGCTCTAAAACATATATTTATTTTAATGTATCCTTTACAAACCTCTCAAACTTATCCATTTCCTCGACAAATGGATTATGATTACTTTCTTCAAATGTTGTTAAAGTTGCGTTCGGGATTAGATTTGCTATTTCTTGTGAAAATATATACGGGCATTGTGCATCATGCTTGCCGCAATATATAAAACTTGGTATTTCTATATTTTTAAGTTTCTGACGGACATCGTAGTCTTTATATTCAACTTGTCTAAAATAATTTAACCGATCCCCAACTACTTTTCCGCTATTCGGTAGTTTTAATGATTCTTCTAGTTTTTCTTCAGAATAAAAAGACATAAGTGCCCATTCTCTATTTAATGTTTTTCTTTCTTCTTGTGCTGTATTAGGGTCATTTAAAGAATTCATAATTGAAACGATTCTATTGAATTTTTTGTTTTCACTGCAGTATATACTATCTTTATGAGATGCATATTCCTTACTTGCCGATGCGCCACCAGCAATAATTTTTGTTAAACTTTCTTGTGCTTCAGTTGCATAAACAAGAGCTAGCATACCTCCTGTAGAATGACCCGCAAAAGCCCACTTATTTATATGTAAAGCTTTTCGAATCGCTTCTAAATCTTTAACTGATTCCATCACACTATATTCTAAATCGCCATTTGCTAGGTCTGAATTACCACACCCCCTTAAATTAATTAAATACACGCTGTAACAGTCAGTGAACGGGTTTGCGAAAGTATTTCCATTATCGTTATATTCACTATACAAATGTGTGACACATAAAGGAGGGCCTTCTCCCTTTTGAAAATATTCAAACTTTCCTCTTGGCGTTGTGATAATGTTTGTTTTCCACATATTGAACCTCCACCTAGAATTTCTTTTTCTCTCCATTTGTTTTTATAAAAGTTAAACTATTTCACTATATTTGCTTTCCCGCTATCTAAAACTCTACTTGTCGGTACAGAGGTAATATTAATAACTGTATCCATGCTCTTATCAGTCAGTTCGATGAGTTCGTTTTCGTGATTTATTTTATTTAAATCCCATACCATTCCATTAAACTCGTTATGCTGTCCGCTTACTCTTACAATACTTTTTGTTTTATTTGAAGGCTGTATTTGAAGGTTTGTAAATTGATTCCCACTTATCTCATTTGGTGTAGTTACATGACTATCCATATAAATCATATTTACACAATCCTCTAGAGAAAAGTTCATAAAACGATTGGCATTTATCCAAGCATGTCCAGAGTTCGGTTTTTTTGCTACTAATTTTATCCCAATTTCCATTCCTACAACTTTAATGTTTTCGAAGTTAATAAACGAAATTTCATTTTCTTTTCCACCGGAATATAAAGAAATTCCTGTACCTTTATTTGTTTCAGTCCAATTTATAATATTTATATCTTTTATTTGTGTTTTGTGCCAAGTGTTATAATACTTATTCTTTCCGTCTAAATATATAACTTCAGAATTAAATTTAGGATCATCGATAGCTATATAAGCTCCTTCAATAGAAGCATTTTTTTCTAGTTCTAGAACCCTAAAGTTTCCCTCAACAACAAATTGTGTTCCATAACCGAATAATAATTTCACCCCTTTTTTAACAATAATTGGTGACGTGATTTTATACTTTTTATCATCGAGCAATACTGTTTTAATTTTACTAGACTCTGCTTTATTAATAGCAGATTGTATTTTGTTTGAATCATTGTTTCCTTTAAAGTCTTCTACATACAACTTATCATTTTTAGCCAAACTTTCTTTATTATAGTAATGATAAAAAGCAAAAATAATTAGAACTATACCTATGAGTAAAACAATTAATTTCTTCATCACATTCATCCTCATATAAAATTTCTCCTTAGTAACTCTTTAAAGGCACTATGTTTTTTATATTTAGGTAGTAATTATTTTGCTATATATTACAGATTACAATTGATACTTTGTTTATGATTGAATTGTATTTAGAAGTTATTTATTCCTCCCTTTTTTCCTAATAAGCTCTAACTGGTGATATAAGATGTACAGCTGCAGATTGTTCTCCTGCTTCAATTAATATCGGTCTCATAGAACCACCAAAACTTAAAGTAACTATATCTTCTTTTATTGCTTTTAAAGCATCAACCATAAAGCGTCCATCGAAAGATATATTTAATTGCTTTTGTCCGTGAATGGTATCTATTTGTTGTGTTTCTGATATTTTACCGACCTGAGAAGCGTTAGAAGAGATTTTTATTGTGGATTCGTCGATGATTTCTAAATTTACGTTGTTATTTGCCCATTCACTTGCTAATAAACTGGATCGATCTACACCTTGTAAAATCTTTTTTCTATCTATGTTAATTACCGTTTGAAATTCATTTGGTATTAGGCTAGATATATTAGGGTATTTCCCTTCAATTAACCTTGAATACAACGTAATTGTACCGAATTTAAAAATAATGTGACTCTCTGAAAGATATATGTATACAAGATTTGAATTGTTGTTCATTAATTTTAGAAGTTCACTAATAGTTGAACTTGGTATAATGCAATTTGCTTTCGAATGAGATGAAATTAGTATTTCACGTAAAGCCAGTCTATGTGAATCAGTCGCAGCGCAAACTAATTTATTGTGATCAAATACGATATGTACGCCAGTAAGAACTGGTCTGGATTCATTTTTAGCAGCTGCAAAGGAAGTTTGTTTAAATGCTTCGATTAATTTTTCAGTCTCTACTTGTATTTCTGCCTGTTCGTCTATATATGGTACATTAGGAAACTCATTCGCTAAGAATCCATTTAAGTTTAATGTAATTTCATCAGATTGAATGGTAATTATTTGCTCATTCATGCTTTTTATTAAAATATCACTTGGCATTTTCTTTATAATTTCAATGAAATATTTAGCCGGTACAACAATACTTCCTGCTTTAAAGATAGTTGCAATTTTTTCGTCTTCAATTGAACTAGGTATAAATTTTTTAATGAAAATATTGGAATTGCTTGCGATTAAAGTTATTCCAGATTGATCTGCTGTTATTTTAATTCCAGATAATATAGGAATTAAAGTTTTTGTCGAGATAGCTTTACTCACTTCTGAAAGAGCTTGTGTAAATTGTTTGTGCTTAACAATAAACTCCATTTTTCCCCCGCCTTAAATGAAATAATATCTTTATGAAGATTGATGAATTATAGTTCCATTAAAAATATAAGGTACTGTTTCTATCCCTTGCAAAATTCCTTTTAATTGTTCTGGTATACGTAAATAAGGTTCTGCTGTATGTAATTCCATCCAGATAATCTCTTCAATTTCTTTTGGCCGCGATATACATATTTCTCCTCCGATTATTTCCCCTAAAAAATTAAAGAAGATTGCATGATGTCCTCTCTCCTCAAAAAGGGCTTCGCTAATGAAACAAATCCCTTTTATGGATATGTCTAATCCTGTTTCTTCTTTCACTTCACGAATAGCAGCCTCTTCTAACGTTTCCCCGGATTTAACTGCGCCACCTGGTAATGTGTAATAAGAACCATTTTTCCCTTTGTTTTTAACCATTAAAAGTTTTTCATGAGTTTCATCATATAAAAGTGCGTATGTTACATTTACTTTTTTCATATGTAGTCCCCTTCAACAATAAGAATTTTCTGTCTTTATTACATTCTACCATTAATTTGTTTTGATTCATAAAAAGTAATATGAGTAAATAACGAATACGAAACGATATCCCGTTCATAAACACAGAAAAAAAGAGCATATTGTGAAAATGATTCATCAAAATACACTCTTAAATGCTTCATTTATAACCTTTTTTCTAAATAGTAATGATTATGCCCTTTAGGGTGATCTTCACTCATTCCAATCACTGTATAGCCATGCTTTTTATAAAAATTGGGGGCTTGGAAACTAAAAGTATCTAAGTTTATCAGCCGACATTCTTTTTCAATTGCAACTTCTTCAATAAGATTCATTAATTTGCTCCCGTAACCTTCGTGTCTATATTCTTCAGAAACCCATAGGAAGTCAACATGTACATGGTGCCAAAATGTGATTGCCGTTATCCCTCCTACTATTTCTTCTTTTTCATTTTTTACTATAAAACTAACCTTTTCTGAAGGTGTTTTTTCTTCATTTGAAAGTTGTTTTTGGTTATATTCAATTACTTTTTCTCTTATGTAATCACTATCTTCTTGTACCCATTGCTTTACTATTTTCATTTTAAGTATCACGCTCCTTTATGTTATTTATTCAATTTAATAATCGAATTGTCCTGTCTTCTTTAATATTAGGTTATGTAGTAAGTAAAGAGACAAAATTAGATTTTTTGAATGACATCCATTGTTTATACATTATTTTGTAATGAAAAAAAGCCCTAGTATAAGGACTCTTTTTTAGCATTAAGCTATTTTCCGATTTAACTGTTTTATTTCCTTCTTCTTTTCTGTATTTGGTGGGCGGATTAAAATAGAAATAACGAAAGATATAATACTTAAAACACCGATTGTAATGAAAGTTGGCTGAAATCCGCCGAGTAGTGCGCCGATAAATGATCCTGCGAGGGCACCAAATCCGAACCCTTGGTAAACAATCCCATAATTAGTACTATGATTTTTTAATCCGAAGAAATCCCCGACGATGGCTGGGAATATAGTGATGTTACCACCAAAACAAAAAGCAACACTTGCTACACAGGCAAAATAAATACCGTAATTCAATGGAATAAAACTTAAAGTAAAAACGGACAATCCAATGATAATAAATGTTGCAGAGACGATTTTTAATCTGCCTATTTTATCCGATAACGTTCCAAGAATAATTCTCCCCACTGTATTAAAGATGGCAATCATTGCGACGGCATTAGCTGCGGTTGCTGCACTAAGACCAACGAGCTGTACTCCAATGTCTTTTACCATTCCGATTAAATACAAACCACCCATACATGATGTGAACAGCATAAAAAATAAGAGATATACTTGTTTAGTTCGCATCATTTCACGCGGAGTATAGTCATTGTGTAATGTTTCAGTTACGGTGTTACTTACGTTTGCTTCACGTAAGAAGAACGATCCGATCAATACTAAAAGTAAGACGATAATACCCCAATATAAAAATGCTTGTGATACACCAAGACTATTAATAAGATTCCCGTTTATATATCTAAAGATTAAGCTACCCATTCCGTATGCTGAAACAGATATACCAGAAATGAGTCCTTTACGATTCGGAAACCATTTAATTAAATTAGATAGTGATGTAATATACGCAGTTCCATCTGCATAACCAACAACAACACCAGCTAATAAATAAAGTAATGGTAATGATGAAACTTGTGAACTGAGTATTAAACCGAGTCCTAGAACAATACCTGCAGTAGCAATGAGTTTACGAAGTCCTAATTTTTGTTGTAGCTTTGCTGCAAATAGTGTTGAAAATGATAAAGAAAAACTCGTAATAGAGAAAGTGATTGCGACTGAATTAAGGTTCCATCCAAACTTACTTACAAGGGGCTGATTAAATAAACTCCATGTATAAATTGTTCCTAGGCCAATTTGAACAATGATTGTACCTAGAACAATTAGCAACGGATTTATAGATGTTTGTTTCATACTAACTGTCCTCTTCTTTTATCATGACATGAATTTTCACAGTTAGTATATCCATGATAAATTGCAAGATACTGTACGGAAAATGGAAATTAAGTTAGTATACACAAAAAGACACTTCATAAAGAAGTGCCTTTTTGTAGGTTATATACAGAAATATTTAAAGAAAGTTTTGTTAAGATAAGACATTTTCAAATGCTTATGTACATATGTTATCAAATAATTGTCTAAATGTGATGAGACTTAAGACGTATTTTTCTTTCATAAAAAAGTCGGAGAGAAAATTAATATTCAATTTCCTCGAAGTCTTTCGGTTGCGGTACAGTTTGCATATTAGCTGCATCTTTCGGATCACTATAAATCGCGTTTTGTTCCGTATTTACATCTTTTATATTTTGCTTCTTATTTTTACGCACTTCTTTCTTCATTAAACCTCACTCCTTTACTTTATAGGAGTAGTTATGCCCTCATCGTATTATTTTTATTGCTGCTAAATGTATCAGCGACTAAATTACTAAATTCACGTAAATAATATAAATAATTATCCCCGCCGTAGTTATATCTTTTGTTGTACATTTTTGCGACAACAACATTATATTCTGGAATCACTAAAATTGTTGGTCCTGTAATTCCTAATATTTGATAAGACCCTTTAGGAACTCGTTCACCAAGTTCGCTAAGCAAAGCAGGTTCGTTTTGAACGAACCAAAATAGCCCGTTTTGTGGCAGTTCTTTATTTATATAGGCTGGACTCTGTAAACTAGTAGCAATTTTTATAACTTCTTCTGGCACAATTTGTTTACCAGTTATGACACCTTGATTTAAATGAAGATTTCCCCAATAAGCAAATTCTCTAGCAGAGACAAAAAGATTTTTTTCCGTACCATCATCTACTGTGCCAATAGTACATATCGCGTCATCGTTTGGATTTACAACAACATTAACTAAATTATCATCTTGCTGTCTTCTCCATCCTGTTTCTTTGAAGTTAGCTGGTTTAAATACACGCTCCTTTAACAGTTCAGGAAAACTTTTATTATAAAGCTGATAAATAAGACGTGTAATCATTCTTACATTAATATCTCTATATGCCCAAGCTTGTCCAGGTTCAAATTCACGATAAATTGTCCCATCATCAGTTTCATTTAATCCGTGCGAATGGGTTACTAAATGTCTTATTGTTGTTTTACCGAGTAACGAAGGATCATAGTCTTTAAAATAAATTACTGCTTCGTCATCTAGAGATTTTATTTTCCCCTCATAAAGCGCATATGCTACCATTAGTCCTAAATAACTTTTTCTAGCGGAAGCAACATTGAACTGTGAAGTTGCTGTTATCTTTTTACTATTTGGTGTGTTTGAATGATTTCCGCTATAATGCTCTAGTACAATTTTATTATTTTTTATAATACAAAGTGCTGCCGCAGAACTTTGGTTTGTCTCTTTAATGTTTTCTACCCATGAAATTAACTTCTCAAATGTGTACAAATGAACATCTCCCTACAACGTATAAAAATGACAGTATGAAAGAAAAGCGTCAATACTATATAATCGGGTATCTACACTTTTCTTTCATGAAATATACTATTAATTTATGTTACTTAAATAATCCACCAGCTCCAGCAATTAGAGCAGCCGAAACAACCAACACAACCAACACAGCCTACACAACGTCCACCACAACCACCACAGCGTCCACCACAACCACCACAACGCCCGCCGCATCCGCCACAACGCCGTGCATCATCTTGAATGTAGTAGTAAGGATAATGACTTTGTTGTTGATCCCAGTACACTACATTACCAGGTTGATAATCATTAAGGTTTAATGATTGTAGTTCTTGTTGAAACTCATTCATTACGAAAACCTCCATTTATAAATATAAATTCCGTCCAAATTTTTAAGTATATTTACTTTTTAAAATAAAGTAGAAATAAGGCTATAGACTAAATGCGTACATCAACAAAATATGACTTTACATTAGGTGATGTACCTTGTTTTTGAGCCTATTTTCTTTATATCTTTTCGGTGGACGTATTTACTATAAATAGAGCGACTTAAAGGTTACTAATCCAACAATTTAGTAGTTCATCACTTAATCTTCTTTCAAGTAATTCTTTAACTAAAGGCGACGGCATTATTTTATAAGAATTAATACTCTCATTATTAAAACCAATCCAATGAAATGCTAGATGTGATTCTTTAGATATTGGTGCTAAATTACAATGTAACTCTTGTGAATCTATTTCAAAAACGTGGTTAATTTCATGATGAAGTGTTTCTCTGTCTTGCCATTGGTTTTCAATGACTCCTAAAAATTGTTTTATACTGCAACTTACTCCAAGTTCTTCTCGTAACTCTCTTATTAGTGCGTTCTCTGCTGATTCACCAACTTCAACATGACCGCCAGGTAAAAAATAGTGATGTCCTATGTATTCAGCAACTAGAAATTTTTCATCTTTAATCATAACAGCTCGTACAATGTGATGGAATTTACTGTTCAATTGATATTCCTCCTAGTTATTTACTTTATACCTGATTAAAATAGGCATTTAAAATTGGGATAATGTAAATCATAGGCGTCTCATAAGGATGAATTTCATTTATAACTTCGAGAGCATCTTTTACAAGTTCTCGTTTACACTTTATTTCAACTTTACATTCTTGACCTTCACATATTTGATCAATTTCGCCATTAAAAGGTGTTGCCTCTGCCAATGGTCTCCAGTATCCTTTAACTGAACTATAAGAAAGACAATTGTCATAATGTCCAGTTCTACAAGCACCAACTTTATTTAATTCATCTCGTAATAATACAACGTATTCTTCAGGAATAAACACTTCGATTTTAACCTCAGTAAATTGCATGTATCAGTTCACACCTTTACCTTATTAAAGTTATACAAATAAACGATATACTTGCTCACCATCATATATCTTTCCTAATGGTTGAAAACCGTAACGTTCATATAGTTTTTTTGCAGAAATATTATCCTTATGTACAGTTAATCTAATTTCTTTACACTCTTTAAATCTATTTTTTATTAAATTAATAATTTCCTTTAACGCTGCTTTACCATATCCATTTCCTTGCTGCTTTTTATCAATGATAAATCCGTTTATCCAATACATGTCTGTTGTCTCCCGTACAAAAGCGTGCATAATAAAACCAACTATAAGATCACGATCATATATAGCGAAAGGAATATATTCAACGTTTTCACCATCTGGCTTTATGTATACTTTAGCAAGTGATACTGCAACTGCCGGGACAAATTTTGTTTGATTTTCTTTAACTTGTAAGTTTAATGCCTCTTCCCAATTTTCTCTCGTAACAACTTTTAATTGGACGTTCAATATTGTAAGCTCCTTTGTATAGAGAATGTATCTTTTATATTCAACGGAGTGAAATAAATCCCTTTTTCGACATCGCCTTATAACATGATTTTCATAAAATCCTGAATGAATTTTTCCTCATCTAATTGTAACGCAATACGAGCCCCTTCAGATTTAGAATGTGGGCGAAAATCAGCAAATGTTTGTCCCTTCGTTTCGCCGCATATATCCACAGTTACTTTTCGAGATGTATATTTTAAAAACGTAGGATTCACCAAACCGCTTATAGCAAGTACATCATGTAATAATGGCCCTTCAATAGATGGATTGAGCTTTTGGTATGCTGATAAATAATAATCGTACATGGGTTTCATGATCGATTTAAATGGATTTTTTGTATTAGCTAAAATATAAGTAAATACATTTGGAGTTAAAACTGTTTTATTTGTTACATTTAAAGGGAATAACGTTAAATTTTTCGCTTGCTGAAGTACAATTTTACTTGCTACAGGATCTCCGTACACATTTGCCTCTGCTAATGGAGAAACATTTCCTGCTTCTAAAAAGACACCACCCATAAAATAAATTCCTTTTACATTTAACATCATGTCGTGCCATAAATTAAAAGCAATCGCTAATGAGGTAGATCTTCCTACATCAACAATTGTTAAATCTTTGCCATACTTTACGAGAATTGCTGCAATACTACCAAAATTGTATATCGGAATAGATAACACGCTTTCCGGTACATGAATGGGACCTAATCCTTCTGGTCCATGAATTTCAGGATAATACGTTGTAATTCCATTTGTAAGTGGACTAGTTGCACCGCTAATGACAGGAATATCTTGTCTGTTTGCTAAGTGTAAAATATACGCGGCATTATGAGCGGCATGTATATGTTCAACATTTCCATATCCAGTTACGATACCGACAATTTCAATTTCAGGATGTAGCAAACCATACATAATTGCAAAAGAATCATCAATACCTGGGTCTCCGAAAAATAAAACTTTCTTCAAGAAACGTTCTCCTTTCATAGGTAAGATAATTATGTATATGTAGAAATAATTTAAATCTATACAGTTCTAAGCAAATATTAATGGTAAGTAGTGTATTGATAAAAAAGAACTAGCATAATGCTAGTTCTTACTCTGGTAATAATCTAACAGTATAATTTAATTTCGTACAATTGCTAGACTAGCGTATTTTAATATAGATATTTTCCGCTATATCTATATTAAAAGCACCATATCAATTCAATATTGTTAGTTTGCAAATTGCAAATACTCACTGAACTGTATTACTATAATTTTTCACTCTCAATTTGCATATAATTATCTTTTTTAAATGTTAAATGAGCAATCACAACTCCAAGTATAGTAATTATCCCTCCAATTATCGAAACAAAGGTTGGCAACTCACCTAACCATACCCAAGCAATAAAACATGCAGTTACTGGTGTTAAATATAGAGAACTTGTTGCCTCAGAAGCACCCGCATGGGATGTAATATATGCTAATGCAATATACGGCAGTACTGTCGGGAACACACCTAAATATATAACACTCAAAGTAGTTTCTATAGGAGCTGCTACGATTTCTTGATAAATCCCTGGTAAAAAAATAAGCATACATACAGTACCAGACCAAATTGTATATATCGTAAATGGCAAGAAACCGTACTTTTTTAAATACGACTGTTGGAAAACGAAAAATAGACTTTCTGAAAATGCCGCTAATAATATAAGTAATACCCCGCTATTCAATTGAATGGAATCTCCTTGACTTAATGATAAAAAAGCAATTCCTACTAGACTAATTACACCACCAATCCAACCATTTAATTTCATTTTTTCATTCATAAAAACAGAAGCAAGAATTGCCGTTAATATAGGTGTTACTGATACAATTAAACTAGCAGGTCCAGCATTCACATTCTGTTCACCGTAGTTCAGTGCAATATGATAAATAGTAAATCCTAGAGCGCCAAATATAAAAATTACTGGAATATCTTTTAAGTCAGGTAAACGTAATTTGTATATAAACGAAAACAGTAGAAGAATCAAAGAAGCGATTAATAATCTTAGCAAAGTGAGGTGCTCAGGCGTGTAAGCTTCAAGCCCCATTCGAATCCCTGGAAAAGCAGTTCCCCATATAAGAATCGTAAAAGCGTGAGCACATACAATACGAAAATCCCATTTTTTATTATGCATATTTTCTCTCCCTCTCCAATAAACCAGCCATTTTCTAATTACCAATTATTTCTTTTCATCATATTTAATAGTTGATACAATGTCTTCAACCAGTTATTCCTCGAAAAAACCAACCACTTTGCATTTTTAAAATGAATGAGGGAGTTTTTTAATATGTCTACCGATAAAAAATTGCCAAAATATCGACAAATAATAGACTATATGACAGAAAAAATTGAAAACGGAGAATGGCCAATTGGAAGTAAGATTCCTAGTCAGCGGCAGTTAGCAAAATTATTTCATGTAAATCGTAGTACTATAATAACTGCACTAGAAGAACTTATGGCAGATGGTTTAATTCAAGGGAAAATTGGAGCGGGAACAATTGTAATGAATAATACATGGTCATTATTGGCGACGAATCCCCCGCCTGATTGGAGTGAATATGTGAAAGCCGGTATTCATAAACCAAGTAAGTTAATGGTTCGAGAAATTAATGAAGCAGAAGCAAATAAAAAATTCATTCATCTTAGTAAAGGAGAACTTGCACCTCATCTTTTCCCGTTAGAAACTATGCAATGCATTATGCGAAACGTATGTGAGGAGCTAGATTATTTCGGATACGAGGAACAAAAAGGATATTTCCCTTTACGTGAAGCGATAAGTAATTATGTAAAATCATTTGGAATAAATACATCTCCAAATTCTATATTAATAGTCTCTGGTGCATTACAGGCATTACAATTAATATCAATCGGTCTCTTGCATAGAGAATCAACTGTGTTACTTGAACAACCTTCTTACTTATATTCGCTTCATGTATTTCAATCGGCTAATATTCACCTTTCTGGAATACAGATGGATCATCGTGGAATTATCCCTAATGATTTGTTAAGAAGAATTAATTATAGTCAAAAGAAAAATATTTTATATTCGATTCCTTGTTTTCAAAATCCGACGGGTGTATTAATGTCCGAAGAGCGACGAAAAGAAATACTAAAAATTTGCGAAAAAGAACAATTGCCTATCATTGAAGATGATATTTATCGTGAGTTATGGATTGATGAACTACCTCCGCCTCCTTTGAAATCAATGGATAAACATGGACATGTATTATTTATCGGTAGTCTATCTAAAACACTTAGCCCGGGACTTAGAATTGGTTGGATTATTGGACCAGGGCCTGTTATTGATAGATTGTCAGATATAAAAATGCAAACTGACTATGGATCAAGTTCTTTATCTCAAAGAGTTGCTGCGGAATGGTTAAGTAAAGGTTTTTATTCGGAGCATGTAGCGAACGTAAGAATTCACCTAAAAGAGCGAAGACAAATAATGATACAAGCTTTAAATAAGTATTGTGCAGATATTGCCACGTGGGATATTCCTAATGGTGGATTATTTATATGGCTAAAGATTGTTCCTAACATTTCGATGAAAAAACTATTTTCAGAGGCTCAATCAAAGGGTGTTCTTTTTAACCCGGGACGTATTTATGAGGAAGAATCAGATCAGTTTATACGTTTGTCATATGGATATGCTTCTCCTGAACAAATTACTCAAGGTATTATTATATTAAGTAATTTGATTCGTAAGTTAATGGCATAATAAAAAATCCTCTTTTATATAAAGAGGATTTTTTGTGTACCTTTTTTACCACAATCTCATTTCCTGTCCTAATAAAATAAGTTCTTTATAGGGATCACCATCAATTTTTAATACTTGCGCAAATGCCGGTTCTGTTTTTACACCTCGTTCTTTTAATTCAATTACTTCTCCTCTAATGTGTGGGTGCTGCATTAATAGCATGTGCTCCACTATCATATGTTTATATGCATTTTGGTTACGAACTGGCTGCGGTTGAGCAAATAATTCAAATTCAAAACCTTCAAATTGAAAATTCACCTTTATTGTTAAGATATTTTTAATATTTTTCTTTTTCATTTCAAATCCTTCGTATGAGCCATACAATGATCTGATTTCCTGTTCAAAAAAATCATAATTATGTACTTCCATTACAATGTCTAAGTCAGAATGAAGGGTATCAATTCTAATAGGGATTGTCCCGCAAAGTACAGGGCTATATAAAGCTAAATCCTCCATTATGTTTAGTTTATTAATAACTTCGTAAACTTTTTGTTGCTTATCATTCCCAGATTGTAAATATGTGATAGATGTAAACATAGAAGTCTCTCCTTCATTTAACGTAATACTCGTCTCACTAAATTTGAGAAAAAATTTAATCGTTTTATTTTGTTCTAGGAGTACCTATATTTCAATATATTAAGCCGAACTAACAATATTTTTCAACTTTTCTCCTATACTGCAATACTATAAAAATAAAAAAGGAGGAATTTTTATGAGCATTTTCAACATGATTTTGATCATACACATTTTATTTGGAGCAATATGCTTAATCACTGGTATCGTAGCGATGCTTGCTCAAAAAAAGAAAGGAAAACATACAGAATGGGGCGAAATATATCATGCATCCTATGTTGTTATAACCATTACTGCAATTATATTGTCCTTATTAAATTGGGATAAAATCGCATATTTATTTTATGTAGCAATTATCTCCTATGCATTTGCGATTTACGGATATCTTGCAAGAAAAAAGAGATGGAAAAATTGGCTAGGGCATCATATTAGAGGTATGCTAGGCTCTTATATCGGTGCAGTTACAAACATAGGGATGTATATTCCTGTTATAAATTTACTTCCACCAATATGGTTTTGGTTCTTACCTACACTAATTGGCATTCCTCTTGTATCTAGTGTATCAAAAAGGTATAAAAAACAAAGGTAAAATTAATTACAGTTTAATTACTTTCTAATTTATTTTTATAGGGATGACCAGGAAGAGAAAATAAAAAGAATCCAATAATACTTGGATTCTTTTTATTTATGATTTTTTTAGACGAAATTGAATGCAAACGATCCGGATAATTAGTAAATATCCCGTCTACACCCCATTTTAGTAACTTTTCCATATCTTTTTCATTATCTACTGTAAATGGATGAACTTCTAATCCATGTTTCTTTATTTTTTTTACATAGACTGCATCAATATATTTGTAGTTCATGCCTAGGCCAATGCAGTATGTTTTATAGTTTTTAATTTCTAAATCTGTTAATTGAACTGCTTTTTTAAATGATAATAATTGTACTAATGGTATATTGGCATTTAAACTATGAATCTTTCGTAGACTTTCTTCACTAAATGATTGAATAATAACTTTATCACTTATTTGATATTGATTTATAATTTCTAATAACTTTTCTTCCATTCCCGGATATTCATCTGGTGATTTTGTTTCGATATAATAATTAGCATTCTGTCCAAACGTTTCAATAATTTCTTCTAGTGTTAGAACTTTAGCATTTTCAAATTCTTTCTTTGCTAAATTTGGATACTTTTTATTGAAAAAAGAACCTGCATTCAGTTGTTTTATTTCATCTAACGTATGATCTTTTACAAAACCTGTACCGTTTGTTGTGCGGTTTAATGTTTCATCATGCATAGCTACTAAATGTCCGTCTTTTGTCATTTGGAGATCTATTTCTATATAGTCACCTTTTAATTGCTGTCCTAATTGATACGCTTCTAATGTATGTTCCGGTGCATATGCAGAAGCCCCTCTATGCGCGATGTTTTTAATATGGTTTGATTGATTAATAGCTTTTGTATATTTATGTTCATTTTCTTGTTGAAAAACAAAAATGCTTATTACTATAAAGAAACAGATGATTGTAATTATAGATATTTTCTTCATAACGGTATGTTTACTCCTATATTTAAAGCGATTTGACTCGGGTGAATTAATCAATTAAATGCCGATTTTCAAAAACAGTCATTTGTCCTACAGCTTGAAATCCAGATTTTTTATAAATATTTATTCCATCAGGTGAAGCTTGTAATACGCAGTAAGTATCTTTAAGTTGTTTTGCTTCTTGAAGCAGGAAATTGAACATAGTAGAACCAAATCCTTTTCCTCTCATATCTTCTTTAGTCGCTATATCATAAATACCGACGCTATCTTCCGTACATACTAAAGAGCCAACAGATACTACCTTGCCTTTATAAAGACCTAAGTATAGTTTCATGGCATCACTATTCCATAAATCTAAAGAGGCAATTTGATTATAGTATGCTTGAACGTGAGTACCTTCTGCTGATGTACCGAATAAAGCTGCTAACGTTTCACCAAATTGTTGTATTTGTTCTGGTGTAGACGCTTTTTGAATTATAAAATCTGCTGGTACGTCTATTATTGGATGTATTATTTTTAAATCTGCAACCATTGCAATATTATTTTCTGCTTCTTTTAAGCCGAGCTTTATTAATTCGCTTTTAACGTTTTGCTCTTGCTCTTCATTCCAGAACCAAACACTCATTGGAAAGCTCTTTTGATTAAAGTGTTCTAACGCAGTATATAATTGATTGACTCCTTCCGATAAGTTGTTGTTTAGTAAAGTGATAATATTGAATGTATCTGCAGGTAAACTGCAGTCAACGGCAATATAATCCTTTGTTTCTTTTACATTCATACCTTGCACATGACGGGCAACATAGATAATTTTGTATATAAAATTATCTATGAGTAAATTTTGATAATTCATCAATTATTCTCCTTTAAAAAATAGTAATTAAATAATATCTATATTAAATATAATATATAAGAAATTTCACATAATCTATGCCCCTCTCTTTTTTTACCCCTGTATATCACACGATGTAGCATGAGAAGAATTAAAAATGATATAACATTGTCGGAATGAAAAAAGTGGTATATAATAAATATTAACATTACTAGTAATTATTTTAGGTATTCCTAGAATAAAGGAGCGATACATATGAAAATTACTATTTATTTCGGAAGTCATGAAGATCAAGATGTTCGTACTATGGACTGTCATTTAGATGTAGAAGATACAGAAGAGATTGTTTCTGTATCATAATATAAATAGTTGGGATGAACCCTCTTCCCTACAGCGTTTAAGACACCTTTTATAGGTGTCTTTTTTGTTGTTTTTTTCATCAAAAAACCTTTACTTTAGAGCGTTTTAATAGTAAAATATAAATATACGAACAAACGTTCTTTTTTATTTTAATTGTACATGAAGGGATGATTTTTACAATGGCTCAAGCAAAGCGCAGAGGAAGAAAAAAGCAAACACCTATTATTTCAAATACAGGCTTTATCGGCTCTGTCTTTATTGATACATTGGAGTTACAAAAGAAATCCTATTATTTCGCTCGTAAAAAACTTCAAATTGTTCATCACGTATTAGATGGTCTATCTGGAGCAATGAGTGCTTTATTTAAAGAACATAATATTTCAGCACATATGTCATGTGTATATTTACATAAACAAAAGAAAATCGGATTTGTTCTTTCAACAAAACCGTTTGAACAAAATGATGGCGTTGCTTACTTTATAAATTATTTGATTGAAAAGAATTTTTACGGTGACGAAGATATTGAATATCAAGAAGTATTTAATACAGGCTTTATCGGTGTAGTATTCGCCGATTTATCTAGTATAGATCGTTTTAATTTTGATTTTGAAATGAGCATGTTATCAAAATTAATGAAAGATATGATTATTCCTGTTAAGGAACTCTTTTTACGCCACAATGTACCAGCATACATCTCTACCTCTCATTTAGAAGAACAAAATAAATTAGGTTTCGTTCTATCTGTAAAGCCATACGATGAACGCGCTGAAGCCGATTTATACTTCGAAACATATTTAAAAGAACGTGGATTATATATTGGTGATGAAGAGGATGATATTGATAAGATTGTTATTAGAAAAACAGCTGAATTACGATAGAAAAGCGCAGGATGATACGCCTGCGCTTTTGATAATTTATGAACAACGGGTATATCCAAAAATCTTATCCACGAAATTACCCTCTCAAGTAATGATTATTCTCTAAACGTACATTTTCGGGATATGAACTTAATTGTTTTTCTTATTTATCAAACATATAACCCCGTTCAAAAGAGAACTGGTTAGAAATTTTAAATATTCATGTATTCTTCTTTGAGGATACCGAATATTTCTAAATCGACAACTCCCTTACCAGACCATAATGTGGCTTGTCTTAACAATCCTTCCTTTATAAAACCGTTTTTTAAGAGAACCTTAGTTGAAGCTTCGTTTGCGGGCATGACTTCTGCTTGAATTCTATTTACATTCACTTCATCAAATAAAAATTTTAATAGCATACGAACGGATTCAGTTGCAATGCCCTTTCTCCAATTGTCCTCTGCTAAAAAGTAACCAATAGATACCATGTTCACTTTTTGATTAAAATCCATAGCTTCTATAATTCCCAACAATGTATTACTTTGCTTTTTCTGAAAGATTCCCCACTTAACTCTACTTTTTTTATGGTAATCCCTATCAAAATGACCAATCATCTTCTTTACCGTTTGTATATTATGTTTAGGAATGATCCCGCAATATTCAAATACATTTTCGTTGTCATAGATCATATATACTTCTTGTAAGTGTTCCTCTTCAATTTTTCTTAATACTAGATTAGCAGACTCCAATATTGGGAAATCTCCAAAAATCATTTCTAAATTCATGTTATTCTCTCCTTAAAATTATTCCTCAATGGGTATGTAAATCTTCATTTTCATTTGGAGATATTGAATTTAAGACATCGGTAATATCAGTAAGTTCTTTTCAATGAATTCAATTGATTTTTGTATACTTTCAAAGTAATCCATTCCTCAACACCTCTGTATAGTTCATATTTTATAATTTAAACAAAAGATTTTTTTGATAATTTGTACATTTATATTGTAACCTACACATTATTCTTTTTTATGGGATTTTGAGTTCAATTTAAAAAACAGCTTTCCTTTAACGTAAGGAAGGCTGTTTTTTAAATTCTATAAAATGTATTAGTGTGGGTTTTATATCAAAATGTTGGTGGTACCCCTTTTTGTACTAATGAAATCTTCTCCATTTTTCAAAATGAATTTAAAGGTTAACTTTACACTTCTTTTATAGTTTTCTTGTGTAAACTCATTACCAAAAACTCACCTTCAAGAATTGCTGCATTCGTTTCTTCCCATACTAAAACATACTCCTCTAGTAAATTTACGGTATGACAATCAGATACTATTCTATAATTAATTTTATAACACTACTTAATAAACAATTTAAGAAGCTACTAAACACTATAATCTTTCGAATGAACTTCTAATATTAAACGATTTGAAGAAACCTTATTCAATATTAGATAAAAGATTCCTCCTATAATTGGAATAGTATAGGCTGGAATATAGTTTAATAATATACCTGATAGTGCCATTGCTATAGGGAGCATCATTTTACCTATACTTAATCCAATGCTGAGTACTCTCCCTCTATATTCATTTGGAATCTCTTTTTGCATGAAACAAGCTAATGGTATATCAATTAGAACTATAATTAGCCCTAAAAAGAACATAACAACACAATACGTAATAACGTATGCAAAACCATTTACTTCAAAACTTTTGAATAAAACTGGAATTCCTGAAATAATCATAAAAACTGCCAACATAAAACTTAACTTTTTTAAAAGATAGGAGTAAGAAAAACGATTAGTTATCTTTTTTACTAGTATTGCACCAACTATCATCCCTACTGGAAAAGTCCCTTGAATCATCCCAAATTGTTTAGAACTTAGATTGAGAACCGTGTTAATAATGTATGGCAATGGAACAGTTACTGCAAAGCCTAAGAAGAAATTAAGTGATATTAAAATACTAAACGTATTCTTTAAGCTTTCATTTTCAATTAAGTAAGAAAATCCCTCTTTTATATCTTTGATAAAATTAATGCCTGTTTGTGAACATTCCTCATTTATGTTGCACTCGAACAATTTAAAGTGAATAAACAACATGGATATGCCCGAAAGAATAAATGAAATACCATTTATAATAATAAAATTTTTTATATCTAAGAAAACAAAAACGATGCCACCTAGCATAGGACCGAGAATTAAAGATACAGAATCGATAATTTTACTTATAGAGTTAATACTCATAAGCCTCTCTTTAGAGACAATATTTGGTTTTGCGGCTTCTAATCCTATTCCAAAAAATGTTGTAAATACCGTCATAAGAAAGGTAGTAGTATAAATGATGAATAAGTTTAATCCATAATTGCTGCTGAATATATATACTGCGATTAATACCCCTCCATTAAGTAGATCCATACAAACAACCAGCTTCTTTTTATCAACCTTATCTGCGATTACGCCGGCAAATGGATTTATAATAATCATTGGAATAGTTCCTAATATGAGCGTAAGTGCAAAATTGAATGCTGACCCAGTTATTTGTAAAACATATAACCCTAATGCGAAACTATAAATAGAGCTACCAAATATAGATACTGTTTTCGCAATTGAATAGAGACAAATATTTCTTAGTTCTTGATTGCTTTTTTTATTTTCTAAACGTAATCGTAAACTCCCCATAACTTTTCCCTCCCGCTGAACTTTGTATTACGTACAGTATAAGTTCTCGGGTCAACCCAATATCAATATGCTATTATTAAAAACTTCTAAAAGAAAAATTTAAAAAGATGGGTTAACCCCATGACCATCAGCTTAAGGTTTTGGTATACTCCCACAACGATAAAATCAACAAAGGTATTTAATCCAAACCGCCCCAGACACATCAGATATACAGCAAAGCTTTAATAATTCCGTACTACAAATCGGAATTTCACTCGGGTCTGCAGTCGGAGGTATAGCTTTAAAGCAAGTAAATAAAGTCGCCAACATGACCTGGGTTGGCGGATTTCTAGTTCTTCTATCTTTAGGTTTGGCTATCTTTTCTATCACTAGACATACGCTGACAAGAGAATGCCATGTGAGTGCTAAACGTATAGATATGCACACTTCTATTTAATTTAACTTTGGTGTTACTATATAATTCGTCTAATAAGTAAAAGAGGAAGTGAATCGCTTGTTTTAATAAAAAGTCCGGTTATAAAACCGGACTTTTTTTATTTAGCCATAGACTATTAATCTTTTGATTATCTATTCAACACTCTTATAAACACTTTCTAATTAAGATGCTGAATTCATTTTAATACATGAGTTCACCAAAACACCTTAAAATAATTAACACTTTCAACACTTTTGTTGAATATCCAACAAATCCAGCTAATTTAACCATTGTATGTAGTTTCCTATTAATTATAATTATAAACAGTTGTTGATTAACAAGATCTCATTTGCTTTAACTGATATTACAAACAAGTTTTATAATGAATATTTAGGAGGTACATGTATGAAAGTACTTATTATTGGCGCAACTGGATACCTAGGTTCAACGATTGTAGAAAATTTCAAAAAACAAAATGTTGAACTTTATGGATTGGCTAGATCTATAGAATCATATAAAAAAATAAAAAGAATGGGCATTTCCCCAATAAAGGGAGATATTTTTAAACCAGAAACATTAAAAGTAGCTACAGAACAAGTAGATGCAGTGATTCATGTAGCTGCACCAGGTAATGCATTTAATGATGGAGCTCCTGCGTTTAATGAGGATCACGAAGCTATCAAAACAGTTCTAGATACAATGAAAGGAACAAATAAAACCTTTATATATTCAAGTGGTGCAATGGTTATTGCGGACTTACAAAAAATCGGAGAAGCAGCTCCACATATGTCTGAAGAAATACCTGCGATTAATCCACCTTCTTTTGTTGCCAAGAGGGTAGAAACAGAAAATATGGTTTTACAGGCAGCAGACTTTGGAATTAGATCGATTGTTATTAGAATTCCTCACATTTATGGTAAGGGAAAAAACTTTATGTTCCCATTTTTAATTGATACGGCCATGAAAGAAAAAGCTAGCTTTTATATTAATGAGGGGGAAAATCTTATCTCCTTTGTTCATGTAGAAGATTTAGCAGAGCTCTATTGGTTAGCATTGAAGAATTCTCCTGCTGGTGAACTGTATCATCCAGCAAGTTTCGACATGAATATGAAAAGCATTGCCCTGTCAATCAGTGACAAACTAGGTTTTGTTGTACAAACAAACAGTATTTCGTTCGAAGAAGCTAAAGTACTTTGGGGAGAGGCTCCCTCCCTTGTGTTCGGAATAAATGCAAATTTAAACAGTACCAAAGCAACTAATGTATTACATTGGATTCCCAAATATTCCTCAATTGACGAGGAAATTGAGGAGATTTTCAAACTGAAGTATGGTAACTAATAACACTTAAGAGGATTTTTCAATTTACGATCCTATTAAAATTCGGATTTCTTTCCTCTAAATAGTTTTTTTGTTATTTTGAACCTACTATATTCTTAATTTTTCTCTTATCATCCAAGAAATACCCTATAGAATGGACTTTTTTCTATGTCTATTCTATAGGGTACATTTTTATCATTTACGTATACCTTTTATAGTTTTCAAAATGATAAGTAGGGTTAAAACTGTAATAGGAACACCTATATATTTCTTTCAATCAATATCTCAAGTTGTTGCTCCATTACATGTGGTGGATAAGGCATTTTGTTCATAAACCACCACTCCACTACTTGTACGCAAGCCGCCCCCAAAAATTGAAGAATAACTTCTTCTTTTACCCCTTTATTTTTCCCCTCATTTGTATTTATCCTCCTAGCATCCTTGATACTTTCAATGAAAAACTCCAGGAACCGTTTTCGGAAGAATGGGGCTCCTTTGCTGCATAACATCGCTGAAAAAAATATATAATTGCTTTCAAAATATTCGAATGAGCTAGTGATCCCATCTGTAGAAGCACTTTGAGATGGCATCTCACAGATTCCACGCAATTCGTTAATATGTTCCTCAATAAGTTTATCCAACAAATCATATTTATCAATATAATGAAGATAAATGGTTCCTCGGTTAACATCTGCGCTATTAGCAATATCCTGTATAGTAATGTCATCAAATGATTTTGTACACATCAGTTCAGTAATAGCTTTTTTAATAGCTTTTTGACTTTTTGTTATTCTCCTATCCACTTTAGACATAACTCGTTCACCAAACTTTCCTAAACGTAATTAGTAATTCCCATTAACGTGCTGAATATTAAGTAGATAACGCTCACTTAAAATATTATAATATTTTCAATAAAGATTATAGACAAATGTTGATTAATCACTCAATGTTTATTTTCCAAAAGCTTTAATTATCATAACTATTATAAGTCCAAAAGAAATAGCAATAATAAATTAAAACGTAATGAGTATATAAAACTGCTGTTTAATCTCTTACAGAAAAACGGACGAAAATCCCATAGGTATGAGATGAAAACCTTATTTGATATCTTAGGTGTCATATACAACTTTTCTATGTCGCACATTCATGTAGAGATGGGATTACCCCCATCTTTTTCCGAAAAATGAATATGTATAAATTTCTTCTCCTTGAACAAAGAAATCCTCGTATTTTCCGCCTCGTTCCAAATAACTTGAAGTTCTTTCATCAATGGATTGAAACTGTAGATTTTGGATTTCTTTCGTTACTTTTGAAAGTGTAAAATTTTCTCGAAACCTAGTTACAATTTGGCTGTTTATGCTAAAATTTTTAAATAAAATAAATAAACTTAATAAAAAACAATCAGGTTTTAAAAGAGAATTTAATTTGTGAAGTAAAAAATCTTCATGCTCAAAACTGTAATTACTAGTACCAGACTGATCAATTACAATATCAACAGACTGATTCTGAATAGGTATATTTAAAAAATCAGCACAGATAAAGAGGATGTTTCTTTTCGGATTGCTTCTCTCTAATACATCTTTTAAAAATAGCAGTTTATTCAAATCTCGATCAACTGCAATATATAAGCAATCTTCGGGTAGTTCTTCATAAATGTTTCGCAAAAAGAACCCAAGACCCGATCCTATATCAAGTAGTATTTTGTTATTTAAATCTAATTGTATTAGTTTCTTTTTCGCCCATTCTCCTTCTCTATGCATATTTTCCAAATATGCAGTATCAGTTTCATGAATATAATCCGAAATAGAATCTTCAAGTGAAGTTCGCTCATATGCTTTAAATAAATTACCAGCTGTTATAATCCCTGAAGTAATAATGTATTCTTCACCACAGTTACAAATTAACTTCCCCTCTGTAATTTGATTGCTTTTAATAATTCCATTTTGAAGAATTAAGTTTTTGCTACACTTAGAACATATAAGTAAATGAAGTACGCTTAAATCTATCCCTAAAATAGAATTCGAAGTTTCATTTGTTAGAGATAAATCATTTAACACTTCTTTTAATTTATCTCTTCTCTCCTCTAAAATTTGTATTTCTTGTTCAATCTTTTCGTATTTCAATTTAAATAAAGATTGGTAAAAAGTATCTTTTTCGTAATTCATAGATTTCGCTAAATTTTTATAAAGAAAAAGTTCTTTTATTTCATTCAAGCTAAATCCTAGCCATTTGTACTCTAATATAAGCTCTACATCTTTTTGACAATACGCATCAAAAAAATAGTGGCCACCCTTCTTTTCAGGAATAATTAGTCCGAGATCCATATAATGTCTGATTGTATCTATACTTAGATTATTTATCTTTCCGAACTTACCGATTTTCATAATATCACTACCATTATAGTATTTGTTTATAAATACTTCTTTTTTTATAGTAGAAAATCCTTTTATCTATACATTATTATTTATGATACGGGGATGATGTAATGAAGGTTTTATATAATAAAAAACCCGTGAATCATTCACGGGTTTTCCTTTTAATAACTAATTGCTATTGTACCTTCACCGGCATGAACAGCAAATGAAATTGGTAATGGATACAGTTTGAAATCCATTTCAGGGAATGCTTGTCTTATATCTGAAATCCATTCCTCAGCACCATCTTTATCATTAGCATGGAACATATGGAGTACTTTTGGTAGCTCTTTCTCAAGCTCATTTTTAATGTATTCTCTACACTTTTGGATTTTGCGTACTTTCTTTTCAAGTAAAAGTTCCCCACCTTTTACTTCCAAAATTAAGTTGACACTTAATAAACTTCCAAGTAAAAATTGAACTCCTTTTACACGACCACTTGCATATAGACCTTTTAAACTCTTTGGAAATACATGAAAAGGTCTTCTTTTTTCATCTACTAATGTTTTGTGTATATCTTGTAAAGTCATACCATCATTGTATAACGATTTCGCTTTTCTAATTAGTTCATCCATTGGATAACTTGTTGTTTCACTATCTAATACAGTTAAATGGAAACCTGCCATTTCTGCAGCTAGCTTCATATTTTGATATGTTCCACTTACTTTTCCGCTAATAGCGACTGCGAATCCTTCTTCGTATTCTTCTTTACATTTCGTAAATAACTCTACCATTTCCCCAATGTTTGGCTGTGATGTAGTGACAGTTTTACCTTCGTTTAACGCATTATAGACGCGTTCACGCACACCTTCTTCACAATCTTTGTACGGCACTCCATCAATAATAACTTCAATTGGGATAACAAAGTTATCTCCTTCTGTTGTAAAACTCGCAGTTGTACTATCAGTAATCCAAGCAACACGCTTCATGTTGTTCCTCCCTTAATTCTATTCCTCTTTTCTGACTTTTCTATATATTTATATTACAAAAAGAGAATATCCCTGTAATAGTAACAGGACTTTCTTATTTTTGCTATAGTAGATGAATATTAAATGTGAATATTTTTTGTCTATTTCACAAATAAAAAAGAAAATCAGGATATTTTCCCGATTTTTCTCTAATAATACATTATTTAAAAGTTTCATTATCTAAAATTACAACATAATCATTGGTCATTCGCCCAGCTTCTTTCGTATAACTTACAAGTCGTTGTATGTTATCACAGCAAATTTTCGCTCCCCATACGAGTAACGGTACACCGATAAAGTCGATGTGTAACCTTCTAGAAAACAGACCACCTAAAGTCATTGGTAAAGGAACTGTTGGTGATGTATTAGAAAAAATAATCTTTTCATGGCTTTGATAATGTTTTTGCAGAATCTCTCCTAAATGCTTCATCGCAGGTACAACGACTTTTGATGCCCCGCATCCAATTGTATATACAGGATTCCCATATTCATCTTGTCCATGAAAAATAATTTTCCCCATATCTTCTGTTTTCAATTTATTAAAGTAATCCACATTTAAAATTTCTTCTTTCGTTAACTTCCGATCAGTTGGTAATTTATTTAGATGATAAGCTGCAGCGAGTGAAGTTGTATGTGTTCCACCGAAGTCTGTATAGATAAAAATCATAATATCATCCCTTATTATAAAAAGTTCAATGTTAATTAGTATCACCATTCAAAAGATTGTTAAACAAGGGATGAATTTTTTATACTTTTTGTGTTAATTCATTATATTTCTTCCAAATATAATATCGTCTACTAATAACAGTACCTAATGTGATACATAAAAAGGCATTCGTTACAATCATTAATGTATAGGGCGTACTGCCAGAAAACATGCTTTGCTTAATTACGATTTTCGCACCTAAAATAACAAGGAGAATAACTGTACTTAACAAATTTCCTTTTCGTAATACATGACCCGTTTCACTATCTAATCGAAATGTTAAAGCTTTGCCTCTTATAATTCCAAGGACCAATCCAATTCCAAGCATTGCAACGAAAAGAAGTCCTTGCAATAAAGTTACTTGCTCCATGTGAACAATGGATTGAGTTGTTACATAACACAATAAAGCTGGAACGAGCCAAATACGATTAATTTTTATTTTACGTTCTTTCCCTTGCATTAAAACGATAATAAGAATAACAACGATAATATCCAATTAAATCCCCCCCTATTTACTCACTTCCCTTTAAAAATTATATTTCCCTTTCTTTATTCCATACTTGAAATACAATAGCTACTTTGAATTGTAAAATATAGAATGTGATTTTTCATCAGTCCTAAGCATTATTTATAAAAGCAAAAAGACGCACTTTTTACTTGTACGTCTTTTAGTACCTTTATTCAAAACAAGTACATTTTTTATGAACTCGTTTAAACTTTTAGTTCTCCTTAGATTCTACACCTTTAGAATTAGTTTTATCTAATACTTGAATGTTAAATTTAGCAGCTAGTTTTAAAGTGATTTTATAAATGAAATATCCAAGAATAGAACCTAGAACGTTACAGATTACATCATCAATATCGGTAATGCGTCCCCATCCACTAATTATCGACTCAATTAATTGTAACAATTCAATACAAACTGATATAACAAACCCTAATAATTAAGTGTATATATAACATAATTTTTATGTTTCTATAATTGAAATCCATTAAAGAAAACCTTCATTTTGTATATAAAATGAAGGTTTTCGATTTATCGCTTATCGCATTAACTAAAATACTTTTCAAAGCAGATGCAATCATGAACCCGTTTAAATTGTTTTCTTATTTCTTCTTTATTTTCACCTGTATAATGAGCAAATGTTTGAACCGGATATAACTGTTTTATATTACTATTTATCACATCTTTTATTTCATCTGTATGATCAGAATATACATGTAAATAGGAATCTACGTTTACAAAATCATTATTTCCATACCATTGTTGAACCCATAAATCATCTCTAGTCCATGCTTCCAGTCGATTTAGCTTAAGTTCTTTCGCTAACTTTTCTGCTTCATTTAATAGCTGATTACCAATTCTCATTCTGCGAAAATCGGGATGAACTGCAATATGCCAAATCATACCGCCAAGACCAGTTCCTCTTGAACAAACAGTACGTTCTTCTAATTCGTATTCAATATCTATCAAACCCACTATTTGATCTTCGTGTACAGCTACTAATTCAATAGCAGGATTTTCATATTTTTCTTTCTCTCTAAATACATTATCATAATATGCAGTATCTAAAAAAGATAACGCACGACAACGTACCCAGCCTATTTCATCGTCTTTTTTATATGCCCTAATCTTAATATCCATGTAATCAAAAAACTCCTTCTATTTCTGCCATTAATTTTTCAGGTCCTGCCCCTTTATTTGATGGAATAACTAATGTAATTCCTAAGTCTGGGTATACGGCCGAGCGAAAACTCACACCTGGATCATAACCCATTACATGATATTTAATAATGTTGTTTTGTTTTTTCTCAATCCATATTCCATAGCCGTAAGACTGACTATCGTTTACCAAAATGTGAGGAGTTAAAAGTAACTTCGTATATTCGCGGTTTAATATTTCATTGTTAAATAGAGCCTCCCAAAATTTCAACATGTCCGGTGCGGTAATGTAAGCCCCACCATCAGCACCGCCCTTTATAGGTATAGAGTATGTATTTGTTCTCCACTTTTCGTTATTTCCATCTTTTATATATCCAAGGGCTGTATGCGTTGGTAATTTATCTAAAGAAAAATAGCCGGAATCATTCATTCCAATTGGCATGAATATATTCTTTTTTATATATTCCGTAAATTCGAGTCCCGTCTGTTGTTCTATAATTAATCCAAGTATGATAAAACCGGCATTGTTGTAGTGAAACTTACTTCCTGGTGCAAATATCATAGTACTGTTTTGGAATAATGGTAAAAAGTCGCTTAAACCTTTTAAAAGATACATAGGCGTTTGTTTCCAAAGGTCCTCAAAGTTATCCATAATACTTTCATCAAAATAATCAGGAATACCAGAGCTATGTGTTAAAAGTTGATGTATTGTAATATCTTTATCGAAGTTTGGAAATTCAATATGTAAACAATCTTTTAATTTTGTATGAAAAGTAATTACACCTTTTTCAACAAGTTGACAGATGCCAATTGCAGTGAATAATTTACAACCTGAAGCAATGCCAAATCGTGTTTGTAGCGTATTATTTATTCGTTCACTTCGGTTAGAATATCCAAACGAGCTTTCGTAGATAATGTCATTTTCTCTTTTAATTAAGACTACTCCAGAAAACTCTAATTCTTGGTACAGTTCTTTTACAATTCTCTCAACCGCATCATTTGTATTGATCATAACAACCACCCTCATATGTCAATAATGTTCTTCCACCTAATTATTGTTCAATATATAAATGGAAGAACCCTCTAATTACGTACCACTAATTGTAAAAAGGTAGAAAAAATTATTTCGAATCTATTGATTCAGCTGAATATACCTTGGACCTTGAAGGTAATAAGGTAAACACACACAATATGATAGTAATAAGTAGCATTACCGATACTCCTACAATGACTACAAGTTGTATAGAAGTGGATTGAGTTGCAATACCGAACAGTATCGTAATAAAAATTGTTAAAACGGCAATAACGAGCCCATATATACTTCCGATCCGTCCCATCATATGAACAGGGATGTTATTTTGATAAAATGTATAAAATCCTGTATTTGCATATGCCATAGAGAAAGATAAAATAAAGAATCCGATAGCAGCTATTAAAAACTCATTTGAAAAAGCATAGACTAAATAACCGATTGCAATAAATAACGAACCCACTCCTATAAGAAATGAAGGTGCTAATTTTCCTGACAAAATTGTATTAGTTATTGCGCCTAAAATAAAGCCTGCCCCAGCAATACTAACTAGGAAACCATACTCACTATCTGTTAACAGTAAAACTTCTTTCGCAAACGATAGTTCAAGTGAATCCATAGCGGTAGCTAATACCATCATCCCCTGGAATAAGAAGTAAACACATACTATATACACAGATTTTTTACTAAAATTTAAAACTACGTTCCAATCTTTCTTTAATAAAATAAGAGACAATTTATCACGGGATGTATTAGGATCGTCTTTTTTATCAAGATTAGGTAAAAGTAATGTAATGAACCCCGATAACAGAAATGCTATAGCATTCATATATATTGCAAACTCTGGTGTGCCAGTTATTAATAATATCCCCGCCACTGCTGGACCAATTAGAAATGCACCAGATCCTATTAAACTACGTAATGAATTGAAACGCTGTCTTTGCTCTACTGGAATTAATTTCGTCATATACGTCATGGCAGTTGGTTCATAAATCGCACTGGCCATGCTTATAAAGAATACTAAGAGATAGACAATCCAAAGGGATGGAACCAAGGGTAAAATAGCGATAAATACTGCACGATATATATCGAGATAAACCATTAACTTCCGCTTATTTAAACGATCTATCATACTTCCTGACCAAGCGTTTGTAAATAAAGCGGCTAATGGTTTTATCACATATAAAGTAGCAACAGCTAAGGCTGAGCCTCCCATATTATAGACAAGTATATTCAGTGCTATTAAGTAAATCCATGCACCTAAATTCGCAATACCAACTCCAGACAGTAGTAATAAAGGGTATTTCCAATCTTTAAGCAATTTTTTCACTTTAGGTCCCCGCTTTCTAAATTGTTTTAAAACAATAAAAAAATCCCACCCCCAAGACTTAAAGTCTTAGGGACGAGATTTATCATCGCGGTGCCACCCTAGTTTATTAATATGTCGCCATATCAACCTTATCAGGTACTGCATTGTTTTCATGCTTATACCTTAGCTCTATAACGGGAGCTCCCGTCACACCACCCCCTCATAAAAGGTTCCGATGTGCTGCTCAGAGGCTTGGTTCAATAAAGAATTTTTACTCCTTTTCAGCTAAATGGAGCTCTCTGTGAAAAATTCATTTTATTTACTCTTCTCTTCACTGCATTTAATTTTTTCCATATTATCACAAGTTTATTTAACTGTAAATAAAAAATAATCAGATATTTAAAGTTGTGTCATTTTTGCTTTTCGTCCAATTCGGCATATGAAACGCATTAGTTTTTTATGAAAATAAGGAAATATAGTAAAAAATACGTCCATTGTTTTTTTTAATGGCATTGGACATATTACTAATTTATTTTTATGAATAGATTTCAGTGCAATTTCAGCAAACTTGTCAGCTGAAATTGGCTTATTTGTTTTTAGTTGTTTCATAATGTGATCCTTATTCATATTTATTGCAATTGATTTTTCAAAGATAGGTGTATCTACAAAAGTTGGACAAAGCACACTTACATTTACACCGTATTCTTCTGCCTCATAATGTAATGAAGTTGTTAACCCTACAATAGCATGCTTTGTTGTAGCGTAAGCAGCACAAAGTGGAGCTGGCCCTAGTCCTGTAGCAGATGCTGTATTAATGATATGTCCAAATCCTTGTGTTTTCATATGCTTATAAGCTGCTTGCGTACCATAAATTACTCCTAATAAATTTATTTCAATTATTCGTTTCCAATCATTTAATGACATATCTAGTACTTCTCCGTACATAGCAATTCCTGCGTTATTAAACATATAATCAATTCTTCCAAATTCATTATATATATTATTTATCAGTTTTTCGACAGATTCAACATTTGTAACATTTAAATTTTCAAACCTAGCATGCTGATTGTTATTTCTAATATAATTCACAACTTCTTGGCCAGCAGTTTCATTAATATCTGCAATAATTACAAATAGCCCCTTATTGGCTAATTGAATAGATAAAGATTTCCCAATTCCAGAAGCTCCGCCAGTGATAATCGCGACTCTTTGCTCATCCATATAAACATCTCCTGTTATCAATATATAAAGCATACGGACGAAAGTAAGAAATTGAACAATCGTTCTAATTAACGTATCACAATACACTTATTTCTTTATTAAATGAATTATTTTAGCATATTGATTAGCAACCAATGCGGCGCCTTTACTATTTAAATGCACTCCATCTAAAGTCAAATATAGATCTCTTTTTTGTGATACAAGATCTATTTTTTCTTGCTTTTTTAAGAATAAAGCTTCCCACATTATCTTTATGGGGTTAGTTGCTATATATTCAGGGGGATTATTATTTTCGAGTAATGATGCAAATTCTTTATATAAATCAAGGTACAATACATTTTCATATTGTTTCGATAGTGTAAATATAGTGTTTCCTAATACCCTTATTTGTTTATTCCATTCACTATTTATATTTTCTCCAACAATCGTAGGCGATACTGCAACGACTATGTTGGAGTGACTCATAATCTTCTCGAGCAATAGCTTATAGTGTTCTTGAAATTCCACTTCATTTGATGTTATTGGATTTGCTTTTACCTTTAATAGTTTTGTATAAATATCATTTACACCAATCCATAAGAAAGAAATATCAAAATGATTTTTGGGTATTTGGGAGCTTACTCGATTTGTTAAACTTATAACCGTTTCGCCTGGTTTACCAAGATTGTATAACGTATCATTCGGAAATTCTTCATTTAATATGTTATAAAATGAAATACCTGGCCTTCCTTCTGTTAAGCTATCTCCATATAATCCTATTTTCATTTCACAGAACTCCCCTTCCATAAATAAATGGAATAAAAGATGTAAGAGTGTTAAACAGGTTTGTTTGAAATAGAAAGCAAAAAAATTGTAATCGCTTCTTCAAATAAGAGCTCTAATTCTTCAGTTTCAATTGAATAGATAAACTGGCATAATCCACCTAGCCATGCTCCTAATAAAAGACTTGAGTTTTCAATATTGTTTATGAAGAATTCGCCACTTTTTATACCTTCATCTAAAATTTGTTGATATGCAGTTAAGGGGACAACAGCTAAACCATAAAGTTGCTGAACTGTAGAAGAGTTTGTGCTTGGATCCGAAGCAAGTTCTTGACCTGCTTTCAATAAAGGGGTTGTATAATTATATAGTACATAGTTAGCCATTCCATATAATTTTTCAGTAGCGTTCTTGTAATCTTTTTCTGCTGTTATCCACTTTTCGTGCCAGTTTCGCATACTGTTTTTAGCTAAATAAACAAATAAGTTTTCTTTATTTTTATAATGATAATATATATGCCCTTTGCTGTAGCCGGATGCTTTTGCGATGTCTTCAATCGAGGTCCTTGTATATCCTTTTAAAGAAAATAACTCTGTGGCTTTTTCAGCTATAATTTGTTTGGCTAATTCGCCATCATATCGTCTTTTAGTCACAGGTGGCTCCTTTCACCGTGTAATCCTTAAAATTGAACGACTGTTCTAATTTATATATATGAAAGGTTTTTTGTTTTAGCAACTGATAAATGTTTTATTTAATATTTTTTATAAAAAATACGGTGCGTGAAATTGCTTGTCACCTTATCAAAAATAGCCTATAGACAATAGGCTATTTCAAAATCCTTATTAATTTGTATTCGCTTCTGCTAATGGTTGTAACGGGGGCTCTAAATCTAGCTTTAAAGTAGCCCCTTCTTGTAAATCTTGTCCTTTTTCAATACTTTGACTCGTCACATAGCCCGTACCTGTCGTTTTTAAATCTAATTTAAATAATTTTGATAAATACATAACATCACGCATTGACCAACCTTTTAAGTTAGGTATTTTCACATTATTTCCTACTAGAAATATACGATCTCCTTCACTTATCACCTCATCAGCCTGTGGATATTGTTTTATTATCTGTCCTTCTCCTAATAATACTGGCTGAAGTTTCTCTTTTTCTGCAATATTTTTTACTTTATCCATCGATTGGTTCACATAATTTTGTGCTTTTATTTGAGATTGCTTCGTTGCATCTGCCATTTGTTTTTCTGTATATGGTTTCACCTTTAAATATTCTAAACTATTTTTCATAACTGGTTTAAAAATTTCAGCAAGAGGCTGAGCGCCGTACTCATCCCCCTTTAAATTCGGTTGCTTAATGGCTAAATATACGACTAATTGTGGATCATCAATCGGAGCCATTCCTAGAAATGAAAAAATGTAATTTTCCTTTCCTTCCATATATCGTCCATTTTCAGGATTTGGAATTTGTGCTGTTCCTGTTTTACCACCAATCGGATAACCATCAACTTTATACATCGTTCCCGTTCCTTTTGATGAAGTTATTACACGCTCCATTAAGTTCCTTACCTTATCTGCAGTTTCTTTTTTAATCGGATTCCCTATTTCTTTAGGTTGATTTTCCATAATAACTTGATTGTTTGTTGGATTTACAACTTTATCAACAATAAATGGCTTCATCATTTTCCCGTCATTCGCTATTGCTGTAGCAGCTTGTACTAATTGAATAGGAGTTACAGTTGAACCTTGACCGAAAGAAGTAGTAACTTGTTGAATCTGTGTGTTTAACAATAATGTATTTTTACTTTCTCCAGGTAGATCTATGCCTGTTTTTTGATTGAATCCAAATTTATTCATATACTTCTTAAAGTTGTTTGGCTTCAATAACTGATCTTCTAAAATAGAAAAGCCGACATTTGATGATCGTTCAAACCCTTCATCAAATGTAATAGAACCCCATCCATAACCACCATTATGGTCTTTAATTTCTGCTGAACCAACTGCGTATTTTCCTGATTGGAAATATTCTCTCCCGTTATATACACCTTCATTAATTGCTGCAGCTAATGTAAAAACTTTCATTGTAGACCCTGGCTCGTATGCGTTTGCAATTGGATCATTTAAAAAATATTCAATGTCTCCTTTGTTAGGATTATAACTAGGCTTACTAGACATGGCTAAAATCTTACCTGTTTTTGGATCCGCAATAATACCTACTAACATAGAAGGATCATAGTGTTGCTGTGCTTTATTCATCGCTTCTTCTAAAAAACTAGCAATTTGTTTATCTAATGTGAGATATACGTTATGCCCATTTTTAGCAGGTTCTATTTTTTCTATATCATTTGTAAGCGGAATTCCTTTTCGAGTGCCTACATATGAAATATTTCCATTTGTAGAGCGCAAATATTTATCTAAACTTTTTTCAAGACCAAATTTCCCTTCTGCATTGCCTTTATCATCTGGTCTTGCAAAACCTAGTATATAAGAAGCGAAATCTTCATTTGGATATACTCTGGCTTTTTCAGTTTTAAAAGATACACCTGGTATTTTTAAATCTTTAATTGTTTCCTTCACATTTCTAGATAAATTCCGACCAATTTTACCAATTTCAACTTGTGTACGTCCTTCATGGAAATTTTTCATGATTTCCTCTTTATCAACTTCAAGCGCATCTGCTAAACGTTGAGCAGTGTCTTCTTTATCTTTTAATTTATCTTTTCCCTTTAAATTTACAACGATGCGATATGTTGTTGAATCTTGAACTAATACTTTCCCATTTTGGTCATAAATTGTACCACGATTTGCTTCCAGAACTCCATTTTTGTTATGTTGTTCATTCGCAAGATCCTTTACATTAACATTATGCACGACTCCTATAGCTTGAATATAAAATATTCGTAAAAGCATAGTAAGAAACAAAACAATAAAAGCAATCATCATATATCGAGCGCCTTTATTCGTTTGAAGTTTATGCATACTTATCTCCTTTCCTTTACAATTTATTAATGCAAATATGCGCTTTTTTATTTTAGATACTATATTTTTCGAAGTTTTTTTAGTGAATTCCTCTAAAACGATAAGAAAACAATCTATGTTGCCAATTGTTTTTTATCGTTTTATGTTTTTACATATTAAATACGGTAAGTGAAATTTTAGAATATTAAAATAAAAAGAACCTACTTTTTGTAGGTTCTTAAGTTTACGATATGTGGTTATATTTCGCTAAAAAAGGAACTCGTTTTGCTACTAGTGCATACATTTTGAAAATAAAGTTTGCTAACGGTTCAAATATACGTGTACTTTGCATTACTAATCCGCTTGTAATAAATGTTAAGAACGCAGCACCAAGTATATCTAGAGGATAATGAACACCTACGTACATGCGTGATACACCGACTAATATTGCCCATATAAGCGCGATATATTTAAGTTTTTCTCCTCTAAGAATAAATGCGAAAGCAATCGAAAATACAAGTACGGAATGATCACTTACAAATGATGAATCTGCTGCATGCGGTACTAATTGATTTACATGATGTGTAATAAAAGGACGCGGATGATAATATACCACATGTATAAGAACATTTACTAATAATGCAATACTAACTGAAAGTGTCGTATATAACACTGTATATTGTTTTCTAATTGCATTCTCTTTCTTTCCATTATTGAACCATAGGATAAGCATAAATAAAATAGCTACATATGGAACACTATTTGTAATAGCGATCATTAGCGTATCTAATAGCTTGGATGATCCAGCAAAATTATTAATCCATTGGAATACTGTGTAATTCATATTACTCTCTCCTTATTCTTTCTCATTGTACTTTAAATAAAGATACAAGTGTTCTTGACTTACACAGTATACAACATTAATATGAAAATGGGCTTAAACTTTTCTCATCTAATTCTCATTTTGCTACTATTAATTTGACAATCGTGTAACTATTTACACGTGCTAAATATGTATAAAAATTATAAAACATTTAAAATAGTATGGTAAACACTCTATGTATGAATATAATACTTAACATGTTCATTTAAATATACTAGCTACGAAATCATATTTTCATTTCATACGAAGGGCTATATTACCGAATTGTTCTCCTTGCTGCATTCGATTTAAAGCTTGAATTGCTTCTTCTAATGGATATACTTTATCAATGATTGGTTTAATATTATGTTCCTCTATAAAATGAATCATCTCATTAAATTCCTCACTACTTCCCATTGATGTTCCCATAATATCGATTTGATTATAAAATAATGCTCGTAAAGGTAATTCAATTTTATCTCCTGAACTTGCACCAAAATTAACGATTCTTCCATTTGGTTTTAATATATCAAAATATTTTAAGAAAGTTGCTGGCCCTATACTATCTATAATTAAATCTACTTTTTCGCCATGTAAGCACTCTTCCCAATTACCAGAACTATTAAAAGAAAAGTCTGCTCCATATTTTTCTGCAGCCTTTCTTTTGCTCTCTATCCTTGAAGTAACACTCACCTTTGCTCCGATTGCTTTAGCAAATAACATAGCATAAGTAGCTACACCACCGCCAATTCCCGGAATTAGAACATGTTCTTCGGATTTCAATCTACCTTTTGTGAAAAGCGCTCTATATGCAGTTAATGCCGATAAAGATAACACACCCGATTCTTCCCACGAAAGATAGGATGGCTTTTTCACTACATTTTCAGCTGGCAGAATAACATATTCGGCAAACGTTCCATCTGCTGGTCCACCTAATACTTCAGGTAATTCTGGTATTTCATGAGTATTATTCCATCCAATACTAGGATTTATAATAACCTCTGTATGTAGTGTGATATTTGAAACACCTTCTCCTAATTCCGTAACAATACCTGCACCATCTGATCCTAAAATTAAAGGTGATTTCATTTCTCTTCTATTATTTATTATAAATAAATCACGATGATTTAAACCTGCTGCTTTTAATTTCACTTTAACTTCCCCAACATTAGGAGTTATCTCAGATGATAATTTATATTCTAAACCTTTTAATCCTTTTTTATGTTGATGTACAATAGCTTTCATTAATTATTCCCCCTTAATACTTTCAATGTACTAGAAATATCGAAATAAATAAAATAATTTGATTAGTAAGCATCAAAAAAGGAGGAAATACAAAATGTATTCCTCCTTTTAAAGAGTTTTTTCAAAAAGAATTTTCTACCTTTAACTATTAATGAGTAGCATAAGGAAATGTAATCGTAACAATTGTTCCTTCGTTTTCTTTACTCTCTAATTGAATAGCTCCGTTATATTTTTCTACAAGCCTTTTTGCTATAGATAGACCCAGACCATTTCCACCCTGTTTTCGACTTCTCGCTTTATCGACTCTATAAAAACGATTAAGAACAAATGGTAAATCCCCTTCAGGTATTCCCGCTCCATGATCTATTATGCGAATTTTAACTTTTCCCGATTGTATACTTGATTCAATGCAAATATACTTATTAACTTCTTTTGCATATTTCACTGCATTATCCATTACAATAATAATAACTTGCTCTAAGTAAGATGATGGCATTGAAATATATGCTTCATCTGCATCCAATTTCATATCAAATTGAAAGTCAGTTTGAAGTACTGCAAAGTTTTGTGTAACTTGTTTTAATACGCTATTAACATGGACTTGTTCGACTGCTATTGGATGCATCTGTTCTGATTCAGCTCTTGATAGCTCTAGCAATTCTGAAACTAATTTATTTAATCGATCTACTTCTTTTAGACTGGATTGAAGAGATTTATCCAATACTACTGGATCATTTTTCCCCCATCGATTCAGCATGGATAAGTGCCCTTGAATAATTGTTAATGGTGTTCGTAATTCATGCGATGCGTCTTCTACAAACTGTTTTTGCTGTGTAAAAGAAGTTTCTACCTCATCCATCATTTCATTAAAAAGAATCGATAATTTTGCGAGTTCATCATTATTTTCTCGTACTGGAACTCTTTCATTTAGTCCGTTTTTCTTAATGCGCTTCATCGTATCCGTTATGTTTTGGACACTTGATAAAAGCTTTTTCGTTATAAGTATCCCGCCTAAAAAACTAAGCACTAATCCACATATCCCGGCGATAACCATTACCACTAAAATTATTTTTAATAAATGATCAAATGTCTCTAAGTTTTTCGCAAGTTCAATAGTTCCTGTAAATTCTTTTGTTTGAATTGGTATTCGTTCAATTAAAATTCGATCTTCTATCTGTCTTTTTATAAATGATTCATCTTGTGAAACCATTTTTGGTTCTATCCACGCTTCATTAAAATCTCGCGAAACAGTAACAATGGATTTTCCATCATTTCCTATAATACGAATCATTTGATGTTTATCAATCATATTGTTAAGAAATTCTTTACTGTTTTCAAATGTTTTGCTCGAAAGTGTATCATTTTTATCTTGAAAATATGCTGCTATTTCTGTCACTTGTCTGTTTATTTGTTTCTGTTCATAATCTATAGTCCACTTATTAATTACAATGAATTGTAACGCGCTATACAAAATAAACAATATGAATACAAGTGTAGTGGACCAAAGTGTTAATTTCCACTTTATAGGTAAATTTCGAATTCGGTACATAATGTTTTTTATCATTTCATTATATATCCAGCACCGCGAACTGTTTGGATATATTCCTCCTTATCTACACTATGTAACTTATTCCGTAAATAACGAACATATACATCAACGATATTTGTCTCAACCATTGCATCATATCCCCATACTTGGTCAAGTAAAATATCACGGGTAAGAACTCGATTAATATTTTTCATAAACATAAGCAGTAGCTCGAATTCTTTATTTGTAAGTTCGATTTCTTCATTTCCTTTAGTTATAGTTCGAGATTCAATTTGAAGCTGTAAGTCTTTAAACGTAAGAGAAGATATGTGCTTATGCTCTATATTTTCTTCTCTTCTAAATATAACTCTCATACGTGCTAAAAGTTCTTCAATCGCAAACGGTTTTGGAAGATAATCATCAGCTCCACTATCTAACCCTGTCACACGGTCCATAATACTATCACGAGCAGTCAACATAATAATAGGTGTATTTTTAGTTGCTCTTAGTCGACGACATACTTCCAGTCCATTTAATCCTGGTAACATTAAATCAAGTAAAATGAGATCATAACTATTTTCCAGTGCTACTTCTAATCCCTTTCTTCCATCAAGTTGTATGTCTACTTTATATCCTTCGTACTTTAATTCTAATTCTAAAAACTCTGCTAAGCTTTCCTCATCTTCAATAATTAATATATGTTGCAACGATACTTCCTCCTATACGATTAAATGAATAAGTAATCCTATTCCGAAAATAACCGCAATGAATTGATGTACTTTTCGATACATCTTCAATTTTGTTTTCTGATTAGATTTCTGTAAAATAAATCCTGCAATCCCTAATGCTATTAAGGCTAAAAGAGAAAATATACCACTGTATATTAGTATAATATGACGACTTCCTTTTATTAAAAAGTAAATACCGTGAGTAGTCGCAACAGCTATTACAGCGTATCCAATTAATACGTGAAACTGTTTTATAAAAAGATATAGCTCTTTAATTATTTTAAATCCGTGCATATTTTTCTTCTTTAAAAATAACCATATTTGACGTAACAACCATAATGATGCAGCTAGAATTGCCCCATATTCACCGAAAGAACCTAATTTCTTATTTAACCCTTTTACATTTAATACATTCCCGTACAAAACATTAATAAATAGCAATGCTACACTGCAAATAATAATAGTAATACCTATTATTTTAACATATATATGAACATATTTATTTCTTAGTATCTTTTCCATTTTTTATCCCCTTACTTATAAAGGCTTTGTAACAAGCAGTGTATCAAATAAAAAAGAAAGGAACATGAGAGAAAGATTAAAATAAAATGAGAATTTCAAAACGACTTAAATTTTGTATCGATCCCTTTTAGCTAAAATTATTATTTTTTGAATAAACGGGGCTTTTTCATTTGTATAAGCAACTCGATCGAAAGGATATATAGTAGCAAGTCTTTCTTTTAAACCTCTATATTCTTTTCGTGCCCATTCATGCTTTATGAGAAAATCTCGAAATAAAAGGTTGTTCTTCCATTCTTCACTATTATAAATATAAACATGTAAATGGTGGGTACCAGCTCTCCATTTCCCTTTTCTAAAAAAACGCCAATTAGAGTTTTTTTTAGGAACATATTCATATCCAATTTCCGCAAGGCTTTCAGTCCAATTTTCAGTAATTTGTAAGTTTGTTACGCCAATCATCATATCAATAAGAGGTTTAGCTCCTAATCCTTCTACCGCTGTACTTCCTATATGTTCCATTGTTATCACTTCTTTATTTAATAAAGACGTAATTTTATTTTTTTCATTTAAAAACTCTTTATGCCAATGATGTTGGTACGGTTTAATTATGATTTTTCCATCCATTTTCTTTCCTCCTTATAACTGTACATCATTATATTTATAAAATTTCACGTTAATAACATAGGGATTTCACAAAATATGTCGAATACTGCAATATACAATTTAATTATATTTAATACGAGGTGAATAATGAAAGATATTCCAGTTGAAATTCAGTTAAATAATATAACATTCCAATTAAAAGAACATCATAATTTTGATTGGCTTATGAAATTAGGAATAGTATTTGTAGCTTTTGATCAACAAGATTCGGGTAATATTTGCTTTGGGGTTGAAAATAATGGTCAAAAGAAATTTATTAAATATGCAGGGGCACAAACAATAGCATATAAAGGGTCTACAGATGCAGCGATAATAAGATTAAAAAATTCAGTTATTCTTTACAATGAATTAAAGCACAATTCACTTATAAACTTAATTGAACACTTTCCAGTACAACATGGATATGTTTTAATTTTTGAGTGGTTTGATGGTGAATGTCTTCATCCGCACTGGAGTTTCCCACCCCCGGCGAAATATAAAGATTCTAACTCACCATTTTATAAATATAAGAAATTATCCGTTAAGGACCGACTTATTTCATTACATTCTATTTTTTCTTTTCATGCTTATGTAGAGCATAAAAACTATGTAGCTATTGATTTTTATGATGGTAGTATTTTGTATAACTTTAAAACAAATGAAACAAAAATTTGCGATATTGATTTATACAGCAAAAAACCTTACATAAATACAATGGGGCGATTATGGGGATCATCACGCTTTATGTCCCCTGAAGAATTTCAGCTTAACGCAATAATAGATGGAAAAACGAATGTATTTAATATGGGTGCAATGGCTTTCACGCTTTTAGGTGGCGGACAAGATCGTTCCTTTATAAAATGGGAAGCTAGTAAAGGTTTATTTGAGATAGCTTATCGTGCTGTAAATGAAAATCGAAGCGAACGCTATGCGTCAGTTGAAGAATTTTATAATGCATGGTTAGAAGTACATACTACTCAGAAGCTATAAAAAATTTATATATGTATTAGACATATGTAAAACTATTACTTTTATAATGTATAATACATATGGAATTGAAATTCAGGATAACGGGGCATGTATTATGAACTTTATTTACATAAATCAAAATGTTTTAAATAATCTTCTTTATATTTTAAGTAGTATATTTGTTTTTTATTTCGTTTATGATAGTGGGCTCTTTGGGAAAAAATACAAAAAACTACTTATTATTCTTTGTACGAGCATCCCACTTATTTTATGTATGCGATATCCTATCTATATGGATGAAAATTGCATTCACGATTTAAGACAAATACCCTTTTTAATAGGAACACTTTATGGTGGGTTTCCTGTCGGTATTATATTACTCATTATTTTATTAATAACACGTTTTCTGTTTTATGGTTTTAGTCTATTAACAATTATTGTTTATGGAACAATATTTATTATTACAGCATTCGCATCAGCTAAATTTAATACATACAATAGAAAAATTAAAGTAGCTTCGTCTATGTTTTTAACTTTTTTCCTTGCAATATTTACAACTGTTATTGTTTTAACTTTATCAGATTTTGAAGTTAATAATTTATATATTATTTATTTTATTCTATTACCAACTACATTAATGTTATTTGTTGTCTATTTTAATGAAGTTTTAAAAGATGCGGTAATCATGCGATCAAAGTTAATTAAAATTGAAAAAATGGAGATTGTCAGCCAACTCGCTGCTAGTATTTCACACGAAGTAAGGAATCCTTTGACTGTCGTAAAAGGATTTACTCAACTTTTAAAAACACCCAATTTAACCCCAGAGTCTAGGAATGAATATATTGAACATATACTTGAAGAGTTAAATCGAGCACAAATAATTATTGATGATTACTTAACTTTTGCTAAGCCAGCATCAGAGAAACTAGACCGTATCTCTGTGGAACACGAGTTACATCGAGTAATTAATATGATATTGCCTTTATGTAATATGAACACTATTAATATTACAAAAGAGTTCTCCGGGGGGACAATTATTGGTAATACACAGCACTTCCACCAATGTTTTTTAAACTTAATTAAAAACAGTATTGAAGCTATGCCGAGTGGCGGTGATCTAATTATTTCTGCAACTGCTAGTAATAATAAAGTCATAATAAGGATTCAAGATAGTGGAATTGGAATGTCGCAAGAGCAAATAAATCGATTTGGCGAACCATATTTTAGTACAAAAACGAAAGGTACTGGTTTAGGTACGATGGTTGCTGTTAAAATTATCGAAACAATGCAAGGTACTTTAAAAATCCGAAGTATTGTTAATAAAGGAACGGCTCTAACTATTACATTCCCAAAATATAGTGATGAGAGTATTCCATATAATAAATAAAAAAGGAGCCATTATGCTCCTTTTTTATTTCGATACAACAAGTATCTGCTATGTTTTTTTAAGTTTACATTTTGTGAAGACTAATTAGAAATTAGTACCCTTAGCTCCAACAGCTACATCCAACAATAATTAATAAAATAAATAACACAACTAATAAAGCGAAACCTCCACCAAAGCCACAAGAACCACCGAAGCTCATATTTTCTCCTCCTTTTGGTTTGAAAACTAATAGGTAGTTGATCATTTTTAACTGGTTCGTATTATACAGTATGTGTATATCCCATTTTTGAGCATGTCCTCATAAAATTAGTAAAAGCACTCTATTGAGAGTGCTTTAAAATGGGTACCAGAAGCTTTGGAATACATTTAGTTTTAAGTAAACTGCAATAATCAAAATAATAATACCAACAAAAAGTGTGATGTAATCCTCTTTTTGTGCGTCCTTTGCATAGTACCACGTACGTTTGTTTTTCTTTCCAAATCCTCTTAAATCCATTGCATTTGAAACTGTATCGATTCTTTCTAAAGAATGAATAATAAGTGGCCAAAAAATTAAAACACGGTTTTTCATACGAATCCACAAGCTCGCTTCTCCTTTTTCAAAAGGTACACCTCTTGCTTCCTGTGCATGTTTAATGATTACATATTCAGATTGAATGTTTGGTATGTAACGCAGTGCAATATTTATTGCATATGTAATTTTATAATGAATAGCAAATTTATTTAAGCTACTGACAAATTCACTTGGATGAGTTGTATAAATAAAAAGAAGTGTAAATGGTAATAACGTAAAATATTTTAATGAAAGTGTAGCGGCAAAAAATAATGTTTCGTATGTAATTGTTGCATAACCTATATTAAAAAAAGATGTGTATGTTCCTGTTAATTCTGATCCATGTGTTGGCGTAATAAAAAGAATCATAACAGAGTTTAATAAACTAAATGTAAATATAACGCTGAAAACAACTATAATTTTACGCAACTGAACTTTAGCAATTAAGAGGCCGACACATCCAATAAAAAATAAAATTAGTAATATACGAAAATCAAAAAATAAAAAAGTAAGAGTCATACAAAATATAAATAAAGATAACTTAATTGCACCATCCATACGATGAAAATACGTATTATGCATACTCCTCCCTCCTATTAACCTCTATATAAAGTTTCACAAACATTTCTGGAGATGAAATTCCGCTTAATTTAGCAAGCTTTATTAATGAAATCTCCCGTAAATTGGCTCTTTGTAACGTTTCTTGATCTCCTAATACAGCGGATACAGCATTGTCCGCAATGATTTTCCCTTTATGCAGAACTACCGCTCGATTTGCGTATTCTAAAGCAAGATTCATATCGTGTGTGATAAAAATAAAAGATATGCCTTTTTCAGCCAGTTTTCTTATAAACGACATAAACTGTTTGTAATGATAATAATCTTGTCCAGCTGTCGGCTCATCTAATATAATTAGTTTTGGGTTTGCTGAAAGTACAGAAGCAATAGTTAGTCTCTTTTTTTGCCCGTAGCTTAATGCCTGAATTGGCCAATTACGAAATGGGTATAATCCACAAATCTTCAAAACATCTTCCACTCTACTATTAATTTCTTCTTTAGAAACCTTTTTTAATTTTAATGTGAATGATACTTCTTCTAAAACAGTACTTTGTGTAATCATATGATTGGGGTTTTGCATAACATATGAAATAACTTCCCCACGTTTACGGATAGACCACGTGTTTATGTTTTCTTCAGCGAATGTAATTCTCCCATTTTTTGTTTTATTTATTCCTATTAGACTATGAGCTAATGTCGATTTACCTGCTCCGTTATGACCCAGTAACGCTACTATTTCACCTTCTCCTATTGAAAGGTTGATATCTTCTAATGCTGTATGTTTGTTATTATACGAAAATGATAAATTTTCAATTTGACATATTTCTCTATTTTTATGTGTGTTTTCAAATGATACTTGTTTCTGCATCCAATTCTTTATTACGCTATTAACTCTTTCATTACAAAGATTTTCAATTGGAAATAACATGTCATTATTATTACCAAAATTTAATTTCTTTAGAGCTTCTATATAAATAGGCTCTCTTAGCCCGATATTTGGTAATATATTAGACGCTAAAATTTTATCCGGTGAACCAATCGCAACAACTTCTCCTTCATCGATTAAAATAATTTTATCTAAATCAAGCTTTAAAATTTCTTCTATTCGATGTTCAATAATTACAATTGTTTTATTATATTTCTCATGTATATCTTTAATAAGTTTTATAGTATTCAAACTACTTACAGGATCTAAGTTAGCTAACGGTTCATCAAATAATAATATATCTGCATTTACCGTTAACAGCCCTGCAAGAGAAACTGACTGTTTTTGACCTCCTGACAATTCATGTGGACTTTGTGCATGAAAGTTCTGCATATTTACCTTTTTTAAAGAATCAGTCACAATTCTTTTCATTTCTTTTTGGTTTACACATTCATTTTCTAATAAAAATGCTACATCTTCTTCTACAGTAAGACCAATAAATTGCGAATCTTGATCTTGTAATATTGTTCCTACATGTTTACTCTGTTCAAAAATACTTCCTTCTCTCGGATCCTTTCCAGCTATTAAAATGTTACCAGTACTTATCCCTTCGTAAGAAAATGGGATTAGCCCATTTATACAATGAGCTAATGTTGACTTCCCTGAACCACTCCGTCCAGCTATTAGCACTTTTTCCCCAGGATATATTTGAAATGTAATATCTTTTAAAGTAGGCTGCGTGGCATGCCCATATTGAAAGGTAAATTGCTCAAAAGAAATAATTGGTTGCATGTATACATCCCTACTTTTCAATTTTTAAATGTGTATGTTTTTTATTCGCTTTAGCTAAGCCAATTGTGATTGGTAAGCCAAGAACTAAAAATACGATAACGTCTGCAATGGTTGCTCCTAGCACTTGTATAACGATTTTATCAAACGGTTCTCCCATCACAATAACATCGAATGCTCCTGCAAATATAATGGCAATTACAATTCCTACTAACCCCGCAATTGTAAAATAAGAAATATCACGGTTATTATACTTTCCATTTTTCACACTGAAACCAGCTCTTTTTTGTATGATCCCCATTGAAAATCCGATAATGCCTGAACTAATCACCCATCCCCACCAAATACCCCATCCAGCGATTGTATCTGTAACTGTATGACCGATGAGTCCTATTAATAGTCCTGCTACTGGGCCAAATAATGCGCCAAAAACTGTTAATATAGCTAATGCTGGTTTAATAAATGTATTGGGTGCGATAGTAAATCCCCAAAGTCCTAATACACCGTATAAAGCTGCTCCAATTCCGATTGCTACTACTAGTTTTGTCGTTAATTTGTTCATTACAATTCCCCTCTCGTATTATTTAGCTTTTAATACTCTATATTTGTTTTGAAAATGAATTATGCATCGACACTTCCTTTCTATACAACAAAAAATGACCCCTTAAATTAAGAGGTCATTTTCTTTCACGTACAAGAATCCTCTTATCTTTCAAAAGACATATAAATGTCCTCTGCGGAATTAGCACCTTCCTATGTAATTACATAGGGGTTGCTGAGGCTTCATAGGGCCGTTCCCTCTACCTCTCTGGATAAGTATGTATTTGTAATCTGTATTATGGCACTAACAACCAACAATTTCAATACTTTTCTTACTATTTTAACTTTTAAATAAATAGTTCGTTCAAATCATTGTATTCTTATAGGAATTATGGAATAATGAATTCAAAATTGTTACGGGAGGAATACATGATGAAAGTAATTGGCCTAATTGGCGGACTAAGTTGGGAATCAACATCGTTGTACTATAAACATATTAATACACTTACCCTCTCTAAATATGATCAAAATGCGAAGCTTGTTTTATATAGCATGGACTTTGGTGAAGTAACTACATTATTACAAAACCATCAATATGAGGAAGTGAAAAATGAATTAGTCACAGTAGCAAAAAAAGTAGAAAACTCTGGAGCTGAATGTTTACTAATATGTTCTAATACAGTACATCTATTTGCCGAAGAAGTAGAAAAGGCAATATCAATACCACTTCTTCATATTGGAGACGTAAGTGCTAAGAAAATGGTAGAACATAATATAAAGCGTATCGGACTTTTAGGAACGAAACAAACGATGGAACATGATTTCTATAAATCTCGATTAGCAAATTACAACATTGAGACAATTATCCCAAATGAAGAAGATAGAACCTTTATTCATCATGTCATATTAAGCGAATTAAGTAGAGGTATCATTTCACATGCATCAAAAGAAAAGCTATTACAAATCGCAAATACATTAATTAAAAACGGTGCTGAAGGAATACTGCTTGGCTGTACAGAAATTCCTTTGCTCATTTCTCAAAACGATCTATCTGTTCCTGTTTTTGACACTGCTTATTTACACGCGAATACTGCTGTACAATTTGCTGGATAACAATTTAAAAGCATAAAGGTGTGAGCCTCTATGCTTTTATCATCTCAAAACTATTTATCCTACTATTTGGGGGCCAGTAAGACTCCCGCATTAAAATTCGGCTGAAGCAAAGACGTTAGGTGGGAGTCGGGCTGCCCGTAAAAGCCCGATTTGTGAGGGCTGATAATCAGCGGGGATGCCCCCCCCACTGATTAAAGATTCACTTTATTTAGAAGTGAATCAATGACTGCAATCGCTTTTTTTGAGCCACCACAATCTAAAAAACTATCATTAAGTTTTCGAATACCATGTTTATACTTTTCATTTAAAAGAACTTCGGTTACCGCTTCTTTTAAAGACTCTACATTAACATTATCTTTTAATAATCTATACGCTGCTTCAAGCTCAGTTAGTCTTTGGGCTATCATGGGCTGGTCTTTATCATGCGGTATTATTACAAATGGAACATTATAATGAATTGCATCATGTACACTATTCATTCCCCCGTGTGTAATAAAAACATCTGCTTCATTTAACACTTCAGATTGAGGTACGTATGGAGCTATTATAAAATGGTCTGGTGCTTGTTTAATTTTTGAAATATCATTTCTATCACCTATTGCCATTACAACTACTCCTTCAAAATCTGAGAAAGCATCAATACAAGTATTAAAAAATGGTTCGATCCCTTCGAGGAGGGTCCCCATTGAAATATAAATAACCTTTTTATCTTTTAGCATTCCAAGTGGAAACTCCCCGTTTGTTTTCCGCTTTGGAAAACTCGGTCCAATAAAAATATTATTTTCTCCGAACGAATGACTATTAGGTTGAAAATAACGACTTGTATACACGATACATATTTCCCCTTTATTATTCATAAATTGAAGATTACTTTTTGGGGAAACTCCAAATTTATTCTCCATTTCATATAGTAACTTTTTAGCGAATTTATCAGGATGAAATGGGACTGTGGTATCTGGATGAAAAGGTAAGGTCTTTAAAAAATCTGTCGGAATTAAAAATATAGGAGAGGAAACTACTCCTGGAACTTGTAAATATTCCTTTACTAATTCTCCAGCGCCAAATATATCATAAAATACGAAGTCAAAATGTATACTTTTAGATAACTTTTTTGTAATTTCTAATATATATAAAGAAGTTTGAACATGAACATTAAAGAAAGCGTTTAATCCAGATGAAGTAACCGTATCGATAGCGATTTCTTTTAATAAATCTGGATGAGAATGCACAATAGCTCCCATTGATTCAAGCCTTTCCTTAAAATTTTCCGTAGTAATATAATGTACGCTATCGCCCCGTTCAGTAAAGGATTTTACTATACTTAAAGTAGGATTCACATGTCCCTCTGCCGGAAAATTGACCATTAAAATATTCAGCACTGATTTCTCACTCCTTATATTTCATTTTCATTTATTAAGAGTACAGTTATTTTTACAGGTAAACTCCCCCTAAAAGACCTAATATTCTTACCACCTTATATTGATAAATAATTGTCAGTCAAAAATATAAAAAAAGCATCTACATAAGTAGATGCCAAGCCGTGATAAGGAGTGTTCAGTGAGATAGGGTGCAAGCCTTTTGGCTTGTCCTATGCTATCAATATATGTAATTTTTTGCAAAAGGTGAATATTTAATAGCATTCTTTTTTACGAAATTATTTTATTCTTTTCATTTGATCAAACGGAAAATACACTATTTCTACTTTACCAATCACATTTGATTCATCAATAAAACCTAGTGTATTTCTACTATCTTTACTATGATTACGATTATCTCCTAATACAAAGAATTTATGCGCGGGAATTTTTATTTCTGAGAAGTTTGAAAAACGTTTTGATGTCTGTGATATATCTAACTGTATATATGACTCATTTTGCTTATTATTATTTATATAAACGACATCGTTTTTTAGCTTTACCTCATCTCCGGCTAATCCGATAATTCGTTTCACATAGTATGTTGGATCATCTTCCTTTTTAATTATCACCACATCTCCATGATGAAAGGAAAAACTAGCTTTATTAACTAGTATACGATCTTTTTCATTTAATGTTGGCTGCATCGAAATTCCTTCTACCATACAAAATAAAAAAGATTTATTTATTAAAATAACTGCTACAATAATTAAAATATAGCTACATATTTTTCCCCATCCTTTACAAACGAATCTATTCATAAATACCTCATTTCCAATCTAGTCCTATGTGAAACCGTCTCTAGTTCATATAAATGATAGAGACGGTTCATATTTTCTAATTTTCTTTTAAATCATCTACTTTTGCAGTTCCCTCACTTAATCGTTGGTTTTTCAAATCAAAATAGGCATCTAAAATATCTTTACCAATTGCAGAATTAATACCAGACTTATCATCTATAATCCATGGAACAACAACTGAAAACGCTACTTCTGGATTATCATATGGCGCATATCCTGCTAGTGTTAAGTTATAACATTTTATACGCTCACCTTTATCATTTCTACCAATGTCACTATCTCCTCCATATACTGTCTGTGCTGTCCCTGTTTTACCAGCTGGTTTATATGGGGCTTTTTGGAATTTACTTACCCCAGTACCATCCCCCTCTTGGAACACTCTTCTAAATCCCTCTTTTACTTGATTAATATACTCTTCTTTCATATCCACTTTATTTAAAACAATTGGTTCTTGTGAATGTACGACTTTACCAATTTCATCTTTCTGCACAGTTTGTTCTCTAATCTCTTGAACAATTTGTGGTTTCATACGATAGCCGCCATTTGCGATAGTCGAAATGTACTGGGCAAGTTGAAGCGGTGTATACGTATCATACTGACCAATGGAAAAGTCTAATAAGAAACCAGGCTGATTATCTTTTCGCCCTATTTGCCCAGCTGTTTCATTTGGTAAATCAATGCCCGTTGGAACACCTAAACCAAATTGTCTGAAATAATATCTCATTTTATCAAAGGATTCTTGTTTAATATCTAGTGAACTATTCCTTACATAATCTACACCTGCAATTTTTAATGCTGTATTAAACATATAAACATTAGAAGAAACTTGTAAAGCTCTTAGATCATCAATATTCCCGAAATCTTTCCAAGACTTTTTCTCCTTAGTTCCTTTAAACTTCATAGGTGCATCATAAAAGTAAGTACCTGGTGTTATAGCTTTCGTTTCAAAACCAGTTAATATTGTCGCACCTTTAACAGTTGATCCAAGCTCATATGAACTTGTCATCGTACCTAAAGCATAATCTTCTACTTCTATTTTGCCGTCTTTTTCTACTAACTTTTTCCCAGCCATCGATAATACTTGACCGTTTTTCGGATTCATCATAACAACGAAAGCACGGTCTAACATCGATTCTGAACCTTTATAGGCCTTTAATATTTTTTCTATGCTCTCTTCTACTTTTTTCTGTAATTCCATATCTATTGTTAAAGTTAAATTCTTGCCGCTTTTCCCTTCGGAAACTGTTTCTGTTCTAATTGTGTTACCTTGTTTATCTGCGATACTTCTTACTTCTGTTTTCGTACCATGAAGTACATCTTCATATTGTTGTTCGATGTAACTTTTTCCAACTCGGTCATTTCGGCTATAGTCACGTACTAAATAATAATCTAATCGTTCACGTGGTAATCCTTCATCAGCATTTGAAACATTTCCAAGTACTGAACGGAATAACCCATCATTAACATAAAATCGCTCCCAATCAACTGATGCATCTACACCAGGAAGATTTGCAAGATTTTCACTTATTACAGTGTACTCCTTTTCACTAACATCTTTTTTTATAATTTGAGGTGCCATTTGAAATCCTGAAGTCATTTTACTTTTAATAGCTAACACTTCTAAATCTTTAGCTGTTAATTCTTGAAGGTTTTTATCTGTAACGCGATTTCTCTTTAACTCTTCTATTTTTTTATCTAGTTCTTTTCCGGTACTATCTTTTTTTCTAAACTTATCTATTTCTTTTTTAGATACTAAGTTTTCAGCAAGCTTTGGATTTAATTGCATCCAAAAATCTTTCTTATCTGTCTCAGTTAACTTATCTATATCTTCTTGTGGCATTTCAATTATTTCTGCAAGTTGTCTTGCAGTTTTTAACATATCTTCTGATTTTACACCTTTTAACTTTGTGTATGTAATCGTACGTAAAGACCTATTATCAACAACGGGTTTACCTTCACGATCATAAATTTTGCCGCGTGGCACTGTAAGACTAACGGTTGCATTTTCTCTCTTTTGTACTTCATTTTTATATGTTTCTCCTTCGAAAATTTGCACTTTACCTAGCTGAATTATAATAGCAGAAAACAATAAAAACACACAAAAGAATAAAATGTTTAATCGTATTGGAAGTACCCTACTGCTTTTCTGTTTTTTCTTTTTCACCTTGTCATAATCCTCCTCCTTACATTACTTCTAACAATAAAGTAAGTTCCCATCATTGTAAGTAATGTTGAAATTCTAAACATTACATTGTATAAATACTAATATAATGATTAATACTTAATAGAAATTTAAGTAATGGTAAAGAAAAGGTAAAGTTTACTAAAATAAAATTTAAAAATACGCCAAAACAAAGGACTTAGTTTTCACTAAGCCCTTTGTTTTGGCGTATTTAATTATTTACGAGTTAAATATAGAGCGTACTATTACGGATTTATTTTCACTCTTTGATATGTACAGTTCACTTTGCGTTTTTGGTAAGTAAATTGTTACAGTAGTTCCGACACCAACATCACTCATAATACTAATAGCCCCTTGGTGACTTTCGATAATTTTGTAACTTAACATCAATCCAATTCCAGTACCTTTTTCTTTCGTACTATAAAATGGTTCACCCAATCTCTTAATTCTTTCCTCTGGTATTCCTATTCCTTCGTCGACTATATCTATAATGACTCCGTCTTCATTCATTTCTTTCATATGAATTGAAATTTTCCCGCCATCTGGCATTGCCTCGATTGAATTTTGCAAAATATTAATAAATACTTGTTTCAATTGATTTTCAGAGCATTCAATAATTATTTCACTTGAATCTGCAATTAATTCAACTTGAATATTTATCATAATCGCTTTTGTGTTAATCAATGACACGACATTTTCAAATATTTTATAAATATTTTTCTTTTCAGTAGGAATTTCATCTGTTTTAGCAATCGACAAAAACTCCTGAAGTATCGCTTCAATTCTCTCAATTTCAGAAAGCATAAGATCAAAATATTTTTCTTGATCCTCTTTGTTAATTTGGAATAGTTGTATAAATCCTTTTATTACAGTTAAAGGGTTCCTCACTTCATGAGCAACACCAGCTGCTAATTGTCCAATTGCTGCAAGTGTATCTGATTTATTTAGTAATTCTTCTGTCTTTTTTCGCTCTGTAATATCGCGTATAATAACCATAATTTTGTCATGTAGCAATGGTAAACATCTAGCTTCAAAAAAATCTATACTTCCTTTAAGTGCTAGTGGATATTCAACAATTACAGTGGATTCTTTTTCTTTTACTTGACGAATTGCTTCTCGAAATTGCTGTGCTACTGGAGATGGTAACACCTCGTAAAACTTTTTTCCCATAAAGGTTTCTGCAGGTACGTAAAATTTTGTAGGTGATCCAGCTTTATAATCTATAATTGTTCCATCAGCTTCTGTTAAAAAACATAGATCTGGTAAAGCTTTAAAAATAAGTTCCAATTCAGAGGTTTGTTGTTTTAGTTGTTCTTCTATTGCTTTTAAATGTGTAATATCTACCCCAACAGCCCAGTAACTAAATCCTATTACAGGAAACTGGTCTGAAATATTGGACCACATTATCGTTTTGACTTCACCATTTTTACATGTTAAATGCATTTCCCAATCTCTAAAATTTTTCCCACAAGTTAAGAATTTTTTTTGTATTTGGTGACGGTAATTATCGTCAGGATATAATAATTGAAGTGCGTTTGGGTTCCCGATAATCTCTTCGGCTGTATAACCTGTTACAATTTCACATTCCCGATTCCATAAAACGAAATCGCCGTTGTTATCTAGTGCATCAACCATAACAGGCATGTTTTGTAAAATCATATATAATTCCTCTTCCTTTCGAAAGAGTAAATTATTATTTTTACTTTGAATAGCATTTGTAGCTCCATCTATAATAAGATTCGAAAGCATTTCAAAGTATTTTTGACAATTGAAAATTTCGCTTTTTTTAGACCAAACTACAAAAGAACCTAAATGTTGATTGTATAAGAAAATGGGGATTACAACCTTTGGAAGATTACTATTTTTCACTTCATTCATTCCGAATGAAAAAATACATTCTTTCTCAGCATCAAGAAGTTGATGTGATATGTTAGTTAATTTATAAAATTGTTCTGCCATGGTTTCTATTGTACTCACATCAATAAGTTCCATCAGCCGAGCATTCATTCTTTTTTCACCTCTATGTGTAAATTTAATACCCGTTTAAAATTCATACTTCTCCATTATACGGATAATGTTCGTACAGGTATATAGTGATAGCATAATTATTCAAATTAATTTTATTTTTCAATAAAAAAACAGAAAATATGTAGTGATTTTGAATGAATAGTTCACAGAATATTCATAAATGTTATGAATAATATAAACATTTATTCCAATATATTCTATATAATAAAGTGTAATAAGGCTTCTATGAGACTCATAGAATACCTTACCCCTAATAAAAAGTAAAAAAGAATCCTTTTTGGATTCTTTTTTACTTTCTTGTTACATTACATATTTATATAAAGCATGTGCAACACCATGTTCTTCATTTGATAATGTTTCGAAATGACAAATTTCCTTTATTTCATCAACTGCATTTCCCATCGCAATTGATATATTTGCTTTTTCCATCATTGAAACATCGTTTAGTCCATCACCTATCGCTACAGTATTTTCAAATGGAATATTGAGATGTTCTGCTAAAGTATATAAGCCTTTACCTTTTTGTGCATTATAATGGTTAATCTCTAAATTATGCCAATATGAAGATGTGATTGCTAATTCTTTATTATGTTTAAATTTTTCTTTTAGCTGTTTTAACTTTTGTATGTCATAAGAAAATGGTAAAAGTTTATGCACATATAGATCACTTTCTACAATTTCCTTACAACTTTCAACATTATGAAATGCAGTATGCTCAATATATAAAGCGGCAATCGTTTCTAGCTCTTGTAAATCAACATCTAAATTTGATTTCTTCACATTCTCAATTTCATTAAGAACACTTTCAGTTCCGTAATGAGGTACATATACTCCTTTATCAGTATAGAGCTGATAATATATGCCACTTTCTTCAAGGTATTCAACAATTTCAAGGGCCTGGATATTTTGTATTGGATATCTTTTCATCATTTTCTTATCTTTATAAATAAGTGCACCATTTTCCGCAATAATTGGACACTCTAAATTAACTTCTAACAATAATCGTTCAATATCAACGATTGAACGCCCTGTACAAATTGCCACGACATGTCCTGCTTCCTGACATTTTCGAATTGCTTCTGCATTTTCTTTGCTAATCATTTTATTACCGGAAAGAAGGGTCCCATCTAAGTCAATTGCAATTAATTTCATTATTTCTTCACCACTTTCTATAAATACACGAGATCTATTTAACGAAAAAAGGTATCGTTTTCATATTGAACTCGTTAAGTACTTCTTATTTATAATTTATGAAAAGCGTTTCAGGTCAAGAGATATTAATAAATAAAATTAAAAATGCAAAGCTTTTCTATTTTAAAGAAAGCTTTGCATTTTTAACTATGAATTATAAGTAATATATTTCGTCTCGCACATGTACACATTTTTTTCTTTGGTTGGGATAAATACTTTAAACTTTTCTAACTGCTTTCCGTAAATATGGATCGTAACAACTCTTTCGTTTTCTTCTATTTCAAGAATATGACAATCAGCAGGTGGAATCACTTTATCTGTTTCTCCTTCTCCTAAATAAATATTACCTGTATGTGTTAAATGAAATAGAGAACTTCCAAGTTGCTTAGTTTGTAAAAAGTTTCGAACCATTATTCTTCCTGAAAAAACCCCTTCTACTCCCCAAGTGCCATCATGATCATGTAAAGGCGTAGCTTGCCCATCTTTCCATACAAGAGCTAATACTTCAAAACGTTTTAATGGATCTTCATATAGTAAGTGACGTGCATATTGAGTTGCATCCGTTTTTTGTTTTTCTAGCGGAAGCCATGTTTTCTTTTCTAAAAGTTTTTCAAGTAATTTTTCAATTTTACTTACTATTTGTTCCTCATGTAACCTACTATCCATAAGATCAGTTACACCATTTATAAACTTTTGAAACGTCTTACTTCCATTACACGTTAACATGAGTATCTCTCCTCTCTTTTCTTCCATACACTTCCATCTTACGAAAGGATTAAAATACCTACAATTGAGAAACAAAAAACAAGATGCAAATGTATGCACCTTGTCGAACATTTTATTTAGTTTTTAAACGAATAGGTAAATACTTTAATGTTTGCTCATTTTCGAGTATACATTCTTCTAAACAGAAAGATGGAGATAACTCTATTTTTTCGAAAGTATTTATAAAAGTATTTAATGCAATCTCAGCTTCTAAACGTGCAAGCGGTGCACCTAAGCAAAAATGAGCCCCTTTTCCAAAAGTTAAATGCTTTTCATTTCCTACTCGATGTAAATTAAAAGTAGAAGCTTGTGGGAACTTCTGTTCATCTAAATTTGCTGCACTGACCCATGCAACAATCATCTGGTCTTTTTTCATTAAAGGTCCAAAGATATTCGTATCTTCAGTTATACGACGAGCTAATGTAACAGGAAAGCGATATCGTAATACTTCCTCTATCGCTTTTGAAATCAAATTCGGTTTTTCTCGTAATTCTTTATATGTTCCAGGCGCATCCACTAAAAAACAATAAAAGCTATTAATAATTAAATTAGTAGTCGTTTCATTACCGGCAGCTAATAGTCCTAATGAAAAAGTGACGATTTCTTCATCTGTTAATCTTTCACCTTCATATTCAGCTCGTATTAAATCTGAAATGATATCATCGGTTAAATGATATCTTTTTTCTTGAACAATCGGTAGAAGATACGTTTTAAATTCATTTAAAGCGATTCCCTTTTTCGTATCCAAATCATTAAATTTCCCTTTACTATATGGCATGAACAAAATATCAGACCATCCCTTAATTTGTTTACGATCAGTTGTGGGTACCCCTAATAAATCGGATATAACAGTTACAGGTAAAGCTGCCGCGAAATGTTCAACAATATCAACCTCATTATATTCTCCTATATGTTGTACAAGTTCATTCGCAATAGCTTGTACTCGTGGTTTCCACTGTTCTAAACTTCTTGGAGTAAATGCTTTAGAGACGATTGAACGTACATTACGGTGTTCTGGGGGATCAACAGAGTTTATATTTATCCTAGTTTCTAAAGGTGGAATTGAAAATTGTCTGCGCTCTCTTTTACTCGAGAACAATCGATAATCTGATAGAACACGATTAACATTCTCATATGAAAAAACATTCCATACATTTTGCTCTGCATCATAATATACTGGGTGATTATCTCTCATATATTGATACCACTCATACGGATTCCATAACTCTTCTTTTGTTTTCAGCTTTGAAATTTCATGAACTAAAATAACATTTTCAGGTGAATCCATAGTTCTTTCCTCCCTTTTCTTTTACAATAAAAGTGATAGGTCGGCAGTTCAAAGGTGTATAATCTAACATATGTTATTTTAACATATACAAAGCTGAAATTTTCAAATAGGAACTTGAGAAATATTATGAGGGGGATTTTTATGTATGTTGATATTTTACTACTGGCAGAATTAACGACTGGACCAAAACATGGATATGAAATAAAGAAAAATATCCAAAATCGTTTAGGTGAGAATTTTGAATTAAACCATAACATGCTTTATCCTGCTCTTCGGCGCTTTGAAGATATGGGTGCCATAACGAAAGAAATTCATGAGCAAGTTAGAAAACCAAATCGAAATATTTATGAAATAACAGAAACAGGTGAAGAGATATTTTATGAAATGCTAAGAGATTTCCCTGAAAAAATTGCGGTAAACAATGCTGAATTTCTTGTTCGTATCGCCTTATTCGAAAAGCTTGATTACGAGGCAAGAAAAGAAATTTTAACTATGCGCCATGATGTTCTTCATAAGCAGCTTATATCTATCCAATCACTCGATGGTGTTGCCCCTTTTATTACAGAAGTTGTTGAATTTAGTAGATCGCGTATTGAACATGAACTAAATTGGATACTATCTCTCATGAAAAAAATATAAATATTTATAAAAATATGAATGAAAATGAGATTTATTATCAATAATATAATTAATAAAAGGGCAACCGTGATTTGGTTACCCTTATAAAAAAACTTACACTTCTGGACTAAAAGTTTTGCAATCTGTTTCTTCAGTTGTAGATGCTTGTTGCCCTTTATGACTTACTACATAAATTGCGTCTGCACTACATTTATTACCGTTAGCCCAAAATTTACAGTTGTTTACTTCACATAAAACGTCTTGTGCCATAGTATCACACCTCCTTGTTCTTTTATCATTAACAAGATTCGGAGGTATGATACTTTTTGTCATGCATTTTTTATTACCTTTTTAACTTTCTTAATGATCCTATATCCCCTCGTACAATAGCATCGATATTTTCGGTTATGTTCTCAATATCAAAATGCCACCATTGAATTTGCAATAGTTCTTCTATTATTGCATTTGAAAACCTCTCTTTTATTTTATTTGCAGGGTTTCCACCAACAATTGTATATGGTGCGACGTCTTTAGTCACAACAGATTTAGCTGCAATTATTGCACCATCTCCAATTTTTATTCCAGGCATAATAGTTGTATCCATACCAATCCAAACGTCATTTCCTATAACTGTATCTCCTTTATACGGTAAATCAGACAAATCAGGCGTGAATTTCTCCCAGCCATTCCCAAAGATATTAAAAGGATACGCCGAAAATCCATCCATTCGATGATTCGCTCCGTTCATAATAAAGGTAACTCCAGATGCAATACAACAAAACTTTCCAATAACGAGACGATCTCCGATAAATTCATAATGATATAATACTCGATTTTCTAATGTTTCCCCATGCTTCGCATCAAAATAAGAATAGTCACCAACAAGTATATTAGATTTCGTTATTGTATTTTTTATAAAATGAACGTTTTGATTTCCTTCAATTGGGTATTTAACATTTGGATTAGGATTCATGTTGCACAGCACTTCCTTTACCATTCATTTCACTTTCTACTTCTATTACTGGCTTTAAATTGTATATAGGTAAAATAAACAATAATCCAATAACAAATAATAGAGCCGTCCCCTCATACATCGTACTTAGTGAAAACAGCTCCTTTAGTGAACCAGCAATACTCATCGTTACTACCATTGAACCTGTGAATAGTGGACTTAAAATACCATTTACCCGTCCAATAAAATCCGTATCGCTATTTTGAATAATGAGAGTATTAATCCCTATTTGAATGCACGGCAAAGCTAATCCGCTAAAAAGTTGTGCAGTAAGTGTAACCCATAAATTTGTGGAATAGCCTATAATACCAATCCCAATTGCCTGGCCAAGCATACCTACAATTAACATCTTTTGCGGGGCAACGTTTTTCGCGAATACCATCGCCAAAGCTCCACCAACAATCATCCCCACACCATTTACTGTTAATAACCATTGTAAACTTTCTTTTGATAATCCTAGTTGTTCCGTCACAATAAATATTCCAAGCGGTTGAATAAGGCCTATACCAAGTCCAGCTGCCATAAAACATAAACCGAGCAAAGTTAATGCTTTTTTCTTTTTTACATATTTAATACCATCCACCATTTCTTGTAACAGACTGATTTCTGTCTTCCCTTCTTCATTTTCAAGATCTTCCGGAAGAAATAATAGTACAATTGCTGCAAGTAAAAATGCGATACCAGTTGTTATTATTGAAATGTAGATTCCAAAACCGTGAAAGATAAATGTTCCAAGAATCGGCCCTAATACCATAAATATTGCAAATATTGTTTGATATATTGACATCGCTAACTGAATTTGTTCTGTCGATAAATGCTGTTTAAACAATTTCATTCCAGATGGTTGGGAAAACTGTGAAAGGATTGCCGAAATGAGCGTAACAAAAAACACTATTTTCCACGTACCAAACATAAGAGTAATTAATACTGCGAATACTGATAAAGAACTTAAAGTTTCACACCATATCATTGTCCTTTTCGGCTTCCATCTATCTGCAAAAGTTCCACCTATAAAGGAGAAGATAAAAATTGGAGCAAACTCAGCAACTGAAATCATGGAAATAGCGAAAGCATCACCTTTCGTCATTTCCATAACATACAATAATACCGCAAAGTTCCGAACCCATATTCCAATTTGTAAAAATAATGCTGAAGCAAGAATACCTTGAACAAATCGATTTTTTAATACTTCTGATACCCCATGATTTTGTTTCGTTTCTACAGTCGTCGACATAAAAAAGCCTCCTATTTCGCATACTGAACAGGAGGCAGCACAAATCAGATAAAAAGACTATATATTCGCAGTGCGAAATTCATCCCTTTTCTATAAATGTACATACTAATCCTATTCAGAAGAATATTTCGTTTTTAACGAAGATCTCTTACAAATAGAATTAGTTGATCATTGGGATGTCTTCACCCTTCCGTTTCGAATTTAAATAACACATACATACTCTATGTAAATCATATGTGATGTATGCATGTCTCAATATAACTATTCTAAAAAGATAATGGTAATTCCTCTAATGAACGCATTAAATAATTACCTTGCCATTTAATTTCTTCACGATTACCACTTATTTGTAGTCCAGGCATACGTTTTAGCAAAGTAGAAATAGCAATCTTTGCTTCTAACCTAGCAAGTGGCGCTCCTAAACAGAAATGGCTACCATGACCAAATGCAATGTGACGGTTATTCTCCCGTGTAATATCGAATACTTCTGGGTTTTCAAATACTGTTTCATCACGGTTTGCTGAAGCTAATGCAATAATAACCATGTCTCCTTTTTGGATTGTTTGGTCGTGAATTTTAAACGGCTCAGCCGCCCATCTTGCAGTTGTAATTTCAACTGGTGAGTAGTATCGTAATCCTTCCTCTATAGCTGAATCAATTAGTTTTGGATTTTCTTTTAATAACTGTAACTGATCCGGATTTTCTAGAAGTGCTAATACCGTATTTGTAATTAAATTCACTGTCGTCTCGTGTCCAGCTACGATAAGTAACATAATCATTGAATATAGCTCCGGAGCACTAAGTTTATGTCCATCGCTTTCCGCAAGTATTAAAGCACTGACCAAATCTTCTTGAGGATCTTGTCGTTTTACATCAACTAAATATTGAAGATATGTAATAAATTCAGATAGTTGCTTTTCAGTATCTTTTATTTCTTCAGGTGTTACTGGGGAGGCAATGACAGCATGCGACCAAATTCTAAACTTTGCTCGATCCTCTTTTGGAATACCGAGCATTTCACTTATTACATTGATCGGTAATGGAAACGCATAATCATCTACAAGATTTAATGTACCTTTTTGCTGGACGTCGTTTATTAAATCATCCGCGATTTCCTGAATTCTTCCTTCTAATTGCGTAATCATCTTCGGGGTAAAAGCTTTTTGTACTAGAGATCGTAAACGATTATGGTTAGGGGGATCTGAATTTAACATATGTGTTGTTAAATGATCACTATTATCAAGAGAAAGATACATTTTCATTCTATTTTGAGAAAATACATTAGCTGGATCTTTTTTCAAGCGATTATCTTTTAAAAGTGGCAGAGCATCTTCATATCTAGTAATGAGCCATTCTTTACCAATCTCGACTTTATTAACAAATAAAATAGGTTGCACTTTTCGCGATTCTTTATAAATTTCGTATGCATCTTCTTTAAACTGAGCAGAAGCCAAATTAATGCCATCCTCTATTTTTCGGCCAACCTTGTTTTTCATGGACATTACATTCCCTCACTTTCAATTGTTTTTAAAAATCAACCCAACATTTGAATTATACTTCAGAAAAAACTAGAAAATTGTAAATTTTTAACCAAAATCTTACTTTGTATATTGAAAAATAAAAAAGTGAGAGAGTAAAATCATTCTACCCTCTCACTTCCTTCTATGCGAAGCACATAAAATTACTAATTTGTTGATATCGATAACTTACTTTACGGCGACGACCAGCTTGCCAAGTGTATCCTGATACTCCGCTTCTTCTTACTTCTGTCGGAAAGAACCATAAGTCTCTTCCGAATGGACCAGGACGATGCAAACGTAAATATCCCCATCTTCCTAGGCAGTTACACATCAATGATTTCATATTTCCTGCTTGCGCAGGAGCAGAGAATGTGGAAGGTAACGACGGAGCTTGTGACGGAGGTGGTGATGTTGGAGCATCTTCCGCATCATCTGGTCTATAATCTTCATGTTCAACATCTCTAACTTCATTTGTAGATTCATATCCATAGTTTTGTGGATTATAATACATCGCTTGATCATATGAGTAGTTTTGTTGGTTATACATAATAAAAAATCACCTTCTTTTCACTTATTACCTTTAACATTAATATGTGATATGGCATCTATAGGAAGCTTATATATAGCCCAAATTCAACTCAAAAAAGCTCGTATTTTGAAAAATACGAGCTTTTCATAAAGCGACATGTATTTATTATTTTCTCAACTTCACACTATAAAAACGCATTTCTTTTAGTGAACCTTCAAATTCAAATAATCCTTGTTTAATTAATTCTTTTAAGCGATACTCTAAAAACGTATCCCCAACTAATTGTTCCACAAGGCCAAGCGCTTCGCCAATCACTCTCGGAGCTTTAAGGAACCCTTTGTCAGCACCCACTCTTTTCGCACAATCAATAATGAATTGATCAAAATGGTCTTCTTGTACAGAATGCACTTCATTATCGGTCCAAACCCTTAAAAACTCTGTACGATTCGATAAATGATTCCATTCATTCTCAAGACCTATTCTGTTCTCTGTAGTTAAATAAGGTAATTCTACAAAGCTTTTTTGGAAAGTAGCTAAACTTTCAGGCGATAATTCTCCCGTTCCACGTATATCATACTCTTGGATGAATATGTTTTTGTTCGCTTCAGATGTATTTATAACACGAATATTTTTCTTATCCTTTAATTGAGCAATTACAAAACAAAGGCCCACATGCTCATGGGCATTATTTGCCTTCCAAATTGTAATAGGCGTTTCATTAGGTATAGATTGTAGTTCTTCTAAAGTTTCCATAAATCTTGGTAAATATTCTTCTTCAAAATAACTATCATAATCAGTTAAGTTGTTTAATAGCCATTGTTGCCTTGCTAGTTGCCCTTTATTCTTATGTAACATATGTATCGGTCCAATTGAAAAGAATTCAGAGAATGCAACAACACTCTCTTCATGTAGTTCTTCTTGATCTAACATATATTTTAAGCACCCAGCTGTTGAATCATCAAAAGCGATATGTACGTGTGTGCTTTCTTTTACATTCCTTTTATAAGATTTATTTCTTGTTAGTTGCTTAGGAATATCCATCAAGTGTTTAATTGTATCTTCACTATAGTTTTCTTCTAATAGATCTAACTGTATAAGAATACTTTGAAGTAATTGTTTTGCTTCATCCTCATACATTTCATCAACAACATGTTTAATTTTATCTATCATGTAAATCCCTCAATTCATTACTAAAATAACGTAGATTATAGTGTATCATTTTAGTGTAGATGTTTTAAAGTTTTTTATAGATTATATCTATTTTAAAATTCATATTAGTACAGTGATATATTAACGGTAATTTTTATTTATTTTTAAAACGCTTTGTAAATCTTTTTATTTAAATGTATAATTATATAGAAAATAAAAATTATAGGAGCAAAATCTATGGAGAAAGTACTTATTAATTACAAACAATATTTAAAAAATTGGAGATATCTATTTATTTTTATATTTCCGGTAATCGGTTTACTATACACTTTCGATGTCATCTTTGAGCTACTGTTTCACCAAGAATTCTACTTGTCTAACCTAATATCTGCCATAATATTATTTTTAATATTTATTAATGTTAAAGATAAGTTGAAGATCTAAGATTAAAGAAATCTTTCGGATTTCTCTTTTACTTAACCTTGCTATGATTCAAATGCAATACTGTTTCTAGTTAGATCTTTATTATTGATTCATACTTTACGTAGAAGAATTCGTAGTGATTTTTCTTAAATACACATGAGTACATGTCGGTTTTATTGTAAGTGGTATTTTGCTACTCCTCTTATTATTCTAATGAAGCTACACTTTTTACAAACAAAAAAGAGCATCCTTGCAATTGGATGCCCTCATGTGATTAGAGGTTTTCTCTGAGTATTGAATAGAACACGAAGAACTTGTCCTATATTGTACCTTGTTAAAATGTGCATAAAAAAAGCACCCTCGCCTAGGTGCCAAAGAGATAGATACACATCGAGGTAACTAACACGCTAGAAAAGTTTTTTCTGTATCAACGTACTCTTGCTATTCTACATAATCACAAAACTTCTTTTCATATATTTAAAGTACAATTTCTATATCATAAACAAAAAACACCTTAATGGATGTTTTTTATTTTGCTCTCCTTAAACTTCCATAAATTAAGCTGGCACGCCAATTATTTCTACTACAGAAGAAATATTAGTAGGGTTAATCATTACATTTTCAATACAAACTAATATATTTTCTAGTAACCCATTCTCTGTAGTAATAAGTTCTTCAAAATGATCTAAAGTCATCGAGAATTTGTGCTCACTTCCACCATTCATACAGACTTTTACATACTTCACATTTTGCTAGCAGCTCTTTTTATTGCTCTTTATCATTTCATTGAGATTAAATGACTAGAACAAGCCTACCTTGTCATATGTATTAAAAAAAGATAAGGGACGTGACAACATTGGACAACAAAAACAACCAATTTATTTTTCATACTATACAAGGTTCGGCAATTAAAAAATTTGTAATTATCGACTTAATTACTGGTACAGGAATTTATTGGACTGTAAATTTTATATCTTCAAGTGCAATACTTGCAATTATTAGTTGTATTTTGGGAACCAAAAAAATAAAAGAAATGCAACAATCTTAGAACTCCTAACTAAAATCTATCCCAACAAAAAATGTGCACGTTTCTACTTGCAACCTTATTTTAGTTTTTAAATTGGTGTCTTATTCTAGAAATAATATCTTTTGAAGATCAATGTTTGCACTCATATAAAGTTCAACTAATCGGGCTTTTAAGGGCAGCTAATCTCCCTCCTAACTTCTTTGCTTTACAATCGAATTTTGAGGTGGGAGTCTTACTGCCCGTTAATGCGGGATAAAATAGGTGGTTTCTGATTACACAGAAACCACCTATTTCAACATTTGTTATATCAAGTTCTTTACATTACTAAAATGTATTAACTAATACGAATTTATATATTTTCACTGGATAATTGCTAATAAAAATGTGAGAGATAAGAAGGCACAAAGAGGAATATATAAAAGAGTGTCCATTTTAGCAAAAGGAGTATCCTTTTTGCGTTTGAATATTCCAAAATAGTTAAACTCACCTACTACTCTAATGAAAAAAACAATCATACAAACCCATGTGCCAATTTGAATAATAACGTTTGGAACCGCAAAACTAATAACCTTCGCTTGTAGTAATAAAATTATTGCTGCTACACTTAATAGTAGCGCAATTAATAATGTCATTGCTGTACCGGGCGTAAACGTTTTTTCTCCAAATTCAGTTGGAATGACGCTATTTGTTCCCCACTTTCCTCCGAAAGCCCAGTATACATGTAAAAAGCTCACTAAGAATAATATACATACAGAAATAATTGTAAAAATAAGCATTTTGGCACCTCCATTATTTTGTTCAAGTCTCACTTTTTAAAGTATGCTACAAATTTCTTTAGAAATCTATTTTCCATTCAAAGTATTAAAGAACTATATATAAAACCCCTTAATAATCTATCAATTCTACGATAAATCATTAAGGGGTTTACTAATTTTACTATGCATTATACCTATTTCTTCGACGTTCCATCCTTGTTTGTCCTTGTATAGCTTCTACTTTATGTTGCTGTTCTTGCTCTATCATTTGATATGTTTCAACTGGTTTATCATAATTACGCTCATAAATAGTTTCTGGCGTTTTTCGTTTTGGAGACTTTCCGCCAAACTTAAATAATTTAACCTTAAACTTTGGTAATCTAGGAATACGAATTTTAAATGTTGGCTTGTTGCGTTTCTTTTTTTGTTTAAATATATTTGTATTTTCTACGTTATTATCTTTTTCTTTACGGTGCAATAGCATCGCAAGTAATCCACCAAATATAAGTCCTCCCATTAGCAACAGAAGATATGAATAATGTGTTGTCATTAAACTTGTAATACGCTCAAGAATTGCTAATGACTTTATTTCTTTTATATCCCATAACAATGCAGACCATAGTGAGAGTAAGCCTACTGTAAGCCCGTATGTTCGAAAACGGAATATACATGGAATTAAAGCGATACATGCAGCGATTTTCGCGTTCGCTATTAACGAACTCATTGTAACATATTGATTCCAAATGACTAACAATAATGTAATAAATGAAGCGTATGCTATCCAGCTACATATTCGTGAGTACATCTTTTTTGCGTAATAACTACCAAAACTAGTGAAAAATAATAACCCTCCAATAAATAAAGATTGCTCTAGAGGGATTTGCTTCATAATGCCTGCAACTGGAAAGAGGCTGCTCAGTACCATTAATAGTACATCTAATTTTTTCACCATTCCCCATTCCTTTCAAATTCTTTTTCAGTTTTGTGAAGTGAATTTCATATTTTAAGGCAACTCTTCGTGATACAATAGTGGTATTTCTAAAAAACATCTTAATCCCGTATGTGAATAAAGTAAATATGAAAAAGAAAATATACATGACAAATCATATCTATATTTACATTAAAAAATGACAAATCCTGCTCATTATAACTAGCAGGATTTGTTTACTGATATTTAAATTAATAACAACGAATCTTTCTTTTCTAAGATCGTTATATCCACATCTAATTCATCATTAAATTCTTTAAATTCTCTTGCATCTATATCCGTAATATAATTTTTAATTAATTTAGCCATTTGCATCGAATATGTCTTGTGTATATTTCTTTCCGTGAGCGAGCTTGTTTTACAACACATGTAATGTATCAATTTGGCGATGTCGTCCCTCTCTTCGGGTTTTGCACCTAACGGGATAATTTCAAGTATGTACTGCTGTACAATCTCATCACACTCTAACACGTATGCATTAGTGCTATAATACATTCCTTTTTGATCTGCAAATAAGCCACTCTCATCTATAACGTAATTATGTTCTCTAGTAATATAACTCGGTACATCAAAAGTTGTATTAATTCTTACTACTTTTAAATTTGAATATTCTTTTGAATTCGAGATTATATCGGGTAAAACATCTATATCAATGGTTTCATTTTGCAACTCTTTTATCCAATATTTTCTCATATTTGCATCTACAATAAAATAAACATCTTCATTTCGCTTTTGCGCATCTTGTAATATTTCAACTAACGTTTCGGACACGAATTGTTTAAAACGAACTCCCATATCATTTCTTTTAGATGGCTGGGGTACAACCGCATTATAATTATCTATATTTAATAATGTATGATTAATCGTGTTCCACTCTGCTTGTCCGTATAATTTATATGAAATTTCTGTCCCATTTATTTTTGAAAAAATAGGTAAGGAATCGAATTTATATATTTTCTCAATTGATAAATTTACATAAGTACCTGGTAATTCCATCTTATTCCAACTATGCTTTAAGAAACCCTTTTGCTCTAACAAACTAAAAACTGCGGTTATTATTTCTCCTTTAGACACACTTTGTCCGATAAATAAATTAATAAATGTTGAAATACGTTTCGTTCGAGCGAATCCTTCACGAATAATTTGCTTCGGATCAATTTTCTCACGCCCGTCATAGTTTTTTATTGCAATTAATGCTAACGTCGTTTCATTTCGCTCTCCTGCTGTAGCGTGCACAGCTTTCACGACATCGTCAACAAGATTTGTTTTATATTTATGGCAATATTGCATGCGATATGGATTTTGTAACACTTTCTCAATATTACATCTCACTATCTTCAACAAAACTGGAGCATCTGCATTTAATAAATAAGTGGAATCATCATTCTGAGCCAGAACTACTTTACTTTCTAATAACGCTTGTTCTATCTCTATTAATATATCGTTCGACCATACTTCTAACGTAATTGTTTTTAATCCCTTTGGCGCAAATAAAGGTAATTGTTCATTTTCAGTATTAGTTAATATCTTTTCACATTCTGGAAGCAATGTGAAATATGGAAAACTTCGCTGGAATTCATTAAAAAGTTCCTCTTTATCTCTTACTCTTATACCAAATTTTATCTTTGTTCCTTGAACTTTATATATTTTTTCATTATATGGCAGTAGCACTCTTACATTCGTTCCCGCAATATACTCTTTCGGATATTGAAGAATATGATCTAACACTACTTCTCCTCCTATCTTAAAATCATCTTTTAAATTTCTATAAAGTTTAATCCACTTTATTCCTTTTTTCGCTTGTTGCACTTTTAACTTTACAAATCGCTGCCTTTTATTTTCCGATGCAAATTCAGGAGTTGAAACTAGTATTAATCCGCGTTTCCGACTCAAAAGTATAGACATATCTTTATGATTATATTGTTGATAAAATCGCCTAATCCCTATGGATACTTTCAAAAGTGGAATATTCTCGCCTCCACGAGTTATATATTCAAACCGATACACATAAGCGAAATAATCTTGTGTTTCTTCATCTATAATTGGCTCTGACATCGCTTCACAAATATTTTTTGATCGAAGTGGTGAAAAATATATTTCTTCTTCATTCTTATTATTCATACGTACAGGCTGTTCGCAAAAAACATGTGTAATTAATGCTGGAACCCATTTAGAATATGTTTCTTTATCATGTAATACTGGTAAATTACATATTAAATCATAATGCCATTCTAAACCTGGTGGATCTGTTAATTTATTCGGTTTCCAATCATGAATAACCGCATACCAACTTTGTAAAATATAGTCTAACTGTTCTTGTCTCATTGGTTCTTTTGAAACAATCCAAGGCGTATCTTCCTTTAATATATATGGATTATGCTGAATGAATAATATGTCAGAGAACATATCATACAATCTTTCATTTAAAAGTTTTAATTTGCTCGTTAATAAAAATGTTCTATAATGTATATCTACAATATCAAGCCATTCAATTGGAAAATATATATATGCTACTTTTTCATTAAAGAGGGGTTCTACTATATCATTAAATGTTAATAATTGTATTTTTTTCATACTATGAATACTTCCTCTCTTTATTAATTATCTTGATTATGAATAAAACTAAAAAAGCTTGCTAATTTTTATAAAGCCCAATCTTATTAATTTAAAACCAGGTACTTCAGAAGAAACATTTTAATCGCATTATACGAATATAACATTACATAAACCAACCTCATGAAAGATTCCAATACTTTCTTATATTTCACGTATTACTTTTACCAAATAAATCCCTCCTTACATCGCCTAGTATAATCAAAACGATTATATGATAAATCGTTATATTATGTATATATAATTTACAAAATGTTTACAGAAACTAAATATATTAAAAGGTATCGCCTCTTTATAAAGCGATACCTTCACTATACTCTTTTTTAAAAAACACCTTTGACTTCTTTATTCACCGGCCATTTTTCTAATGTATATGCCATTTCCCAAAAGGAATATTCATATTGACTACTAATAATAAAGTGTTGTCTCATACGATTACGGTCTGCCTCTGTTACTTTTTCAGCGATAGTATCTAATCGTGTGATTTGCTCTTCTACTAAGGTACGGAACCAATCCGATCCATATGCAGAAATCCATTCTTGATAGATTGGTTCTTCTGGCTGACTTCCTTTTAAACGTTCACCAATTTCATAATATAGCCAATAGCAAGGTAGTATAGCTGCAATAATATCTCCTAAATGCCCCTCATAAGCAGCACGATACATATGGGATGTATACGCATATGCAGTTGGTGCTGGAACAAAATTGTCTTTTTCTTCTTTCGTAATTCCTAATTTCTTAGCAAAGTTCTTATGTAATGATAACTCAGCTTCATATGTATTTTGTGCATGATGCGCCATACGAGCCGTCGTTTCTAATTCAAGGGCCTTTGCAGCACCTAATGTTTGCACTCTAGCAAAATGACTTAAATAATATGAATCTTGGAGCACATAATAACGGAAACTAGCTAAATCTAGTGTTCCTTCTCCGAGTTTTTTCACAAACGGATGATTGAAACTCGATTCCCAAATAGAATTTACTTCATTACGTAATGACTGTGAAAAAGACACTTAAATCCCTCCAATAAATAAAAGTCTACTTTTGAAACTATATAATAAGTACTTCTCCTGGTTTCTAGTGTTGTAAAATAAAAAAACTTTCTTTACAAGCGTAAAGAAAGTGAAATAGACATCAAAAACGTATTCGTTAATCATTATCCGTCTTCTCCACTTCCCTACGCTAGCATTAACCAGATCAGGTACTAAGAGTCTCAAAAACACTTTTGATCTCAGCCTATTATAGGCACCCCTAGTGGATAAATATATAGTTTTCGTATTCATCATAGCATACTTCTTGAAACTGTCAAACTTATTAGATTGTTCTATTAAAATAATAAACCAATCATTTTTTAAAAATTAAAATCCTTCGTTTTTCCTTACTTGTAAAGACGTTTCAACAATCATATCTAATAGCTTACTATAGCTAATTCCCGCTGCTTCTGCGCTTTTTGGCAACAAGCTTGATTTTGTCATTCCAGGTAACGTATTAACTTCCATTACATATGGAATTCCATCTTTTACAATCATATCAACTCTAGCGTAAACACTACATTTTAATGCTCTATAACAAGCAATTGACGCTTTATTTACAAGATCTTTAATTTCAGCTGGAAGTTCTATAACTTCTTCAATTGTACTAGCATCATCATATTTTGCATTGTAGTCAAAAAACTCAGCTGCATGTCGAATTGAAATGATAGGTAACTGTTTTCCATCAAAAATGGAACACGTAATCTCGTCACCTTTTATATACTTCTCAATTACTACTTCAGAATCCCATTCGAATACAGTTTCCAGCATAGAAATTAATTCATTTTTATTATAGACGATTTTTACTCCAACACTCGATCCGCCAGTGTTTGGTTTTACCACTAATGGAAAGCCTAACTTATCTAACTCTTCAAGCTTTAGATCCTCCATTTTTGTAAGTTCAATCCAATCTGGTGTTTCTACTCCTTCATAACGCAAAATCTTTTTCGAAATATTTTTGTCCATACATATACCGCTAGATAACATATTACTCCCGCTATAAGGGATACCTAAACTCTCAAGCGTACCTTGAATTGTCCCATCTTCTCCGTATTTTCCGTGTAATGCTAGCAATGCAAAATCAATGTCTTTCGCTTTTTCAATTAAATCAATTTTTTCATTTAACGTAATTGGAACTATTTCATACTTACTCTTATCTAAATGTGCAATCATTTCATTCCCAGTCATAATTGATACTTGTTTTTCAGAGGATACTCCTCCCATAATAACGCCAATTCTCATCTTCTCAACTCCAAATTTCATTTTTTAATGTATCACCAATTATTTGAATCCCGCTAACAATTTCCTTTTCTTTCAAACGTGAAAAGCCTAATCGGAAAGTGTTCGCTCCTCCTCCATCAGAGTAAAAAACATCTCCAGGAGAAAACGTAACTCCTTTCTCATAACATTTTTGTAAAAGTGTGCGGGCATGAATTTTTTCTTCCAATTCTATAAATAAATGAAGTCCACCATCTCCAGTCATTCTTTTAAACGGAATGTACTGATTACACGCCCCAACAGCTAACTCATATTTTTTCTTATAAACAGATCTTGCCTTTTTTAAATATTTTTCAAAATATCCTTCATGTAAATATTGAAACAGAACAGCTTGATCTAACGTTGATGTGTGAATGGTCCTTGCTCTTTTTACACTTTCTAAATAATGAATCAGTTCTTTGTCTGCAATGATCCAACCGACACGTAAACCAGGGAAAAGTACCTTTGAAAAGCTACTAATATAAATCACATTATTACCAGCCCCAGCAAAAGTTAATAATGGCGCTAAATGTGAACCTGAATAACGTAATTCTTCATTAAATCCGTCCTCTATAATTGGAATCTTATATTTTGAAAATAATCTCATCAATTCCGTTCTTTTCTCCGAACTCGTAACAATACCGGTTGGATTATGATAAGAAGGAATTAAATACGCGAAATCAAAATCTTTTTCACGCAAACTTTTTTCTAATTGATTCGTATCAATACCATCATCTCTCATATCCATCCCATGAACTTCAAGTCCATGTAAGCGAAAAAGCTTCAGTGCAGCATGGTGAGTTGGATTCTCACAAATAACACGCCCTGATTTCTTCGATAAAGAAGATAATACAATATCTAACCCTTCTGTAAATCCGTTTGTAATTAAAATATCTTTGTTCGAAATGTCTACACCTTTCATTTCCATGTAATGAAGTAGATAATTCATTAACGGTCGATAACCTTTTGCATATCCGTAGTTTAATACGATATTCCCTTCAATGGACATACGAGTAAGAAAAGCTCTTTTGAAATTTTCAACATCAAATAGCTTTTCGTCCGGGGCTATACTATTAAAAACAATCATTCCTTTTTCCCAGCGAACACCATGTTTCATTAAATCTAATTCATCCGCTAATGCGGTAACTGTATTGAGTTTATTTTTCCAATCTATTTCAACAGACGAAGTGTTACTTATATCCACCTTCGCAACAAAATTTCCTTTTCCTTTAACTGCATAAATTAGTCCTTCTTGTTCTAAATCCGCATAAGCAGCGAGTACTGTATTTCTGCTCACAGATAATAATTCACTCAGTTCTCGGGTTGATGGAATTTTCTGGTTCCCTAACAAATGCCCTTTCATAATCATCTTTTTCAAATAATCCTTCAATTGAATATAAACGGGACGATCTTTTACAACTTTAAAATCCTTAAACAATTCCTAACCCCCTGCAATTATTTTTGCATATTTATTTCATTCTCAAAAGGTCCACTACATATGTATTTTTTATTAATAGCGGTACGGTCTTACAAATCTTTACGATATAAGTTAATTACATCTTTTAAAGCAGCCGCTGCTGCTCCGCGTGGATTAGAAGCTCCACCAATTGTAGTGACTTGTCCCATTGTATCTGTAAAGAACGTAATTCCTTTTTCGGTACCATTTATATTTGCTAACGGGTGCTCTTTCTCTATATCACATGGTTGTACCTTTAAGTTTATCTTTCCATCATCATCTTTATATGCTGATGCAATTAATTTAATAGATTTATTTTGTTCCTTCACATTTTGAATTTGTTCTTTTTTAATGTCTTCTATTCCCTCGATATGTATGTCTTTAAGTGAATACTCTGTTCCCATTAAACTATTCGTCAAAAGTAATAATTTACATGCGCTATCCATCCCGCTAATATCTAATAATGGGTTAGTCTCCGCAATTCCTTTATTTTGTGCTTCATGCAACGCTTCTTCAAACGTTTTATCTTCTTCATACATTTTTGTAAGAATATAATTTGTTGTCCCGTTCAATATTCCTTCTATCTTTTCAATATGGCAACCTGCTAAACTTAGTTGTCCAATGTCTAATGTAGGTAACGCAGCCGCAGTTGCACCGCTATACCGAATACGTGAGCCTGAAATACGTGCTTCCTCATTCAGTTCACTCCAAGCTGTAACAAGTGCGCCTTTTGAAATAGCTACTACATCCATTTGATTTTCAATAGCTTGTTCCATGTACTGTTTCCCTGGATTTCCATTTTTAAGATTTGTAGCAGTTGATTCAACTAATACAGTACCATTTATATTAATAGTTCCACGATTCTCTGGATAATGTTCTATATATTTTTCAATTGCAGCAGTACCACCACCATATAACAATAAATCATTAATAGACAAACCTTCCTCATTATGTATTGCAATATTTCTTCCTATCACTCCACTAACAACTAAATCAATTCCATATGTTTCATTTATATATAAATGTTTTTCGTTTAATAATTTTATAAACTCTCTTCCTACTGTCCCATACCCTGATAATACAACTTGAATTTTCATAATATCCCCCCATGTTTTCTACCAAATCCCTCTTTCAATATAATATAAAGCGCCCTCGAATTCCATCGAGAGCGCTTTATTATTATCTATTTCGGTAACCGTGATAATTTTTCTGCAATTGTTTTATAAAACTCTTGAATATTAGAAAAACCTAATGTGTCTGAAACGCTTAATCCTACCATATCGAGATGGTCCCAATTCACTTTCGTTTCGATATGATTCCATTTTCCAATCTGTAAAGACTCATTATCATTTACAGCAATATTAGACGAAGGCGCAATCATAGAATTTGTATTTACTACACCATCATTTTGCCACCAAGACGTATCAATTAATGGTCGGTTTTCTTCATACCTTGTATAGGAGCCTAAGAAAAATGCATTTCCCATTAATACTTTATTCATCGTAATATGGGGTAGATGCAAACCTGTTAAAGGCGTTGCTTGCGAAGCATGCCCACTATACGATAAGTAATACACATCTGATTGTGTTTTTACCCAATTGTTCAATTCATTTGCTCCATCAGTACTTAAATCCCATTGACTTATATCTTTTGTATTTTTCCAAATTGAACTATTTAGAATACGATCAGTATATTGCAAAAAGGGCTCTCCGGCACTCTTCTTAATACCCCATTGATCCAATTTAAAATCATATAATGATAGATTATTATTCCCTCCCATACTCGCAGCCGCAATAAGTAATTCTTTAACAAACGGCAACAGACGACTTCCATCCGCAAGTGTTGTACCATTATGAGGAGTTGCTAATGTTGTAACGCTATGAACATATGATTTTCCACCTTCAAATAAAGGTGAGATATTCGTATTCGGATGATTTTTCACATAATTCTTTTCTTCAAAACTTCCTTCTTTTAACAACTGAACTAAAGTTCTCGTTGTTTGTCCACCCATGCTATGTCCAATTAGGTGAACTTTATTTGATTCACTCCAATTCGGTGCAAACCCGCTATAAGTTCGGCCAAAACGATTATGTCCATGTTTTTCTGAATGTGCTGTCCCATAATCTACTGTTCCCCCCTTAATTTGCGCATATAATTCACACGCTCGGTCCCAGTTACTAGAAACAGGTCCCACAGCAGCTGTATGTACTGTATAACCATTTCGTTTTAAATCTTCCTGAATATCATTAGAACCACCCCAATATTTTACCCCTAGCATTTCCTCTCTACCCCATCCCGCGAATCCATTTACTAAAACGATAGGATAATTATTTTGTGGCCTCTCTTCAGCGTAAGTTGTTTTCGCTGTGAATGAACAAACAGCCACTAATGCGAAAAAACATATTTTAAAGAATAACTTCCCCATACTTTCTCCCCCTAATAAAACGTTTACATTTTAATATGAAAACAATCCACACAATTAGTTATTAACTTATACATAATGTAAAATATTTTATATACATTGTATATGTAGAAAACATACACAAATGTTGATAAATATTATTTCAAGTATGCATTAACTTTTTACAATACAACTTGTAAATCTAATTATTTGAATTTATAATTAAATATAGTTTCCTCATGTTAAACAAATCTATAAATTATAAGAAAGCTATCTTCATTACATAAAAAGGAGGAAAAGCAATATGCAAATAGGATTAAATATAAATACATTATCTCAATCTACTAAAATTACTCCTTCTAGTCTTGAGCATAATAATCTCTCTTCTACTAAAATTGAAGAAAAAAAATCAAATGATCCAATCAAATTTGATATTCGTTCATCTGAAAAAGAAATGAAACAACCGGAGCATAAATTTAACGAATTAGATTTATGGAAGATGTTGAAAGATAAAGGTGTTCCTTTATGGATCATACTTGAAATGCTACAAAAATCCCGTAAAGAAAAAGAAGCTCAAAATAATTCGGTTCAAAATTCGAATGTGATTGAAGAAACGAGTGAGACTCGATTAAATGAAGTAATGTAATCTATGTTATCTGAATGGTCTATAAACTAAAAAGAGTTCAAGGTTGATAAAGTTTCTATCAACCTCGAACTCTTTTTTAAGATTTTTCTCCAATCGTTACAAACTGAACTGATACTTTTCCATCAAAATCTTTAATTTGCTTTCTTACTTTTACATATTCATTTATCAATGTATTATCTGTCGACATTTTAGGTTTTTCATCACCTAAAGATTTGTTTAGATGGAGAAGTTGCAAATTCGTTTCATTTGCTTTTATTTCTTTATATACACTACTTTTCGCTACAATCACATACCATTGAAACCCATAATTACGAGTGTTACCAATCCAAGCATTACTATCGTATATAACAGGAATCTCTCTTCCTTCTAATTCAATACTTTTCATAGTACCTTCGTCTTCATGTGTAAATAATAGTGATCCATCTTTCGGGATATTCGGTAACTTATCTATAGGTATAGAATCGGATATTTTATCCCGTTTACGAAAAATCTTAGCTTTAATCATCGCTTGTGCTGTAGATTCATTTAAAATTAGTACCTTTCCTTTTCCAAATGTACCTGTTTTCACTGAAAAAATTTCATTTTCTTTCGTGTTTGCCTTATAACGATTAATAATTGGTGAAATATTATTTTCATCTCCAATGATTAGTACACCGTTAGCTGGAAATGAGGCGTTATTTTTAGAACATGCACTTAAGCTTATTAAAATTATTATAGTTAACATGAAAATAGATAGTGTTCTTTTCATCACGATTCCTTTCATAATTCAATTCATTTTTAGAACATGCTTTTTCGTAATCTTTATAGTCGGTATACTCTATTGCTCCATAGTCTTATAAAGCTTTTGGAGGTAACGCCAACGGGTTATAAAGAAATATAAAACTTGTATACATATAAATGAAATTAAAATAACGATAGAGCTATTTAAAATAGAAAAATCGACTAATTGTTGTAATGCCGTATAAGCAACTACAGTATGAATCACCGCAACGACAATCGGTAAGAAGAACATTAATAATAACTGTCTCGTTACAACTTTTTTTAATTCTCGTTTACTTAATCCCATTTTCGAAATCATTTTATATTGCTGTTGATCGCGGTCCAAATCAGTATATAATCGGAAATAGATAAAACTAGCGGCGAATGTGAAGAAGACGATGCCGACTAAAATACTTGCCATAAGTAATAATCCATTCGTTTGCTTCGCACCTAGCAACTCTAATGTTAAAGCCCGAAATTCAAAATGTACTTCTCTATTATCTTTATCGAATATACTATTTAATTGATTTGAAATCTCCTTCGTTTTCATCCAATCATCTACAACAAATCCGTAAGTACGATATTGAATATCTTTATTATCCGGGTCACTAGTAAGAGGAATTCCATCATACACATGATCTTGAACAGCAATAAAAATACTACTAGAATCATGTGGTAAAACTAAATTTTCTACAGCTTTTTTCACTTGAAATATCTTTGTCCAATCTCCTTGAATGACTTCAATATTCTTTTTATAGTCACCATTTTTAAATTCTTGTTTTTGTGATACGACTCCAGGGATTAATAAAATTTCATCTTCTTTTTCAATCGTTTCTTGTTGATACCCGAGTGCTCTCGCTAGTTCGTTATATTCACTTAACTTCATTACATTTACGTTACTTTCTGTATATTTATTTGAAGATGAAGCCATTCGATACGGAATATTAGCATCAGCAAGATGTTTTTTTATAATAGAAAGATGTTTATCCGCTATTTTATCTTTTTCAGGACCTGTATACAGAAATGTATACGGATTGGTCATCCTTACCAAATCTTTATTTCCAAGAGCAGATGTTGTACCAATTGCTGTAAATGCAACTGCTGAAATAACAGATACTATAAAAAACATGGTTGCATTATCTTTCATACGGTAAATCAATTCTGAAAATGTTAATATATTTGTTCTCTTTAAAAAGAAAGATTCACTCCTTTTCGCAAGATATAATATATAAACGCTACACTGTGTATATAAAAAGTACGTTCCTATAATTACAAGGAGTACACCAATTCCAAGCATAATAAAACTGTGACTTGAGATAAAACGAAATACTGAAATATATCCACACCCTATACTAACTAAAGATAGTAGCGATAATAAAATTGAAGATTTCGGTTCAGGCTTCGGTTTTTCTTCTGCTTGAATGAGTTCCGCAAGTTCTGTTACTTTTATCATTTTAAAAGTAACTAGCGAAACAATTAAAAATAAAACAAAAAACGTGATGACAGTTAATAGTACCGCTTGTATCGGCATATAGAAAGGTAAGCCATTATTAATCATTAATACACTTGCACTTATCAATAAAACTAATTTAGAAAATATGAGACCAATTATAATTCCGAAACAAATTGATCCAAATCCAATTAACATATTTTCAATCAATAATAATTTCTTAAGCTGTCTCATTGACATACCTTGCATCATTAAAATGCCAAATTCTTTCTTACGTGTTTTTAAAAATGAACTAACTGAATATAGAATAAAGAAAAATGAAAATACAAATATCAAACCTTGTGAAATTCTAAATCCCAAAGTACCGAATGCACTTATTGTTTCACTTGTCGATTTTAACTCACCTTGTAAATCTGGATGAAATAATAAAAGGGCGTACGTAAAGAAAATCATAATAGAAAATGCACTACTTAAAAAATGAGCAGCATATGTACGCTTATTACGAAAAATATTATTAAATGCGAACTGACGAAAAGTCATGCCTTTTCCCTCCTAACAAAGAAAGGACATCCATAATCTTTTGATAAAAAGTTTGCCTACTTTCACCACAATAAATTTCGTTATATAGTTGACCATCTTTAATAAATATAACTCTGCTGCAAAAACTCGCTGCATACGGATCATGTGTAACTAACATCATCGTTGCCTTTTCTTCCTTATTAAGAGTATCTAGCATCTCCATTACATCATTTGAAGATTTAGAATCCAAATTCCCTGTTGGCTCATCTGCAAGTAATAATTGCGGCTTATGAACGATAGCGCGAGCGATTGCTGTTCTTTGAGCTTGTCCCCCTGATATTTCAAAAGTTCTTTTACTCAATATATCTGTAATATTTAATTTCTCTGCAATTTCTTCCACTCGTTTGTTCATTTCTTGTAAAGAAACACCATCTAATGTCATCGGCAATACGATATTTTCCTTTACTGTAAGTGTGCTAAGTAGATTAAATGATTGAAAAACAAATCCCAACTGTTTCCTACGGAATAAAGCTAAATTGTCTGATGTCAACTGGAAAGGATTTGTACCATTTATTAATATTTCTCCCGATGTTGGAGAATCGATAGTAGATACCATATTTAATAACGTTGTTTTCCCACTTCCTGATGGCCCCATAATCCCTACAAATTCACCTTCTTGAATTGATAAATCGATATCTACCAATGCTTTAAAAGGTATTTTCCCTTTATATACTTTACTAATACTTTTTGCATGTAAAATTTCCATTTATATTCTCCCTTCATTTGCACTACTCACTATAAAGTGTAAATGAATTGTCTTATAGCTCATATTGATTCATCTTTCATTTATCTTACACGCTTGTAAGATTTCTAAAAAAACTGATAATAAACCTATTTTCAAACTATAACCGATGTATATCTATCTTATAATATTTGCATGGCAGCATGAAATACAGTGCTACTTATTTCTGGTCTCTGGGACACCTTGTAAACCTGAAGTGGGATTAAGAGATGTTTATCATCATTAATAACTGCTGTATTCCTTGTATTCTTTATTAGCAACATGCAAGATATTATAAAGAATAACTATACAACTTCAAAACGATGAATAACAACTTATAATTCGCAAGTAAAACCAAAAAAGTAAATAGTACGTAAAAAAGCTCAGAGTGTTAAGCTCTAAGCTTTTTTGGTAATGATTTCATTCCATTATAGCTCCTTTTAAAGAGCACTATTTTTTATCCACTCTGATTTACTCAATATATAATGATTATATAGTTGGTTTTCTATCGTCTGTTGATTCAGATAATTAAATCCACACTTTTCAATAACTTTATTTGATGGTACGTTGTTGATTAAAGCAACTGCGTTAAGGACATCTACATTTGTATTTTCAAACAAATAGTCAATCAATCCCTTAGTCGCTTTAGTAGCGTACCCATTATTTTGATACTCGCTTGAAATGGCGTACATAATTTCTCTATTCGGTGAAGGGAGTTCTTCTTTCATGCCTGTACAGCACCATCCAATAAACTTATGAGTATCCTTAATAAATACTCCTAGTTTTAAAAAGTGTCCATCTATACTCGAATGATTTTTAGCTGCCATTAGAAATGCTTTATTAGAAGGTATTTCATAATTTGTAACCCAATCAACCCTTTGTTCTTTCTTTGATTTCCAGTCTGGCAAAAACTTTTCTATTTCCGGTTGATTCGATATTTTATAAATACTCTCCGCATCTTCAATGGAAAATTCTTGTAAGTAAATATCGCCACAATCTAGTCTAAATAACTTAGTCGAATTTTCTTCTCCCATGTTAATCCCCTTTAATAAAATTTGTTATTCAGTAATTATAGATACCTCCTAGCTAGAGGTACCCATAATCACATTAAAGTGCCTTTATCTGCTTCGTAAGTTCTTTAAATCGTTCGTCAAGTTCTTTATATCCTTTGTCGTTAGAAGTTAAAAAGCTTAATTTACCTAATACTTCTTGTCTCTCTGTTTCTAACGTTAAACGTAGCTCTTCAATATCATCTCTTGTTTTAGTAGGTTCTTCTAGCTGCTTTTGTATCGTATTGTTTGAAAACACGAGTTTCGTGTTAGTTGTTTTCTCCAGAAAATATCGATCGTGAGAAACGATAACTAGTGTTCCATTATACTCAGCCAATGTATTTTCAAGCTGTTCCCTTGAAGGTAAGTCTAGATGATTTGTCGGTTCATCTAAAATATAAGCCATTAGCTTACATTTTACTCGCTCACCCATACTCATATGCTGAATAGGCTCTTTCCATTGAGAAGCTTGGAACCCTAAATGTTTCATTAAATTTTGGACTTTCCCTCTTTCTTCAAAAGTCTCTCTATAAAATAAATCTTCAGGCGTTCGGTCAAGAGGTAAATCAAATACTTCTTGTGTTAAATAACCGATGTTTGCTGATGGTGAAATCCATATTTCTCCTTGAACAGTTTCCGTTCCCATAATCATCTTCAGTAATGTTGTTTTCCCGCTGCCGTTTGGTCCAATAATCGCAACCTTCTCACCGTGCTGGATTGTAAAATTAACGTTTTCAAATAATGTTTGTCTATTAAATTTTTTCCGCAATTGTTTCACTTCTAAGAAGCGTTTTCCTACTTTTTTATTCGCTTGAATAGAGAACTCAACTGAATACTCTTCTTTAACACGTTCTATTTTCGTTTTCTCAAGCTCTTTTTCGAGACGTTTTCGTTTTGACTTAACTTGTGCATCCATTCGCTTCGCTTTCACACGATAAAATTCTTTAACTCCTTCTTGTTTTGTAGACTGTGCATGTGCCTTTTGTGACCATGAACTTAATTCTTTTATATGAGTTTCTACTTGTTCTATCTTTTTTTGTTGTTTTTCATATTCACGCTGCTGCGTCATTCGTTTTTGCTCACGCGCTTTCATATAACTCGTATAATTACCGCTATGTTCAATTAATTTCTTATCCTCAATTGACCATATTTTTGTTGCGACAACATCTAAAAAATATCGATCATGTGATACTACAATAATTGTACCTTTCATATTTTTTATTTGTTTAATGAGAAATTCCGTACTCATCTCATCTAAATGATTTGTCGGTTCGTCTAATATTAAGACATTAGGATTTTCGGCAAAACCTTTTGCTAGTCGAACTTTCAGTTTTTCACCACCACTTAACGTAATAAAATCGTTCGTTGGAACGCCCCATTTTGCAAGAAGTTCTGCTTCTTTTGCAATTACATCATTACTAATAAAAGATTCTTTTTCTTGTTCAACATATGCTGTTGTCATATTCATTTGCTGCCATTCAACAGTGCCTTTTGATGGCTCAATCTTCCCATTTATTAATTGAAGTAAAGTTGATTTACCAGCACCATTTTTACCAATTAATCCGATAACTTCCCCTTGTTTTACTGTAACATTCATTTTTTCTAATAAAGTATTTTCCATTATTTCAACATAAACATCATTTAATTTTAATAATTCTTTCATATTACCGATCCCTTTCATTAAGGGAGAACAAAAAAATCCTCCCAAATTAATTTGGCAGGATTAGTCGTTACATTATTTATACCCAAATAAGCTATTACGCGTAATAAATAGCAATACCGTTGTATGGAAATTGGGCAGACTAATCCTATTTTTTATAAATTGAAATTTATTGAATTTCAACATTTAAAAATAAGATTAGTTAATCATCGTCCATCCATCATTCCTTTCCGTCTTTAGTAACCATATTGTACCATAATAGTACTGTATGAGTAAATGCAATTATATGTGCTGTTATAAAGGTCCCTTTTTTTAGGTCTATTTATCATTTCTACACTTCATATCGATTAAGCACAAACAACATTTGTTGTAATACTGGCTTTATATTTCCCTACCAGTAAACTTCTAAGCACTCCCTCTTATATAATTTTTATATAAATTTATCATTAATCATATATTATACATATTAAATTTCAGTTCTTATAATAAAGATATCATTTTTAAGGGGGGATTCTACAATGGAATTTAGTAAACTAGGATACAGTGGATTAACTGTAAGCAAGATTGCATATGGGAATTGGATAAACCATGGTGGAAAAGTAGATGAGGATACTGCAAATGATTGTGTGAAAACCGCACTAGATGTCGGTATTACAACGTTCGATACTGCTGATGTTTATTCGGACACTATAGCTGAGGAAGTCCTTGGCCGATCTTTGCAAGGTATACGCCGAGAAAGTATAGAACTATGTACAAAAGTGTGCCATCCGACTGGGGCTGGAAAAAATGATAGAGGCTTATCACGAAAGCATATTTTAGAAAATTGTAATGCATCTTTACGTCGATTACAAACAGACTACATCGATGTCTATTATGCACATAGATTTGATACAACAACTCCTCTTGAAGAAACGATGTTAGCTTTCTCAGATCTTGTAAGACAAGGAAAAGTTCTTTATATTGGTGTAAGTGAATGGACATCAGAACAAATCACCCGCGGTTCAGCACTTGCACGAGAATTGAAAATTCCACTCATTGCTAGTCAACCTCAATACTCGATATTGTGGCGAGTTATCGAAACTGATGTGATACCAACATGTCAACTTGAGGGACTTGGTCAAGTTGTATGGTCTCCCCTCGCACAAGGGATTCTCACTGGAAAATATCAACCTGGTAAACCAATCCCCACTCAATCACGTGCTAATTCAGATGCTGGTAAACCATTTTTCCACAAACTCGTGCAACGTTGGATGAGTGATAATGTACTCACTGCTATCCAGAAACTCAATCCCATCGCGCAAGAAAATAATCTTACCCTACCTCAACTCGCAGTTGCATGGGTACTACAAAATCCAGCTGTTTCCTCCGCGATTATCGGCGCTTCAAATCCGGAGCAAATAAGAGAAAATGTAGTAGCTGCTGGTGTTAAATTGCAACCTGAAATTATGGATCAAATTGATAGTGTACTAAAAGGTTTCATTGAGTACGATCCAAGCAAAACAGGCTGAAACATCAGTAATATACTTAATGAAAAGCATAAAAATAACTTTGTCGTCCTAATTTAATATAAAAGTTTCCCTTTCAAAATTCCCACTGCCCATCCCATCAAGATGGGCTTTTTCTCTTTAAATTCAAATTATGAAGTCGTATAAACCTCTCTAACAACTGTTAAGAAGTGCTCTAACACTACAGACTTTTCATCTTGTCTCCATCCAACATATAAATTTATTTTCGGTGTGTTTTCTTGAATTTCTTTATACATGACTCCCGATTTTTTATAACTTTCCACCGATGATGGAACGACAGAAATCCCTATTCCTGCAGCAACTAAATTCACAATCGTTTGCATTTGAATCGCTTCTTGAACAATATTTAAACTTACTCCATGTTCCCAAAAGTAACTAATAATTAAATCATAAAAGTTTGTACCAAAATGACGGGGAAATAAAATAAATGGTTCATCAACTAATGATTTGATTGAAATATTAGGTAACGAAACCAAAGGGTGATCTTGATGCAAAACCAATTTTAAACATTCCTCAGAACAAACTTCGGAAGCTAATATTTCATTGTTCTGCTTGGAACGAATAAATCCAATATGAATTTGTTTTTCATAGAGTGCTTTTATTTGCTGGTCTGTTGTCATCTCGCGTAATATGAGCTGTATTTTAGGAAAACGTTCTCGAAATTTTTTTAATATATTTATAACAGTTTCTGTAGAATCGACAAAACCAATTATTAAATGTCCTATCTTCCCTTCATCCGCAAGCTGTGTTTCTTTAATGATTCTATCTACTTGAAGCAACGTTTGCCGTGCACCTTCTAAAAATATTTTCCCCGCGCTGGTAAGTTCAACCATTCTTTTTGTTCGATGAAAAAGTTGAACCCCTAATTCTTCTTCTAATTTACGAATTTCTTGACTTAAAGGTGGTTGAGTCATCCTAAGCCGCTCTGCTGCACGACTAAAGTTTAATTCTTCTACCAGCGTTATGAAATATCTCATTTTCCGAATATCCATTTCAATACACCTCTTTCATTAACTAGTAAAAAAGGATTCTCTTTTAATACTAAAAAGCATTAATGTATCTAGTATTTCTTTTATTTTTAACAAGATCGTTTTGCTTCACTTATGTAAATAATCTTTCATTCCGGAATTTTATCAACGGTATAAAACAAGGCTAAAAAACTTATCTCAAAAGTTCTTTAGCCTGAATCACTTTTTACACATTACAAAATTTAATTCGTACAACAGTACCTTTACCAACTTTTGAATGTATCTCTACACTATGTCCTAATTGTTTTGTAATTTCATATACAAGATATAGTCCCATTCCAGTTGATTCTTTAAAATCTCTACCGTTTTCTCCTGTAAAGAAAGGTTTAAATACTCTTGGCAAGTCTTGCTTTGGTATCCCTACGCCACTATCGATAATTTCAAGTACAACTGTATTACCTTCCTTACATGCTTTTACTTTAATCTTTTCTCTACTACCTGATGAATATTTAATCGAATTCGATATAATTTGTCCAATTAAAAATTGTAACCATTTCGCATCACTTTCTACAATAATACCTTTATCAATTTCAAGCTCTGGATATACAAAATTCCGGATAAAGAAGCGTTTATGTTCATGTACAGAATCATTCACTATTTTATGTAATTGTACTCTTTCAACATAAAAATCTTGTGTAAATGCTTCTAAACGTGCGACATACAGAGCCATCTCTAACCCCTTTTTCAATCTATCTGTTTCCTCATTTATACTTTCAAAACGCGAATCCACTTCATCCTGTGTAATTAATTCTATTACAGATAAAGGTGTTTTCATTTGATGAATCCACTGATTCATAAAGGTTAAATGATCATTATTTTTTCTCTCTTGTAATTGCAGCTGATTTTGATAATGGCGATATTGCACCTCAAGCAGATCTTGGAGAGCAGTAGATAAAACTGCAAAATCAGATTTTTGAACAGATTCATCCAAAGATTGCATCGGATTTGCTAACCGTTCATAAAAAGATCGATGTGTAAAATAACGAAATAATATATAACTTACCATAAAAAAAGCACCTAAGAACATTGCATATAATGCCGTTGTAATATGATTATGCCCATCAAACCAATATACAAGGAATATGGCTAGGAGTTGGAAAACAGTAAAACATATAAGTGGTATATGATCACGTATAAATAGCCTTATCATTTTTCCATACCATTTCCCCAAGTAATATGCAGTCTATATCCAACACTACGAATCGTTTCAATTGCTCCTTCAATATGTAACGTTTTTAACTTTTTACGTACACGTGTTGTATTTACACTTAATGTATTATCATCAACATAGGATTCACTATCCCATAATTTATTAAGTAACACTTCTCTACTCACAACGCGCGGATAATTTTTCATTAACATTTCTAATAAAATGGCTTCGTTTCTCGTTATATCAATCTCTTGGTTTCTAAGTTTTAATACAAGTCTTTCGGGATATAAACAAAGACCTTGTTGCTCAACCATGCGTTCTTCTAATTTGGGTGCATAATCTCCATAAGCACGTCTTAAATGACTGCGAATTTTCGCCATTACAACTTCATAATGGAAAGGCTTTGGAATAAAATCATCGCCACCATTTTCTAACGCCATAACTTGATCCATCGTACCTTCACGGGCCGAGATAAATAAAATCGGACATGTAGAAACCGCACGAATTTGACGACACCAATAGTATCCATCAAAACTTGGTAAATTAATATCTAATAAAACTAACTCTGGTTGTTCTTCTAAAAATATGTCTAACACATTTTGAAAATCCGATACAATAATTCCTTGGTAACCGTATTTCGCAACATAAGTTGATAATAGCTCCGCAATTTTCATATCATCTTCTACAATCATAATTTTAACCATTTTTTAACTCCTTTTCGATCCACAATCTCATATACAATTATACAAAATAAATACTATCTCTTTTCATTAAACCCGTAAATTATAAAAAGGATGCTTTTATACCAAAGTATCCTTTTTATATTTTTTCTTATTTAATATGAAATTCAATCAAAGTAAATCCCAGTTTCTCCACATAATCCATCCCTAGTTCCATCCGCGCCGTTTTCAGCGGATCCACAACTTGGCAAACTTTTAAATTACCTGCTGCTGATAATAAAAGAGTTGCATCAGCTTTAGGCATTTCTAATTCTTCATGTAAAAATGTTACCATATTATGTACGGCGCGACTAGCTGCATCATCTAACAATTTCTCTGAAGCAATCGTCATTATTTTTTCTTTTTGGATAGCCATTGGTAGTGGCCATTTCTTTCCTTTTATAGTTTGAACTGTTACAGTTACCTCTCCAGCAACTTCCACCCCACTAACACCAATTTCACCATCACCCATTGCAGCGTGTAAATCACCTAATGCTAAAAGAGCACCTGGAACATTTACAGGTAATAATAATGTTGTTCCTTCTTTTATCTCTTTACAATCCATATTCCCGCCGTGATCATGTGGAGTGCCACATGAAATACTCTCTTCTTTCGGTGCAGTACCAATTACACCAATCATTGGATTAATTGGAATTTGTAGTTCATTTGAAAATACAACATGTTCATTATGTATTGGGACAATTTTCACTGTATTTTCATTTAGCTCATCACCCATTACACCAAGGTTCACACCTGTAGTTAAAACACCCTGCTCTGCAATTCTAATCTTTTCAATCGTTACGACTAATATATCACCAGGTTCTGCGTCTTTAATATATACAGGTCCAGTCGCTGGATTAATTCGATTCCAATCTAGTTCTTGAAACACAACATCTTCAGAATCAATTTGATTTTCAAAGCAGTCGTACGTTTCAAATATAATCCTGCTCCCAGGTTCTACTTCCATACATGGCTCATTATGTGAAGACATTGCGTAAATGATATGGTCTTTATGAATACGATGCATAGTACCTCTCCTTTTTCATTTTTATCTTCTATATAATAATTAGCTTTTAACCGTATAAGCTCCTTTTTAAAATTAGTAGTAATTTTAAAGAAAAAAGCACTTAGCTCATTTTGAAACATACACTCTTTACTATAACAGGTAAAGAAAGGTGGTATCACTATGCCCCTTATTCCATACAACGAAAGTGACGTTGAATTACTTGCACGTTTAATACGTGCTGAAGCTGAAGGCGAAGGTCGACAAGGAGAACAACTTGTTGGATGTGTTGTAGTAAACCGTGTATTTTGTGATTGCTTAGATTTTAAACAGATCCGTACAGTACGCGATGCTGTGTATCAAAGCCCTGGCGGATTTGAAGCGGTTCAATACGGATACTTTTATCAACGTGCTCGTGACTCAGAAAAAGAAATCGCAAGACGAGTTTTACAAGGTGAATGGCGCTGGCCAGCAAGATGGGCTCTTTGGTATTTTCGTCCAGTCGGAGCTTGCCCGCCCGAGTGGTATAACCAGCCGTTTGCTGGGCAATTTAAAAGCCATTGTTTTTATGAACCGAATGGGGATGAATGTCCAAAAATGTATTCAAGGTAGAGATATATTTAGCAACGCAAGTACTTATTTTTATAAGTACTTGCGTTGTTTTTGTATCTGACTCTAGAAATCTAATAATGAGACAAATTTTTCAACTCCGACAACATGTATAAGTAGTGGTATACGCGGGCCACTTGATTGATTCATAATGAGCCTATATATAATAATAAACAATTGTTTTTGATTTTCTTTCATTATTTTTTTATTTTCATGATGACAAATTGGATACAATTGTTCCATTAGGTTAGAATGATCGTTATTAGAACGAAGTACTTCACAAACTTCTACTACCCATTTTTTCTGCCTATCTTCTAATGTATTATAAAACTCTGTATTTTTCTCTTGATTTACCGTAATCAATTTTTCAGATTGAAAGTTTCTTATCCAATACTCTGCACGATTACATATCGCAATCATTTCAGGTAATGCATAACTCCTATCTATCTTTTCTAATATACCTTGTAAAATAGTTGAATCAAAATTTAATAACGGTAAAGTTCCTGCTACTTGATTAAACTTTGGATATTCTTTAAATCGACTATCTACTCTAGAAAGTTTAATTGCATCAAATAAATCTTCATTTTTGAGCGTTTTATTTTCATAACTGTCCTTCAATCGTTCATACTCTGTATAATTTCGAATCACATCTTCATCCAGTCCGATATGAAAAGCTGCGCCTGGCTTATATTTTGCAAACATAAAAAGAATCACTTCTGGTAAATACACTTTTAATAAGTCGTTAGGTGTAATACTATTCCCTGAAGAACTGGACATTTTTTCATGATTACCTTTAATTCCAATGAAATCATAAGCAACGTAATGAGGAGCCTCACGATTGAATACTTTCCTTGCAATTTCTTTAGATACATTATAACTACCCGTTTCCGATGAATGGTCTCTTCCACCCGGTTCGAAAATAACATCCTCTATCATCCATCTCATTGGCCAATCGATTTTCCAATTCAGTTTCATTTTATTTGTATTTAATACTGATAATTCATTTTGATTTCCACATTCACATTTATACCTAACTGTTTTTAATACTTCATCAAAATGTATAATAGTTGTTGCATCTTTCCCGCATCTCTCGCAATATAACGTAACTGGATAAAAGTTTTCTCTATCTTCCTCGCGGTGTACGCCTGTTTTAAAATCCATTAAAATATCATATATTTCTTTTCTTTTATACAGAGACTCTAATATGTTTCCGTTATACCTTCCCCTTCTATACTCAGCGTGTTGATAAATGAATTCCACTTCAATCCCAAATGCTTGGAGCGATTTCTCAAATTCTTTTTCAAAATGCTCTGCATATGAGTTATGACCCCCATACGGATCTGGAATATCACAGTATGGCAAACCAATATACCTTGCAAAAGATGGATCAATATTTTTTGGGACTTTTCTGAACCTGTCGTAATCATCCCATGAAAATATAAAACGAGTCTTTTTCCCTAAATCTTGAAGCGCCCTAACAACGAAATAAGTCGTTACTATTTCACGAAAGTTCCCAATATGAACCGAACCAGATGGACTAATTCCAGATGCACAAACAAAAGTTTCTTTGTTTGGATGTTTTCTAATTAATTCATGTGCTACTTCATACGCCCAGTGCATATGTTACTCACCTCAATTGTATTTTTGTTTTCACATTTTCATTTTTATGCAATAAAAAAACTCCCACCCCCAAGATTATTTATCTTGAGGACGAGAGTTATTAGCTTCGCGATACCACCTCAGTTTGTTAATACGTCACCATATTAACCTCTTCAGGTACGGCAAAATATGCTTATACCCTATCTCTATAACGGGAGAACCCGTCGCACCATCCCTAAATAAATTAGTTCCTTGCGCAGCTCCAAGTCTTTTTTCATTAAGATGTTTACCGCTCCTTCTCAGCTACCGAAGCTCTCTGTATGTATTCTTTCTTAACTACTCTTCTCTTCAACGCCAATTTATATATAAGTTTTTTTCATATGATAATTTATAACATATGTTTTGTCAAATTTTTCTGAACAAAAATTGATAACACATATTTTCCCTTATCTAAAAAAATGTTTTATTGCGTCTAATTGAATTTTGTGGCTACACTCATCACAACAATATGCCCCTTTCGGTTTCTCTTTAAATCGCTTATACTTTTCACTTCCTTCATATACTCGAAATACATTTTTACAAGAAAAACAACAGATCTCATAAAACATCATATGTCTATTTCTCCCCACAGTTATATGCTATTTTCAAGTTACTTGAGAAGGTCTTCTTTTTTCATAGTACATCTTTATTCCAATCTAACAAAAGGTTTACCTCCATTTTTATCGAACTTTATATGTATCTTTTAATAAATCGAGGTGAAACATAGTGTACAGAAGTATTGAATTGGTCGTAGATGCTAATGCTTGTTTAGGTGAAGGGCCTTGCTGGAATGAGAAGAAACAAATATTATATTGGGTTGATATTATCGAGAAGAAGTTATACCTTTATAATCCTGCTAATAATACGAACAGAATGATAACCCTCGACCAGCAAATTGGTTGTGTTGTTCCATATTTAGATAATGTAGTACTTTTAGCTATGGAAAGAGGCTTTTATTCTCTTAATCTAAATACAGAAAAGCTTACACATATTTATGACCCCGAACCAAATTTATTAAAAAATCGTTTTAATGACGGGAAATGCGACCCAGCTGGTCGTTTTTGGGCAGGTACTACTGACTTATATGGTATAAGTGGGGCCGGTTCCTTGTATTGTTTGAATAATAATTACAGCGTAGAGAAAAAAGTTTCGCATGTAAATACTTCAAACGGACTAGCATGGTCCCCTGACTATACATACCTTTATTTTATTGATACACCTACTAAAAAAGTAGTTCGTTATCATTATGACATACACACTGGTGTAATTAGCAATCCAACAGATGTTATCACCTTCCCTGAAAATGACGGTCTACCCGATGGTATGACAATTGATGAAGAAGGTTGTTTATGGATTGCGCATTGGGGAGGTTCGAAAATTACTAGATGGAATCCCTTGACTGGAGAACAAATATTAAGCATTCCGATCCCTGCGTTATATGTAACATCTTGTACATTTGGAGGATCTAATTTAACCGATTTATATATCACAACAGCCAGAACAAGAATGACGGATGAGGAATTAAAACAGTACCCACATGCTGGTGGTATATTTCGAATTCAAACGAACGTTAAAGGTTGTCCAACATATTCATTTCGCTGTGAAAACATTGGAGCTGAAACACTATGACCAGAATCGATTACATAAGACAAGAAGAGAAAAAATATCATGATTTATGCTATGAACAATACAAATTATTCGAAGCAGGATCATGGCTTTATAAACCTGTTAAAACAGTTATGGACTTGATGGGTTATTTTGAAGGACAGAACCCCCTGCAAGTACTTGACCTTGGCTCTGGTGTTGGTAGAAACAGTATTCCGATTGCACAAAAAATCATGAATGCTGGCGGTACAGTTACTTGTGTTGATCTACTCGATTCGGCTTTAACGAAGTTACAAGTTTATAGTAAAGAATATGGTGTATTTGAAGTAATAAAAGCGGAGCAATCAGCAATCGAAAATTACTATATTCCTCCTAATAGTTATGACTACATCGTTGCAGTATCAAGTTTAGAGCATGTCAAATCTGAAGAAGATTTTAAAAAAGTACTTCATGCTATAAAAAACGGAACAAAGAGTGGCGGTATTATTTGTTTAATTGTCAACTCTAACATTCGGGAAGTAGACTTAGAAACAGGAGAAGAACTAGATGCGTTAATTGAAATTAACCTAACGACTGAAGAAATGTTGCATGTACTAAAAAAGATATATAGAGATTGGGAAGAAATAAAGGTTGAAATAAAAACCTTAGCATATAATATAGTTCGTAATGAAGAGCACATTCAACTTAAAACAAATGCGATTACTTTTGTCGTCCGTAAATGATATATATAAAAGAACTAATAATGATAAATAATCATTACTAGTTCTTTTGTATTTGTCTCACTAACTCCATATTTATTGAACTAAGCTACTAATTATCTCTGTTTTGTTCTATTATATTTATCAGTGATAATACCTCAAAAAACAAGTCTGGTTGATCTAACATAATTCTATGCCCAGCATTAGGTATTAAAAATAATTGTTTATACGGAGCTTTTATTTTTGGAAAGTATTCTTGAGCAATAACATATGGTGCTTGCCAGTCATCTTCACCTAAAATATAATAGATTGGCACTTCATAGTCTGTTAATTCAGTCATTAAATTAAAGTCTTGTAAATATTCAAGAATTTTTCTATTCACTTTTAGAATTTTAGAAAGTGCCAAAAGATCTGATAACTTAAAGATAGGACTTTTAAATGCAGTTATAAATACAGGGAAATCACTTTTACCTGCTAATCCGTATTCCCCTTGAAGTTTTCGTATTTTCATACATTTCTTTAAAAACTCATTATCAAATGTTATCTTTTCACCCGGATAATCTCCAATAACTTCAAGTTTTTTTAAAGACTTTTTATCATTCGCCTTTTTAATTAATCCTTTCATTTTCTTATAGGCAACACGCTCATTTTCAAGCATTGAAATAACTGGTGCAACATTAATAAAATAAGTAATTTCTTCAGGATACTGTTTTACAAACACACTTCCTAATACAGTACCCCATGACCGTCCCAGTAAAACTATCTTTTCTTTATTATATTTCCTCTTTAAGTATTGAATAATTTCATATAAATCCTTTACCATGGAATCGATTGCAGGATATTTATCACGATTTTTTATAAAGGTCTTTCCCGCGCCACGTTGATCCCAATGTACAATTGTAAAGATCTCTTCTAATCTATCTTGAAAAGCATGTGCAAAAAGAGATTCAACGCTGCCAGGTCCACCATGTAAATATAATAAAACTGGGTTATCATACTTTTTACCTGAATGAAATAAATATTGATTAGCATCGTTAATAGGTACATACTCTTCCCCTATATTAATTTCAAATTGTAGCGGATGAAACAACATTTATTTATCAATACTTTTTATTTGGAATGACAATAAGTATATATTTAGGGGCTGTTTATGTAATTTTGCACAAAAATTTTTATCTTTTAGATAAGAGAATCTTCTTCTAATATAAACAGCACCCATGCAACCTTATGTTTAATATACACACAGAGTTATTCTTTATATGTTAATTACCTTTAAATGAAATGGAGAGAAAACTATGAGCGAGAATTTTTTTGAAATAAATGGTATTGATATATGTACAGAAAGCTTTGGTAACCCTAATGACCCAGCAATTTTATTAATTATGGGGGCTACATGCTCAATGGTTTATTGGGATGAAGAATTTTGTGAACGGTTGGCTAGTACAGGAAGATTTGTCATTCGTTATGATAACCGTGATGTTGGGCGCTCTGTAACATATGAGCCTGGGACTTCCAATTACACTGTAGCAGACATGGCTGAAGATGCCATTGGGGTACTCGATGCGTATCATATTGACAAGGCACACCTTTTGGGCATGTCATTAGGAGGTATGATTGCTCAAATCGCTGTAGTAAAACATCCTGACAGAATTTTAACATTAACCCTATTAGCGACGAGTGTTATTGGATCTGATAATAACACTCGCGATTTACCTCCAATGGACGAAAGAATTTTAACACATCATGCTAATAGCGTAAATATAGACTGGACAAATCAAAATGATGTCGCAGAATACTTAGTTTCAGGCTCTCGTCTACTCTGCGGATCAAAACGTCTATTTGATAAACAAAGGGTTTATAAACAAGTAAAACAAGAAATAGAGCGAGCTAATAATTTATTAAGTATGTTTAATCATGCTCTTCTTAAAGGTGATGATTCGTATGAAGGTGTACTTCAATTGATACAAGTACCTACATTAGTAATTCACGGTACAGACGATACCGTACTACCATTTGAACATGGTCTCGCACTTATTAATGAAATTCCGAATTCAAAACTATTAACCCTTGAAGGTGCAGGACATGAGATTCATTCTGATGACTGGGATGAAATTATTAAAGCACATTCAAAACTATAGAATAAAAACACCTATTAAAAGTGACGCAAATTACATTGCGTCACTTTTTTATGCAATAAAAACAAAAACCCATCACTGCATCCGTATGTATAGTGACGGGCTCTACCTATGATTTTCTATGTTTAAAAGAATGGGCAATCTAATTGATCAACAGATTCCCACGATTTTTTTTTTATACTTTCAGTAGATTTATTGTTATCAACTGGTATATTTTTAAAAGGATTCACTTCAACTTTTAATAGCGGCGAAGGATCAGCATACAAAGAAAAAACATAGCTGTTAGTCAAAGTTTTTGACACATCAATATCTCCTACCTGCTTAAATAATTGCTGGGCTGCAAAGAAAAAGAAATTAGTTGGATTAGATTGTTTATTCAGCCAAGCAATCATTTCGGGTGATACCGATCTGTTAATATTAAGTTTTACTCGATCACCACGCTTATATCGCCTAGATCGCATACTGCCACCAACTAACTTATCGTTAAGTTTGTAAATCCTAATTCTTTTTGCTTATGCTCTCTATACTTTGGCGAGCATGTATATACTAATAAACCACGTGCATTTGTAAATAATGGGTTATCTACAAAGATTACATTTTTTAAACGCCCTTTTTGTTTTAATATAAGTTTTAAACTATTTTTAATTATGACAGCACCCCCACCATAAATAAATACATATGGATCGTCTTTCATATCATCGATTTTGTTTATAATATCTGTTGCGACACGTGCTGCTAAACCTAATAGTGCTGGTTGCGATTCTTCCACTAATAAAGCATTTCTTGGATGCTTTTCATTTAAATAAATTTGATTAAATTCTGTAATACTATCAATCGTTTTCGTAGGATACTTTCTATTCCATCTCGTAATAATTTGCAGTAAAGTTTCTTTCACACCGTATGATAATCCCTTACTTAATTGCGGTCTAAAGTTTACACCTAACGAAACAACCTCTTCTGTCGTCCCCGCGCCAATATCAAATGATAATAATGTTTTATCTACAAAATCAATTTCAGACACTTTATTTTGTTCACATTCGATTTTATGTTTCACTACATTTCCTTCTTCATCGTATACAATGCCCCACGTTCCAGACGCGCCTTCAGGTAGGCACTTACAAAATTCGATAGCAACATTAATAGTAACTTCGCGCCCATTTGGATAATGGAAAATGACTTTGTGATTACCCATATAACGTTTCGCATTTTCAGCAGCAATTTCTTGTGTAATTAGTTGCATAGGAAGAGCAACAGATAAATCATAACGAATATTAATATGACTTGAAGTTGGACTTTGACGCATAGCGCTTATAGCTAAACCCGAAAGGATTGTAATAACCATTAATTCATCAGTCGATTTATTTGATTTTTTCTCCACTTCAGTACCTTTTAAGTGATCTTCAATCACTTTTTCTCCAACGATGTACCGTACGTTATTTAGCATTAGCGATGGAGAACTAATGGTCACATCAATATGATTCTCTAATTCGGTTAATGAAACATCTTCCTCATCCAACAATCCTGTAGGCTCACCTATATATAAAGAATAAATACTCGGAATAAAAATAGGGTCCTGCCCTTTCACCATTAACTTCAAACCGTTATTTCCTGCATCTGCACCAGCTTTCAAAAGAATAGACATAACTACCCCCTAATTTAATCTGACATCCCTTCCAAATATATGCGAGCCTATTCTTTTACATTCAAATGTAATGTAATTTTTTATTTATCATAAAAACAAAATATTATATGCTTATATATCTTATGTAAAAAGTGTTTGACATGAAAGTTTCCCAATTTTATACTATAGTTGTAAAGAGTTTTTTACAATCGTGGAGGTGCAATCATTTATTGAATACTAAAAAAACTATTTTTATAATCATTGTTTTAGCGTTAATTGCAATACTTGTACATGGCACATACAAATACATAACTGAAGGTTCAATTTTAGGCGGGACGATTTTCGCTGCTTCTTTAATACTTAGTAATTTAATTAATCATATTACATGGGGAGATCCAAACGGAGTATCAGAAGAAAGTCAAGATGAGATGGGCCAACAAATTACATATAAAAGCTTTAAAATCGCGTATTTTGTGCTTGTAGTTGTAATGTTCCTTATATTACTCTTCTCGGAAGGGTTTTCTATGGGTTCCAATTTAGATGGAGTTAAAAACCTTCCTCTTTTTATCGCACTTTGCTCTTCATTCTTTATTTATCCTATCGTTGAACTCATTATCGCAAAACAATATAAATAAAAAGATGAGGTTTTCTAAATAAAGAAAACCTCATCTTTTTATATTTACATCTCCTCAGCAATTGCTTTTAACTTATTCACAGTACGCCAGTTCCTTACTGTAGCTGGCGTATGTAATCTTTGAAATTGATTCATTAATTTAGAATTCCGTATGCTTTTCTTAAATAATAAATACACCACTCTTCCTTCGATTTGGAATTCTTCTATTTCACTTTTATACATAAGTAACTGCTTACTATCTTCTTCAGAAAGTGGATTAGCTAAAAAGGCCACATGTACACTTTCACCTTCTAACAGTGAATTGGTCTCGTAAGGACACTTTTTAATAATATTAATTAATTCATCATTTGTTCTTAACATGACTGGAACATCGAAATCAAAAACATTCTTCATTTCACTTTCAATTCGTTCGTTTACAAAACTTATATCTTCCACTGATTCAAACACTACATTCCCACTTTGAATATATGTTTTCACTTGTTTTAACCCTATTGATTCAAACATTTTTTTCAAATCTGCCATTTTAATTACTTTATGTCCACCTACATTAATTCCCCGTAGTAGTGCAATATAAATTGTCATATGATTACCCCTCACGTATTTAAGTGCATAACAATCGATTTGTTTTGCACCTTCATATTTCTCGGCTACTAGCTTTAATTCTTCTAACATATCATGCATGGACAATATCTCAAACAAAAAAGCTTACTGCATGATTTTTCAAGAGTAAGCTTTTTAAATTATTTGGTTATCGGTAAATGTAATATTAATTGTTGTCCAATCGGTCCCATTCTTCTATACCCTTTATCTTGAAACCCAACTGTTTCATATAACTTTTGCGCTGGAATATTTTTTTCATTTACAGCAAGTATAACTTCATTTTTAATTGGATAATAATATTTTACAAAGTCTTGTAATAAAGCCAATGATTTTATAACATCCTTTTATTTGTTTATTGTGATTAACGGAAAAAGAAGTTAAAAGTATGGAATCATTATTATCTGTGAACTCCTGTACTATACCACCTGTTTGTAATACGAATACACCGACAGGTACTCCGTTATAGTCTAAAATAACAACTACATTTTTAGTACGATCATTTTTTTGCTTTCTCCAGTAATTCTCCTGGATTCGATGTGAATTGAACTTGTTCACTTGGTAAAGTAAATGCTTGTATGTTCATGCTTAACTCTCCCATTCCTTCAAGTTATTAACTTAATCCTTGCTGTGTTTTGGAATGAACCTTTCCATCCAAAAATGTAATCTCAACAAATGATTTTGGATCGCTACCTTTCCAAGCAAAAATTTGTTTAATTTGTGTAGAATCTTCTTCCCCTTCTTCTATGAGTAACTCCCCTTCAAAACCGATTAAATCTTTCACTTCTAAATAAGTCATTCCTTCATTAATATTTGAAAAATGATTTATATTAATGGGCTCTTTCTTTATATTTTCCGTTATAGTAGAAGAAGTAGCAGTTTTCTTCTTCACTTCTTTCTTCTGTTCACACGCTGTCATACTAAAACCTATGCATAAACTACAAAATATGAGTGTGCTTTTTTTCATCATAACGGTTGTCCCTCCTCTCATTATTAAACCATATTTTCCCTAGAAAATAAACTGAATATTTAATTTTATAAAGAAAATCCCGTACAGTTTAGTACGGGATTTTCACTATTTTTTCAAATGATTATTTGATTGATCTTCTTGTTCTTTTTTTAGTTCTTGTTCTTCATTTTTTGGTAATTGTTTATCGTTATCTTTAATCGGATTCGTTTCTCTATTTTCAATTAGATCGTTTGGAACTTGTGGCATTACTCGGCCAACAATTGCTGCTAATTCATCAAGTATACCTTGACCAGTTTTACCTTTTTTAATTTGCTTACCTATTTGTTTTAATCGTTCATACGTATCAACATCTGCTACAACAACGGCATTAGCACCATTTGGGTCATTCTTCAAACTTTCTGCAACAGAATACTTAATTGACTCAACACGAGTTCGATCAAGTTTCGCCTTCACATCAATACCTACAACTGCATACTTACCAACTACTACCGCTGTCGCATCGTTTACACCAGGTATACTTGCAGCTAATGATGCTAAATGATCAGCTGCTTTTTCATTCGGCTTATTTGATTTGTTTGTATAATTAACATTTTTCATCGAGACATTTTTTTGTTCTGGCTTTTCATTAGGGTTATCTTTTTTTCCAATGCTACAGCCAGTAATAACGAAGCAAAGCATTAACATATATATAAGGATTTTCATTATTTTCACCACTTTATCATAAATGTTTAATCATAAATTTTTTCAACTGCTTGCATCTTCTTCACTTTTTCTTCTGCACCGCTATTTGCGTTAATAAAAATTTGGTACGTATCTTTCCCTAAAGTACCAACAAACTCATAGCAAAGTACTTCATTATGCAAGTCATTTACTACTAAAGCTTTTCGCTCTTCCATTACTTTTACATCTGGATTAATTTTCTTCCTTGCCTCAGCAGCAGTTAGCTTCGCACTTGGTATTGTTCGTTTTTGATGTGATGCTAAATATTCCTTCGCTGAAAACCCAACAATCGATCCATCATCTAAAGCAATTTTCATTTGAATTGCTTCTGGATACATACGCACTCCGTTTTCATTTACAACGTACGTAAACACACCAATATTATCATATTGAGAACTATCAAATAGCTCCATATTTGTAAATTTGTGATCCTTTAAAAATGTTAACCCTTTACTTCCAGCATCATTTAAACTAATTTTTTGTTCTTTAATTTCTCGGTTATTCATTACCCAAATTGGATATCCACCTTTCTCGGTAATATCCATATAAAACTCATTATTTGTCGCTGGGTCTTGAATCTTTACACTATAAAATGATTCTTTTGCACCTTTTCCGCTTTTCTCAACTTCTACTTTTTCATTACCTTTTAAATTTAAAAATGATCTAGCAATTTTTTCAGCTTCTTCTTTCGAAATTGCTTTCCCTTCTGCTTCAAATCCGCCCTTTTTCTTCTTTTGTGCACTTGTAAAAGTCGGTCCGAAATTAGTAGACGAATATGATGTTACATTCTTTTCTACGGTATTTAATCCATCGATAATTGTGTTATCTGCTGGATCTCGATTTGACGCAAGAGCCATTTCTACATCCATCCAGCGCAGATTGTTTTTCAAAACAAGATGTTGCACTTTTCTTAGTTCATCTTGTATATTGCCTGCATTTGAATATAAGGTTTGCAATGTTTTATACTCTTGATCATTTAACGGTTCTTTTTCTAAATCACGAATCGCTGCACGATAGCTGAAATCACCGATATTCGCTAAAAATTCTTCCGTTTTATTAAATGGCATTAATGTTAATGGTAGTTGCCCTACATCAGAACGAGCTTCAGAAGTTAAGCGCCATACATCTGCTAAAGCTGGTGATAAAGATGAACGTGAATTCATCGCAAGTGTTGTCCCAATTTTATCGTGTAATAAGTCAACCTCATACGCTAAATCATGAAACGCACGCTGATAACTGTTTTCAGCTCTAATTAATACTGCATTTTTCTCTTGATGCTCTTTATAGCCCCAATATCCCGTTCCAACTACCCCTACTGTTAACAATACAATAATAATACCTCGTAACATGTTTCCACCTCCGCTCTATTTACAGAAAATATGTTTACCGATTTTTTTAATTTGTGGGCGAGACCAAATCCATTTACTTGTCGCAGTATCTGGGTTGAAATAATATAATGCATTTCCTGTAGGATCCCAGCCATTGATCGCATCTAGTACAGCTTTTTTCGCTGTTTCATTTGGTGTTAAATATATTTGTCCATCTGCTACTGCTGTAAAGGCTCTCGGTTCAAAGATTACTCCTGAAACAGTATTTGGGAATGATGCACTTGTGACGCGGTTTAAAATAACCGCAGCTACTGCTACTTGTCCTAAATACGGCTCTCCACGTGATTCTCCGTATACAGCGTTTGCCATTAGCTGTATATCATTTTGAGAATAACCGTTTGGAACATTTGTCCCTGTACTTTTTGGTGGCTTATTTTCTTGTGTACCTCCACCGCTATTCCCTTTATTAGCAGTCGATTTTTCATACTTCGTTGCCTTTACAAGCATTTGCTTCGTTTTAGCACCCGCTAAACCATCAACTGGCAACCCGAATTTTTCTTGAAAATTCCGAAGTGCCCAATATGTACCCCATCCGAAAACACCATCTACTTTCCCTGTATAAAATCCGTTATATTTCAAACGAGATTGCAATTCAATGACATCTTCTCCAGATGCTCCCCTTTGAATCACTTGATTAGAAAAGGCTTCTACATTTTTCATTTGTATACTACTTACCATTACAGATAGCCCGATAAAGACGAGTAAAATCGCTATCTTAAAAACAGTTTTTTGACGCATGTATTTCCCTCCTTAATTACGGAAATGATTTCATGGTTATGTTTTGTAAAACACTCGCTTTTATGTAAAGAAGACAAAAAAAGCCAAACTTATATGCTTAAAGAAATATGTAAACAATATACAAAAAGAATAAAGGAGATTATTATGAAGCAATTCATTACACGTACAGCATTTATAATTTTTTTAATCACAACTTGTGCAAATATATATACTGGTCCATCTATTGTTCACGCACAACCACCATATGCAAAATGGGGTAAACTGGCCGTTGAAAAAACGAAAGAACAATATCCAAAAGCAGAGATTATTGATTACTTTCATATAGGTAGAAAACCAAAAACTGTACAAATAACAGTGGAAAAGTTTAAATTGTGGCTACGTGAGGATGGAAAAGAATATGGTGTTTTTGTTGATGTAGAGTTTGATACGAAAACAGAGAAGTTTCTAAAGATGTCCTTTCATAAAACAAGTAGGTAAAACAAAGAAACCTCTATCTTTAATACAGACAGAGGTTTCTTTATATACAAAATCTTTAATAAGGAGGATTGTTTTTTATCTTCAACGACCGATTTCCTAACATTTTTACCAACCCACATATAGCCCCAATGACAACAGCTATTCCGATACTATATAAAAGCACTCTACCATAGCCACCTATTCTCGGATCTAAAAACGGATATGGGTACCAATTCACGAATGGACCACGTATTAAGCTATATACAACATATAAAAGCGGGAAAACAAGCCAACTCGCAGCCTGTTTCCATGTAATAGTCTTCGTAGGTGGATTGATAACCCAATCTAATATCATTGCAATCGGCATGATGTAATGAAGCACGGTATTTACTCACGGTATCGGTGTTTGAAGTGACTCTTCTAATCCTCTTAATAACAGAAAATAAATGAGTCCTGTTGTTAGTATGTATACTGTTGCCGCACCGCGAAGAACTCCAAACTGCTCCGAACGTCCGAATGTGACTGTTCCAAAACTGCTTAAAAGTAGAATTATCGCCACTAAAATATTACTTTCAATTGTGAAGAAACTAAAAAAGTTAACTGGATTGAACGGTTTCACTTGTGCCCTTGTAACAAATTGAGTAATAAGTGCACTACACGCTAGAAGACTTAAAAACAGCCTATAAATCGCTATCGTTTTCGCACTTTTCATAACGCATATCCCTCCTCTTCTTATTTATGATTGGAATTCTCTTTTATATGCTCAATAAATAACTTTAATGGTACGAGTCCACGTTTGGGCATGTGACTACTAATAACAGCTACGAGCTCTAACTGCGGAATGATAATAATGTATTGCCCTCCGTACCCCATAGCAAAATATATACAATACGGTATGTGAAATCTTTCGTTATTTAATACCCACCAGTGATATCCATATGCTCCGACGTGTTCATACGTTTCAAATAGTGCCTCCCTTGAATCTTCTAACCATTTCGATGATACAATTTCATTCCCCTGCCAATATCCATTCTGCAAACATAATTTTCCGACCTTTAATAAATCTATAGATTTCATTTTCATGCCGAATCCGCCGACATATACACCTTGCGGGTCTTGTTGCCACTCGTATTCCTTAATGTCTAGCGGCCCAAATAAATATTTTTTGGCAAACTGCTCTGTCGACATACCAGTTTCTTCTTGGATAATATAACTAAGTAAATGTGAAGAACCTGAATTATAATTCATTTTTGTACCCATTTCTTCAATGAGCGGCTTTTCTATAATGAATTGTATCCAGTCTTCTGAATCCACAAAGTCATTTGGAAAAACGACCCCATTCCCAAACTCTTTCCACTCTTCTCCCGTTGTCATCGTTAATAAATGATAAAGCGTTAATTCTCTCTTTTCCTCTGGCACATTTGGAATCCATGTTGTAATTGGTGTATGTATATCGTTTATTAACCCTTTATCAATTGCGATACCAATTAATATAGATACGATGCTTTTTGTAATTGAATTAATTTTATATAAGTCATGTGCACAGTCTATCGTTTTATAGTATTCAGTCGTTAATTCCCCCTTTTGATAAACAAGGAATGTATTAACTTTTTTCTTTTTAAATTTATTTTCTAGTTGTTCGAAATTCAAAGAATCTTCCTCCATCTTAATGATCATTTGATTATTTAGTATTTGTTGTTTATACAATTTTATATTTCTTTCTCTATTAAAACACATGCTTTTATTGTATGTTTAAATTTAGAAAGGAGATTTTATATGATGACAAATAAATTAAACCAAATCATCAGAAAATATAGTTATCCTAGTATAAATGGCGTGTATTTACGCCCTGGCCTCTATTCAAACAATGACACAAATCCAAACATTTTTCTTGTCGGATATAATCCAGCTACTCCAATTCATATAGACGATTTGAAGCAAAGTGCATATCAAAACTTAATTTTATCCCATAAAAACTTTATTTCTTATTATGAAGCACTGCGAGTAAAGAAAGGTAAAAGAAAACAATCTCCAACTCGGAAAAGAATTAATGATTTGGTTACAAAAGTTTTTACAGAAACAAATGAAGTAATATTCGAAACTAATATTTTCTCTTATCCAACATCAAAAGAAAAAGAATTGCGAGCATTACCTAAAGATGTCATAGAAGAAGTGAAACAACCATTTATTGAGATGTTACATACAATACAACCCTCTATAATCGTAGTACACGGAAAAAGAGCATTTATAAACCTAATTTCAATATTACAAAACTTAAATTTCCTCTCAAATGATTTCATTTTTCAGAAGCAACATACATTTGAATTCTTATATCCTAATTCAAATAAAACTTGTACAATCATTCCTTACCGCCATTTAAGCCGAATTGAAAACCAGTCTTATCAACAATTTCAAAAATGTCTAATACACGAAATTAACTCTAAAAAATAAAACCTGACAGCTTTAGTAGCTATCAGGTTTTATTTTTTATAACTTAGTTCGAACGCTCCAAAGCTCTGGGAAGAAACGTTGATCAAGCACTCGCTTTAAATAAGATACGCCAGAAGATCCACCTGTTCCCATTTTATGACCGATAATGCGTTCTACCGTTTTCATATGACGGAAGCGCCATTGTTGTAGCCAATCTTCAATGTCAATTAATTTCTCTGCAAGTTGATATAAATCCCAATATTTCTTAACGTCCGCATATACTTCTATCCAAGCCGCTTCTACAGTTGCATCTTCTTCGTAAGGCTGTGTAATATCACGATTTAACACATCTTTATGAATTGGGAAACCTTCTTTAACAAGCACTTGTATCGCAACGTCATACAAACTTGGCGCATGAAGCGCTTTATGAAGACGAGCATGTAATTCTGGATCTTTTTCATAAATTTTTAACGCATGTGGTGTTTTATAGCCAAGTGCATACTCAATCATTCGATATTGATACGATTGAAAACCTGAAGCCTGACCAAGTGAATCGCGAAACTCAATATATTCTGATGGCGTTAATGTCGCAAGAATATCCCAAGATTGAATAATTTGTGACTGAATTTTTGATACACGTGCTAACATTTTAAATGCTGGTGCCAATTTATCATTTTTAATAGATTCAATTGCTGCGTTCAATTCGTGTAAAATAAGCTTCATCCAAAGTTCACTCGCTTGGTGAATGACGATAAATAACATTTCATCATGATGATCGGACAATCTCTTTTGAGAAGATAGTAAACTATCTAATTGTAAATACTCTCCATACGTCATATTTTCCTTAAAGTCCGTGTGAATCCCTTTTTCCATAATTACTTTTTCGTTTTCTTTCATATTAGTCAAACGCCCCTTTTAACATTTCTATTTATATTGGTCTAATAACAGCGCGAACTGGACTTCCATCTGCATCTGTTAATGCAAGTGGTAATGCAATAAGTTCGTAATCGCCATCTACTACGTCATCTAGTACGACATTTTCTAAAATATGAATTCCGTGTTTAAATAATTGATGATGCGCTGCTAGTTCTTTATCATCTAAAGGATCAACAGAAGGCACATCTACCCCAATTAAACGAATACCTTTACTTGAAAGAAAAGGGGCAATATCGGCACGTAAATACGGGATTTCTTCTGGAAACTCTTGCGCTTTACCGTGTGAGGATGTACGTAATAATAATCGTTCTACACCTTCTAAATTAATAGTTTCTAATTCCTTTTTACCGATACTCTCCAACCCTGAAACATCGATAATTCGTACTGCACCTACATATACGTCTATATCTAGATCTAACACCTTCTTACCATCATTATCGAAATGAAAAGGTGCATCAATATGAGTACCAGTATGAATACTCATCGTTAACTTTCCGACATTGACTGAACCACTGTCTTTTTTTGACCATGAAACTTCATACGAGAACGGTGTATCCCCTGGCCACGTTGCGATATCATTATTTAGTGGTTGCGAAATATCAATCCACTGCGATGTTTTCATGCTTATGCCACAACCTCTCGCTTATTTTCAAACTTTTTATATTCTTCTTCTTTCATAATTTTCTTTAAAATTTGTACAGAGTTCCATACTTCCTCATACGTATTGTATAAAGCAACCGGTGCAAGTCTAACTCCATTCGGCGCTCTAAAGTCAGGAATCACTCCATTTGCTTTTAACGCTTTACATATACGTGCCGCCTCAGCATGTTCTAAATAAATATGACCGCCTCGTTTTTCATCCTCTAGCGGATTTCCAATTGTAAATCCAAAATCTTTTAATTCATATTTAATTAAATTAAGCATGTATCTCGTAATATGTAATGATTTTTCACGTAACCTTTCAATGCCAGCTTCTTTAAAAATTTCAAGTGAACCGATTAACGGCGCCGTACTTAATACGTGAGGTGTCCCTATTTGATAAGCTCCAGCATGGTCTGCCGCAGTTAATGAATGTTCCATATCAAACTGCTTATCTTTTCTAGAACTAAACCAACCAGATAATCCTGGCAGTCTATTAAAATGTTTTTTATTCACATATAATCCTGCAACTCCACCAGGCCCTGCATTTAAATATTTATAATTACACCATACAGCGAAATCAACATCCCACTCTTTAAAATGATGCGGAATGGAGCCGATTGAATGACATAAGTCAAAACCGATATGAATACCACGTTTATGTGCTTCTGTTGTTAATCGCTTCATATCAAGAATTTGTCCGCTTCTATATAGTACAGAAGGCAATAAAATTAAAGCGATATCATCAGTCATTGCATGAATAATATCTTCTTCTAAAAGTGTTCTACCATCTCTACTTTTCACTTGAACTAGATGCTCATCTGGATCTAATCCTTTTAAACGAATTTGACTTTGAAGCGCGTATATATCTGACGGGAACGTTAATTCATCCGCAAGAATTTTTGTACGAATCCCTTTCGGTTCATAGAAGGTTGCGATTACTTGATGAATATTCGTCGTCGTGGAACCGGTTACAATTGTCTCTTCTGGTAAAGATCCAATAAGAGGTGCAGTCAATTCCCCTAGCTTTTCTGATAAGAAAAACCAAGGATGTTCTCCTTCAGTCCATCCATCAATTCCATACTCTTTCCATGAATCTAGCAAAGTAAGTAGCGATTTCTCTGCCCTTTTTGAAAGTAAACCTAATGAGTTCCCATCTAAATATATTGTTCCTTCTTTTTTATAAAATTCAGTGTGAAAATCTTTCAGTTCATCATGTTTATCACATTCAAGCGCATACTCATAAGTTGGTTGAAATGGTTCTTTATACATGGTGTCACCTTCTTTTAATTTTCTTTTTATTCTAACTAATTGAAATATATCATTTAAGTTGATATAACGTCAATGATATTATGTCAGTTGACTTTATATACAAACTTCTTTTACAATACAATTATATTTTCAGATATTTCAGTATAAAGAGGTGATTCTTTGAAAAACTCTGCTCTTTCAACAAGAAAGCACCGCTCCTTAGAAACCAAAAAGAAACTATTACATTCCGGTTACACTATCTTTATAAATAACGGATTTCAGAAAACGACAATCACGCAAATTATTAAACATGCAGAAACTGGTTACGGAACTGCATATGTATACTTTAAAAACAAAGATGATCTCCTTATCATTTTGATGGAAGATGTTATGAATCGCTTTTATGATATTGCTGAACGTTCGTTCACACCTAACACAAAGTCCGAAGCTCAACAAATGATACAAAATCAAGTGCGTGCCTTTTTGCAGTTGGCGGAAGAAGAACGGGCTATTTTGCAAGTTGTGGAAGAAGCAATAGGGTTATCAAAAGAGATACGTCAAAAATGGGATGAGATTCGCGAACGCTTTATAAAAAGTATTACCCAGGATATTACTTACTCTCAAGAAAATAAATTGGCACACCCTGAATTAAATAAAGAGATTGTAGCACACGCTTGGTTTGCGATGAATGAAATGTTTCTTTGGGCAATTGTGCAAAATGATAAAAAACTAGATTTAGAAGAAGTTGTACATACGTTGACAATGATGTATACGACAGGGCTATATAAATAGCACACCCCTTATTAATAAGGGGTGCTATTTTACATCTATAAAAATATTTTATCGGGATACGATAATGCTAATGGTGGCTTTTCAGATAAGGGGAAATATTGTAGTTTTAAGGTTTCTCCATCTATCGCTTTCAACTCTCCCCCGACAACTTCACACTCAAATACAATAACAATATATTCTACTTGATCTCCATTCGAATATGTATGACGGAATTCTTTCCCTCCAAATACCCCTTTTTCCTTTTTCACTTTTACTTTCAATCCTGTTTCTTCCCACACTTCTCTAACAACCGCTTCTTCTGGTGTTTCTCCTGGTTCGATTGCCCCTGCTGGCAAACTCCAGTATTCTCCTCCAGCATATTGAAATAAGATTTCTCCCTGCTCGTTTTTAATAACAGCAGCTATACTCGGCATAAAAATTAGTTCAGATCCTAATTTTTCGCGAAGTCTTTTATAATATAATGACATCGGCATTTGATTTTCTCTCCTTTGATAAATACTGAAATTTTTAATGAGAAACCTTCAAAAAAATAAACCAATACTCAATATGTTAAGTAATGGTTTATTTAAAATATTTTATGAACGATATAATGATACAAAATAGAGATGTAAGTAAAAGCAAAAGCCCCATATTCTTATTCTCTTTTTCATCCTTCTTAACGTTTTGTATCCCCATACTAGCAAACATAAAACCTAATAGTAATTGTAAAATGAGCATACTTTACTTCGAATCATCATTCCAACTATAAATGGAATAGCCCAATACAATAATTGCGAGTATGAAGGTGATAATTCTAATCATAAGAACACACCCTGTTTTATTCTATTGTTTTAACCTACTCACAATTCCAACAATAAACTTATACTCATCTCTACTTTTTCTTACTTTCTTAAACCCTCCTTTCGTATCAAAAATAAAACACGTTTTTCGAAACCAAACTCGTACATATAAAGACTCAAAGTAAATGGGTTTTACAATTCCTCGTTCCTCAAATTCAGTCCCATCCTTATTCTCCGTTTCCGTCCGAACGAACCATCTATTTCCGATCCCAACTTCAATATACTTCACTTACTAACCTCCTTTAGGGAATCTTTTTTCTAACTATTCTATTATTTCCCTGGTAAGCGCACATTCCGACAGAAATTGAGCACATAAAGAAAAAGTAGATTACAAAAATCTACTTTTATAGCCTAAATTTTTGCATTCGCTTATAAAACGTACTCCGAGGCACATCTAATAACTTTGCAGCTAAAGATACATTCCCATTCGTCTTTTGTAATGCTTCAATCATGCTATCGCGCTGTATTTTTTCACGAAAATTCAGCGTATGTTCCTCTTTATTTTCAGTTTGCAACTCAAGTTGTTTTTGCTTTCCCATCATCGTTTGTAATAAAAATGATATTTGTTTTTCGCATATTTCCCGTCCTTGCGACAAAATGTAAATACGTTCTAGTATATTTAATAATTCTCTTATATTTCCTGACCATTTATGTTGTGAAAATTGCTTGCAAATGCTAGTAGGGAATTGAATATTCCATTGCTTTCGCTCGCAAAAATCTTGTATAAAATATGGGATGTCTTCCTTTCTTTCTGATAATGATGGAACGTATATCGGATAAACGTGTAAACGATAATATAAATCTTGACGGAATTTCCCTTCCTCTACTAATCGTAATAAATCTTTATGCGTCGCTGTAATAACACGAATATTTACCGGGATTTCTTTTGAACTTCCAATTGGTGTCACTTTCCGTTCTTGTAAAACACGTAATAGTGCCACTTGCATTTCTGGTGGAACTTCTCCAATTTCATCTAAAAAGATTGTTCCTCCGTCCGCTTGTTCAAACTTTCCTTTATAACCTTGACGCCGTGCCCCTGTAAACGCTCCTTCAGCATAGCCGAACAGTTCACTTTCCATTAATTCTTTCGGCAATGAACCACAATTAACCGCTATAAATGGGCTATCTTTTCTTGAGCTATTTTCATGAATAGCTCTAGCAACATATTCTTTTCCTACACCTGTTTCACCACATACGTATACACTAGCATCAGTCGGTGAAACAAGCTGGATTTCTTTTAACGTGTTATTAAAAGAAGAGCTCGTCCCAATGACACCCGAAAAATGTACTTTTCCATTTATTCGTAAAGAACCATATATGTTTGAACGTCTATTTTCCTCTAAATAAATACATTTCCCTATCATTCTATCCTTACTATATACAGGTACTTCTAATTTTGACGTCAGTCCATTCTGCAATAAGTCCACTAGTCTCATTCGCGACCAATTCGGAACTTGCTCACGTACCCGCTTACTTGCAGAAACAACAACATCACGATGATTACAAATAACAACTTTTTCATCACTATCAATTACATCTAGAAAACGGTGAATTAAATGTAGTTCATTTTGATGAACACGAATGCTACATTCCCGTTCAATCGCATGTGCAATTGAAGTTACCATGCCAAGCATATACGGATGTGAAAACTCAATGGGACACGAAAAATCAAGAACGCCAATTAATTTCCCATCATCATTATGAATTGGAGCAGCTGCACAACTCCAGCTATGAGAGGCGACAGAATAATGTTCTGTACCACTTATCATAATTGCCTCTTCAATTTCTAACGCTGTACCAATCGCATTTGTCCCAACAGCGGCTTCCGTCCATTTCACACCTTCAATGAAATTAATGTGTTTCGCTCGTTTTAGCGTTTGTTTATTTCCACTTAATGATAGAGCATATCCATCAGGATCGATTAATAATGCCATCATTTGCAATTCATCAATTGTTTTCTTCATATTTTGTAAATGAGGTAATGCTATATCGAGAAAAATTTCACTCTTTTGCTTTTGATCTTGAAAAACATTAGAAGTCAAAATGTTCTGACCTTTATTCATATGAGGATTAACATTTGCTTGTTTGCAGCGATGCCATGATTCTGAAATTCTTTTATTTATCCGGTCTGAATCGAGTACACCTTCATCCACAAACTTTTGCCATGTATGTAAGTAATACGGTGAAGCTAACATTGTATCATCTCCCCTTTAATTATTTGGAGATTTAAAAACATACTTTTATTATAAAACCGGTTAAAAGCGTTTACAATACAATTAGAAAGACGACACAAATATGTTAATAATTTGAATATCTTAATAAATTTCTTTATATTTTTTAATAAAGCCATATTTTGTAAGATTGATCCGAATAAAATACAAAACCACTTTATCGGATTATAATTAAAAAAGAATATCACCACGGCGATTAGAAATAAAATAGTAGATGCTAAACTAACATTTAATTTTGTTTTAATTTCTACTAAACTTCACCTAGTTATCACTTTACAGTATATAGTAACTCCTCATTTTTCATCTCCAATATATACTCTTGTAAAACATACTCTCTCCCACCATATTTTTCATACCAATCATGTATTCTTTTCACGTGAATCTCATCACTTCTAATTTTCGTCTCAATTTCTTCATAATCTTCATAACTATCATATTCCCATATTGCAAATACTTCAGTCGTACCATCATTATTATCTTTCATCCAGCGTCCTATTAAACGAGAACCGTACTGTAATTGATTAGGTAAATTTGTTTCACTGAAGTGATTATTAAATATTTCAACGAATTCATTTTTCACTTTATAGTATTTCCTTCTGTAAAACATACTTCTTCACCTCTTTTATGAAAAATATTATTCCCCCTACCCATTACAACCGTATTGTAATACTTACCATCCGACAGCCTTTTATCATTTTTCAGGACGCCTTCTACTTCAAAACCTAATTTTTTATAAAGCTGAATGGCTTTGTCATTTGTTTCTAACACTTGTAACGCTATCTTTTTCACTTCATTTGTATCAGCCCAATTAATAGATTTTTGTAAAAGGTTCTTACCAATTCCATATCCACAATACTCTTTTAAAATACAAACGCCAAACTCTACTTTATGAGACAATCTCTTTAAATCAGACCCTTCACATCTTGAAAATCCAACGATATGGTTATGAACTTCCGCAACTAAAAAGAGATTTTTCATTTTTTCACTATCCGTTTTTATTATTTGCTGGAATCCTATCGTATCTATATATCCTTCACCTTGTTCTCTATCCATATTTTCAGTTTCTCCATCGATTTGTACCCTTAGTTTCGATAACTGATCTGCATCTGTCTCAGCTGCGGAACGAATTGTATAAACTAATCCATTTATATGAAACTCTTGCTCTTTTATAATCATTACAAACTCCTTTCAAATTTAGCACATTGGCGCTATTACAATTTGTTTACCTTGTTTCTCAAATTCCTGAATGGTTTCTTTACTAGCCTCTTCGTCTGTTATAATAAGGTCAATTTCTTTTAGTGACTCTCCTTTTATAAAGCAATCTATTCCAAGTTTATTATGGGGTGCTAAACAAATATTTCTTCTAGCAATTTCACTTACCCTTTTATTAAAATAAGCAACTTCAGGTGTTGCAGTACTTATACCACTTATTGAAATGCCTCCACCTGTAGAAAAGTTAACATCAATAGAAAAACTTCCAATTGACTCAGAGGCAAGTGTATCAGTAATATTTCCTGAATTTTTCACCTTACCACCAATTAAATAAGTATCAATGTTCTTACATTCCCGCAATTTACTAGCTACCTCTATAGAATTTGTTATAACTGTAAATGATGTTTCGGGTAAAAACTTTAACATAGCACAATGAACTGAAGCCCCACCAATAAAAACTGACTCTGCTTCTTGTATATAGGAAGCAGCAACTTTAGCAATTGCTTTCTCGTATATTGAACTATCACTATAACGTGTAGATGGTTCAGCAGCTAAATTTCTCACTCGCGCAAGTTCAACCGCACCCCCGTGTGTTCTTTTTAATAAACCATCTTTCTCCATTATTGACAGATCTCTTCTTATAGAATCGATAGACATATCGAACCTTTCCGCAAGATCCTTTGCGATTACTCTTCCATCTTTCTTAAGCAGTTCTAAAATGTTCTCTCGACGTTCTTCAGTAAACATGTTCTCACCACCGTTATTGAAGATTCAGAAATTTAAACTTCATGTTAATTATATGCACGTTTCTTCCGTTTTACAATATTTTCAATTCTTATTTTCCCAGCTTTATGCGAGTTTTTTCTCTCTTTCTATTTCATTAATTTTAACACCAAATAAATGCATATTTGCATATTCCACAAAAAGACTTACATTTATTTTCCTATTGATGTAAAATTATTCCTACGTTTTACTTTTTAATACAGAAAGGAATTACTATGAAATCTTTAATTAAAGTAACTTGTACAGCATTATTATTTACAGGGATAATGGCAGGATGTAATGGAAGTGCTACACCAAAACAAGAAAAGAGCGCTCTCGAAAAGAATGCAATGCACTATGGGGAAATAGTTAAAAACGGATACTATAGAGCAACAGTTGAAAATGCAAAATTCGAAAAAATAGACAAAGAGTGGCGCCTTTCAACTCGTGTTATGATTAATAATGTTCGAGCCGACGGAAAAACTATTGATCTTTCAGAAATAAAATATTTCATAAAAGATGAAAAAACTGGTCAAAAATATGAAGGTGAAGTTCATCCAGTAGATGATGAGAAATATAAAAATGTTCCACTCGAGTTCTCTTTAACTACTGACATTATATTTAATATGAAAACTTCACCAAAAGATTTAAATAATATGTATTTGTACATAGATAGTAAAGTTGCTCCATTAACAAATACATATTGGAAGCTTGATAATTTAGTAGCTAAATAAAAAGACCAGTCTAAAATGACTGGTCTTTTTATACTCATCCTCCTGATTTTTACCAGTAGCAACTTTCTTGCTATTCACAAATAGCGGGAGATTTTCACCACATAATTTAACTCCCAAGTTCAAATCTTACTGATTCTTAGTTTACTGAATCTGGAGAAATCACTTGCAATTTCCCAAACAAAGTCAAACCGATCTAGCGATACGGAGAGTAGTTTCCTCGAGATTTATTTTTTGAAAGCTAGTTCTTTTCAATCACTACATCTTCTGCACAAATCAATACTTCTACAAATGGACAATCAAATAACACACTTAATTCAAATCCGCCTTCAGTAAGGTCTATTTCATGACAAAGCCACCAAGCACCATCAAAATTTTCCGGTATTGAATTTTTTGTCACCCCTATAAAAGTTACTCGAAGTTTATCAAAATCGCTAAAAGTGCCACTACAATCTAGGGTTATACTTAACGTATCTTTTGAACTTCTCTCTAGTGATTTGACTACACTATCATGTAGTGAAAATCCATGTAACTGAACGACATTTTGCGGCAGCTTTTCCTTAATAGAATTAAAATATTTTATATAGGACTGGTCTAAATCAACCATTCTTTTTTCATAATCCTTTGTCCATTCAATCATAAGCTTCTTCAATTTTTCAGATGGATATTCTGAATTAATTGTGTTGTCATGAATATATGGGTGTAGTGACTTAGGTAGGAACTTTAATAAATCTTCTTTCCTCTACATCTTCTTTCAAACTTTGCTTATAATCCATCCCCACCTTTTCGCTCTCTCGCAAAATCTCTTCCCATTCGTCAAATGTTTCTGAGAAAGTTAAAAATCCAGATACTTGCATTTCTTTAAACCAATCTTTTGTGAAATATTTCAATAACATCTCTCCTAAAATATATTTATATCCAGAAAAGTTAATTTATCTATTTATTATATCATTCTAATAACTGTTTTTTCTAAAAAGAAAATGTAAAACTGTTAATATTCTGTTTATTATTTCTAAAACTTCAGAATATTTACAAAACTATAAAACTAGAATACATTTTACTTGTACAAGATTTACCTGTACAAAAATCTAAACAAAAAAGGGATGGTTATATGTTGAAGAAATTAGTAGCAGGGACGTTAGTAGCGGGTTTTGCATTAACTGGAGGATTAGGAGTAGTAAGTGCTGCAGAAAAAGATAATACAATTAAATCATTTGATTATTTAAAAGTTGATGAAAAGAATGTTAATTCATTTGCAAAATTAAGTGATCAATCAAAAAAAGACATCCAAATTACTATGGTACTACCTAAGCAAAATGAAAATGGAGATTGGTTAGCTTATGGCTTTACTAGCAGAGAAACTTTGGATGCTTTTATTGAAAAGGATAAAAAGGCACTTAAAAATCAAATTAATCCTTTAGGCAGTGGTGCTGGTAGTACTGATTTTTATGAACATAAAGATAAAGGTGGACAATATATTTATTGGAGCAGCGGCTTTAAAAACTTACCTTCTAGCTGGAACGACAGAATTTCTTCTGTAAGTACAGCATCACCTTCGGCAAGTTATTCAACGACGCTTTGGGAACATACTTCAACGCAAGGATATGGAAAAGGTGTATTCTTTAGACACTCTGATTGGTATGGTAAAACTGCTAATTTAGCTGCAGATTGGAACGATATTACTTCAGCGATTGAAATCAAATAGTAACAGGGCATTTCAATTAAATAAGTGAAGAAGTTTCAAAATCACTATTCTCTCATCGATTTAGAAAACATGAGAGAATAGTGATTTTCCTAGTATATTTTTATACATATTTCTACTTAAATATTATTGTTTACTAAAAAGACCAGTCATTTTAGACTGGTCTTTCTACCTTCAAGCATGTACAGCATGTCCAACTGCCTGCAATAACACTTCATGAATTGCTTCAGATAAAGTTGGATGCGCTGCGATATAATCTCTCATTATATCAGCGGTAACTTCCGTATGAATCATTACTGTGCCTTGCCCAATGAGTTCTGTTGCACGAGGACCGATAATAGAAATCCCTACAATTTCTTGATATTTAGGTTCCACAATGACTTTTACTTTACCCATTTGTTTTCCTATAATAAGAGCTTTTCCGTTCGATGTAAATGGGAATTCTCCGATGAGAATATCACCATATTGATCCCTCGCTCCTTTTTCAGTTAAACCGACACTTGCGATTTCTGGAGCTGTATATATACAACGCGGTACTGCACGATAATTTACTTTTACCTCTTCTCCACTCGCATGTAATGCTGCTGTCGTTCCTTCATGAAAGGCGACGTGAGCAAGTTGAATCCCACCAATAACATCACCCGTTGCGTAAATATGTGATACGTTCGTTTGCATATGCTCATTCACAGTAATCCCTTTATTTGAAAATTGAACTCCCGCTTTTTCTAATCCTAAATCTTGTACACGAGGTTTTCTACCAACAGAAACGAGAACAAATTCTGGAGTTACTTCGTGAATACTTCCTTCGTATTCAAACGAAGCCTGTTTCTTATAATTATTTAATCCTTTTAAAGCTGCACCTGTGAAAATTTCCACACCATCATTTTCTAGTTTTCCTCTTAAAATATTTGCGATATCTTCATCTTCACCAGGTAGTAATTGCGGTGCCATTTCAACAATCGATACTTTCGTCCCAAGCCTACTATAAATACTTGCAAACTCGCAACCTATTACACCACCACCAACGATTAATAATGAATCCGGTATGTTTTCAAGGGACATTGCATGACTACTATTTAATATCCACTTTCCATCGAATGGAGCAAATAGAAGCTCAGTTGGTTCTGATCCCGATGCGATAATGAATTGCTCACCATCGACTACTTCTTCCTTATTACCTTGTATAACTTGTAAACGATGATTCGTTACAAATTTTGCTTTTCCCTTTATAACTTTAATTTTATTTTTCTTCATTAAATATTGTATACCTTGGACGAGCTGCGTTACGATTTGTGATTTTCTCATCTGTATTTGTTTCCAATCAATTGATACATTCTGCTTATCTACTAATACTCCAAAACGATTCGCATGATTAACAATATCGTATACTTCAGCACTTTCTAACAATGATTTTGTAGGCATACACCCGACATTTAAACACGTTCCGCCAAGGTCAGCTTCATCAATAAGAACGACTTCTTTACCATTTTGAGCAGCGGTTATCGCCGCTACATAGCCAGCTGGCCCGCCTCCAATTACAACTAATTTACTCATTCTCTCACCTTCTCTTTATAAAAGAATTGTTACGGGTTCTTCTAAATATTGTTTAATTGTGCGTAAAAATGCAGCTGCTGGTGCACCATCTAATACACGATGATCGAATGTTAAACTTAATGGTAATATGCTTCCTTTTTGCAATTCTTCCCCTTTATATACTGGAACATGTTCAATTGCACCTACACCTAAAATACCAGTCTCAGGTGTATTTAATACTGGTGTGAAATACTCAATTCCAAAACTTCCTAAATTACTAATTGTAAATGTCGTTCCTTGCATTTCATCACAACTTAAACTACCTTCTCTTGCCTTTTGCGCAGCTTTCTTAATTTCTTTTGATAACTCTACTAAAGATAAATTATTTGCAAAGCGAATAGCTGGAACGACTAATCCGTTTTCTAACGCGACTGCCATTCCTAAATGAACATGCTCAAATTGATGAATTGTATCATTTATATAGGCACTATTCATTTCTTTATGCTCCTGAAGTGCTATTACAACCGCACGAGAAACAAAATCTGTAATTGTTAATTTATTGCCGTATCGTTTTTGCACAATTTCAGCCATATTTTTATGTAAAGCTACTAAATCCGTAACATCCACTTTCATCGTTAACGTTAATTGCGCGCTATTTTGTAAGCTTGTGTGCATACGATTTGCGATCGCTTTACGCATACCAGCCACAGGAATTACTTTACTCTGTTCTTGTTCAAGTACTTCTGGAATTGTTACTCTTTCTTCAAGTGCTTTTAATACATCTGCCTTTGTAATTCTTCCGCCAGGACCTGTACCAATTAATACTTTGATATCAATATTCTCAGACTTTGCAATGTTCTTCGCTACTGGAGATATTTTTATTCTTTGTTTATTCGTACCTGCTTTTGCATATAGTTCTGGATGTTGTCCATTTTGTAGCACTTCACTCGCTGTCAGTAGTTCTTCAGCCTGTGTGTTTTCATGTACCGCTACTTTTTCGTTCGGTTTACCGATATAGCAAATAACAGTACCAGGCGGAACTCCCTCATCTTCGCTTACAGCTATATCCAGTACAGTACCATCAGCTGGTGCTTCTATTTCTGTTTCAATTTTTTCTGAATTAATGCTAGCGATTAATTCACCCTTCGCTACATTATCACCCGCTTTAATATTCCAACTCGTAATAATACCTTCTTTCATCGCCATACCTAACTTCGGCATTACAACTTCTACAGCCATTTTTCTCTCTCCCTTCTCAGCGTTTCATCACACGTTTAATAACGAACGGTCTCCAATCATTTCCGATACAGTTTCAATTACTTTCTCCGGCGTTGGTAAATATAACTTTTCAAGTGGTGGTGAGAATGGGACTGGTGTATGTGGTGCTGTTATTCGTTTAATAGGTGCATCTAATAAATCGAACCCTTTATCCGCCACAATTGCAGCAATATCTGTTGCGATGCTACATCTTGGATTTGCTTCATCAATAACGATTAGACGGTTTGTTTTTTCAACAGATGCTAAAATTGTATCTTCATCGAGCGGTGATAAAGAGCGTGGATCAATGACTTCTACTTCAAGTCCCTTTTTCGTTAATTGTTCAGCAGCAGCGAGCGCAGTATGAACTTGCTTACCGATTGCAACTATCGTTACATCAGACCCTTCTCGTTTTATATCTGCTTTTCCTAATGGAATTGTGTAATATCCTTCAGGAACCTCGCCTTTCATATTGTAAAGAGTTTTATCTTCAAAGAAGATTACTGGGTCATCATCTTCAATTGCCGCTAATAATAAACCTTTTGCATCATACGGAGTGGATGGAACGACAACTTTAATACCTGGAATACTTGTAAATAAAGCATATAAACTTTGAGAATGCTGTGCAGCTGCGCTAAATCCAGCACCGTGCATCGTACGAATTGTAACTGGTACTTTCGCTTTCCCGCCAAACATGTAACGGAATTTTGCACCTTGGTTTAACACTTGATCAAGACAACTACCGATAAAATCATTAAACATTAATTCTGCAATTGGACGTAATCCAGTTGCTGCAGCTGCCATGGCTGCTCCCATATAACCAGCTTCAGAAATAGGCGTGTCTAATATACGATTTCTCCCAAACTCTTGAACAAGGCCTTTCGTTACCCCTAGAACCCCGCCCCACGCTTCATCATCTTGCAAATGATCAACTTGTGCACCACCCGCAACATCTTCACCTATTAAAATTACATTTTCATCACGACGCATTGATATTTTCATCGCCTCATTAATTGCAGTTGACATACTTACCATTCTAGTCATTATTGTTCCCCCTCCTCTTATTTGTAAGAAACGTATACATCTTTTAATAATTCTTCATCCTCTGGATAAGGACTATTTTCACTAAATTCAATTGATCTTTGCACTGCCTCATCTACAGCTTTCTCCATATCAACAAGTTCAGATTCAGTTAATAAACCTTCATGAATTAAATGCTTACGGAAATTCACAATCGCATCTTTTTCATTTAAATGTTCTTCTTTTTCCTCCGTAGTTTTATACGTTTGTGCTTCCCCTTCAAAATGACCGTAGTTACGATATGTCATACATTCAATTATTGTTGGACCTTCACCATTTCTTGCACGTTTCACTGCTTCTTCAGCAGCTTTATATACAGCTAGAAGATCTTTTCCATCCACTTGAACGCCTGGAATGTTATAAGCTTTCGCACGATCAGCAATTGAATCACAACTTGAAGCATATTCAAATGTAGTTGCTTCACCATAACCGTTATTTTCTGCGATAAAAATAACTGGCAACTTCCAAATCGCCGCTAAGTTAACCCCTTCATGAAATGTCCCTTCATTATTTGCTCCGTCACCAAAGAAGCAAACACTCACATCTTTTGTTCCTTTATATTTAGCTGTTAATGCCGAACCGCAAGCAAGTGGAAAACCACCGCCAACAATTCCATTCGCACCAAGCATTCCTTTATCTAAATCGGCAATATGCATTGACCCGCCTTTTCCTTTACATAATCCAGTCGCTTTTCCAAACAGTTCAGCCATCATTCCATTTAAATCACAACCTTTTGCGATACAATGACCGTGTCCTCTATGTGTACTTGTAATACTGTCGCTATCTGTTAAGTGGGCACATACACCAACTGCTACTGCTTCTTCTCCAGCGTATAAATGAACGAAACCTGGTAGAACGCCTTGCGCGAACAATTCATGCACTTTATCTTCAAACTTACGAATCTCTAACATTTTTTCATACATCCAGTGAGCCTGTTCTTTCGTAATTTCATTCCCTTTACTTTCAGTTGTTTTTAACATGTCCAGCCCTCCTATTTTCTTGTTCGTCTTTTATATTGCAAGTACCGTGCCACATTCTAATCCTTGATTTAATAGGCTTTCTCTTTCCTTTAAAAATAAAAAAGTGGACAAAATGAGACAGCTGTCTCGTTTTGTCCACTTTTGTTCACTCTGTTAGAGAATCCTTACCTTATTCACTATCAAAACTCTTCTGTAATTTCCGAATGTAAATAATTTGACCTATATGATAAGCATTATGAGTAGTTACATTACTTATCACTTCCCACCACTTCGCACATACAGGAAATCCAATTACATCACTTTCAACCTTGTCTTCATTTATGAGATTTTGCCATTGTAACAATTTCTCTAGTAGTTTTTCTCTTAACTCTTCAAATGTTTGATTATCTGAAAGCATAAAACTTTTGTTATTATCACCGATAGCGGGCACGGCATTAACATTTGATTCTTTATACCTTGTTTGCCACGTCGAGTTCCAATACAATAAATGTTGTACAATTTCAGCTATACTATTACTCTCTTCATTCGGCTTCCAGAAAGCTTCTCTCTCAGATAAATCTTTTACTGCATCTGAAAATGGAATATACCAACTCGGATCATTCGCATTTGCTAATAACTGATCTGCTAATATATCTTTCACATGGACCATTTTTCTTCCCCCGTTTCATTAATTTATATAATGCTTACTTCTCTATATACGCTGAGTCCACAAAATTCCCTTTTTAGAACCATTTCCATACATATGCAAATAAAGAATCTGAAAACACTTAATCCGTATATAGCCCCATAGAATATAGGAGTACCACAAATTTCTATCATAACGAATATATGTATAGAAACTATATGTAAGAGTAATAGATTTTCTCCTTATTACTCGTTATGATAAAAGAAAAAGAAAGCGAGCGGACAATGAATAAAAAAATTGCGGTTATTACAGGAGCATCAAGTGGATTCGGACTATTAACGACGCTTGAACTAGCGAAAAAAGATTATTTTGTTATCGCTACTATGCGAAACCTTGATAAACAAATAAACTTAATAACTCAAGCTACTGCACTTAACTTACAACATAATATAAAAGTACAACAATTAGATGTAATAGACCAAAATTCCATACATAGCTTCCAATTATTTTTAGAAGAGATAAACAGAGTAAACATACTCATCAATAATGCAGGCTACGCAAATGGTGGCTTTGTAGAAGAAATTCCAATAGAAGAATACCGTAAACAATTTGAAACGAACCTTTTCGGAGCTATATCAATCACGCAACTCGTCTTACCCTATATGCGTAAACAAAAAAGCGGAAAAATCATTAACGTAAGCAGCATTAGCGGACAAGTCGGTTTCCCTGGTCTGTCCCCTTATGTTTCTTCAAAATATGCATTAGAAGGCTGGAGTGAATCCCTTCGCTTAGAAGTAAAACCTTTCGGGATAGATGTCGCATTAATTGAACCTGGTTCTTATAACACAAACATATGGGAAGTTGGTAAACAACTAGCTGAAAACCAATCTGATACTATCTCTCCATACAAAGAATATATGGATAAAATACAAAAACATATTAATAGTGGTAGCGATACATTTGGTAATCCGATAGATGTTGCCAATAAAATCGTTGAAATTGCTGAAACAAAGCGTACTAATTTACGATATCCGATTGGAAAAGGGGTAAAATTTATGATTTTTGCGAAGAAGATTCTTCCTTGGAGATTGTGGGAATTTCTTGTTTTGAGAAGTTTTAAGAAGATGTAAATTTCTTTAAATAGTATTTACGAAGGAGGCGTTAATCAAATGCTAGGTTTACCTCTTGGTAAAGTTTTTTTAGTTCCTTGGACCGGAGAATGGGAATTTGAATTTTTAAAAGAGAAGCAATTAATCGAGGAACAAATTGGCGAATACATAATGGTAATACACCATATCGGAAGTACATCCATTCCACATTTAAGCGCAAAGCCTATTATTGATATTGCAATCGAATTAAATGACTTTGCAAATGGTATAGAATGTATTGAAAAGCTAGAACAATTAAATTATAAATATAGAAAAGATGTATTACCCGAAAGGTATTATTTCAATAAAGGTGAACCAAGAACTCATCAAATTCATATGTATGAACAACGGAATCCATATTTAATAGAACAATTAAGTTTTAGAGATTATTTAAAAGATAATAAAACTGCTCGCATGCAGTATGAACAGTTAAAGATTCAACTTTCACAAGCCAACCCTAATGATAAACACAAGTATGCAGAGGATAAAACAAGTTTCGTTAAATCCATATTAGCCAAAATAAATGATTAAATTAAGAAGGCCGAATTTCATATGCATAATAAGAAACCATTTAGCGGTAAATGGTTTCTTATTAAGAAGTTTTCATATTATTTGTAACATCAATAATTATTTTATTATGCAGCAGGTGGAACAAAATAAAATAGTATCGAAATCATAAATATATACGCAACCAATCCCATTATCGAAAGAAGGTATCCTTTCGATTCTCTATCATACTTCCATTCCATCCACGCTCTTAAGATCCATGTTATCCCTAAATAAATGAAAATGGCATAAGCCATTTTAGAGTTTTCAAATTTAAACATATAATAACAACTAGCTATTATATAAATAATAATTAGTCCTATTTCTAATTTTATATGTAAACTATTCACATGTTTATACCCAAAAAGCCTCCTCTTCTTCATATTCAACTTTTTTCTTAAAAACTGTTCTAAAAAGTAACCACCTATACAAACTCCAATAATAATAATCAAAATAGTAGAGGTTCCCATTGTTATCCCTCCCATTACTTTAATTGTTTTTAGAAATAAAGTGGACTACATTACGGTTATCCTCTTCTAAATAACCTACGCTTCCTTCAGGATATGTGGGCTTCTCCTTTAATTCCTCTATACTTTTCCATATTAAAAAATATCCTCATGTTCTTTATGCCTTCATTTGTAACTACCTCTTGAGCAGTTCCCCAATGTATCAATGTACAATGATGACCTTTTTCGTTGTTCCACTCAAAAATGTGTTCATTTACAATTGCTAACTCTTGAACATCAACTTTCAAATCGTATTCTTCTATTAACTCTCGAATTATTGCTTCTTTTGACGTTTCACCAAATTCAATAGAGCCACCTGGAAAACGATAAAATGATTCGTTCTCATCACATTGTACTAGTACTTTTGAATGTTCTTCGTTTACAATCATTACTTCTGCCCGTAAACGTGGTCTAATCATTTTCTCACCCTTTATCTGTATGACCATTCATCACCAATACGTATTATAGAATACATTCAAAATAATACCTGTAATTATTAATAACGGAACAACTCCAAACGAAATAATATATTCTTTTGTTTGCCTATCATATTTCCACTGCATATACCCTTGAAAAATGTACAACGTCATAAAAAAGAAAATTGGTATATAAGTCATGTATATTGGATTCAAATTTGAAACTATCATCATAAGTACTACATAAGAAATAATGATAATCCAGTGCCCCCATTTATGTGATTGACTGACATATTTACTATTCCATCCTGTTTGTCTCGGTATATTTAACTTCTTTCTCACGATTTTTTCTAAAAAAATTAAAATTATAATCCATAACAATAAGACAATCAGTTTCAAAAGAAACAGAAAGGCCTCCTCCTTTACCTTTTCTCCGGCTGATCACTCGGATACGTAGCATTCCTTTTATTTTCAACATCCCAACTAATAATTGTCGCACTATCTCGCCCCAATTGATGATGCACGTGTTCTAAAACATTGTGAACATTTTCTTTAAGCTCTATATTATTTTCATTCATATCGTTATACAGATTTAAAGGTGTTTCATAACGACGTTCCCCACATTCTAATACCCCATCTGTGACCATTACAATTCGATTCTTTCCAGCACGTAATTCACGAATTCCTGATGAATAGCAAGGTACAGGTAATTCAAAAGTATTTACATTACCAATCCATTCATAAAAATGACGTTGATTTAATGTGTATTGCCCTAATTTATGTAATTCATCATGAAATACATAAACTAGACAATCTCCAATAGATAGCCACCAAATATAATTTTCTTTTCTAACACAGAGTAAACAAGCCGTTTCACCTTTAACTCTTTCGCACTTTTCTTTAAATGAGGAGGATTGAAAAATTGTAAGTATATGATTTGCAACTGATTGAAATACTGTTTCAATTGGTTTATTCATAATTTTTTTTATATTTCCATATTCTTTTTCGATTGTATTTACTACTAAATCAACACTTTCTGCGCTATTATGTCCGTCTAAAATAGCGGTGAATTCCCAATCATCATTTGACCAAACTAATGCACCGTCTTCATTCTTTTTCGCTCCGGCACTTATATTACCACCATATTTACCGAGTACGATATTACCATATTGCTTAACTGAAGCTTCTCCTAAATACATTTCTCTACTTCCAACCCATGAATATTGTGTTTTGTTTGTTGTATGCATACTCATTTACCATATACTTTCGTATTCTTTCACATAGTTTTTGTATTTGCTCCGTGTCTCCATACGGAGCACCGGTCCATTTCGCTATTTCAGTTGGTGACCAAAACTCTTTTGGTGTATTCGGGTAACGCGGAATAATGTGCATATGCATATGAGGTACACCATTGCCTGAAACGAATGTGTAAATATGTTCTGCACCTTCACACTCTTTCAGCGCTTTACTTACTCTACTTGTTATCAGTCCGAACGCTTTCGCTTCTTCATCAGTTAGCTCAGCAAGGCCAGGTACATGCCTCTTTATATCTATCATTACATAACCAAGATATGTTTCTTCATCATCCCAATGGACATGTCCAACGTATACAAGATCATCTTCATAAATTGCCCCGCCTGAAACTGCTATGTTTCCTTTATGTTTTTGACAAATGAAGCAGTTTTCATCTGCTTGATTATTTATTGACATACCCATCCCTCTTTCCTTAAATTTACATTATATAATATCATAAAAAGAAGATTTATAGTTTGATTTTTCAGCAAAATATTCCGAAAAATAAGATTGTTTGTCCTTTTTATATCTTAATAATCTATATTAAAAGGACAATCTATTTCTGATTTCTATATAAAACTATCCCTATTCCAACTGCAATCCCTATTGCAATTCCTACTACTAGATTGTCTGCAAATAAACCGGGAGCCAATCCAATAAAGATACCTATACCGATTCCTGTTGCCATTGCCTCATTACTTTTTTTTATTACCAGCCAATAAAAATCCCCCTTTGTTCATGGCTATCAATAATATTAATGAATACCATAGAGGCTAAATTAACAACATTTCCACTCATACAAAACTTTGTTATAGCTAAACTCGCTAATACATCCAAATAATTACAATAATACAAACTAATTGCAGTTATAACACTACTTATCCATAGTCTTTACAATATCCTCTTCTAATGAAATTTTTTTATAAGTCACCATTAAATATGTATAGGCATTTACTATAAGAAAGATCTGTAATTCATTTAAGGAGGAACAATTCATATGCATCCTCATTGGAATCCAAATTTAAATCAGCAATATGTGTATCCCCCACACACTGCGAGGAATACACTTCATCATGATTCTCAATACCTGATGCAACGCATTGCAAGCCTTGAGAGCCAATTAGCAAAATTAATCTCTTTAATCGAAGAAAATAATCATTTAATTAAATCAATGGAACAACAGCAAAACCAAGTTTGTGCACCAGCTGGAGGTTCAGTTATCGTTCGGATGTAATCTTTCCGAACATAATTAAAAACACACTTTGAAGTATAAAGTGTGTTTTCTTTTTTATTTTCTTTTTTGATGAAACCCTTGTGTAATTCGGTCTAATACAATAGCAATTACTACAATAGCTAGTCCAGCTTCAAATCCCATTCCGATATTTACTTGTGTAACGGAGCGGTAAACATCGACTCCAAGTCCTGGTGCCCCTACAAGTGAAGCCGTTACAACCATTGATAACGAAAGCATAATACTTTGGTTCACTCCTGCCATTATCGTACCCGTTGCGAGTGGTAATTGTACTTTAAATAATTTTTGTGATGCGGTAGAGCCAAATGCATTTGCTGCTTCAATTAAATCTTCTGGAACTTGTCTAATTCCTAAGTCTGTAAATCTGATTGTCGGTGGCATTGCGAAAATAACGGAAGCAATAATACCTGGCACAACGCCTACTCCAAAAAATGTTATTGCGGGAATGAGATATACGAATGCCGGCATTGTTTGCATAAAATCTAATGTCGGTTTTAAAAATTTTGAAAAACGTTCATTTTGTGATGCTAAAATACCAATTGGAATGCCGACTATAATGGAAATAATAACTGAAGTGAGTACGAGCGCTAAAGTTTGCATCGTTTGTCCCCAATAATTAATGTTTAAAATGAACAGTAAACCGATAATAGTAAAAATGACTAAAGATACTTTTTTCGTTGTGTACCAAATGAGGAAACATACGATAATAATCATCAATATGGCTGGTATTATTGTTAAAAAATTAGTGAGTAAATCAACGAATCCACCGATAATATAGGAGAACCCTCGGAATAACCCTTCAAAGTGATCATATAAACTCGCAACAAATGTATCAACCCATTCGCCTAACGGAATACGCGGAATTTTATTCATCATCCTTCACCTCTTCCTCAATATTACCTGCAAGAGCTTGAATGACACTTTCACGTTTAATAATTCCTCTTAACCTTTTCTTTTCATCAATTACTGGTAATGGAAATTTCATCTCCGCCATTTTTGCATACGTTTCTTCAAGTAAAGTATCTAAATAAACGTGCGGAATATCATTAAGTAATAAATCAGCAATTGGCCACTGTTTTTGCACAGCTTTACTAGCATCATCCGCTGTTAAAATACCTAAAAACTCATACTTTTTGTTCACAACATATACAGTAGAAACACCCGCATTTCTCATAATTTGTAGAGCTACACGAGGCCCACGGTCGATTAATAACGTTTCTGGTCTTTTTAAAATAGATTCTGCCGTAATGACTTTTCCTAAATTAACATCTGCGACAAATCTCTCTACAAATTCATTTGCAGGGCTCATCATTATTTCTTCTGGTGTTCCAATTTGAACTACTTCTCCATCTTTCATTAATGCAATTCGATCACCAATTCGAAGGGCTTCATCTAAGTCATGCGTAATAAAAATGATTGTTTTCTCCATTTTATCTTGCAACTCTAACAATTCATCTTGCATTTCTTTTCGAATAAGCGGATCTAACGCACTAAACGACTCGTCCATTAATAAAACATCCGGATCATTCGTTAACGCCCTTGCAATTCCAACACGTTGCTGCATACCACCACTAAGTTGACTAGGATAATTATCTTTATGATGTTCAAGTCCTACTAACTTCAACGATTCTAACGCTTTATTTTCTCGTTCTTCTACTGGAACTCCTTGTATTTCTAAACCATACGCAACGTTTTGTATAACTGTACGATGCGGAAATAAAGCGAACTTTTGAAATACCATGCTCATCTTCGTTCTTCTCACTCTTCGCAATTCTTCTTTTCCCATCGTTGCAATGTCTTCACCATCTATGTATATATGACCTGCTGTGGGTTTGATTAATTGATTTAGCATTCGAACTAACGTTGATTTTCCGCTACCGGATAATCCCATTATGACAAATATTTCTCCCGTATACACATCGAATGTTGCCTTTTTCACACCAACATTCATTCCCGTTTCTTTTAATATTTCAGATTTACTCTTTCCTTCCTTTAATAAAGCAACCGCTCTTTGAGGATTTTTCCCGAAAACTTTTGTTACGTTCTCGACACGTACTTTCGTATTTTTCATACAGCTACTCCTTTCCTACCCATCTATTCACATAGTGTTGCGATTTTACAAATAAATATTACATAAAAATGACATTCATAAGTTTCCTTTAAAATTCTCGTTTCCGTTCATAATAAGAGTGTTCACTTATAGATTTATTTATATGAGTTAAGGTTTCATAGGAGGTTTTTTAATGCGAAAAAAAATATGGATATTAAGTCTTTTATTATTTATTAGTATGATTTTCACTTCTTGTAATGCAACAAATGCAAATTCGAAAGGAAAAATTAAACTTGGTGTAACAAGTTGGAAAGAAAATATTGCAACCGCAAATATGTGGAAAGTTTTATTAGAAGAAAAAGGTTATAAAGTAGAGCTTATGTATTTAGAAAAAGCTGCGATTTGGACTGGAGTCGCTCGCGGTGATGTTGATGCTAATTTAGAAGTATGGCTTCCTGTTACGGATAAACCATTAAACAATCGTTATAAAAATGACATTGTCTTAAAAACAAAATGGTATGAAGGTACTGGACTTGGTCTAGTTGTTCCTTCTTATGTGAAAAACGTTAACAGTATTGAAGATTTAAATGCTCATAAAGACGAGTTAGAAAATAAAATTGTCGGGATTGAACCTGGCAGTAGTCTTATGAATTTAACGAATAAAGCAATGAAGGAATATGATATAAAACTAAAACTTGTCCAATCTTCAGAAGCTGCGATGATGAGCGAACTAAAAAAGGCATATACGAAAAAGAAACCAATCGCTGTTACGCTTTGGAATCCACATTGGGGTTTTTCAGAATTTGACTTGAAATATTTAAAAGACCCTAAGAAAGTATATGGTGAAAAAGATGACATTTATTACTCAGTTCGTAAAGGTTTCGAAAAAGATCATCCTGATATTGTGAAATACTTTGATAAATGGAAAATGAACGATGAGCAGCTTGGTACATTAATGGTCATGTTAAATAAAACGAAAGACCCAGAAGAAGCTGCACGAAAATGGATTAAAAAGAATCAAACATTAGTTGATGGATGGATAAAAGATTAAAAAGCAGGCTAGAGAATAAATTATAATCTCTAGCCTGCTTTATTTTATTTTTTCGTAACGACATCATCTAAAATCCCGTATTCCTTCGCTTCTTCTGCAGTCATAAAATAATCTCTTTCTGTATCATGTGCTACTCTTTCAATTGGTTGCCCTGTTTTTTCTGCAATCATTTTATTAATATCACGCTTTAACTTTAATATTCTTTTTGCTGTAATTTCAATTTCCGTCGCTTGCCCTTTCGCACCACCGAGCGGTTGATGAATCATGATTTCACTATTAGGTAACGCAAAGCGTTTTCCTTTTGCACCTGATAATAATAATAGTGCACCAAATGATGCCGCTAAGCCCATACAAAGCGTTTGCACATCTGGTTTAATAAGATTCATCGTATCTAATATTGCAAATCCCGCTGTCGTTGAACCACCTGGACTATTGATATACAGGAATATATCCTTTTCTGCATCTTCCGCTTCTAAAAATAATAATTGAGCTACGACACTACTCGCTACTTGATCGTTAATTTCTGATCCGATAATAATAATTCGGTCTTTTAATAACCTTGAATATATATCATAGGAGCGTTCTCCTAATTTCGTTTGTTCTACAACATATGGAATTGCATTCATTATAAATCCCTCCATCTATTTTATGCCGCACTAAGCATACAACTGTAAGAAGAACGTTTTTTCATACTGAATAATAACACCGGTTGTATTGATGGTAACTTAGTGAAATCTATTGTTGGGAGAAGCTTCGTTAACAATTCCGGCCTTTCCTCACGAATAGACGTTACTACAACTTCAATATCTTCTGTGAATTCGACTATCTCAATCCCTTCTTCACTTACAGTTTTCAGCCTATTTCTACTCCTAAATAATGATGCTTTAACCGCACCTTCTGATACAGAGCATATTTTTGCAATATCCGCGATACTATACTGAAAAACATCCTTTAATAATAAAATTACGGATTGTTGCACATTTAGCGAAAATAGTACTTTTCCTACCATCTCATGCAAATCTGCAATCTTTTCATGTGGTTCTTCAAATGTAATTTGCTCTTCCATTTTCTCTTGAACTGACTTTACTTTTACTTGGTCTAGCCACCGGTTTCTAGCTATTTTATATAGAAGCGTCATACAAATATCTTTATCACTATACTTTTGAAGAACTTTACATACTGCTTCTTGGGCGAGATCCTCTCCATCCCATTTGTTTTTCGTTAAAAACGTACAGTACCTTTTTAACTCTCCATATTGCTCAATTAAAAAATTTATATTTGAATGATTCATATCGATATGATTCTTTAAGAATTGCGTTACTTTTGTGCACAAAATAACCACTCCTTTTCAGCGCTTACTTAATAAACGATTGAACAAATAAAAAAGTTACGGGGCTTATAATAAATTTTATGTTTATGTTCATGAATACGGGTCATAAATATGTTATATAGAATTTTACATGAGGAGGAATCCATTTGCCAAAATTAACAGTTGAAGGTACCGGAACTTTTGATATTAAGGAAGGAACGAAATTAGTATTAGCACTTGAAGATAACGGTGTGCATATTCTACATCGTTGCGGTGGCAAAGCAAGATGTACAACTTGTCGAGTTGAAGTCATTGCAGGTGATTTTTGTGATCCCACAAATGATGAAAAACAAGCGATTACGGAAAAAGGGATTGAAGATCATTTAAGATTATCGTGCCAAATGCGTGTACACAAAGATATTACTGTCCGCCCTATCCTTACAGTTGAAAATTCTGGCTTAGATGCTGGACCACGTCCGGCGGAGTAAAGCGATGAATTTAAAACAGCTCGCCGGTGAATATGCTGCGGATTTTGTACAAGACAATATGAAAGTTGGACTCGGCACAGGCTCCACCGTATATTGGACAATACAAAAATTAGGGAAACGTGTGCAAGAAGGTTTATCCATTCAAGCAGTACCAACATCAAAAGAAACTGAAGCATTAGCTAAACAACTGTCAATTCCATTAATTTCCTTAAATGAAATTGATATACTCAATCTCACCATAGATGGTGCAGACGAAATTGATTCGAATTTGCAGTTAATAAAAGGTGGTGGTGGTGCATTACTTCGCGAAAAAATTGTCGCTGCCTCCTCTGAAAAACTTATTATTATTGCAGATGAATCCAAACTCGTTTCACATTTAGGTGCCTTTCCACTTCCTATTGAAATAGTCTCCTTCTCTTGGAAACAAACTGAAAAGAAAGTTCAGTCTTTAGGATGCGAAACGCGTTTACGTATGAAAAATGACGAACCATTTATAACCGATAACGGTAATTTCATTATTGATTGTATTTTTCCAAATAAAATATTGAATCCAAATGACATGCATAAAGAGCTAAAAATGATTACTGGTGTAGTTGAAAGTGGATTATTTATAAATATGACGAGCACAGCAATAATCGGAACCAAGAACGGTATAAAAGAATATTAACTATTTTAAAGACTGACTTTTGAAAGTCAGTTTTTCTTTTTCCTTTTATAACGCTACTGTATGATATACTATGAAAACACATACATATCATTCTAGAAAGGGCTGAACAAATTGGAATCAAAACTCATAACAGAATTTATAGATTTAGAAACTGCCTTTCACATTCGTAAAGAAGTATTTGTAAAAGAACAAGGTGTTCCTCTTGAAGACGAGTTCGATACATTCGATAGAATTGGCGAAGAATGCAAACATATTTTAGTTTATTATAATGAGCTTCCTGTAGGTACTGGTCGTATACGATTTGTTGACGGGATAGGCAAACTAGAAAGAATTTGTATTTTAAAAGACTATCGCAAATACGGATTAGGTAAAGTAATTATTCAATCATTAGAAGAGATTGCTCGTAACAAAGAAGCAAACAAAGTTAAATTGCATGGTCAAACACATGCCGAAGGATTTTATAAAAAATTAGGCTATCAAACCTCATCTGACGTATTTATGGAAGATGGAATTCCGCACATTCTTATGACGAAAGAATTGGCGTAATAAAAAGGGTATTATATGAATCTGCATTATGGATTCATATAATACCCTTTCATAGACACTGTTCTCATGTACAGTTTTACATTTACTACCGACCTATAAATGTAAAAATCTCATCAACAGCTTGCTTATGCCCACCTGACTTTCGGAAAGACTCCTTCATATTCAAAGAAGCTTCTTTAAATGACGGATTATTTAATACTAGCTCAACACTTTCACGTAGTTGATCCTCAGTTAATTCTTTCATATGTAACTGAACTCCTGCACCGATACTCTCCACTTGCTTTGCGATTACTGGTTGATCTGCGCTTTGCGGAATTACAACGAGTGGAACACCGTTAGAGAGTCCTTCATGCGTACTGTTCATCCCGCCGTGTGTAATAAATAATTTCGAATATGTAAGAAGTTCAGTTTGTGGTACATAATTTTTCACAATGAAGTTTTCAGGAATATCACCTAAATCACTTATTTTTGTTTTGCTGCCAATAGACATAACAATCGTATGGTCACTATTCTCGAATGCCTTAATACAAAGTTTATAAAAATCAATCGCTTCATTAAAAACAGTGCCTAGTGAAATATAAATCGGATTTTTCTCTTTAATTAAAGTATAATTGAAGCCCTCTTTTGTGATTGGTGTAGAGATAGATGGTCCTACAAATTTGAAATTTTCGTCAAATGCATCCCCAAAAGGTTGAAATTCCCTTGTTGTATAAACAATGGTAAGTGGTGCGGGATTACAGAAAACTTCATAAGATGATTGGATTTCAACACCATATTTTTCTTTAATTCCTGTTTTTAAGCTTTGAAAATCATTATTAATTCTATCATTAATTTCCACAGGGATATTTTTCGAAAGATGGTCTAACATTCTTTCAAATGATGTTTCATCCTGCGCAAAAGATGTACACGAATTTATTGCTGGAAGCTTAAGAATTTGAGCAATTAAACGGCCACAACCAAACATGGAATCATGAATAATATAATCAAAATGTTCCCCTTCAATTTGTTCTAGAACTCCAGGTATTACAAGATCTGCTGTATGTAAAAGGCCGTTTATTCTTTCATGTATATAATTTCGTCCACCGGAAAGAAAAGCTTGTAAAAATTTTTCATCATCAATCGTTCGTACCGTAGCACCTGTCTTCTCAATACGCTCTCTGAAAGCTTCTATTGAAAAATAAACTACTTCTTCTCCTCGTGCAATTAGTTCTTCTACAACTTGAATCGTTGGGTTAATATGTCCTTCTGATCCAACATTAATGAATAATACACGTGCCAATATAAACACTCCTTAAGTTAAATGATTTCTAAGTTGTCATTAGGAGTACGGGTACTTTCCCTGCTCCTATCTCTTATTCTCCTTCTAAATGGACCTAGCAAGCCTAAACCCAAGATCATCTATTTGAAATGTAGGATGACTACGCCTACGACAAGTAGCACCGCAGCCTCTAGCCTCTTCAGCCCAGCTACCGCCCCGGAAAATTCGATACGATCCATATACCTTTTCATCATACAAATCATAACACCATTCCCAAACGTTCCCTAACATATCATATAATCCCCATGTATTCGGTTCTTTTGTACCGACCTCATGAATTTGTCCCTCTGAGTTTTCATTATACCAAGCAATCTCTTTAAGTTCTCCATATATGTATCCAGTAGTTCCTGCTTTACATGCATATTGCCACTCTGCTTCAGAAGGTAATCGGTAACCGTTTGAATCTAAATTACAACGAACCGTTTGACCGTTATCACTAATAGAATAATACTCTTTTAATCCCGCTTTTTTTGAAAGTAAATTACAAAACAGAATCGCATCATTCCATGAAATATTTACAACTGGTTTATTATTTCCTTTGAATACATTTGGTGTATTATTCATAACGGCATCATATAATCCCATCGTTACAGCATACTTTGCAAGAAGAAACGGCTTAATTTGAACTTTCCATTCTTTTTTTATTCGATCATCTCTTAATATTACCTCTCCTACTGGAATTTTTACCATATAAGAATCAATCGAGCGAATGATTTCATTCAATGTTATCCCTCCATTTTATAATGGAACAAAATTAATTATTTTAGTGCATAAATTTATAGTTGCCGCACTTCCTTTAAAAATCGCTGAACTTCATTTGGAGATTTTAAAATAATAACTTCTTTATCCTGACTTAATTGATTTAGACTTTTTAAAATTGCAGGTCTTTTCATCTTAGGATATTCCCATATCCATTTAAAAAATTGCAAGTCAAACCTTTCTTCACATCCTGCGCCCATATCTGGTCTAGTTTTATTCCGATATTGTACAATTCTTTTAAAAGCACGATAAACACATATCGTTCTATGAATATCAAGAAAGATGATTGTATCAGCTGCGTTAATTCTTATGTCCATTGTCCCGCCATAATTCCCATCAATTATCCACTTTTCTTCTTTAATCAAGTCATTTTGAACGGTTCTTTGTTCGTCTCTCGGAACACCTACCCAATTCGGCTTCCAAAATAACGCATCCAGATGATGTACGTTTATGTTTAATTTATTTCCTAACTGTTTTGCTAATGTGGATTTTCCTGAACCACCAGAACCAATCAATATTATTTTTTTCATAAATGGCTCCTTTTTCATATCGTACTTATCAATAAATTTTCTACTTTATTTATATAAGTACGATACTTGCTATAACTTCTTCAATTTCTTCTTTATTCGCAAAAATCCATAAGAACATCTCTTCATTCAACTTTAGTAAATCAACTGACTGGACAAAATAAGTAATAAAGATAATTTGAATAGAAAGCATGACGTACCAAATAGTCTGTACTTCCTCTCTTGTTAATGCATTTTGCTTATTATATCCTTCAAAAATAGTTCTAACGATTTGTAACCAGTTCCTTCTTAATGTTTCATCCATATATAGCTCACTTAATACACTGGTAAAACAATAACTTAGATCAAACAATCTTACATTTTCTTCCAAAAGTTCAAAATCGATAAATCCTTGAAATTCATTGTCTTGAAAGATAACATTTGATAAGTGCATATCGCGATGAATGATTTGTTTCGGTAATAATTGAACTTTTTCTTTGAATTTTTTATGTAAGTTATTCATTTGTTGAATTACATCACGCTGAACCTGCTCATTCTTTTCTAAAATCGGCATAGCCCACTCGTATAACACTTTATACAAATCCCTTTTTATTAACTCACTTACATTCCCTACTGAATTAAGAGCCTGATGTAGATTGGCCAATTCCTCTCCAATTGTGCTTCCTAGCTCTTTCAGCTTTTCTGTATCTTTTATTTCTAGCACACTTCCGGCAACATATTCATACAAACAATAATACTTCTCTTTATAAAATACGTACCTTTCATCATTTTTCGTTTTCACTAATTTTTGTACTCTAATTCCTTTTTCATCAAGCTGTTCTAATACGTTTAGTTCAACTAGAAGCTGCTTTATCGATCCCTTCTCCTTTAAAATATACGCTTTATTATTACACGTAACCTTTGTGACTTTGGATTGAATTACAGTAGCCGTAACATGTTCATCATGAAACCAAAACTTTGCAATTTCCAGTGCATGCTCCATATACACATCCCCTTTTTAAAATCTCTTATTTCTCGCGTAACATAAACTCACAAAGCATTCCTACCCCAATACCAATTGTATAAGCCACTAAGTCACTCCACAAAAATCCGTAACCTAATACGAGTCCACCTAATGTCGTTGCCCGAATGCTATCAATCCATTCTGCATGGTACAATTGGCTAATTTCAATCCCGTAGCAAAATATCAAACTAATAATAGCTAATATCTTCGTTTCTATTTTAGGAAATAAAAAGCCAAATCCCGTAAAAATCATTAATGCCCATAACGCATCACCTAAATAAGCATTTAATATATCCGGTAAAGCATATGCAAATTTTCTTGAACTAAGGCCTAAAACAATTACGATTATAATAAAGATAGCGTATAGTATTCTGTTTCGTTTATTAATCATTATAAATTCTCCTAGTTTATACTTTCCTTTATTAATCTTAAACTAAAAACAGCTTGTAAAATATAACAATTTTACAAGCTATTTAAACGGTTTCACTTTGTATTCTTCGCTTTTATAATAAGGAAATGCGGGTTAGCGTTTAAATAATGATATGACTTCTTATCTACTTCTTTCATCTTTCCAATCGGTTTCGGCTCGACTACCTCTTCTAATACAAAATTATTCGTTGTTTCATTTATAATATTTTGAAGTGATCTTCTAAAGAAACTCACTTCAATTGTAATATTTGGTTTACGCCAAGTATCTACTAGTAACTGCGTTTTAAAATAATCTTCACACGGAAACTTTGTAAAATCCATAAACGGATGATGAACTGAATACACAAATAAACCACCTGGTTTAAGAACGCGATGAAACTCTTGAAATACATCACTCCAATTTTGCAAGTAATGAAGAGTAAGCGAACTTACGATGATATCAAAAGTATCATCTTCAAATGGTAATGTTTCTTCAAGATCATGACAAAGAAACGTTGCGTTTTCACCTACACATTCCCTTGCTGTTTTCACCATTTCTGGACTTACATCAATAGCCGTAACTTCTGCACCTCGGTTTACGAATTGAGAAGAATACCAACCAGCTGCGCAACCAGCATCTAAAACCTTCATCCCTTGCATTTGCTTCGGGATGATTTCCATCATTGCTGGTCTCTCATAATAACTGTTATATGGATTTACCGTATCAAGATTTTCTTTATACGTGCTAGCCAATTTATTATAAGTATCCTTTGTGGAATCTATCATTAATTTCTCCTCCTAATACTTATTAATTAATCCAATAACTCTTGCTGTTTTTTCTTTGAAAATGATTGCAGTACTAAATCATAAGACCAATCTATCATCTTATTAATTTGTTCTTGTTCTACATCCTTATGTATGTACACTGTATTCCAATGTTTTTTATTCATATGATAACCCGGAATTATTGTATCTGGATAATCTTCTCTTATTCTTAATGCGAGTTCCGGATCACATTTTAATGTGATTGCAGCTTTTTCACCCTCTTCATGGTTCACTATCGCAAATATTTTATTATTGAGCCTCATACAAGTTGCATTCCAACCATCTGGAGAATCTTCTGTCGCTTTTCTTTTCGATAAACAATATGCTCTTGTTGCATTCATAAAAATTGACACCTCTTATTCTTTTACTATTTGATTACGATGCATCACAATTTGCTTCGTCGCTTGAAATTGCTGTTCACCATAAAACTTTATTAGTTTCTCTCCGCAAAATAGACTAACAATATCAATATGAGATATTTCTCGAAGTAACGTAGTAAGCATCTTCTCTCCAATGCCTTTATTTCTTACACTTTCATATACGACAACATCTTCTATGTACGCTCGAAAAACACCATCAGAAACAACTCTAGCAAATCCAATTAATTCATTTTCTTCCCATACTCCAATTGCTATACTATTCTTTAACATTTTTTCAATATCGACTTCTTTTCTTTCTGGCCACCAACCTACAGAATCGTAAAGATTTTTTATTTGTTCTGCACAGATAGGGTGTTCGTGTTGAAATTTATATGTGTACATTTCCTATCCCCCTAGTAAACATAATATAATTATATTAAAGTCTTTTTTCTAAAAAATGTTGACTATATCCTTTAGGATGATCTTCAACGACCCCAAACTCTCGATAACCATGCTTTTTATAAAAATCTGGTGCTTGGAAACTAAATGAGTCTAGTAATATTAACCTACACCCTTTTTCCTTCGCAATTTCTTCGATTTTATGTAGCAATTGACTTCCATACCCATCATGACGAACTGATTCATCAACCCATAAAAAATCTACATGTAGATGATAAAAATACATCGTTCCTGTTACCCCGCCAAAGATTTTCCCTTCCTCATCTTTCACAACGAGGCTTACTTGTTCCATCGGCTGTTTTACTTCATCTGTTAAAATAGACATGTTATATTGAATTAATTTATTTTTAATGTATTCTCCTTCAGTGCGTGAACCGTTCTCTATACGTTTCATATATATTTCTTCCTTTCACCTTAGTAAGCTACATTTAATTTTTATTTCTTCTCTTTAAAATACTAATGAATACAAATCCACCATATGTAACAAAGCATGAAAAACCAATTATTCCTGGTACAGAGACATAGCCCGTTCTTATATAACTTATAACTGCAAAACTAACGATTGATAATAAAATAGATGGCCAAAATATAAGAGCTGTTTTTCTTCGTCTCTGTTTCGATGTATTTTCTTTCTCTACAGAAACACGTGTGCCAAAAAGCAATACAATACAAATTAGAATCGCTGCAAAGTAAATTGTATCTAATGATAAATTGTGATCGTATAGTGCGATTCCAACTTCAAGAGCAATAATTGTTAAAATTAAAATAATAATCGTTGAAGTTTTTAAGTTTCTTTTCAATCATTCACCCCCGCGATACTTTTTTATATTCTTTGTACAAGCACTTCAAAGCTTCTGTAATTGTTTCATCTACCATTTTATTATTAAATCGATCAGGTAAATCTTTGCCTCCAATTACATAAAGAAATGGAACTTCATTAAACATTCCCATTATACCAATATTTATTGTAGCTGTGGTCAATCCACCTGTCATATGAGCTAAATGATAATACGGTATACCTTCATAATCACCTTGTTGTCTTACCATTCCATTAATAATAGGTTCCCATAATTCTGGTTCTGATTTATAACTTTGAAAAATATGTACTAAAAGTGAATATACTTGATTTAACTCTCCAACATTTTGTTCATCTCTATGGTTTTCCTGTATATGAATCTTTGTAAAGTACGTTGAAACATATTCTCTGACAGTATCCCATCCTCCGCAGTGCATAACAATTGACTGAGCAATATAGCTATCATGGCATGCTATCATCACTTCAACCGCTTTTCTAAGTGTTAATGTATTTCTTCCTTGTAAGTGAGGATATAACTGCGCACTATCCTCATTTGGATTAAACTTAATATGATGAAGTATAGCATTCCAACTAATTTGTTTATCCTTTACCATCTTTGCTACTGCAAATCCAATTGCCACTTTTGCTGCTGATGCTAATGGAACATAAAGTTCACTATTATAGGAAGCAACTATGTTTTCATACTTTGTAGAGTAAACAACTAATCCAATTTGATCTGATTGTATTTCTTTAATTTTTTCAATGACAGTCTGCATATTCATTCCTCTTTTTATATCGTTTTATCATCTTTTCAAAATTCGATATAGAATATAAAAATCCTTTTTTGTTAAATGCTATTCATGCATTCAATAAGAAAAGGTAGCATGAAATTTTTTCATACTACCTTTTAAAAATATTTATTACGACGCATAACGAATACATCTATTCTTCGATAGGTTTTACAGGGCCATTAAGCCCCAATTGATAAAAAGCTAAATCTAACCATCTATTAAACTTATAACCAGCTTTGCTTATTGTCCCCGAATAAACAAAGCCGAAGTTTTTATGCATAGCAATGCTTTTTTCATTTTCTGCATCAATCCCAGCAATTAAAGTCATGTATTCTCTTTCTTTTGCAATTGCGATCAATGCTTTCATTAAAGAAGTTCCAATTCCATTTTTTCTATATTCTTTATTAACATACACAGAATGTTCAATTGAATATTTATAGGCAGGCCATGCTCTAAATGGGCCGAATGTCGCAAATCCTACTACTTTATTATCTAGTTCGTATACTAAAATTGGATACCCGTCAGCCTGTTTTTGTTCATACCAATCTATTCTATTTTCAAGGGTTACAGGTTTATATGCATATACAGCTGTTGTATTAAGTATCGCATCATTATAAATATTTAAAATAAATGTTAAATCTTTTTTCGTTGCTACCCTTATCATTGTTTTCTTCCTTTCAAAGTAATTTTTCTCTTTAACTTTCTAAAATGAGCGTTTTTGATTAAAATTTTAGATTTATTTATCTGAACGAACTCTAGCTTTTCGAAAACCATCAATAATATTTAGTACCGCGGATAATATGAAAATAATTACCCCTCCAACAATTAACCGCGTTTTAAATTCCTCTGGAGAAATAGTAAACACATTTGCTACATACGTAATAAACCCTTCGTTAAATAAATGCGGATTTACTACAATTACAATGAATACTATTGTTCCAGTTATTTGAAGAATTGCATTCCCAATTGCCAATCTTTTCGTCCATTGTCCCTGCACTAACTTATAAAGAGATATACCTATTTCAAAAGCAATCATAATTACAACGATTGGCCAATACTGAAGTAAAACATCTTGATTAAACGTTGGCGCGACGAACTTCAATCCATTTGCCGTGCCATGATATACGCCAACGAGATGATTCGCATAAAAATAAAATGTTGCCCATATTGCCGTCCACATTAAGCCTCCAAATACTTCGAACTTAGAAATCTTCTTTTTCTTCGGGATATACGGAGTACTTTTCAAATCATCCGGAGTCCATTTTTTAAAACGTGTTGTTAATGGCTGTGGGTCTTTTACATTATCAGTTCTCTCTAAAATAAAAAACACAAGTGTCAACCAGAAAAATACATGGAGTCCTACTTCGATTATTTCCCCTATGCCTTTCCCCATCAATTTTAAAATAACATATAATACCGCCTGATCACCACTATAGCCTATAATATTTTCTGCAACCATTGAAATAAGTGCAATCACAGCTGCAATCGGTATAATCATTTTTAATAACATCATATACACATCAAAATAGCGCGGTCCAATTAAATGCATTGGTCTATCCAAGTACCCATTAGCCAATGCAACTGGACTCCCTAATTTTTCAAGAACTCTCTTTACATCGTCTTCTTTATAATCATCGGGTAACATATCCTCGATTGTCGAACGTAACTCAAGTACAATATCATCACGGTTTTTCTCAGGTATTCTCTTCGCAACTTCCTGAATGTAAACCTCAATTAAATTCATTCTCGTCCTCCTCCTTTAATAAGTTATAAAGTTCTTTTGAATCTTTTATCCATTCTTTTTTCAATTGCAAAAAAATCTCTAATCCATATTCACTTAAAACATAATACTTACGAGGTCTACTCTCCGTTTTATCCCAACTACTCGTCACTAGTTCCTGCTTTTCTAATCGGCGAAGTAGTGGATATAAAGTACTTTGATCAATTGTGATCCCTGATTGCTCCAATAATTGGACAAGTGAATATCCATACTGCGGTGTTCTTAATTGGCTTAAAACAGCTAATGTCAATGTCCCTCTTCTTAACTCAGTAATTAACGAATTTAATAAAGTATCCATTCACCCACCTCATTTTTATTACTATATGTCATACAGTATATGTTTTATACTATGTATCGTACAGTATCTGTGTGACAAAAAACGGATAATAAAAAGCACAAACTATATGATTTGTGCTTTTCTAGCAAACTTAAATACCAATAATACTTTCAACTATGTACCTCGGGTAATATAAATTCTCCTTTTTCTTTAAGGAATGGGACAACATCTACAATCGACTCAACATTGATTACTCCATATACATGCGGATATTCTTGACCGTTAGAAGCAAGTTCATATTTTATTTCTGCTTTTACTAGGGATGGATCAATTGTAAGGAATAAAACATCTTCTTCGTGATTGAAATGTTTTTGGGCAACTTTTAAAGCTTGCCCCAAAAATGAACAATGAATAAATCCCTCTTCTTTAAGTGAGGCTTCATTAATTTCTCCAATTGTTTTTGCGGCTTCCAAATTTCTTTTTGTTATTACTTTTGTAATCATACCCATTTTCTCCCCCATATCTTTATATAGAAAAACAAGAGGTTTTTCTGTTCATTACTAGAAAAACCTCTTGAATTTTTTATTTTAATCCCTTTATTAAAGGCGATGCTTCCCCACTATGGAAAATCCATAAATCATGAAGTGATCTCGTACATCCGACATATAGTAACTTCGCATCATGTTTTGTATTTTTATAATGTTCTTCATCCACATCGATTATCAGTACAGCGTCAAATTCTAAACCTTTCGCTAAATAGACAGGTACCACTGAAATGCCACCTTCATATTTACTTTGATCCGCTTCGATCACGTTCACTTTTAGTCCTGCATTTGTTAATTTCTCATACATATCACGGCATTCATCGTCTGTTCTTCCTATTACCGCAATTGTTTTCACATCTTCATTTTGTAGATGTTTTAACGTCTTCACAATTTCAGTGAATTGATCTTCTGCATGGATCACTTTCACATCTTCACCGCTACGGAAAACTGGTGTTGCGAGTCCTACTGGTATTTCCGCATTTTTAATTATTTCATTTGCAAATTCAATAATTTCTTTTGTAGAACGATAACTTCTCGTCAGTTCATAATAACCAGTTTCTTGGAATACTTCCTTAAAGGCATTCCAGTCTTCAATTCCTTGATAATCATAAATCGCTTGAGATAAATCACCTAATATGGTGAAAGAATTACCTAGTGTAATTTCTTTTAATACATAAACTTGGAATGGTGAAAAATCTTGCGCTTCATCAATAACGACGTGATGAAACTTCTGTCCGATTTCAATACCCGTTATACGATGATGTATATAAATTAAAGCTGGTAAATCTTCTATATATACTTCTTTTTTACGGCAATTCTTTTCTGTTTCTTGAACAAGTTCTTCAGGTAATACTTCGAGTATTTCTTTACTCTTCATCATCGAACTATATAGTGACAGCGGGCTCATTTTCGGCCAAAAATTCATATATGTGTTCAATCTCTTTGTCGCTTCTTTTTTTAGTAACTTTTTCTCGTTTGTTTCTCCAAACTTTTTAAGTTCAATTTCAATCCAGCGCTTCATTCGGCCGACTAAACGTTCTCTTCTTTTCTTTAATGGATAATGTTTATATTCAACTTGCATCCATTTTTTAACGTCTTCCACTGGAATAACTGCTTTATCCCATGCTTCAAAATCTTTTGTCGGCATTAAATCTTTTTCAAATTGAGCCATTCTTTCTTCAATAAACGACTTGAATTCCAGCGTACCCTTTAATTTACCAAGCATAACCTTGTTTTCATCACGATTAATCGAAAATGCTTCTTTCAATTTTTCTTCTGTCTGCTTCAGTTTCACCGAATCATCTAACGTACGTAATGCCCAATCCGGAAACGTTGTTTGACTAATATTACCTACCCCTAGTTCAGGAAGTACACTCGAAATATAGTCTAAAAACAAACTGTTTGGAGCGAATACAATCATTCTCTCCGCTTCTAGTTGTTCACGATATTCATAAATTAAAAAAGCAAGGCGATGTAAAGCGATTGTTGTTTTTCCGCTCCCTGCAACCCCTTGAATTAATAATGGTAAGTTTCTTTCCGCACGAATAATATCATTTTGCTCCGATTGTATAGTCGAAACGATATCTTTCAATTTATTGTCTTTATTCTCGCCTAATCGATATAGAAGAAAATCATCAGCATGCGAGACATCTTCATTTCCTTTCACATATGTATCAACAACACGTTCTAATTCTCTCTTTCGAATGGAAATGTTTCGTTTTAAATAAACATCGCCTTCTACTAATCCGTCTGGTGATTGATAAAATGCTAATTCTTCTCCACCGGTAAATGAATAAAACATGCTTGCGACAGGTGCTCTCCAATCAATTACAATTGGTTTCATCGTGTCTTTATCTGAAACACCGACTTTACCGATGTAAATCGGCATAACTGCTTCTTTTCCATCCTCTTGAAAGTCTAGTCTTCCAAAGTAAGGTTCTTGTACACCAATACGTAAGTTTTGTCTATTAGACTCCCTCATACTTTCAAGAATTTGCTCTTTAAAATCTTCTCCATAATACACCGGGATTTTTTCAAGCTGTTCTAATTGATCATCCATCGTACATAAAGTATCTTTCATTGTTTGTAACTCTTCTTCAAATATGTTGCTCATTTTGATGATTCCCTCCTGTCCGTTCCAATTTTTTCAGTCGAAATATAATTTTATAAAAAACACAATCATAAAGTCAATAGTTTAAGTGAGAATTTTCCGAAATAAAGAAAAGATAGTGATAAGCCCATCCCCATCAAGCTGAGATTTTGAAATATCCTCAAAACAAATTTTTTCTCTATATTTATTTATGAGAATTACATTCATTTTTTTGTTTTGGGGACCAATCAATTTTTCACTTACATACAGGAATTACATACTTACCAAATAAATCTAAAGATGAAAGCACTTTATGATGTTCTAATCCACCAAAATTCATTACTGCCATAAAATTCGTAACACCTATTTCACTGTAGGACTGAATTTGTTTAATAACTTCATCAGGACTTCCTATTACTGGATTGAATTTATGTTTAAGGTCTTCATATGAAATATTCGTCCCACGCGGAGTATTCATAAATAGTTGATAAGGGCCTTTTGCATTTGATTCAGCATCTGCATATGTTTCACCAACATGAACATGAAATGCAATAGGGATTTCCAACTCTTCTGGATTACCGTATCCTGACTTTAGATACGTATTCTTGTAAGTATCAATCAGCTTTGCTAATTCATCTCGTGATTTACTAAACCCAAGCCCCATGAAATTGTTTCCCATACTAGCAACATGATTAACACTTTTTTCACTAGAGGTTGCAATCCAATGAGGCGGAAACGGAGCTTGTGTTGGCTGAACATTAAGCCTAAGGTCTTTGTATTGAAAAAAGTTCCCTTGATGAGAAAAAATCTTGCCTGACCATGCCTTACGTAGCACTTCTAGAGACTCGTTAAAACGCTCAGTTTTGTCCTCCAATGAAATATTATAACCATCAAATTCCTTCTGTGCATATCCACTACCTAGCCCCAAGTCTAATCTTCCGTTTGATAAAAGATCAACCATCGCATAATCTTCAGCAACTCGTATAGGGTTGTGTAATGGCAGTACTGAAACACCCACACCAAGGCGAATTCTATTCGTCCTTTGAGATACCGCAGCGAGCAAAACTGCTGGAGAAGGATTAATACCAAAATCTGAGAAATGATGTTCTGCAAACCATACTCCATCAAAATTCATTTCTTCAGCCCGAACAGCTTGCTCCAATACCTCATTATAGAATTGTTTAGGAGTTCGAGATAATTGATCGGGGTAATTGTCAAATATTGTAAACTTACTGAATTTCATTTAATATCGCTCCTGATAATTTTATTTAGTTTCTTCACTTCATAGATTGCTTACAAAAAATCTAGATGGTACTGTATTTGAAAATAATCATTCTAGTTATCCGAATCATTCCACTGACGACTTATTTCTAGCCCATAATCCATATCGTAAACTTCTTTTATAGCTTTAACTTTTTCCAGACTTTCATCGCTAAACACAGGTTTATTTTCAAAAGAATGTAGAACGATTCTTTCAAGAAGAACGCCTAGCGAAATATCATGATATTCTGCCATCGCTTTCAAAACTTTTACCATTCTTTTTTCCATCCTAATTCCAGTCTGCACACGTTCAACTTTAGTTTTTGTATTTTTTTCATTTATTTGTTCAGTATTTTGTTTCATAATTACACATCCTTACCGTTAAAAATAATATTTTGGTACCTTGATAATAATGTATCATTATAACACTGGTGCATATTTTGTCAATTGTGTCATTTTATTATTGCTTAAACATAATTGATTCTCGCCCTATTACTATCATCAAGATAATGTAAAATCGTATCCATATAACGAAAAAAACGCTATTCTTTTTATAGAAATATACAAAAAGGATAGCGTTTTTAATATGAATTTATCGATTTTTAATGAACTAGTATTAGTTTCTAAAGAATTACAATGATATATGCCACCTAATACTTTGGAGTGATTAGTTAGAAAGATCTGATTCGTTTAACAAACAAGTGAATATAGTTCACAAGAACTAGTAGACCTATGTGTTTGGTTAAGCCAAAACATAGCTCATACTTTATTAACTCAACTTTTCAGTCGATTAGAAGCTAACACAGATATTTCTATGAGTACAGAAGCACTCAACCAAAAATGTAAACCAACTATTTTCGTCGTATTTGTTTATTAGATTCTACAAATTTGAAATTCCCCTCACATAAACTTAGCTTAATGTGTATGAGGGATAAGCCCTACCTTTTCCTTATTTCTTTTTTACTTTTATACGATACGATAAGCACTTATGTAAAGAAGCTTTCTCTTTATATCGCGATTTCTCAAAATCAAATGCGCCGCCTGGGAAAATTGCTACAATATTTAAATTTGCTTCATCACATAGATTGCTAATCTCTTCCACTGTATAGCAACGTAAAGACTGTGTCACAATATCATTTGGATAATTAGGATTCCACCAATGATCTAGCATTCTTTCATTTATACTGTCATACTCATACTTTCGCATCGCTGAACCAAGTGGCATTTCTCTCCCATTCACTTCTTTCCAATACAACGGTTGATAAATATCAATTAATGCACAACCATCATCTTTCATCCATTTTTTAATCCTGTTTAATAGAAACATTTGTTCTTCATCTGTTCCTACACCAAAACCGTCTAAATAGCTGACTACATCAAATTCTTCTTGAATATCAATTTGATAGAAATCACCATGATGAATCGTAATATCTTTGCTAGAATGCCCCTTTGCAAATTCAACTAATTCTGATACAAGTTCTACAGTCGTCATTGTTACGCTTAACTTTGACATCGCTCTAGCAAATCCACCATTTCCTGCACCGAGTTCTAACATCGTTTGAAATGGATGACCAACTTGTTCTTGTACTTCTATAGCAACCTGCTCTAGCCAGCTTTCTGTATTTATATCATAATTTAGTAATTCAAATTGTTTTTTGTAAAATTCCTTTACATTTAATTCGTTCATTTTAAAAATCCCCCTTATTTATTACCTATATTTATATATTATCAAAATAAACGGAATATTCAAATGATACCCAGTCTTTATTCACAATTTTTCCCATTAGATAAATTTTGATGCGCCCTCCTCTTTATTTTGCGCACCCATAAAACAATAAACCTTTATATAGAGATTTTAAATACTATCATGTGTGAAACAAAAAACATTCAAAACTATCACTATATGTTGGAAGAAATTAGAGGTCACTCTGTCTATACCGAAGGTCACATGAAAATTAAAGATGTAATTATGGGAATGGAAGAAGCTTATAAAAAGTTTGAAGAAGATTCATTAAAAAATACTTAAGTAATTACAACCAAAACTATAGTAAAAAGCAGATAGCGAATTATTCTACTATCTGCTTTCACATTATTTTATAGCTGCTTTCATTTTCCTTTTTGATACTTCACCCAATCACCAGAAATGATAACCTTCTTCAACATTTCTTTATCTTGAGCAACATACACATATACATGTATTTCTCTATCCTCAAAATATACTGATTGTGTAAGCCGGTCATATAGATCAGTCTCTGCATTACCTGTATATTCTTCGAGCTCATCTAATTTTTGCAGCACATCATCATTTACTTCATAAATTTCCCCATATACTTTTTCCTCGCTTGAACAAATCATTGCTGGATACCCTTCTCCAGTATCAAATAATTTCCCATACGTCCATGCTCCATCTGCGATACATGTTGCACCTTGCATATAATGAGCATTCGTTTGCTCTTTTCTTAACGTACCATAAACGAAAACGTGATGCATATATCCCTATCCCCTTTATATGTCTCTACTTCCTCATTTGTAAATAAGCACGAATCATAAAGTAACTCACTTCATCTGAAAGTTGTTCTTTAATTGATTTCAAACCACCTTCTGCATTTTGTACGGCATTTTCAATAAGAGATTCACACTCTGCTGGAACGAAGCTTTTCCAGTCTACTTCCATACCATCTTCATAGCAACGAATTAAATGATTTTCGATTGTTTGTCTTGATAGATCACGCTTTTTCGCAATCTCACCTAGATTAATGCCTTGTTTATACATTTCATACGTTTCTAAATGAGAATTTGCTGATGCTTTCCCTGACTTTTTACGCTCTGTAACAACTTCCGTCTTAATTGTTTCAGCATAGTTTGGATTTTCTTCAATAAAGTGCTGAACTGCTTGTAAGAAGTGAGAACCGTACTTCACAAGTTTGTGTTCTCCAATTCCTTTTACAGTTAAGAGCTCAGAGTCACTTTGCGGCATTTTCGCGCACATATCTTTTAACGTTTGGTCAGAGAAAATAACGAACGGCGGTACACCTTCTCCTTGTGCAATTTCTTTACGCACTTCACGCAGTACTTCAAATAAAGGATGGTCTTGAACAATTTGTCTCGTTTCTACTCGTTCTTTGCGTAAAACGTTCTCTTTACCAAGTAATACGTCTTTTCCTATTTCCGTTACTTTCAATGTCGGATACGTACCATGTTCAACTGCGATTAACTCCTCTGATATTAAAAACTCAATAAACTCACTAACTTCTTTTACACTACGGTTTGATAAAAGCCCGTACGTAGGCAAAGTATGAAAATTGAATTCAATGACTTTCTTATTTTTCGATCCAGTTAATACTTGTGCAATCATTTGTTTTCCAAATCGTTGATTCGTCCTGATCATACAAGATAGTACCATTTGTGATTCTCTCGTCACATCGATACTTTCACGGTCGTCAGTACAATTACCACAGCGGCCACAATCTTCCTTCGGCTCTTCTCCAAAGTACTGTAAAATAAATGATTGTAAACATTGTTCTGTATGACAGTAATCAGTCATATTTTGGAGTTTTTCAAGCTCATTAGAAAAACGAGATTCTCCTGTTGATTGATCAATTAAAAAGCGCTGCACTTGCACATCTTGTGAAGAATATAACAAAATACATTCACTATCTAATCCATCACGACCAGCACGTCCCGCTTCTTGATAGTAACTTTCCATATTTTTCGGAAGTTGATAGTGAATAACGTAACGAATATTCGATTTATCAATCCCCATACCGAATGCAGATGTTGCTACCATAACACTGACTTCATCTCGTAAAAAGAGTTCTTGCTGTTCATTTCGATCGTGATCGCTCATACCTGCATGATATTTCGATACCGAAACTCCTGCTTTCCCTAAATCTTCATATAATTGATCGACTACTTTTCTTGTAGCTGCATATATAATCCCAGATTCCTTCTGATTTTGACGAATATAATCTGCTAAATATGCATTACGATCTTGTCCTTTAATCACCGAAAACGATAAGTTCTCGCGCTCGAACGTTGTCATAATTGTATTTTCTTGATTAATTTCAAGTGTGCTACAAATATCGTCACGTACTTGTGGTGTTGCTGTTGCGGTTAACGCTAAAACTAGCGGTTTTTCCGGAAGATAATCTAATATGCGGTGTATATGTAAGTAACTCGGGCGGAAATCATGTCCCCACTGTGAAATACAGTGTGCCTCATCAATCGCAATCATCGGGATTTTCATATCCATAAGTTGGTCAACAAACTCCATAGAATCAAGACGCTCTGGCGCCACGTAAAGTAACTTGTAGTGTCCTTGTTTTGCCAATTGAATTCGTTGATTTGCTTCTGCAATAGAAATAGAACTATTAATATACGTAGCGGAAATACCGTTTTGTATTAATGTATCTACTTGATCTTTCATAAGTGAAATCAAAGGTGATATAACTAATGTTGTTCCTTCGAATACTAATGCGGGAATTTGATAACAAATTGACTTACCACCGCCCGTAGGCATAATACAAACCGTATCTTTCCCATCTAATACATTTTTAATTGTTTCATCTTGTCCTCTTCGAAATGACGAATAGCCGAAATAAGACGCTAAAAGTTCTTGAGCTTTTGTAAACAAAAAAGAGTCACCTGCTTTTCTATATCTTTCATCTATTTCTATTATATCATCACTTATGCGTCATGAAAGTGATGAATGAAAGAGTTATATATAATCTCTCATCAAACTGATTCTCGCAAAATACAAATCTAGTACACAAAAAGAAAGAATTTCAATATAAATATTCATTTTATTTGCCTTCCTAGAATACTACTAATCGTATACATATGAATTTGAGGAGGTTAAAATATGAAACGTCGTTACAATAGCTCTATCCAGCCTAAAGCGTCAAATAAACAACTCCAATTCTCTAATAATGATGCGTGGAAATATGAATCATTTTATAAGTATCAGCCTTTATTTTCTTATAGAAAGCTATTTAATTTCCTTTCTCAACTTTTTAAGCGTTAATACATGTGTCAAAAATAAATCATTCACACTAATTTTCTCAATATAAAACGTATAGACTTACTACAATACAGTTGTTACCATATATAATAATCTGTTGGATAAACCCCTTATGTTGACCTGCTTAAATTAGCAGGTCTTTTTTATGATTGCATATTCCAATGTATCCTAATCTGGATTACAAGTCTTTTCTCCATTTTAGGACCCTATTCCACTCACTACAAATGATTATTATCCAATAAAAGCAAACTACAAATCAGTTACATTCATTTAAGCAATTCATTTTTTCTCAATACACAAAGTGACTTTCATTTGTTACTATGAAAGTACTCCAGATGAGTTTTTGCTCATCAACATTATCTAGTTAAAGGGATCTGCCGCGGGAAGCAGATCCCTTTAACTTTATTAAAAAGCACCCTTTTCATTTGGACACATTTACCAGGTCTTTTTGAGAGAATTTTATGTTAATATTACGTAGTCGAGTCCGACATCTCGGCAATACCCTTTTGAGGTCCTGCATCTTCCCTTGCAGGGCCTCTTTTATTTTGAAATTCCTTTAATCCGCATATAACGCAATTAGGTTTTTATTCATCATTTCAATCCACTCCTTTTCCTATTCTCGAAAAAATTCTTGGACACGTAACTTAAAAATAACGGTTATCATACTGTAATGTATACATGTTCAAAGGAGTGTCACTATTTATGTATACTTATTGGCAATCATATTACTCCCCCACTCATAACCCTTATGGGAACTTTGATTTATTAACACGAAATTACCGAATTAGTAAAAACGAGAACTTTTTAAAAGGTTATATGCGTTCTTTATGGGAACAACATGTCGCTTGGACGAGATTAGCTATTATAAGTATCATCTTTGACTTACCAGATGTAGATGCTACTGTTGGACGTCTTCTACAAAACGCAACACATATGGGACTATCTCTTGAACCGTTCTATGGTGAAAATGCAGTTAAAATATATAGTGCATTAATTAAAGACCACTTAGTGCTTGCTGCTGACCTTGTTAAAGCCGCAAAAGCAGGCGATCAAAATGCCGCTTCATCTATAGAGAAAAAGTGGTATGCAAACGCAGATGAAATTACTGATTTTCTTCACAGTATTAACCCGTATATAGATAAGGAAGACTTTAGAAAGATGTTTTATGAGCATCTAGCACTAACAAAAGCTGAAGCACTCGCCATTTTAAATAAAGATTATGCTTCAGGCGTAAAACTGTACGATAAAATTGAAAAAGAAGCATTGGAAATGGCTGATACTATAACGGATGCAATCGTAAAACAATTTCCTCAAGTATTTCAATAAAAACAAGCCGATTTCTCTTCAAATCGGCTTGTTAAATTTTCTATCTATATGATATTTACACCTCACCTCTTTACATTTAGCTTATATCGATATATTTTATTAATAGCCATTTTTATAGGAGGAAATAGTTTGATTAACGCCATTGGTCTCGTTTTTATCCTTACTAATAAATACGAGAAAAAGAAAAAAGTTTATCTGAATGAGAAATTTGCACTAATAGACATAATTGATTCTAAAGAAGTATTTGATGATGAAGGTAATTCATTAGTAGAACTAACTTGTAAATACAGTATTTACTTAGATGAAAAATACTATTGTAAATCTCTCGATGATTATACTGGACAAGTATTCCCTTTCTTAAGTGCAAAAATAGGAAAAGGTCTCCTTAGAAATTTAAATTATTATTTTTCTTACATTGATGTATATGATAAAAAACCACCTGTTAAAGAAATAAGACCTCTTATGAAACATGTAACTAACAGATAGCAGAAAGTATTCAAAAAGAAAGCACCTAATTTCAGATGCTTTCTTTTTTTGAATCACTAACTCGCTAACTTTCATCTCCTTCTAAATATATGTACCCAAGCATACTTTAAAATAAAAACATTGGAGGATTAGGCTGAATGAAATATTCAGAATCAATCGTAAGTAAACGGCTTCGAAGACTTAGAACAGTTGGTGTATTTTTTATACTATTTTTAATCGCGTGGCTTGGATATACAAAATTTCTTTATGGAAATGGTTTTCTTTTAGAAAAGAAAACTTCAGTTGAAGCAATGAATACTAGCGTTACTGGAGAAATAGAAAAGAATTTCCATGTAAACTTACAAGGCTTTCGCAAAACGAACCTTGATACACTTATAGAGGCTAGTAAAACCGATCTGAGCGAACTATCCTTAATTGAGCTTATCAATACATCTTGTTCTCAAGATTGCATAAGTGAGCCTTCAACTTACGTTAAATCAGACCACGGATATATCTTTTATAAGGAATCTAACGGTACTAATGTAGCTTTAAAAATTAAAAAACAAGATACGTGGGAAATTGAAAAAAAATCTGTTCAAAATGGAATTTAAAAGATTCATACACAAAAAAGAGTACTTACTTCAAAGTACTCTTTCAACAAAAATTACCACTTACGACATTTATCATCATCATCTTCTTCACGTTTACGATTGCAACGGCAATCATCACAATCGCAGTGACGTTTACGTTTACGTCTACAACAACAATCATCACAAAATCTATTACAATCTGGGAAATGTCTACAACGACAATTATTTCTCATGAATATGATTCCCCCCTAATACATAATAGAATTCATCATATTCTATGTTTGAAAGTATGAAATGACTTGTTTACTAGTCTATTATATATATCAATGTGATGTAATTTGAATCTATAGTACTAATTCATCCCTATACTTCCTGCTGCGCTTCCACAGCACCCTTCAACCTCTGCAACATATACCCAATCCCTCTACATCCTTCTAACGGATATGTAATGATTTCTTCTGGATATAACTTCGTCACTACTTTTTTATGCTTCTTCCCCGCAAGTAAGACGATCTCATCAAATTGAAGTAAGCCTTTATCAAACATCTGCTTTTGTAATTGTTCTATACTAATAATCTCACTACTTTTTGAATCAAATGCGAGATCATAATTTTCCTGTACAATATCATTTGGCCTTAAAAATCCATGCTTTGCTGATAATATAACCCAGTTTTCGAAAAACTCAGTTGCGTACGCCTGACATGCTTTTCCGAACGGACTAATATATACATCTTTTGCCTCTGTCGGGCCGTAATCTGGATACTTATCCCAAATTTTCTTTTTTCCGCATGGAATTATGCATAGCCTTTTCATCGTTATTTCTTACCTCGTTTCTATCTTACTTATGAAATATTAATTTTTCAGTACATTTTTTTGCAAAATACTATATAATAATCTCGAAAGATAAAATTACATTATCTCCCATATTTAGTTTGATTTCTTTTAGAACAGTCGATTAAACATATATATTATTACATAAACACACCGTACTAAAGTCACTTTCATACAACATGCATACACCTCATCCTTTAGTAAATTTGTTAAGATTTCGTAAAATCAAGTACACTTAATCTTCTAATCCCTATTCAATAGTATGATATATAAATGTAGTATTAAAAGGAGGTGAGCAACTATGAAAAATATACTCCCAGCATTATTAGCTTATATTATTGTTTGTATCATCGCAATTATCATTCCAGCATCTGACGGCTATAATTCTGTAGGATGGAAATTATTTGTTGGGCAAGCGTACGCAATACCTATTTTCATTATTGCTGCTATTGCTACATTTTTTATAAATAAGAAACGATCTTATGAATAAACGTTCGGGAGGATAGCGGATGCTATCCTTATTTTAATTCGCTTATCATATCAAGTACAGCCCCGGCAGTACTTTGTACAACTTCTTGCGAAAAATCAAATGTAACACCTGTATTTTCATAAATCTCCTGTATAGATAAATTCCAATCCGTACTCGCTCCTTCTTTAAACAAAGTAATCGCCTTTTCTTGATTCTCCCGATATATTTGAAATAATTGTAGTGCTCCTAATTGTGCAATTGCATATTCAATTTTGTAAAAAGGATACTGAAAATAATGGAACGATTCTATCCAACTCGCACCAATTCCTTCCTCATAGCCTGTAATATCGACTAATGAAAATTTATACCTTTTACATAATTCAAGATATTTCTCATCCCGTTCTTCTGATGAATGATTTGGATTTGTATAGAACCAGTGTTGAAATAGATCACCTGAAACTGGCGTAATTAATATAGACAAAGCCCGATGCAGTTGTTCTTGTTGTGCTTTTTTATATTCATTCTCTTCCTTATAAAAAATATCAAGCTTATCCATTAGTAATAGCTCGAGACTATGAGAATACAGCTCAGCTACTTCTTCACGAAGATATTTTTCTTGCATACTACTTTCATTGTTAAACTGTTTATAGAAATGAAGCGCATGACCCACTTCATGTATGAGTGCATTAATTGCGTTAAATGACGGGCTAAAATTAGAATAAACAAAAACATCCTTACTATGAGGGAAAGTAAAACAAGCAGCTCCTGGCGCCTTATTTTCCCGTTCTTCTACGTCAATTAATCCTGATTTCCTTATATGAATAAATTCCTCATGAAAATATGAATCCGTCTTTCGTAACATCTCTTCAACCCCATCCAATAAATCATTGGAATTTTGAAATGAAACTTTCCGCAATGTACAGGGAGCAAGATCCCATGGACGATACGCTTTTACACCAAGATCCCTTTTAAAAAGATTGCCTAATCGTTTCCATACGGGTACAACAAGCTTCTCTATAGATTCATGAAGCACATAACAGTCTTCAATACTATATTCTCTGTTTTTTAGCTTAAAAATATATTCGCTATAATTGTTAAACCCTGCATTTAGGGCTATTTGATTCCGTAATTGTACAAGTTCATTCATAATACAATCTATTTCTGGTTTTACTACACTTCTTGCTTCACATAAAGCATGCCATGCCTTTTCACGAATGATTCTATTTGGGTTATCTAACTTTGCTTTAACGTATGCGTACGTCCTTATTTCGTTATCCCAATTGATTGTTATGTTAGACATAATTTCTCTATACTTCGTTATAAGACCCTCTTCCTTAACGGCAAGAGAAATATTCTTTTCATTAAATATTTTGCTCTTCACCAATCTTATTTTTTTCATATATCCGTATTTTCGTTCATCTAATAATTTCGAAAACGGACAATCAATAAATTTCTGATCAAATTTTGCATTATATTTTTTTAAAAGTGGCTGAATCACATTTTGATTATACTTATGTAAATCACGCATAGCACTATCTTTTGAATCTCTATACACAGTAATTAAATGACTCGTTAACACCTCTTCCACTTCAGCAGTTAAACGCTGTTCCTTCATTAGCCATTCCTCTAATTCAGCAACAGAAGAAATATTTTGATTTAAAAGTGATCGAAATTTGTTTTCCAACGTTTCCAAGTCATAACATTTCCTATTTTTATCCCATTTTAACGTCTTTGAGCCATTAAACATACGCAAGCCTCCTCGTTAAAAATTCTAATTTTCTATCATTTTAAAAGAGAAAAAAAAAGACAAGCAGCCAATCTGACTACTTGTCCTTCCTGTTTATCCGTACTCAATAATATTAAGCTTGGAATGCTTCTGTTAGTACTGGTACGATTTGTTTTTTACGAGATACAACACCTTTTAAAGTAGCTGTGTTGTTTTCTAATGTTACGTTGTATGCTTTCTCAACAACGTTTGCTGCTTTACCGATCGCAAGACCGACAGAGTCGTTAGTTAAGATGTCAGTTACAACGAATAAGAATAGGTCTAAACCTTTTTCTTCTACTACTGCAGAGATAACTTTTTCAAGTTCCGCTTGGTGTACAAGAACGTCGTTTGTGTCAACAGCGTTTACTTGTGCGATTTCAACTTTCGCGTTACCCATTTGGAATTCTTTAGCGTCAAGGGAGATTAATTGCTCCATTGTTTTTCCGCTTAAATCAGCACCAGCTTTTAACATTTCTAATCCGTAGCTATCTGCGTCAACACCAGCGATTTCCGCTAGTTCACGAGCAGCTGCAACGTCTTGTTCTGTGCAAGTTGGAGATTTGAATAGTAAAGAATCTGAAATGATTGCAGATAACATTAAACCTGCAACTTCTTTACGAATTGCAACGCCATTTTCTTTGTACATTTTGTTTAAGATTGTAGCTGTACAACCAACTGGCTCACAACGGTAGTATATAGGATCGCTTGTTTCAAAATTAGCAATACGGTGATGGTCAATAACTTCTAACACTCGAACAGATTCGATATCGTTAGCACTTTGTTGACGCTCGTTATGGTCAACTAAAATAACATTGTCCACTTCGTTTGCTACTGTCTCAACAAAACGCGGTCCTTCTACTTTAAAATAGTCTAACGCAAATTGAGTTTCACCGCTGATTTCGCCTAAACGTACAGGCTCAGCATTCATTCCTAATTCTTTTTTCAATTCTGCATAAGCAATTGCAGAACAAATTGCATCTGTATCTGGGTTTTTATGCCCGAAAACTAGTACTTTTTCCATGATTTCCACCTCTTCATGAAAAGGATATCTTAAAGAAGCAAATATGACAATATTTTAGACACATTTTTTTATAAATAATTGCACTTTCTTCTATATTTTACATCGTTTTCACAAAAAAAGATCATCTAAGATGATTTAGATGATCAAAGGCTACCTTTTCTTAAAATAATGTAGGAACTTACACTACATTGTTAAATGCTAACTTTGTAGCTAAACCATTATTTACAAGGTTCACATCAATAACTTGATAAAATGCATTTCCTGTGTCTGCAATTTCCCAAACCACTAAAATAAGATGATATCCACTTCGATCAGTAGGTACATTCGCCTCATGGGTTACTGTTGTTTCTGATCTAACTCCACCATCATTTTTTACATAGAAAGGTACTAAATCATTTTATAATAAATTACCGTTGCATCTAACTCACCATTCGGAGAAATTGCATACCCTGGTATTTTACCGGATTCTTGATAGTCTAATGACTTGTACAATTTATTAGAAGGATCTCCTTCTCTAGTATCTAATACTAAAAGAGACCTGTTTTCTTGTTTTGCTCTCTCTTCTGCTTTTTGCATAAGTGAACGTCCAATACCGTTACGTCTAAAGTTTGGGTGAGTCATTAACTTGCAAATCTCGGCTCTATGGATCCCGTTAGGCTTTGTAACTAAGTGTAATTGAATACTACCTGCCACTTCATTGTTTACTTTAGCAACATATAATATCACTTCTGGTGCTAAAACCGTTTGCCAATAATTTGTTGCTTCTTTTTGCTCAAGTGTGGGTAAAAAACCAATTGATGCTCCATCATCTACTACAGTTTGCAAAAGTTTAGAAAGTTCTTCAATACTATCTTCTATTAGTTTAATTTCTTCAATTACTAAATTCTGCATTACTTTTCCCCCTTTTGTTTTTATTTTAACAATTTTTAAAGCAGGAATAATTAAATATTAAGATGAAATTATTGAAGATATGATTTTTTAGAGAAAGGATACCTATATGAAGTATATATTAGATAGGACATACGCAAGAGAATTACTCGAGTGGGCATATGAACAAAACCCAGGTCCTTGGTTCGAACATTCAATTCATGTTGCCCATGCAACTGAAAAAATAATTGTAGAACTTATTGAAAATGGGTATGACCTAGATGTTGACGTAGCATACAATGCTGCCCTCCTGCATGATATAGGAAGATACAAAGGTTTTACCAAATCTGTTATTCATTCCTATGATGGCTATATGTACATGAATGATTTAGGGTATACCGGAAACGCCATTATATGTGTGACGCATTCATTTCCTTGCAAAAATGAACATATAGATATCGCAGCGGAGTGGAGTCTTGTTCCCGATCATATGAAAATCCAGTTGGTTGACACACTGAATGAACATAGTGACTACGACTTATATAATAAAGTAATTACCCTCTGTGATGCTCTCGCTGACGCGGATGGCTTTACTACGCTTGAAAGAAGATTGGTTTCCGTTGGTTTACGTCATGGCACAACCTCTCATACCTCATTACATTGGAAAGGATTCTATGCAATTAAGAAAGAATTAGAATCTTTAATCGGTAAGAGCATATACACACTTCTCTCTGATGTAGAGAAATCAATTTATGAAGATATAGAATATTGAAATAAACACCATCACTTTAGCACAAGAGCGAAATTATTGAAGAAAGAGTTCTCCCATCAATCAAAGAAATAAAATAAAAAAACAGTTTAAGGAGTTGATATATATTTTAGGAAGAAGTGGAGAACGTGAAATACAAATTAATACTTGGCAAGAAAGCAGCCTTAATCTCCTTTTTAAAATAAACGCCCCAGAAATGATGGAATATCTAGGAGGACCTGAAACGAAAGAACAAATTTTAAAACGACATAGACGTTATCTTAAACTTGGTGATAGCGGGCAAATGTTTAGTATTACTCAATCTCCCGATTTTGTGGAGGTTGGTTCTGTCGGGTATTGGAAAACTACTTGGAATGATGAAAGTTTATATGAAATTGGATGGAGCGTACTACCTCAATTTCAAGGAAAAGGAATAGCAACACTCGCAGTTAAACTAGCAATTGATGCAGCAATGAAAGAGAATAAATATAACTTTATACATGCTTTCCCTTCAATTCATAATCCTGCTTCAAATGCAGTTTGTCGTAAGCTTAACTTTACATTTATTTCTGATTGCGAATTTGAGTACCCACCAGGTAAATTAATGCATTGTAACAATTGGCGGTTAAAAATAAATACAGATTGAAAATGATAAAATTTATATGTATGATTCTAAAAAACTCTTTCAAAAGTGGAGGGATTGCTTATTAGTAAGATGGGATTTGACTTAATAAATCATAAAGGTAACTTTGATTTTGGGTATGAAAATATAGCGGATATATCTAGGAGATGTAAGTTTTCTAACTGTTCGCATACAAATGAACCACAATGCGCGGTTAAAAAAGCTATCTCTGATGGAATTCTTTCTGAAGAAATATTTAATAATTATTATAGAGATTTAAACGAAGCACAATATGTTTCTAAGCAAAGAAATAAAACAAAAGCTATTGACTATATGAAACAACTGAAACTCTTTCAAAAAAATTAGGCTAAAATAAAAAGCTCTCCTTACAAGCTTATTTTAAGGAGAGCTGTTTCGCTTTTAATATCTTTGATTTTTCTATTCCACCATACACTCATGCGCTAGAATCATCACTGAGTACATTTTAGTTCTACAGAAATTACAACTGAGACACAACAAACTTCAAATACCCCTTTACTAAGATCAATACAGCCTTTTGTTTAAGGATAAACAAGGACCACCATATACACCTTTAAAAAGAGCGAATTTTCAGTTTTTTAATTATAAAAATTTGCATGTTTAAAATTTAACACTATCATCCACCGACACTTTTTCTTTAGAGTTTCTTCTTTCACCCTCTTTACTCCGCTCTTCCCAAATCGTTAAACCTTCAATCCCTACGTTTTTAGGATCAAAAACTGGATCTTTTCCTTCTTTTTTCTGCGTCTCATAATCTTTTAACACTTTTAATGCTGTTTTACTTAATAGTAGAATCGCGATTAGGTTTAACCATGCCATACTCCCAATTCCTAAATCTCCGAGATTCCATAAAAGCGAAGCTGATTCTACACTGCCGATATAAACCATAATTAAAAATCCAATTTTTAAAACTGGTTTTAACCAATTATATTTGAGCCCACGATCTAAATAAGTAAGCGTCGTTTCAGCAATATAGTAGTAAGCGAGTAACGTTGTAAATGCGAAGAAGAAGATTGCGATTGAAATAAATAATGGACCAAACCCTGTCATAACAGTTTCAACTGCTTGTTGTGTATAAATTGGACCTGCTTCCACATTTCCTATATTCTGTACAATAGCACTTTTCCCTTCAGGTGTTACATTGTACATACCTGTTATTAGAATCATAAGAGCTGTCGCTGTACATACGACAATTGTATCGATGTATACGGAAAATGCTTGAACTAACCCTTGTTTTGCAGGATGCGATACTTCAGCAGCGGCAGAACTATACGTCGCTTCTCCAACACCAGCGACATTTGAAAATACTGCGCGCTTTACTCCCCAAGCAATAGCTGCTCCAACGATTCCGCCAAACATTTCATTTACACCAAACGCACTTGAGAAAATAAGACCGAACATATTTGGGATTTCCGTTACATTCGCAATTAATATAATACATGTAACAATTACATATCCAACTGCCATAAAAGGAACAAGCATTTGAGAAACGCCTGCAATTCTTTTTACTCCACCAAAAATAATCGCTGCTAATAATACGACTAAAAATATACCAGTTACATACTTGCTAATGCCAGAAGAGTTTTCAAATCCAACAGCGATACTACTAGATTGAATACCTGGTAATAAAACGCCATATGAAAGTGTTACAACGACTGCTACAATGACCGCAAACCATTTCATTTTTAAGCCTTTCTCAATGAAATATGGTGTACCGCCGCGATATTCATTCCCGACTTTACTTTTATATACTTGAGATAATGTTGATTCAACAAATGCACTAGCTGCTCCTAATAGAGCCATTATCCACATCCAAAATACAGCTCCAGGCCCGCCGAAAGCAATTGCTGTCGCTACCCCTGCAATATTCCCAATTCCAACCCTACCTGATAACGCCAAACAAAATGCTTGAAAAGATGATATTCCTGTCTCTGAGCTTTTCCCTTCAAAAAGTAGTTTAATCATTTCTTTAAAATAACGAATTTGTAAAAAGCGAGTGGCTATTGTAAAATACACTCCTGCTCCTAATGCGAAAACAACTAAACCGATACTCCATACTTGCCCTACTAACCATTCTACTAACTTCTCCATCCAAATCCCCCTTATAATTCTTTTGAAAAAGCAATTTTATATATAAGAAAACGGACAACCTTTATCATACCTTCCAGTTGCCCGCATCCTCTTTTTATTCCATTATTCCTTTATATTTACCCAAACACTCTTCACTTCTGTATAATTATCAAGCGCATATGAACCTAACTCACGTCCAATACCAGATTGCTTATATCCACCAAATGGTGCAGCAGCATTTTCTAAGTTATAATCATTAATCCACACTGTTCCTGCCTTTAATTTATTGGCAACTTGATGTCCTGTTTTAATATTTTGTGTCCATACACCCGCTGCAAGTCCGTAAGATGAGCGATTCGCTCTTTCAATTACTTCTTCCGTCGAATCAAATGGGAGTACAACTACGACTGGTCCAAATATTTCTTCTTTGACGATTGTCATATCGTCTGTAACGTTCGTGAATACTGTTGGCTTGACGAAATAACCTTTTTCAAATGCACGTTCTCCACCAGCTGCAACAGTAGCGCCTTCAGCTATTCCTTGTTCAATGTAATTTAGCACACGCTCTTGTTGCTTTTTAGATACGAGCGGCCCCATTTCAGTTTCCTGCTCCATACCTGCTCCAAGCTTTACGTCATTTGCCATTTTTACAAGTTCATTTACTACTGTTTCATAATGTTTCCGATGAACAAACACGCGAGATCCTGCACTACAATTTTGACCATGATTATACATAATTCCTTGGAACGCACCGTTAATCGCTTCGTCTATATCAGCGTCTTCTAAAATGATATTTGGTGACTTACCACCAAGTTCTAACGTTACATGTTTAATTGTTTCTGCAGATTGACGCATAATATATTTCCCTGTAACTGTTGAACCTGTGAAAGCTACTTTATCAATATCATGATGGTTTACAATTGCAGCACCTGCTTCTTGACCGAAACCTGGTACAAAGTTTACAACACCGTTTGGAAAACCAGCTTCTTTAAAAAGCTTCGCTGTATATAGTAAAGATAAAGGTGTTTGCTCTGCCGGTTTTAATACAATCGTACAACCTGTCGCAAGTGCAGCTCCCATTTTCCAAGAAGACATAACGAGTGGAAAATTCCACGGAATAATTTGGCCTACAACGCCAACAGGTTCATGGCGTGTGTAATTTAAGTAATCTTTTGAAATCGGAATCGTTTGCCCGATAATTTTTGTAGCCCAACCCGCATAATAACGGTAATTTTCTACTGTCGCTGCAATGTCATCTTCAAGTGCAACTTGATAGGGTTTCCCATTATCCAATGCTTCTAGCTGTGCTAATTCTTCTTTATGCTCTTCAATTAAATCTGCTAGTTTATAAATAAGATGCGCTCTTTCAGCAGTAGTCATTTCTGTCCAAGGACCTGATTCAAATGCGGATCTTGCCGCTTTTACTGCGATATCAATATCTTCTTCTTGCGCTTCACATACGACCGCAAGAACATCCTCTGTCGCTGGATTGTAAGTTTCAAACGTCTTCCCACTAGTAGAAGGAACAAATTCGCCATTAATAAACATTTTAATTTCTTCATTTAAAAACGCTTTCACTTTTGGTTTCAGCTCAATGTTTGTCGTTAACATATATACTCTCCCCTTTATTTAAACAGCTGCATGGGCTGCAATTTCTGATAAAGTGAAACTTTAATCAGTGGGGGGTTTTTCCCCGCTGATTATTAGTTGAACCAATCGGGCTTTTACGGGCAGTCCGACTCCCACATAACTTTCTTGCATCTACCGCATTTTGAGGTGGGGGTCAAACTGCCCGTTTATGCGGGATAAAATCGTTTGAAGTTTTTGATCTTCTTCTACAGTTAAGCCTAGTCTCGGATAACGTGAAGGCCCCCCAGCTTGCCCGTGTAATTCCATTGAACGTTTAACGATTTGTACATATTTTCCTGATCCTTCAAGAAATTCACAAAGAGGTAAAATAGCATCATTTATCTCCCACGCTTTCTCTAACTCCCCATTTTGAAAATGCCCATACATTTTCGTAACGAGACCTGGAACGATATTTCCTGCTACTGAAACCCATCCCGTTGCACCAACTAAATAGGATTCCATAACTAAATCTTCAGATCCGCAGAAGACTTGAAAAGCACCTTCGCCTTGTCTTACTAAATCTCTCGCTTTTCGAATATCTCCGCTAGATTCTTTAATATGTGTAACATTTCCACACTCTTTTCCGATACGGAGCATTAGCTCTGTACTCATATCAACACCAGAAGTAAACGGATTATTGTATAACATAATTGGTATATTTACAGCGTTTGAGATTTCTTTAAAATGAAAATAGATTTCCTCTTCTTTCGGTTTACAATAGTAAGAGTTAATAATTAATGCACAATCCGCTCCGTGCGCTTCTGCATATTTCGTATATTCAATCGTTTCTTTCGTCGTCTCGGCAGCAGTTCCAACAATTACTGGAATACGGCCATCAACTTCTTTCAATACTGTTTCTACCATCTTAAATCGCTCTTCTTTTGATAAACTAACAAATTCTCCCGTACTTCCATTAATAATAATTCCAGCTACTTTTTGCTCAATAAAGTAGTTTACGTTTTGTTTTACACCATCCCAATTAATCTCTTGAAACTCATCCATCGGCGTTATTAATACTGGAAATGCCCCTTTAATCTTTTGCATCTTTATCTCTCCCTTTAACATTTTATTTTAATAAGAAACCTGTCGGAAATGGATCTGTAGGGTCTAATATAAACGTCTGCATTCCTGTAATAAACCCTCTACTTTCAAAACGGAAAATGTATCCTAGTTCTTCTTTCTTCACTTTTTCCACTGTTATAAAGCTATTAAATATACTTTCGTTTTTAAAAGGTTTATCCGTTGTAAAATCATTTTTAAATAAAGCATTAACATAAGACACAATTGTAGAAACAAACCCCGGTGAACGCACAATAAAGTTATCCTCATGAAATGTAATCGTCTTTATATGATTTTCTTCTTTTGACGAAGGATCTACTAAAATAAGTCTTTTTATAATAGATTGTTTTTGAATAGCTTGAAGTGTAGATTCTCCCCATTTTTTTAATTTAGAGATGTTTTCAATACAAATTTCTGGCGAATACGTATCCTTTTCTACAACTGCATATACTTTATCTGCTTGTATGAGAGAATAACGTATATTACCAATCTTCAAGTCTTTCTCAACCATATAACATAATTTGCTTTCAAACGAAACAGATATAACTTCATCATGCTCTATATAAGCGTTGACTGAAAATATGCCGGATAACGTTTCAATTTTGTATTGATTAGAATCTCTCTTTTTTAAATATCCGCTTTCTAGTAACATCGTTATTACCGCAACAATGCCGCCGTAATGAAGAGGAATGGATCCTTCATGATTAAAAAACAATACAGCTGCATCGACTTCAGTATGAATAGAAGGAGCAACAATACATCCATTTAAACCGATAAAACCACGTGGTTCATTTAATAAAAGCTTCATTTCTTCTGCTAATTCGCCTGAAAATTGTTCATTTAGTTGCTCCAAACTGTAGTAGTATTTGCATGGTACGTCTTTAATGACACGAAATGCCTCGCCAGCTACGTGCACATCTACTGCTGTATACATTTTTTGAATGTTCATTTTACATCCTCCGTTTCATGTTCCATCGGCGGAATTAGCAAAAAGCCTTCTTTAAGTGGATCCTTTTCATTGTAAAAAAATCTATGCATACCCATAAGCCAAGCTGATCCCGTAATTTTCGTTACTACAGCTTCAATATTTTCTACAGATGTTGTATTTATGACACACCCTTTAAATAGAGAACCTACAATACTCTCATGAACGAATTCTTCATCGATGTCGATTTTTTTATGAGCGTATAATACAGCTAACTTCGCTGATGTTCCTGTACCACATGGAGATCGATCAATTCCTCCTGGTGGAACTACAACTGTATTTTTCACATGCGCACTTTCATGAGTAGGATCTGTATAAAATTCAATATGTGTTAATCCTCTTATAAACGAATATTGCGGATGAATGATTTCAAACTTCTCATTAATTGTATTTCTAATATGAATCGCCTTATCAATAATTGCAGAAGCGTTTTCTGGCACTAACTCTAAACCTACTGACTTCGCATCGATAATGGCATAAAAATTCCCTCCATACGCAATATCAGCCTCTACAGTTCCAATTCCATCGACGTGTACAGAAATATTTTTCAGTAAAAAAGCTGGAATGTTACAGAAGGAGACTTCTTTCGCTTTACCATTTTGAACAGTAATATCTACTTCAACTAAGCCAGCTGGTGTATCTAGCTTTAAAGAAGTAACTGGTTCAACTATGGGAATTAAACCTGATTCAACTAAAGCTGTACATACACCAATTGTATCGTGACCACACATCGGTAAATATCCACCTGTCTCTATGTATATAACGCCTATATCAGCTTCCGGATGACACGGATCTGTTAAAAGTGCCCCCGACATTACATCATGACCACGTGGTTCATTCATTAACAATTTTCGAATCCAGTCATACTCCCTTTTCATATGTAACATCTTCTCTGCCATCGTCTCTCCACTTAACTTAGGAAGTCCGCTAATTAATGTCCTCGTTGGATTCCCGCCCGTATGTGTATCAATTGTCGTAAAGATTCTTTGTGACCTCATCCGTTTAACACCCTTTCTGTAAAACGACTCAAACGAAGTGGTTCAATAGGAATGATTGTTTCTTTTTCATTTAATAACTCCTCAATTACTTTCCCAGTAACCGCTGCAAGACTAATTCCATCACCTTCATGTCCTGCTGCTATAAAGTAATTCGGGATATGTTCCACTCGTGAAATTATCGGCAAATGATCTTCTGTCCACGGGCGTAATCCAGCATATGAACGAATCACCATCATATCTGCCATTTTCGGATAAAAACGAATCGCTCGGTTCGCAATACATTTAATGACTTCATTATTTATTCTCGTATGAAACCCTACAAATTCCCTACTGCTACCAATTAAAAAATTTTGGCTTTCTGTTGGCTCAAACACAAGAGCTACCCCGTATTTTTCAGTTAAAGCATCCACTTTTCGTTTTCCACCAAATTTAGAAATTAAATAACCAAATTCCATTACTTTACGAGAACCTACGTGCTGTTGTCTTGAAGCTACAATAATATGTCCCTTTCTCGGTTCAATTGGGATATTCACATCTAACATCTGTCCGATTTTAGGAGCCCAAACACCGGCTGCGTTCACAACTTGCTTCGCGGTAAACGTCCCATTTGTCGTTTCTACAATAAAGGATCCGTCTATATCCCTTTTCATTTCCTTTACTTCTGTATGATTAAAAGCTTTCGTACCAAATTTTTTCGACTCTGCAAGAAGTGAAAAAGCAAGAAGGTATGGATTTACAGTTGAATCAGTTGCGCACTCTAAACCACCCAATAAATCATCTGCAAAAAATGGTGATTCCTCTCTTATATCTTGCCTATCAAGCATTCGAAACGGTAAACCAACTTCTTTTTGACGATTCACCCATTGCTGTGCTGCCTCCATCTCTTCGTCTGATTCACAAACGAGAATGCTTCCTGGTGCCCTATATTCAAATGAGTGCTCCAACTCTTCACTTAATTCAGTTACTAATTTTTGACTTACTAACGACATTTGACTATCAAACCCTGGGTCTTTATCAATCGCTAAAATGTTCCCGTCACACCGTGAAGACGTCCCACTGACAAATTCCCCTTTTTCAATGATTGTTACGTCTCTTCCATATTTTGAAGTGTAATATGCAATAGAACATCCTATAATTCCACCACCTATTATTAAAACGTCACAGTGTCTCACATAGCACCCTCCTTTCTCCTAAATCTCTCACTTTCTATTTATGCAATTGGTGTGCCAACTCTACATACAGAAATATTTATATGAAATAATTTTTATTTGTAAAAATATTTTAAATTTATCGTAAATAGGTGTATTATTTTTTTATCACTGTCTAAATTTTTATACATAACAGGAGGGCACTATGGCATTTTCATTTCCAACAATAAAAGAGTTTATAAAAATTTTGTCAATTGATCGTACAAGTATCGTTAAGCACATGAAACAGGAAGGTGAAAAATTTTATTACATCCCTTCATCTACTGAAGAATGGCGTTGCGCAGTTATATATGAAGAGGACTCTTTCACTGCTTTAATCGACGCATTTTCTCATGAACCAGCCGTTGTCATTATTAACGAAAACCAAGAACCTATATGCTGTATAACTGCTCAGCAAACGATTCCTTTTCTTTATAAGTACTACAATGAACTACAAGCTTTTTATAACACTGTTATTCAAACGTCGGATTCTTCTGTTACAGTCATCGACGATAAAGAATGCGTTCGTACTTGGACAGATGGTGCTGAGAAAATCTTTTCAGTCAACCAGAATGAAATTATCGGACAACCCATCACTCGTTTTTTTGATTATAAAGATTTAGAAATTTTACATTCATTACATGACGGAAAAAGTATAATCGCTCAGTTCCATCAGCCTCGCCCTGATTTATTCGTTTTAATTAATTCAAATCCTGTTTATTGTAACGATGAAATTATCGGAGCAGTCGTTTCTGAAACGGATGTTACAAATCAAGTTGTATTGAATGAAAAATTATTTAATATGTCGCATGAAATGCACCGTTTAGAACAAGAAGTAGCAAAATATAAAGATACATCTGACCCTTTCCATGCGATGAATGGAAAAAGCCCTGTCATACAAAGAACGATTCAATTAGCTAGAAAGGTTTGTTCTGTGAAATCTACAGTTTTAATACTTGGCGAAAGTGGTGTTGGAAAAGAAGTATTTGCGAAGGCAATACATGAGGCGAGCGAAACAGCAAATGCCCCTTTCATTTCGATTAACTGCGGTGCAATTCCAGAAGCGTTATTTGAAAGTGAATTATTCGGTTACGAACGAGGAGCGTTTTCTGGTGCGAATAGTAAAGGTAAGAAAGGTAAAATAGAGCTTGCACAAGGCGGTACTTTATTCCTCGATGAAATAGGCGAAATGCCGCTCGATATGCAAGTGAAACTTTTACGTGTACTGCAAGAACGAAAGTATTACCGAGTTGGTGGAGAAAAAGAAATAAATATAGATTTCCGCATCATCGCTGCTACAAACCGTGATTTACAAGAAGAAATGAGGAAAGGAACTTTCCGAGAAGATTTATACTATCGCTTAAATGTAGTTAGCTTGCATATTCCACCACTGCGTGAAAGACGAGAAGATATTATCGAATTAACGTACTCCTTCTTAAACGATTTTTCAATAAACTATAACAGACCAGTTCGCGACTTACCTTCAAGCACTATGCATGAGTTGCTTCATTACAATTGGCCAGGGAATATCCGTGAGCTCCGCAACGTAGTTGAAAGACTCGTCGTATTTGCGTCAGACGGCATTATAAAACAAGAATATTTACCGTTTCATACAAATGATACTTCAGAGAACCAAACGTCTCATTCCCTATTACTCAGCAACAATAACACGATTCTTTCATTACAAGAAGAGATGGATGAGCACGAGAAAAAGGTAATTGAAAGAGCTTTACGCATTTTAGATGGTAATAAATTAGAATGTGCGAAACAACTTGGGGTAACGAGAGCCACATTATATAACCGTTTAAAAAAACTTGGGTTACAATAATCCACCACCCCTCCTCTATATTGGCATAGTTTTTGCATCATAATTAGTGCAAACCGAACTAGAGGAGGAATACATATGACGAATAAAGAGAACTTAATTGTTTGTCGTTGTGAAGAAGTTACATACGGACAACTACAAACAACAATTGCTGAATATAAATGCTCGGCAAGAGAATTAAAACTACGAACACGTGCTGGCATGGGATTTTGTGGTGGCCGTACATGTAGAATGATGATAGATCGAATGATTGAAAGTACAAACCCTGACATAACTCCTAATGAAATTCCATTAAAATATCAGCCACCAATACGTGCAGTTACTTTCGGAGCGGTAGGTGAAAATCAATGAGTAGAATTACACATCACCCTATTTTAGGTAGTTTAAATAATAGTCAGCGCATCACTTTTCAATTTAACGGTCAACAATACGAAGCATATGAACATGAAACGATAGCGGCTGCTTTACTAGCAAACGGAATACGAACGTTAAGAGTCCATGAAGATAGTGGAACGCCGCGAGGTATTTATTGTAATATCGGGCATTGTTCTGAATGCCGAGTGACGGTAAACAATCAAACGAACGTACGAGCGTGCTTAACTGTTGTAGAAAACGATATGGTTGTTGAAAGCGGAAAACAGCATCCAAATATCGTAAGAGAGATGGTGAAAAAGCGATGAGCGATGTAATTATTATTGGCGCAGGGCCGGCGGGATTATCAGCTTCCATCTCTTGTGCACGTTTTGGACTTAACGTACTTGTTATTGATGAATTTATGAAACCTGGCGGACGATTATTAGGACAGTTACACCAAGAGCCTACTGGAGATTGGTGGAACGGAATAGAAGAATCGAAACGTCTTCATGAAGAAGCAAAATCACTTTCAGTCGAAATTCGATGTGGTGTTTCCGTCTATAATTTAGATAAAGATGAAAGTTGTTGGTTCGTACATACAAATATCGGTACGTTAGAAGCGCCGTTTGTACTTATTGCTACTGGGGCTGCGGAGTATTCTATTCCCCTACCTGGCTGGACACTTCCAGGGGTTATGTCAATTGGAGCAGCTCAAGTTATGACAAATGTTCACCGAGTTCAAGTTGGTAAAAATGGAATCATTATCGGTGCTAACATTTTGTCATTCGCCATTTTAAACGAATTGCAACTAGCTGGAATTACAGTGGATCACATTGTACTTCCAGAAAAAAGCGAGTTAAGCCAAAAAGCTGGTGAACCAGAGGAAGTTTTGAACTCCCTTTTAAATGCAGCTCACCTCGCTCCGTCCGCTTTCCTACGCATAGGTAGCCGTTTTATGAAATATGATTGGATTCGAAAAGCTGGATTAACCTTCTATCCAAATAACGGGATGAAAATAAACGGAACACCACTTCATCTCCGAAAAGCTGCACTTGAAATTATCGGTACAGATCAAGTTGAAGGTGTACGTGTTGCTAACATTGACTCTAAAGGAAATATTATTAACGGATCAGAAAAGATATATGAGGCAGACTTCGTTTGTATTGCCGGAGGTCTATATCCGCTTGCCGAGCTTGCCGCTATAGCGGGATGCCCTTTCCATTACATTCCGGAATTAGGCGGACATGTTCCACTTCATTCAGAAGAAATGGAAACCCCTCTTCCAGGTTTATTTGTAGCTGGAAATATTACCGGAATTGAAAGCGGAAAAATCGCGATGGCGCAAGGAAATGTCGCTGGATATTCAATTGTAAAACAAGCTAATAGAAATTCCAATTCGGTTGAACAACACTTGAAACAAGCAATTCAAAACGTCCACACTGTACGTCAACAAGCAGCAATTCAGTTTAATCCGCTGGTTGATGTTGGTAGACGGAAAATGAATGAGATTTGGCGTGATTTTCAATCATTTGAAGAAAAGCAACAAATGAAAGCGTGAAAAACTAGTTTATAAAAAAAGCGGTGGATTCATTTCCACCGCTTTTTTTATAATTTTTAGTACTACACCTAGTATTTCTGTTACGTCAATTACAGGAACCAAAAGTAATTATCTATTTTTCATTCCGACTAAAACTTTCGATATCGCCATCCATAAATTCACAAACATTACAACTCCGCAAATATTAGCGACAACTACATACAGTCCTATAAATTGGTTTTCAAAGCGGAACAACGGAGTGTAATAAATGGCCATTATTAAGGCTATAACCATGGAAAACAGAAGCAGTTTTTTCCTAGTTATCATATAAATACAATACAAAAACGTATAATAAGCCCAGAATTGCGCAGCATACCATGCATGAGATAGTCGAATACCTGTTTTCGTATGCAAAGTTGTTAAAACCAGTATGCATATTACAAGTACTGCAATTAATGGCGCGATTCTAACAAATTGCAAAAGATTTATTATAAAGCGTTTTTTTGTACTGAGATGATTTACTTCATATTTAAACATCTGTTTCGTTATATAATGAACAAAAAATATTAATCCTACACTAATAACTAACATAAAAAATATCATTACTATGCCTTCTTTTCTGAAATTTTTATCAACTATATTTTAAAAATCAATAGGACTTAACCTAATAAAAATTACACCAAATAAAATTTTCATTAAACCATCTACTACAAAAAAGACATCTAGATTTACGTTAGTAATGATTAATCCTATGGATGCATTGATTATTAAAATAACGGACAGCAAAAACATAATCTTCCCATGTACTGGAATAAACGGTATAAAGTGAATACCTACTGCTAAAAGAATTAATAGCCAACAACTTCTATAATCATCACCACCAAAATGAAAAGCGAGAAAAACTAAAATAGCCAATATAATTATTGAAAAATTAGCCCACTTTTTTTGTTCCGGTGTTCCAGAACCAACCGCCAATCTCCTCCTAGTTTTAGGGCTCAATTGCCATATCATTCCTAATATATAAACAATAATAAAAGGCCACACATTTGGATATCCGTTATGTTTTATTAAAAGTAAGAACATTGCTATTCCAGCAATTATTAGCCAAATTCCATTAATCTTTTGCCTAGGATATTTATAAGTCTGTGTTTGTGTTTCCATGTTCCGCTCTCCCCATCTGGATATTTCTAATATTCACAATTGATATACTCCCTTTTCAAGAACCTCTAAAAGGAAATTCAGCTAAATTCACACCATCATTCATCTACCTCGCTTTGAATAACAAAGTATAAGATTCCTAAAACATCATATCAAATATAATTGCAATTCCTTTGTCGTAATTGGTCGAATAGATAAATAATAGTCGTTTTACGTCAGAAAAACCATTCTTTCATGAAATTTACGATTTATTTGGAGAGCTAACCTTGGACTAGATAGTTAAAATGATGCAAATACTAAATTGAAAATACATGAAATACTGGATTTTATCCTAATAGAAGAAACATACTAACAATATGAATCAAAATAAAAACTGTTAGAGCATACAGCTCTAACAGTTTTTATTTTGATTCATTATTAAATTTCGCTAATGCGTAAATGCCTTCTTCATCATCTAATTCAAGTTGCAATCTTGCTGCAAATGAATTGACGTTATATTCTCGGTCAAGCAACAAGCGTAGTGCTTCGATTAAGTTTGCTTGAATTAATATTTGCTTGCGACCATTTACCTCTACTTCAGCAGAGAAACCGTAGTCGTCATCATACATTAGTTCAACTAAAACTTCTTCTGGTCCAACTTGTCTTTTTTCAGCGATATATACACAAAGTGCATTTATAAGCTCTTGTTCCGAAATTTTTATTGTTTCCATGCTACTTCATCCGCCTTTTTCTTACGTTGGTCTTTGAAGTATTTAAATGCACGAACTGCTAACATTACGATACCAGCCATTACTAACATATTTACCATAAACGCTAATACAGAACCAAGAGCTCCCATATTTGCAAATAAGCTACCCATTAGTAAACCACCAAGACCACCTAGTAATAAACCTTTCATAAAGCTTCCTTTATTACTTTTTGGCGCTGTGTTTGTTGCTTTTGTTTTTGAATCAGTTGTTGTTTTTTGTGAATTTACATTAGAATCTTTTTTGTTTAAATCAACTTTTGACTTTTGACCTGAACTTGGTGTATATGATTTTTTACCAGATTTGTAACTTTTCGCTGCCGCATGATCTACGAACATAAAGCTACTAGCCCCAAAGATAACCATGAATGCTGTCATTACTGCTACAAGTTTTTTCAACATATTATATCCATTCTCCTTTTATATAGATATATGTGAAATCTATCTTTCTTGTAAATTTAGAATGATAGATTTATTTTAAAACCATTTTAAAGGTTCTTATGAACTTATTATATGAACTTTTGTCGAAATATGCAAGCATTATTTACTTACGACAATTTCATAACATAGGAAAAATTAAGCAAAACGGAATTGACTTTAAATGAAACAAAACATATTATAAGTTCATAAGAACTTTTTATACTTTTGGAGGTGAAAAGATGGAAACATTTCATCTCACACGAAACGAAATGGCAACGCTACTTCTATCACTAAGAGGATGGAATACGAAAAAGCCTCTCGGTATTTTACAAGAAGCTTGGGCAAAGTCACATAAAAAAGATATTGAAAGCGGACAAAGCGTCACTGCTTTTATTACAACCGCACTTTCACCTATTTTTGAAAAACTGATTAAGATTGACGATACGGACGTCGGTTTTTCTTTAAACGAAATAGTTGCGCTTGGCAATCAGATTGAAAACACGAGTTTCTCTGTAACTGCTATGCAAAACTGGGTGAAACGAGATATAAAAGAAATGATTGGCTCCCCTCAAAAAGGGAAGAAATATTCAATCGAACAAGCAGCCTTACTATTCATTGTTGAAGATTTAAAAACAGCGCTTGATTTTGAATCTATTCGTAAACTATTACGACTTATCGTAAATGACCCGGCCGATCGAAGTGACGATTTAATTAACCCTGTTCATTTATATGTTGCTTATTCCTCTTTATTTGAAGAACTAAATCAAGGGAATTGCATACAACTAAATGCTACAGATACAATTCATACGATTGAAAATATTGTAAAAGAAAAAGCTGATAAAATCGCAAGTAAGTTCGATCAAATAAATAACGAACAACGCGAAGCAATTCGTAACGCTATTATTATCGCTACACTCTCTGTACATACCGCATATGTACAAATGCTTGCGAAGCGATATGTGACAGCAACTTTGTTTTTACAAAATTTAGATGTGAAACCGTAAAAAATAGGAGCAGAAGTGCTCCTGTTTTTTAATTTCTATACTATTTTACCCTCCTTAACTCTTTGCATCTCATACATTTTCAAATGATTCTCTACATACGATTCAGTCTTTTTGAACCCAGCTTTCTCATAACATCGAATTGCCCTCTTATTATCTTCCCTAACTTGCAATACAACCGCTTGTATATCAGGGTCTAAAAATGATTTAGTGATAAAATAATTTGTAATCTCTGTTCCAAGCCCTTTTGAATATAAATTTGAGACGCCAATCAAGATTGAGTACACCATCACATATATATCGTCATTTCTCTTCTTTTTTAATCCAACTCTCCCTATTACTTTATCCTCTACTACGATCACATGATAACTTGCATAAGATCGGGACAGTTTTTCAGTCCAATACTTTCGAAGTTCTTCTATTGTATATCGTTTGAATGGTTTCACGTCCGCAATGTCATGTAATTCTTCGTCGTTATACCATTCTAAGATAATTGGTAAATCATCCATTTCTAATAAACGTTCATGCCAATCCATATTTTCACCTCATCTACTTTTCAAATTACTACACCTAATTAAATTGAATACGCGTATTCTTTTATTGGCAAATTCACTATGTCTTGAATGTAAAGTGATCGTTCTATAATATCTTCTAACCGACCATTCCTATGAACATAAATACCACCAACGTATGAACTATAAGCCTTCTTTTCAGTTATTACCGCCAAAGTACCATTTCCCTTTTAAAATTCAACACTTACATTATTATACAAAACTTTCAGTCTACTACCTCCTTTCCTTCTCTTTAAATATGAGAAATTTTTAATACTTTTTTCATTATCTCTTCATGAAAACTCAATTTATATCGTTTACTATAAATACAAGGAAAAAATACGAGACATAAAAAAGTATTTAAATGGAAATATGTTCATTAAATAAGGTATAATTTGCATATAGTGAACTTTTTATGTTGTTAAATAAAAAGAACTTCCCCCTAAAAATTTATGAACTAGAAGGTGCAACAATGTTAAGTAGTTTTATTCATTCAGTATTAACGTTTTTTGAAGGATTAGGTTATTGGGGCATTATGCTTGGACTTATGATTGAGATTATTCCAAGTGAAATTGTCCTTGCTTATGCGGGATACTTAGTATCAACTGGAAGTATCTCATTTGTAGGCGCAGTTATATTCGGTACCATTGGCGGAATCATTGCCCAAGTCTTTATTTATTGGATTGGACGATATGGTGGTCGCCCTGTCTTAGAACGTTATGGGAAGTATATTTTCATTCATAAAAAACAAATTGATGCTGCTGAAGATTGGTTTAATCGTTACGGAACTGGCGTAATTTTCACTGCACGTTTCATTCCTGTCGTTCGTCATGCAATTTCAATTCCTGCTGGGATTACAAAAATGCCAATTTCACGTTTCATTACTTTAACAGGACTTGCGATTATTCCTTGGTCTATCATTTTCATTTATTTAGGTGAAAAACTTGGAGAAAACTGGGGTAATATAAATGACGTTGCCGGACCATATGTGAAATCTTTCGCTATTGGCGGGGTTGTTCTTATTATTTTATATTTCGCGATAAAAATATGGTTAAAAAAACGTAAAAACCTTGCTTAAAATTCTAAGTAAAAACCGCTATACATTCAATTAGAATTATAGCGGTTTTTATTGTAGACACCATTTTTTTAGAAATTGTATAATTTCTTCTTTATGTTTTAAATCATGTTGAATGAGTGATGAAAAATAATCGTTTAATCTCACTCTTTTCGTGCCGAATTGATAGTCATCATTAAAATTCCGGGCAGGAATTTGGTTAATTTGATCAACTAATTGTTTACGAGTGAATATAAACTGATCTATTAATTCTTCTTTAGAAATACCAGACCTCGCATATCTCATTGCACTCTTGTTCATTTCTTTCACATCCGTTGGAACATCAGGTACATATTGCGAGCTTATAAAGTACAACATTCTATACTTCATTAAAAACTCATCCCAAACTATAAAATGTGAAATCACATCCGCAGTTCCCCATGAACCATTTTTAAATGATTGAAACCATATATCATCAGATATACCCTTCAATGTTTGGCACCATTCTATTAGGCTTAGCTTTTCTTCCAGAATCCTTTCTTTCTCCATAATTCACTCCTCTTCCACACTTATAATTCATTCATATTAATGACTTCTAGATATTTCATTAAAACCCTCCAGTTTAAGATGTACATGGATAAGTTACAATTCATTTGTAACTTCGTATAGTAACTCAAAAAGGAGCGATTTCCCTATGCATTGGCAGCAAAAAGTATCATACTTAATTGGTCGCCCTGTTGGTATTTCTCCCATTAATGGGCAAGGGACTTCCGGTGTTTTATGCGGCGTACAAGATAGTCAATTATTTGTTTACGAATACCTTTACCAAGCTCAGTTCGCCATGAAACATTATGACTTTAGACAAATTCAAGATATACATGCCTTTCCAAATTGCCCACATCAAAATCATTTATATTAAAAAAACAGGAACGGCTTTATCGCCATTCCTGTTTCCATTGTTTATACATTATTTTTCAGAGTAAAATTTCTGCACTGCTTCATCAAAATAGATCCAGCCTTTCCAGCCTAAATGAATTGTATCTTTTAAGAAATACTTATCATATTCATGGCTAGAAAAATCGACTACTGGGTATCCGGCTTTCTCGACTTGCTCGCGAACCTTATTATAATACACATCACGGCGTTCTTTTGGGAAACCAGCGTAATCATACCACGGTCCGTTTACAGGTACAGAAATAAAGAGTGGTTTTACATGTTTTTCTTTGAAAAGATCTAACACAATTTGTAAGTCATCATATTCTGGTGATTCATCATACGATTCATTTGCTCTAAAGTTTTTTAAAGCTTTTAACTTTTTCTTTAAATTATGTTTATAGTAATACGGATTTTCTATTCCGAATGTATTTGTTGTGGATTCCGCCTTACCTTCTTGTTCCGCTTGTTTACGTGCATCTTCCCAAGAAATTGAACGCAGTCCCGTATTTGTTTTCTCTTCCATTGGTTCGATCTTAAATAGAGAATTAAATAAATCTCTATGATCTAAAATATTCCGGTACATATATGCTAGCGGTTTAGCTAGTCCAGCTTTGACGTTATGTTTTGTATCGTCATATACAATACTTTCTAGCGAACTACTTAATATCGCATCTTTACGAACAACTTTATAATCTAGTAAACGTTTCGCAATTTTCTTCTTCATTTCAGGATTAATTTCATCATTAAAAATAAAATGATATGCTTGTTGTTTAGAAAAATTATTTGAAAAGTCTCCCTGTGATACACCCGTTTTTGTAAACCATTGTGGTGAAAGAACAAAGACTACTTTTTTACCTTCTAATTCATCCATTGTAGACGTCATATTTAAAATATGAGCCAAGCTTTGCGTACCGCCAGTTCCTATTAGAAATGGTGTAAAACCTGCAGGGTTTACTTTGAAATAATTAGACGGATGATATGCATCCATTCGTAAAAATTCTGATGAACCATACATCGGTAAATACTGCGAGTTCTCTAACATTTTCTGTTGTAGGAAAACACTTTGTAATTTCTCTTTTTGTAAGGAAGTTGCCGCATCTTCAACCTTTTTATCGCTAATAAGTGATACTAAACTTTTAGATGGGATAAGCACTACAATGAAAAAGAGTAAACACGCTAAAATAATTGGACCAAAAGCATGCTTCATTTTCATCGATTATTCCTCTTTCTATTACGAATAAATTGTAACCCTTGTTTTTGACACGCCATCATTTCTCTCCTTTTTCTATATACATGTTCCATTCTATTTATCTATTATTTACATGTATGTATTTCCTTCCTTCGCTCTATTAAGCCCTATAATTAAAGCGTAAGAAAATGTTTCCAAAGAAACATGTTAATTATACAAGATTCTACATAAATTTCACACTGGAATTTTAGTAATAATTTTATTTTTAAGCGATAAAAAAACATATAAAATGTCTATAACTCATTAGAATATGTACAGAGTTCAAAATAAGATAATAAGCGTCCACTATGGTCAACATCGAAAGTATATGTAAATCCTTGCTTCCGCAAAAGTTTCTTTGAATTCTCATTTGCTATTTTCACTCTAGCGATTATTCTTTTTAGATTCATCACCTCTGTTGCATATTGAATGGAAGCCTCTGCTGCTTCAATCGCATATCCATTCCCCCAATGCTCTGGGTCAAGAAGATACATAATTTCTATTTCCCCTGTTTCATCTACCTTTCTTAAACCACAATGTCCTAATAGCTGGCCTGTTTCATTTTTGAATAACAGCCATACACCAAAATCATACTGTTCCCAATGCAATATAAGTTGACTAATATACTCTTTAGTTTCGTCTAGTGACATACCTCTTGATTTAGCAAGCCATTTACCAACCGCTTCTTTCTTCAAAATATTATACAATTGATCAACATCTTCTAAATTTGGTCTTCTCATGGACAACCTTTTCGTACGCATTACTTTCCCCTCTACAAATACAGACATAATCCCCCTCCTAATACTGTTTACAGACTAGTAAATTATACCATGAACTACCATCCGGCTTTAACTAAAAAAAAAACAGACTATCAATACATGACATCTGTTTTTCTCTTACCTTATTTTTGTATGTCCGCCCATTTTAAGCTTGTTGCTGGACCAAATTGGTGAACATATAAATCTTTTACGTACGGTTTTTGTAAGTAAGATAGTCCGCGCTGGAATACTGGTGCAATTACTGCATCATCAAGAAGTACTTTTTCAGCATCTTGCATTGCTTTCCAACGAACTTTCTCATCATTACCTAATTCTGTTTTAATCTTCTTAATTAGCGCATCGTATTCTGGATTTGCATACCCTGTATTATTAACGGTACTTCCCGAAAGGAAAACTTCTAAGTATGTCATTGGATCTGGATAATCAGGTAGCCAGCGTGATAACGACATTTCATATTCTTTTTTCTTCTCTAACGCTAGTTTTTGAGTATGTGGTTGTAATTTCACATTTACTTTTAGCCCTGGTAAGTTTTTCTCAAGCTCTTCTTTAATATACTCTCCTACTTTTTTAAAGTTTTCTAAGTCATAGTTTAAGAATTCTAACGTTACTTCATTTGTTCCCGTCTCTTGCTTTGCTTTTTCCCAATATTCCTTTGCCTGTTTTACGTTCGTCTTATTAAACTCTCCAGCCGTATCTCTAAAATCTTTCTTATCTGGCCCCTTTAAAAATCCTTTCGGAACGTAGTAGTTCGCAGCTACCGAACCATCATTTAAAAACGAGGTTGCAAGTCCCTTCTTATCAAAAACTGTGCTAAGTGCAAGACGTGCGTTTTTATTTTTAAGAATCGGTACATTTTCATTGAAACGGAAGAAATACATAACTGGATCTGTATATTGTTTCAGTTCTTTATTATTTTTATATTTATCTACGAATTCTGTAGAAATGACAGCTCTATCTACCTTATCTGTTTCATATAAATTTACCGCAGTTAAAATTTCTTTAACAATTTGATAGTTTACTTCATCTAATTTCACTTCTTTTTTATCCCAATATTTATCGTTTTTCTTCATTGTAAAGCTCGCTTCGTGCTTCCACTCTGATAACGTAAACGGCCCATTATATATCGCTTTATTCGCCTCTAAGCCATATTTATCGCCTTGCTCCTTCGCAAACTTTTCATTTATTGGATAGAAAGACGGTAAAATTAATAGCTTTGTAAAATATGGTACTGGATGTTCTAACTCAACAACAAACGTTTTATCATCTTTTGCTATCACACCTAATTCTTCTAATCCTAATTGTTTCTTATTTATCTTTTCCGCATTTTTCACATCGTACGCAATATATGCATATTGAGAGGCTGTATCTGGATTAATAAGTTGCTTCCAAGCATATACGTAATCATGAGCTGTTACTGGATCACCGTTAGACCATTTCGCATCACGCAAGTGGAAGGTATATGTCTTTCCATCTTTACTCACTTCATATTTTTGTGCCCCAGCCTGAATCACTTCATCATTTTTCGATAAACGGAATAATCCTTCCATAACATTGTTTAAAACATTAAACGAAACTGCATCTGTTACTTTCCCTGAATTCAATGACGGAATTTCACCCGTTTCTAATAATTGTAATACTTTCTTCTCATCTTTCGGCTTTGTAACTGTTTTTTCTTTCGCACAGCCTACTAAAAATGAAGAGACAAGTAGAGTACTAACTAATGAATAGCGAACAACCTTTTTCATATAAAGCCCCCTATCTTTTTCAAGGTAAGTAACGACGAGCACCAGCGTATTCTTCTATATATCCTAGTTTATTTAGCGGAATAATTTCTACCGATCTTTCAGCTCTTGGTGAATGAATCATATTGCCATCACCAATATACATTCCAACGTGATGAACACTACCTTTTCCTTGATCATGTGCGAAGAATATTAAATCTCCCTTTTGAAGATTTTCCTTATCAACTGCGATTCCTGCTTTTGACTGTGGCCCCGAATCTCGCGGGATTGTAATACCATGCGATTTATATATCGTATGAGTAAATCCTGAGCAATCAAAGCCAAACCCACTTGTACCAGCCCATATATACGGTAATCCTAAAAACATCTTACCGGTGTTTATTAGATCATCAGCTGTTGGCGTAGGAATATCATTTTGAGAACGGTGAACAGTTCCATCTTTCTTGCGTAACCACGCCTTCTGACCATTTGGTAATAGTACGCGGTACGAAATAGTATCTTCACTTAAAAGTGGTAACCGCGTATTATAACTTACCTCAAGTGATTTATGTTTTTCAAAAGGATTTATATATAAAATAGCTGTCGGTTTTGTAATTAAAACGAAGGGCTGTCCTGCCTTATCTGCAAATTCTTGATTATACGCTAATTGTTTTTCAGGCATCCATCCGGGGTACCCTTCCTCATTTCGCGGCGTTGGCTGTCCATGCACTAGCACTTTCACCCAATCACCTCGTTTATCAATTACAGTTACTTCTTGACCGAGTAACGCTTGCGTTTCTAATTTATTTGCGTTTGTTAACCAAAGTTTCTCATCTAGTGTCATTGATTTCGTCCACTTCCATAAATCAACAGGATTACTTGCACTAGGTGCATCAATTGGCCGAAGTGAATCGGGTGCAGTCCATAACGTTGCAGCCGATACGTCTATATACGCTTTATTTTCTTTCCTCTCTTCAGCGTTCGCCGCTGTAAACGATGAAAAAATAAATAATGTTGTTAATAATGCAGTCCCCGCTTTTTTCATACATATCCCCCTTAAAAGATAGTTTGCTAGACACTACTTCTAAGACTTTATATTCACTGCAGAATGCAGGTTTACCTTTGGACCTGTGTAAGTCATTCCTTCTGGTTCTTCTACTAACCATAATGGTGCATCAAGATCAAAGTAATGAATATTCGGATGAGCCGCAGCTAAATGCGACACAGCGCTAACTGAAAGTGAAGATTCCATCATACTTCCAACCATACATTTTACACCAGCTGTTTCTGCAATATCCGCAATTCGCCAGGCTTCTCGTATACCGCCACATTTCATTAATTTAATATTAAGTAAGTCTGCATATCCTCCTTGGACGAGCTTTAACGCATCCCTTGCTGAAAAGATGCTTTCATCTGCCATAATAGGCGTTTGTACATTATCTTTCACGTATTTTAATCCATCCCAATCTTTCGCATGAACAGGTTGTTCTACAAATTCTATATTTAAATTTCTATTCTCCATTTCTTTAATGATTGAAACCGCTTCTTTCGGATTCCATCCTTGATTTGCATCTAAACGTAACGTCGTATTTTTTGGCACTACATTTCGAATTGCCTCAATGCGTTCCAGATCTAAATGTGCCTCTTTACCAACTTTAATTTTTAATGTTTGGAATCCTTTTTCTATATGCTTTTTCGCCTCTTTTGCCATTAATAATGGTTCATCCACACTTACAGTAATATCCGTATAAATCTCTTTCTTTCCACCTAGTAATGCGTATATAGGTATACTATGAAATTGACAGTACAAATCGTATAAAGCCATATCTACCGCTGCTTTCGCACTTGTATTTCCTACGCAGCTCATTTGAATTTGTAACAATAACGTTTGAAATTGCAGTATGTCTCTATCAACTAATGCGGAACGAATTGATCCTAATATTGCCTCCTCAATCCCGCTGGCGAAATCACCAGTAATAACTGGTGTTGCTGCCGCAGCTCCTTTTCCAATAATCCCTTCATCTGTATGAATAAACACATCTATACTTTCAATTTCCGTTACGGTACGAAGCGCTGTTTTAAACGGTGTATGAAGCTTTACACGTCTACGATTTACTTTTACATCGATAATTTTCATTTTGTTCATCCTTTCGTTGTCCAACAAAAAAATCCAGCCATAAGAAGATTCTTACGGCTGGATTTTGTCTATGAATGTGTAGACAAAGCAGCAATCTGATTATATTTTTTCTGCGCATCTTTTAGCGCTACAAGTAGCGCCTTTTGAGACGAACCGAAATATCGATTTTTTATTTCTGTTACTAACGCTGGGTCATTAATATTTTTATGTAGAAACAAATATTTAACAAATTGAGATGTTAATGCAATTGTCGCTGAGCAATCTGCATCTACAATTTCCCCTGTATCCTTCTCAAGAACAAATGCTACAAAATAACTTTTGAACTTTTCGGTAATGGGATTATTTTGAGGTGCTTTCGCATCCCCTACGACATAAATTGTATTTGATGCGTACACAGCTATCTTCCTTTCTTATACGAGGATAACGGTTTTCTTAGCAGGCGTATGAGCTATTAACTCAACGTTGATTAAAAAATATATCCGCTTACCTTGTATTATATACAATTGACAGAATTTTAACAATATTTATTCCGACATATATTCCATAATTATGAAAATCTCTTAAAACAATTGGAAATGGCTCACACTCCTCATTTTTACAATATGTCATCACTCCTTGTACCATGACATTCATACAACAAACTCCTTCATTCATACATAAAAAACAGTTAGCTATCGCTAACTGTTCCACCACTTCACTTCGGCAATACGAATATTGTTTCGTTTGACTTAGAAAATTGATACTCTTTTCTCGCAAACTTTAATATCTCTTCTTCATTATCGGTTAAATTCTCAATGTTAGTCTTTAAAGAACCTTGATCTTTCTCTAAAGAAACTAATTGTTTCTTTTGATTCGTAATTGTATCTTTTTTTTCATTTATTATTTCTTGCTGTTTCGTTAAAATATATTGAACGTACAAAGTAGTTGCAGCGATAAAAATGAACATGAAAATAAAACGCCTTAACTTCTTCTTATTTATTGCTCGGTTGGCATTAGGCTGTGATAGTTGCTCTGGTATATTAGGAATATTTACTCTTTTGAGTTTCCTCATTTTCAAATCCCCCTAACCCATATTTTTCACTGCCATCGGCACGATCTTATTAACTTAAATTCTATTCTTATAAAATAAGCTCCTTCACAAAAAAATCTCATAAATTAACCAATTAGAGATAGCGTTCGACGACATTTCCCTATTCAAAATGAAAATTTTTATTTATGCTGCAATAAAATAGTAGTTTATGTTATTCTTTTTCCTCTATTGTAGAAAACATTTTCACACACATTCATCCTCCCCTTTGCATACCGATGTTATAACATGCTTACAAGGAGGAAAAATGATGCACTACCGTACATTAGGTAAAACCGGAATTACCGTTTCAGAAATTGGCTTTGGAGCGTGGGCGATTGGTGGTGATGAATGGGGGCCCGTTAACGATTCACAATCTATAACCGCTATGAAAAAAGCAATCGAATGCGGTGTGAATTTTATTGATACTGCTGATGTATATGGACTAGGTCATAGTGAAAAATTAGTAGCACAGGCAATAAAAGACTACCGTAATAATATCGTTTTATCAACGAAAGGCGGACTCATTGGGCATCACTATGATCCAAATGGAGAGCCTGTTTATAATACAGCTGAAAAAGTAATCGCGGTATTTGACACTAGTTTACTGCGCCTCCAAACAGACTATATAGATGTTTATTTCTGTCACATTTGGTGGGATAAACAAGAAGAAACAGAGGCATTTTTACGCGCATTTGAAATATTAAAACGGGACGGAAAAGTAAGAGCTGTAGGTGTTTCAACTCATGACCTACAATATATAAAACACTTCAATAAACACGATGCAATTGATGTTGTGCAACTTGATTACAACATATTAAACCGAAAACCAGAAAACGACATACTGCCATACCTAAAAGAGAATAATTTAGGAGCTGTTATACGCGGTCCTTTAAAAATGGGGATATTAACTGGAAAATTCACAAACGCAACAACTTTTCCTGATGGAGATTTACGCAAAGAATGGCCAAAAGAAACTTGGTTTCAAGAAGATTTACAAAAAGTAGAGAAACTACGATTACTCTCAAATGAAAATCAAACCTTAGGGCAACTTGCACTTCGTTATGTCCTCACTCATCCAGCGGTATCGGTCGCAATTCCTGGTGCAAAAACAGAAAAGCAAGCGAAAGAAAACGCAGGTGCGTCAACTCGTCCCCTTTTTACAGATGAAGAGTTAACATATATTCGTTCACTATAGAACAAGACCAACTGCTGGAAATACCCAGCAGCTGGTCTTGTTTTACTTTTAATATTTTAAACCAATATCGTATTCCATTCTTTTCGCAGTTTCTTCAGCAATCCGAGCACCCAACAAATTTTTCACAATGTGAAATGACATGTTAATTCCGGCCGAAATTCCGCCAGACGTAATAATGTGCCCCTCATCGACAAACTTTACATTCTCTAATACTTCCACATTCGGAAAATCATTTCTAAAATTTTCAATACTTGCCCAATGTGTTGTCGCTTTGAAGCCGTCGAGTAATCCAGCTTTCGCAAGTAAAAGCGCACCGGTACAAACAGAAGTCATTAACTTTACTTCTTTCATTTGCTGACGGATCCAATTTATTATTATTTCATTTTTCATTTCGTTTTCTCTAGCACCTAACCCACCAGGAATAATTAAAATATCAACTGGAGGTAAGTCTTCGATACTATAATCTGGTTGTACCTTTAATCCATTTCTCGCTGTAATCATTTCTCCATCTTGACTAACAGTATGAACTGTAAATGGTTGACCTTCACTTGTTGCTGTAACGGAAAAAACTTCAAATGGGCCCGCAAAATCTAACACTTCCACTTCATTAAAAAGAAAAACCCCTACATTCCAGTGGCTAATCATAGGCTCACTTCCTCTTGCAAATGATGTAATAGAGATTCATGCCCTTTTTCTAAAGCAATATCATATGCGGTTTTCCCATCATTTTTCTTAATCATTTTATTAGCACCCTTTTCAAGAAGTAATATAATGATTTCTTCATTTCCTAATAACGCTGCTTCATGCAGTCCTGTCCAACCACCACTTTGCGCAGCATTCACATCTGATCCCTTTTCAATTAAGAAAGCTACAAGCTCGCTTTGCTTATTCGCAATTGCTGCTTGAAGTGGTGTATTTTCATTTTCGTTTTTTGCTCTAATATGTATATCCGCTCCCTGTTCTAAAAGGAAACTTGCAATTTCTTTCTGTCCAAAATAAGCAGCTAAATGAAGCGGTGTCCATCCATCTTCACTATATGAATTTACAATACTTTGATCCGAGTTTATTATCTCCACTACTTTTTCTTTTTCCCCGCTTATAACAGCTTGTGATATTAATATGATTTGTTCCATAATGAGCCTCCACTTATAAAGATATTAAGTATTCTTTATATAATTTCTATTAATAATCACATGTTCCTTTCAAAATATATAAGTTTACATAATAATATTATTTTTGTAATTTGTTATACCAATAAAAAAACAATCCCTCAAACGAATGGATTGTTTTTGAATTTCATTTTTATAATCACTTGAAAATTGCATCATTTTTACTTATAACAAATTAGCATTAATAAAAATGAAATGAAATTATACATTTAGCAGTCATGAACTCTTTGCATATCGAAACCGATTTTCACTTAAATCAAAAGTTTTTAATCATTCGAAAACAAAAATACAATTTACCCTTACGTTTGAAAAACACATATGTAGCAAACTTCTATAACAGTACTCTTATTATACTAATCTATAACAATTCTGCCTTCTTCCCTTACCGGTATCTTTTAATACATAAGACTTTATAACGAGCGCTGTTAGTGAATCCGTTAATGTTTTATATGATAAATTCGAAAGAGCTAATAGATCGTTCGTATATAACATTCTATGCTTCTCTAATAATAATAGTACTAATCGTTCTGACGGTTTTAATGTTTCATCACTTTCTAGTATAAAATCTATATTTTTCATATTCCCTACATCTTACTCCTTATATAAAAAAATGATTTTAGTAATTATTTAATATAAAAATACTACACAACAAATTCGAAGGTATATTAAAATAACACATCCCTCAAACACTATTATACTATAACATAAAAAAGACATTTCCCCAAATTGGAAATGCCTTTTTATATCTATTTCTCTTTTTTATATAATTGATAAGATTGTTCTAGCCCTTTATTATATTTCGTATTATTATCTGTCCATTCTCCTCCTAAATTTCCTGGCCATCCTGATGTATTAGCAACATATTTAAGTAAATCCCAATCCTTCAATCCTTTTTTCACACCGCGTTCATATGAATTAACCATGTTAGAGATTGCTATTGTTGCATTTATTTGCGAGTCCATTAAGCTCTCTTCTGACAATTGTGCTGGTGCTAAACCACCACGATGTAATTGGAATAATCCGAAAGATGTTCCATTGTCCCCTATCGCTTTTCGATTAAACTTTGTTTCATGATCAGCAATAGATAATGGTATCCAATCTGGAATACCATGCCTCTTTGCAACTTCACTAATTACTTGTTTATTATTTTTAATCTCTTTCTTCTTTTCATAGTTGGTATAAATTACATAAATTAAAGTAAATAATGTAAGTAATAAGAGTATATATTGTAGCGCTTTTTTCATCATTTCATCTCCTGCTTTGTGTATGTTTCACTATCTACATACACTATAAGACTTTTATGTGACATTCATTTGACGAAATGATATTAATCATACATAAGCAGTTACCTTTTTAACGAATTTACCGAAAGAATTCTCCTTCCTCAAGCGTGTGAAGTGCGCTAGCCCAACGGTAGGTGGGAGATGAATTTCGGTTTGGCATAGCCAAAAACTTTTGATAAACTAGCTATATGAAGTTCTTTGATAACTTGATATATAAGGTTGCAGGAAGAAAATAGAGTGCGAAAACCAAGCCATTCGGTTCCTGCGTAAAATATCAACCGTACCAAAAGAGCGTCCAAGCGTTGGACATCTAGGGTTGGAACACTCCAAAGTAACGCTCAGGGAGATGAAAGGTTGCTTTCGTCGTGGAACTGAGAAGCTCCCACTTCAAGCTTTGCTAAGTGGCGAGTAGTTCACCTATCGATCTAATAACTCAAGTTCTTCTAAAATCCCTTCAACAAATAAAAACGGTTCGTCTTTCATGCTCTAAACATGAATGGCTAACCGTTTTTCCAGTGTCTTCTTAATTAACATGCTCTACCTTAAATATTTATTGCAATATGCGGTTTGCTGTAATGACTCGTCCCACCGCCACCTACTACTACTTTACCGCCTTTTTCGAAGATTAATAATTTACTTGAACCATCTGAAAGAAGCACTATTACTTCAGCATGATCACTTGTAGCCTTGTAGATTACATAACCACTTTTTGAAATACAAGTTTCCCAATTCTCATCAAATTCTGATCTTACTACCCGATTAGAATACACTTGATTTTCAATTCTTCCTTGTTCTTCGTTTTCCAAATTTATTCACCCTAATTTCCTAAAGTGTCATTTACATTAAAATAGCAGTCCTATTTATAATAGTGACCGGCTTTAATATAAATAGTATATGTGGTTATTAGGAGAATGCTTGGACAATGAAAACGTAACAGCATTTATGTATTTTACAATCGAAATTTCTCCTTAATCATTAACGCTACTTCTTTCGCACTTAAATGAGTATTATTAATTTTTATATACTCTTCTTTTTTAATTTCACCATGAAGTGAGTTTAATCTATGTTTTTTCATCGTTTCTTTTAAATTTTTTTCAGACCATTCAATGTCTCTTTTTTTCGGTTTATGCTCTAGTCTATGTGGACTTTTATTACGCTCTAATCTTTCACCCAGTTCTGCTTCAAGTTCTACAAAATATACCGTTCCACCTTTGGACTCAAAGATACTTACTACATGTTGTATATAATCCCAATCAGATTGAAGATCCAATGCCCATACATATGTAAATATCATTCCAAAAAGGTTACTTTTAGATACTTCTTCAAATATTTCATTACGAAACAAACTTACTAACCTTTTTGCTTCATTTGTACTGTAATCAAAGTCACTCAATATAAAAGAGCTTACCTTAGTAAGCTCTCCTTTCTCATTCATCTCATAAACCTTTACTTTACAATAGGCAATGTCACTTCACTCAATTTCACTGTTAGCTTTGTTCCTGCTTTCGGCCTAATTGTATAATCGTAGTCACTTGCGATTAAAACGACTCCTATTTGATGTCCTTCTTTAAATACGTAATCATCTGGCTGCATGTCCCATGTAAATGTGTAATCTTTACCAGGTTGAATCACCGTTGAATTATTTATACTATTCAAATTTTGTGAATCCATCCAACCTCTCGTTACGATTTCAGGCTTTGCTCCGCCATAATCAACAAGTAATGCTGTTAAATTTGATACAGACCGATCAATATTCCCTTTAAATGAAATCTTCGGCGTACCGCTTATTCGCATATCTTTTTGTAGTACAGGCATTGTATATACTAATCGATTTGCTACTTCTAGCTCTGGGTTTTCTACTAATTGATTCGACTTTATTTTAGCATCATCTACAAATGAGAAAACATTGTTTACTGATCCCATACTTAATGGCAGATTGACTGCTTTATTACTTAAATACATACGGATTTTTGATGGTACAGCCGCCGGATCTGGCCAATTTTTTATTTTTTGCCACGTTTTATTTTCACGTTGCACATCTACCATCGGTTCATCCATAATTCCATTTTCAATTCCATATAACCAATAATCGAACCATTTATTTTGTGTTTGCTGCCAGTTATTACTTGTTGTCCCGCCGTGTCCCCCTTGATGTAACCACATTTTACGAGGAACATTATTTTCACCAAGAGCTTCCCACCACTGTGCGAATTGCTTCGTTTTTACATTCCAATCATTTAAACCGTGAACAACAAACACACTAGCTTTCACATTTTTAGCGTCTTTTACATAGTTACGTTTATCCCAAAAATCGTTATAATCACCTGTTTTTCGATCTTGTCCAGCAGTAAGTTCGTTAATTATTTGCCCGCAAACTTCAGGGTTCTTTCTTGTCAGTACTGCTTCCGCCATATTATCTGTATCTTCTCCTTGATAACCACCTGGCGCAATTACCGCCCCATTTGCACGATAATAATCGTACCAACTACTAATCGCCGCGATTGGGATAATTGTTTTTAAACCTTCAACTCCAGTCGTTGCGACAGCATTTGGCAATGTCCCATTATAAGAAGCTCCTGTCATACCTACATTACCCGTAGACCAATTTGCATTTACTTCCTTACCATCCTCTGTATATGCCTTTGCACGTCCATTTACCCAATCAATAACAGACTTTGTTCCAAGTATTTCTTGTTCATCTCCAGTTGTCGGACATCCATCTGATTTTCCAGTACCGATACTTTCCCCTAAAATGACTGCATATCCTCTCGGAACGTAATAATTGCCGTACGAACCAAGATTAACCGCTGCATACGGTTTTCCTTCATACGCATACAATTCTTCATCGACATTATAAACAGGAACATCTTTTAACCCAGCACGATATGGACTCATTTCATATATAACAGGAACTTTCACATTCGGATCAGTCTTTGGACGCATAACCTTAATAGATACACGATCCTTTTTACCATCTCGATCACTATCAACTTCTGTCTCTACAAATAAATTCTCAATAATTGAATCATCAAGAGAATAGATTGGTTTCGTCATCCCATTTTCTAATTCAATTTTCGTGTTTGGAATTAAAGCTTCTGAAACTTGACCATTTAACTTAATATCACTCCCTTTTACAGAGGCCCCTTCCTTACTTTCTGCATGTGCAGTCATATTAGAAACTCCTGAAGTAATTGTTAAAGATAATATAGTCGACAGCGTAATTGCTAATTTCTTTTTCTCCATGCACTTCCCTCCCATATATTCCTTCTCTTACTATACATTAAAATTACAGAAAATTCAGTTTATATTTCATATAAACAGTTGAGAAATTTGTAGAACATTCGAATCTTTTTAGATAATAGAAAAGGAACTAACAACAATTAGTTCCTATCTATATATATATAAAATTGTATTTCCCCATCTTCTACAGAAACTCCGTATTCAAAACCATGTCTTTCTAATATACTTTTTACAATCGCTAGCCCTAATCCTGTCCCTGATTTTTCTTTACTACGAGAAGATTCTAATACGTAAAAAGGCTCCCAAATTTTATCTATATCTTTAATTCCCTCAGTATCAATTCCATTTTGAACTTGAAAATACACAACATCATTTTTCTCTTCTAATGTGATTTTAATATTTTGATTCGTTGTATATTTTATCGCATTAGAAATTAAATTTTGAAAGACCATTCTCATTTTATTTATATCAGCATAAACAATCGAATTATCAGTGTTAAAGTCCACCTGCATATAGATTCCTTTCGATTCCAGTTCAATCTTATGCTTATCTACTATGCTTTGAACTAATGATTCAATAGGGAATTCTTCTTTTTGCAAAACATCTCTTTCTAGTTTAGAAAATCGTAATAGTTCTTCAATTAAGTTTGATATTTGATCTGTTTGTTTAATGATTGTATCCACAAACGCACCATCATCTAAACCGTCCTTTATGCCCATAGAATATGCTTTCACTAATGCGATTGGTGTTTTTAATTCATGAGTTACGTCACCCATAAATCGTTTTAAGTGTTCATTTCGATCTGTTAAATCTTTATGTGCTTCATGCAATTTATCACTCATGACGTTAATACTATTTGCTAAATCACCTATTTCATCATTCGTTTTCACTTTCGTTCTTTTGAAATCTAGATTTGAAATATCTTCAGCGACATCACTTAATTCTTTCAATGGAGTTGTAATTGTTTTTGAAAGTATCCAAACAAGTACAACGACAAGAAATATTGAAAAACCTATAATGTATAAATAAAATGAGTTAAGTGTTTTTATCACTTCATTGGAATGTGCGATAGAAACTCCTACTAAAATCAACATATCATCTTTCGCAATGTATTTCGCAAAAAAACTAGATTTTATCTTCTCTTGATCATAAATCTTATTTGATTGCCCAACGTTCTTCACTTTCGTAATTTCTTCTTTTGTAATCCAAAGTTTATTTAGTACAACTCTCTTTCTTGTAAGTTGCAGACGTAATTCATCATTAATATCATCTTCCGAATTATTTATTGATGTGTACGCAATCGTAACATTATCTTCACTTTCAATACTATGACTAGCGTCATCAAGTTGTTCCCTCGGTATCGACTGTATTTGTGCTGTAATTCCATCTAAACTTTCACGTGTTTTGTATATATTATATTTTGGCAAAAAATAATTAATCAATAATAAAGAGATCGAAAAAATAAGGATGACTGTTAAAGAAATACTGAAAAATAACTTTTTTCCAAGCTTATTCACACTCTTCCTCCAAACTATATCCTAAACCGCGATGCGTCTTTATTATATTTTCTCCAATTTTTTTACGCAATCTTCTTACATGCGTATCAACCGTTCGCTCTTCTCCAAAATAATCAAATCCCCAGACGATATCTAACAACTTTTTCCGTGTTAAAATCGTTCCTTTATGACTTAAAAAGCATTTTATTAATTGTAATTCTGTCTTTGTAATGTCTAATTCTTTTTCATTTTTATACACTTTATTTTTAGTGAAATCTATTTTTAAATCTTGAACTTGGATCACATCATCATGTTGTACAAGCTTTTTCGCTCGCGTTATTAGCACTCCTGGATGGAATGGTTTTTTCACATACTCATCTGCCCCGCTTTGAAGTGCTGCTAATTCATCTTCACTTTCACTTTTCGCAGTAAGCATTAATACTTTTACACTTGAATTCTTTTTTATTTCCTGACAGACAGTAATACCGCTACTTTTCGGCATCATCCAGTCTAAAATAGCTAAGTCAATTTTCTCATCATAAAATATTTGAAGTGCTTCCTCTCCATCCTTCGCTAATAAAACTTCGAAGCCTTCTTTTTCAAAATACGCTTTTAAAATCTTCAGCATATCTTGTTCATCATCTGCGATTAATACTTTCATTCTCTTTCCTCCGTTACCTTGAAACCAATAGTTACTTTATGATCTCCTATCATACAATTTCTTTGTTACATCAATGTGACAGAAAAATATTTACAACAATTGAGGGTATAGTAAGTGTGAGGTGTTGTTTTATGTTCAAAAAAATAGGAGTCATTACTCTTCTCTTCTTTTTATTATCAACAAATGCGTTCGCAAATACAAATAAACAAATTGAAGTATTTGATTGCAAAAAAGAAATGGTAGTTCAAAAACAATCTTTAGATGCGGCTATTCAAAAAGAAGCAGTTCAATATGCAGAATCAATTACTGGTCCATTTAAAAACTTAAATGTCGTTCCGAAAGATGGTCATATGATAAAAATCCCGTTATCGAAACCTGTTCCTATTACAAATCAATGGCTACATACAACAATCGATGAAGTACTCATCCTTCTCCCACTTAACGAAAAACCTTACATTATGCTTTACGATGATGAGAATAATCCGCATTTTTATTATGTAAAAGGTGATCCGAAGATTTTATTAAAACAAATGAATGTTAAACTATAATTAATTAAAGAAAGATCCCACAAGTATCATTCGTGGGATCTTTTTTTATCAGTTAACAAGTTGATTTTTTAATATGATTTTCATTTAAAAAATTAATAATCTGCCTTTTGTGATGGTTATCGTGATCTACAAATTCTTTAATAATATATATAAGAGAATACGGTATTCCGGTATGTGGACAATAAGATACTCCATTGGAAGTTAGAGGTTTCTTTAGCTTTCCAGTAGGCAGTAAGCTAAGTTCTTTTACGAGTAACTCTCTTTTAGCTTGTGCTTCTTCAATAAGTTTTATCATAGATATGCCCGATTTTGCATAATGAGATGCTATTTTATTATATGTATCAAAGTCAGGGAACTCCATTCCCTGCTCATCTCTCACTGATGATAATGTCTCGCGTAAAAGGTATTCATCCCAGCTCTTAATATGAGATACGATCTCACCAACAGTCCATTTCCCCTCAGATATTGGTGTCATCCACAATTCTTCTTTCATATCTTTCAATGTATTTATCCAAATTGAATATTCTTTGAAATCATTAATAATTTTATTTTCTCCCATCATCTAATTCCCCATTCTAATTATAGATTTAAATAAATCATACCATAAATCCACACAGAACAGAACGAACGTTCCCTAGAAGGGCAAATAATAATTCACTACATCTTTTTATCTAAGTTTAGATAATGGCTCGTTCCTACATACATTGCTCCTTTCACAAATCCATTCGAAGTATAAAACCGGTCCCCCTGTTCTGTATCTGTACGTAAGACAACAATATTAAAATATATTTTTGCATCACTTATGATTCTCTCTAACAGTATCCTTCCTAATCCTTTCCGCCGATAATCTTTTAAAATATAAAACCTCCTTAATCGACCAATCTTATTATCCTTCGTATATGGATCTTGATTTAATCCCCCGATTCCAATTAACGTATCACCTCGAAAAATGCCATATAAACATTCACCCGTTTTGCTAAACGTATTTCTTTTACTTTCATATTCATTTATTAATTTTAATAAGAAGTTAAAACCTTCTTCTTTACTTTCTTTGACAAGGTGATTGATCTCATACTTTAGTAAATCTTCAATTCGTTTAATTTGTATATTTTCCAGTTTAATCAACTACTTTCTCTATCAAAATATATCTTTTTAAAAAATAAAAATGCCCAAGAACATATCCTCCTGAGCATCTATTTGACTGTGAACTTATTCAATTTGTTATGTAAGTATTCTTCAATTCTGGTACTATCCCCTTCAACTCCATTAAATCATCTATTACTAAATCCGCATGAGCAAGCTCATCTTCTTGTGCAAAATCAAAATTACATCCAATCGCAATTAAACCGTTATCTTTTGCAGCGTTAATATCAGATAAACGGTCTCCAACTACCGCTGCCTCTTTTATATCATATTTCATCAAAATGCTTTTTACTAAGTCACCTTTATTTAGCGATTGTATTTGTTCAATACTGAACATTTCCGTAACCCATTGGTCTAAATCATAATAAGATACGATTGCTTGTAAATATTCCGTTAAACCGTTACTAGCAATGTAAATGGAACAGTTATTTTCTTTTATAAAACTAAAAACTTCCTTTACATTTGGATATAAAGCCCCTTTTCCGCTCTTTATGTTTTCAATTAATCTCTCTAAAAAATAAGCATCTGTTTGTTTTCTTACTTCATTTGAATGATCAGGTAACAGCGTTTCCCAAACTTTTGGTAAAGGTACACCCATAATTTCACGATATTTATCAATAGGTGTTTCCGCATCCCATAATTGTAGCGAACGTAAATGATTAAATGTATCATCTAGTGATAATTCTAAAATTTTTTCTGTTTGAAATAAGGTTCCATCCATATCAAAAATTAGTGCTTGTAACATTTCAATCTCTCCCATTCTTTACTTTTGAACTACAAAATAGTTTTACTCGATTTATTTTTAAGCATCTCGACAATAATTTCTGAACAATAATTCGCGGCCGTTTTCGCGAAATCATCATATGAAACTTGCGCCTCATCATCTGCACTATCAGAAATACTTCTCATAACGAGAAATGGTATGTTATTTATATGAGCGACATGCCCAATTGCTGCCCCTTCCATTTCAGTACAATGTGGTGCATACTCATTGATAAGTTTAATCTTTAATATTGAATCCTCAACGAAGCATTCTCCGCTGACAATTCTTCCTTCATGTGCAGAAATGTTTAAACTACTACTATTACAAGCTTCTCGTGCTAACTCTCTTAATTCTTTACTTGCAGTAAACGATTCTTGAAACGGAAATAAATTCTTCATTTGATTTTTACTAACATCATGATGCGTAACATTTGTAGAAATAACTAAATCGCCAACTTTCACATCAGGATGCAATCCACCCGCAACACCTGTATTAATGATAGAATCCACATCATATTTATTAATTAATATTTGTGTACATGCCGCTGCATTTACCTTTCCTACACCACATCGAGTAATAATAACTTCTGTATCCATGAACTTTCCTTTATAAAAAGGCATTCCGGCAATAGTATGTTCTTCTTTTATATGTAGTTTCTCTAAAAGTAAGTCTATTTCAATTTGCATTGCTCCGATAATACCGATTCTGTTCATATATGTAGTCCCCTTTATTAATTTGTGACCCCTTTAATCCTCTCCGCCATAACCGATAGTAAAAACTTCGGAAGTACAAGTTGCCTCTTTATTCTTTTTGGTTGTGAAATTAATCTATACAACCATTCTGTTCCAGTATCTCTCATTATTTTGGGTGCTCTTTTTACAGTGCCTGATAAAATATCAATCATGCCTCCGATACCAATAGATAGTGGAACGTTTAATGTTTGTAAGTTGTCATAGATAAATTCTTCTTGTTTAGGTGAACCTAAACCAACTAGTAGTAAATGTGGCTTGAATTGTTGAATTTGAGTCTTTACTTCTTCTATTTCTTCACCGTTTACAAATCCATCTCGTCCTTTAAAAGAAGCATGTGGAAACTTCTCTTTTAATTTTTCTAATGCTTTTTCATTACTTTCCGGCGCAGCTCCAAATAGAAAGACACGATATCCTTTTTCATTACAATGTTCTATTAAGTCGTGTGTTAAATCCGCTCCAGTAACACGCTCTTCCAGTGTTCCTTTTAATATTTTCGAGCCAATTATTACGCCAATCCCATCAGCAGTAATTAAATCCGCGGATAATAACATCTTTTTAAACAGCTTTGATTTAGCCGTCTCCTCCTTAGCAGACATAACAATTTCAGGATTTGCAGTAACTACAAATCTTGGTTTCTCTTGCTTTTCATATAACCAGTCTTTTAATAAACTTATAACCCTTGAATACCCCAAAGTAGAAAACGGTATTCCTTTTATATATTGTTGATCCACTTCTCTCTCCCCTTATATAAGCTGCAAATATTCATCAATATCCCTATGAATTTGTATAAAAGCTTTACTCCAAAATTCATAATTTGTTAGATCAATATCAAAATGTTTTTTCATCAGTTCTTCAACTGGGGCCTTTCCTGTTTCTCGTAAAAATTCTTTATACCTCAAATGAAATTCATCTTTATTTTCTTTCATTATTTCTAATAAGCTAAAACTTACTAAATAACCAAATGTGTATGGATAATTGTAAAAAGGAACATCTGCTATATAAAATTGAATGTATTTCATCCAAACGAATGGCTGATACTCTGATAATGCATTTCCGTACGCCTTTTCTTGCGCCGCTATAGACAATTTTTCTATTTCATGAGCACTTACAGGACCTTTCTTACATTCTTCATAAAAACTCTTCTCAAACTGAAACGATGCACGAATTGCCATTACATAATTAAAGCTATTTCTAATTTTCCAGCTAAGCAATGCTTTTTTCATTTCAGTATTTTCCGCTGTTTTTATTAAGTGATTTACAAGTACCACCTCAAAGAAAATAGACGCTGATTCAGCTGTACTCATTGGCAAGTAATCATCTAAAAATGAAGTGGATTGTTCAAAACTCATAACATAAAAGTGCCAAGCATGTCCTAATTCATGAGCAAGTACTCTTACACTATCAATACTTCCATCATAACGCATTGAAATACGTGATTCTTTTTCGCTGAAAAAAGGTGCACAAAATCCACCTGGCGTTTTATTATCTCTCGGTTCAGCATCTACCCAGCCATTCACAATCGCATTCCGTGCGAACTTTTCCAATTCTTCATCTACATTTTTTAGTGCATCATATATGTTTTGTACTCCTACTGAAAAAGGAAATATTGTCTCATTACTTTCTTTTAATGTCATGAGTTCATGCCATGTAATTGAATCCTTATCTTTTTTATACACATTTAAAGCACTTACTAGCTTCGTAAGATTTTGTTCCGTTGTGTTCCACATTTGAGTTAATACAGTTTCAGAAATGCCATTCATTTGAAGGGATTGAGTTAAAACTTCTCTCCTTTCTAATTCATTACTCTTCGTGTTACGTAATCTTCCTATTTGATTCAATACAGTAGCAAAAATCTCTTTTTCCTTACTCAAAGCATTTGTAAGTGAATCAAATACTTTTAATCTTTCATTATGATCATCACTATTCATCGAAAGGTAATTCGCTTGTCCAAAAGATAATGTCTCTTTATCGTGTATTACTTCTATCTTATTTCGTAATTGTATGTACATATCTTCCCAAGCTTTTAATTCATTTTCTATTAGTTTAATACTTGAGTTATCATCATTAATACCTTGCTTCTTACTAGATTCTATTAATAGTTGAACTTCTTTCTTTAATTGGTTTATTGTTACACTTAGTAAATTATTTTCGGGTGGCGTATCATCTTCAGTAGCACGGCAATATAAATAATACTCCGCTTTTTCAATAGCCTGTATAAGTTGTGAAAGGGTTGCTGGATCTTTTGTTGCTTTATATTCTACTTTTAACTGTTCTATAGAAAACATAAGATCTTGTTCATTAGAATATAGCCTGCATAAATCCCATTTAGTTGGAGTTTGTATAAGCACATTCATTTTAATAGCCTCCTATTTTTACAAATAGTTACAACAAGTTCATCCCTCCATAATTATATATGAACCTTCAATATTTAGATATCTCTAAATATTGAAACTTAAACGAATGCATTTTAACATTCCTTATTCTGTTCCCTCCCATTTACAAGTTTACTTTTTCTTAAATATAAATAGCATAAAGACGCCAAAGCTACTACTACCGGAATAAGCATGACTCCGCCAATAAAAGGATAAACCGCTACACAACATGTAAAAGCGATTATAGAAAAAATTTTACCTAACCTGTTCTTTATTAACTTAATTCCGGCCGCAGCACCGACTATATACGTAACAATCCCCAGTGAATTCGGTATTAATACGATTCTATCTATACTAATATGAAAAATGAGACTTATTAACAAACCTATTATCGCAATAAAACCTACAACTTTTATTGCGTTTGTTGGTGCTGCTCTTTTTTCATTAATACATGCTAAATAACGAGGTGCAACTTTTTCTTTTCCTAACGAAAAGCCTAAACGGCCCATACTAGCAATAAATGCATTTGTAGTTCCTAAGCAAATCATAAAAGCTACAAATCCCATTAACCATGCAAATTGACCGCCTAATGTCTGTTTTATTACAAGTACTAGAGCTGTACTATTATCAGAATTAATATGATATAATTTCGTTCCAATTACTGATAACGCAATCCCAACATATAAAACTCCAATAATAATAATCGCGAATCCCGTAGACAAAATAATATTTCTTTTTCTAGGCGTTTTAAATTCTGGGGCCAAACTTGCAATGGCTTCCCATCCGAAAAACGACCAAAATATTAACAAAGAAGCCTCTAAAATCGGCTGTATGTTATCTAATGAAATATGTATATTTATATTTTTCATTTCAATATAAGGTAGCGAACTTATAATTGTTACGAATAAAATCAAGAAAGTTAATACACCAATATATATTTGAAACAATCCACTCATTTTTAATCCGCATAAATTGAAAGCAATAGAAATACTCAATATAATTAGCGCAATAATGTACGTGTAATATGATGGTAAAGCAAATACTTTCACTATATACATTCCACCAGTCATTGATACAACAATTTGCCCAACGCTACCCGCAATAAAAAAACACCAACCTATCATTGCTCCTACATTTTTACCGAAAGCCTTTTCTGAAAAGGTCGCGATTCCACCTGCACTCGGATATTCAATCGATAAAAAAGCGAACGTAAATGCAAGTGGAACACTTAGTAAAATCATAATTAACCAAGAAATAATCGCATTCCCTTCTGCTATACTCGCTGTCATACCAGGTAAAATAAGTATTCCTGATCCTAAAACGGCTCCGACGTATAAAGCCGTTCCCTTTTTAATAGAAATTGTTTCTTTGAAATGATTAGACATTACATGCACCTCCATTTATATTTTAATTATAGAAAGTTATCAGTCTATTCAACATTCAAAAGTGCATGTAATTTAACATTAGATTTTATATTATGGAACTATTTCAGAAGTTTGCTTTCAATTTTGTAAAGGAGTATGAGTAATGGATGAGATCGATAAGAAAATAACCCTATTATTACAAGAAGATGCTAGGATGACAATTACAGAAATGACTGAGCATTTACACCTTAGCCGTCCTAGTGTTACGGAAAGACTAAAAAGATTACAAGATGTAGGAATAATTGAAAAGTATACAGCACGAATATCACTAGATGCAGTTGGAAAATCAATTCAAGCATTTTTAAGAATAGAAAATTTAAAAATTCCATGTAAAAAATTTGAAGAGAAAATATATGAAGAACATAGGGTACTTGAATGTCACCGAGTAACAGGTGAAAGTAGCTATTACTTAAAAGTAGCGGTTCACTCAATGAAAGAATTAGAGGAAATAATTGATATCGTTATACCCTTTGGTACAGTAAAAACTTCGATGATTTTATCGTCACCAATACCCTATCGACCGGTAGTTGTAGAATAAAAATAAAAGAGGGTATCCCTAAGAGCATAAAACAACCTACTCTTTTGGATACCCTCTTTAAATTTACAATTTATAAAAGGATTCAGCTGGATTTCTCTTTTAATCCATTTTATTTTCAGCTGAAATTTTAAAGTACTTCGCAGATAATTTATAAGAGCGATTCTCATTATAAAAGTTACCTAATTCAAAGGATAATTCAGCAACTAAGCGATGTTGCTTTTTTTCCACTCCCACTTCAATTGCTTTTTGCATATTTTTCTCATATTCATAATAATCTCCACGTATTTTGAATATTTTAGCTTTCAAACCAGATAGTTGGACATGTGCAATTGGTACATCATAAATCGATAAAAAATGAAATGCTTCATTCATAACTTTATTAACATTTTTCCAATCTTTAAGTTCTATGTACACCTCTATCATGTTTCGTAATGCATATACCTTTTGATGTTTCTCCGATAAAAGGTTACTCAATTCCAAAGTTTCTTCATAGTATTTAATGGCATTCGTATAGTCTTTCAAACCTTGATAAATTTTTCCATAATCATAAGAAATTATAGGTAAATACGTTGAATCACCATTAGTAGCCACACTATTTTCTACTTTCTGTAAGGTTTCAAGCGCTTTTTCATATAACTCATCTATAATATACAGTACTGCAAGCATTAAAAGTGTATTTATTACGTTTTTCTCCATACCATTTTTTCTGTATATGTTGTAAGCTTTCAGGGCATACAAACGACTAATACTTTTATCTTTATACAGCTCCTTATATACAAGACATAAATTATAGTATATATGAGCATGTTGTTCAGTTTCTTCTACACCAAGTAAACTCTCAGCCTGTACATAAATATCATGTGCAGCAATGTAGTCTTGTTTATAATAAAAATAATAACCTCGAGCTTTTAAATAATATATATAATCTTCAGTATCTTGCATTTCCACCTGACTTGGAATCATTTGCGAAGCTTGATCTACAAGCGACTTCACATATAACAAGTTTTTTTGTCGGGCATGATAGTATATAAGTACACCATATACCTTTAATAATGAAGGGATTGAATCCACTTCACGAACGTATAATTCTAACAAAGATAAATCAGCCTCATTTATACTTTTATCTTTTTTATATTTATTACATATTTCAAGAATAGTAAGCTTTATCTCCTCGTAATTGCCATCTATAAGATAATCGCCATCAATACCTAGCTTGTTAGAAACTTTTTTTATAAAAGAAGATGATGGTTTGATTTTCCCACTTTCTATTCTACTTAAATATGTTATTGAACATATTCCTGATACGATTTCCCCCTGTGTTAATCCTTTATGCATACGAACTTGGCGAATACGTTCCCCTATTTCCATCTCTCTACTCTCCCTGTTTAACCATTTCATGCTTTTTACGAATTAAGTCATTATGTATCCACAGATTTTTCATACTAAATAAAATGTATAATTTCACAAATGTAAAAAAATGTATCACTTATTTTAATTTTACATTCATACTATGATTATTTCTAGATAGCTTGTTAAATTTAATGGTTTAAATTTGGGTTTTTTGGCCATTTTTTTCATACAATTTTACTACTTGTTATTAACAAAGATAGCGCCATATACTTGAATTACGATAAACTTAATGAAAAGGATTTAACTACATGTAAACTATCAGTCTTAATTTAGATCGTATGCTTAATTACATTTACCTAGTACATGGAAGACATCTATTGTAAATCAAAATAAATTAAATGAGCTTAATAGATGAATTATCAATATCACATCCTAGTAATTAGTTTGTCGAATTATTTATTAAACACGAAAGGATGATAAACATGATTGTAAAACCAAAAAAAGATTCAACGCGCAAAATAGTAAGATATGTTGGAGGCGCTGCTACTCTTTTAATACTAGCATCCTTCCTTTATCAGTGGAACAATGGTTTAGTAGTTGATGATACTGAAACATTTAGTTTCATACTAGCCTTCACTTGTTTCCTTTATACCTTCTTACCTATAAAACAAAGCACTCATAAATAATAAATTTTATATTTTATTTAAAGAAAAAAGGATTGATCAAAAGATCAATCCTTTACTCTACTTCATTTAAGAAAAATAATGTTATAACACCAGGTCCTGTATGTGCACCAATTGCTGCACCAATTGTATTAACGATAAATACTTCACAGCCAAATCTTTCTGTAATTAACGCTTTTAGTGCTTCAGCTGTTTCTAGATCATCACCGTGTGTCATACCAATTGTTTGACCTTTAAGGTCTTTTCCACGCTCTTCCATAATATCAACAATTCGGCTTAATACTTTCTTTTTTCCTCTTACCTTTTCAAGTGGTACAAGTTTTCCTTCTTCCACATTTAAAATCGGCTTAATGTTTAATAAACCACCGATGAAACCGGCTACTTTACTTAAACGTCCACCTCTAACAAGGTACTGCAAGTCAGCTACAGTGAAGATGTGCTCCATATGCTCCATTAGAAAAGCGACACGGTTTAAGATTTCTTCTTTTGATGCGCCTTCTTTTGCCATTTTAGCAGCTTCTAATACGACAAGCCCTTGACCAAGCGAAGCACATTTCGTATCGATAATTTCTAAATCCAATTCAGCATATGTTTCTTTCACTTCTTCTTTAATGACAACTGACGATTGATATGTACCAGACAATTCAGATGAAAAAGCTAAATATATACAAGGATTTCCTTCTTTTGCATAGGAAACAAACTTTTCTTGGAATGTTTCAAGTGAAGGCAATGAAGTTCTGTAAGCAGCGCCTTCTCTCATTTTTTGCAATAATGTAACTGACTCTAATGTAACCCCATCTAAATACTCTGTTTCTGCTTCATCATATACACGGAGTGGAATTAAATCTATATCATATGCTTGCAGCAATTCTTCCGGTAAATCCGCCGCACTATCCGTAATGATTTTAACGCCCATTTTTAAACCTCTATTCTGTTATAAATATATAAAAAAATAAAATAAAAATATTACTTTTAAATTATATACGTAAAACAAGAATGAAGAAAGGAAAAGTACTCTATATTGTATGCACTCTTCTTCAAAACTTTAACTATTTATAAAAATGATTTCGTTTTCACTTATTCCCACTAATTATTATGCCATATATGAATTACAATTTGCCTCGTAATATATATAATGAGAATATTAGTTTTTGTCTAAAGGAGGAACAATTATGGGGATTCAATTAGCTACATCTAATGATTTAGAATGGATTAATATCCAATACGAATCAATAGGATTTGTACCGAGTGATTTAAAGCGGGATAAAGTTGCGATCATTACATACAACGATGAGTATGCAGGTGTCGGTCGATTAGTCCGAATAGATGAAGATACTATTGAAATGGGAGGGATTTTTATTCTCCCTGAATTTAGAGGTCTACAATTAGCTGGGGAACTTGTTTCATTTTTAGTACAAACTGCAAAAAAATTACAAGTACAAAATGTGTATTGTCTTCCTTTTAAGGAACTAGAAAGCTTTTATAAAAAATACGGCTTTACTGAAGTTGATAATACTCAAGAAGTTGTCCATCCAATTATTCTAAAAAAATATAATTGGTGTTTAGAAACTTATGATAAACATGTATTACTATTTAAGTTGTGAGTTTTGTAAAAAAGGAGTTAATGTACTTTGTATTACACCTCACATTATAACAAGTAATTATCTATGCTATTTAATTAGCTTCTTTATTCAAACAACATATACGCCAAATCTGTTAAAAATAAAAACCGACTTAAAAAGCCGGTTTTTTAGTCAATAGATTGTGAAATCTCCTCATCATTTAACTAGTTATATGATTCTCCAATTTTTCAATAGGAGTTATCAACCATTCTATGGCAAACATTTTCATCTTCATTCGTTCCCTTTAAATTTTTTAAGTTGTACAATTCGTACAACTTCGCCTTCATTCACCTAGTATTCACAAAATAAGTATCATACGCCTTATCAAAAACATATCCTAGCTTTTCTGCTAGTTTGGCAGACGTATTATTCGCTGCGTCCCAGTTTGGATATTTTCCATTTTCTAAACAATCCAATATTAATGCCGCACTAACTACAGTCGCCAATCCCTTTCTTCTATGATTCGGGTCAGTAGCAACTTCGATTTCGATACCATCATTATAAATACTATATGATGATGCACCGCATACGACTTCTCCATTATACAAAATACTATAACCTACACCTCGATTTACATAATCATCTATTGAACTAAATTGACTTGTAAAATCTTCAGAAACTTTGTGTAATGTTGGGTTATTTGCAATATACTTATCTATTTTTCTTAATTCATATCCATTTGGAAGTACCGTTATAAATGATTTTAATTTCGTACGATTTAACAATTCTGGATTTCGTTTGAATTTATACCGTAAAATCTTATCTATTTTTCTTTCATGAAATGCTTCTAAACGCTTTTTCCACTCATCACTATTTACAATTACTAAAATTCTTTCAGGAATGTTACGTAATAACTCTTCCGTTTCTACCGCGGTTGGATCTCCGCCATAAAATGTGAAAATCCCCACTGTAATTTGCGCTACTGTCGGATTTTCGAGATCGTTCACCCAAGCGGTGCCCATATGTCCTTGTAAATAAGAAAGTAGAACAACATTATTAAAATCCTCGAACATAGAAACTAATTTTTTTCTTGTATGTATATTTGATTCATATATCATTTACTTTCCTTCTTTCTTTGAAAATCAATTTTCCGTTTGAACACACGTTAATCATCCAAATTTGAAAAGAATGATTCCTTTTTAACAGAAGTTGTGTACTTCATTAAAAAATCAAATAATTATAAATCATACGCAAATACAAACTCATTATAACATCTACTTACATTGAAATGATGCTATAGCTAGTTAATAACTGCTTTTAATTCATCCTACATTCAATACTTCCGCATCATTTTTAAAGTGAATATATGATTATTCGCAAATAATGAACAAAATATGTGAAGAATATATAATTTTCTATATAAGTACACATAACAATTTCATCTTTTTACAAAAAAGCGTTATAATAAAGTGAAACTTCTATTAGAGAGGGACTTTATCTCGCTCTTATGATTAGTTGAATCAATTGTAGCCTCTACGATTACGTTATAAAGGAGATTAAAACAATGGCTAAAATTAAAGTATACCAAGCAAAAGAAGAAAATATGGAAGCAGTAAAAAACATTATTGATGTTGAGGAACAAAACCCAACGGCTGAAAACTTACAAAATCTATATGAATGTGTATTAGCTACTGAAGATATGGCATTGCCTGAATCATACATTGAAGAAGATATCTTAATTGATTCTATGGAAGTTATGGTTAACGCTTCTCAAAGCAAGCTAAGAGACTTAGGTACATATGATGTAATCGAAGTTCAAAATAAAGGTAAGAAAACACAAATTTTATTATTAGCAGACGAAGAATACGAAATTATTGAAGGCTAATTGAGATTCGTACATACAAAAAGGCTCCTTTCCAAATTGAAAGGAGCTTTTTTCTTTATGCTTTTGATGTCTCACTGTTTATCTTGTTTTGCTCTTTCTTATATACCATGCGCTCATTTCCCATAAAGAAAATGAATACGAACGCTAAACCTGCTGGGACTAACGCCCACATAAATGTATGAACGATTGAACTAGAAAGAGCTTCAATAATTTTATCTAATATTTGCGGTGGAATTTGAGATCTTGCAGATTCTGATAGAATAGCTCTTGAATCTCCCAAAGCATTTGTATTCATTCCCCCGCTCATACCTTTAAATGCCTCTTCTAATTGATCCTGGAAACCAGTTCTTTGAATCATTCCAAAGATTGTAATACCAAGTGTCATACCTAATGAACGAATGAAGTTACTCGTTGAAGTCGCAGACCCGCGCTGCTCCATACCGAAGTTGTGGATAGCAGCCATACTTAGTACAGAGAATGAGAAACCGACTCCGAAACCGATAATAATCATATACACAGTTAATAGTACACGGCTTGTTTCTGGTGTTAACGTGCTTAATAAGAATAATCCGATTAGCATAATTACAGCAGAAATAATCATGATATTACGGTAGCTAAGTTTCGATGTTAAAAATCCACCTAGCTGCGCTGTTACGACTGAACCTAACATCATTGGTAATAACAATAATCCTGAGTTTGTTGCGGTGCCACCGTATACACCTTGAATAAATAACGGAATGTACACAGTTGCTGACATAAATGCCGCTCCATAAAATAATGCAATAATTGTACTCATTCCAAACAGACGTTGTTTAAACATTTCAAATGAAATGATTGGTTCTTCTACTGTTCGTTCAATAAAAATAAATCCAATTATTAAAATAGCAAACCCAGCAAATAAACTTAAAATAAAGCTAGAATCCCAATCATACTTTTGCCCGCCTAATTCTAACGCAAACATTAAACAAACTACTGCACCAACTAAAGTAATTGCGCCGAACCAATCAATCTTTTGCTTTCTATGAACTCGTGACTCTTTATAAAATAATGTAATAAAAATAAGTGCTAAAATTCCAAGTGGTAAGTTAATATAGAACACCCAGTGCCAACTAATGTAATCCGTAATATATGCACCAAGTAGTGGCCCAAAGATACTTGATAAACCAAATACTGCTCCGAATAATCCACCCATTTTTCCGCGCTTTTCAGGTGGGAAAATATCAAAAACGATAGTAAATGCGATCGGCACTAGTGCCCCGCCGCCAATACCTTGAATGGCACGATAAATACCTAACTGTGTAATATTTTCAGCAGTTCCACAAAGTGCCGAACCAATCATAAAGACGATTAAACCGAAAATAAAGAATCTCTTTCTGCCATACATATCTGATAGCTTACCGAAAATCGGCATACCTGCCATTTCTGCAACCATATAGGCAGAAACAACCCATACAAAGTTTTCAAGACCTCCTAAGTCACCAACAATCGTTCCCATTGCTGTTACGACAATGGTATTATCCATTGATGCCATTAAGATGCCCAGCAATAAACCGGCAACAACGAAGCCGAGTTTATTATTCTTCTCAACCATATCTCTTGCTCTCCCTCATACTACTTACATTTGTTTATGTTCTTTTACGACTGATTTCCCTTTCTGGTTAAAACTAGTATGATATTCTACAACACTAATTTCACAGCCAGGACCAATTATAACATGATTTCCTCTTACTACGTCTGCTATTGTATGTTCTAAATAAATATCATCTCCTTCAATAATTGATGTTTGAAGGTTTCCGGCATGACTTGTAAAAGGAATAAATCTCGCTTTTTTACGTACTGTAATCTTTTTCCCACCGATTTCTCTCACTTTACTTCCTTCATAACGTAGTGAGATTTCAATATTTTCAGCATTAAGCAAACCATCACTTTCAAGACCACCAGTTAGTAATAATTTTTCTACCTCTATATCTCCCTTCACATTTAAAGCGCCTTTCACATCTACGAAATCACCTGAAAACTTCCCTTTAACTTCAATCATACCTCTAACTATTGTTTTTTGAATATGACCATCACCATGTATTTGTGTATTACCATATATTTTTACATATTCCGCTTCTACATTGCCTTGCACTTCACTATCTCCATACACGACATAATGTTTAGCTTTCATATTTCCACGTACATCACTCGTCCCGTATGTCTTAAACTCATTACAACTCATATTGTTAGAGATTGTTCCTTCGCCACGTATCTTTACTTTGTTATATTCTCCCCCCGCTGAATTGCCAGAACCATTTACTGTAAGGCTATGTTGATGTTCCATACTGATTTCTCCCTTCCTTTAAACCTGCTTAATTTCTTTTACATTTGCGCTTTGATCAACATTAAGAACCCCGGTATATTCAATCAGTTCAATCTCACAGTTCGGTCCTACTGTAACATTGTTTCCTCTTACCGTTTTTATGTGAGCATAATCAATATCGATATTGTCACCTTCTAGCAGTTCAGCTTCTAACTGTAAGCCAAATACTGTTTTAAATAGTCGACTAAAAGCACTCAATCTATGTTTTACTTTAATGGTTTGACCACCAATTTCTTTCGCTCTACATGTGCCGTGAATATTTATATTAATTTCATCTGCGCTTAATAATCCACCAACTGTAAATTGTCCCTCTGAAGAAAAAGTATCTACTTCACAATTACCATCAATCGTCGCTTGGCCATTGATTTTAAATTCTTCACCGGTTACATTTCCACCTATTGTTCCTTTTCCTGCAATTTTCAAAGTGTTCGCCTTTACATCTTGTGTAATTGTCGCTTTCCCATCGATTCGCATCATATCTGCACTAACTGTACCCTCAACTTTACCTGATCCACTAATTCTTGCATTACTACTTTTCAAATCACCAGTAACAGTACCGTAACCATTACATTCGAATTGGTCACATTCAACGTTTCCATTAACAGTTCCTTTTCCATTTAGTTGTACTTTATGAAACTCGCCGCCATTCGATGAACCGTAACCGTTTATAATTAAATTTTCTGTACGCATTATTTCTCCTCCACTACAACAGTTTTGTTTTTAATGCTTCTGTATAATTCATAATTGCAACACGTAAAACAATCTTTGTTCCTTTTTCAAAAATTAAGTCTTCCACGTTTGATACTAAGAAGCATGTAGAAATCCCTAACTTCCGAATGATAACTAAATCACAATTTTTATGCTTAATCGTTTCATAATTTTCACGTAAAACTTGTAAGACCATTTTCCCTTCTTCTAAGCTAATATCTCCTGATTGAAGAAGTTCTTCTAACATATATACATAAAGAATATCTACAAATTGAAAATCTGCTACTTTGTTCGTTTTCTCAATGAAAAATTGTAAAACTGGCTCTGAAGCAATGCCCTTACGTACGACATCATCCTTCGTTAAAAGAACCTCTGTTACGCTCGGTGAGAACATATTTGCCAATTCATCAAGTGATAATTCCTCTTTCATCGTTTGGATTTTATCAATACGTTCTAATATCTTTTCTTTTGGAAAAAATGTTTCCTGACCTGTGAACGTTGATTTCCTTACAAACCAATCTTCCGGTATTAAATTTTTTCTCTTCCACCTATATAACTGTCCGTATGAAATACCAGTTAGTTCTAATAAATCTTTTTTTGAAATTAAATCTGTACTCAACTGTATGTCACTCCTTCCTAATAACAATGTAACATAACACTGTTACGCCGTAAATAGACTTTTATCACAGGTAGCGTAACAATGTGTAAAACAAACCTGTCTTACATACAAAAAAGGCTCTTACACATCTCATAAAAAATGCGTAAGAACCTTTATAAATCAAGGTTTAAACCATATTTCATAAAAATCAATCCAACCTTGTGAATTAATTATTATATTTTGTATTTTTTCATGTGAACTTACTTGCTGTTTGTTACGATATAAAGGAATGATATGCATTTGACGTAACAATGTGTCCTCAATATCACGTAACAGTGTCACCCGTTTATCTAATTGATTCTCTATAAAATAAGGCTGCAATACTTCGTTAAAGTTTATATTGCTATGCTGATGAATAAAGCTATTTTTTGTAAGAAACATATATAGTAAACTCTCTTCAATACGCTCGCTAATTGTCGCGCTATCATGCATAATATCAGCCTTTTGTATCGTACTTATTTGCAACAACTCTTCTGTTTCAAGAAACTCAATATCAATTTTAATTCCGTATTTCGTACATTCTTTTTGTATCCAATTTGAGTCTTCAACATGATCTTGTCCTGTAAATGTATATAGACGTAGCGTTTCATTACGGTATGAACTATCTTTAATAAGTCTATGTATATCCTCATTTGTATGTATTGTACCGCTCTTTGTTAGTACTAATTCTTCTGCTATTTCGCCGCGCGCTCCTTGTAATTCTTCAATAATCTCCTTGCCATGGATAATATTATATAAAGCTTTCCGGAACTGCGTATCTTGTATAGGTCCCTCTTTTGCAGTATTTAACGTAACATATGTTACATTCGACTCAAGTCTAGATAGTTCTTTATAATGCTTTTCTATATTTTTATAACGTGCTTTCGCTAATATATCGTACGTATTCACTCTGCTCTCTACATTCCATAATTCAATTCGATCGAGAAATGGTCGCTCGCGAAAATAAAAATCATTTGCTTCTAATACGAATACATCCTCATTATTTTCACATAACCGAAACGGTCCAGTACCGAGTAACTTCCCATCTTCATCTTCACTTACAATAGAACATTGTTCTGCACTTAAAGCATGTAAAAACAACTTGTTATCAGTAGATAAACGAACCTGCACAATGGAGTCATCTAGAATATGTAAACTTTCAACGTGCTGTAACATCCAAGCATGCGGGTTATTTTTCGCTCTCATAAATCGCTTAAATGTATGTTCAACATCATGAGCGGTTAGTTCTTTTCTATTATGAAATTGAACGCCTTTTCGTAAGTAAAAGGTCCAAATATGTTTCTGATCATCATATTCCCAATAAAACGCAAGTCTTGGTTCTACACTGTTTGTATTTCCGTCTACATACACTAACGTGTCGTATATATGTTTTACCATATGACATTCCGAACGCATCGTGGCGTATACAGGATCTAATGCAATGTCTAGATTCATTTGAACTTGCAAACGTAGTACATCTCTTCTCCCCTGTGATGTCCTTTCAACTTGATAACCAAATATCGAATCAATCCAAGTTTGAAATTGCGTTAGAAGTGATGGGAAATACGAGCTATATCGCTCAATAAATGCGATTCCACTTTTTACGTCTCCTTGTTTCGTTATTTCTTTTCCTCTTTCCAAAATTAAAGAAAGTGGATGCTTTTGAAAGGATAACTTCGAACGATTCCCTCTTCCGCGGCCCGGAAACCATAATATCCAATTTAATTCTTCTAATTTTTTTATAATTAGTTTACTATTTCTCTCTGTACAAAATAATGTTTCAGATATATTTTGTATTGTCATTTCTAATTTCTCGCCCTCTGATCTCCCTTTTCCATACTGGAGCCATAGGTTCATATATTGCTCCAAAATAGTCATAAAACGCCCCCTAAAAGATGAAAAATCTTCCTCTTTCATTCTACCCTTTTTCATTTCTATCTTCCATCTTATCATTTCAATATAGAAAGGAGGAAATAGAAATGCATCAACTTATAAAACGTTATAATAAGCCCATTCTCATTCGATTGTTAGGTGAATTATTAATTCGGACGACTGAATCAATGTTGGCTATCATTTTTATTGTTCATGTTAATAAAGCTTTAAATGGTAATGTCATAGTTACGATGCTTCTTTTCGGATTACAGCCACTCGCTGACATTGTGTTTACATTAATCGCTGGAGGTGTAACAGATAAATTCGGACGAAAGAAAATCATGTTACTTGGATTACTTTTACAAGCTTTCGCCGTAAACGGATTCGTTTTTGCTGAATCAGTCGCCTTTTTCGCCTTATTGTACGTCTTAAATGGTATTGGCCGCTCTTTGTATATTCCGGCACAGCGCGCTCAAATCGCTGACTTAACAAAGGAAAAACAACAGGCAGAAATATTTGCTGTTTTGCAAACGATGGGAGCAATCGGCTCTGTAATTGGCCCATTAATCGGCGCTTTTTTCTATAATAGTCATCCTGAGTACTTATTTATTGCACAAGGAGTGACTCTTACTCTGTATGCCGTGCTCGTATGGACACAGCTTCCTGAAACAGCTCCCCTCATAAAAAGCGTTAATAAAACTAAAGACGTGTATTCACCAAAACATTTTATTTCGAAACATTACGCTGTGTTTGGACTTATGGTTTCTACGCTACCTATTAGTTTTTTCTACGCTCAAACAGAATCAAATTATCGTATATTCGCCGAAAGTGTATTTCCAAATTTTCTATTCGTACTCGTATTTATCTCAACCTGTAAAGCTGTCATGGAAGTGCTTCTCCAAATTTTCCTTGTGAAATGGTCTGAAAAATTTACTATGCCTAAAATCATTGTTATTTCTTATACTTGCTTTACTATCGCTGCGATTGGCTACGGTTATTCCACAACAATATGGTCATTATTCTTTACATTACTCTTTTTAGTAATTGGAGAAAGTATCGCTTTAAATCATTTACTACGATTCGTTGCACAAATGGCTCCAAGTCATAGACGTGGATTGTACTTTTCTATATACGGTATACATTGGGATATTTCAAGAACTTGTGGCCCTCTAATAGGAGCATTGTTATTAAGTAACTTAAACGGCAGTACACTATTTTATATTTGCGCCTTCCTATTAATAATCGGTGGCATCATTCAAGCATTTTTTGTTCAATCGTTAGAAAGGAACAAAGTAAAAGAGCTGTCCCTATAGGAACGGCTCTTTCATTTAACCTGCCATTTTATTAATACTATCTTCCGGTGAAAATACAGAAATATGATCTACTTTACCAGTCGATTTCGGAATAACAAATTTCAACTCGAACTGATTATTTACTTTATAGACGTATATTTTGTCATTACCGTTTACTTTAACAGATGCTGGTTTTCCTAAAGCCTTTTCAATTTCTTGTAACGTAATCGATTTGAGTTCTGAATGATAAGAGCGAACGTCAAAGACTTGTGATCCTTTATTAAATCCAAACACAACATTTTTATTTGTAAAAGTCGCATACATCCCGTTCCCTGCCGATTCAGTCTTATCTGCTTTCCCCCATGCCTTCTCTATTTCTTCTATATCACCTGTATGCGCTGCATATGGAACATTAGGAACTTTACCTTCTTTCGCTTGTTCAAATAAATCATTAATATGATTTATTAATTTTTGATTAAGTGCTGTATTTTTCGAATTAGAATCTGTTGACGGTTTTGCTGAATCTTGGCCTTTTGGTTTTTCCACAGGTTCTTTCTCTTTTTTCGAAGCGGTGTCCTCATTCTTTTTACTCGTTTCCGGCGTATCGTTCTTTTCTTCCGTACTATTTTCCGATGTTGGATTTGTTTGTTTCTTTTCCTCTGTACTCTTACAAGCCGTTAATGCCATTACACACGTTAAAATCAGGAAAAATATAAGTACTTTCATATATACTTTCATCATTTTCAGCCTCCCACTTCAACATATTCACTTTTGTAACCATTCCATTACACTCTCATTCAAATTATTTTTGCTCCAAAAAGTAAGTGCTTCGCTTTCCCCGAGAGTATGCACAATATACTCCATATACGATGTTCCTAAAAAATAACCGAGGCGATTGTATCCAAAATGGTTCCCTCCTGATAGACGGAACCATTCTTTCTCTTTTTCATCTGTCCATCCTTTAACATAATCTTGTAAAAAACGTTTCTTAATGTGCTTTTCGTTTTCTTTATAACATTGTAACGATGGATCACCATCACTACTATATGAATAGTAAACGGACTCACGTAAACCTTTAACTATTTGTTGTGATAAATAGGTCGCGACCCCTTCACGATATAAACTTACCGCCGGATCAGTCCATTCAGCCTTTGTCCAATCCATCCTATTCTCTTGTAACACCACATTATGATATATATGTCCGATCTCATGAGCAACGATAACACGGAGATGCTCCCTTTCAGAAGATAATTTCTCTGCCGCAAAAAATATATCTCCAATAATTTCCCTTTCCACAAATGCATTGGAACCAAATCCACCAACAAATAAATGAAATGTTACATTTACTTCAAAGCCAAATTGAGCACGATAGCGCTCAATTACTTCTTGAATAATAGATGGTAAAGTTTCCGAAATGATAAGAATGTCTTCTAGTTTTACTGGATACTTGTCAATCGCATTAGAAAGACGTTCTTCCGTTTTCGGACAGTGAAACTTAAAATACTCTTCGAATGCTTCTGGGTGTTTATCATAATAATTGTTTAAGTCGTTCAATCCTATATGATTGTTGTCAAAAAGCTGAAAAAAACTTGGAATTGTATTATTAATCATTTTATTCATCTCCTTGTATGCATACACCTTCTCTCCTTACTTGTTACAATCCTCCTTCTATAGCTTTAATGAGTAGCCAAAAAGGATTCTGTAAATACAAAAAACCAACAGGAAGTGTATAATCATTCCCTGCTGGTTTTATATTATAAATATGTATTTTTACACTTCGATAGATTTACCGTCTTCAACAATATGGTAAAGTAAGTGCGCTAAGTGATGAATTGGACCATACTCTTCCTCTTCTTCATTTGTTTCACCTTGGAATTCAAGATCATTTAAGTATAATGCTAAAAATTGATAGAACAATTTCAAATCAAATCCGTAGCAAGCACTTGGTTCTTCATGATCTCCTTCATATTGTAACATTAAGTATTGGTCGTTTCCTTCTGCATCTTCTGCATCAAAGAATACGAAGAAACCAACGTTTGTATCTAAATCAAATAGATGACGAGTACCTTTTTCTGTTGCTTTATCGAAGTCCTCTTCACTTAATTTATGTACTGTTGTTGCCTTTGCATTATCCTCTTGATGAAAATTTACTGTAAATGTTTTCAATGCTGACACCTCCTGATTGTATAACAGTAGCATAACATATAAAAAGGACTGCTTACAAATGTAAACAGCCCCCTGAACTCATTTCCGCATTGCACGGAATATAAAGCTTACGATAAAAATTAAAATAATCGCACCTATTAAGGCCGGAACAATCGCATACCCGCCTATAACAGGTCCAAATTTACCAAGTAATAACGTACCAAGCCAAGAACCGACAATACCCGCAATAATATTTCCAATAACACCGCCCGGTACATCTTTTCCTGTAATTAAACTTGCAAACCATCCTAAAATACCACCGACAATTAAAGACCAAATCATATAATAACCTCCTTTATTTTTGACCAATAAAATTATAATCAGAAACAATTGCTTACCATTAGTTATGTTACATTTTTCGTAAGTTATTCGTGAGTTAAAAATCATACATGTATGCTCAACTTACTAAGGACAATCTGGCTTCAATATTGTTCTCATAAATTCGTCTTGAAATGCTTGATAATTAAAATCAACCGCAACACTTTGACCTCTTGTTACATCATTTAGCGTACTAATCCAAACTGATGATTTTTTTCATTCAAAAATATCATCAGTTATAAATGAAATGAACGGAAGTAAATCGTGAATCGGACTCCCTCTAATACCTGGATATTCTTTTTTGTAAAAGTTCTCGTAATAAAAATCAATCACTGGTTTAATACGTTTCGCCTGCCCTGTACATTCTTTATTAATAATATCAATCATTTCAGGGGTAATAAGAGCTCGTTGCGTTACATTTAAAGGGTATATAGTAGCATTCTTTGTATTTTTCATAACGATATTCGCCGCAATGGGACCTCCATTAAATTTAGCTTCCGATACTGCTGTAACATTACCCGGAAATAGAAAAGCACCGCCCATTATAGAATAAGAACATACTCGATTCATTAAATTGAGGTACAATAAAAATAATGTTGCAAGTGTTGTTAATCGTCCCGTCGCCACAATAATAATATCTTCTGGACAAGGCTCAATTAATTTAATCAATTCACAAAAAATTTCTCTGTCACAAATTCACATTTTCAGTGGAATAATTGGACCTAAACCGTGATCACCATGAATTTCAGGGAAAAATAAAGGTTCTTCTGCTGTCACATCAGTCTACTAGCACCTTCAATTATCTTCACTTCTGCAGCATAAACATTTTCCATAACAATTTCCCGTGACACATTACCATACTCTGTAACGATACCTATAATGTCTAATTTGCATGTTTTATTCGCATAAATTAACGCTACCGCATCATCAATACCAAAATCTCCGAAAAAAATTATTTCTTTTATTAAATTTCCTTCCCCCTCTCCAGCATAATCTACTATCATTATTATGCGAAAAAGACAAGGGGGTGAAACGGAGATAATTAAAAAAGCCGCCTATTTATTGGCGACTTCAATCTTCTTATAAGATAAATATGCTAGTACACTTTTGCTTGAATCATATTTTGGATTATTCCCTTTTCTCGGTTCTCTCATATGTGTTTTTTCAAATCCAGGAATGTCAGGCATTTTCTCCAAAAATTCAAGCATCTCTTCCTCAGTTCCCTCAATACGTACACGAATCATTGTTACTATTCCTCAATTCTCATTTTCTCTGTACTAAGTATATCGTACTTCGGAAGGACTGCAAGAAATTTATCTTTTTAATGTTGAACTTTTTTTACATACGAACAGTGCCATTTCAGTATAAAACGATTCTATTTTATTATTTTCAAACTGGATTTTAAAGAATTCCTGCATTTCATTTGATGTTTTCATCATACACTCTGTTAGCTTTACGCGCTTTTGCACTGGCACATCCATCATATCGCACCACCAGTCAAAATCGAACTTTTTGTCAAAAGTAAGACATGACTGCATTTGCAAACCATGTTTTTCTAATAAAGTAATCCATTCCGTCTTTTTCAAAGCTCGTTCATGGCTCGGATCTCGCTTCTTTTCGATAAAGTTATAAAATGTATCAAATTCATTATTTTCTGGTGAAACATTATCAATTAATATAAATAATCCATTATCTTCCAATGTTCGGTTTACTTCAAAAATAAATTGCAAAGGGTCAACAAAGTGATGTGCTGCAATTCGACATGTAATTGTATCAAAGGATTCATCTGCAAATGGTAAACTCTCTGCATTTCCTGCTACAAAAGACACATTTTCATGCCCGTTCCCCTCTATAAAACCTTTTGCTTTTTCTAACATTTTTTCTGTTAAATCAAGAGCGACTACCTCTTTAAACATAGGGGCTAGCAAATTTGCAACATGTCCCCCACCAGTAGCAATATCAAGAAGACGCGTATTATGACGAGTTTTAACTTGCTGAACTACATATTGTAAATCCGGTCCATTTGCATGAATTTTACTTTTCACATACTTTTCTGCATTACTACCAAATTGTTGTTTCACAAGCTCTTCTTTACTCATTTTTATCATCTTCTTTCTATTGTTATTTACATATACGATTCATTTAATTAATAAGTTCTCTTTACATATTTTCAAATCCTCTTTTAAACATATTTGTTACATACTCATAACGTAATTCTTGTATACAAATCGTAGTATTAGAGTGATTGATGACTTAGATTTTTAAGAGAAAATAAAAAAGGCTGTGAGAAATTATCCCACAACCTCATAAAACGCCTTTACAAAAGGGCCCATTCACATTCTTCTAAATGATGAATATTCTCTTGCAAATCCACAAAAATTTCAACTTCATTATTAGTTGCCAATCTTGCATACATTCCAAATTGATTCATACCAACCCATATCCATTCTGCTGAACCTTCAAACACTGCTTTCTTTATATGTCCTAACTTAACAAGTTCCAATCTAAGAAATTTATCCTTATTAACTGTTTGTTTATCTAATAAACCATACTCTTTTCCATTTTCTAATAACGAGATAAACTTCCCAGCGATTGGATGTTCTCGAACAATAAAATGATACTCCTTTTCATCTTTAGTCGCTACAATCAAACAGGAAACAGATACATAAAATCCAGAATTTGGCATACACATATTGATCAGCTCCTTTATTGGTTTCATAAACATCATAACAGTTTAATATTTAAATTAAGTTAATGTAATGTAAAAATATAAAAGCTGATTTCCATTAGAAATCAGCTTTTACACACTAGTAGTATTTAAATTTTTGACAAATCTTTTTATAGTGTTTCTTTTTCTTCTTCATTTCCCGACATTAAGTTCCCTATAGCATCTGCGGTAACTTCAACTACAAATTCACAAATCCCTGCTACAACTTCTCCAATTACTTCATCCATCTTACTACCCCCTTGTTTTTTGTAACCTATTTGTAGTATAGAAGATATTGGTTTATTTTAACTATCGGAAAAGGTGACATGAATATTACAAGTTTGTAAGCTATTTCAATGTATTTTTAAATTTATACTTCTACCCTTTGAAACTTTAAGTATTATTAACAACCAGATAGGTCATCATAATATAAAGCAATTAAAAATCCTAACTTAGAGGAGGCGTGTAAAATATACTACGTAAAATTAATTAAAGGTCAATCTTTCTATGCTTTTGATCATCGTTTCTTAGTCTCTCAAGAAGAAAAGGTTTCGGAGAAAATTTTTAATTACTTACGCCGTAATGAATTCTTCGAAGTACGTAAAGAAGAATATTCTGCCTAAAGTATGAAAAGCATCAAGAAATAACTCACATAATTGTGATTCATTTTTGATGCTTTTATATTATCTACCTACATTCAACATTATTTCTCAATTCTCTTAAAATCTTATTATATATATCCAAGCTAATTCTTTGTTACCTTCATATTTTAGTATATGAGGAGGTGACGAAAATGACTCATATTATTGATTACCAAGCAACTCAGCCTATAAATAAAACTGGTGAAACAACTTTTACAATTCCCCATTCTCCAAAAAAAGCAATTCTAGCAAAAATTAAATTAAAAATTTCAAAAAGAGATTCTCGTAATAATCGAGTAGAATTAATTGCTACAGTTGGAGTTGAAGGTATAACGGGTATATCACAAATATTATTTAGAATTTTCCGTGACGACACTGAAATTTTCAACACACAAGTTGGGATTGAATCTACAGATTCTGAGCAATTCTACGCTCAAACATTTCAAGCTATAGATCAAGATGTTAGCCGCGGGACTCACAAATATTCATTAACTGTAGAAAATCTAACAAGTGCTGCAAGAGCAGACGTTGTTGGCCCTTTATCTTTTAGCGGTTTAGCTATTGGACAAGATCATAAGTGTCGCTAAGTGAATGTATTGTTTAATTTTGCATAAAAAAAAAGCGAGACGTAGTATATACGTTCTTGCTTTTTTTATTTTTTCTATGCTTATCTTTACTATCAATTGGTATTTAATCATAAGTTTTTTTACATTGTGAATTGCTTATTTCAGTACTTAATAAAGCAAATTTTTTACAAATCAAAAAGATTGAAATCCACTAATGAAACACGTAATATAGACTCTGACTCTAAAAAACACGTTAAAAAATAACGAATACATAAGGAGGTTTTATATACGATTTTTTAATTATAAAAGACTGCGAGGTTTTTAATTATGTGGCGTAATAAAAATGTTTGGATCGTATTAATTGGGGAGTTCATTGCTGGTCTCGGTTTATGGCTTGGTATTCTTGGTAACCTTGAATTTATGCAAAAATATGTCCCTTCTGATTTCATGAAATCAATTATATTATTTATCGGACTGTTAGCTGGCGTTCTAGTTGGTCCAATGGCTGGCCGAGTAATTGATCAGTATGAAAAAAAGAAAGTTCTTCTTTACGCTGGATTTGGTCGTGTTATTAGTGTTATTTTCATGTTTTTCGCTATTCAATATGAAAGTATCGCCTTTATGATTGCTTTTATGATTGTACTTCAAATTTCAGCAGCATTTTATTTCCCTGCATTACAATCTGTAATCCCACTCATCGTTAGTGAGCATGAGCTATTACAAATGAACGGTGTACATATGAATATCGGTACAATCGCTCGTATTGCAGGTACTTCACTAGGTGGAATTCTTTTAGTTGTAATGAGTTTACAGTATATGTATGCCTTCTCAATGGCAGCATACGCTTTATTATTCCTCTCAACTTTCTTCCTACAATTTGAAGATAAAAAAACAGCTACATTAAGCAAACAATCTGCTAAAGATAATAGTTTTATGGAAGTATTTCGTATTTTAAAAGGAATCCCTATTGCTTTTAAAGCACTTATATTAAGTATTATCCCTCTTTTATTTATAGCTGGATTCAATTTAATGGTTATTAACATTAGCGAAATGCAACATGATCCAACAATTAAAGGATTCATATATACAATTGAAGGTGTAGCGTTTATGTTAGGTGCATTCGTAATTAAACGTTTATCTGATCATTTCAAGCCTGAAAAATTACTATATTTCTTCGCATTTTGTACCGCTTTTGCACATCTGTCCTTGTTCTTTAGCGATATAAAATGGATGGCTCTTGCCTCATTTGGTTTGTTTGGATTTAGTGTTGGCTGCTTCTTCCCTATTATGTCGACAATTTTCCAAACGAAAGTGGAAAAAAGCTATCATGGGCGTCTCTTCTCATTCCGTAATATGTTTGAAAGAGTTATGTTCCAAATTGTCTTACTCGGCACAGGCTTCTTCTTAGATACGATTGGATTACAGTATATGGTTCTAATTTTTGGAGCCATTTCATTGTTAATTATTTTTATTTCCCTATCTAAGCAGAAACAATTTGAAAAACAATCATCACAATCTGCGAAATTATAACATAAACATCTTGGGCATGGATCTAGTATTATACTGATCCATGCCTCTTTGTTTTATATGAACAAAACCTGATTACTATGTTCACTGTAAATATTTAAAGGATTATTCCTTCCTACTTTCGAATACAGTATTGGAAAGATTATCTAAAAAAGGAGTTTTGGAAATGACTGCCTGCGTACAGTTATTAATGATCTTTCTTTTTGTTATAATTATGTTTAGCGTAATTAACTTTTTAGCCATTTCCCTATCTCAACATAGCGTTAAAAGAAGAATTGTTGCCGGTTTCGTATTTTTACTGTTAACTCCCACTGTCTTTCTTACTACTACAGCATTGGCTTCTATATTCAATAAAGTTGGATTTGGCGCAGCTAACCTATCCTTTAGTATTGCAGGTATTTACATTCTAAATGGAATAGCAATTCTTCTTTCCTCCACATTCATTATTAAAAAAGCATAGTGTTGATTTAAAATAGATTAGACATATAATTTACTTAAATAGTTATTTGGCATGGATCTGGCTTTTTACTGGGCCCATGTCTTTTTTTATGCCTTTCCTTTCAAACAAAGACAATATTTTCATGTAAAATTTATTAATTCTTTATAAAAATTTAAACTTTATTCATTACAATATTCCTATTGTATTCGCACGTTTATAAATACTAATAAGAAAGGAGCACAAAATGAAAAAGTATCTACTTATTGTCCCTATACTAGTCGTTTTACTAAGTGGATGTAGTAATAATGATATATTTGGTTCTTGGGAAGTCGTTGATAATAAGAATGGTGAATGCCCTACGTATTATAAATTTGAAACAGTTGTAAAAGAAGAAAAGAAAGAAAAAATTGTTCAAAACTTAGTAGAAATGCATACAACGAATAAAAAAGAGGATTTATATAAAGGATCGTTTGTAAAAAACTCTAACGTGTATCACATTGATTATGGTAACTCGTTTACATCGGATCAATCTATAAAAGTTGTCGATAGTAAATTAAATGTATACTTTATGAATGCTGAGAAAATGTGTACATATAAAAAATTAAATGATTAACTACTAGAATTTAACAACTTCCAAATACTACAAAAGCGCAGAATGTATTTTCTGCGTTATTTCACTTTAGACGACTTCCTCTAGAAATATATTTCTCTTTTAAATTCTTTAATTTGAATGTAAAATTATACAATAAATTAAATCACTGTGAGATGCTTGTTTTGAGAAGCTTAAGTTCTTTAATTATATCAACAATTTGTTCAGTAACCCTTATCATATGGAACGCTCTTTCATTTTATGAAAAATACACTACAGGTAACTCATACTATTGGATTAGCGGTATATTAGGCATCGTATTCGTATTCTTTTTTATTCAAAACTTGCGAGATTTTATTAACAAGAATTACAAAACTTCCTAAATAATATGGAATAAAAAATGTGATAGATTATCGAGTTAGCCTGTCTATCATTTAGACATCCCTTTCAAAAAAATTGAAAGAATAAATGACTTGTGAAGTATGACATGTATTCCAAACATCCCTCCTCTTAATTTGTCAATCGTTTTAATTTTCTTAAAAAAATGATAAAATGTAAACATGTGTTTTCAGAATAGTTAAAAATGCAGAAAGAAAGCACAGTTTTTAGGAGGGGTTTTGATGACTTACACATTAGCAACTAGAATGAAAGCATTCCAATCTTCTATATTTAGTGAATTAGGAGCTTATAAAAAAGAGAAAATTGCAGCAGGTCATAAAATGATCGATTTAAGTATCGGGAATCCTGACATGCCTCCTGCTGATTTCGTAAGAGAAGCCATGGTACATACAGCAAGTGCAAAAGAAAGTTACGGATATACGTTATCAGGTATTCAAGAATTCCACGAAGCTGTAACTGAATATTATAATAATACTCATAATGTTATATTAAATTCTGATCGAGAAGTTTTATTACTAATGGGCTCGCAAGATGGACTTGTACATTTACCTATGGTTTACGCAAACCCTGGAGATATAATTTTAGTTCCAGACCCTGGTTATACTGCCTATGAAACTGGAATTCAAATGGCCGGTGCAACATCTTACTACATGCCGTTAAAAAAAGAAAATGACTTCTTACCTAACTTACAAGATATTCCTGAAGAGATTGCTGAAAAAGCGAAGATGATGATATTAAACTTCCCAGGGAACCCTGTTCCAGCAATGGCTCATGAAGATTTCTTTAAAGAAGTTATCGCGTTTGCAAAAAAACATCAAATTATAGTCGTACATGATTTTGCTTATGCTGAATTTTATTTCGATGGTAAAAAGCCAATAAGCTTCTTATCTGTCCCTGGTGCAAAAGAAGTTGGCGTTGAAATTAATTCTTTATCTAAAAGTTATAGTTTAGCTGGTAGCCGTATTGGCTATATGATTGGCAATGAAGAAATTGTCGGTGCACTTACACAATTTAAATCTAATACAGATTACGGTGTGTTTTTACCAATTCAAAAAGCTGCCTCCGCTGCATTACGACACGGCACTGAGTTTTGTGAGAAAAACCGTGGCATTTACCAAGAACGTAGAGATACTTTAGTTGATGGATTCCGAACTTTCGGTTGGGATGTCGACAAACCAGCTGGCAGTATGTTCGTCTGGGCTGAAATTCCGAAAGGATGGACTTCTCTAGAATTCGCTTATGCTTTAATGGATCGTGCAAATGTCGTTGTCACACCAGGTCATGCATTTGGTCCTCACGGTGAAGGATTTGTGCGTATTGCACTTGTTCAAGATAAAGCCGTCTTACAGCAAGTCGTTGAAAATATTAAAAATAGCGGTATTTTCTCTCTTGAAAAAGTAGATGAATTAGTTAAAAATTAATTACAACTCCCCCTGCTTAACTTTTGCAGGGGTATTATTATTAACTGGAGGTACGGTATGAAAATTAAAGATACTCTTCCCCATCGCTATCCATTTTTAATGATCGATAAAATTACAAGCGTTAAGGAATCTCAATCAGCTACAGGATACAAGCTAATTACACATAACGAGTGGTTTATTAATGAAAATCAAAACTACATGCCTCATATGTTAATTGTAGAAGCACTTGCCCAACTTAGTGCATTTGTAAGCACAAGTGAATCTGATGGATTAGGTTTTCTCTCCTCATTAGATGGAGTTGAGTTCCATGAAAAAGCATATCCTGGTGATAAACTTGACTTACATTATGGGCTAACACGTAACCGACGAGGTTTTATTCTCGGTAAAGGAATTGCATCTGTAAATGGTCAATCAATCGTTACAATTGAAAAGCTATTAATATACCAAGCTGATTAAACAGACTACATAGTTAGGGGTAGGAAAATGGAGAGTACTGTCGGTATCGATGCTGGAGGAACATTAACAAAGATTGCTTACTTTAACGAAATGAACAAATTAGCTTTTGAAAAATTTTATTCTCATGAACAAGATAAAATTATAGATTGGCTCAATAATAATAAATTAATTACGAAATTATGTATTACAGGTGGGAAAGGTGAACAACTACAAAAACTGCTTTCAAATTCATACGAGATAGTAACATTAAATGAATTCGTTGCAACGCTTACAGGTGTGCGCTATATCCTAAACGAAGAAAATCATTCTATTAACAATTTTGTTTTAACAAATATCGGGACAGGTACTTCCATTCACTACGTTGATGACAAAGAATATGTTCGCGCCGGTGGAACTGGAGTTGGCGGCGGTACAATTATGGGCCTTTCAAAGCTATTAACAAATTCAGATCATTTTGAAGACGTAATTCCTCTTACGAAAATAGGTTCAAGAAAAAGTCTAGATATTTCAGTTGGAGATATTTATGGTGGTATTCTCTCTCCTATCGATAATAGCTTAACTGCTAGCAATTTCGGAAAAGCGGCCATTACAGACTCAAATTATAGTAGCTCAGATATACTAGCTACCGTTCAAGGACTTGTCGGTGAAGTTGTCACAGCATTAAGCCTTCAATTCGCCGAAGCGAAAAACATTGACCATATCGTTTACATTGGATCTACCTTATGTAATAACGTACACCTTCAAAACATTATAAGTAGCTATACAGAATATCAAAACAAAATACCAGTCTTTTTACAAGATGATGGTTATAGTGGTGCAATTGGTGCTTTACGCTATGTTACAAATTAAAAAAGCTGGCTTTTGCCAGCTTTCTATTTTTATAGAGACACTTCAAATTCAATAAACGATTCTCCAATTCGTTCCACACTAATTCTATCGATTACACAGTTCAACCTCTCATGAAAAATAGGAATCTCCTTCGCTATTTCAACAGCTAACTCCGCGCTACTTTTTCTTCCGACTGTTACATGTGGTATGTATGGAATATCCGTTCTTAAAAATTGTAGTAAAGAGCCTGTATACAAACTAGCATGCAGTTCTTCTATTTGCTCTTTCCCTCTTTCCACTTCCAAAAACAAAAACTCTCTCTCGCTGCTTATTCGGCTAGCAAACTCAATTTCAATTGGCCGAATTTCTTTGGATAAATTTAAAATATGCGATTTCAGTTCATCATTTGAAATCGCACTTTCAAAGGGAAATACAATTGTTATATGTGGTCGGATTAATCCGAATAAAGGATCATGCTTTTCTCTCATACTCTCTATTTCATCAATGGGCATGTTATTTAAAAAAAGTAAAATTGTCCGCATTTTTATCTCCTTCACTCTCCATCATTTTTTTATATTTATCATATTGCATGGTACCTTGCACTTCAACAAATTATTTCACTTGCATATAAAAAAAACTTCTCAAATGAGAAGCTTTTATTTTTATATAGCATGATTACTATTCCCACGCCAAACTTTTCTAAATTTTATATAACAGGCAATTCTCCACGGAATGATATACGATACTGCAACGACGTAAAATAATAAACCAATCGTTTGTTGATCTAGATCAACAATATATTGTCTTGAACCATATCTCAAAACAACCAGCGCAATAAAAGTAATTAAAAAAGCTGCACTTTTTTTCGTATAAATATTCCCATCATCTCTTCGCTCATAATTTGTTAGAACTATAAGTGGTATAGCGAAAAGAGCACCAATGAATATCGCTATACCCACCTGTAATATAGCTGGATGTACTGGACCAAAAAGCAATAAAATACCCGGTGTTAAAAATAGTAATGGCCACAAAATACGTTTTCCTGTTCCCTTTATCGGTTTATACATAGAGCGGTAACGACGCCAAAAAATTAGCAATGCCACGCATAAAAAGACTGTTATTAGTGAAGAAGTATCTCCCATTTTCTTTACCTTCTCTCCTAAAATATTTATCTAATAATGCTTTAAACCATTTGTTCAAATGACACTTTACGAATGAATATACCACTAGTCATAATATAAACGACAATTAATCCAATTGAAATGACAGTAAAATATGGGATGTTTATTAAAGATAGATTAGTTATAGAAATTAAACTTTGTATTCCTACTTCTCCATAAAGCGCACTATTTGCTGATAAAAAAAATGTTCCACCAATCATAAGGCCAATCCACTTAAATCGTTGTTTAATAACTACTGCTACTTGAAAGAAACATGATATTGTAACATACAATAATAATTGGACAATGAACTGTTGTACTGAGTTTTCTCCTAAACTGGAATTTACAGTACTATACAATGTATTCTGTAAAAGAAACACTTGAAGGAATGAGAATAATGCTGCTTGTAATATAATATAGCAAACTGATCCAATGAAAAACTGTAATCTCGTTACTCCGAACGAAACAGCTAAACGAAATACATCATCCTGTATAATAAAGGTGCTTACTACTATAAAAAATATACTTGCAATCGAAGGGTTATTTAAAATATGTTGTAAAAACCCTTCTTTTATTCCCCTTAAATCTACTGCATTTGTTGTTCCTTTTATTAGAAACGCCACAATCCAAAATATTAAAATCGCTTTATAATGAAAATTGATATGTAACTTTAATTGCTTCATTAACATCGTCATTTCACTTCACCACCCGTTATATGAATAAATAGTTTTTGTAATGTGATTTCATCAACTATTAAGCCTGTATTTTCAATAGAATGATAATCTTCAGTAGAAAGTTCTTCCCATATAACTGCAATCCCTTTATTTCCATAAACTTCTCGATTAACAACTTTTTTATCAATTAAAAACTCATCCACTCTATCTTTTTGACCTGAAATCGTATGGCCTTGTTGTAACAAATTCTCTACTGATGATTGAACTATTAATGCTCCGTCTTTTAATATGATCACATCTTCAATAACATGGACAATTTCTTCTACTAAGTGTGTTGATAAAATAATTGTTCGAGGATGCTCTCCGTAGTCTTCCAAAAGTAAACTATAAAATAATTCCCGATGTGCCGCGTCCAAACCGGTAGTTGGTTCATCAAAAATAGTAATAGGCGCCCTGCTTGCTAGTCCTTGAATAATTCCTACAACTGTTTGCATACCGTGCGATAATTTATGATATTTCTCTTTCGTATTAAGCTGAAATTTCCCCGCAAGTTCTTCAGCATACTTCTGATCCCAATTTTTATAAAACATGTTACATAGTTCAAAAATCTCTTTTACTTTATAACTTAAATGAGCTTCTTCTTTCACCTTTACAAAACAAATATTTTGCATCGCATTACTATTTTCAAAAATATTTTCACCAAATACAGATACACTGCCACCACTTGAAATAATCTGCCCTGCGAGTATGTTTAATAATGTAGTTTTCCCTGCTCCGTTTCTTCCAAGCAAACCATATATTTTATGCTCTTCCAATGAAATTGTTACTTCATTTACAGCTAGTTTCTTTTTATATTTTTTGGACAATTTTTTCGTTTCAAGTGCAATCATTCCTCTTTCGCCTCCTTTGTAATTTTTTGAATCATATCCATTAATTCTTCTTTAGAGATTTCTAATACTTTCGCTTCTTCCCATACTTTAGGTAAATACTCTGTCATAAAAGTATTTTGCCGCTTCTTTAATACGACTTCCTTCGCACCACTTGCAACAAACATTCCAATCCCTCTCTTTTTAAATAAAATGCCCTCATCCACTAATAGATTTACCCCTTTCGCCGCAGTTGCCGGGTTAATTTGTAGCATCTTTGCAAATTGATTTGTAGATGGAACTTGTTCTTCCTCAAGCAATATGTCCTTTAAAATATCAGCTTCGATTGTTTCTGCAATTTGTATATATATTAATTTATTTTGCTCCAGAGTTGGTTTCACAATTTCACCACCTTAGATTCATAGGTTCATTACTTATGTAATTAACCATATCACATCATTTTATTTTTTACCATAATTTTCATAAAATAAAGAGAATCATTCGATAATGAATGACTCTCTTTCAAAAATTTTCGTATTTTCAACCTTCGTTCTCAAATCCTTTTCATTGATGCCATTTTGACAAAAGTTAAACCTCTCTCGCTTTAAAGATTTCGTTCGGTCTACTACTTGCCCTAAATGATAACTTGTGTGCTCGACTAAATGTAATAAGCTATGCAGATCAATTTCGGTTCTTCCTTTACACGCTTTTATATACTTGTTTCCCCATTCACGAAATACTTCTTCTACAATTTCCAGCAGCATTTCAGCACTTAATGACTTCGTTGGAAAGTACTCTTCAATCCCCTTTTCAAAATTTACATTTGGATTCGAGTAACGAATCGTATTTCTTTTTACATGTTCGCAGATGTGTAATACTATACCTCCAATTGAATTAGCCTCTCCTTCTCTTTTCCACAAGTCTTCCGCGTTTAAACACTTTAGTACTTGTGTTAGCTTTGGTAAATAATGATCATACATTCTGAAATAAGAAATTTTATAAACAAGCTCCATCTTTCCCCCACCATCTCACTTAGTTTCCCGTATAGGATGTTCATCAAAAAATTGTTTCCGAAAATCTTTATTATTAACAAGCGCTACTATTTTTTCTAGATTACCGTAAAAGAAGTTCATTATGATTCCCTTATTCCATATTTGATCACCTTTCGGAAAATCATTAAATTCTTTATAAAGTATGGGCAAGAGTTCTTCTCTTTTCAGAGTAAAATTCTTAGTTTCCAGCTGAAACTCATACCCTTTCGCATTTGGTACTAAAATTGCAAGATAGCATTAAAGAGAAAGTTCTTTTTCATCGTATCCTTTTCGTCAAACCAATACGTCTCAATCATATCTTCTGTTAAGTTATCGTTCTTTTTCTCACCGTATTTCACCGTGATTTTCTCATTTTTCAAGCTTAAACTTTGAGCTGTTTCACCACCAGGTAAGTTGTTAACAATCGCAGACACATCGGAATTATTTCCAACGTATGTCCACGTATATTTCTTAAAATCCGCTGGTCCAATATCTGATATTTCTTTTATTCTCCCTCCGTTAGAACAAGCAGTAACAAATAAAAAAATTGTTAGCATAACACCTGCTATTTTATTCATATAGTTCATTAGACACCCCCACTTTCTATATATAATTCGAGTAATACAATATATACATTCAAAACCCTTCAAAATATACGCATTTTAATCAAAATTAAAAATTTTCACTTTTTATGTTTACAATTATCCATTAATTGTATATACTTACTAACGTAAGAAAAATATTCTAAAAGGAGGTCGAATGAAATGATGAAATTACAATTACATGCATTAACTTTAGCGTTAGTTGCGCCTTTGTTTTTCGGACAATTAAATAGAAGTTCGACCACCCTAATGGAGAATTGAAAATCGTACATTATTTCTTTTAATTCATAAATTCGCCACAGGAGGTCGTATGCTTTCCTGTGGCTTTTTCACGCCCAGCCATAGGAGAACGTTATCTTCCTGTGGCTTTTTTGTGCGATTTTTTGGTCTCTTACATTATTTTTTAAAGAAAGGAGCAACATTTGATGACTATTAGCGTATTGTTTTTAAGTATTACGATTCAAAGAAATACTCTTTCAAATGCTGAAATTCTTCATAATGAGCAAATTGAAAAAGCTATGAACGATGTAAAGGAGCGCCAAGTGCTTTATTTTGATCACCTGTAATTCCTTTTCGAAAGGAGGAATTCGTTTATGACTTTTCATATTTTCTTTTTTACGGCGGCACTTCAGAAAAAAACTATATCTGAAGCTGAAATCTTTCGTAAGCAACAATTAAAACAAACTATGGATAAAATAACGGACATTAAAAGTTCGTATTATACACAAATGTATTAAAAATATATTTTAAAGGGGCATTATCTTAATGAAATTTAAAGCATTCTTTTTAACTATCACTATTCAAAAACGTAAACCTTCAAAAGATGAATTTTTACGTGAACAACATATCAAAAACATTATGGACGAAGTGAAAGAGCGTCAATCTTCTTATTACAATCGTCTTTACTAAATAAATTATAAAGGGGTAATATCTTAATGAAATTTAAAGCATTCTTTTTAACTATCACCATTCAAAAACGCAAATTTACTAAAGATGAACTTTTACGTGAACAACATATTAAAAACATTATGGACGAAGTGAAAGAGCGTCAATCTTCTTATTACAATCGTCTTTACTAAATAAATTATAAAGGGGCAAAAATCCAATGAAATTTCGAGTATTTTATTTAACGATTACCATTCAAAAAAATAAGCTATCTGAGTCTGATATGCTTCATGACCGACAAATTAAACAGGCTATGGACAACGTAAAAGAACGACAAAGTCATTACTGTAGTCACCTGTAATTCCTATTCGAAAGGAGGAATTCATGTATGAAGTTTCACCTTTTCTTTTTAACCATTACGATTCAAAAAGAGACGATATCTGAAAATGAAATAAAACAAGAGCAACAGTATAAACAGATTATAGATGAAATTCGTGATCGTAGAAGCAAGTACTACACTCACCTATAATTGTATGAAATTATTTTAGAACGAAAGGAGTCGATTATGATGTTAATTACGCACTGTAAAGAAATGATTTGGATAGTTCAGAGGGATTCCACATAGTTTATTGAGCTCATTTTATGCAAGTTTTCTGCTCGATTTGATATATAAAAAATATATAATAATATTCATTTAATACACTCTTTAAAAACAAATTACAAATAAAGATACACCACTTCAAAAGTGGTGTATCTTTATCAATATATTCTATTTCCGATTACTCCGTTTCGTCTTAAACAATCTCACTAAGTTCGAAACAACTGTTTTAGTTACCGCATAAACAGGCACTGCTAAAATCATCCCGATAATTCCCGCAAAGTTACCTACCCCTAAAATAAGGATAATAATCGTTAATGGATGGATGTTTAATTTTGAGCTCATAATACGCGGTGATATGATGTTACTTTCAAACTGCTGTACAATTGTTACAATGATAATTACGTACAGAGCTTGCATCGGAGAAACAAACAAACCTACAATGACAGCTGGTGCTGCTCCGATAAATGGACCTAAGTTTGGAATAATGTTTGTAAATGCTGCGATAATCCCTAAAACGAAAGCATACGGTAAACCGATAATTAAATAACCGATAAATGTAAAAGCACCGATAAATAAACAAACGAGCGCTTGACCTTGAATATATGCAGATAATGTTTCGTTCGTTTCCTTTATGATACGAAGTCCTTCTTCTCGGTAAGACTCTGGTAATACACTAACAGCTTTCCCTGGAAATGCATGTCCATCTTTAAACATATAAAATAAAATGAATGGTACTGTAAATATGACTAATGCAACGTTCGTGATAATACCAAATAAAGCCGTTGCACTCGACGTAATAGTATTTGGTATTTCCTTTAAGTATTCAATCGCATTTTTTTCAATCGCTTCAATGGAAACGTAGTTTTGAGTAGATAACCATTCAAATAGCCTGTGATGGGATAAATCTTGTATGTATACCTTTCCCTCTTTTATGTATGTCGGCATATTTTTTACTAAATCCATTAACTGTTGTGAGATGGTTGGAACGACTACTCCAATAGCAACTCCAGTTAATGTAATGATAAAAAGGTACAGCAGTAAAATCGCTAAACTTCTAGGTACTTTTTTATTCTCCAAGAAAACTAACACAGGGTTAAATATGAAGTATAAAAATAGCGCGATTAAAATTGGGAAAAATAATGTTGATATGAAGATACCAATCGGTTGAAATAGAAACGATATTTTCGTGCAAATAAATATGATTCCTACAACCATCAGCACTTCTAATGTCCAAAAGTGCACTTTCGATTTCAAAAAAACGTCCTCCTTTAAACTAGCACTTCTCTCCATTGTACCAAAATAAACATGAATTTTACATAATATTTTCCTTTACAATATTCCAAAATATCATTAAATACACTACAATGAGATTACAAACAAATTTGCAGGTAAAGGTGATAAAAATGACACAATGCATCATTTGCAGAAAAGATACGAAAGAACTAAGTGAACAATATGTCATCCCAGAGATATTATGTGGATATTATTTCACAAACTCAATTTGTGATTCCTGTCATGAACATATGACAACAAATGTTGATCGTCCTTTAATTAGGCATAAATTAAGTCAATATAAGATTGAGCAAATGAAAAAGCAAATCGACTCCCCTCTCTATACGAATGAACATGGTGAGGAGCTGGCAGCTGCTGAGACGGATGTTGTCGAAGTAAGTGATGAAATACTTTATTCCAATGCATTAATTATGAAACTATGTAAAAAGCACGATATTTCTCTGCATAATGAAATTTGGAAAGAAGAGCGTGTAACAAAAGTAGCAAGTTCTATTCAACGTGAATTACTTTTAGATAATCGTAAGTATAAAATGAGTGTATTAAAAATGGCGTATACTTTCGCTGTACAAACAATTGACGGCTACTTTGAAGATCCAGATGCGATTAATATTTCTACCATTCTATCGAATGCCGATTTCATGGAGTTAAAGGAAAAGAGTATTGTCCGTGACTTAAGCAAAAGCTCTTTATGGAATACATTAAATACAAAGAGTGATAACCATTACTTTATTTTACTTAGCGATAAAGATGGCCTATTCTGCTTCATTCGTCTATTTGATATTTTTGATATTGTCGTTCATTTATCAGAAAAGAGATATGATCTTCCATCACCAATTGTCGGAGTGAATAATGTTGACAAACAAGAGTTTTATGTAGAAAGTTTAAAACAGTATATGGATGGGCTATTTAAAGAAACTACACCTTCTATTTAATCCATATAAGAACATACGGTCTCCTTTCTTGTTGAAAAGACACTGTGTTATAATAAGTATGAAAAGAACAATACAATCACATAAAACAATTAAAAACTGTATATAAATAAAAAAGACTAGTGTGCGGCTACACACTAGTCCACGTAACTAAGCAGATTGGATTGTTCATTTATCCTATTTGTTTCGTACAAACACAACAACCCACATTCTATAGGCATAGGTGGGTTGTTATTTTTTGAGCTTGTCAATTAAAACGACAATAAACGTTAACAATGCAACGAGAAACAGTCCACCCTGCAGTAGCAACGCAATTTCACTCACGTATTATCACCCCCCTCCTACTCGGAGAAGTGATAATTGAACAACCAACCGTACCATAAGTTACCTCTTAATTTTACCATATTTTTTAATTATTTACGATGAAAACCCGCAAGCTAGTAAGCTGCGAGTTTTTTATTTCTCATTATTTTTTATGTGGAAAAATCTCTTTCTGTTTAAATATAGTCTCCGTTTCTAAAATCATTCGAGGTAAGAAGACATGAATTGTACCTGTTAATACGTCTGTTTTTAATTATATCCTTTACTCCCCTTATTAAGAAAGTATACAGTTATTCACTCTACTGTTTGTTGTCGATATAATTTCCTTTACTATTCCGCATCATAAAAACTCCTTCTATAATGGAAGGAGTTAATGAGCCACTACTATTTTATTAACCACGATTCATATATGGCCCTTTATTTTTATCGATTACTAATATGTTATTATTTTCAATACAAATGCCAAATACACCAAATGCACGATGATATTTTGGGGATTTACTCATGTTTTAACTTTTCCATAACCGCATCATAAAATTTCCGCTCATCATCAACATTTAAATGGACACGACTTACCGTTTTAGAAAATCCGTATAACAACTGTGCTTTCATCGGCTCTTTTAACATTATTTCAAAAGTTGCAGGTTCTTTTATAAATTCCATAACAGTTGCGTCAAGAAGCTCTTTCTCTACTTCTTTCGTTAATGGTTCTCCTTTATAAAACGCAATGTTATCAATTTGTGTAAATGGTATAACGATTTTCTTTCCTAATCCAATTTGAATGATCACTTTTTCTTCCGCAACGATAATTGGATTTTTACGCATTGCTTGTATTTCAGCTAAAAAATAGAACAGCGTATATATGTTCAAAATGAGTAAAATCCAAGCTACGACTGGATTCCATTGATGCAGTAAGTAATGAAAACCGATACTTTCAATTACTGTTGCATGAATAATCATGATATACACACCGATTGCACCAGTCTTTTTATGATAAGAGTATGCGAATTCACCTTCTGGTACTTTTTCACGCCATGACAAAAAGGCATAATAAAGTAATTTACACTCTGAAAGAATGACATTCACCGCTGTACTTCTTTTCATAATAGTATCAAATGCTTTATCAATCGCATATGAAAATGATGCATACTCTTTTTTATAGTCTTTATATAGTCTTATTATTTTAGGAAGAACTTTTATAATTTTATATAGAAGGAATAATTCAAAAGCTACAAAAGCTACTTCTCCTGCGACTATTATATAAGATACATAGGAAAAAGCTTGTAAATAATCGCTTGGAATAATAAATCTCGCAAATATATATCCAGCAATAACTACAGGAAACACATACTTTAACGAATATCTTTTTCGTATAATAAAGAAATATGTGATGACTGGAATTACGAACATAAAATCTAATAATGAACCGAGCACTACTTCTTTTGGAGCAGCTGGTACAATGGGAAGGGCATACAATAAATAGTTTGACAACACAATTAAGGATGTGAGCCCGATCCAAATACCTTTTCTCCTTCGCGAAATGGATAAATTCATACGTTCACTCCTCTATTTAAAAACCTTATTTAAATGGTCTTTATAAAATGAAATGGCACGTTCAAATTCTTTTACCTCATCTACTTTCACAACAGTTTCTAACAGTAATTTCATCGCTTCTTCATGATCTTTGACATTGTATTTTGCAATTGATAAAAATACTTTCATCACGTCATTGTCTGGAAATTTATTCAGCCCTGCTTCTAATACGGCAATTGCTTTATCGTATTCTCCTATACAACGATACGTACTGCCAAGACCTATATAAGCACCACAAAGTGATTCACCTTCAAGGCCATTCGCAATCGCTTGTTCATAATACGGAACAGCTTCCGTTTCAAGCCCCATTACATCATGTATCCAAGCACATTGGTAAAGTACTTCTGCATCTCTCGTAAAGTTTGTTAACCCTATTAGTATCTCTCTAGACTGCGCATATTTCTTTTCATTTTTTAATTTAATAGCTTGCTTTAATAATTGTTCCATAGGATCCACTCCTCACAATTGTTCATTATGTATATCCAATGGCATTATCAATCACATTTATTACATAGTATGCGGCTTCATCTCTTTCTAAAATCGTAAATTTACAAAGCTGTAATGCGATTGCATAAGTGTTCTAATCTACTTACAATTTCTTTGGCTGTTTCGTCTTTTCCATTACATAGCTTTACATCACCATTTTCTCCAATAACATGATGCACAGCTCCGCGAGAATATAAAGAATGCGGTGAGTTTGCTACCATTACACTTGCTTTTGCATCGTTCATTCTTTTATTCGCCCTTTCGATTAGTTCCTCTTCATTTACATCACTTTCAAGTTTAAAGCCAACAAGTATCGTTTCTGGATCCCAGTTCTTTATTTGTTTTAATACTTTTGGTGCTTTTTGAAAATGAATAATTGGTGCGATATCACTTGAAATCTTTCCGTTCATATTAAGAACAGTTCCATCTTGATCACAGATTTTTTCAACAATCCAATCTGAGCCCGCAGCAGCCATAATAACTGCATCAATTTTTTCATGTGTAATAATACTTTTCATCTTATCTTGTAAATCAATAATCCCCTCAAATGGATGCAATTCTAATTGGTTATTTACATCGCCTGGCTTCTCAGCAAAATAGCCATGTAAATATATAACATGTGCTCCTTTTGCCATTAGCTCTTCCGCAAGAATTCTTCCAATCGTACCTTTTGCTAAATTAGTATGTCCTCGTACTTGATCCCATTTTTCTAGGCAACCACCGCTCGTAATTAATACCTTTTTCCCCTTCATCATAACCATCCCTTACTGATTTTTCGCACGAAACCACTCTGTTCCAAAGTCAACTACATCACGTTGCTTCATAAAGCGGCACGTTGCATTCCCTATCTTCCCAAGCGTTACAGATCCTTTACGTTCGAACTCCACTCCGATCTCTACAAACGTATCAGAATCATAATCCATTTCATCAAACTCTTTCCATACTCTTACACCGTTCTCTATAATAGGAGCTCCTACTTTTATTAATTCACGCGCTCCTGTACGTACTTCAGATAAATGAACGGATGTATTGGAGTCATACCCGACACCAAGTAATAATATGTATCCATCTAAATCGTATATTTTTCTTAATGGCGATTCTTCTCCAAAACTTATGGAAAGTGAATGATTCGCTGTAATTTCCTCCGCATGTTTCCCCCATGCTGCAAAACTACTGAGCGGATGGTTGCTCCGCAATACATTCGGATATGTACGAAAACATTCAACTACTTTTCCCATTGCCCTTGTTGGTGTTATACGTGGGTCAAATGCTGGGACGTTATCACGGATAATTTGCCACCAGTCTTCTGGTACAGGTGGTCTTGCCCAATGTTTCGGATCAGATAAATCCGAAGATTGCGTCGGCATAATGATTGTTCCCTCTTCCGTAACAACTTTCATTAATGCCTCTACTACCGCAACTGCTCCGCCAGATACCCAGCCAATGGAACTTAACGAAGAATGTACAATAACTGTCATTCCTTTTTCTATCCCTAGTTCTTTCAAATCATTTGTAATTGTTTCGATTGTATTTGGAAATTGTGTACTCGTCACTATTTCATTCATTTTCACGATTGTTCCCCCATTTTGATTTAAACTAATACATAAATATATTATCATATTTTTCTTAATTTTTAACTTAATTATCCACTCTATTGTAGAATTAACGAAGTACAATAACAAAACCACTTGTTTCATTCCTAAATCAAAATACAATAAACGAAGCCCTAGAATAGCTGACTTTACAGTTCTATCCTAGGGCTCTTTCTATTTCGATGTGCGAAATACTACATATTGCTTACATGTGACCTCATATATTTTCCTTGGAAGAGTTTAATTTGAAATGTTTTACATTGCTATTTCAAATATCTTTAAACGAGTGAAAATTTCGATTTATGAAGAACCTGCTATTTTCTCATCATCTACTTCATATTGTACTAGGCAATCATTTTCTATGATTAGTTCTTTACCAACTATGTTACCTGTGACACGATCAACAATTTTTTTATAAATTTTATTTTCCCTGTATACTTGACCATCTGCCTTTTTTACAAAACGATGATCCTCTTCAATAATAGAATACGAATATGGGGGATACTGTGATGCCCTAATTTCTCCGTAAATGTATTCCTCGTCAATATGTAGATTAATTTGATAGGAAATATTTGAATTGTTCTTTAATTTTAAATCAATAATCCCATTCATCAAAGTAGCGCCTGTTCCAAATGGAATCACCCGTCCATAGTCAGGGAATGGATCAAAACTATGACGATACCTTTCTATTGTTTCCAACTCTGAATGAAGAAACATCCAGTAGAGAAGATTCCCTAACTGACAAAGACCACCGCCTATTCCCTTTATCGCTTCACCATTCATTAAAATAATTCCTTCTTTATATCCAGCCTTTTCATCAGAATTACCAACAAGATGCCAAAATGAAAATGTTTCTCCCGGTTTAATTACAACCTTGTTTATTTTGCTTATAGCTAATCTTAGATTAGTAATTTTGTTGTATTGCAGCTGTATGTCCGTATCACCTAATTTTCTAATAAGTAAAGATTTATGTTTATAAATTCTGTAAGGTAATGGGTTTTGTTCAAATGTTTTTGGAAATTTATACCCTTCAAGACGGTCATGTATTTTTTTAAACAACCTGCGTTGTCTAATTCTGAAGGGAATTAAAATCGGGAACCTTTGTGTTAATAGTTTTCTTGCCATTGAAAGTCGAGCCCCTTAATATATTATTCATCGATATATTGCATTTAAATTTACATTTCTTTCAACATCATGAAACGTTAGCTACTACAAAATATAGTCTAAGATTATTATTCTGGCGGGAGTGTATATATAACCTTTCCTTCAGCATCTAAAAACTTCATACGTGGAATATCATTCTCATCAACTATCATACGAATACGCTCTTTACCTTTGCTATGTATATTACCCTTCAATCGTAACCCCAGTGAACATTGATAAATTCCCTGTTATTCTTTCACCTACTCGTAAAAACAGTCCCGCTGCTCTTCCGCTAATACAATGAGAACCGATAAGTAGTTTACCAGTATACGGTCCATCCCACGTATCAATTGTATAGTCAGGCATGTCTACGTATTGCTGATATATTTTTCGTTGTTCAAAATAATACTCTGTTTGATCTTCAGCTAATAGTTCATCATTTTCATAAATAGAAACTCCGCCGCCTTCGCGTCCAAATAATGGTTTTGAAACATATGATTCTTTTCTTTCTAAGAATCGTTTATTTGTAAAATACGTTGGAAGGAAGTATTTCTTAATGATCTCTCGCTCTTCTTTTTCAAAGAAAACTTCATCTTCGTAAAGTTGCCAAATTAATGCGAGTACACCTTTATTTTGCACTACAAAGGCGGCAGGTGGATTTATAATTTGCACTCTTTCTTGTGCGATATGATCTAAAAATTGTAGACCAATTCTTTTTCCCTTCTTATCAACGTCCGACACTAAATATTCAATTGGATATAGTCGGTATAAATATTTAATTCGGTCTCCGCTCGGTGTATATAATCCATCATCTGCAACAACAATATCTTGTATTCCTACATAATCCGTTTGTTGTTGTAAGCAATAACTTCTTAAAAACTGAACTGTTTGATGATCTTCATCATGCCAATCGTAGCTTGTAAAATAAATCGTTTCGTCAGGACTTATTTTGTAATCATGTTTAATTTGTTCCCAAGCTTGCACAATATGCTCTTCAATATGATTCGGATGATTTACATCATGATATCGACACAATACTTCATTCGCGACAGATGGTTCTAAATAACCGGTCGGAGTATCGCAATTTACTTCAATTAATTTAATATCATCATGATTTACGATGAAATCAAGCCTTGTAAAATATGAAAATAAACCAGTATGTTTCATTCTTGCAATTTCCCACGTCTCTGGTGGAAAACTAAGTTTTTGAAATTGCGCTGGTGTATTTGTAATGTATTGATATGTTTTATATAACACATACATAATTTCTTCTGTCGCTTTAGAAATTGCAGTATATGTACGTACTGGCATACGATACATACCAGTTGCCATATATTGATTCCATTCTTCACTCTCTAACAAACTCGGCCATGTAAATCCATTTCTACCAGCCTCTTCTGCAAGAGAAAACCAGATTTTCATATACTCTTCCTGTTCTTTTTCTGTATACATTTCTCCATTATCCTTTCAAATTAGGATCCAGCTGGTGCTTTTGCGTTTCCAATTCCACTTGAACCAGAATTCACTTTCGGCGTTTGTGTAGTAGAAGATTTTGACGTATTTGAATCTGGCGTCACTTTAGTCGAATTGTTCGGCTGTTGCTTATTTAAATCCACTTTCTTTGAAGAATCATTATTACTACTAGTGCCTCCATAATATCCACCACCACTGCCACCAGTTCTGCGCTCATCCTTTTCACTGTATGGGATAAAATTATTAGTATATGGTTTCTTCATAAGATTTGGTTTCGCCGTATTATACATATTCGACGTCTTACTTGCTAATAAATACCCAGCCACGAACGGAAGTATTGGCAAGTGTGAACCCTCATTATTAAATGTAGCAGGTGAATGATTCTCTCTACATAATTCTTCTTTTTCTATATTTTCTGTTGTTGGTGCTTTATCATCACAATTTAATGTTTCTTGTTCGCTTTCTTGCTTCGTACCATCTACTTTTACAGCACTACTTTCTTTTTGTGTGCTCTCTTCATCATTATCAGCACATCCTGTTAATAGAAAAGATGACACTCCTATTGAAGCTGCAATTTTCACAAATTTGCTTTTATCCATTCTCATGTGTTTTACACCTAATTTCTATTTATCTATATTTTTCCAGTTATCTTTATTATATACTGTATATATCGTTTTTTTCAAACTAAACTAAATATGTAAAATTACATATTTCACATACTTCTAAACTGTTCATTCTTGCAATGGCAATGAAATCTTTCCACCCCTGGATGTTTTTCTCCCAAACTTTTAATCTTAAATCTACACTTTTTATAGAATTCAACTGCCTCTTCGTCTGTCTCTGCCTCTATATATGTTAACTCATACTTCCTAATTATTTCTCTTATCATTTGAAGTGCAATTCCTTGATGACGATATTTTTCATCAACAGCTATGTGGCATATTCTCGCTCTATTTGTATCAATTAACGCTATTCCAATGCAAGCCTTATTCCCATATTTATATAGGCACTACATGATTATTTTCATACAATGACACTGCTTTAATTAAATTTATTTCACTTGGACCGGTCGCATGCTTTAATACTTCCTCAATTGGATCTTTTTCTATATGCTCAACACGTTGTATCATCATATCGTCATCCCTTTCCATGAAAAAAGACTAGCTCTTTATAGGAAAGAGCTAATCTATTTACGCAGTTATTTTTTCTTCTTTTTTCACAACTACAGCTACATAACTATGCAATATCATTCCAACAATAACGAGACTCATTCCAATCCAAGATAAAGAAGATGGAATTGGAGCAGATAACCAGAGAAGCTCTCCTACTAACGCAAATAAAACTTCACCGGACTGTGTCGCTTCAACTGTTGCTAATTTTTGCGGATCATCTTTTACAAGATCAGTCGCAAAGAAGAACAATACTGTCGCAATTAAACCTGAACTAATTGCTACGATAAAACATTGGATAACTTGGCTACTTGACGGTAATCCATTTGCAGATACCTCGTAACCAGATAGTATAAACCAAAATGGTAAACTTGCTAAAGTCATACCGAGAACCCGCTGAAATACATCTAATTCCCCTTTACATACTTGCATCATTTTTCGATTTCCAAGCGGATACGCAAATGCTGCAATGAGTACAGGAACTACACATAAAACGGTTTCACGGATTCCTAAAGAAGAAGCGTGTTCTACTTGCATGAGAACAACACCGAATAAAATAATACCGGACATTACTAATTCCTTTATCGGAAGTTTTTTATGCAATGGATCTACCGCGAAAAATGGTGTTAACAATATACCTGCAACTATCGTAATTTGCCAAGTTGAAGCAACGAGCCAACCGGGTCCAAACGCTCCAGCGAAACTAAGCGGTGCATAAAAGAGACCAAATCCAACAATACTCCATAATAGCCATTCTTTCGGATTATTTTTCATATATTGAAAGAGTTGTTTTAAGTTCCCTCTATACATGACAATAAGTAATAACATTGGGACCATAAAGTAATACCGTAACGATGCACTCCAAATCCAGCTTCCACCTTCTAAGTCCATCGCCCGATTTAAAACGAAGGTAAAGGCAAAGAAAAACGATGCCAATATCCCTATTGCAATAGCTTTCATCGTAAAACCCCTTATTATAGTATTTATTTAATAGATAATCCTCGAGCCATTCTGACAAGAAATTCTTAACAGAACATTAAATTATAAAAATAATATATTTTTAATATATGTGTAAAAAAATGTGTATGAACACTCATTTATTGTTTATATAAAGTGAAACTTTAATCAGTGGGGGTTTTGTTCATCCCCCACTGATTATCAGCCCTCACCAATCGGGCTTTTACGGGCAGTTGATCTCCCACCTAATTCCTTTGCTTTACAGCCGAATTTTGAGGTGAGAGTCTTACTGCCCGTTAATGCCGGATAAAGTTTGTAACCAGGCATTCTATTACTTCTAACACTTTAATATAAGGTGATGTTTTAAAACAATGTTGAAATTATATAACTTTTAAGGGAAGACATTTTGACTTCCCTTAATTCGCTTTTAAAGAAGATTATACATCAATCATTTTTTATTTTATTATCATTTAACGTATATATGTTTTTTCAGCCATTGTCTGAAATACTGCAACTGTTCCTCAGTATGGAAATAGTGTTCTCCATTCTCCATTACTTGCAAATTACAGTTAAAACGTTTATTAAATTCAGATACAACGTCAAACTCACATAAGTTATCTTCTGAACCATAGAGAATTGAAGTTGGATTATTCCAAGCAACAATAGGATGTTCTTTCACATAACAGTAGTAATCCCAATAGAGAGTTTGTCCAATAGGTGTAGAAATTTCTTTCTCTATTTTTAGTCTACTCTCACTTACGTTAAACCATGTCATCATATTATTTATGATACGTTCCATATTTACCACAGGAGAGAGAAACAAGCACTGCTTCAACGGCTCATGGCTATATTCTAATAGACTAAAATACGCTCCCATGCTACAAGCAAAAATGCTTATATTATTTGATAACGATTTTGCATAGGTCATAATTGTATTAAGGTCTTGGACACAGTTTTGAACTTTGCAAAGATAAGTATCATCCTTACGGTCACCATGTTGAGGTAAATCAAAACTAAGCACTTGATAACCTACTGCTGTTGCTTCTTCTGCAAATACAATAATTGAGTCATCTGCCTTGTTTGACATGTTACCATGCACCACCACAAATAACTTATCTGATTTGTCACCCCACAAAACCGCTGGAATATTTTCTATTTTAAAATTATTTTTCATCATTACAATTTATCCTCCATGAAATACAAATACGTCGTAAAAAATGGCTACCAACAACGGCACATTCAATTGACTGGGTTTTAATTGAGAAACCAAAAGACTACCATAAAAATTTGATGTTAACTTGGGAAGAAAAGAAAAAAACAATTTAAAATGAACTCCCCTAATCTATTAATTAAGGGGAGTTTTTCACACTTACATTTAGACTATATGTAGTTGATATTCTTTGTATAATTTTCTCAATCGACTTATATGTGCTTGATGATACCGATTATGATCAGCTATATGCCATATCCCCCACCTTATAGTCGCACTTTCGCTCTTTTCATAGTAAACTTCACGGGTTAAATCATCTTCTGTTAGTTTCATACATTCCTCATAAAACAAATATTGCACCTCTTCATAATCTTGCATTAATTCTTGCAATGTATGTTTTCTTAAACTTGGCAGTTTACCTTTTTCATTTAACATAGGCCCATATTTGTTTTCTAGTAGCTGTGGAACTTCTTCTCCTTTTAAACGGTATACCCAGTGTAAATCGACAACTGCTAAATGTTGAAGTAGTTGTCCTATGTTATTTTCATTATTTTCAGACCCTTTAAAGGACAGTTCCTTCTTTTCAGTACCTTCAACTAGATTCTGCAATCGTTTAAATGTATCAGATACTGTCGCATACAAAATTGCTACTTGCTGATTCATATTTTTTTCTAAATGAAGATCTTTCATAATAATATCCTTCCTTTAAAGAAACAACACCATATTTTCATCATCACTATACAAACCATTCATCTTTATAGCTCTTTTTTCAATTGCATACGTTTTAAAGCCCATTGATCCATACAATTTTTTTGCTGGTTCGTTTGTGGATACAACTCCTAAAGTTAATTGCTCTAGTTTTATATCTCGCGCTCTTTGAATTGCATTTGCAATTAACTCACGTGCCAATCCGTTCCGTCTGTTTTGTGCATCTACATACATCGCAACGATATGACCTTTATGCTTATATGCCTTTTTCTCTTCTGTTAGTAAAGTGACAACTCCAATTAATTGATTTTCTTTATTAAAAGCACCGAATGTACAACTAGTAGCAGATGTTAAATTACTTGCAACTCGGTCAATAGGATGTTCCTGACGGATTGCCTCTTCATAAGTTGTTATAAACGCCTCTGGATTTACTTGTAATGCTTGTAAACGTAAATCCCAATATTGTTCTGCATCTTCTTTAGTAAGTAATCGAATCATTTCCCTACCCCTTTTGGTTAACATAATATTTTTATAATCTATTAAATAAAGACTGATATTCTTCTTTTAACATACTATAACGATAGCGATGAATGAATTCACCATGGCGTAATCTATCATTTCTCATTATTCCTTCACAAACAAATCCAGCTTTTTCATAACTCTTTCTAGCTTGTAAATTATCTTCGTCTACTCGTAACCATATTTTTTCTAATTCGAATTCAGAAAAGCCAATTTGTAACATACTGTATAAAGCTGCCATTCCATATCCTTTACCCCAATATTCTTTATTTCCAATAGCAATCCCTAGTTCAGCATTTTTATTCGTTTTATCAAAGTTTTTAAGGTCTACCCATCCAATGTGTATCCCCTTATCAGTTAGAATAGCTCGTTGTTCATATCCATTCTTTCGACTTATACACATTTCGATCCATCCTCTCGTATCTTCACGAGTGAACGGTGGATATTGATTTGGTACAACTAAGTGCTTTGTTACTTCTGTATCTAATGACCACTTGTACCGATCTTCTACATCAGCTAGTGATAGTTCTCTTAATTGAACAACTGGTAAATTCATTTTGCTACCCCTTCTCATTTCCCTATAGAAAATCCTTCGAACATTCTTCCCCCATACTCTTCTAACGTTTTTTCTATAAAAGCGATTAATTCCTTTTTCTCCCCTGTTTTATAAAAGTGATCAAAAACCGCAACAAATTTCTCTGCATATACTTCGTCGTACCTTTTCAATACTCTAATGAACCATTTTGAATTTCCAAGCCATTGGCCATTTACCCTCAAAACAAATTCATGTACTAAATCAGCTAATAAATTTGCGATGAACAACTCTTCTTCTCTCCTTGTCGCACCAATAAAGTCATCCAAAGCATCCGTAATAAAATAGCGCTTCTGCTTCATCGTTTCTTCGGTCCATTTTTCAGGGCCTTTATTTAATAGTTCATTTGCTTCTCTTTTTAGCTCTGCTACAATTTTTTCTTTTCCTTTTAAAACAAACGCTTCTGAAACTAATTGAGGTAATGAAGGTCTCCCGCGTTCACAATCACTTTTGAAAAAGGTTTTGTACGTTTCAAAATTATGTACAAAAACTTCAACAGGCCAGCCATTACTATAGAAAGATTCTCTATAACAAGATAACAAACTTTGGTCGAAAATTATAATATCAAGGTCCGATGTTTTTGTCGCTTCTCCTCGTACAACGCTGCCTCCTAGTAAAGCTACATCACAATTCGGAAATTGTGATGTAATTATGCTTCGTGCCACTTCAACTGGTTCCATAACCTTTCCCCTTCTCTTATTTTACTTTCTTTTTTTCAGTTCTTTCTCGAGTTTTTTTAATATAAGCTTCTGCATCTGGTGTTTTGCATGATGTTGCCCCGTGATCAACATCTACTTTTCCAATCTCACGTGCAATTTCAATTGCTTTTTGTTCCAAACTTTCATTTCGAACCCCTATTGCAATTAAAGCCCTATTCATCGCTTCTCTTTTTCGATTTTTTTCATTATGTATATGAATTTTAATCTCTTCTAAATACGGTAAGAAGAAATCATCAACTAACGCTTTATTTTTCATAGCAATATTCGCTAATAAAGACCAACCTGCTCTTCCAGTCCATTCATCGTCAGATTTCGCCCATTCTTCCATTCTTTCTATAGCGATTGGTGACGTACATATAGCCGTCATAAGAACGTCCATTAAACAATAATAATCAACTTGCTGTACCCATATATTTAGTTGTTCTGACGTTAGTTTCTTTGGCTCTAAAATCATCGTTGCTAAAGTCATTGCATCCATATTTTTTGTTTCCCATAATGAGATTGCTAAATCATGATCTTTCTTTATCTTCTTTTTTAACAATTTCAAATTCGCAAAACTAACTCCGAATAACGGCTCTTTCGCCCCATGATTTTTAAACGTTTTACGATTTTGTTCTGTTCCATATTCCTCTAGTTGCTGCATTACTTCTTCAAGTTGCATATGTCCACCTCTTTTATTTATTATGTTGACTTCACATATGTATGTACGATATATTCTACATTACTTTTTGGTTTTTCTATATTTATTTTTCAAATACGGTATGTGAAATTTTTGATTATGCATTCTAAAACAAACTACATTTTCTTATTTATTTTTCACACTCTCTATATAATACTCTACTAACGCATTCAACGGATTTATTATGTTCCTTCCTATTATATTTTCTATCCTTGTAGCAGCATCTACCATCGATAATTGTGCAACTGAAAGCATTTCGTTTCTACCTTTCATAATTTCATATAAATATTTTTCTAATTTAGTATCATGCTCTTCTTTACGGCCTTGCATAATTAACTCAAATATCCCCCCTATCACTTCTACTTTTACATGTATAGATTTATTTTTCCGCTGAGCGTATTGTTTTAATCGTTCCATCGTTCCTAAAACAGTGCTGGCATTCGTAAAAACTATTGTTTGTGGCCCTTCAACATGACAAAGCATTTCAAAGAAGGGCTCATCAATTTTCAATATAGGTATATCTATTTTGAAATTTTCATCTAATAGCGTAATATAATCTGTACAAGTTATTAAAAGTGTATCCACATCACTTTCGGCAATATACTTTAAAAGATCATTCAATTTATTTCGTGCTTGTTCTCTTTCAAAATCGCAATCTTTTTTTAATATGTGTGATAAAATGGGATCTACAAAATGGAGTATTTCTATTTCAAAAGATTGAAACGCTCGGTCAATGTATTCAATATTTGAATGATGAGCATGTAAACAAGCTAATTTTTTCATACTTATCCTCCCTCTCCGAAACTAAAAACATGTATGAACCGTAATAAATGCAGTTCCATACATTCAATTCTTGTTTCATTTTATTAAACCTGCAAAACGCTGAAATCTTGCATATTTTTTTACAAACTTTTTCGCACTTGTAAAAAGTTTTTTTGCATTTCCCCTTCTAAAATTGCTAATATAATAGAGTAGAACTTTTATAGAGAGAAGGAAAATTATGCGCAATGGAATTCGGATGACAACTTTAGTAAAAAGGGCTCTGTTTATATGCGTCGGGGTATTATTTACATACGAGGCCGCTTACGGATCAACACATACCGCTCTAGCCAGTACAGAGGATGAAGCTAAATCTGTTCAACTTGTAAGTGAAATCCAAACATCCCTAGCACCAAAAGAAGCTCCAAAGCACTATAACGGGCAAGTTAGAAAAGTTGCTTACTTAACATTTGATGATGGTCCTGGAAAATACACAGCTGAGCTTTTAGATATGTTAAAGAGTGAAAATGCAAAAGCAACATTCTTCCTAATTGGTTCAAACGTTAAAGCCTTCCCTGACCTTGTAAAACGCGAAGATGCTGAAGGCCACTATGTTGGGATGCACAGTATGACTCATAACTACAAGAAGCTTTACACAGAAGGTCATTACGTTGATGAAATGAAAGAAGACCAAGGCTTAATCGCTGGTGTTCTAGGAAAATCACCTGTATTAACACGTCCTGCTTATGGTTCAATGCCAGGATTAAATGAAGCCCTTCGCAACAAAGTTGTTGAAAATGGTTTAAAAGTTTGGGACTGGACAATTGATTCATTAGACTGGAAATACAACAAAATACCAGTAGACGCTGCATCTGCTAAAATCGTAGAAAACGTTCTAGCTCATGCTACAAATCCAACAGAAGTTATCCTTATGCATGATATTCATCCACAATCAGTAAAAGCAGTACCTGGAATTATTAAGGGACTGAAAGAAAAAGGATATGAATTAGAAGGCTATAATGAGAATGAACACTTCCCATTAAACTTCTGGCATGATAATCGTATGTAATAAAAAGACTTGATTCCCTCTTGTAGGTTATCAAGTCTTTTTTTATCGTTTTGGGAATTTTCGTTGTTGCTCTTCAATAGAACGAGTAATATTATCTATATCCTCTTGCGTTATACCGATAGAAAATTCGTACTCCTCTTCCTTACACCATGAAGGATTAAGTTCCTGCGATAAGCGAATAACAATGTGAAACTCCCCTTCTTTTTCTCCAATAAATTCAAACGCTACATTTGGTTCTATGAAATCTAGTTCGTTATATGTTGGGTTTGGTAATGATTGAAACCATTTTATCATGTACTGTAAGTCGGTAGTTTGTAAAAAAGGATCCATCGTTTCAAAAACTTTATTTTCTTCTGACAGTCTCGCTTTTACTATTAACCAATTTCTATCACACTCGTCTTTTGCATCTTTATATTGGTATTTCATAACCTCTAAATGTAATGTTACTTTTTCATTTTTAAAATTCATGAATATCCCCTTCTTTCTCGGAATCTTTTGTTTGTTAAAGTTTTATTAATTCCGATCCTTAAAACCATTACCCTTTATACATAAAATAGATTTGATTTGCAATATAGTCTGAACTAAAGTGAAGTCCATTCCTTATCCACCACATGATGATACCTACCAAAGAGGCTGTTTTAATATCAACTGCAACATAATCATCTGGCAAATCCTTTTTCGTATTCTCTCTTCTCGTTTCTATTAATTGCTTTAAAAATAAAAATAATTGCTCCTCAAATTGATTCATTTTAAATAATATAAATAAATAATTTCGGTGGATATATAAATAATCAAGCAATTGTGTTAGCTTTTGTTTTTCTGATAAATCTTTTGCATGTATTAAATCAACAATTTTATTAGAAAGCTCATTTAAAATCTCGTTAGTGATTTGGTCTAGTAAATCTTGAATATCTTGATAATGTAAGTAAAAGGTTGTTCGATTTAATCCTGCCGTTGTTGCTACTTTCTGAACCGTTAAGCTTGAAATACTAGGATTCTCACATAAAAGAGAAAAAACAGCATTTTTAAACATTTCTCTTGAACGAACTGTACGAGGATCTTCTTTTTTAGATGTAGACATTTTGAAACTCCTTTATAGATTTTCTCTTTACTTACTCGACAGTGCATACCTTCTATGTCGAGTAGTGAACATTTTCAAAAAAACTGTTCATGGTCAAAGAAAATATATTTTGTTACCATTAATTTTATCGACATGATGTCGATAAATCAAGAAAACAATGAAGGAGTTTACCAATGCAAAAGGAAATATCAGAAAGAAATAAAAAACTTATATTAGTTGTCCTCATTACCGGTTGTTTTTTATCAACATTAAATCAGACGCTATTAAATGTGGCGATGAGTAATTTAATGAAAGTATTTGATGTTACGGCTGCAACAGTTCAATGGCTATCGACAGGCTTTATGCTCATAAATGGTGTTCTGGTACCAATTACTGCATTTTTAATGAAACGATTTACAACAAGGCAGCTATTTATTAGCTCTATGCTCTCTTTGTTTATTGGGACTGTTCTCTGTGCATGCGCCATGAATTTTGGCATTCTGTTAATAGGAAGAATGATTCAAGCAGTTGGGGCAGGAATTATTATGCCACTAATGATGACTGTTATTTTATATTTATACCCTAGTGAAAAGCGTGGAAGTATTATGGGGACCATCGGCTTTGCCATAATTTTTGCGCCAGCCATCGCTCCAACATTATCTGGCTTTATCATAGAATATGTATCATGGAGATGGCTATTTATTGGATTAGCTCCATTTGTATTCATTGTTATTATTCTCGCACTTAAATACTTGATGAATGTTGCAGATACAACAAAAGCAAAATTAGATATCGTAAGTGTCATTTTATCAACGATTGGCTTTGGTTGTGTTATATTCGGATTTAGTAGTGCAGGAAGCAAAGGATGGGATCACCCAGTTGTTATTACAACAATTATCATCGGTATAATCGTTACAGCTTTATTCTGTTTACGTCAAATAAAGTCAAACGATCCATTATTGAATTTATCAGTATTTAAGTATAAAGTTTTCACTCTTACATCCGTCATTAACGTACTCATTACGATGATTATGTATGCTGATTTAATTCTTTTACCGATTTACTTGCAAAACGGACGAGGTTTTACTGCATTTGAATCAGGTTTACTTCTATTACCTGGAGCTGTAATTAATGCCTTCTTATCACCTATCACAGGGAAAATGTTTGATAAATACGGGGCAAAACCACTCTTTATTACAGGTTTAATATGTATCATTATTTCGATGTGGGGTGTCATTGATTTGACCGAATCTACAACTTATATGTATCTAATGGTTCGTACCATTATTCTACGAATTGGATTAAGTTTCATTTCGATGCCTTTAAACACAGCAGGCTTAAACGCTTTACCAAGAGAACTTGGTTCACATGGTTCAGCAGTAAATAATACGATTCGCCAATTAGCAGGTGCTATTGGAACAGCAGTCATCATCACTGTATATACAATTCAATCGACTTCACATATTTCACAGTTATCTAGTGAGAATGGAAGCATATCAGCTATGCAAGTAACAAAGTTATCTTCTATCTTCAGCTCAAGTGATGCCTACGTATTTATGTTAGTCTTATCTTTTTTAGCTTTGATTATTGCATGTTTTATGCCTAAAAAAGCAACAATTCAAAAATACGAAAGTAACTCTTAAAACAAAAAATCCTACTCGTATAGATAGTATTCCATACGAGTAGGATTTTATATTATTTATTTTGTTTCCCCGTCTTCAGTCGTCTTCACCTTCGTTTTATTTTTATCACGATGGTTATAGTTGTACTTAGAACGATCTACTGGAGTGAAGCCTTCTGGTGTGTAGAATCGTAATAAGTCGCCGTTAACAACTTGGTCAGAGTATTTTAGTGATTTTTGAACCATTTGTTCATTTTGTTTTATTTCGTCTGTAAATTCTACAGGATTTCCAGTCGCTGTATCATAGTATTTGCCATTCAGCGCAGTAACTGTTGGGCTTACATAGTTACCGTTACGGAATGCAACAACTTGTTTATGATCCGGCGATAATAAATCTGATCCGAATTGGACATAATTCTTTGTATCTGTACCTAGTAAGTGTAATAACGTTGGAAGAACGTCAATTTCTCCGCCGTATTGATGTTGTACGCCACCTTTCATTCCTGGTACGCGAATGATTAAAGGTACACGTTGTAACTGCGCATTTTCAAATGAGTTCATTTCTTTACCCATTATTTGAGACATTGCTGCGCCATGATTATCTGAAATACCGTAATGGTCACCGTACATAACGATAATTGAATTATCGTATAAACCAGATTGTTTCAAGTAATCCATGAAGCCTTTTACAGACTCATCTAAATAGCGTGCTGTTTGGAAATACGTATCTACAGAAGAGTCACCTGTTTTCGCTGGTTCAATCGTTGCTTCCGCTTTATCAATAGGATAAGGGAAATGGTTCGATAACGTAATGAACTTCGTATAGAACGGTTGTTTTAACGTTTGTAATAACGGAATTGATTCATTAAAGAACGGTTTATCTTTTAAGCCATAGTTTACTACATCTTTTTCATTCATATCATAGTATGACGCATCAAAGAATTTATTAAAACCAAATGATTTATAAATATCATCACGGTTCCAGAACGTTTTGTAGTTACCGTGGAACACTGCTGATGTGTATCCTTGTTGACCTAAAATAGCTGGTGCTGATTGATACGTGTTATGAGCTTTGTTTGTAAAAACAGATCCTTGTGGTAATCCAAACATTGAATTCTCTAACATGAACTCCGCATCAGATGTTTTACCTTGTCCTGTTTGATGGAAGAAGTTATCAAAGTATAACGTATTCGCATCTTTTGTAAATGAGTTTAAGAACGGTGTAACTTCTTGGCCATTTAGTTTGTAGTTTAGTAAAAAGTTTTGGAATGACTCTAGATGAATATAAATTACGTTCATTCCTTTTCCTTTACCAAAATACTCAGGATTTGGACTTGCATAACTTGATGCAAGATAGTTTCTTACTTCTGTCATACTATCTCCATCTGCTAATGCACGTTCTGTTGATGCTTTCGCACTTTGAATGCCATCATAAATCGTATAGTTGTACGCCCCTAAATATTTCACGATATAATTGCGGTCAAATGTTCTAGTTAATAATTCAGGACGGTCAGATTCTGCAAGTCCTAAGTTAATACTAAAGAATAAAATACCTACTAAAAATACTAGAGATAATTTATGCTTCGCAACACGGATTGGTTTAGGATTTACAAATTTCATTGCGACTAAAACAATTAAAATGATTGTATCTAAGAAATATAGCGGATCATATAAGTGTAGCAATGCAAAAATACTACCACCTAAATCTCCAAAGTTATTCGTTTGTGTTAATGTCGGGAACGTAATAAAATCGCTGAAAAAGCGGTAATATACTACGTTTGCGTATAAAAGTATAGACATTAGCAAATTAATAACAATTAACCAAATGTAAGCTCGTTTCCCCTTTGCGAATAATGCAAGACCTAAAAATAGAACTGCTGAGCTTAACGGGTTGAAAAACAGTAAGAACTTTTGGATTGTGTTTGATATCCCTAAATTAAATTCTGTCACATAAGCTGCGTATGTTTTTAACCAGAATAAAATAACGGCAAACACGAAAAATCCAAAATGATTGCTTAACACTCGCTTACTCTTTAATAGTATTTGTTTCATTTCTCCACCTCTTTTGATCATCCAAGGCTTATTTTGATATAAGTCTGTCTCTCTATTCAATTTTTCTTCTTCAAATAGGTTTTATTTGTTTAACTATATGAAGAATATTAGTAATTATAATTTGAAGCTATTATTTATTCAACTATTTCTTTTTAAACATTTTGACCTTGGTTTCTATTTAACAAAATAATTTTGTAACATTTCCTGTTTTCTTACATTATGTTCTTCCCTAAATTCATCCGCTAATTAGAACATTACCCACTATAAACCTTTATTCATAAATCCGCAAACATATCTATCTCCAATTTTGGAACATTAATGCAATATACTAAAATTCACTATAAAAAACAGTTTATTATCATTTCAAGGTTTATCCCTACTTCAAAAATTTCTTGCTATCATTAATATTATTGTTGAATAATTATTCACTTTATTTGAAAATAAAATTTATATTTCCCTTTCAGTAAATGACAAAAAAGAGCTGGCACACAGTCGAAAACTCGACTTGTGAGACAGCTCCTTTTCATCGTTTATTATTGACCTTTGTACATTGCATCTACTTGTTTTTGAAGTTCATCATTTTCTAAGAACTCATCGTAAGTTGCCTCTTTATCGATTACACCGTTTGGCGTTACTTCGATAATGCGGTTTGCAATTGTTTGTACGAACTGATGGTCATGAGATGTGAATAACATTGTACCTTTGAATGCAATTAAACCGTTGTTTAATGCAGTGATAGACTCAAGGTCTAAGTGGTTCGTTGGATCGTCAAGTGTGATTACGTTCGCACCACTTAACATCATTTTAGATAGCATACAACGAACTTTTTCGCCTCCAGATAATACAGAAACGTTCTTCTTAACTTCTTCACCTGAGAATAACATACGGCCTAAGAAACCACGTAAGAAGCTTTCTGACTCATCTTGTGGAGAGAATTGGCGTAACCAATCAACTAAGTTGAAGTCACTGTTCTCAAAGTATTTAGAGTTATCTCTTGGGAAATACGATTGAGATGTTGTAACACCCCATTTGAATGAACCGCTATCTGGCTCCATTTCACCCATAAGGATTTTAAATAATGTTGTCATCGCAATATCGTTACGACCGATAAATGCAACTTTATCACCTTTATTTAAAGTGAAGTACACATTATCTAACACTTTTTCACCATCAATTGTTTTAGAAAGACCTTCAACAGTTAATAAGTCATTTCCTATTTCACGCTCAGGTGTGAAACCAACGAATGGATAACGACGTGATGATGGTCTAATATCATCTAATGTAATTTTATCTAATAATTTTTTACGAGAAGTTGCTTGTTTCGCTTTAGATGCGTTTGAGCTAAAGCGTGCAATGAAGTTTTGTAACTCTTTTACTTTCTCTTCTTTTTTCTTATTAGCATCTTGTGTTAATTTTAAAGCTAATTGGCTTGACTCGTACCAGAAGTCATAGTTACCAACATAAAGTTGAATTTTACCGAAATCAAGATCAGCCATGTGCGTACAAACTTTATTTAAGAAGTGACGGTCATGGGATACAACGATTACTGTATTTTCAAAGTTCATTAAGAAGTTCTCTAACCATTGAATCGCTTTTAAGTCCAAATGGTTGGTAGGCTCATCTAGTAATAGAATGTCAGGTTTACCGAATAAAGCTTGAGCAAGTAATACTTTTACTTTCTCTGCCCCAGTTAATTCTGACAATTTCTTATCATGAAGATCTTCACCAATACCAAGTCCTTTTAGTAAGATTGCAGCTTCTGACTCAGCTTCCCAACCGTTAAGCTCAGCGAACTCACCTTCAAGTTCAGCAGCACGCATACCATCTTCATCACTAAAGTCTTCTTTCATGTAAATAGCATTTTTCTCTTGCATTACTTTATAAAGTTGTGTGTGACCCATAATTACTGTTTCTAATACTGGGAACTCTTCATATTCGAAGTGGTTCTGTTTTAATACTGCTAGACGCTCACCTGGCGTAATATGTATGTCACCTGTTGATTGTTCGATTTCTCCAGATAAAATCTTTAGAAATGTTGATTTACCAGCACCGTTTGCTCCAATTAAACCGTAGCAATTACCTGGCGTAAATTTTATGTTAACATCTTCAAACAATTTGCGATCCGCGAAACGCAAACTAACGTTACTTACTGTAATCATTTGTGTCCTCCTACTAATACCGCTTATTTCAGCGTTTTCTCACCGATTGTCTTAAAAAATCGCATATTACGACTCAATTATTGTAGACTATAGCTATTATATAGTAGAAGCTGGATGAATAGCAACGGTTGATTACTTTTATGGTGTGAAATCAAGCCCATAATTGCATAAAAAAACTGTAGAGAAAAACCTCTCTACAGTTTTTTATTACTTCGTATCAATTATTTTCTTTTTATAACTTTGTATTTTACTTGTTAACCCTATTAAAGCAGGTAACAATATCGGCATCACTATTAAAGCTAATAGTATAAGGGCAATGCCAACAACTAATGCCACTTGTATAAGCGTTAATACACCTGAAGGAATTAATGCTGCAAATGTCCCTCCTAAAATAAGTGCCGCTGATAATACAACTCCTCCTATGTGACGAGATGCATTTACAATCTTCGTTACTGAATCCCCTTCTAGCTCGTTATAACGCATCATTAAGAAAATACTATAATCCACTCCTAAAGCAACAATCATAATGAAGCTAAAGAATGGAACATTCCAGCTTAATGACTCTACATTTAATAAATGTGCACTAATTTGTTCACTAATACCAAGCGATGCAAAGTACGCTAAAATTAATGATCCAATGATAAAGATTGGGTTTAAAAATGAACGTGTAATCACGATTAAAACCAGCGTAATACCAATTAACATAATCGTAGCTGTACGTAAGAAATCTTGCCCGGTTACTTCTTTTAAATCAACGTTTCTAGCTGTTGTCCCGCCGATTGCTTTTTTCGCACTTTTTAGTTCTGTTCCATTTAAAGCACCATCTATTGTTTTATTTATTTCTTGAATAATTGGCATTGCCTCTTTTGAATACGGATTTACATCTAAAATGATAGTCATTTTAGCAATTTTTCTATCATGTGACATAAACGTATTTAATACTTTCTGGAAATCTTCTCCCTCTAAAACTTCTTTCGGAATATAAAATTTCTCAGAGCTTTTCGACTCATTTAGCTCGCCTAAATATTTTTGAGCGTCCCCTAGACCGTTACTTACTTTTCCTAAACCCTCTGTACTTTTAGATAAACCTGATTGCAATTGTCCCATCTTTTCTTGCAAATCTTTAAGTCCAGTTAATAGTTGCCCTTGCCCATCGTTAATTTTCGTTAATCCAGATTGTAACTCAGCTGATTTGTTCGCAATTTGCTTTGAACCTGTAGCTCCTTCGTTCAAGCCATTTTTCAGTTCAGCAGCTCCTTTTTGTAGTTGCGTTACTCCATTGTTCATTTCCTTTAAACCATTATCTACTTTCAATAATGATTGATTTGCTTCTTTAAATGAACTCATCGCTGCTTTGTGCTGCGTCGCTAATTGATTTAATTCATTTGAAAGGACATTCAATTGCTTCTGAGCTTCTTTTGCAATTCCTAATGTTTGCTGTATATTAGGATCCTTTGCTAATTCTGGTTTTGTTTGAATGAAATTGTTCATTAACGTTTCAATTTGTTCATATCCTTTTTTCGCACCATCGATCGCTTGAGAAATACTTCCGAAATATTGATCGTAAGAACTTAAACCTTTTTCTAACTGAGCATAACCAGCATGAAGCTGCGAAGTTGCATTTGAAAGGACATTGATATTTCCGTTTAATGATGCTAGCCCATCCTCTATTTGCTTCGCCCCATGTGCCCCATTGTTTATTCCATTTGATAATTGATTTAAAGCTGTTCCTAATGCTGATACACCATTTTTCGCCTCATTTGTTCCATCAATTAACTTTTGAACATTTGCAAGACTATTTGAGTCATTACTACCCATTTTGTCTTTAGCATCTGTTAATCCGTCATTAATTTCTTTTATTCCACCATTTGCATCTCCTAAGCCTGTATTCAGTTCTCCGGCTTGTTTATTTATATATAATTCTTTAATCTTATCTCCAGTTGGACGCGTCGGTGAATATACTTCTGAAACCCCTTTAACTTTCGAAATTTTTTCAGTTAGTTCATCTAAAGTTTGTAGAGAAGTCGCTTCATCTAGCTTTTTGTCAGATTGAATAACTAACGTACCCGGTGAAGAGAAACCAGGCGGGAAATGCTCTTCTATTACATTAATCCCCATTTTTGATTCATACTTATTATCTACTTCAAATAAATCATTGTAATTAAGCGTGTTAGAATATTTTAATACGAAAGGAATCGATATCACAAATACAATGATTAAAGCAACAAATGGTCTTGCTACTGAGTTTTTCGCAAAGAATCCCCATAAACGACTATCCTCATGACCTTTAAATGTTTTAACTGGATAAAACATTCCTTTCCCTAATAACACCATGAAAAAAGGATTTAAAGTGGTTAATACCAATAGTAATATTGCGATGCCTATTGCTACTGCTGAAGTAGATTGATATAATTTAAAACTTGCTAAAACAAGTGATGCAAACCCAATTAGCACTGCTACTCCACTATATAAAACGGTTTTACCTGCCGATTTAAATGTCTCTTTCGTAGCTAAATATGCATTTTCTTGTTTACTTAATTCTTCTTTAAATCTCGTATATAATAAAATGTTATAATCTGTTCCAACTCCAAACAGGACGACAACTAAAAAGACTTGCGTAAAGTTTGAAAACGGAAAATTAAATTGATCTACAAGATGGGCAATTACCCCCATTGAAACTAAATAAGATACCCCAACTGTAAGAAGAGAAATAATTGGAACTATTGGCGAACGAAAAACAATAATTAAAACAACAAGAATGAAAATGATTGAGATAACTTCTGTTTTTTTCACTCCCTCTTGTGTGGATTTAAGAAAGTCATCCGCTATTAAATCACTTCCTGTTAAATACGTTTTTACACCTTCTGGTTTAATTTTATTTTGAAGCCCGCTTGCAACTTTTGATATTTCACCATGTTTTTTATCTACCGATATTTGCGTTAAAATAGTCGTATTATCTTTAGAAACTAATTGTTTCTCCAAGTCTTTATTATCTAAGTGTGTGACAATCTCCTTAATTCCTAATTGCTCTTTTTCATTTTGTAAAGCAGTGATAGTTTTCGTTATTTCCTCTTTTTGCTCATTTGTTAAAGCCTTCTTACTTCCACTATTAAAGACAGCTATAATTTCATACTTTTCAACTCCGTCTTTATCCATTTTTTTTATCATCTTGTCAGCTATACTGCTTTGTTCTGTTTTTGGAATAGTAATTTGCCCTTTTTCTTTCACTAATTTATCCATATTAGGCATTGTTACTATCATTGTGATAGTAATAACTATCCATAATAGAAAAGATAAACTTCTCCAACTTTTTAACTTACTCATATGAATCATCTCCCGTTATTAGAGTTGCATGCGGAATGAATATTCATTCCTATTTTTAAATATGCCTTTCCGGAATGAACGTTCATTCCTATTATTCTATCAATCATTTTTTCGAATTCTATTAAAACTCATTCTATCGGAATGAATATTCATTCCCTTAGTTGTACAGATATACCAGCTCCTGTTCTCATTTTACATATCTATTTAGGAATGAATATTCATTCCTATCCTTATAAGCTATAGAATCAAATGATTCTAATAGCATTCCAAGAGCTTTCTTCCAATTCTTTTACTAATTCTTTTGTATATTCTAATTCCCCTGTCGCCATTACTTTTATTAATTTTTCAAGTGGTTGATATATGATAATAATTAGTGCAACTGGAGGTAATGGACGAAGAAAACCTTTTTCGATTCCATCTTCAATAATATTCATAAAGAAGCCAATAAAATCGTCAAATATTTTCTTACTCTGTTCATCAAGAAAATAACTATCACAGTGAGAATTTGTAAAAAGAAAAGCATCCACATTGTTTCGCGCAAATTCAAATAAACGGTTGTATATATGACTAAACTGTTCACGGATATTTGCTTCAACAGGAAAATCGGTTTTTAATATTTCAGATAGTTGTAACATACATTTTGAAAATAATGAGTTAACGAGTGACTCTTTATTTTCAAAGTAACGATAAATAGTACCTGCACCGACATTTGCTTTTTCAGCGATCATCGGAATAGTTGTACCATCGTACCCGCGCTCTGCAAAAAGTTGCATTGCAGCATTAAAAATATCGTCTTGTTTGTTTTTAGCCATTTTTCCCACCTCAATTTTCAGGAATGAAAATTCATTCCGGTTTTAATTATAAATTACATGGATTAAAAGTCAAGTGTGTGACTAAGCCAATGTCGCATTTATCAAATAACACACTCAACTAGGTTATCAATACATTTTTTGAATTATCCCTTCAAAAAAATTCTTTGTATCATCATGACTTAAAACTCTCAATACATCTTGTATTTTAAAGAATTGAACCTGGCTTATTTCATTATCTTTTGGATTTAAATCTGTTCTATCACCTATATATTCTACATAAAACATAGTAGTTTCTTGCTTTTCATATCCAATTTTAACTTTGAGTTCTTCAGGAAACTCAAAGCAAATCTTATCTTCAAATTGGCTAATAACTTTAAATTTTCTAGAGCCTGTTTCTTCTTCCAACTCTCTCAACATAGCACTTTCTAAGTCATTATCTGTATGTTTTACACCGCCTTTAGGAAAATCCCATTCCCCTTTTGACAAAGTATATTCTCCTTTTATATCACTAATTTTCACCTTATGTATTAATAACAATTCATTATGTTGGAATACGATTGCACCTACTGCTTGCCTAATCATTCTACTTTCCCTCCTAAAACTTCACTAAACATTTTTGAGGTTTTGAACTCTTTCTAGCATTTACACTCCATGCTAATTTATAAAATAGAATATAAATTCCGTTATATATATTTTTGCATGTTTGTATTACTCTCTTACCTCTCTTAAATCAATGGTTTCACACTATTAATAGAAAAGTACCATAATAAAAATATTTTCATTATAGTACTTTTTCTTGATCATATATAGCATATAGTATGAATTAAAAGAAATCATAAATAAATACTTCACGCACCGGTACTACATTCTCAAATGCTCGTATTTCCTCTTTATTTCCGCTAATTAATTCTAGTTCATATAGTTCTAACGGACGTTTGTAGCCAAACAGTATTGTCGATAACGCATTGATATCTAGTCTAATTCCTTTATTTAATGTCTCTTCTTTTATAATTGTTATTTCATGATTTGCAAGCCTCACTGTTACGTTATTCCACGGAGCAAATGAATCAGTAATATGTAAAATCACTTCTTGCTGTACATTGTTCCAGTTCAACTCATATTGATTTAAGAACGCCTGCACATCTACAATTCTACCCATAAAATATGGTTTCATTTCTGCCTTCACTCGTGGCTCTTGCAATGTATATAACAACGGTTCTTTTTCACTTAGTATCATTTCAAGTTCTTTAATCATAGAATCATGTTGGCAGATGAAGTTCCAAAGGCCATTTCTCGCTTCATTATGCAGTGGAACAAATTCTTCTACTGTCATTTTATAATTTTCTATTTTATATAACATGTAACCAGCTGCAGTTTTATTTTCATCATAGTAAATCGCTAATGTTAAGTCATGGTAAACCGCTTGTAACCACCATTTTTCACTGCGAACTAGCATACCTGAAAAGCGTTCAGCAAATGTTTCATAGATCTTCTCTACTTCTTCTGAGTGATTTTCTTTATTGAAACGTTTCACAGTACCTTTCACTTGTTTTTTCATTACTAAATCGCTCTTCTCCATATGACATGCAAGGCGATTCGCACAAAGTTCCCAGCCATATTTACGGTAAAAAGACACTGCAAATGGATGTAACATCGATACTGTATAACCATCTTTTTTCATCGTTTGAAGTGAGTGTTGAAGCAATTCTTTCACATACCCGCTTCTTCTATACTCAGGATACGTTGCTACCCCTGCAACGCCAGCCATTTTAAATTTTTCTTGTCCTATGTAAATATGAAACGGAATAAGGTGGAGTTTTGCTGCTAATTCTTCCCCCTCCATAATGCCGTATATTTGATGACTTTCCTTCATTCGTTTAATTTTCTGCTCTACCCATTCTTCATTTGCTTTATATTGAAAAGCATATTCTGATAAACGTATTGCTTCTCTAAACTTATCTTCTTTTAATTGTATAACGTTCATATATTTCTCCTCCATTCCTTGTTTGAATTGTACCATAATTCTCAATATTACAGTTCGGTGAACGAAATGATATGAACGGAAAATGAAATATTGAGAAACACAACTCCAATTACATCGACGGAAACTGGAATATATCGAATACAACTTTATATCGACGCTTCGACATAGAATATCGATTTACCGACAAATATCAACATCTATCTTATATAAAAAAGCAGATACATTATGTATCTGCTTCTCACCATATTATTTAGCTAACGTTTGCAGCTCTTCAAAAAATGTAGGGTATGATACACCTACTGCTTCTGCATCTTCAATCGTTGTTTTCCCTTTAGCTATACAGCCGGCAATCGCAAGCATCATTCCAATGCGGTGATCTCCGTGACTATGTACTGTATCGCCCTTTAAAGTTGCTTTACCGTAAATAATCATTCCATCATCAGTTGCTTCAATGCGGGCTCCGAGTTTCGTTAATTCAGCAACGACTGTATCGATACGATTCGTTTCTTTCACTTTTAACTCGTGTGCATCTTTAATGACTGTAATTCCTTCTGCTTGTGTTGCTGCTAAAGCGATAATTGGTATTTCGTCGATCAATCTTGGAATAATGTCTCCGCCAATTTCAATTCCTTTTAGCGAAGATGTTTCAATTGTAATGTTTGCAGCAGGTTCTGATGCATCTTCATTAATTCGTTCTATAGTAAATGTAGCGCCCATTTGCTCTAAAACATCTATAATACCTGTTCGAGTCGGATTCATTCCTACATTTTGTAATAGTAGTTTACTATTTGAAATAATCGCTCCTGCTACTAAGAAAAATGCGGCTGATGATACGTCACCTGGAACTTGAACATCTGTTCCTTTTAGCTTTTGTCCACCAGCTAGTTTTACAGTTTTTCCTTCACGAGTTACTGTAACGCCAAACGCCTCAAGCATTCTTTCTGTATGATCACGAGAAATATGCGGTTCTGTAACAGCTGTTACACCTTCTGCACGAAGACCTGCAAGTAAAATAGCTGACTTTACTTGTGCACTTGCGACAGGTGAAGTATATTCGATCGCTTTTAAATCTCCACCACGTATTGTAAGCGGCGTAAACGTTCCTTCTTCTCGGCCATCAATATTTACGCCCATTTGCTTTAATGGATTTGTTACACGTTGCATCGGTCTCTTCGCAATTGATGCATCACCCTGTACACAAGAAAAGAACGGTGTGTTTGCCAATATACCTGACATTAATCGTATCGTTGTACCAGAATTACCTACATCTAAAACTTGTTTCGGTTCTTGTAAACCTTCTAATCCTTTTCCAACTACCGTAACTTCGTCTCCATTTTGCGTAATTTCTACTCCCATTTCTTTAAAACAAGAAATGGTACTTAAACAATCTGCACCAGGTAGAAACCCTTGAATTGTTGTTTTTCCTTCTGCGATTGCGCCAAACATGACAGCGCGATGCGAAATGGATTTATCACCAGGGATTTTAATTGTGCCATTCAATCCATTAGTTACAGGTTGTATTGTTGTTTCTTTCACGTTCTCACCTTCTTTTTTAAATTGTTTCATACGTTTGGTATTCTTCTATTCCTAGTGCTAGCTTTGCCTGCATGCGATCTTCTTCTCTTTGGAAACTAATTCGTAACACTCCAAGTAGTCCTTCGCGCGCTTCTAATATTTGCAAGTTTGTAATACTAATTTCTTCTTCTGCCAGAATACTCGTAATATGAGCTAAAGCCCCTACTTTATCTAAAACATCGACGTATAAGTCGTGATAGGCAGGAATTGCGCCCCTCTTTCGTACTGGTAAAGAATCACGGTATTCTTTTGCGTCAGCAAAATAGTTTTGTATTTCACCTTCGTCTCCTTTAGAAACCGTCTTATATAACTCTTCCATTTCAGAAATCCATTCTTCTAATAGTTCCAATAAATGCTCGCGGTTTTGTTTTACAATATCACTCCACATTTTCGGACTACTTGATGCAATACGTGTAATATCTTTAAATCCGCCTGCAGCTAGTTGATGAATAAGCGGATTATCACCAGCGTGCTTCTCAACTTGTTTCACTAATCCTGCTGCTATCAGATGCGGAAAATGACTAACAATTCCTGTTACATAATCGTGTTCCTTTGTATTTAAAACGAGAAAATGCGAGCCTGTTCCTTTTAACCATTCTTTTAGCTCATCCACTTGATCAGTTGGTACGTGATTCATTGGTGTTAAAATGTAAAATGCGTTTTCGAATAAGTGTGCCTTTGCACTTTCAACGCCAGTTTTATGAGAACCTGCCATCGGATGTCCGCCGATAAAAGAAACTTTCTTTGATAATAAAGCTTCCGCTTCATTCATAATTGTCCCTTTTGTACTTCCTACATCGGTAACGATAACATCTTCTCGTAAATGAAATGATGCTAGTTTGTGTATTAACTTTTTTGTTTCTTCAACTGGAGAGGCAAAAATAATTAAATTTGCCTCCTCACATGCACGCTGTATATCTACTGCTACTTCGTCAACTACATGTAATTCTTTTGCGCGCTCTACTTGTTCTTTAAATATATCATAGCCGATAATCGTTGCATCGTGCTCTTTTTTTATCGCTAACGCAAGAGAGCCTCCTATTAATCCTGCTCCAATTAATACTACCTTTTTACACATGTGCCTCATCTCGAGACTTACTTTTTTTATTTTCAAAGTGTTGTTTTAACACTGAAATCACTCCCTCATTTTGTTCCCTTGTACCAATTGTAATGCGTACGCCATTTGGAAACGGACGAATAATAAACCCAGCGTGCGCACAAGCTTCATAAATTTCTCCAGCATTCTCTACTGGCAAAAAGATAAAGTTCGTTTGTGATGGATAAAACGGGATTTCATTTTCTTTACAAAAACTTTCGTACTGTTGTAATCCCTCTTCGTTAACACGTACTATTTCTTCAATAAACGCTTCATCACTAAAGGCAATCGTTGCAGCTTTTTGTGCTAATGAAGACACGTTAAACGGCAAACGAACGACATTTAATTTCTCGATTAATTCTTCTTGTCCAATCGCATACCCAACGCGAAATGATGCTAAACCGTACGCTTTAGAAAACGTTCTTAATATAAGAAGGTTTTTATGTTTTTCTAATAGTGGTAACGTCTCTGGGAAATCTTTCGCGGTTACATATTCATAGTATGCTTCGTCAATGACAATTAACGTCTTTTCACTAACTCCCTCAATAAATTGATTTAATTTTCGCTCATTAACATGTGTGCCTGTCGGATTATTCGGGTTACAAATCCAAACGATTTTTGTATGTTTATCAATCACTGAAGAAATTCCAACTAAGTCATATACACCGTTATTTAAAGGAACTTCTTTCACTTCACATCCTTCAATAACCGCATGATGACGATACTGAGGAAATGTTTCGCCAGCTGTTACGATATTATCTCCTTTACATAGCACTGCACGGCTTATAATTTGAATAACTTCATCAAGTCCACTACCACAAAGCACTTGTTCCATTTGCACTTGTAATTTCTCTGCAATCGTTTGACGGAGCTTTGCAGCACCTCCGTCAGGATATAAAGCATGTTCTTGCCACGATTTTTGTAATTCTCCTAAAACACGAGGTGAACAGCCAAATGGATTTTCATTTGATGCTAACTTAACAAATGAATGATTCCCGTATACTTCTTTCATTTGCTCTGGTGATTTACCTGGTTTATACGGTTGTAATGATGATAGTTGATCTTTTACTCGCATGTTAAACCCGCCTTTTTATTAAAATTCTTTTGCGTATTTGTTATGTTGCGTAATGTTTTGCTTTAATAATGCCATGCGATCTTTTCCGAATTGTTCGACTAGTGCATCTGCAAGTTCCCATGCCACAACAGCTTCAGCTACTACACCTGCTGCGGGTACTGCACAGCTATCAGATCTCTCAATACTCGCTTGGAACGCTTCCTTCGTATCAATATCTACGCTTGCTAACGGTTTATATAATGTAGGAATTGGCTTCATCACACCTCTTACTACAATTGGCATACCTGTTGTCATACCGCCTTCTAAGCCACCTGCATTATTTGTTTTTCTTGTGTAGCCTTTTTCTTCATCCCACTTAATTTCATCGTGCACTTTACTTCCTGGCTGTCTTGCCGCTTCAAAACCAATTCCGATTTCAGCACCTTTAAACGCATTCACGCTCATAATAGCACCGGCAAGTTTTGCATCTAATTTACGATCGTAATGAACGTAGCTACCAACTCCAATTGGCATACCTTCTGCAATTACCTCAACAATACCACCGATTGAATCTCCGCTACTTTTCGCATCATCAATCGCATCCATCATTTCTTGTTCTACTTCTTTATCTAAGCATCGAACTGGTGAGTTTTCAGTAATCATTTGAATTTCTTCAATCGGTAAGTGAGTAATATGCTTCGCTTTTACTCCGCCAATTTCAAGGACATGCCCTGCAATTTCCACACCTAATTCTCTCAAAATTTGTTTCGCAACTGCACCAGCTGCAACTCTAACTGTCGTTTCTCTTGCAGAAGAGCGCTCTAACACGTTTCTTATATCACGATGGCCGTATTTAATTGCCCCGTTTAAATCCGCATGTCCTGGACGTGGTTTCGTTATAGTACGTTTCATTTCTTTACTTTCTTGTTCTGAAATTGGCTCTGCACCCATTACTTTCGTCCAATGTTTGAAATCATCATTTTTTACGATTAACGTAATTGGTGAACCAAGTGTCATTCCGTGACGTACACCACTTACAATTTCAACTGTATCTGTTTCAATTTGCATGCGTCTTCCGCGTCCATGCCCTTTTTGTCTTCTTAATAACTCTTTATTAATATGTTCCGCCGTGAGTGTTAAACCTGCTGGTACACCTTCTAAAATAACTGTTAACTGCGGACCATGTGATTCTCCAGCTGTAATATATCTCATTTCTCTTGCCCCTTTATTATTTTTTTGTACAAAAAAGTCCCTACTGAGCGCTCAGTAGGGACGATGTTTATCGCGGTACCACCCTAGTTGTAGACTTATTTCGTCTACCTCTCTTCTTCTTTAACGATCATTTGACCGTCTTTCCCTCCATAAGTGGCGGGAAAGATGCTCCAAGGCTGTAATTCATGCTTACCTTTGTACTGATTCACACCGACCATCAGCTCTCTTTAACAGTGAGATAAGCACTACTGTTTCCTCTTCAGCGCATATATGATATGGAATTAAGATAATTTATTTTTGAAACCTTTTAACTCATCCATGAATCTATGGAATTCTGGAATATCCATTTGCTGTGCAGAATCTGATAACGCAACTGCTGGGTCTGGATGTACTTCCGCCATTACTGCATCTGCTCCAATTGCAAGTGCCGCTTTCGCTGTTGGTAATAATAGATCTCTACGTCCAGTTGAATGCGTTACGTCAACGATAACTGGTAAATGTGTTTCTTTCTTTAAAATCGGTACTGCTGAAATATCTAATGTGTTACGTGTCGCTCTTTCGTATGTGCGAATACCGCGCTCACAAAGAATAATTTGGTCGTTACCTTGCGCAATAATGTATTCCGCTGCATTAATGAACTCATCAATTGTTGCTGCTAAACCACGTTTTAATAATACTGGCTTGTTAACTTTACCTACAGCTCGTAGTAAATCAAAGTTTTGCATGTTACGTGCCCCAACTTGAATTACATCAACGTATTTTAGCGCCATTTCTACGTCATTCGGATTTAAAATTTCACTAATAATCGCTAAGTCGAACTCATCTGCTACTTGGCGTAAAATTTGTAAACCTTCTACTCCTAAACCTTGGAAATCGTATGGAGATGTTCTCGGTTTGAAAGCACCACCACGCATTAATTTAAGTCCTTGATCTTTCATCGCTTGCCCTACTTGGCGAACTTGCTCTAAGCTTTCTACTGCACAAGGTCCCATAATGAACGTTTGTGTTCCGTTTCCAATTAATTCACCTTTAACATTAACAATTGTATTTTCTTTTTTCTTTTTACGTGATACTAGTAATGCTTTACGGTTATCATCTTCTTGTAGTTCTAAGCTTGCTTTGAAAATCGTTTTGAAAATATGTTGAACCGTTGACGTTTCGAATGGTCCTTCGTTATGCTCTGCAATCATATCAAGTACTTCACGCTCACGTACTGGATCAAAGCGTTTCGTACCTTGCACTTGTTTTTGCTCCCCAATTTTTTGAACGATTTCACCTCGTTTGTTTAAAAGGTGTAGTAATTGTAAATTGATTTCATCTACCTGTTTACGTAATTGATCTAATTCATGATTTGCCATTTGGAAATCCTCCTCTAATGTTTTAAAAGTATAGTAAGAGAATGGAAAATTCTCTATTTTCTGAACTGATAAATTATACAAATTCATTGTGGAATCGATACCTCTTCTTATTTTAAACTAATAATTAGTACAAAGACACTATCTACTAGTTAAAATCCCACTTTTTTTGTACAAAAAATCCCTACTGATCCAATCAGTAGGGACGATATTTATCGCGGTACCACCCTAGTTGTAGACTTATTTCGTCTACCTCTCTTCATTGTTAACGATCATTTGACCGTCTTCCCCTTCATAAAGACAATAAGTATCTTTACTTTGAAAAAGATGCTCCAGGACTGTAATTCGCTCTTGTTTTTGTACTGGTTCGCACCAACCACCAGCTCTCTGTTACAGGGAAACAACAACTACTCCTTTTCCTTTCAACGCATGTTTATTTTATTTTCAAGTTGGGCCACCAAAATACAAAAAGTCCCTACTGAATAAATCAGTAGGGACGATATTTATCGCGGTACCACCCTAGTTGTAGACAATATTTCTGTCTACCTCTCTTCACTGTTAACGATCAATTGACCGCTCTTTCTTCATAAAGACAATCGTATCTTTACTACGAAAAAGATGCTCCAAGACTGTAATTCATGATTATCCCTGTACTGGTTCACACCAACCACCAGCTCTCTGTTACAGTAAGACTAACCACTACTGTGATCTCTTCATTGCACTTTGTTTATTCAAATGTTTTTGAAATTGAATAAGTATGATTCGTATTATAGAACGCTTTTTAAAATACTGTCAACAACTTTTTATTTATTTTTTAAAAATTCCGCTACCGCCCTATAGTCCCTCTTGTAAATTCCCCATTACAATTCCGATACGAATCATCTCATTTTCAATTAAATTTAATACATGTTTTTCTACTTCATACTGGATTAATAGTTCTTTTATTTGTATGATTTCATTTTCAAGTAAATCAGCTTCTTGACGTGTTTGAAGTAAAATAAAAAACACATTTGCAAACAGCTCTTTATATTCTTTCATACTATCCTTCTTTTCAAGCATCTCAATAAATAACTGTTTCATTTCTTCTTGATTACATTGCCCTTCTACACCTAGAAATTTACTCGAAATAATACAAAGTCCTTTTTCTAAAATTTCATCCATGCATAAAACAATACGTAAAAGCATCATATACTCTCTCGTTGTTATTACGCCCATTTTCGGACGTTCTCTTAAAAATACACTTAGCCACGCTGTCCAAAATTTTTGTTGTTCCTTTCCGCTTAACGTTTTTACGTAGTAGCATACATACTGCATAAATTTAATTTTATTATTTTCGTTTACTTGCATTAAAAGTGGATACAACCAATCTGTTTTTTGCTCCCAATACAGCACACATTTAATAAATACAAAACTAAGCCATTTTAAAAATGCTTCTCTCGTATACGGATGTAGCGCCTCTAAATGCTCTACTGCATATTTAATATATCTCTTCATTTCTGTAAATAGAGGTAAATTAATTTGCGTATAACATAATCCCGCCCACGCATATTTGGTCAGCTCATTTTCTTTCTTTAAATCTAAGTAAGGTAATACATATTTTCGACACCATTGCTTCTCAATATGGTATAAAAACGTAATATCTGCTGTTAAACGAGCTAACATAAAGTTCGTTCTTTCCGAAGAAACCCTTACCTGTTCCTCAAATAAAAATAAATATTCATACACATTGCGATCATATAAGTGATCGTATGCTAACAGTTTTAGTAATACAGCAGTCATCTTCCCCACCGGATGCTGTATAGACTCATTGTAAAACTCTTGTTTTCCAATTTTAAAATCCGTTTCCCCTCTCATAACTTGTGGAAATACTGAAAAAGCAAAGCGCTTTACAACCCGTATACTATTCTCTTCTAGCTCTTCTAATCGATTGCTAATTTCATATAAAAAACTACTAATTAACCAATGAAAAGTAGTATTTCTAACAAACTTCTGTAATAACGGAATGATCCTTTGAATTTGCTCATTCGTCAAATTCCTATTATTTCGCCATTCTCTAATACAAACAAACCAAACTTCATTACTAATTTCGTGCACGCCTACTAGTTGATAAGCAAACGAAATACTCCACTCTACATTTAATTTACATGCTTTTGATAACATCTCTAAAAAATGGCGTTGCTCAAAAACACCATCTTGAGAAAACTGCCGAACTTGCTTCATTATTTCATCGTCTTTCAGCTGTAGTAATCCGTCTGCTGTTACATTACACGTAATGCTTTGTTCAATAGACTCTTTCTTTGGAACACTGTATCGATCAGAAGAAAAATGAGGGTGCTTCTGTTTCATTAATTCATATCCTTCTATCGTGCATCGACTATTCGAATCGCATGCAAATAATGAATCTAAAACGAGACAAGCATCAAACGCCCTCTCTTCTGCAAGATGTTCTAATACATTTTGAATAATTTCTTCTTTTGTTTCTTCTAAAGCGTCAGCATAATAAATCTTTAAAAGTTGAAACACTTCATGTTTATATGTGAAATCTAAAAGAAGGCCTTCATATAGTAACCACTTTAATTTGACATCCGCAGTAACGAATACATTTTTACTCATTGCTTCAATCGCAATTCGCTTTTGAAGTACACTATCTGTTTCTATCATTTCTGTAATATAATAATTCGCTTTTTTCTCATTGTTTTCACATAAATATGTAAGACATTCTTTTACAATTTGAATTAAAAATGTAAAATCATTTTGCTGTAACTCTTGCTCTGAAATTTCTCTATCTCTTTTTTTCAGTGCATTTTGTCTTAATGACAATAATTGTATCTTTTCTAATCCCATAACCATAATCGGAGCGGCATAGTAAGAGATATGTGGTCTCATTTTCTCCTTCCAAATTCGCTCTACATGAGAAAAAATAGGCACCGACAAACGACTCGATTCCTCAAGTTCTATCGATTCTTGCGTATCATTTCCCCATTTTCTTACACGCTTCAATTTCAGTTTTCCGTCCAAAATAAACGTTAACAACAACAAGCCAATTTCTTTATGTTCAGGGAAAGAACATTTTTGCAATAAGTATGAAATCATTTCAATAGAGCTACTATCTTTTTCTGCCGTTTCTAATACAAGCAATGTCCATTTTGCAAACAACAAAGGGTCCATCGTTTCTTTCGTTTCGTTCAAGTAAGTACAAATTGTTCGCCATAATAACGGGGATATTTTAGAATGATTTTTAAAAATCAATTGAAATAGTTCTTTTTGATGGCTAAAAAGAAATTGCTCCACTAACCATTCCGCAAGTAACTCATCTACTTCATCATAATTTGGCGTAAGCAAAAATAAATTTCTTAGTTTCCCCTCTGCTTCAAGCCATTCCACCCATTCATACTCACGTGCAAATTCAACAAAGTACCGAACTGTTTCTATTTTTTTTATTGACTGTTTTACATACGATAATTGCTCCTGCTCTACTGATGGAGGAACTGTTACAATATCACGAATACGCATTCTTTTTGTAATATAATTATCACCCATTAATTCCGCCCATCGCTTCACCGCTTTCACAAGTGATTGGTGATTATTTGCTTTATTTGGATACACAATTGGTCTTATCCCTAAATGCTCCCAATGGTATGTATTATCACCTTGTGCGACGAAAGCATAACGCCTTGTACTCGGTGGTAAACCTGTTGCTAAATATTTCATTACTGGGTCATTATGACTATACCCAACGAATAAAACGGTGTAATTTGAGAATAGATCCACTAAAAATCGTCTCGCCCAACCTTCCGTTAAGTAAGCCCTTCCAAAATCACCATCTGTTAAAATTAAAGCTTCTTTCTCCTGTTCTATATTTCCATGTATGTAAGCCAATCCTTTAAACGCTCTCCCTGTCGGTAAAGCAGGTGCATAATAAATATTCAGCTCTCTATTCATTTCAGCAATTACAGACGTAAAATGTTGATCAAAGTTTGTCGTTACAATTCGAACATCCGTATCTAATGGAAACAACCTTGGAATGGCATAATGTAATGGGTTCGGTTTTGATTTTTCTATATTAACGAGATCTCTTGCAACTTGATGCACATCTTTCGTTTTCGCAATTTTACCAAGATAATAATCGTGGGGTTCTGTCATCTCACGCTTTTCGACATATAAAGCTTTCGAAATTTCATCAACTAAATCATCGAAATTCGGTAAGTTTGATTTCCCCTTCATAGAAACTCCTGCTCCAACGAATAATACTAACTTCCCTTGTTCAAGGTGATCGATTAACTCATCTGGAATTTCTACTTCTGAAGTAATCCACATTTGGATTCCCCCTTACCTAAAAATGTCATACGCTCTCATTTTACTATAACATTTTTTCGTTGTTTTTTTAATATTTAGACAAAAAATCAAACATGAAAAAGTTTTATATAAATTAAACCGTTACAATGTATGAACTCCTGAATTTATTGTAAAACTATGTATAAATCGGAGGTGTAAATATTGAATGATTTTACTGTAATAGTAATCAAATTTATATCGTGTATCATCGCTTTTAGTATCGGATTAGCTTTATTTTTCCCAGCAACGCTCGTCCAAATTATTTCTTTTAGTCTATTTGTCACAATCGTTTCTTATATGTTTGTTAATAAAATTATTTTAAATCGAATTGGCGATTCTGCTGCCATTATGACAAACTTTTTACTAACGTATTTAAGCGTTTGGATTTTCGGTAATATATTATTAGACAACTACATGCAAATTGCATGGGGTAGTATCCTTTCTGCTATCGTCTTTACATTATCAGAAGTAATCGTCCATCGTTTTTCACATTCACGCACGCGTCATAACAACGATAATATTCGTATTAATCGCAGATTTGCATATGGTACAGAGTTCGCTGAAGAGCAAAATATATTAGATAAAGATAAGAAGAAATAACATTTTGGTGAAGGAGCTCCCTTTTTGATAAAGTGGTGCTCCTTTTTTTTGTACAATCATTTCGGTACATGAAATTACACCGGCGATTTTTTAGATAGATCGGTTCTCCGACATTATTCGACAACTTGTCTTTCAATAAAAAAAGCTGCCTCCCATTCAGAGACAGCAACTTCTGTAATTACGCTTCTACTTTTAAATCTTTTAACGTAATAACATCCGCAAATGATCCAAGCACTACGTTATGATGTTTCACAATATCTTCAGCACGTAATACATCTGTATCAAACGTGCTATGGGCATCACTTACTAACGTTACTTTATATCCTTCACTAAACGCTCTACGCGTTGTTGTATCAACACAATACTGTGTTTGCATTCCTGAAATAATAACATGTTCAATTCCTTTTTCTTGTAAAACTTCATTCAAGTTCGTCTTATTAAATGAATCGGGTGTTGTCTTTTCAACAATACTATCACCCTCTTGCGGAGCTATCGCCGCATGTACTTTCCAACCATCTGTCCCCTTTTCTAACGGATGATCTTTTGGCCCGTTATGTTGCACATAAATAACCGGAATACTATTCGAACGACATTCTTGAATAAGTCCTTGCAACGTTTCTAATAACTTTTCCCCATTATGTACTGGCATTCCCGCTGTATACATACCCGCTTGTACATCAATAACTATTAATGCTTTTTTCATTTCACACAGCTCCCTTTATTTTTATTATATTCCACCATCCAACAATCTTCTAATTTCCCCTCATGTAATTCATGTTCTTTTAGTACTTTCACCTTTCTAAACCCGCATTTTTCATAACAGCTTATCGCACGTACATTATTTACTCTAGGGTCCATCGCTATCGCTTCCACACCTATTTTCTCCATAATGTATGTAATTGCTGCTTGAACGAGATCAGTTCCAATTCCTTTTCCCCAATACGCTGGTTCACCGATGAATTGGTCCATGCCCCATACATTTTGTGATTCTTCATATCCATATAAAGCTTTCCATTCGGAATCAACAGGGTACATTTGTATGTAACCAATCGGCATTTCATCAAATTCTACTAAACATCTTTTTTCATTACTGTTTGGGTTATGTATAAAATGATCGAGTACCTTTTCTACAGATTGCGGATTATCTCTTCCTTCGTAATACTGTAAAACTTCTGGATCTGTTAACCATTTAGAGATGATAGATGCATCTTTGTCGTTAACATATCTAACAAATAAATTTCCTTCTTGAAATAGCATGTGACACCTCTATTGTTCATTTATATTTTTTCTTGATGTTAAATCTTTAATTGCACCTATTAATGCGTATGGTAGTAATGTAAGGGTAAAAAATGCTGTATACAAGTTGAATTGTGAGGTTTTATACGGAGCAAATGTTTCTGTAAAGAACTTTGAGTTTGCAATTCTTTCAAATAATCCCCCTTTGTTATTCATCATATTGATTATACAATTAATTGTATTTACCTTCCATAAACTCTTAAATTATGTAACTTTCAAATAAAGTTTGAGCAAAATTCAGCTACTAAATTGATTTTTCAGCCAAAGAAACCCAAACATTTCGAAAAAATATTTTTCAAAGTGTTTGGGTTGTTTATTGTTAGTGAATAATTTGTTATTAATTTAATAAAAATTAATAACTATTTTATATACACAACGATTTGACTCTTCTGTAAATAATTAGATTTACACTTCAAATTAGCATCTTACTTATTTAATAACTTCTAATCCACCCATGTATGGACGTAATACTTCTGGGATAATAACTGTGCCATCTTTTTGTTGGTAGTTCTCTAAAATAGCTGCTACTGTACGACCTATAGCTAATCCAGAACCATTTAATGTATGTACAAATTCTGGTTTAGCACCTTGTGTACGACGGAAACGTATACTTGCACGACGCGCTTGGAAATCTTCACAGTTTGAGCAAGAAGAAATTTCACGATATATCCCATAGCTAGGTAACCAAACTTCAATATCATATGTTTTCGCAGCTGGAAATGCCATATCAGCTGTGCATAATACGATTACTCGATAAGGTAATTGTAATAATTGTAGTACTCTTTCAGCATTTGCTGTTAATTTTTCTAACTCGTCGTATGATTCTTCTGGCTTTGTATATTTAACCATTTCAACTTTACTAAATTGGTGCCGACGAATAAGTCCTCTCGTATCACGTCCTGCACTACCAGCTTCAGAACGGAAACATGGCGTATAAGCGGTAAAATTAATAGGTAAATCTTCACCATTTAAAATTTCATCACGATAATAGTTTGCTAATGGCACTTCCGCCGTTGGAATTAAAGAGTAATCTGTGTCTTTTAATGTAAATACATCCTCCTTAAATTTCGGGAATTGTCCTGTTCCTAATAAACTATCGCTATTTACGATAAATGGTGGAATCACTTCCGTATACCCATGTTCTTCAACATGTAAATCTAACATAAAGTTAGCTATTGCTCGCTCTAAACGTGCTCCCAAGCCATTGTAATATACGAAGCGACTTCCTGTTACTTTTGCTGCCCGTTCAAAATCTAGTAATCCTAATTTCTCAGCAACTTCCCAATGTGGTTTTGCTTCAAATGAAAATTCGTTTATTTCTCCCCACTTACGTATTTCAACATTATCATCTTCTGATACTCCAATAGGCACTGCTTCATTAGGGATATTTGGTAATGCCAATAATATAGAATTCAATCCCTCTTCTACATTGCGTAACTCATCATCTAACGTTTTAATCTTGTCGCCTACTTCACGCATTTCACTAATAAGTTCATTAGCACCTTGTTTTTCACGCTTTAACTTCGCAATTAGCTCAGATACCTCGTTACGTTTACTTTTTAATTCTTCAACTCCTACTAACAATTCACGACGCCTTTGATCCAATTCTTCAAATTTATCTAATTCAAGAAACTCTCCGCCGCGATTAATCAATTTTTTCTTTACTTCTTCAAAATTAGCACGTAATACTTTTACATCTAACATGTCTTATCTCTCCTTTAATAAATGAATAATGCCATCTTCTTCGTTCACGTTAAACTTTTAAGGTAGGGAATTTTACTAAAAAAACACAAAAAACTCCCGTCCCTATAAAAGGGACGAGAGTTAACCCGCGTTGCCACCCTAGTTAAAAGCGCAGAAAATATACGCCTTCCACTTAAAATATTAACGGCTTTTAGCCGGAAACGATTACTAACTTCATATTTTGAAGTGTTCCACATTTCGCTCAAGGACGGATTCACAAGCTCTTTCTATCGGTTCACACCACCCACCGACTCTCTAAAAGAAAAGATACCTGTTACTATTTCCTTTCATCGTTTTCAAACAATATAAATTTTAATTATCATTACTTTACAATAATTCTGTTTACTTATCAAGGAATTATTGCATCTTTAAAATAAAGAGTTCATATAATCAAACCACAAATACACTGGAGGTTTTTTACGATGATTTTACATATTCGTTTTATCTTAAAAATCCCCAAATCAAATCACAATAAGAGCTTATACTGTTCAACTCAAATTTAATATCATAAACTATTACTTAACCAAATAAGAAATTTTCCATATAAAGATATTTTTACAAAAACTAAAACAATCTGGAGATGAGACTTTGAAATCAACATTAATCATTCTTCGAGGAAACTCCGCAAGTGGCAAGACAACAATCGCAAAAGAACTGCAAGAACATTTCGGTCAAGGTACACTATTAGTCTCTCAAGATGTTGTGCGTAGAGATATGTTAAAAGTCCACGACACTATGGGCAATCTATCTCATGATTTAATTTTTGAGATTACGAAGTACGGAAAAGGAAAATGCGAATTTGTTATTTTAGAAGGTATACTAAACAGTCGTAGGTACGGTGATATGTTAAAAGAATTAATACATTATTTTGAAGGAAACGCTTATACATATTATTTTGACTTATCACTTGAAGAAACGATTAGACGGCATAATACGAGAGAAAAACGACTTGGATTTGGAGAAGATTTATTAAGTAAATGGTATAACCCGCACGATACAATTGAAGTTGATAGAGAAACTGTCTTTACAGATGATTTTACGCAAAAAGGCATATTTCATGCGATTGTTAATGATGTGACGCAACAAAAATAAGACTGACTCATCATGTCAGTCTTACTTTATTATGTTCCTTGTATTTCAGTTTTCATAACTGAACACTCTTTACATAAGTAAAAATATATCTTCATTTCACCAAACCGAGAATCAACTACTGAAATAAGTTCCCGTTCTTCAAGATCTTGTGTAATTGTAGCAACATATTTCATCTCTTTAGAACAAGTGGGACATCCTAAATCTTCTGGAACATCATCGTATAAAGGCACTCCTAACAATCTACATACATATTCCGAACCGAATAAGTCAAAGGCTTCCCAATAACTGTCTTCATCAGTAGGTATATCTTCATTTTTCATATTCGTTAGCTTTACATTAACTCAGTAGGTCCGTGTTTTGCTAGATGTTCATCCTTAACAGTTTTATAAAGTTTTGAGCGTTTTTTGATAGGTAATGATTCTTCAGCCATATTAAGCTCGCGGATGCAGATAGCTCTGCATCTGTAATTTTGAAAGCCTGGATATTGTAGTTTTTGTATTGCTTAATTACAGTTTCTGGTACAATAGCTTCTCCAAAATTACCTGCGACTAACTCTAATAAAAGTGAGATGTCAGAGCATTCGGCAATAATATTCGGATGTAGTTGCGCTTTTGAAAATGCCTCTAAAATCATATAATAAACTCCCAATCCTTCTGTACTCGGTATTATTAGAGGGCAGTTTTGAATTTCAGCAAGCGTAACTTGATGATTAAAAGGGTGCTTTTTATTTGAAGTAATAAAGTAAAAAGGTTCTGTATAAAGATGGATAGTTGAAAAATCATCTAACTCGAGCGGTAATCGTATAATCGCCAGCTCTACAATCCTGTCTCTCACTAATTGACAAAGATGAGATGACTCATTTTGATGAACTTTATATGTAACCTTAGGATATTTTTTGTGAAATTGGTTAAGTAATTCAGGTAATCCGTCTACTGAAAAAGTATTGATACCTATCGTTAGTCTTCCGCTTACCCCGTTTCCGACCTCCTTTACTTCCATTTTGGCTTCTTCCATTAAATGAGTCATTTGTAGTGCATATTTATATAAGGCTTTTCCTGCTTCCGTCACTTCTAAAAATTTCCCAGTTCTCTCTATTAATTTCGTTCCTAATTCCTCTTCCATTGCTTTTAGATGCTGGCTTAGCGGCGGCTGGGAGATATGAAGTCTTTCAGCAGCAGCAGAAATTTTTCTTTCTTCTACAATTGCTATGAAATATCGCAGTTGTCTAATATCCATAAATGGAAAAAACCCCCTCATCATATGAAAACCTTTAGTAAAATTAATTTTTTTTATATTTTTCATATACCAAATTCTAAGATATCATAATTTTAGATGAAAAGAAATTTCCCGTAGTAGCCTTAAAAAACGATGCACTTTTAAGCAAAAAAATTTACAGAGGTTAGTTAGGGCATCTAGATAGATTAATAAAAGCTTTTCTCGCGGGAAATCTTCATTTTCAAGTCAATTAGAACTAATTTCTATTGGTACTTGGAAAAAATAAATATTTTATATGAAGGTGAAACAATATGGAGAAACAACGTTTTTACAGCGCATTAAGCATCTTTCAATGGTTCTTTTTCCTGCTGGCCACTTCTGTTGCATTGCCAATCGTAATCGGAGGCGTATTTCATTTATCAATCGAGGAAATATCCAATTTGATGCAACGAACTTTTTTTGTGGTGGGCATTAGCTCTTTTATACAAGGATGTTTCGGACATCGCTATCCGATCGCTGACGGACCTGCAGGTTCATGGGTCAGTGTATTTGTCATCTTAGCGGGTATGGCGACCCAGCAGGGAGAAAGCATGAAAGAAACATTACAACTTTTAGAAGGTGGTTTGCTAGTTACAGGGTTTTTACTAGTTATTCTTGGCATAACCGGCCTGGTTAATCGGCTGTTGTTTTTGTTTACTCCTTTAGTTACTGGTTCTTTTCTTTTGATTCTGAGTCTTCAACTTAGTGGTGTTTTTTTAGAGGGAATGCTCGGTATACAAGGACAATCCAACCTAGATTATCAAACAGCAGCGATTTCATTTGGCGTATTTGTTCTAGTAATAGTGCTATCAATTAAAGGAAAAGGATGGATGAAAAGTTACTCCGTACTGTTAGGGATTTTATTTGGATGGTTACTATATTTCTTATTAGGAAAAAGCTCCAACACGATTTCCACACCAGATTCCTTTATTAAATTACCAGACATTTTTGCTTGGGGGACTCCGCAGTTAAATGCTGGAATGGTTATAACCTCAATTATATTTACGTTTATTTTAGTCTCTAATACGATAGCGGCCGTTACGGCTGTTAAACAAGTGGTTCCAGAATCAGGAGAATCCGAAAAACAAATCATTAATCGCGCCAGTTGGGCAGGCGGTATTACACATGTTATATCAGCTCTTTTTTCGACAATTGGAATTGTACCATTGCCAGTATCGGCGGGTTTTATCCGATTAACCGAGCAAAAACGAATAATGCCTTTCCTAGTAGCAAGTTTAGCCTTAGCAGGTATAGCCGTTGTTCCGTCAGTCGTCGACTTCTTAGCTACGCTTCCTGGCCCTGTCGCTTGTGCCGCAAGTTTAGCATCCTTTGTCCAAATGATTGGGATCTCGTTTCAATCCCTTTTGAAAGACGAATTAGATCAACGTCGGCTAACTATATTAGGAATCACATTGCTAATCGGTATTGGATTAATGTTTCTGCCTAAAGCAATATTTAATGGTCTGCCTACTATTTTTCAATATATTTTAAGCAATGGTCTCATTGTTGGGACAATCATCGTAATTGTGCTAGAACAACTATGGAAAACAAAAAACATGAGTGAAAAAAATCATATTTAAAATTTAATTTTTAAAGGGGTGTTTTTTAATGAATCACGAAAAATTCATGAAATTGGCAATTGATTTAGCTTACGAAAATACCAAAAACAAAAAAGGAAAACCATTTGGTGCAGTGCTTGTTAAAGATGGTGAGATTGTTGCGAAGGGAGTAAATGATGTTCTTAAAACACATGATCCCACTGCGCATGCTGAACTTCTAGCTATCCGTCAGGCTTGTCGCATTCTTGGTACATCTGATCTTTCCGACTGCATACTATATGCAAGTGGAGAGCCCTGCCCGATGTGTTTAAGTGCCATTTACTGGGCGAATCTTCAACATGTTTATTATTCTTATACTGCACAAGAGGAAGAAGAAATTGGATTAGGAACAAAATACGTTTATCAGCAAATAGCTCTTCCAAAGGAACAACGCGACATAAAATTATTAAAACTCGATAAAAATCATCACGAAAAGAATCCTTTTGCACTTTGGAAAGAAAAGAATAAATAAATTTTATATGTAACAGAATGTGTTTTCTAAGAGAGAACACCACAGAATATAAAAACATCCACTCCTCAAATAAAAAGAGTGGATGTCACTTTTACATAAAGTCACGGTGTTTATAAAAAAGACGCTATGTTGTGCCCTTTAGATTTGTTTATCTAAGGGGCTGTTTTATAGTGAAAAGAGATCCCAATTCTTTTTCACTATCATAACTTCTACGATCTAGTTATGTGAGAGCGCTATGTAAATCATTTAATTAGGATTATTTATATATTCATTTTACGCTAGTTCTTCATCTTCTTCGTATTGATCTTCTAAATAACTTTTTTCATAGCTAGACACTTCTTCGACTGTATATTCCATTTTGTTATTTATTTTTGAAACAGAAAGAACTAACCGAGCATTTACTGTAAAACTATCATCTATTTCTAATTCTCTAATCAAAAAGCTAATTATTTTCTCTTTTAAGTATAGTATTTACGTTTCCTCCCCCTCTTCCTTATACTAAATAGTTGTCGCAATTCCTGCCAAAAATAAACTTACAATTGCTAAAAATGGCGTTCCGGCTATTGCACATCTTAAGTGAAACATATAGTCTTTATACCCTTTCATTCCTTCTGTACTAGGAATAACAACAAACCTTGGAGTAATCCAGCAAAATATAAGCCAATCGATTATTAATAAATCTACTAAATTGAAAATCATTACAATCTCGAAAGTATGTAAATAGGCCTCAATATACAATAATTTTTCATGGTGATGTAGTATATGTGTAGAAATTACAGGTGTTCCGAAGAGAATAATATTGTAAATAATTCCGAAATAAAACGTTTGTTGTTTTTCATTTATCGATTTTGGCAAAACTACTTTTTGAATATCTTTTGGATAATCATTTAACCAAAGGCGAGGATTATAATATGTAGACCCTAATATCATAATAGACAGTATAAAAGACAAAGAAATGCCGACAATTATCATTTGTTCAATTTGCCCCACAAATGTCCCTCCTTATTTGCAATTTTCACGTACGTAATTCACTTAATTAGACATTGTATGCATGTTATGGCCTAAAAATTATCTAATACCATTATTAAAACTTTTTCGTTACAATTTGATTTTTCCTAACGTCCATTCTTATTTCTTGCAATATGATTGCAAATTTAATAAAGTGAACATCTAATTATTGTTGTTCACCTTCGCTAATTATTTCAGAGTACATATTTTTTAATTTACATAAAGAAAGGATTGGTGAAACGAATGAAAATCGAACATATTGCAATTTGGGTAAATGATTTAGAAATGATGCGTAATTTTTATACGAAGTATTTCAACGGCAAACCAAACTCTTTATATCATAATGAAGCAAAACAATTTGAATCATATTTTATTACGTTCGCATCCGGAGCGCGCCTTGAAATTATGCGTAAGAAAGGTATAGAAAACGAGCCTAATCTTAATATAACTGGCTATGCACATATAGCTTTCTCTGTTGGAAGTGAAGAACGTGTAAATGAACTAACAAAAACGTTAAAAGAAGCTGGTTATCCTTTATTAAATGGACCACGTTTCACTGGAGATGGCTATTACGAAAGTGTAATAAGCGACCCGGAAGGCAATCAAATAGAGATCACCATTTAACTATTGTTTATCTTTTCTGAAGAACAAATAAAAATTCGTTTGGAGGAATCATATGCATAAACTACATTTCAAAAAATTTGAAGCAACAGATTTTAATCAATACTTCCAGCTCGTATCAAATGAAAGCGTGATGGCACAAATTACAGAGCGTGCTATTCCGTTAGAAGAAGCGCAAAACGACTATGAAAAATTGTTAAGGCGCAATCAAAAACATAAACTGTTTGGGTCTTATAAAGTTTATGACAGTGCAACAAATGAATTTATCGGCCTTGGACATGTAACAGTGAATGAGGATAATTTAAAAGAAGCTGAACTTGGTTATATGATATTGCCAGAACACTGGGGAAAAAGATATGGTAGTTGTATTGCAAGAGAATTAATTGAAATAGCGAAGCAGACAGAAGTGAACGTACTAAAAGCAATTATCGATCCAAACAATATCCCCTCTCGAAAAATATTAATAAACGTTGGTTTTACATCAGATATAGTTTGTGAGATTGATGGATTACCTGGGGAGATTTTAAATAAATATATTTAACTTTATTTAGTCAATACTGCATTTGAGATTCATGTAGTATTGACTTTTATTTATTATTTCGATTCATTGATAGGTCCGAAAACCTCATTCTAGGAATAATCACCCTAATGCAAATTCGAACATATCAATATTCGCCACTTAGGATCAAGAAGAAGGTGCTGCCGCAAAGTATTCCACCCTTTTAATAGTCCAAAATGAAAGTTATAGTTTATATTTCTGGCAAAAAAATGAACGATTCTTTCTGTAATTTTCACAGGAAAAATCGTTCATTTTTTATGTTGGAAATAATTCATTTCTTTTGCGTAATAGTGATTTAGTTTCGCACCTTCCCATCACCTTACATAAAGCAAGTGAACACGAAAGCCGGTGGAATATTCCAGTTTATTTTCTTCACCTCAATATTTGCAAAAAAAGAACGGAAAAATTGTTGTTTAAAGCGTGTATATTGGAAAGTAATAAATTTTCCTTCTTCCCTTAATACTTCTTTTGTTACCTGTAATATCTTTGTAGAAGTATCAAGGGATAAACTGGTAAATGGCAATCCTGAAATAATATAATCCACTTGGTTAATTTTATATTTCTGAACGTACTTTTCCGTATATTCGGCAGAGTCATGAATAATGTACACATTTTCCATGTGTGAATATCGCTCATGAAGTATACGGTAAAACCGTGCGTTATTCTCAATGATTAACAATACTGTTTCATTATGTTTATGTTGAATGAGCTGTTCCGTAAACACTCCAGTTCCTGGTCCATACTCAATAATGCATTTTGCTTGTTCAAAATTTATAGGGGCTACCATTTGTTTGGCAAGTTGCTTAGAACTTGACAATACTGCTCCTACAGTTCTTGGGTGTTTTATATATTCACTTAAAAAACGTAGTACATGCATAGTCTTCTTCCTCTTTCCTTGTAGGATACAAGGTATACTCTACTAAAAAAACATTAAAATATGATGAGAAATACATAAGATATTCTTAATGTCCCCCTAAATACAAAAGACACTTAAACGATTAGTCACCAACTTGTTGTTTGTAAAACAAAAATACATAGTATTACAAACAACAAGTCACACATGCTTTAACATGGAGAAACAAGTATAATAGCACCAAATGCTTGTTATTATGACGTTCTTGGCATGTGAGTCATGCTTGTAGAGACTCCATGTCAAACTAATATTGCTCGGCACTTTTATTTTGCAGAAAACGACCAACTTAGGATATCAAATGAAGAGTGTCAATTTTGCTGTATTTTCTATTCTATTCCGCAATCAAAGAAAGGATATAGTTTTTTAACTGTATTTGTTAAATAAAAAAGACACTTTAGAAATTTCTTTTTTTCATCTTTTTTTAATGTTTTTTTCATCCTAATTTCATCTGAATCTCATTCTTATTAGTTACACTCTGTTTATACATAAATAACTAGTAAGGAGGAATCAAACATGAAATATTATGAGAAGGATCAGGATAAGAATAGAGAAAATCCATCTATTTCTAATGAAGTCGCTCCCGTTGCATCACGAGGCTGGCAGATGCTGAACAAGGTTCCAGAAGTTACGATTTTCTTCTGGATTATCAAAATCATGGCAACTACAGTGGGCGAAACAGGCGCAGACTTCTTAAATACAAACTTGAACTTTGGCTTAACTAAAACGACCTTTGTTATGAGTGCTCTCTTGTTCATCACACTAGTATTCCAGTTCAGATTGAAGAAGTATGTTCCAGGGATTTACTGGCTCACTGTCTTGCTGATTAGTGTTGTTGGTACGCTGGTCACCGACAATCTTACGGACAACTTCGGGGTCGCTCTTGAGACGACCACCATCGTTTTCACCATTGTCTTACTGGCAACTTTTGCTGCTTGGTATGTGAGTGAGAAGACACTGTCCATTCACTCTATTTACACAACAAAGCGAGAAGCATTCTACTGGCTGGCTATCCTGTTCACCTTCGCCTTAGGTACTGCAGCTGGTGATCTCGTAGCAGAGAGTCTCAACTTAGGTTACTGGATTTCAGCGCTCATATTTGCCGCATTAATTGGGGCTGTAACCGTCGCTTACTACCGCTTCAAATTAAATGCAGTGTTGGCCTTTTGGATTGCTTATATATTAACTCGTCCTTTTGGCGCCTCTTTTGGCGACTATCTATCACAGCCTCACGATGCTGGTGGTCTTGGTCTCGGTACCGTGGGAACAAGCGTAATTTTCCTCGCAACAATCTTGAGCTTAGTTATTTATTTGACCAAGACGAAAAAAGACGTGAACCCGAGCATAAATTAATATATTTTATCTAAACCTTAAAATAGGTGACATGATTTCCTAATCATTAGTACAAAATTTCAGCCAAAAGAAAATGAAAAGGCAATACTACGTTTAAACTAACGGTAGTATTGCCTTTATATAAAACAAATCATTATTCCCTTATTTCGTCTACTATACTTTGGATTAAAGAAATAAGAGCTTGCTTTGTATCCTCATCTGTAACTTTTGCATCATCACTAAATTTAGTACGCACAGATGGGATTAATACCGAACCATTTTGAACGACAACTGTATCAATCATACCCAGTGTAAGTAACAAAGATTCATGGGCTTTATCCCCTCCCGTAATTGACGGTGAAGCTGTTATGATAGCCACTGGTTTTTTATATAGTTCCGCTGATGAAACAAGCCATTCTAATGCATTTTTTAAAACTCCTGGTATGCCTTTTGCGTACTCTGGTGTACAAATAATAAGTGCATGTGATTCACTTAATGTCTTTCGAAACTCTTCAACAACAACCGGTGCTCCCACTCTATCTATATCCGGATTGAAATGAGGAAGTTTCTCTATTCCTTTATAAATGGTGTAATCTACTCCATCTGGAATAAATGCTGCTAAAGCTTTTAATACGTTTGTGTTGGATGATCTTTCTCTAATACTGCCTGAAATCGCTATGATTTTTTTGTGTTTACTCATATGATCCCCTCCTACGAATACTATATTTTTGTAACCAAAGAAAAATCAAAAATATTGAACTATTTAGTTAGGTGTACATACTCTAATTTTGTTTACATAATAATATTATGCAATAAAACTAACCTATTAACGAAATTGTACCTTTTTTCCTACTTACATACATACCAACTACATTACAAATGAGCGCTAAAGTAAAAATAACTGAACCCATTAAAAATGTTTTATCAAAACTATATACAATTCCTTGTTTATATTGTTGCTTCATTTTCTCGTAAAGCTTATTCGCCTCTTCAGACTTTAACATGCTGTTTTGATTTTTATCAATTCCTTTCATCGCTTGCAACACTTGTTCTCTTTCTATATTTGTTAAATTACTTTTTTCAATCACAGTTATTACTTCCCTATCTACTTTTTCTTTTTCAACTAACAATTGATGATTCAAAAACATGACCAGTATTGCTACCCCTACAATACTTCCGACCGTTCTAGAGATATTACATACACTTGAAGCAACACCTGATTTTTCACCCGGCACACTTAAAACCGCAATTGTTGTATACGGTGCTAAAGTGCAACCTGTTCCAATTCCAACGATCACTAATCGCCATATATAATCCCATGTAGTAAAGTTTGAATCTATCTGACTAAATAAATACGAAGTTATGATAAAAGCAATCATCCCTATACTACCTATTAATACACTACCTCGTTTTGCTGCGATTGGTGTTACTACTCCAGTAACAATCATTGAAACAATGGCTAAAGTGCTAATAATTAAACCTGACTGTAGTTCAGACATTCCTTCTACTTGAACAAAATAAAAAGCAAGTATAAATAAAAAATTCATTAACCCCATCCCAACGAAAAATAAGGAAAGGTTTGAAATTGAAAACTCTTTATATGAAAACAACTTTAAAGGTAACATTGGATTATTACTTTTCTTTTCGATAATGAAAAATAATATAAAACTTATTAATGAAAGCATAAAAAGAAGAATTAAGCTTATCGTGCTTAAATGATTTGTATTTACTTGTATGAGTGCATATACAAGTAAGCATAGTGCAGATGCAGAAGTAATCATACCCGCCCAATCTATTTTAGAGCTTGCAGTATGATCATACGATTCTTTAATACAAAGAATCACGAAGATTAAAGATAATATACCAACTGGGACATTAATAAAAAACACCCAGCTCCAATTCAATTTATCAGTTAAAACACCACCAAGTGAAGGCCCAATTGCCGCTGCTAATCCTCCGAAAGCTCCCATAATACCACCTATCATACCTTGTTTCTCTTTCGGTACTAACTTAAGCCCAAGAGGCATAGCAACTGGTACGATTATTGCTGCTGAGATTCCCTGTATTATCCTAAAAGCTACTAATGTATGAAAAGAAGTGGCAATACCACACATAAGCGAACTAATAGAAAACCCTAATAAACCGATAATATACAGCTTCTTGCGACCAAACTGGTCCGCAAGACGTGCTGCAATTAATAAACACGATACAAAGGCAACATTATAACTATTAGCAATCCAAGAAATGGTATCAATTGACGTATGAAATGTCTTTGTCATTTCTGGTAATGCGATATTCACAATGTTTGAATCTAAAATTGCCATAAAAAAACCTGCAATTAATGCAATTAATGCAAATGTATTCCGCAATTCCCCCACCCCTATTCGTTTTCTTTATTTAAAATCCCATTCATAAATAAATTTACACAAGTCTCTATATACTCTTCTAACTGAATTTCTTCTTCCGCTATACTAACATTCATAATGTATAAAAACAGTTGTCCGTAAAACATATTCGCTATTAAACGGTAGTTACAAGAAGAAATATGCCCCTTCTCTCCAAGCTGCTTTAAATAGGTTTCTAAATGATTCACTAAATGTGAATTTAACTCATGTAGTAATGTTTTCATTTCACTATTTTGTCTTGATTCTATTAACGCAGCCCAAATATAATTTAGCTTTGGCAAATTGATTTGAATATATGTTTCTGCCACTTTCGTAAGGTCCTTATGTAAATCACCAGTAAATTGCTCTTCTATTTCCTCTAATAAAGCAACTGGTGTTGTTCGTAAAATAATACTTTCTCTAAATAAATTTTCCTTATTTTTAAAATTACGAAATATAGTTAACTCGCTTACCCCCGCTTTTTCTGCCACTTCACGAATTGTTGTCGCTGTATACCCCTTTTCACCAAATAATAAAGTAGCAGCTTCCATAACTTTTTCTCGCGCTGTTAATTTCCCCATCTTTATTCCTCCATCCAATATGTAAGTAAGTGATTACTAACATATTATCATAAAAGAAAAATGAAAGTAACTACTTACTTTCATTTTTCTGAAATTTCATTATCTATTCAACAACCGAAAGTAAAACTTTCTCAAGCTCTTTTTTAGATAGCATACTATCGTTTATATACACTTGATATGCATTTCTTCCTTCTTTTGCAGGTACCACTATTTTCATAGCCCTTACATGTGACACTTTATGCTCTCCAAATGTAACATCATACCCATTTAGTTTATATTTCTTTATATCTCCAGAAAAATTAGGTCCTCTTTCAGAGGGATTATCAAATGGTCTGTCAATAAAATAATCTTTATATTCTCCCTCAATGATTTCTAAAAGATGAATTGTAAAACCTAATTCTGCATCTGAAGTATGTGGCTGTTTTTTTACATTACGATTTTCATATCTCATCGTAATAAGCGGCATAGGTTTTCCTAATGTCGCTTCGGCTTTTACCTCTTCAAATACTAGTTGATGTCCAACTGGAATATATGTAGGATGCTTAATCGGAAAACCAGTTATTTTTTCAGCTTGTTCAAATGTATAGGTAAAATGTTGATTTATTCTTTCTTCATATGTATTTAATTGTTCCATTACCTCTTTATCTCTTTTTTCTTCATCAGCATTTAGACGATCGGTAGCTGTATATTGTCTTTTTCCATTCTCTACGACACTTACTTTCTTATAAAAATGGTACGATTCCTGTAATAAAGCAACATACTTTTCAAAGTCCTCTTCTGTAAATATACTTTTAGCAATTTCTATACGTTCCATTACCCCATTATAACCATCCTCAGTCATTCCCATATCTTGCCTTGCTTCTTCTGGTGTCCCAACAATTTTATCCATTAATGTTGTACCTGCAAAAGTACCGGTTGGTATTAGAATCGCCGCAGCTACAAAGCCCAGTAATAACTTTTTCTTCATAGATGTTTTCCCTCTCTTTTTCAATTGCTGGTATTTATGAAAAGAGGCTTGTACTTTATCTTCTAGATTAGGAGACGGCTCTAAATTCTCTGCTTTTCTTTTCAATTCATTCGTTACATATTGTTCAAAATCCATTTATTTCTCCCTCCCTAAAGGTTGGCATATGCTCCATTTCAGTTCTTAATCGTTTTAGCGCTGTATGTAATCGAGATTTCACTGTACCAACTGGGGTTTGAAGAAGCATAGAAATTTCATCCAAGCTATATTCATGGAAGTAACGCATAATAACTACTTCACGATGCTTATAAGATAAATTTTGTACAACTTCTACTAATTCACTTCTTGTTTCCTTATGTAAAATAGCTTCATCCATTATGTAAGACCGATCTTGTTCATACATTTTCTTCTTTTCAAAGATTCGAAATCGTCGCCACGATTTACGACGCCAATCCTGTACTTGTTTGACAACTAGTCCATGTAACCAAAAACGAAATGAACGATTCATATCATAATTTGTTACGGACTTCCACATTTTGATGTACACCTCATTAACTATATCGTCTACATCTTGGTTTTGACTCCCTACTAAAAATACTACTGTTCTATAAATATCTTTACATGTGTACTCATAAATAAACTGAAAGGCTTCTTGGTCCCCGGACTCCATTTTATATAGCCATTCTTTTAATACTACTTCATCCAAAATTACGTTCCCCTCTCATGATCTTTCACACTATATTCGTCCGTTTCTCACAGTAGGTTCATTTTACACAAAATTTTATTTATTACAATAAAAAAATAATATATATTACAGAAAGGAGGATTCGTATAATGAGCAAAGAAGACAAACTTTATGCAGAAAAGGTATTAAAACATCTCTTCATAGGAGCACAAGTTGATGGGGTTCAATTTGGTATTTCTTCAGCAACTATAAAGATTCATTTTACAGATTTTGAGGCTGCAGTTGATTATGATGGGCAATTACATGTCAACATTGAATCGAAATGGTGTTTATTTAATACTCCACCTGAAAAATATCCATCTAATGAGGATGAATTTGACGATTATTCCGAGGAAGAAGAATATAAGAGAATATTTGAAATGAGAAGACAAAAAGTTACAGACATACAACTAGGTAAGGAAACTCCGCATTTAATTATTACATTTGAAAACGAGCAAATCATGTTTATAAATGGTTTTCACAACTATTATGAATGTTGGCAAGCTGGGGTCCAATGTGAGGATTGGCTTGTAGTTGCTGCACCTGGGAATGAAATCGCTACTTGGACTCCTGATGAGTTTAATGAAAAATAAAAATAGCTGATGGAGTGTCTTCCATCAGCCATTTTTATTACGAATATTGGTGATGAAGCCCATGACTATTAGGTTTGCTTTAGCAAAAAGTTCTATCCCCAAGCCTCCAACTAAACCATCTTCCATGCCCTTCTGTTTCCCCAACCGTTTCACAATATTCGTTTCCGTTAATATAATAATCAATATGAAGGTTCCGGTCCCACATGTTGTTATATAGGTGGAATACATCACGATTTGCACCGATTTCTTTAATTTGTTTTTCTAGCGTATGTTTGACATTGTCAGGTATTTGGTTTGCTACATGTGTATGGAAAATACAAATCACCGCATCTTCCCTTATTTGATCTGCAATGGATGGGAGAAGCGCTACACCGTCTCCTTCAATTAATTGTACTGATTTTTCTTTTACAAGCGCTGCTGCTTGATCGAATAGTTCAAGTCTTTCTTTATGTTCTGGCCAAATAAGCGCGCGTAACCATAAATAATCTTCATCATCATTTAAATCGTTCACATGTAAATCTAGTCCGATTCTTTCTACGACAGGTGGACTTTGTTTTAAAAAGGATGGCTTCTTATCCCCTTTTATTTCTGATTGTAAATGAACATTAGACTGTGTGTTTCCAAATACTTCTTCCGTTCCATATGAATAACGATATTGATCCCAAAACAGTTGTAATCCAGAACTTGTACCAATTTCAATTAACGCTAACGGTTTGTTCACTTTATTAAATATGTAACAGAAAATTGGATACAAATAGGCACATCGTCTTACTTCATTCGTTTGAACGAGTTTCGTTTGTAATAAAGTAATTATTTCTTCTCGATATACAAGGCAAAAATCTTTAAATTGGTGAAAGGCATTTTCAAAATTGGTATCAGCATCTTCAACTAAACTATAATAATACCTTTTTAAACTGTGTTCTATTCCTTTTAACAATAAATAATGGACTGCACCTAATAATAAGTTTGGGGTTGGTTGACCGGGTTGTGCGTAGGAAGCTAACGTAAGAACTTCCTCATCTTCAGAAATTTTTATTGATAAATACTCGTATAAATCACTTGATCCTTTACATTCATTCACAGAAAAATTTCGAAATAAGTTTGCGATTTGTTCTTTTGTAAGCATTGGTATCCCTCCTGCTTTATTTTCAGAATAATCTTACCAATTATTTGTTATTTATTCTATTTCTTCAAATTAGATATCACAAACACAGATTCTTACAAATTTCCAAAGATAAAACATAAAAATAAAAGTATTAGTAAATTTTTTTAAGATAACATCAAACTGGAATTCTTCTCCAAATTCCGCTTTACTACAATGCTTTTTACCCTTATGACAGAAGAATTCTATGAAATAAAACGTTAAATAGTTTAAAATTATCAGATAACACTAGATATTTTAGTCTATTAATTATTATAATAGACTATGAGATGGTTATATAATTGAGACAAAAAAGATAGATTCCTAGGTGGGGCCTAGGCGGTGTTTACTTTTTACGGCTTAGAAATAAAAACACCTTTTCTTTTTTGCCAATATAGGGGATGGAGAGATTATCATGAGCAACATGCAGCAAAAAACAGACGTTATCTTAATTGGCGCTGGAATTATGAGCGCAACGTTAGGATCATTACTGAAAGAATTGGCACCTGAATGGGAAATTAAAGTATTTGAAAAACTCGCAAATGCCGGAGAAGAAAGTTCTAACGAATGGAATAATGCCGGTACAGGACATTCTGCGCTATGTGAGCTTAACTATACATCCGAAAAATCTGACGGATCTATAGATATTGGTAAAGCTGTCAAAGTAAATGAGCAATTTCAACTTTCAAGACAATTTTGGGCGTATCTTGTAAAGAGAAACCTAATTCGTAATCCACAAGATTTTATTATGCCACTGCCTCATATGAGTTTAGTGCAAGGTGAAAAAAATGTAGAGTTTCTAAAAAACCGTTTTGAAGCGCTTTCAAAAAATCCTTTATTCGAAGGAATGGAATTTTCTGATGCACCTGATACATTAAAAAAATGGCTTCCACTCATTATGGAAGGCCGTAACTCTAATGAACCAATGGCTGCAACGAAGATTGATTCTGGAACAGATGTTAATTTCGGTGCGTTAACGCGCATGTTGTTTGATTACTTAAAAACTAAAAATGTCGAGCTAAACTACAAACATAGTGTCGAAAATATTAAACGCACGAAGAACGGTTTGTGGGAAGTAAAAGTTCACGATATGAATAGTGGCAAAATCGAACATCATACTGCGAAATTTGTCTTTATCGGCGGCGGTGGCGGTAGTCTACCTCTACTTCAAAAGACTGGTATTCCTGAGTCAAAACATATTGGAGGATTCCCAGTAAGTGGACTATTTATGGTATGTAAAAACCAAAAAGTTGTAGAGCAGCATCATGCAAAAGTATACGGAAAAGCTAAAGTTGGTGCTCCACCAATGTCTGTACCTCACCTTGATACAAGATATATAGACAACAAAAAAGCTTTACTGTTTGGACCATTTGCAGGCTTCTCACCTAAATTCTTAAAAACAGGTTCAAATCTTGATTTAATCGGCTCTGTAAAACCGAATAACGTCTTAACGATGTTAGCAGCAGGTGTAAAAGAGATGGGATTAACAAAATACTTAATTCAACAAGTTATGTTATCACACGAAAAACGTATGGAAGAATTACGTGAGTTTATTCCGAACGCGAAAAGTGAAGATTGGGATATTGTAGTTGCTGGACAACGTGTGCAAGTAATTAAAGATACTGATGCTGGTGGTAAAGGAACACTTCAATTTGGTACAGAAGTTGTTAGTGCATCTGACGGATCAATCGCTGCGTTACTTGGTGCTTCTCCAGGTGCTTCTACTGCTGTTCACGTTATGCTTGAAGTATTAGAAAAATGCTTCCCAGAACGTATAGTAGCATGGGAGCCAAAGATAAGAGAAATGATCCCTTCTTATGGCATGTCACTAACGGAAAATCCAAGACTGTTCCAGGAACTTCACGCTTCAACAGGACGCACACTTGGGTTAAATGAAAAAGAAGCTGTGCATAATTAATGAATAGATTTTAAAAACGACATAATAAAAACGTCCGATATATTCGGACGTTTTTTTACTTTGTATAACGAAGAAATATAGTGAATGAAATTATATCGGCGATTTTCAAATCATATCGACTTACCGACAAAAAACGACATATATTCAACTACCAAACACTATTAAAAATTATATTTATCGATATTATCCTTCGTAAATACAACTCGTTCTGGCAATACGATTATACCATTTCCTTCGGCCTCATAATCATACCCTTGAATAGAGTTTGGTTCTACTTTCACTTTCCCGATTCCTTTTACTTCGAAGCTATCCCCTACTTTTAATTTTTTCCCTTTTACAACAATTTCATTTGCAACATACGTTGCGAGTGCACCTTGTTGTTTTACATCCCATAATCCGAATTGTTGTACCGTTCCTCGTTTTACATAATCACGCATAACGTTTGGTGTCGAAAATCCAGTTACGACTACTTTTTTATCCATTTTTAAATTCTCTGCTGCTTGCGCCATTGCTGGAAGTGCCGTTGCATCTGGACAAATGACTGCGTTAATATCCGGATACGTTTTTAAAATACTCTCCCCGACTGATAAAGATTTTTGTGCATTGTTTTCACCATATTGCGTCGTTACAATTTCCCAATTCGGATATTTCTCTTTAATAATCTCTTTCGCCTTCGTTACCCATTGATTTTGATCTGTTACTGTCGGGCTTGAGTAAAAAAATGCTACTTTTCCTTTATCTCCAATTTGCTTAGAAGTCATTTCAATTAATAAGTTTGCAAGTTGTTCTGGTGTACCTTGGCTAATATAAAACGAACGGTCTTTCGGATTCACATCAGAATCCCACGTTAATACGGTCATCCCTTTTTTCTTTGCGCGTTGTAATGATTGTGAGAGACCATCAACTGACGTAGATGAAACCATAATCGCATCGTAGTTTTGATTAATGAAATTGTTTATATATTTTACTTGCCCTGATACACTTGCCTCAGACGGTCCATCATACTTCACTTGTACGCCTAACTTATCTCCCATTTCTTTTGCACCTTCACCGCCCGATGTGAAGAACCCAACCCCTGTTAATTTCGGAATGAATGCAAATTTTACATCATCTGCTTTTTTCTTATCCGCTGTTTGACTAGAACAAGCGATTAAGCCGATTAAACAAATACACATAATAATAACAATCCCCAGTTTTTTCTTCATGACATTTCCCCCTTATGCAAATTCCTTCTTTTCCCCGTAGTGAATCGTTGTAATTTGAAATGTCTCATAATAACAGAAACAATAAGGATAATACCAATTACTACATTTGATTGTTCATTCGTTAAGCCGGTCATTTGCAAACCGTACTGCATGAGTCCTATAAAAATACTCGCTAGTACTGTCCCAATAATACTCCCTTTTCCGCCTGTAATAAGTGTCCCGCCTAACACAACTGCCGTAATTACTGGCAAAATCGTTTCACTTCCAATATCAGCACGAGCTGAACCAAAATATGCAGTTAAGAAAGCTCCTCCTAATCCACCTCCTAACCCCGAAAGTACGTAAGCAATAATAACTACTTTCTTCGTTCGAATCCCGGAATATTTCGCCGTACTTTCATTTGCTCCAGTTAATTTTGCGTGGCGACCGTATGTTGTACGATGAAACAATATCGTAAATACAATCGTTAATATGACAAGGAGCCATAATAAATTAGGAATCCCTATAAAACAACCATTTGCCAGTTGCACATACGTATCCGGCAAACCACTTATCCCTTCATAACCAGCGGCTCCTGATCCTCCTGAAATAACAAGGGCGATTCCTGCATATAAAAACATCGTTCCAAGTGTTACGACAAGAGGTTCTACATCTGTCATTTTAATAATGAGGCCATTTAAACCGCCCGCTATACAACTTATTACAAGAGCAACGATAACGGCTAACATTATAGGCATACCATTCATCCAAAAGGCTCCGATAAGAATCGAAGTAAGCCCCATAATTGATCCTACTGATACGTCAATTCCGCCTGTTACAATGACGAATGTCATCGGAATAGCCGCGATTGAAATAATGAGGAAATCATTCATACTAAAAAGGAGATTACTAATGTTTAAAAAATCACTATTTACGAAACCAAAGAGAATGAATTCTACGAGGAGCAATAAGAGAAGAACGCCTTCCCATCTATACAAGCTACGTATTCCTTTCATAGATTCACCCTCCTTTCTTCTAGTTGCCGGAGTTTCTTCCATTTTTTTAATACACTATCTAATATGATGATGAGTAAAAGTAAAAATCCTGATATAGCACTATTCCAAAATGCAGGTATTTTTAAAAAGACGAGTGAACTGCTTATCACTTCTAAAAATAACGCACCTAGCGCGGCTCCAAATATAGAACCTGTTCCTCCTTTTAATTGAATACCGCCTAAAACAGCTGCTGCGATAACTTGTAGTTCTATCCCTGTACCTGTTTGATTTGGAACGAATCCAATATTCATGACGAATATACACCCAGCGAGCCCGGCGCTTATGCCCGATATGATGAAAGCAAATATTTCCACCTGATCTACAGGTATTCCAATTAGTCTTGCGCCATCTTCATTATCACCTACCGCATAAAAATATCTTCCAATTTGAACTTTCATTAAAAAGAAATATAGTAGTAGTAATATGATAAGAACTATCCATACCGTTATCGGAATACCGAGCATCATAATAGAAGAAATTTGTTTATACTCATTAGGTATATCTTCAATCCACTTTCCGCCCGTGAATATTAACATTGCTCCTCTAATAATCCCGAGCATTCCTAATGTCATAATAATAGCTGGTACTCGAAACTTCGTAACGCCAATCCCATTTACCAGACCGATTAGTGCGCCAAGTATAATTGCCGCAAATATTGAAATAAAAGTACTGTATCCATCTGTTAACAACATCCCACAAACCGCTGCACTTAATCCCATACTAGATCCTACTGATACATCTATATTTTTCGTAAACAATACGAAAGATTGACCGATTGCCAAAATAACTAAAATAACGCTAGATTTCATTATTAAAGATAAGGAACTAAACTGAACAAAACTAGGGTTCATTACTCCAACGAAAGCTATGTATAGAAGTAATAAAATAATAATAGACGTCTCATGCATTTTAAATACACGTTTCACTCCGTTACACCTCCCTTTCCTCCATATGCAAGGCGTGTAACTTCATCTATACTCATTTCCTTCTTCTCTATATGAGAGACGAATTCTCCGTTCCTCATCACATATACACGATCCGCTAATTGAACGATTTCTTCCAGATCTGAAGAAATTAATATGATCGCAAGGCCCTCTCTCTTCAAACTTTGTATAGTTTCGTATACTTCTAGTCTTGCTTTCGCATCAATACCCCGGGTCGGTTCATCAAGAATTATCACTTTCGGATTACATGCAAGATATTTCGCTAGCACTACCTTCTGTTGGTTCCCACCTGATAAAGATGTCATCTCTTCATTCATATGAGGGACAACAATTCGAAACTGGTTTATATACGAATTCGTTAAAGCGCTTTCTTTTTTGTTATTTAAAAAGAAGCTACTCGTACTGTTTAAAGATGCAGACGTTATATTTTCTTTCACAGACGCAATTGAAAAAATGCCATTCCCAGCTCGGTCTTCCGGTACATACACCATACCTTCCTCTATTCGCTTCTGTATCGAATACTTTGTAATAGATTTCCCCTCTAATAAGACGGAACCTGATTTCAAAGGCATTAATCCAAATATTGATTCCGCTAGTTCAGTCCTACCGGATCCGACGATACCTGCAATCCCAACAACTTCTCCAGCGTGTACAGTAAATGATATATTTTGAAATGCATAACCGGACACATTCGTGACATCTAATATTTTTTCCGAATACTCTGTTTCCTCTTGGATGATCTCTTTCTTCTCCTCAAGTTTATATCCTTTCGGTAATAACCCCTCCATTAGCATGTCATATGTATAACTCGATACATCGCCTTGACTTACAATCATTCCGTCACGTAAAATCGCTACTTTATTCGCAATTTCAAAGATTTCTGGAAAACGATGTGTAATGTAAATCATACCAATACCTTTTTCTCTTAAACTTTTCATCAACACAAAAAGACTTTTAATTTCGTGAGTTGTTAATGTCGATGTTGGCTCATCTAAAATAAGAATCTCAGCTTCCCTTATTAATCCCCTCAATATTTCTACTAATTGTTGCTGGGCAATTGATAATGATAACCCTAGCTCATGAAGTTGAATGTTCCATCCTAAATCTTCTAGCAACTTATTAATCTTATTTCGAAGCTCTTTCTTTTTCACTTTCATTCCGATACAAATGTTCTCTTCAATTGTCATATGAGGAAAGATGAGTGGCTCTTGTGGTATTAAATAAATACCATGTTGATGTGCTTCTGCTGTGTTTGAAAACTGTTGTACTTCCCCTTTCACATACATCTTGCCTGAATCGTATGAATACAAACCTGTTAATATTTTCATTAACGTTGATTTCCCGGCACCATTTCCTCCAACTAAAGCGTATACATCTCCGCACTCTAATTGTAAATTGACTTCTTTTAATACGAGTTGATCTGAAAAAGATTTACTCATCTTTGTAACTTGTAATAAGGGCACATTCTCCACATGATGTCACCTGCCTTTATGCAGAACATTTTTTGAGAAAATGATTTTTTGTTCTACTTGTTTTGTAGCATTGTATATTCCTTTTTTCATATCTAGAACATTTTTTTCACTGGGCTAATTATCGTTTCAACTGGAATAAACAAAATAACGAACACATATGTTTAAGCATTGGTCATTTGTTGAAAGGAATGAAGAGAATGTCACAGCTGAACTTTGAAGAAAATTTGTTAACTAAAGTAGCTTGGTACTATTATAAAGATCAACTAACGCAACAGGAGATTGCTTCACTTCTTCACATTTCAAGAAATAAAGTCGTTCGGTTGTTAGATAAAGCACGTACGGAAGGTGTCGTTACATTTCACGTAAAAGGTACTGGTTTACACTGTTTAAGCATCGAACGTGACCTTATGAAAAAATTCCATCTAAAAGACGCTTTCGTTATTCCAACGCCAACTGAAGATTATACATCTTCACTCGGAAAAGCTGCTGCACAATATTTAGAAACTCATCTGCAACAAGGAGATTTACTTGGCATTGGCTGGGGAGAAACGATAAGTAAAATGCTAGAAAACATTCATTTTGAAACTTCTATGAGTCTTTCAATCGTTACTCTTACAGGCGGTGTTAACCACTATATTCCGAGGAAGCAAAACTATTTGAACTACATGCAAGGAGACCTTCACATCATTCCTACCCCTTTTCTAGCATCCACAAACGAAATGGCACAAAGTATTCTATCAGAGCCGAGTGTGAAAGATATGCTTCACGTCGCTTCACTCGCACATACAGCAGTAGTTGGCATTGGAGGTTTATCACAAGATGCCACAATTGTGAAAGAAGAAAAATTAACGCTACATGAAATGACGTATATACGTAGTCAGAACGGGGCCGGAGATATTTTAGGTCAATTTTATAATACTGACGGAAAACAATTAGAACTTCCCCATCATAACCGTCTTATCGGCACACCACTCTCTGTTCTTCAAAATATGAAACATGTCGTTGGTGTAGCTGGTGGCACTGAAAAGTTAGATGCAATTTATGGCGCCTTAAAAGGAAAATTCATTCATACATTAATTACCGATGAAGAAACTGCCCTCTCCTTATTAAGAAAGGAAGGTGACTCTTAATGTCCTCTTTATTAGCTTACGATGCTGGTACAGGAAGTATTCGAGCAGTCCTGTTTGATTTACAAGGAAATCAGCTTGCAGTTAGTCAAAAAGAATGGGTTCATAAATCAGATCTTCGTTATCCTGGTTCAATGAATTTTGATGTAAAAGAAAACTGGAAGCTCGTTCAAGAATGTACGAAGGATGTTCTGCAAAAAAGTAATACGTCCCCCTCTTCTATTAAAGGTATAAGTGCAACGAGCATGCGCGAAGGATTTGTTTTATACGATAAAAACGGGCAAGAAATATGGGCTTGTGCAAATGTTGATGGCCGCGCATCAGCAGAAGTTAGTGAACTAAAACAAATTCGTTCCGAAATTGAAGAAGATTTATATAAAAAGTCAGGTCAAACATTTTCATTAGGTGCTTTACCTCGCTTGCTTTGGATAAAAAAGCATGAGCCAGATGTATACAGAAACATTCATTCCTTTACGATGTTAAACGATTGGATTTTATATAAATTGTGCGGAATCTTGCAAATTGATCCTTCCAATGGATGTACGTCCGGTATATTCGATTTACAAAATAGAGCGTGGGATAACTCGGTTGCTGAGCAATGTGGTCTTATGCTAGCCTTTTCACCAAAAGTAAATGAGGCTGGCTCAGTTATTGGGAATGTCACAAAGCAAAGCGCTGAATTAACAGGATTACATGAAGGAACACCAGTCGTTGCTGGAGGCGGAGATGCACAAATGGCATCGCTCGGAACTGGAGTCGTGAATCCAGAACAAACATTTATATGCGGGGGCAGTTTTTGGCAACAGGAAGTAAATATAACAAAACCAGAAACAGATTCAAATGCACTTGTTCGTGTAAATTGCCACGCTATTCCTAACCTATGGCAATATGAAACAATTGCTTTCTTCCCCGGCCTTGTTATGAGATGGTTTCGAGATGCTTTTTGCCAAGAAGAGAAAAGACTCGCTGAAAAGCTAGGTGTAGATGCTTATGATTTACTAGAAGAACAAGCGAAAGAAGTACCTACCGGCTCACACGGCATTATCCCTACTTTTTCAAATGTAATGAATTATATTTCTTGGCGTCACGCGGCACCATCTTTTTTAAATTTAAGCTTAGATGCTGATAAGTGCGGAAAGAAAGAAATGTTTCACGCGATCGAGGAAAATGCGGCCTTCGTTACACTCGGCAACTTGAAATTAATAGAAGCTCTCACTGGTAAATTCCCTTCTGAAGTAATCTTTGCTGGCGGTGCTGCTAAAGGAAAGCTTTGGCCGCAAATTCTTTCAGACGTTCTTGGAATCCCAGTCAAAGTACCCGTTGTAAAAGAAGCAGCTGCTTTAGGTACGGCTATTGCTGCTGGAGTTGGCGCAGGTATTTATGAATCAATGGCCGAAACTGCCGAGCAATTTGTACAGTGGGAAAAAACGTTTGAGCCAAACGCTGAAAATCATGAGCGTTACAAAGAGTTCTTTGAAACATGGAAAACAGTGTATGAAAGTCAACTTTCCTTAGCCGATAAAGGTCTCACATCCCATATGTGGATGGCCCCAGGTGCACTGTAACACATTACATAAAGGAGTGATTTCTATGCTTAAAGTGAATGAAGATGATTTCACCTATCGTTTCGGTGATAACGGGCCGAAATATTTATTACAAGGGCCAAATATTGATCTCGGCCTAGTCATTATTCAGCCTGGGCAAGAGTTTCAAAATCATTTTCATACAACGTGCGAAGAAGTCTTTTATGCGTTAGAAGGCGAAATAGATTTCTATGTAAATAACGAAAGAGTTCCGATAAAACAAGGTGATGTCTTGCAAGTTCGTCCTCATGAATCTCACTATCTTATTAACCATTCTGATAAACCTTTTAAAGCTGTTTTTGTTAAGTCACCACATTTACAAAATAAAGATACAGTACAAACTGAAAATCCAACATTAACGAAGGAGTGATTTCTAATGACTTGGGGATTTAAAAATCGATTAAATACAATTTTACCTGACGGCAGAGCGGTTATGTTAGCGATAGATCACGGCTATTTTTTAGGACCAATTCACGGACTAGAACAGCCGTTAGAAACCGTTAAAAATTTGCTTCCTTATACGGATTCACTCTTTTTAACGAGAGGTATACTCAGCTCCTGTATTCCTGAAGACTGCAGCACACCGATGGTTATGCGCGTTTCAGGTGGACCAACTGTAGTCGGCAAAGATTTAGCGAATGAAACAATTGTTACACCTGTGAAAGAGGCCGTAAAGCAGAACGCAATTGGCGTCGGCGTTTCTGTTTTTGTTGGATCAGACTATGAAACACAAACTGTTTCAAATCTCGCAAACGTAGTCTCTGAAGCTCACGATTATGGGCTGCCAGTACTCGGTATTACCGCCGTTGCGAAAGAACTACAAAAACGTGAAGCTCGCTTCCTAGCACTCGCTTCCCGCGTATGTGTTGAAATGGGAGCTGACATTATTAAAACGTACTACTGCGAAGGATTCGAAAAAATTACGAGTACATGCCCTGCCCCAGTCGTCATTGCCGGCGGTCCCAAACTTGATTCAATCGAAGATGCATTAAACATTACGTACAATGCGCTGCAAGAAGGTGCAATCGGCGTAGACATGGGCCGAAACATATGGCAATCCGAACACCCAACTGCAATGATTCAAGCGATTCATGGCATTGTGAAAAATGGATTGAATGTGAAAGAAGCGCTGGAATTATATGATGATGTAAAAAATTAAAGTAAAAGACAGACTATTACACTTAAATATATACAAAATCAATATTTACTATAAGGAAAAGCCCATATGTTAGATTACTGAGCAGTCTAACATATGGGCTTTCTTTTACATTTTTCATTGTTCCGAATTTGGTCAGGTCTCTACAGATCACGTACGTTCCAAACAATCTCACCGCGCTCGTCCCACGTACTGTGATGTCGCTCAAATCCTATCTTTTCTAATACCCGGAAGGACGCAACATTCCAAGCGCCTACAGTCGACCAAAGTCTGTGGCGCCCGGTAGCAATCGCAGCCTCCAGCACAGCGGATGCTGCCTCTGTCGCATAACCCTTGCGATGAGCACTGCGGAACAACTCGTATGCAATCTCCGGCTCTTCAAGCGTGGAACGACCGATAATCAAGCCACAGTATCCGATGAAATCGCCTTCGTCTCGCCTACGAATAGTGAGAAGGGAAATGCCATCTTCAGCTGCTCTCTTGCGCATCTCAATAAGATAGCTACGAACAGATTCAATGGTTGGCATGTCCACACCACGTTCACCAATTAATTTTCTCAGCCAGACTGCATCGGATTCCTCCCACATATTCAGATCGAGTCGTTCCGTTTTCAGCTGGAACACCATATCTTTAAATACAGCTGTCATAGTGGCAACCTCCTAGTTATGTCACTGTACCTCGCACCACATCAGGTAAGAAACCCAGTTGATTCACGAAAGTTTATAGCGACAGTACACAAAAAAATTTTGTTATTTTATGCATAAGTAATTCCCCTACAAAATAGACCTTTTTATCAAACTTTATATTAAATCTACAACATTTGGTTTAAGATGGTATGCCGTTTATGAAAAATCAAACTGTGCTTGAATTTGAAATTAAGTTAGATTAATAAATATAGGAGCTGTCTCATAAGTCGAATTTTTGACTAAAAGACGCTTCTTTTTTACTTTGATGTTCCATTAAAAAAGCGAATGAAATGGTAACAAGCCCCTTTCTAAACTTGATAAGAGGCTATATATACACCTTCCGACAATTACTCTTGATGAGTGCTATTAAGTTTTGAAACTTTCTTACCATCTCTATAGTCAAGGCAAGAAACTTCAATTAATAAGCCATTAAATATTGTAAAATAAAAACCATAACTACTACCTCGCATTGCATAAGGTTCCTTTTCTATTTCAATGCCCCCAGCTACTAAACGATTATACGCCTGATCAACTTCGCTTGAAGTTTCCACCAAAAAGCCAATATGAAAAGCCTCAGGATATGTAACGTCATTCTTCCCCTTGAATGCTTTTGGATCACTTAATACAAGTATAAATCCACTCTCATCACTCATCACTACAAGGGCCTTTCCCTTTTGCTCCAAAAATTGAAAATCAAAAAATGTTTCAAAGAAATGTCTAGCTTCCGATAAATCATCAACACATAGATTCAAATGATTTAACCTCATTCACTCATCTCCTTTTAAACAGGGGTTATACGAAAGTATATTGCCCCATATTCATAACACCTGAACGTTACAGGGGTTGTATTCAAGTGTTCACTTTTTAATAGTCTAATACTTTTTTCTATCGTCTAGAACGATTTTTAAAATGCAACATTTGGAATACAGTTAATGACTTCATATGAACAATTCGACGTGGAATATCGATTTACCTATATAAATCGACAGTTGTAATAGCCATATTATCTATTCTCCAAGTTGAGTAAAACCCACTCAATTAAGAAAACTGCTGAAGAGATGCGCTCTGTCGTATTCCCTAAAAACAGTATATTTATTAAGTGATCAAAATTAATTGGTACTTTAGATAAAGTTTGCATATACTTCAAACCAGATCCTGCTGGTGGTGCAGGCTTATTATTAATAGCCCATATCCCTTCTACAATAGTCCAAGTTGATGTGTGAACTATGTAGGAAGCTTTTAACTTATCATTTGCTTTCAAAGCAGACTGAACTTTAATTAGCGAACTATTGAGCCAATGAGAAGTACCCTTTACTTTATCACTAGAGACACAATAATTTTCATATGTATGTTGAGCTATTTTCTTTAGTCTTTCCAACTCATCGTTACTATCAAATAAAATTTTCCCTTCTAAAAATGAATATAGTTCCATCGGATTGTTTTTAAAGCTTAATTGTATTTGATTAAAATCTGCACACTTATATTCAACTAAAATATCATCTCTCAGTTCAGAATAAAATTTCTTCTTTTGTCCGCGCTCTAAAAGAATATAGAAGTCTAAATCGGATTCAGGATAAGCGTCACCTCTTGCGACAGATCCGATAAGCATTAACCCACTTACTTCATTCCTAGCAATATATTCATTTAGAATTTTATGCACTAACCCTTTATGATTTTCATAAGTAATAAATGAAAGATTTTCTATCATTTCTACCCTCCAAGCCATTGAGCACGTAATATTATTCTTATAAGAATAGATCGATATTTCTCAGTTTCTAAAATAAGCAAACACATTTTAAACGATATTGAATTATATTTTTCCTCATACATTTCCATTATACATACTGCTAATTGTTACAAACCTAGCTCTATTTTATTTTCACATACTTGTAAAATGCCCAGTTGAATTGCTTTCTACTTAATTCTTTGTGCAATTGGGTGATCATCTTTTAGTTGCAGAAGGTCCCATAAATTCCCGTATAAATCCTTAAACACTGCAACAATTCCATATGATTGCTCTTTCGGTTCTCTCACAAATTCTATTCCTCTTGAAATCATTTCATTATAATCTCTCCAAAAATCGTCAGTATTTAAGAAAAGAAATACTCTACCACCTGATTGATTACCAATAAAGGGCTCTTGCTCAGGTTTAGATGCCCTAGCTAGTAATATTGTGGTGCCGACTGAACCTGGAGGAGATACCACTACCCACCGTTTATTTTCTTCTGGCTGATAAATATCTTCAACTAATGTGAAATTTAGTTTCTTTGTATAAAACTCTATCGCCTCATCATAGTCTTTTACTACTAATGCAATATGAACTATCGATTGAACCATTATTACCACTCCTAATCTTCTCACTGATCGGATTGTATTATAGCATTTCTATTTTTAACCTGTCTGTTAATTCTTCTTACATCACATGCAAATCATTCTCTTTATTCAATGTTAATAACCATCTATCAATAAGTAGATAGATGGTTATATATTGGAAGGATTAAAATGAAACAAATGTATTTTTACGACTGCTGATAAGCCGATTTCGATGATTTTACATAATAAACTGCGTGATCGACGTTAATGATATGATCTGGTTTCGGTTTACCACGGTTCGCTCTATGTCCAGCTAAATGTTCTTCACTTGTTTCCCAGTTTTTCCATGCTTCTTCCGATTCCCAGCGAATCATAACGACTACTTCTTCGTCTCCGCGTCTTACTTTTTTTACGAGAACGCTTAAGTCGATAAAGCCTTCAAATTTTTCAATAATTCCTTCTCCAGTGAAACGTTCTACAACTATATTAGAAGTACCTTCTTTTACTGTAAATGTCTTAGTTTCGATAAACATATATCCCACTCCCTTTTTGTAATACGAATACTAGTATTCTTTTATTATAATTGATTATGATAATTATTTTCAATTATAATGTTTTTAATTTTTGAATTATGCAGACTTCTATTCGATCGACTCATCCAAAAATTTAAAATATGGAAGCAATATCCCTATTAAAGAAGTGATACATATAAGCGCACCTATGATATAGTATAGTGTTCTTATTCCCCATATCTCACTCAATATTCCCCCTAGAAACACACCTAATGGCATAGCCGATCGAATTAAAAATAACCGCACTGAAAATACTTTCCCTATCATATTATTCGGGACCGTTTGTTGGCATATCGTCGTGTTATGAACATTAAAAAATGAAATACATATACCGGCAATTACTTCAATTACAATCGCTATTAGAATACTATTGTTTAAACCTAGTGAAATGTAAGTGAGACCCCCTACGAATAATCCTCCAAGCATAAGTAGTCGACGACTTCTATACTTCACTTTCCCAACTAACATGGAACCAACTACATAGCCAAGCGGGAAACCTGCCATGAAGTAGCCGTACTCCGCATATCCTGCCGACAGTTCGTCTTTTATATAAGGAAGATTCGTAACCATCGTTACTCCTACTCCAAATTGAACGAATGCTAGAAATACCCCAAGCCAAACGATAACTGGTTTTGTGAAGAAGTATGTAAAGCCGTGAAGAAATTGCTCTAGCCACGTTTTTCGAAGTTCTTGCTTTACCATTTTTTCTTTTATGAAAAGTAACAATCCTCCACTAATGAATAGACAAACACAAACGAACAATATTGTTAATTTGATTCCAATGAATTTAATAACGATGCCACCTAATACCGGCGCCAAAAACATCATAAGACGAGTCATTCCATCTATATACGCATTTGCATTTTGAAGCTGCTCTTTACTTACTATGCTCGGTGTAATCGCTTGACTTGCAGGTGTATATAGCGGCGTAATGAACCCTACTATAATTTGAACAACGTAAACGTGCCATACTTCTATATTATTAGTAAAAAGCATTACTAAAGGCAGTAAGAAAACAGAGGCCCGCGTCCATTGCGAAAAAATCATAATCCACTTTCGGCTCCATTTATCAATAAATGGTCCACTTATAAGTTGCAGTATGAGAGACGGGATAAAATATAGTAACCACATGCTACTTAATGCTGTTTTCGACCCTGTTAGATCATAAACAAGAATCGAATTACATAACGTCCCGAAAGCCCCACCTAATTCTGAAATTGCACTGCCAATCCACATAAAAAAGAATGAACGATTTTTCAATACATTTTCCACTATAGTGCACCAACTTTTCTATATTAATTATTCCTCCTTTATGTACATTCTCTCGTTGTGTACTACCGATTCAAAAACATTTCCAATTCTTTCGCTAAAGACTGCACTGTTTTCTTTCTCAACACATATTTGCCGTCATGAATATCAACTAACTTCGCTGAACGTAAAAGTTTCAAATGATGATGTACTGTCGATTTTCCGAGTTTTAATCTTTCCGTTATATCTTGCAGCGTACGCTCTTGTTCAAATAGTAGTTTTACAATACGGAGCCTTGCCTCATCCCCAAGCGCCTTATGTTTATGTACTAAAAAATAGCTCGGCTCATATGGATCTTCTGGATGTATACTTTCATTCGCGACTGGATAATGAAACACTTTCGTATCTTCAATATCTGCTTCTATGTTCCACGGTCTGTATGTGATTTGCGGGATAAGAAGTACGTGATGCACACTTGGCTCTGGCATGTATATAACTCCACCTGTTGCCCACTCTACAAACTCTTCCGGTTTCATCTTTTTATTCATTTCATTTTTTGCTTCATAATCTCGCTCTAGTATAGAGAGTAGTTGCTCTTCTTCTTTCTTAATAACACTCTCATACCATCCTGTCATAACAGCGATTAAATGCCCTTTTAATAATTGCATATCTGTATTACATATAAAGTCAATATACGTAGAGAAAAATTGATGCTCCTGCGTTAGTTCCATTAATTCTTGTACCGCTGAAACTTCTCCGCTTGCTGCTAAACGTCTTTTTTCTTGATGCATTTCTCCTAAAAACGGTAAGCATACATACTTAAAATCTACTTCTGATAGCGAATTGATATTATGAATAAATTGAGATAAATCCGTAAAATCCCCATCATACAGTAACTGTAGCAACGCTTTCCACGTATTATGCTCCTCGACAAATTGTAAATGCTCTATCATTTCATGGGGTAAAGACTGTCTTATTTCTTCCCATTCACTTTGAGTCTTTTCGAGCGTGTCGATTAACCTCTTATGAGTAATTGCCGCAATGCCAAGTGCACATTCGAAAAGTATCGAATACTTCATTTGAACGTTGTACGTTTCCCTTTTTCTACTCGTTACGTGAAAGACTTCCATTTCATCCCCTCCTTATTTGCTATATGTTAAATTCTATATTCATCGAATTATACCTTCAATTTTTTTAGAATTTTAAAATCTTTTATAGCTACAATCCTTTAAATTTAAAGACTTTGATCATTCATTGAACGTTAAAAAAACGCAGTTTGGTTGCAAACTGCGTTTTTGTTTATATTGCGTATGAATTTTTGAAAGTAATTAAAATTCAACAATGAATGTTCCAATGGCTAGAAAATTCATTCACCGCTTATCGATTCATCTGCGCATCGTTTAATAGCCCAATTATTTCACTCAACATTTCCTCTGTAAAAGCACCTGCGCTAAAGTTCACTAACGCTCGTAACGGCATATAGTTTAGCATAGCCTCCATCATTTCAGAGGTATCACTATCCCCTTCAGCCATACTACCAAATGGGCTGTCTTTTAATGCCTTTTCCATAAGCTCTTTTGCAATTGGTGCTAAAATTTGGTCCGCGAATATGTCCCCTAGTAAAGTATTACGATGGACTTGTTTTCGAATTATTGTCGTTGATTGAACATATAGGCTATCATGTAAAACAATCTCTTTTGAAGACTTTCCTACTAAAATTTCGAATTCACCTGTTTCAACATGCCAGTCCTTCAATTCAACATTATAATAAGCAAATGATCTTTTATTTAAAGTAAAGCTAACCGTTTTTTCTTCTCCCGGCTGCAATGCTACTTTTTCAAATCCTTTTAATTCTTTTTCAGGACGAATCATAGTGCTTTCAACATCTTTTATATACAGCTGAACAATTTCTTTCCCTACCGTACTACCAGTATTTTTCACGTTTACATGAACAGAAACAGTATCTGTATCCTTTATTTCTTTCTTATCTATTGAAAGATTACTATACTCAAAGTTTGTATAGCTTAACCCAAAACCAAATGGGAATAATGGTTCAATATTTTTCGTATCGTAATAACGGTATCCGACGAACACCCCTTCTTTGTATTCCACTTTATCGCCCTCACCAGGGAAGTTTAAGTAAGAAGGATTATCGCTTAAAACTTTCGGGAATGTTTCCGCTAATTTCCCGCTTGGATTCGCATCACCAAATAATATATCAGCAATCGCTCCACCTAATGCTTGCCCACCTAAATAGCCTTCAAGTATTCCTTTTACTTTACCTATCCATGGCATTTCAATTGGCGCACCGTTACTTAATACTACAACGATATTACTTTGCACTTCAGCGATAGCCTCAATTAATTGCACGTGATTTTCTGGCATTTGTAAATGCTTTCGATCAAAGCCTTCTGACTCATAACGATCTGGTAGTCCAACGAAAAGAACAGCTGTATCTGCTCGTTCTGCTGCTTTTTTTGCCTCATTAATCATGTTTCCATCTATATCATCGCTAGCAAGATCATAACCTTGTGCAAATAATATATTCGTTTTTTCACCTGATACAGTTTCAATTTCTTCAAGAATACTTTCAAGCTTTGTTGGATTAATATGAGAGCTTCCGCCGCCTTGATAACGTGGTTGCTTTGCAAATCCTCCAATTACCGCTACCGTCCCCTCTTTTTTTAGCGGAAGGATGGAATCTTCATTTTGTAACATAACCATACTTTCACTTGCAACTTCTCTTGCAAGCTGATGATGCGCGTCCTTACTATACACAGCGTTTTCTAATTGGTTATCATATGCTTTAAAAATAATGTTAAGAAGACGCTCTACTGCTTGATCAAGCTTTTCTACAGATAACTCTCCACCGTTAACTGCAGCAACAATCTTCTTCTCACCAATTCCAAAGCTTGAAGGCATTTCTAACTCCAAGCCGTTAGCTAAACTTTCTACACGCTCATTTACTGCACCCCAATCAGAAACGACAAAGCCTTCAAAACCCCATTCATCTTTTAAAATATCATGTAACAAATAGTTATTTTCCGAAGCGTATTCACCATTTATCTTGTTGTAAGCACTCATTACTGTCCAAGGTTGTGCTTCCTTAATGACATCTTCAAAGCTAGCAAGATAGATTTCACGCAATGTTCTTTCATCAACAATTGCATCAACAGACATTCTGCGGTGCTCCTGATTATTAGCAGCGAAATGTTTTAATGACGTTCCAATTCCTTGGCTTTGTACGCCTTTCACATGGTTTGCAGCCATTTGTGATGATAAATATGGATCCTCTGAAAAATACTCAAAGTTTCTTCCGCAAAGTGGCGAACGTTTTATGTTTGCACCTGGTCCAAGGAGTACACCTACATTTTCAGCCTGACATTCTTCTCCTAATGCAACTCCTACTTGTTTGATTAATTCTTTATTCCATGTACTTGCTAATCCTACTGCTGATGGGAAACAAGTTGATGGGATACTGTTATAAATCCCTAAATGATCTGCTCCCTCTGCTTGTTTTCTAAGACCATGTGGTCCATCAGTTACCATAATTGAAGGGATATTTAATCTTTCAATCCCTTTTGTATTCCAAAAGTCTAATCCAGAACATAGACTTGCCTTTTCTTCTAATGTCATTTGTGAAATAATTTTCTTAATATCTCTTTTCATAATAGATAGACCTCCTAAAAAATAATTAAGTAAACGCTTTCTTATCGCTATTATAGTTATTATTTTTTAGATATTATGGTATATTCTTTAGAATACTTGTAAAAATTTTAGTTAATTATATATATGGTTACTATGCAGAGGAAAAATGACCTGCACTCGCTTTCGCCCTTATTTTAAAATCCTTGCTTAAGATAGGATTTTATGTTGCTTTTAACTTGTACACATATTGGCTGATTTTTAAAGAATAGAGGCTAAAATAATGAATTGCTCCAAACTAGAAGATTTATATTATATTTGTAAGCTAGTCTTTGACATACATAAAACACCTATCTTTTTTATTGATTACAAAGGAAATTTGGCATTTGAAATCTCTCCAAATTTTCAGCATAACCCTTTGTATCCTTCAACAGAGGAGTTACTTAATCAACTATTTAGGGAACATCCACCCTATACTTTTCCGGTACTAGAAGAGACTTCTTTTCTTGAAAATTTCTTCTCAATTAACTTACGTTTGAACGATCAACTTAGTGGGAACATCATCGTTGGACCAGTCCTTTATTCCAGACTATCAGAAGCCTCAATTAAAGGTCTCATAAATGATCTTCATCTAAAAATAAACAAGGAGGAAATGGTTCAATATTATCAATCTCTCCCCGTTTTAAGCAATTTGAAATTTTTAAATGTAAGCATGATTCTGTATTACATGCTATATCAACAAAAATTAGACGTTGCTGATATTCTGCAAAAAAATATACTGGTCAAAAAGGCGGAATTTGAAATTGAACAGCCCGATATACATATATCTGAGCAACGTCAAAGTACATTAACTCATATCGATCCACTGGCTGAAAGGAAAATATTTGAGTGTATTAAACAGGGGAAAAAGGATGATTTAATTAAAAATCTAAGGAGACTACCTGAATCAGGAGATCTTGGGGTGTTGTCAAAAACAAGTCACTTACGAAGCCAGAAGAATTCTGCCATCGCCGCAATTACACTTGCGACGAGAGCTGCTATAGATGGTGGACTATTTCCTGAAATCGCATATACTCTCAGTGATTTATTTATTCAAAAACTTGAAGAAATAAAAAAAACTGAAGCCATTTCCCCATTTTTGGAGAATGCTTTACTTGAATTCTCAGAACGAGTTAAAAATGGGACGATGCAAAAACATTCAAAACCTATAAATGTATGTCAAAATTATATATTTACTCATCTTTACGAAGAAATCACCCTATCCCATCTAGCAGAAATAGTCGCATTGAACCCTAGTTATCTATCTTCCCTTTTCAAAAAAGAAATTGGAATTTCACTAGGCGAATATATACAGCGTGCTAAGATTGATGAGTCAAAAAGTTTAATGACCTATACGAGACATTCTATATCCGAAATTTCTACACTATTAAATTTCCATGATCAGAGCCATTTTACAAAGGTCTTTAAAAAACATACTGGTGTTTCACCTAAACAATTTAAAAATGGATGTTTTTAATGTTTATCATACTACCAAGAGCAGTCTTCCCTCGTTCGACCAATAGATTTATTTAGTTGCTTTACATTATTAATAAAAATCCCCTCGACTCATGTTGAGGGGATTTTACTAATAATGTAATATACGTTTTTTCTGTTTCCTTTAGCTCTCAATACACGAATTGTGAGCTAAAGGAAACCAAATGGTGTAATTATTTTTCTAACTTCCTCTTATATCTCCTAATGTATGAATAACTTTATTTTCGTACAGAAAATTCAATTTATGAGTTGTTTTTCATTCCATATATAAGCCCTGAAATATATGGAATTAACCAAATGAACCAAACAATTACACTTAATGTGTGAAACTTTGCAATCATTTTTATATCCTTCTTCTTCAAAACTACAGTGGCCCACACAGCATGAAATAACATAAGTAAAATTGCTGATAAACCCGTTATCCCATGAAAGCTGAATAGAGAACCTTCTGAAGCCATTTTCTCCATTAATGTAGTACCAATCGTATCGCATGCTAATCCAACCCAAAATATAAACACATGCCAAGGTTTTAGCGTCTTTTGAATTTTTTCACTCCAGACCCCAATTGAATAAAAAATAAGTGCTGCCGTAATAAATGTAATAGCTGATGCTAGCACATCAATCACCCCTTTACAAAATTTCTCTTCCTATTACAAGTTTTATATTACCTAAGGATTATGAACAGAGTATGAATGGAGCATTTTCCTTCCAAATAAATTTAGGATTCTCATTCGTATTTTAAGGGGTACCCCTACACATTCATCAACTTAAGGTATATTTTCATACAGAACGCTGTCTTTTCACGCAGTATTTTATTATCGTTTTTATATGTTATAAAAGTAGGCATATCAAATGCATTTGGGACATATGATACCTACAGACAATCCAACACCTCTAAAGATACCTCACCTAGTTCTTGTTGTTGCAAGATGAGCAGCATGTAATCAATTAAAATAATTTAACCACCCACATTAGCAACAAAACATCAAGAAAAGGCATTCCAAATATGGAACGCCTTCTTTTATTTTATAAAATCATCAACTTAAATTTATTTTTCAAATATACTCCTCAACAATCTGAAATATTCTAATTAACATAATCGATTACTTTTGAGCAATATAAAAGGATCTTTTAATCGAAGATCCTTTTATATTGCTCATTTAACTACAGAATTTCGTTAGTTTCTTAACGCTCTTCTGACTTTTCTTGCGAAAATTAGTGGATCATCAACGTCTTCGATATTAACGTAAATCAAATTTGGATCATCACATAGCCACTCATTGTGTATAGACGAAACTAATATTCCTTGTTTAATAATTGTAGCAACAAATTCATTGACTTCCTTTTGCAAGAGTGCTACCCGGCCTAGACATAATGCCCGTCCAGTTTTACTATCTCTTGATTCGAATGAGAAAGAAGTTGTTACTCTAAAACGTTTTCCCAAGATTGTTGCTTGTATTTCATCCCGATTTATTGTTGCCACGCATTTCCCACCGGCGAATCCTTTTTGGCCGCCGATAATTCTCGCAAACTGTTGACAAATTGATTCATCATTAATCGTCATATCTTCAATCATCCCCTTTTACTGTTAGATTATGAATGAATACATCGGTCTGAAACAGTAATGAATCTATTCGATTACAAAAAAGATAATGGTAAACTAACGAAATCTGTTAGCCCAATTATTCTTGATCATATAAATTGCTACCAGAGTTTAAATGATGAATATAATATTCAGTCTTATTTTACATAACACCACTTTTCAGCAGTCAATGAACCTAAAAAAAGTCCCTTCAGAAACAGCCTGAACGGACTTTTCATTCACAAAATTTAGTCTTATGAGATATGGTATATCTTCTCTTCCTTGCAATCTCCCTTCAGAATTCCAATCTGTTTCACCATGTCTTACTAAACATATAACGGTCATATGTAATCACCTCCTAATTAATCCATCTTATCATCTATAAATTTATTAAATTCAGAGGTAAAAGCACCCCTTCGTTTAGAGAGAGGCGTGATTTGTTATTAAATACTACTGACGAAATTGTTTGTATCGTTGTACTATCATGTATAGCATTCGCTTAGCTATCACGAAAAAAATAAGACCTGCTACAAAGTCAAATGCAAATTTCCAATCTGTATGTTTTTGATTCATACTCATGGCTATAAACATAACGAGTAAACCAAAAACAAATCCCCATTCAAACTGATATTTCAAACCAGATCTCTCCCTCGTTCTTTTTGCTAGGAACCCTACTCTCACAAGAGAACCTTCTTTTTTGTTCTATGGATCTATGCATTTTTTTATACATTCCTATCCTGGCGCGGTTTTAGAGTTCTCATTTATTACTGGATTAGCCGAATAATTGTATAAAATCTTGCATGCTCTTAGCGTGGTTCTTTCCGAAATGCTAGCGTTATCCCATCTTTGTTTGCAATTTTAATTCCTAGTAGTACGAAAGCAAAGAAGTCCAGCAATTCACCACTGGACTCCTTCTTTATTTTCTAACAAAAACTTCCTTATCAAAGCGAACAAATTTACTCTGTACTTTCATGCCAGCAGTTTCGTATACGCGAGGTGCGCCTGTAATATTCTCAGAATCTACATTTAGATGAACTTTTGAAATCCCTTCTTGGTACAATTGACCAAATGCATGATGTAATAATGCTAATCCTAATCCTTGTTTACGCTTAGAACACTTTACACCTAAGTGAGTAATTTCAGCTTTATTGTCAGTACCCTTTTTACTAAAGATAAAGCCAACTACTTCTTCCTCAAGCATTGCTAGTGACCATAATGTAGGATGAAAACCATCTCTTTCGGTACGTTGCAAAAACTCTTCTAGCGTAGAAGGTTGCGAATTCCAGTGGTCAGCAAAGGCTTCATTAAAAGTTTGATGCAATCTCTCATTATCCACACCTGGTATGTAATGTCGTATAGTAATACCTTTTGGCCATAGTGGTAATGGTACATTTGCTTTCAATTCAATCCCCATCCCCCACCAAATACGGGTAGGAATAAAAGCAGCTTCTTCTAATACCTTTTCTTCATAGTAATTATTTGCTTGTGTTATAATCGTACCATTCAAGCAAGATGAATAGCCCACAAGCTCCGTAGCACGTCCCCCAAGCTTTGACCATATTAAATGTTCAATGCCTTGATTGATATAATTAGGATTTATTATTACGGCGGATGGAAACTGTCTTTCATTCCCTGTAAGAATTCCATATCCGATTATTTTTTCTTCTTCATTTATAACAACATAAGAGCTTTTACTAACATCAATACCTTTCCATGAGTTAGCAATATCCTCTGCGGTTGTATCAATTTCACCGTAAATAGCTTGATCATAAGTCGTACATAGTTTTAAAATTTGTTGTAAATCTTCTTGTATAGTTGCTCTAACAAATAGACCATTTACTAAATTCCGCATAGGTTCTGTCTCCTTTTTCTGAAAAGTACAAAAATGAGAATATTATCATTATAAACCTAGATATTATTGTTTTTAAAGAGAAATTTCTATTTTGATAAAAAAACTCTCTTACATCTAATTCTGCAAGAGAGTTTTTATCCTTACTTATTTTCAAATCTCATTTTTTCGTAGTAATTTCCCATCTCTTAGCGTCAATATACGATCACATACATCAAGCATTTTTTCATCGTGCGTAATCATAATTGCTGCTTTTTTATTTTTCTTTACTTCATGCTTCATCATTTCAACAACTTCTCTAGCACGTTTTGAGTCTAAACTAGCAGTAGGCTCATCGGCTAAAATTAAATCTGGATCATTCATAAAAGCACGAGCAATGGCTACACGTTGTTTTTCACCACCAGAAAGTTGTCTAGGATAATGGTTGATTCGATGTGTTAATCCAAATGTTTTTAGTAATTCAGTTGCATATTCGTTTGCTTCAGTTTTATTTTCTCCTTTTAATTTTGCAATATATAGAAGCTGTTCTTTAACTGTTAAGAATGGCACAAGGTTTGCAAACTGAAATATAAATCCGATTCGTTTCAAACGAACATCCGTCATTTCTTTTTCCGATAAACTAGTTATATCTTGACCAGATACATAAATATTACCTTTAGAAGGAGATAAAAGTGCTCCCGCAATGGAAAGTAATGTACTTTTACCTGATCCAGATGGCCCAACAATACCAATGAATTCCCCTTCCTTTACATCTAGTGTGATGGGATGTAAAGCTGTCACTTCCGTATCGCCTTCCCCATACACTTTACTGACTTTATCTAGTTTTAATAATGATGCTGGTGTCTCCCACTTTAAATCTGTCACCATTACATCCCACCTCCGATAGCTTCTAATGCATCTACTTTCAACACTTGATATAGAGAAATCAATGTCCCTAACACGCTAATTACGATAAAGATAATAGAATACTGCACCATCATTGTCGTTGTTAGTAAGAACGGCATACTTTCAGGGAACACAGTTTGTACCGCGAGTGTTAAACCAATACCTACTATTAATGCAACAACAGTTAAGAATACAGCTTGTACTACTAAACTATTAGCTAAATAAGAGTTTTTCGTCCCGATCGCTTTTAATACACCTAATTGTTGTGTTTTTTGTAAAGTAATAACATAGAAGAATACACCAATTAACAACGCTGTAATCACAAGTAAAAATGCAATAATCATTGTTAAAGTTCCTTGCTCTTCTTTATATCCAGGAATACTTTGTAATACTTCTTTTTTATCAACCACTTTTGCATTATTAATTTCTTTATCAGTATTTAAAGCAATAACGTTGTACTCTTTTTGATGTGGAAGTGCAATGCTTTCCCATACTTTCTCATTCATATAGGCAACTGGGGCATGACTAAACATTTCATTTTCTGTAAATCCAACTACTTTAAATGCCTTTTTGGATATAGGATCTACAATTTTATCATTTAATGCTAGCCCTTTATTTTTCGCTGATTGATCAATAATAATTTCATTGTCTGCTAAGTCACTTGATTTTCCTTCAATAACCTTTGGAGTAATAAATGAATCTTGTTTATTTGTAAAGATGGCAATGTCAACCTTCTTCGAACTTCCCTCTTTCTCAAATGTAGACATTGCAATATGCATTGGAACCGCTTCTTTTTCACTAACTTGTGCTAATACATTATCTACATCTTCTTTCTTGATTTGAGACCGTAGTAATTTCCCTTCGGCATCTTCAGATACTACAAATTTCTCTGCTTTCATTTCAAGAATGGAAGAAGCATTCGCATTGGATAATCCATTCGCTAACCCCGATATGATAAGTACAAGAAATGATAATAAAATCATGATTGTACCAATTAATCCGTACCTTAATTTCGACTGTTTTAATTCTTTAAGAGCTAAAAACATTCCTTATTTCCTCCTTATTTTGTGCTTTGACTATACACTTATCATAAATAAGGAATATGAACAGATTATGAATGGAATATTACAAAAGACAATTTTAAATCGAAACTTCAACTTTTATAAGTACAAAGCCTTAATTATATATACGAAAAGAGACTTGTTCTAAAGAAATATTTTAGTTATTAATCAGCTAACTCCATTCCTTCTCTATTTTTTGGAAGATAAATAGTGAAGGTTGTACCAATCCCTATCTCGCTCTCCACTGTTATTGCACCCTCATGAAGTTCAATGATTTCTTTTACAATGGATAATCCTAACCCGCTACCCTTAATATTTCTATTTCTAGCTGAATCGACTTTATAAAATCGATCAAAAATTCTTTTTATCTCTTCCTTTGGCATGCCACATCCTCTATCAGTAATAGCAATACGCCACTCTAATTCATTTTCTTCGGCTTCAAACGAAATACTTTTCCCGCTTTCTGTAAATTTGATACTGTTAGTAAATACATTCGTCCACACTTGATGAAGTAGGTTCTTATCTCCATAAATTTCTATATAAGGTATATCCGTTTCAATTGCAAGATCTTTTTCTTGCCATTCCCACTCAAACATAAATATAATACTTCTTATTTGTTTTCCTAGATTGAAAAATTCTTTACGTAAAGTTAGTTCTTCTTGATCAAGTGATGCTAGTGTTAATAGTTGTTTACACATTTTAGACATACGTTTACTTTCTGATTCAATGATACTCAAGTAACGATGTTTTTCTAATTCAGTTAAATCCTCTGTTTTTACTGTTTTAGAAAATCCTTGAATAGATGACAAAGGTGATTGAAATTCATGTGATACATTCGAAACGAATTCTTGGCGCATTTGTTCTGAGTTTTGCAGCCTTTTTGCCATCTTACGAAAGTTCTTTGCAAGCACCCCAATTTCATCTTTTCGGTATTCTGGTAATACTAAATCATACTTACCACTCGCGATTTCTTGTGTCGCTTGTGTAAATTTTTGAATCGGACGAACAACGAAACGAGTAGCTATCGCTATACAGGTTAAGCTAATTAATACAATTAGCCCTAACAATACCGCGTAAAAAATTCGCAACTCTCCAAATTGCTGTTGAATATCCGGGCGAATAAATAGAGCAAATTGCTGTCCATTGGTATGAATAGGGATTCCAATACTGTTTGCTACTGTATTATCAAAAAAGCCAGTGGAAAACAATCGATTAGGATAGTTCTCAATCCCGTTATATACATTACCATTTAGTACATTATCAATGGCCTCGTCACTAATATTAATTTTTTTAAAGCCCTCTCCATATCGTTTTCCTTGTTTCTTTTCATCTACCATATAGATTGCAAAACCAAGATTGGAAATAGATTGTAGATATGTCTCCTTATTTAGTTCACTGTCTTCCTCATATAAATGTTCTATATATAGGGCGTAATTTAGAATTTTTTCACTGTTATATGGTTTTAAATACACATGATAAAATATATTTGTAAGTAGAAATGCCACTATACTACTAACCACCATAATAACGGCTGATATAATGACAAATCTCCCATACAATGATTTCATTTTATTTCAACTCCTCTTTGGTGAATTTTTTATTCAGTAAATACTTCTGATTTATTCTTACTACATATGGAAAACATCTTTCCTATTGTGAGTAGTAAATTAGAATAATTTTTACTCTCTAACAATTATGATGAAAAGTATTACAGGGAATTGTAGCTATATAGAAGGTATAATGGAACCAAAAAAATTCATTGTATAAACAATGAATTTCTCCTTGCACTATTTTTACAATAACTAATAATTATGAACGAAAGATGAACATACAATTACAAATTCTTTTAATGTAATATATTGAGTACATTTATTAAATTCTTTTTAATAGTAACGATCTAGTAGTATAATTACACATCAAGCTAAAACATTTTTCATACAAAAAAAGCCTATTTCCTTTTTCTGAAGGATAATCGGCTTTTTACTGTTTTATTATACAGGGAGTTTTTATTAATTACTCTATAAAACAATCCGCTTCTCAGTTTCTGAATCGAAATAATGAACTTTGTCCATGTTTAAACCGAGTTCTATATTTGATTGACTTTGTACATCTATAGAAGTGTCCACACGTGCAACAAAGGATTGGCCATTCATATTAGAATAAAGATATGTTTCTGCCCCCATTAATTCTGCTACATCAATGGATACCGTTACTTTTGCGTTATATGGTAAAGATACGATTGCTTTTCCATAATAAAAATCTTCTGGGCGTATCCCTATTATGATTTCTTTATTCGTATAGCCCTTGTTTCGCAAACTCTTCATCTTCTCTTCTGGCACTTCAATTTTCCACTTATCAATCATAACTGCATTTTCTGTTAATACTCCTTTGAAAAAATTCATTCCAGGAGAGCCAATAAATCCTCCGACAAATACATTCTCTGGATTTTCGTACACTTCTTTTGGTGTACCGACTTGTTGTACAATGCCATCCTTTAGTACAACAAGGCGAGTTGCCATCGTCATAGCTTCTATTTGATCATGTGTAACATACACAGTAGTTGTTTGCAACTTTTGGTGTAACTTTGTAATTTCAGCACGCATTTGAACACGTAGCTTCGCATCTAAGTTTGATAAAGGCTCGTCCATTAAGAATACTTTTGCATTTCGAACAATCGCTCGGCCTAAGGCAACACGCTGACGCTGTCCACCTGAAAGTGCTTTTGGCTTCCGATTTAAATATTCCTCCAGCCCAAGAATTTTTGCTGCATGTTGCACACGTTGGTCAATTTCTTCTTTACTATATTTTCGTAGTTTTAATCCAAATGCCATGTTTTCATAAACACTCATATGCGGATAAAGCGCATAGTTTTGAAATACCATTGCAATATCTCTATCTTTCGGTGTAATATCATTTACACGCTTTCCATCAATATAAAAGTCACCCTCTGAAATCTCCTCAAGTCCTGCAATCATGCGTAATGTTGTAGATTTCCCACAACCTGAAGGGCCAACCAAAACGATAAATTCTCCATCATTTACTTCTAGGTTAAAATCTTTTACGATTGTCACATCATGATCATATTTTTTGTAAATGTTTTTGAATGATAGTTGAGCCATAATATCCTCCTAGAATTTGAGCTATTTTTATAGATGTTGTTAAAAATACTCATGACATGTATTATAAAATTTTCGAAATATCCTTCATACTGTTTAAAATATAATCCGCTTTCCCTTCTAAATCTTCCTTCCGGCTCGCACCCGATAAGACGCCCACTACTTTAATATTACTATTTCTCGCAAATGTTACGTCTGTTAATGTGTCACCTACCATAAGTACGTCTTCTTCAGTTAGTGAAAATTGTTCTTTAAACATATGATAAAAGTCACTTTCAGGTTTTGTTCTATTCACACCATCATCTGCACCTAAAAAATCTACATAATCATATAACTCTGTCATTTTCAAAGAATGTATAGCTGCATCAACATCGTCTGCCGTAACAACCCCAATAATATATTCATTGTCTTTTAAATATCGTAACGTTTCCTTTGCACCTTCCACTTCTGTAAATACTAAGTCATCTGCAGTAGAGTATTTTTTGAATAAAAGACATACATCATGAATAAACTTCTCTTCATTCACATGTTGATTTTCTAACAACGAAAACCAAGCAGCCGCAATAAAGTAATTTGTGCGACAAGCTAGTAAACTCGTACTCTCAAAATCGTTATCATTCATACCAATAATCGTTAAGTAGTCATCTCGTTTACTCTTTTCATTTGGATACATTTGAAATATATCATCTAACACACGATGCACAATTTTGTACCAAACTGAATCTAATTGTATTAATGTTCCATCTTTATCAAAAATAATTGCTTTATTCACCTTTTATTCCCCCTAAAACTTCATTCCATGTTTTCATATTTTTATACTGAACTTTATTATGAATAGGATTAATAAACGCTACTAATTCATCCTCTTCCCATCCCTCAACTCTAGCATATGCCCCTTCATTTAAAGAGAATGCAAAGGTTACGTCGCTACCATATTCTTTTTCAATCATTTGTCCATTTATAAGTAGTCTCCATTCACACGGTTTATCTGTACGAATGTTGTACATAATATTTCCTTTAGCCTCATCACCGACATAGATTGTTTCACCTTCGTTTTGAATATCTATCGCTAGTTTTCTAAATCGAGAGAAATAAATTTTCCCGTTTTTGATCGCCTCTTTTAAGTTTTTAATAGATAAACCGTTACATAATACAAATGTTCCTGGATCACCGTAAATCGATGGATCTTTTGATCCTGGGAATGTTTTAGACGGATGTAAATGAGAATCACTTCCTCCTATCCCCCAGATTTTAAGACCATTTGACCACATTTGATCGAAACAACGCAAAGCTTCTAAAGTAGACGACTTACTCTTTTTATACGTTGGATCACACATAATTTCCATCGTATGAACATTTTCTAAATTAATATTCACTTGGTTCGCCCAAGGCTTCATAAATGGATGGTTCACACTCATTAAGTAGCCTCTTTCTTTCATGAATGAAAATAGTGCATTCATTTTTTCGGCGCTATACGATTCGTCTACATACTCTGTAAAATCCACGTATTCCTTCATACCGAATATGTTGTAATGACCGTAAGGAGTTGTAAGTTCCATAGATGGTATAATTAATGTGTTTCCTTTTTCATAAGATGGCATAACAATATTGTGCTCCGTCGCATATAAAAAATCTAATTCTTGTTTTTCACATACTTTCATTCCAAGTTCATCATCTATCTCACCATCTGTTAAATCCGTATGTTCATGAAAATCCCCTTTGTACCAGCGATGTTCTTCATTTACTACCTTATTAAAACGATCTTCATCGATAAAAACATTTCCCTTGCAAAAATGCTCTCTATTATACTTTCGTTCCAACTGATCATTCACTACTATATTTACTGTATAGTCAACTTTTTCTCCGGTAAACTTTACTACTTTCTTTGCACAATGTGGTATATACACGACTTCTAATTCCCAATTACCTGACTGTATTTCTCCTCCAATACAACCAGCGGAACAAAACTTTGAATCTTTCGAAACGACTAGTTTTTCATTTACAATTGGAGTTTGATATTGTATACGTACATAACCGTTAGGATCTCTCAAGATTAGTAAAAGAGGAATTTTCCGGCTATCCCCTTGATCAATTGTTAATGTAAAGTTTGTAATATCAGTTTCATCCATTTGGAAACAATGTTTATTTTTTACGAATGGAGAAAGTGTTATCGTACTTTTCATTTCAGCCATAGTTCTCACACCTTTTTTATATTTTTATAAAAGAATGTTAGAGGCACTTCTTTCGTTCAAAAGCACCTCACGTTAGTCATACAAAACAGGTTTATTTCTTCTTTTTCAGAACTTTATCTAACTCTTCTTGTGCAACTTTAGCTGCTTCATCTAATGCTTTTTTTGCTGGAACTCCTTCAATCTCTACTTTATCTTTAGCTACATTTAAGGCATCATTAATTTTCCCGCCCGTTGGATCTACAAATGGTCCCACTCCGTAATTATTAGCTTGTTCCAACGGAACTAATGCTTGTGGTTGTTTTTTAACAAATTCAGCATATGGACCATACTCTGTTACATTGTTACGAACAGGGATATAGCCAGTTGCCATTGACCATTCAGCCGTTTTCTCGGTACTTGTCGCAAATTTCATAAAGTCATATGCACCTTTTGCTACTTCTGGGTCAATATTTCTCGTTAATGTGAATAAATATGTTTCTAATTTTGGTGCTGGTTTATGATTACCCCAAGCTGGTTGTGGTAATGCTTCAAATGTGTTTAAGCGTTCTTCTTCCGTCATTCCTTTACCTAATGATTTAAAAACAAATCCTTGGTCACCAGATGATCCTGTAAACCCTAGCGTTCTACCTTCTACTAAATCGATTACTGTTTTATCCCAATATTCCCATCCAGTACCACCTGAATGTATTTTCATAATTTTATCTTCATGAAGCCATGTACGGAATTTCTCCCATACCGTAACCCAAGTATCATCGTTAATTAATACTTTTTTACCATCTTCACTTAATACGCTGCCGCCAGCGCTGCGGACCGCATCAATTAAGTTTGACGTCCCCCACATTGGCATCCAGCCAGCATACGTAACATTTCCATTCTCACCACGTTTTGCGACTGTTTTTGCTACCTTTTCAACACCTTCCCACGTCTTTAAATCCTCTTTTGTAAATCCATTCTCCGCTAACGCTTTTTTATTGTAATAAAAGATTTGTGTTGTACCGTAAAACGGAATCCCATATAATTCCCCGTCAATCGTTGCTTGCTCCATAAAACCTTTTCCGTAATCTTCTTTTTTGAAATTATTATCATTTTTAACATATTCATCTATAGGCACAATTAACTGTTTTTTAACATACTCTTGAATGACGTCTGAACCTAGTAATGCAATTGCTTCTTGGTTATTCGCTGCAAATCCACTTTGTAGCTTTTGATAAGACTCATCGTAGTTGCCCGCCTTCGTCGTTTTCACTACATATTTGTCCTGACTTTTATTGTATTCTTCCACGATTTTGTCTACACGATCTGCAAGGGAACCACCTACTCCATTAATAAATGGAACAACAACCTTCTCGCCTTCTTTACTCGCTTTAACAGTACTTCCTTTTCCGCCTGAACAACCCGCAAGTGCACTAACAAACAATGTTAAAACTGTTAGAAGCATGAATATTTTTTTCATCCCACATATCTCCTTTACTATTTAATTACCCCTTTATTCCTGAATCTGTAACACCAGATAAGAACCATTTTTGTAGAATTAAAAATACGAGTAAGAGCGGCACCGTTGCGATTGTACTTGCAACCATAATGTGTGACCAATCTCGTCCTAAAGAACTATTAATGAAATAATCAGCAATTCCATTCGTGATTAACTTTTGCGTATTATCTTTCAAAATAAGAGCTGGCCAAATGTAATTATTATAATTACCAATAAATGTGACCAATCCTAGTGTTACAAATGATGATCGTGTCATTGGAAAAATAATCTTCCAAAGAATACGCCAGTCACTTGCTCCATCAATTTTGGCTGCTTCTACAATTTCAAAACCAACTTTATGGAAGGATTGTTTTAAATAGAAAATACCGAATACGCTAACAGCCATAGAAATCATGTATCCAAAATGTGAATCAAGTAGACCAAACTTCCCTAACATTACATATACAGGAACATATGATACAGCTCCAGGGATCATATAAGTTGCCATCACAACACTAAACGTAATATTTTTACCTTTAAACTTGTAAAATGCCAACATATAAGCAAAAAGCGCTGACGAAACAAGTACATATATAGTAATAAGGAAAGAAGTATAGAAACTATTAAATAAATACGTGTTAAATGGAAGGATATCTAATACTTGACGATAATTTTCCAAATGAAATTCTTTAGGCCAAAAGCCTCCTTGTAATACTTCACTAGATGTTTTAAACGAACCAAGTACCATCCATATGAACGGAAAAATAAATAGGATACTTGATAACGCTAGAAAGAGATGCTTTACGATTAATGGACCTTTTTTCATATTATTCACCTTAATAGTTCACCCACTTGTCACCTATTATTTTGTTTATAACAGATAGTAGAATTGTAATGATTAGTATGATAAATGCGATTGCTGTTGCAGATCCCATATCAAACTGTTCAAACCCTTGTTGGAAGAATAAATATAGTAACGTACGCGTCGAACCACTAGGTCCACCTTGCGTTAAAATTTTAATTTGGTCGTAAGCTTGCACCGCAGAAATTGTATTGACAACAACTAAGAAGAAAGTTGTTGATGAAACCATTGGCAGTGTTACATATCGGAATTTCTGCCACGAATTCGCTCCATCAATACTAGCTGCTTCATATAAACTATCCGGAACTTTTTCTAATGCACCGATATAGAAAATCATCGTCCATCCAACTAATTTCCAAACTGTCACAATAATGACTGCTAACATCGCTGTTTTACTACTTTGAAGCCAGTCCAAACCTGGTATCCCGAAGAAGTTTAGAACTTTATTAATAACTCCAAATTGAGGTTCATATAAGAGTGACCACACAATGGATACAGCTATCGTTGGCGTTACCCAAGGTGAAAAAATCATTAATTGGTACAATGCAGAACCTTTAAATTTTTTTCGGAAGAATAATGCGAACCCTAAACCTAATGCAATTGTCGGAATGACTGTTCCAATTCCGAAATAAAACGTATTTAACAATGCTTGCATAAAAGAATCTTGTGTAAACAAATTGAAATAGTTTTCTAATCCAACAAAGTTAAAATCATTCGTCATAAAATCCCAATCAGTAAAACTAATACCTAAACTAATGAAATTCGGAATAATCCAAAACAATATTAGAGGTATTCCAACTGGTATTAAAAAGAACACAGCTTTTGATAGTTTTATTTGCATTCTTGCCACCTCCTAATTCATATTGTACGAGTTCATTATTAACACAATGTTGTTAATTTGTTAACTAATTGTAAAAACAACATATAAACAAAATAAAACAACATATAAACAAAAAGAAGACTATTTCTCAACTTACTAAGAAATAGTCTTCTTCTTGTTTTACTATACTGTTATTACTTCAACCCCATTACTTGTTAACACATTTTGCCACGCTTCATCAAGCTTAGCATTTGTATATAATGCATCTATATCGCTAAAATTCCCACTTTTATAAAACTTTGTTAAATTAAACTTTGACTCATCAGCCATCATGACAACTTGTTTTGCATTGTCCTTTAACTGCTTATATATTTGTGCATCTTCAATATACGAACATGTCAGTTCTTTTTCTAATGAAATTCCATCACACGAAGCAAATAATTTATTAACAGTGAAATGATCAAGATAGTTTAACGTCATTTCACCAGATAGTGCTAATGAATTTGAATTCAATATTCCACCAATAACTATTAACCTACAATCAAAGGAATCATATTGTTCTTTAAGCTCAATAATTTTATTTACAGCTGGTATGGAGTTTGTTAAAATCGTCAAATTCTTTTTATCGTGTATGTAATCTAAAATTTGCATTGTAGTTGTCCCAATTTCAATTGCGATAATATCATTATCTTCTACGAGTTTACTTGCTTCCATTGCAATTTTTCGTTTTTCTTCAATATTCTCAGATCGACGTTTATTAAAATGAAATTCTAGTGTTTGATCTTTTTTCTTAAGTGCACCACCATGTATTTTAGTAAGCGTCCCTTCCTTATGCATCATATCTAAATCTCTTCGTATCGTTTCCGTTGTAACATTTAATACTTTCGCTAAATCATTTACCATAACTCGGTTATACTTTTCTAACTCATCTAGTATGTATTTTCTTCGTTCAAATTGTGTATACGATTTCATTTCATTAACACCTCTTCAAATTACGCAAAATATAGATTTTCTAAAAACTCTTATTATAAGAAAGGATTGATTATTACTTTTAACATAACATCATTTACAGAAAGAGGGAACGATTATCTTCATTTAAATTCAAATTTGCTTAACAATATAAACACGATTAAAATAAATAAAGATTTATTGTTAAACGATAAATATCATGTTAGATTAAATAGATAATATTTAAATGAGGTGCTTTATATGAAACAAGGATCAACACTCTTTTTAAAGACCGCTATTATTCTTATCGGAATCCCTGTTCTTGCTTTATGTATATTTTTAGTTCCTAAAATAGGGAATTATGCAGCGGAATTGTATCCCGATATTGCATCTATAAAATATCTTGTTTTAATCAATCTGTATGCAACGGTGATACCTTTTTATTTAGCTCTGTATCAAGCTTTTAAACTTGTAAGCTTCATTGACAAAAATAACGCTTTCTCGAAATTATCTGTTAGAGCTTTAAAGAAGATAAAATACTGCGCAGTAACAATCAGTATTTTATATGTGGTAGGCATGCCACTCTTCTATCTCGTGGCGGAGAGAGCTGACGCACCGAGTATTATTATACTTGGAATGCTCCTAATCTTTGCTTCAATGGTTATCGCAGTCTTTGCTGCCGTTCTCCAAAGGCTATTAAAAGATGCTATAGATATAAAATCAGAAAATGATTTAACGGTCTGAGGTGAATAACATGGCAATTATAGTAAATATTGATGTAATGCTGGCGAAAAGAAAAATGAGCGTAACTGAACTTTCAGAGAAGGTTGGAATTACAATGGCTAACCTTTCTATACTAAAAAATGGAAAAGCAAAAGCAATTAGAATTTCAACTTTAGATGCTATTTGTAAAGCATTAGAATGCCAACCTGGAGATATTTTAGAATATCAACCTGAAGATACCGAATAAAAAGAGTCCTTCTATATAATGAAGGACTCTTTTTATTGCTCATTACGGTGCAAAGCTAACTTGACCAGTCAATACTAAAATAATTGCGATTATCCAAAATATAATAAATGATGAGGACAGTATTAAAGAAATTATAGGAATTACCTTTTTCTCCGTTTTCTTCGTAATTCCAATTGTTGAAAGTATAATACCTGCACCTGTAAGAGCAATCGTTATATAATCTCCAACTATATTTCCGGCATTCGCTATTCTCGTTGGAGTTATAAAAACGAATAAAACACACATAATGCCGATGAGTAAAGATATATAGCTTATTATACTGTACTTCTTTTTGGGAACTATTTCGGTATTCAACGTAATCCCCCCTCCTTTATACATATGAGTTAATATTAGTACGAACAACTAAAAATTGGTAAAAACAAAAAAACAGATAAAGTAAGTACGATCACTTTATCTGTCATTCACCTACTACTTAATATACAACCCTGCTATTTCTTCTTTATCATTATAAGTTACGATGAAGGTACGTTGTTCTTTACTATATTTCGCTACAAGAACAACAGTATATAAACCATCTTTTTCTTCAATCGACTTTTTTTCGATCTTTTCGAATGTACCAGCTTTTTCAATTACAGGAGTAAGATCTTTCATTTTCTTCTCTGATAATGTTGTTTTCATCTTGCTATCAAATTTTTCATGTACTTCTTTATACTTAGCTTCATTTAATAACGTTACAATTTCTTCCGCTTTCGGAATGAATTTTTTTGAAGTGCTTTCATCTACTTTATTACCCGTACATGCTGCAAGTGCGAAGGCCGCGATAGCACTTATAATAATGAGTAACATTCTCTTCATTTTAATACACCCTTTCTTTTTAAAAGAAAACTATAACTAAATACAAGTAAAGCACAAATTGCTATTGAAACTTCTGCAGCAATTATCCCCCTTTTCCCTGATACATATAGCGGTATAATGCTAGCTAATGCATTTACAGTCCCATGGATGAAAATTGCATATACAACATAACGAAATTTCTTTTGGACAACAGCTTGCAATACAATGAAGGAAAGCCCAACATGTAATACCATCGCAAAAATGCGCTCAATACCACCGATATAATAACTGTCACCATTTTGAATGACTGTTTGTGACAATAATAGAGATATTACCGGGATACCAACTATCAACACCGCCTCAATACCGCCGTGCCCTGCTCCGAATAAAAAACCAGACTGCCAATCTCGTTGTTTCATAAAATAACGCATTGCGATAAAACGAGCTGTCTCTTCAAAAATACCAGCTGATAAACTAAGCACAATAACAAATAATATAGGCTGCATAACACTAAACATTTGAAAACCTGTGCTATTTCCATTTAAATAATTCAGTAATGGTATTCGGATTAAAACTTGTGATACAACAAAAGCCAATACTCCGAACATATACGGGATATAGCGTTTCTTCCAAAAAGCATATAAAAGTGCAACAAGCGGTAATCCGATACTTATAAACGCTGTAAAAATAAGACCATTCATCTCGTTTCACCTCTTACTTGAAGTGTATAAAAACGAGTGAAGAAAGTATGTAGTTATTTCTTATTCGGTTTGATTTCCATCATAAATGGTTATCTTTTTTTGTATGAAAGTTTGCGTGAAATAAGGACTCGTATACGTTGTTTCTAACGTTGCATTATTCGTTTTATTTATAATACGTTTTAATGAGAATAACCCATATCCTCTGTCCCCTTCTTTACTCGAATAGTTTTTCTCATAAATTTTTTGTAAATCAATCTCATTATAATGGGAGCTATTACGTACAACAAAATATTGCTCAGCATCCATTTCAAAAAAGGCAATTTGCAGTACCCTTTCCTCACTATGTACCGCTTCTTCAATTGCATTGTCTAATAAAACTGAAATGATACGAATAAATGAAACGATAGACATCGAAACCGTTTCAATTTCCCCCGGAATATCAAGCATTACTTTTATTTGTTGTTGCTGGGCAGTACCAACTTTCGCTCTTAATACACTTTTTACTTCTGGAATATGAATACGAGATAATTTCGCAATATCAAGTTCATGATCATTTATTAATTTTAAAGTCGGAGTAATAACGTCATAATACACTTGCTCGATTTCGTTCACATTTTTTGTGCGTATACCCTCTTCTAACGCAAGTAACACATTTATATAATCATGGCGAAAACTAGCCAGTTCATCATGCATTGATTCTAACTTCTCCACATATTCGAGTAACTCTTTATCTAACCTTTTTTCATGTTCTTCTACCAATTTTTCTTTCGCTAAATGCGAACTCAGTAATACAATAAGTAGTAATACTAAGAACAATATAATTGCTGAAATGAAACTCAATTCACCATATTGTTGATTTAAATTTGCTAAAAAATCATTGGATGGACTCGTCAAAATTAATTCAATCATAAACCCTATAATTAGCAAAGCGTAACTAATATAATAAAGCGGACTTCCTACAATATACTGCGCAATCTTTTGAATTTGTTTACGGGCTACTATAATACCGACAAAAATAACTAACGACACGCAAAGATGTATGATACTCCCTGTCCATAAATATAAATTAAATGGTGTTAACATAAATAACTTCATACCTAATTCTAAACACAACATTTTCACCAATGTAATAACAACCATACTAACTAGTGCAAAATATAAATTATGCTTAAATTTCAATTCATTTTGCATTAACCCTAAACTTATTAGAAATAACACAATTGTACTATTTAACTCTGGATATCTCGTTACTGTTACGACAATTGCAAGCAAAATAATAAATACAGCACTTAAAACTGCTAACATTCTATATGATAATCTGTTGTATCGGATTAATTGAATGTATAAGAATGTATGACTCATACTAGTAAGTAGCAGTGCAAATAAATCATAAATATACATTACATCTCACCCTTTAACATTTTACGTACTTTACTCACTAAACGACGTGATACTGGAATACGCTTCCCGCTTTTTAAAATCATCATTTTTTGCTTCGCATCGTAAGAAGACATTTGCTTCGTATTTACGATATATGATTGATGACAACGAAATAAACGTTCATCTATTATTTCAATCTCCTTTAATGTCCCGTAAAAATAAACGATACGATCTAACGTCACTAATGCTAAACGATGTGGTTCATCGGTCATAATATATTCGATTTCTTGAAATGGTACTCGCACAGTCGCATTATTATTTTCAACGATAAAATCGTCATTGGGAATAGCAGCCTTATTGCGCGCCTCATATTGAAGCAAACATTGTTCAAAAACTTTGTATCGCTCTTCATATGGCAATCCTTTATCAATAAAAGTTAATGCTGATACCATATATTGATATGAAATAGGTGCAAATTCAGAATGCGTCGTTACAAACACAATAATCCCTTGCGTATCATACTTTCTTATTTCTTGTGCCACTTGTAAACCTTTACGCTCTTCTCTTTTTATCTCTATATCCAAAAAATAAATTGGGACATAAGTCGCCCTTGAAATGTTATTAATAATGTTTTCACTTTTGCTAGTTACCTCAATAAAATCAAAAGCTAACATATATTTTTCGCAAATCTCCTCAACTAACCGCTTCATTTGCTGCGCTTGTATGATATCATCTTCTAAAATGAAAATACTCATATGATCACTCACTTTATAGAAATCTACCATTAGAATATCATGATCCCTTACAAATAATGAATAATATTCCCTATATTTTCAAATATAATGATAGTTAATATCCTTTTTCCCTCAAACTGAAAAGGCATTTAAACTACCATTATAGAATACAAACTAGAGGTGATTTTAATGACTAGTATACATATAGAAACAGATATACTAAATAAATGGATAGAACAATTCCTACCTGAATATGATTTATTCTTTTTTCCTGCTAAAAATGAATGTATAGTAAAGCATTTTACTACTAATACCTTATTTATGACTAAGCAGGAGTTTTTCAATCATTCTATTTTTAACAATATTGATAATAGAAATAGCTATCAAATATGGAATATCCATAAAGACGTTAATTTAATTTGTGTAGCAAATCCTAATGTGATTACACAATTAGACAATGCGACACGCCAAATTATATTTCAAACTCAACTTGAAGTTAATAGCGGTTCAATTTATGAATGGGATTTTATTGAACTTGTACTACAAGATATCCATTTTGTTTCAATAAGAAATTCTATAATACAATATTTATCTCTTTATTCATTTGAACACAATTCGAAGCAATATATCAGTATGCAAAAAACGCTATGGGATAACTTACATAAAGAATTTAAATATAAATTTCTACTTCTATTAGCGAGACAATTTGTTTATCAAAATTCATTAAATGAAAATCAAATTAAAACATTTAAAGAACAGTTCCCACATATCGCTCCATATTTTAATACTTTTACAACTACAAATGGACCAAACTGTTTTGCATCAACTTTAGCGAGTATACGTAGCGAACATTCCGAAGTACAATGGATTATTACAAAATGGGTCCATGATTATAGTTTTCTAAAAGGTTTAGACGTAAAAAATTATAGGTTAAAATCAATTTCATTAGACTTTTTACAACCTAAAGATATCCTTGTATGGAGAAATGAAGGAAACAATATAATACATGCTTCTTATTATGTAGGTGATGGCTATTTCTTTAATAAAGATGGACAATCATTCTTTAATCCGTGGCAATTAGTACATATTAATAACTTGCATGATACATGGGGGAAAGAACGTATTGAAGTGTATAGAATTTAAATAATCATCTCATAAAAAAGTAATAACTCTAAAACATACAGACTGTACCTTTTAAACTAAAGATACAGTCTGTAACAAACACATACTCTTTTATGAAAACTCCCTATCAATAACTACCTTAAAAAACTCAGAGTAATGAGATAAAGAATAGTCCGCTACATCACATTTACCTTGAAACATACATGTTGAAATGCCTAATTCCTTTGCAGGTAATAGATCTAACTCTCTATCTCCAATTGCTAGATCAATATTGTGCTTTTTATGTAAATGATCATAAGCTAAAGAGCTCGGTTTTCGCGGAAAACCATCGTCAATTGTAACCATATCAGCGAAGTATTTGTCCAAGCCGTAATACTGTAAAATCTCCATAACTCCCGCCCTATGTTTATGGGTCATAATTACATTTTTATCCGCAAATTTCAAAACCTCTTCAACACCTGCAAAAGGTTTCATATCTTTTGGAGTAAATTTTTTCTTCAAAATCTTAATCTTTTGTTCCTGATCATATGAAATATTGTAATACTGAATTGCGTGGGAATATGATATTTTTAAGTTTTTGTATATTTCTTGTTTATCTACTGCATCACCTAATATTTCAGAAAGCATCATTGTATATGCAGGATATGTATCAAATAACGTCCCGTCAAAATCCCATAATATATTCATTTTATACACCTTCTATTTTGTACTTACTTACATTGTTACATATGGCGTATTACTAAATCCGCCCTCTTCCTCGGTAATTCCATTTCCATATAATAATCTTCAGCTTTCCAATACCTATTTTGAAACTTTGAAAGGTTCTGCTGCGTTTCCTCACTCTCGCGAAGAAACCTTGTCTCTCTTGAACAATCCAAATACACCATATAATGAAAGAACTCTCTCCATTCTTTTCGCTGAAGAAAAACACCTTCAACAATTATTACACCTACTAAAGGAAGCTGTATTTCTTTCATTTCACATGAGTCTGTTTCATCATGATAGAAAGGCAACTCTATTTGTATATTGCTTTGTAACTTCCAAAAAAAGTTTTGCTGCAACCACTCTATATCCCATTGAAGGTTGTAGTACTCATACCACTCTGCAAATCCAGTATTATATCGCTTGTTACGCTCGGTTATGTGATCATCAATATGGAAGATATGAAACGGGATTCCACTTTGCTTCATATCTTCTTCCAATTCTTTAACCAATGTTGTTTTACCCGAACGACTTAGACCATCTATACCTAAAATAAATCGCTCATCTTTATGTTTCTTAATAACTTTCATTATTTCACTTGTGCTCATCACTTTTGCCAATCTTCTTTTAATAGTGAATAAACGACCGTGTCATGAGCAACATCATTTTGAATCATATATTTTCGAAGTAATCCTTCCTCTTGAAACCCTGCTTTTTTTAATAAATTACGGGAAGCTTCATTTTCTATATATACGACAGCGGCAATTCTTATGAAGTTCAACTTTTCAAACCCGTAAGCTAACATTGCTTGTAGTGCTTCTGTTGCGTATCCTTGCCCCCAATATGTATCATCTAGCTCATAACCAATTTCAGCTCGGTTATGATGATTGTTAATTAAATGAAACCCACACGTACCAATTAACTGATCCGTGCCTTTCTTCTCTATTCCCCAGCGAAATACACTTCCTTCTTCATAACGCTTTCTAAACGTTTGAATTGTCGTTTTCGCTTGCTCAATATTTTCAAAAGAGTCCATTCCGAAATAACGAATAACGGATTCTTTTGAAAAATAATGGAACATTGTTTCTGCATCTAACAGTGTAAGTTCTCTTAATAGTAAACGCTCTGTTTCTAATTTTGGAAACTCCATCCTCTTTTTCTCCTTCTATTCTAATGAACTACAAATTTCAATATAATTACCATCTGGATCGGCTATGTAAGCTATTGTTTGTCCCCACGGTTTTACAATTGGCTCAACTAAAACTTTTACCCCTTGTTCTTTTAACTTCTCAATCGTTTCCTTTACATCCTCTACAACAAACCCTAACTCAAAATGAGAAGATTGTAGCACACCTTCTGTAAGAGGTAGTCCTGTTAACTCCTTAACATCCTCTCGTGTATTCATCGCTAAAATTGTAGATCCAGTCTCAAATTCAATATATGTACCGTGTTCTGCTCTTATTGGTAAATGTAAAACATCTTTATAAAATCTTAAACATTCCTCAAATTTTTCTACATATAAAATTATGTATTTCATCTTTAAATTCATAGTAATCCCCCTTTTACATTCACCTCTAAAAATTCGACAAATGTTACAAAATAACCTTGTTCTTTATAGAGTCGAACGCAAAAAAATGAGGCCGATTTCTCGGCCCCCAGCTTATTGGCATAAAACAGGAGATTTGGTTTGGACATAACCAGTTCTTACATATATTATATTTTATTTTTTCTGAATTTTAAATATAATATATACCTATTTATGTTGAGAAAGTTTTTTTCTACATGGCCATAAAACTATGTGCATAAATTCATACCATTTAAGAAATGCTACAAATGGAGGTGTATACATATGGAACCAATGCTATGTCCAAGCTGTAAAACGAACCGAACTCGCTTTAATATTCTTGAGCAACAAGTAAAACCAGTAAAATTAAATCCGCAAACTGGTCAAGTAGAAGAAGAATACACAAATGAAACGATGAATGCCTTTCATATGGCTTATCAAGGACCAACTTACCGCGTCCAATGTGCTGTGTGCGGGCTTGTTGAAAATCCTGAACAATTTATTAAGCCGGCTCAAAATCAGTCTTTCTCTTAAACATTTTCCCTACCCCCTATCAATTTTCTATAGGGGGTTTTTCCGTTTTACGTAAGTAAGGTAAACATTTGATTTTTAGTCAAAGGTTCATAATTCATCTACATGTCTACTATTCATACACCGTCATATTGTACCCAATAGAATTAAAGAACAGCTAAGCCTTGCGACCCAAAGTAAGGCACATTGGATGAAGCAACAACCTGCAACCTTACTAGACTACCATCACTTTGAATATTAAATACTGACACTGTAGCCTGATTTCCATTAAGGGTGTAAAAATGCCGTCCATCTTTACTCACTCCAACATCCATCGGAAGACCTGGTGCTGTACCCGGCGGTGTACTAGTAATATGCCTTACTACCGACAGTGCTCCATTCGGGGCAATTTGGTAGGTGGAAATGGTGCCACTTAAAGTGTTGGTAGTGTAGGCAAAACGTTCATCTTTCGTTGTTATAACCCAACAAGCAGTTTTATATCCGTTTGGTACAGAGCCGCTGATTACATGAAGGGTACCGTCGTTACTCAATGAATAAGATGACAGTGCATTTGAAACTGCTTCTGTAACTAAGAGAATTCCAGACGATAGAAAATAAGCTCCCAATGGGCCTTTACCGTAAGAATTATTAACAATTGGTCCTGTAACCGTACCATTTTTATTTACATGGAATACACTGAGATGGTTTGATGTAAGCTCGGAAACAACGATTTTACTACCATCCGGAGTGAAGAGAACCTGTGCCGGCTGCGCATTGAAGGTACTGAGAGCATGAGTAGATCCTGGAATAGGAGTAAGATTTCCTTTATCATCTATGTGAAAACCAGTAATATTTGATGCAAAATTGTTTGCAGCATAACCTACATTGGAGACATAGAGAAGATTACCATACACACCAATGCTATTCGGTTGAGCACCTCCTGATGGTTTTACATCCACGAAAACCGGTACCCCGTTATCTGCTATGATAAAACTACTGATACTATGACTGCCTGCGTTAACTGCAAATAGGAAACGACCATCACGGGACAAAGTCAGAGAACCTTGTGATGCTAGGGGATCTATACCATCATTTGCCGTTTCTGTAGAAACCTCCTTTATACCAGTACCTCTTCCGTATGTTGGATAAGAACCCACAAAGGTGAGCATTCCATTCGTGTCCATGTGAAAAGCAATAATGGAATTCATCACTTCATTATTAGTCATCATGTACACCATACTCGCACGCGCCCGAAAATAATTGTTCATACTCTGCATTTTATGACTCTCCTCCCTTCATAATTTTATATGGTTCTATTTTCATTTAAATTCCCAAACAAATGTAAATTGGTTTAGAAACAAATCCTACTCACCTTATATTTTCTTTAAGTGAAAACCTTAACAACTTCCATGATGTTACTAACATAAATCTAAAACATTATCAAAAACGTTACTCAACAATTTGGTCCGATTATTAAATAGCATGGCTGGCGCCTTATTATATTTCAAATGACTACTTTTTTGTTACTTAACAGCTTCGTTGTCATTTATGATTTTGTTAGGATTACTTCGCTCTTAGTTCTACGCCTTAATTATATGTTTTTTATTATATAAAAAAGAGTGAACAAAATGAATTTAGATAATAATGAAAGAAGATGATTCCGTCTACTACACATACGGAATCATCTTCTTTTAATATCTATTTCTTTGAATTAAAAAATAATACCAATTTTCTGAATGATTTGTTAAAATATAGAAATATCCGCTTTTATTTTGAAAGGAATGATACATGTGATAAATAAATTAAAAGAAAATATAGGATCTGTTTTTGTCGGTAAGGAGAATGTTATTGATTTACTCATCGTTTCACTGCTTGCTGACGGACACGTACTACTTGAAGATGTACCTGGCACCGGGAAAACATTACTAGCTAAAACAATTTCAAAAAGCATTGGTGGTAGTTTTTCTCGTGTTCAATTTACACCTGATGTACTACCGAGTGATGTAACTGGTATTGAGTATTTCAATCCGAAAACGAGTGAATTCGAGTTAAGACTCGGACCAGTCGTGACAAACATATTACTTGCGGATGAAATTAACCGCGCGATGCCGAGAACTCAGTCTAGTTTGTTAGAAGCGATGGAAGAACGACAAGTAACTCTAGAAAAGCAGTCTACTCCTCTTCCGAAACCGTTCTTTGTTATTGCGACGCAAAATCCGATTGAATCACAAGGAACTTTCCCTCTTCCAGATGCGCAGCTTGATCGCTTTTTAATGACGATTTCTATTGGTTATCCGGCTCCTGAAGATGAGTTAAAAATGATGCGCCGTTTTCGCAATAACACACCGTTAGAAAGCGTTACATCTATCATTTCTTTAGAAGATATTTTAAAAGCACAGCAACAGGTGAAAGAAGTGTTTGTATCAGAACCGTTAGAACACTACATTATTAAACTTGCTCATGCGACCCGAAATCACGATTACATCGCTAACGGTGTAAGTCCGCGTGCCACATTAGCTTTAGTACGCGCAGTTCAAGCACTAGCCTTTTTACGCGGTAGAGAATATTGCATACCTGAAGATATACAATTTTTAGTTCCTTCCGTTTGGAATCATCGTATCGTCTTGTCAATGGAAGGAGCTTTACGTACAACAAAAAATGAAATCATGCAAAGGATTTTAAAAGAAGTTGACGTACCTGTGGAGATTGAGCAAGCATGAATGGACAGCGCGTTGTAACTGTACCTTTATTTTTTCAACTCCATATTATTCAATTAACTGTGCCAGGCGCTATACTATTTACGTTTTTTCTGCCGCAACGAATTATTATGTTTCTCTTTTTCTTCTACTATTTATTTGCGATTTTTATTTATAAATATGTCGCTTACATAGAGAAAAAATTTCAAGTTATAAATGAGAAGCAAACTACTCGGCTTTTCCCTGATGAGTCTGGACAGTTTTATATCCATTTAAAAAATGGGGCAAATATACCACTTGTTAACGGCGTTTGTTATTTTCATTTAAATTCGTCCCTTATACCGCATAAAGATCAAGGAATTGAACAAATATCAAAAACGTTATTCTCTTTCCCATTTTCACAACCTGCTCATTCAGCACAAAAATGGGATTTAACATTAACTGCAACGGAACGTGGTGTGTTTCAAATTGAACAGTTCGAATGTGTATTAAAAGACCCTTTTCATTTATTAACTGTACATTTACCTGTTTTCGATAAGTTAAAAACTGAAATTATAGTATACCCTTCTCCTAAAGAAGTAGCGGGTTTACAAGAACTTCAGCAACTATTAAATGGTTCTTATCGAACGAATTTTTCTTTTTACAATGATGAAACATCTATTATCGGTGTTAAACGATATGAACGTGAGTCTTTTCGCTCTATTCATTGGAAAGCATCTGCTAAAATGCAGGCGTTACAGGCGAAGCAATATGAACCTGTAAAAAATTATAGTTGGACGATTTGTCTTTCTTTAGCTGCTGATCGTGGGTTTGGTTGGAAAGAGAATGTAGAAGACCTTATTTCATTTACAACGTACATTTGTCAATTCGCAACGAAGCATCAAATTCCATTTGAATTATTTATTAGTATTTTAGCAGAAGGTGGCCCATTGCACTTACCTTTAAACGACGGACAAACGCATTACGCAAAGACGTTAGAGGAATTAGCACGTATTTCAGATGATAGTACGTTACTTCCGAAACAAGGATTCCTTAATTATGTCACTAGAAAAAGAGCGCGATCATCTACATTGATTTACATTGGCTTGCAGAAGAATGAGATCCCTCTTCTATCGCAGCCTACGTTTCTCATTAATAACGAAGGGATGGTGGAACCAGTTGAAAACTTGGCTCTATCACATTAATGACTTTATTCTGCTCCTTCTCCTTTCGTTATTAACAGAAAGGGATGAATTAGTTGGTATTGCTATATTTTTAGCGACCGGTTATGCAGGAGTACTTCTTATTAATAAATTTATGAAGAAAAAAACAACAGGATTTGTAATACTGTTAGTTGCTCAAATAGTCGGTTGTTCTTTAACACTACCATTTTCTCTTTTTGGCACAATTATGTTACCGCTTTTCTTCTTTATCGTACACGCGGTCGGACCTGGATATCCAGTTCAAAAATCGTTAGGCGGCATTGTATGGTTTGTCGTTTCAGCTATATTTTATGCACCATTTCCTCCATTATGGAAATTGTTATTATTAGCTTTGCACATTATGATTACATTTTGGCTAACTGGGGCCAATCGCAAACAACAACTATTACGTTTCGCTTCTATCATTACTATTGGAATAATTAGTGCTTTACTTATTCCGGTATTCCCTTATATTCGGCTTATTTTTTCTTACATCATACAAGCAGTTGCTTTAGGGTTTGGTTATGCTATAAATCCATTACTAATAGCAGCTGAAATGAAAGATACAGAAGGAGTTTGGGCAAATAAAGGGCATCTATTAAAACCTAACATTGAAGATGGGAAAAAACTTCCTGACTTTGACCCAATACTCATAAATAGCATTACAATAATAGTTTGTACAACCATCGCTTTTTACGTCGTTTGGAAAATAGTAAAAAAACGAAAATATTTGAGCTTAGCAAACATGCCAGTCTTCGAATCTACAATCATTACTGATAAAGAAGGAATTAGCCAAAAACGAATGAAGCGAAATAAACCACCACATAACGAAATTCGGAAAGAAATTTTCAAACTTGAGAGTAAGTTATCCCCTCCTTTAAACCGTGAACGAGGAGAAACAGTTGAAGCTTGGCTAGAGAGAATTAATGATGAAGAAGGTGTAAATATTCAGAGGCATATCATTATAGATGCGTATAATGCAGTACGTTACTCAAATGGTGAAAACACTGTACTTCTGCATGAATTCAAGGAAGAGGTTCATAAGCTTTATGCGTATCAGAAGAGTTTGAAGAAGAAGAGAAAATGAATAAATTTAAGTTTTGATACATACAAAAAGACTCCTATTAAACTAGGAGTCTTTTTGTGTAAAAGTCCACGTTGCTTTTCACAATTTATGCTTTTCGCTCTTCTGCAATTTCTAAAGATTCTTCATGCCACCAAAGTGTTTCTTCAGGATCTTCTTTAGCGATTAGGTGTGCTTCTTTTTTCGATTCTACTGTAGGATAAGATCCTTTTAATGCACGTCCTGATGTTGTGACAAATAGTACACTAAATACAATTAATCCAATTACACTTACACCTGTTAAATAAAATGCTGGTGCGAGCGGGTTACCAGTAGCATGAACTAAGTATGAACATACAAGTGGTGTTGTCCCACCGAATATGGATACAGATATATTAAAGGAGATTGAAAGTGCACGATAACGTACATCGGTGAAAAAGAGTGCTGGTAATAACGATGGTAATGTTCCTTCATAAACACTTAGGAAGAAACCTAAAACGAAAACACCTGCAAATATGGCTGCAATATGTCCATTCCCTATTAATAAAAACGCTGGAATTGAGCATAATGTTAAACCAATTAAACCGATTTGTACTACACGCTTATTACCAACTTTATCACTTAATTTACCGAAGTAAAGTGCCAGTGGAATCATAAGTGCCATCGTAATTGAAATGATTAATAAGCCAGTTGTTTCTTTGACTTTTAATACTTGTGTTAGATAAGAAGGAATATATGAAAGGATCATATAGTTTGTAATATTAAAGAAGGCAACAATTACTGTGCTTAATAAGAAGTCTTTTTTGTGATATTTTAATATATCACTAAACGGAATTTGTTCATTGTCTTCAGATTCCTCTTGCGCTTTTTCCATCTCTTCAAAGATTGGAGATTCATCTAAGTGACGTCGTAAATATAAGCCGACCAAACCGATTGGTGCAGCGATTAAGAAAGGAATACGCCATCCCCAGCTGAGCATTTGCTCATCTGTTAATAATAACGTCAAAATGGTAACAATTACCGAAGCAGCAATGTAACCTGAGAGTGTCCCTATTTCAAGACCACTACCGAGTATACCACGCTTTTTATCTGGAGAAGATTCTGCGATATAAACCATTGCTCCTGAATATTCTCCGCCTGTAGAGAAGCCTTGAATCATTCGAGCAACTAAAAGTAGTATTGGTGCCCATACACCAATTTGTTCATAGGTTGGTAGTAATGCGATGAATAATGTAGATAGTGCCATTAAAATAATAGTTGTACTTAAAACAATCTTTCGGCCATATTTATCACCAATTCTCCCAAAGAAAATACCTCCAATTGGTCGAACTAGAAAGGCCGCCGCAAATGTACCAAATGTTAGCACAAGTTGCAAACCACTATTATCCACACCTGAGAAGAATAATTGACTTAAAATTACCGCTAAATACGCGTATAATCCAAAGTCAAACCACTCCATTGCATTCCCAATGCCAGTAGCAACAACTGCTTTCCTAGCCTGTTTAGGATTGACAATATTAACGTCTTGAGGTTCAAAATTTAAATCATTATTTTGTTGCATATAGTAAAACAGCTCCTTATTTAATTTATCTTCTTTAAGCACACCTTCTCTTACTAGAATAAATTCAATACGAAGCACTTAAGGAAAAGCAACGTCTCCTTATCTGTTATTATTGTTTCACATAATTAATTATTTGTCCAATGAGATGCTTTCCTTGATTAAGGAAATAAGTACTTTAAAATAAGAAAAGACACTATATTAGTGCCTTTTTCAAGCTTTACATTTATTATATTTTATAGTGCGTGAGAGAACATAAATCAATGATTTTCTCCCCTAATCTCCTTTTATGTGAATTGAAAACAAGTTACTTTTGACATTCTAATCGTCACAAACAATTAATTTATTGTAGTGAAAATATTATACATAGAAATCAAACACTTGCTATAGCTGACAATCTATGAATACAGGAAATAAACTCATTAACAAATGTATCAATCTCTTCTTTCGTAATAATATATGGCGGAAGTAAACGAATGATATTCCCTTGCGTAACATCAACTAACATCCCTCTATCCAATAACGCTAACTGTAATTTCTTTACGTTTTCATTCGTATCATTCAAACTAATTCCAAACATCATTCCAGAGTGACGTACTTCCTTAATGAGATACGAATTTTCTTTCTGAATTTCTTGAAGTTTGTCATTTAAGTATAGTGACGTTTCATAAGCTTCTTGCATTAAACCCTCATCAATTAATGTTTTTAATACCGTTAATCCTAAAGCCGTTCCCATAGATGAATGAGCAAATGTTGTTCCATGATCTCCTGGTGAAAATACATTACATAACTTTTCACCTACAATGATTCCTCCTAGCGGTATCCCGCCTCCTGCCCCTTTACCAAATTGAATAATGTCTGGTGTAATATTGAAGTTTTGATACGCAAATAATTTCCCTGTTCTGCCCATACCACTTTGTACTTCATCAACAATTAGAATTACATTATATTGCTCACACAGATGTTGAACGCCATTTACATATTCACTTGATAAAGGATAGATCCCGCCACTTCCTAATACAGGCTCTAGCATAATTGCAATTGGATTTTCATTAATAATCGTTTTTTCTAGTTCTTCTAAATTTTCTCGTTCCACTTCATATACAGGAATGGATGTTTTCGGGAAGTTTTGATATATACTTTCTTGTCTTGTAAAGTGAAGTGCGCCTAATGTTCTTCCGTGAAAACTACCTTTCAATACAACTACTCCGTCACGTTCTTCGTTTGTTATAGTTCTATATTTATCAATTAATTTTAAAGTCGTTTCTGTAGCCTCAGTACCAGAGTTTGTGTAGAAGACCTTACCATTTTGCAAAGTATAATCAACTAATTTCTCTGCATATTCAATCGCAACTGGATTTAAAAAATGGAATGGAAGATGCAAGCATTTCGTAACTTGTTCTAATGTAGTTTGCACAATGTTTGGATGATTGTAGCCTAATAAATTCACACCCACACCAGAAAATAGATCTAAATATTCTTTCCCGTTCACATCATACAGTTTACAGCCTTCTCCTCTTTCTATCGCAACCTCCGTACGACAATACGTAGGCATAATATATTCTTTATCTAATTGAAACCAATCCGTCATGATAAATTCCTCCTAGCTATTTTTCCCGTTTTTAATGTTCATTATCTATAAAGTCATTTTCAAATTAATTTTTAAGATTGAAATTTTAATAGTGGTTTTCTTCCACCTTTTTAATAAAACGTTTTATTTCTCTTCCCGATATTCATTTTTCCATAATTTCTTCTATTTCAACAGGTCCACTGCATGTGCGTTTTTTTCATCTAGCGGTATGTTACTAATTTGAACTTCGTATGTAATACATAATCGAGGCTAAAGAATCATATTTAGTAACAATCAACGAAAAAATTTTGGAGGCTATATCGATGAATGAAAAATATGATAAACAGAGGCAATCTTTATTTGGAGAAGACTTTAATAGCGATCGAGAACTTAATGAGCCAGCTAAACTTCACTCTCAAACAGTTGGTTCACGTGGACCTGTTTTAAAGCAAGATAGTGTACTGCACGAGGCGTTACAAGAATTTATTCATGAAAAAATTTTAGAAAGACCTGTTCATGCAAAAGGATTTGGTGCATTCGGTTATTTTCAAACGATATATCCGATGTCTGAACATACAAAACTAAGCTTTTTACAAAATTCAAATGAGAAAGTTCCTGTTATGGTGCGGTTTTCGTTAGCTGTTAGTACGAAAGGAACACCTGATACTTCTAGAAATGTACGCGGTTTTGCTACAAAATTTTATACAAAAGAAGGCGTATTTGATCTTTTATGCAATCATCTTCCTGTCTTTTCTGTTCGAGATCCGATGCGTTTCCCTGAAACTATTAAAGCGTTGTTGCCTTCACCTAAAAATAACTTAATAGACCCTGATAGATTTTGGAGTTTTGTCGCTAGAGCACCCGAATCCATTCATTTTGTTGTCCGTTTATACTCTGATGCTGGTACGGCAAAAAGTCTTCGCCACATCCCAGGACATAGTGTAAATACATATGTTTGGAGAAATGCTCAAGGTTATCGAAAGTACGTAAAGTATCATTGGTATCCATTTGAAGGTGTACAATTCATTAATAGTGAGGAAGCAAATAAACTAGCTGCCGAAAATCCTGATTATAGCGGGAAAGATTTATACGATGCAATTGAGGCTGGTAAACCAGTGGAATATGGTTTATATGTCCAGCTCATGGATCCAAAAGATGAAGCACACCTTTCTTATGACCCTTTAGACGATACAAAAGTATGGGATGAAAAGGAGTATCCTCTTATACCAGTAGGCAAAATGGTATTAAATAAAAATCCTGAAAACTATATGGAACAAGTAGAAAAAGTCGCCTTCTCCCCTTCTAATTTACTAGACGGTGCAGAACTATCAGATGATAAAATGTTGCAAGGCCGCGCTAACATTTATAGTGATTCTCAAAGAAGAAGAATTGGACCCGAATTTCGTAAAATAGCGATTAACCAACAGCAAGATTGGACACCTGCTAATCAAATTACAAGTGGTGACGGAAGATACGTTGAAGGAAAGCTTGAAAGAACTTCTATAACTAAGCAAAATGACTTTGCACAGGCTGGTGAGTTTTATGAGAAGTTAACACAAATAGAGAAAGAACATCTTGCTGAAAATTTAGCTAGTGATTTGAAAGTTATATCCGATGATATTAGAAAGGTAGTTATGGGGTATTTCAATAAGGTATCAACTGATTTGGCAAACAGAATAGAGATAGAAATGAAGAAGCATTAAGAAGATTAAAATGGTCATTTTAATGGTGAAACGTGATTTTCATTTTATAAGACTGTTTAACTTACAGGTTATTCACTCCATTCTTTGTATGAATCTATTGATGAACGACTATAGTGAGATGAATTTATATGTAAAATGATTTCAGTAGATTTTACCATGAAGATGCTTTACGAACGAGAATTTTAATCCGTATTAGTTTCTTTCTTGTTAAAATCCAATGCAGTTGTTTAATTATAAAATTTAAAGCCAGTATAACCCCGTTCTTAATACGGGGTTATACTGGCTTTACATACTTTCTTACACTAAAAAATACAATACAAAAATCGTTTAAGTATAAGTGTTATTATAAAAACCACACCTGTAATTGAAAATATCCATTTTCAGTAAATCACATTTAATTTAACAAGAACTTTAATTCAAAAGCACCTACATCATTTCTACACAATAAATATCCATATAATATACAAGTTTTCACTGATTTTTATTAATAATTAATATTTCAGTAGATTTTTTTCAATATCAGCCGATTTTTCTAACAAAGAAATTTTAATTTCTTCATTATTAAATTATTTTACTTCTACTGTATAATTCCCTGTTCCGCCGCCATATTTATATACACTTAAGTAATATTTCCCTGGCTTCGCATTATAATTTCCAAGCAATTTGTTTCCATCACGTTTTGTTGCATAAGCTACATAATTATCTAGATCTGATTCAGAATATAACACCCAGTTCAGTCCAAGGTTTTGTTCGTTCGTAACGGTAATTTGTAAATCTTTTGGGTCCTTTACATCGATCACAAATCGGTCAACTTGATCTTGATCACTTAAGTTTCCTCTTAATAACGTGTTCAAAGATAATGGATTTGCTGTATCAAATGAATTATTCGGTTCTTTTTCTACAGCAGTACCTTCCTCCGTATTCACTCCACTAAATACAACATCATATTCAAATTGTCCAGCATCATTGACACGGTAATTTACAAAATAAGCAGTCAATGTTTTGTATCCACTCCACTCTTTTTCTGATAGATGTTTCAACATATCATTCGTTGCTTGATTCATCACTTTCCAGTCCTCAATTTCTCCTTTTGCTGCACTTCCTGTATATGTTCCCTGTAGTGTGAATGTATTAAAGAATTGTGATTTATTCTTTGTTACCTTCACATTTTTTAACTTTGCTTCATTGGTGATATCTGACGCAACATCTGAAAGCGGTTTCGGAGCATGCTGTGCTAAATACTCATCTGATACTTGTGGAATTGTATACTTATCACGATTATCAATAAGCATTTGCATATAAGATTGATATTCTTCATTTAATTTATTATCTTTGCTTAATGTAGAACGGTACGTGTCGTAACCTGGAACATCATTTGCACGAATTAAATCATGCACTTTATCGAACATTTCAGGACGGTTATTATACATATAAGATTGTAATGCAAACGAATAGTTATAAAAATCCCATGTTCCATATTTTGCATTTAATGTTTGTGCTGCTGTGTAACGTTTCGCAGGATCATACGACAATCCACCAATTATGCTTTTTCGTGGTACTACACTGTCTAATCGCGTTGAACCTGCAAAAAACTCCGCATTCCCTTCTTCAAACCATGTTAAACGTTCATTTTGATACATTTCCCCTTGGCCCCATAATCCCGGAACCTCGTATCTTCCCTGTAAATAGTGTGTAAATTCATGACGGAACAATTCTTCCAAACTATAAATACTTTGCTGTGGTGTACGTTCATATGTAAAGAACGTTCCACTTCCTTCAATGTAAATCCCACCATTATTCGTTTCATAACCATACAATTGACGGTTAAATTGATATTCTTCTGGACTATTATAAATAACCATTGTTAACACATCATCAGCATGTCCACTTTCAAGTGGTTTATCACTACCAACTGTACGATAAAATTGAGAACGTACTTCTTTTGCCGCCCAGTACAGACGTTTAATTTTCTCTTCGCTAACTTTATCACCAGCTTTAAAGACAATTGCTCCATCATCAAACGTATACGTTTTCGGTAAATATTTCTTTTTACCATCTTCTCGAATTTGATCTAAATTTATAGTTTTTCCGTTCGCATCTACTCCTCCATAATTTGTAGTAATTTGTTCTGCCGCAACAAAATATTGCTCCCCTAAATATGGATAAATTCGCATTGCATCTGTAACAACTTGCTGTCCTTTTGTTGGCGTACTATGAAGCTTGCCCAATCGGCCAGCGTAGTAAATTCCGTTATTAATTAACCATCCGTTTTTATCTGTTACAGTACCAATTAGCGCAAAACGACTAATTTCATTAATAAAACCATCGATGTTTCGATACCACATCGTATCTTTTGCTTCTTTTCCCGTATTATACATATACGTCTGAATGTCATAATCAATTCCTTTCATCAACTCATATACAGCATTTCCTTTTGTATGGTCTTCAATGAAAGTTGCCACATTATCGTTATATTGTTTGAAGATTTCACCTGCATATTGAACAACCTCAGCATCAGCGGATGCGTTTCCAATCAACATTCCATAAGATGAAATAACTTGGTTTTGTGCTGATGTACCGAGTTTGAAATTTGGATTCTTTGCAATTGTCTTTAAAGCCGGTAAACATTTATCATGATAGCTACGCTCATTTAGTTTGCTTAATTCATCATGGTAAAAACCTAAATAAAATGCCGCGCGTAAAGTTTCTACTAATGTTTCAATCCCTTTTGAGTCATCTTTCGTATAAGCTTGTCCCTGTTCTGCTAGTTTATCAATTATCGCTTGCATGCGACTATCATCTTGATAGAACTTAAGACTATCACTATTAAACTGAAATAATTCCGGAATTTGATACCATTTAACTGTCACAAGAAGATCAGTTAATTGTTTATTGCTTAATTGATTTAATTCGGCCATCGAATATTTTTTCTCTTCAGCTAACTGTTTTGCATTCTCATTTGGCGCTAGCGGACGCTGCGATAAATCCGCTAACTTTAACCGTTTTGTAAAAGATGCATTTTCTTGTACTTTCGAAGAGTGCGCCAGCTCATCAACGGATTTCTGTATTCCTACTGGCTCCATTTGTAATACGTTCTTCACATTTTTTTCTTTTGTCTCTGCTTGAATTTGCAAACCATTACATGATATTGTCACTAGTCCAACACCAAGAATCAGCTTAGAAATTTTTGAATATTTAACCATACCGTTACCCCCTAATAAATTAAAAGAAGATTCTGACTTTTAAAACCAAAACATTCTTATTTGTATGTATTTACAACTCCGCTATAAATACAAGTAAGATCAATAATGCAATAGTCGCTTGTTTTTTACTATCACTAATACAAATTCCTTTAGTTTAATCCTCCCTCCTTAAATTTAATACAAGCAAAAACCGTGCCAATGATATTTCTTGTGAATAGCAAACATTCCTTTATTAATACTGTAGAATAAAATATACACAAACGGTTCAGCAATGTATAAATCTTTTGACACAAACTCCTCTTTTTACGATGAAAAGAGGAGTTGAATATTATAATCGCATTAGCCAGCAAATCATTTTCACCAAACACCATTCCGAATTTTAAACCCATTCAAAAAAAGGTAAATAAGCATATTACATAAGACTAATATGTTTACTTACCTTTCCCTATTTTATATAGACAACAAGCTATCAGTGGATAGAAACAACATTAATTAGTATTTGGCTATATCATTCTATACTTTGTTATTCATTTCTCCTTTTCATATAATCCTTTTCACATTGTAACGGTTTGTATTCCACTATTTTCCCTTGCTTCTTTTTCGTTTCGGTAACAACCCATTCCCCTTTTTCCAGTTTTAGGCGTTTCATAACATTTGTATCGTCTATTTCTTTATACAGTAAAAATGCTTCAAGTGCCTTCACAAACAACCTAGGCTCTCCTCTATATCCGCCATTAGCAAAAACTTTAGTTAACGAATTATAATAAGAATCATTTTCCCGTCCACCATACATTAAGTGCGCAGCTTCTAAATCTTTTTTACTTACTTCCATAAATCCACCTTCATCAATATTTATTTCGAAAGTAGATTTGATGTCTTTCATTATACTTTTCACATACTTTTCATCACGAATTTTCCTTTCTTCCAGACAATCCGAAGACAGCCTTGATGCATCTGTTTGAGAATGCACAACCTGTTGAATAGATACACACAAAATAAATACACTTAAAACATACAGTAGTTTTTTCATATTTAAGTATCACCTCAAATAATTTAGATACTATATTATTTGTTTTTGAGGAGATTCTATTCTTATTCTATAAATATAAATCCCCTATAAAATTAATTTTTATAGAGGATTTATATTTAACATTTAATTGGTGAAGCAATTACTTCTCTATTCTTTACATCATATAAACCTATTGGTGTCACTCTAATAAAAGGTAGATGAGTCGCTGAAAAGAATAGTATTGTGAAAGCTGGATCGTTATAAGTATAACCTCGTTCTTGTAATAATTTCACCATCATTTTCTCTTTATGTATTAATGCGCTCATTTCTAAGTCTGACATAATACCTAATAAAGGCAATGAAATCTCATGTAAAACTTCATTCCTTTCAGTTAGTACCATTCCACCGCCGAGTTCTTTCACTCTATTAAATGCGCCTAACATATCTTCTTTACTCTTTCCAATTAGAATAATATCACCCGTACCAGAATAGGAGCTTGCAAAGCCACCTAATCGATTCGCAAAACCTTTCACAACTGTATTCACTCGCCAAGTACCATCACGCGCAATCATCATTAAGAAACATTCATCATGTTCATAAGAAAGTTCCTCACAGTTTAATTCAATTTCACTAACATATGGCTGTGTAATAACGTCATTTAATAATTTTATGCCAGTTGTATTAGAAAAATTCATGTCTTCTTTCTGCAAGCACCAGTCTAATTGTAAAGGAGCTACTTGGAATTTATCCCATTGTACACTTACTGATTCATTTTTGTTTATTCCTTCACGCTTTACCCATTTCCCTTTTGCGATTACACTAATCGGAGTTGGATTTTCTTTGCTTTCCAATATATTAATGTTTGCAATTCTTCCTGTTGCAATCGTACCGTGTAAATGCTCCATATTATAGTAACGAGCAATGTTATAGCTTGCCATATTATAAGCATCAATTACTGAGATTTCTTGTTTTATCGCGGTAGAAATCATCACATTTGTCATACCATTTTCATAAAATGACGGATGTGAACCGTCAGTTGTTAAAATGAATCTATCAAATTGTCTAACACCTAATTCCAGTAATTCTTTCAGTAAAACTTCTAAATCTGGGCGGATCGAAGAATTTCTAAGAGAAACGGTGTAGCCTTGCATAAGACGTGTTAACGCTTCCTGCCCTGTCATCGCCTCATGATCACAATCGGTACCAAGTAACTTTAATTTCGCTAACGTAGTTTCAGATGCCCCCGGAAAATGGCCTTCTATTTTCTTCTGTAACCGTTTCGTTTCCTGTACCCAATTTAACATTTCATCATCGCCATTTAATAGTTTTGGCCACGCTGTTAACTCGCCGCCTTGAAGAACGTCTTCATGGTTAAGCCATTCCATTATTTCTTCACTATTAAACAAAGATTGACCATTTTGCAGCTCGGTCTGTCCATCGAAACGACACCACCAGTACATACTTGCTGGAACCTTTTTGAATTCATCTAATAAACGAAAGGCTACTTCACGTTGTAATGTGAAAAATAATGTTAAATTATCATTTATTAATGTAGTTGTACCAAATTGCATCGCATGATTTGCTAAAGTCTTCGGGTTATATAATTGGTATGGATGTGCATGCGGTTCTATATATCCAGAAACTAAATACTTTCCTTCGCAATCTATAACTTCACAATCATTTAATTGTTGCGGCAACTTTCCTCCCACATATACTATTCGATCATCATAAATCCAAATATTCGCTATCGTCCATTCACGTATGTACGGATTTAAATACGTTGCATTCTTTAATAAAATGTGCGGACTTCTAGCACCATCTACTACTTCAACATGCTCTCGTAATTGCTTGTTACTCCATCTAAAATGGTTTTGTTCCAATGTATTCAACTCCAAATCAACTCATGATTATTTTGGTTACAACGAGAAATAATTAACTAACTAAAGTATTATCTATTCATAACTCCCCTGTATAAACCCCTATAACCTTTATTATATTTAACAATTGTAAAAATAACAATTTTCAGAACAAAGTACATACCTCTTTGATCCAACATAAAAAAGATGTCATGCAACTGACATCCTTTTTATTTTTATACTGAGCTATAAGATTGACTTTCACTTTGAAATACACTTGTATCGTATTTGTGTTCTACATAAACTTGATGCCATACCATAAATGCTAATACTGTCCATATTTGCAAAATTTAAAAAGCATCTCTTTTATATACAACTATAGCAGAATCCAATTCACTTTCTTTTTTCTATTTATTAAATTCAATTTGCATCATTTTATTAAACTGCGTACCAATATCAATCGCACCTAAAGAGTTAATACTGACAGACAATGTATGTTTGCCTCCAATTACTCCCCCAGCAAAAGTTGTAAATCCAGGAATTGCCCCTCCGTGACCCCAAATTGAAACACCGTTTGGAAGTTTAGTCTCATAGATTCCAAGACCATATCCATCACCAACACCTTTTCCTTCTACAGGAACTGTGGTAAGCATTTCTTTTAGTTGATTTTCCCTCAGTAACTTACCACCGAGTAAAGACGAAAAAAACTTATTTAAATCGTCCGCATTAGAAATCATATCTCCAGCTGACTTAGCTAAACTCGGATTATAATACGTTATGTCTTTCAACTCGCTTGTTCCTTCAATTTTCATATACCCTCGAGCATGATTCTTTCCTGGGATAACGGTTGAATTCCCTGGTAAAAACGTATTTGACAGATCCAAAGGTTCAATAATTCGCTTTTCAATTTCTTCTGCATAACTATTTCCAGTTATTTTTTCAATCAGCATTCCCAATATTACGTATCCTGTGTTTGAATACGACCATCCCTTACCTGGCGAAAAATCAGGTGGTAGAGAAAGCCCCATTTTCACTATTTCTTCTGCTGTATACGTTTTTTTCGAATTCATTATGTCAGCGTCTTTTGACTTTAAATATTCAGCTATACCACTCGTATGATTCAAAAGTTGACGTATCGTAATTTGATTGCCATCATACCCATTTCCTTGAATGAGACCCGGTAGCCACTTTTCAATTGGATCATCAAGTTGTATGCGATTTTCTCCTACTAATTGAAGAACAGTCGTGGCAGTAAAAGTCTTCGTCACACTACCAATCCGAAAGCGATAATCCGATTTCATCGGTTGCTTTGTACTTAAATCCGCCACGCCAGCTGTATAACTACTAGTTTTTCCGTTGTTAGACGTCTTAGCTAATATCCCTGGTGTTCCAAGCTGTACTGTTTCCTGCATTACTTGTTTCCAACCATTCCGGTTCTTTTGATCATGTGATTGTGACGGACTAGAAATATTTTGAACCGACTCTGCTTTCACCGGAAAGCCGGGTGTGAATAGAGTAGTACCCGCTAATAAAACTGCCAAACTTGCTAACTTAATTGAATTACATTTTTTCATAAGGCTCCCTCTCCTCTATTAATATCGTATTAATGATTCATTCGTACAACTCTTTTCTTCACTAAAAATATAATGCCTCTATTTTAAGTACCGATAATTTCGTTCCTAACAACCTGTAACTCTCATTTTTTGACATACATGTTGTGCCAAAAAATCACTACTATTTCTTGCAATACTCCATTATCTAATTGATTATTTAAGTTAATTTCTTCTCCCTTCACATCAAGTTATACTTTAATCCTATATGATAAATCTCTCTTTTTTCTTATCCATTCCTTACAAAATGCTTACGTTCAAATTTTGATATGATAAGCTGAGAAAGAGTTATTTTCAAATCGTAAACACTCAATTGGATCTAATTTAGCCATCTTATTCGCTGCCAGTTTATCAAATGCAATACCGATAAACTTAGATATCCCAACTGAAATTCCCCTATAAAAAGTAAGGCTGGATATTTAAATATCCACCTTCCCATCCCTCTCTATCCACCGCATAGTCTTTTCTAGATTTAACTCCGTATACACCTTTTCACCATATCGTACAGACTCATATATCGGAATAATGTCTCCCGTTCTACAAATTTTCTTTAACCATTGTTGCATCGTTTCATAGGACCTTCGCTGTTCGTGATATGGTAAAGTTCTCTCCCATTCAATTAATCTTTTCCTTATTGTATCTGTAGGCAGTGGTTGCTCTTACTGATGAATGACTTTTTCATTCTTTACGGTTCTTACCGAATTCTCTTTTGTTCCCGATTGTTTCTCCTGCTCTATTTCTGTTTTCGTCAACCTTTTCCAAATAGATTTGTAAAGGAAATATATAATTAGCACCACGATAATCACATAAAAAGCTATAGTAATCCATGAATTTGAGAGCGCAGAAAATACGTCCCCCCATGAACTTTCCCGTTCAAAAACTGGAAACTTTCTATTCGTTTTCGTTCTTATACCTGTATCTCCTTTTTCTTCATCATCCTTAATTGTTTCCCACCCTGGGGTTTGTTCGACGTTTATTGTTCTGTTATAAGTTTTTTTCGACTCATTCTCATTAAAAAATGCTCCTTAACTACATCTTGTAAATGCACAACACCTTTTGATAACCATATCAAAAGAAGCAAGCATCGCAACTTTTTTAGAAACGTCTCAACTTTGTTCAAAACATCGCGTCTTTCTTAAAATAACATCCATTTTACGACCATACAAAAAACGCCATCCTTTCCTATACTTCTACAGAAAGAATAACGTCTATTTTGATTAATGAATGGTGTAAAACCATAGCTTTATGGAGATGGACATGTATGGTGATCCCTTATAGAAAAAAGTATAAAAATGGGCGTTCTATACTTTTTTAATTTATATATGCACTAACTTTTGCTATCTTCAATCAATGCACACGTATTTCCCATAAATTTTTCTCTAGCAAACTAGAATTATAATTAGGTGCTAGTACGATGTTTGTATATGTTCCTGTCCCTGAAAGGTATTTGTACCTATGTTTTAACCCCGATGGAATAAAAACAGATGCTGGACTTTCAATTATTTGCAATTCTCCTTCAATTTCCACTTCACATATGAGACCAGTACCATCTATTCTATTCCCCCAGAAAATAAAGGCACTATCACAATGATGTGCGTGAATATCTACATGTCCTTCTAAGTTCTCATCCATCTGTGCATCGTAAAATACACGCTGTATCACATAAAATGATGCTCGTTCATCAGTTCTATAATCCATCTGTACCCAACGTTTTCCTGGACCATCTCGATGATATAAAAGCTCAGATGCTCCCTTTACAAATGGTTTACTAACTCGCAAAGACTTTGAAAGCCTAGACCCTTTTCTCTCTATGCGTTTTTGTTGTATGTTCCTTACTCTTCCTATCATTTCTGGCTGAATGCCCTCGTATGCTGAGTAATTCTGCTGAACAGCTTTCATATGATAGGGTGCGGTATGTGTAAAAATATTTTTCCCAATAATTGGTCTCCAATGATCTACTTTACAACCAGTAGCTAATTGAAGTGATTGAGTTAATTCAGGAATCATCTGTAGTTTAAAGTACGGAAGATTACGCTTTTGAGATAATAAAACGGATAAGTTTAGCAGGTCAACAATCCCTGCACGTTCACCTATTCCGCACAATGTGGTATCAATGACAGATGCCCCTGAATCGATTGCAGCAAGAGCATTTGCTAGTGCTAATCCTAAATCATTATGAAGATGAACTTCAATCTCACAATGGAATGTCTCAACAGATTTCTTCACGATTTCCGCACACTGACTTGGTTCCCAAATTCCTACAGTGTCTGCTAAACTAATTCGGTCTGCTCCAGCTAGATTTGCAACCTGTCCAATGTAGGCGATATCTTCCCATTCAGTTCGTGAAGCATCTTCAATAGTAAAACGGATTTTCATCCCTAAAGATTTTGCTTCTTCAATAGCTTGTTTCACTTGATCGATGACGTAATCTTTTGAGCGATTACTATACTTTGTTTGTAAAGAAATTGAATTAATAGACGCCCATATTCCTATCCAATTGGCACCAGCCCGATAAGCCGCATGAACTTCTTCATTTGTAGCTCGAGCATGCATAAGTATTTCGGCATGCTTTGCAGATGCTGCAACTTCTCGGCAAATCTCTTCTTCTTCTTCAGAGATGCCAGGGTGTCCAACTTCAATAAGACTTACTCCAAAATCTTCTAACATGTGAAGTAGTTTAATTTTGTCTTCCTTGGAGAAACGAATACCACATTGTTGTTCTCCTTCACGTAAGGTAGCATCTAATATTGTTAAACCCTTTTTCATTCCTGTTTGCCTTCTTTCGCTTCTATAAAGTTTAATGTCTGTTCAAATAGGGTATTACGATTCTTTTCATAAAGAGCCCAGTGTGTTGCATCAGGGATTACTACCTCTTTTTTTTGTTTTGTACTTGTTAATTTTGACATCATATTTCGGTCTGCAAATATGTCATCTTCACCATAAATAGCAAGTACTGGGACAGTAATTTTAGATACATCATATAGAGGTTGATTTTTCCAAATATAAAATAAATCTTCAAGTGGACCAACTGGTCGACGAATCATTTGATTATTTTTCTTACTCATAGGATCTGAATCAATAAAAACTTGTTTTACGGCATCCATTGCTTCGTTTGTAACAATTTTTTTATTTCCCATCATCATATGCCAATGATGCATTCCTTTATCAAAGTCCACCATTTGATAGGCTGATGCTTCAGGATTAAATTGATTAGGTTGTAATGGATTTTCAAGAGGTTTTGTCATCATAGGAAGCGTAAATCCATGCATATATCCGTATAACACCATTTTATTAATATCTTGTGGATGGAAGATCGCATAATTTCCAGCTACAACGCCTCCATATGACCATCCAACAATATGAATTTTTTTTACGTTTCTCTTCTTTTTAATCCAATTTACAATTGTTTCTAGATCCTTAGTTGCATCATTCAAATGAATAACCGGACGGTTTTGGGAAGGAGAATCTGACATTTCTTTAGGGCGAGAAGAACGACCAAACCCTCTGAAGTCCATAGCCCAAGTATCATATCCTTTTCCGGCATACTCATCCATCCACGAAAGTTTCGGTACATCAAATGCTTGAGCTGTAGGTACACTAAATGGTTCTAAAAATAAGATAATTTCATCAGATGTATACTGTTTTTTATTATTTAAGTTTTTATGAAGTAAAAATAATTTTTCTTCTCCTTGCTGAATTTCTAATTCTTGTTTTACCACTTTAGAAGTTTGATCATTTTGAGAAGTTTCTTTGATATTAGAACAACTAGACATAAGTATTATCAAAAAAATCCCTACTAAACTAATATGTGCCCATTTTATCTTCATTTAGAATATCCCTTTCATTTCATAGAAATAATAGCTATTATCCCTGCCGCAATAATTAATCCGGCTGGTAACCCTTTTGTAAATAATACGGCAATAAGAGTACCTATTAAGACACCTAGCAATATCGTAGGATTCATAGGTAGAACTCCTACACCTTTTCCTCCTATGTATGACACAGTAAAACCTGCTAGAATGGATCCTAATCCAATAGGAGAGGTAATTAATTTTATTACATTTTCACTTGTAATTTTCCCAGATGTAATTGGTACTAAAAGGAATAACATCAGAAAGAAAATACCAATTGGAAAAGAATATTGTTGAATAAGATGTAATAAAGTTTTTTGTCCAACAGCAAGTACAACTCCTAATAAACAAGCCGCACCAGCTAGGGCATAATCCTTTATTAGCAGGGCGAGTGCCACAATAATTCCGAGTAACAAAAAAGGAAACATATTCTTTTACCTCATCTATAGTGTTGTATAATCCCAACTGCCATTTTCCGGTACAGAAACTTGTACCATATTCTGATTTGCAAGGTTAATTTGAATTAAATTTGGACTTATTATAGGTTTTAGTTCTTCTCGATTTATCATAAATTTAAATGCTTCAAAGCTTGCTAGAATGCCTACTATATTCGCAACAGGAGAAAGTACCGCCCATGGCCGATTTTTTTGTACATAACTATTTGCCCAGTTCTCATCCGCGCCGTACGTGACAGAATGAAGAGCACGCCCATCTTTTAATTTATGAATTTCATCTTGGATTTCTGTTGTTAGCTCTTGTTGATAAGACGGATATCCTAACGCAATTTCATAGGGTGTAGAGTCAGGAGTAAAAGACATGACGCCACCTCTAAATGGAGGCGTCACCGCAATCCAAATTGAAGGAATTCCTAAGATCTGAGCTGTACGATGGATGATTACTCTTGCTACTAAATTATCAGTCGCATCTATAATGACATCTGTATTTGTTAGAAGTCCCAATGCATTGTCCTCTGTAACAAACTCTTTTGTTATTTCTATTTGTAATGATGGGTTAATGTCTTGCAAAACTTCTAAAGCCACCGCTGCTTTTTGCTGTCCTAATTTACTGATGGAACTTAGCATTTGTCGATTGATATTACTTGTTTCAAATATATCTTGATCAATAACATGCAAAGAACCCACACCCATTCGTGCCAATTGGATGAGTGTAATTCCTCCTACGCCTCCTGCCCCAACTACAGTAACTCGAGAATTTTTTAATTTCTCCTGCTCCTCTACAGAGATGACACCAATATTTCGCGTAAAACTTTCTTCATATATATTTTGCATATCATTATTTTTTGTTAACAAATTATATTCCTCCTTACAGTGTTTTATAATCCCATCCACCCTTTGGGACTTCTTTTACTTGAACCGGAATATGACTATCTAAATCCATTACAATGCCTTTAGGCGCTCTAGCTAGAGGTTCACGACCAGTTAAAACTTGTATTGCTTCATGAAAACTAAATAGCGACAATAGATGAGCACGCATCGGTGTGATAATCCACCCTGCTTTTCCATCACAAAAATCTTGTGCCCACTCTTTCGGTGCGCCTTTCTCCACAGAATACCAAGCTCGACTTTTCTTTATATCAGCAATCTGTTGTCTTAATTCTTGATTTGTTAATTTGCATCCGACACTTGAGATGTTTAATGCTTCTTCATAAGGAATTCCGGTTGGAAAAAATGTAGAAACAAATCCTCGTGTGGGGGGGCTACCTGACATCCCGACACTTGGTATACCCAATTCCCTAGCTGTTCTATGTATAATAACTCTTGAAGGCATATCATCGACGGCTTCTACTACAACATCGTGTCCTTTTATAAGTTCAACTACATTATCCTCATCTACTCTTGTTTGTATAAAATTTGTTGATATATAGGGGTGTATATCTTTTACAACTTGTTCTGCAACCTTTGCCTTTGGTTCACCTAACACACTAGAAAGCGCTAACATTTGTCTGTTAATATTAGAAACTTCAAATTCATCGGGATCAACACCTGTAATATGCCCTATTCCCATTCGAGAAAACAGAATCGCTTCATATCCACCTACTCCCCCTAATCCAAAAATAATGACCCTCTTCTCTCGAAGGCATTCTTGTTCCTGTTTAGAATAAACTCCTATATTCTTCTTAACCATTTCCCAATAATATGAATCCATATCCATTTTAAAATCTCCTTTCTATGTAGTAACTATTTCAAGAAACATTACCTATGAAATAACTGCTATATATAAAAATAAGATAGATTTATGGCATTTTTGTGTGTTATTTGAAAAAAATGTGAAAAGACTTTCAATTCTTACTTTTCACTCCTTTTTTGAGTGAATTATTATATATTAATCTACCTGGTTCTGGTGCAAAAACTTTGAAATATATGAAAATGGTCTATCAAACTTGGACATACTGATACTAGCACTCTAAAAAAGGATGTGATTGGTATGGAAAAGCAAAATCTGTTCAAGTGGAAACTGAATTTTTATAATTAGTTAATTTCTCAATATAATTTGTGCATATGATTCCATTCAAAGATACAAAATATCTAAGTAACTATTTATAATTACATTGTTTTTATATCTAAATTCACAAAGGAGCTATATAACATGGATAAAAAAAATCTATTAAGTCAACAACTTGACCACGTATCATCAGATGCTCTGAATACTCCTAGTAAGGCTCAAGAACAAATGCAAGAAACATCTCAAGAGGCACATAATCCAAACAACACCAATGTTAAAAAGACAGGCATTACTCAAGATTTACATGGCGTGGACTTACCAATTTCAGACGTATATAGAACAACGAACAAAAAGTAAATTTTAAAGGGAAAAGTCTTAAGAACGAGTGAACTTAATTCTTTTCCCTTTTCCTATCCAAATAACTATTTTATGAAGCTTTTAAATACCTGATTTCCCTTGCACAATTACACATCTTTTCCATTCCTTCTTCTGGCCGACTCCAATGAGTACAATACAATCCCGCATAACCATTTCACTCATTTGAATTATCATTACCAAATTTGAACTACCCCCACACCGTTCCGCCACTTGAGAAGTATCTGCATTGCTTCTTGTCATACGCATTGGAATAGTGGTCAACGAACCATAGATTGCTACCAACATGTTTAAAATGAGCTGTTCTATTTTCATCTTCATAATGAAAGATATCTTTTTCGTGATCTGCTAAGTAACTAAGAAGTGAATTTACGATTTCAATGCGTTTTTGTTTGTCCATCTCCCATTCCCCTTTACGAATAATCTTTTTTATATTACACATACTACCTCAGAACCGACTTCCCACCGGCTTCACTCTTTTCAAAACGGGGATTTCTCCTCCGTGTCATGCACAAACGGCGGCTAACCTAGTCAGTTACCTGCCGTTTGTACATATAAACGTTTATATTTTTTTGCTAAGTTTTTATCTAATTTATAAGATATTGATTCATTTTTTGTTTTTGATTCTAGATTTGTGACTTTTCTAGTTAAATACTCATAAATTAGTATAAATACTGTAGGGAAGCATGTAAGAATGAAAGTACAAATCGAATTCATCGACTTTATTTTCTATTTGAGCTGTACCACGAATCGTAGATATAAAAAAGATGACTTTAGCAAAAGTCATCTTTTTTAGGGTTTAGTTCAAAGTTCCCAAGGATTTCTCTTATTTTTGTACTAGCTCTCCATACTATAATTCAAATCACTAAGAGTTAAAGTCCAAAATAAGACTATAGGTACAATTTGTATTTAAAACTTATTAAAACAATTCTGGGGTCAGAATTAAATATTAATGTTGTAATCGATGGTCAAGACTATACACAGGAACAACTTGAAGTCATTCAATATGAACGTGGACAACATGTGCTTCATGAAGTGAAGCTTTAATAAGTTTAGTATTTTATATATATTTTAACTTAATCCAATTTCCCATCCCCCTCTATCCACTTTATAGTTTTTTCCACATCTAACTCCGTATACGTCTTTTCACCATATCGAACAGACTCATATATCGGAATAATATCGCTCGTTCTACAAATTCTTCTTAACCACTGTTGCATCGTTTCATAGGACCTGCGCTGTTCCTGAAATGGTAAAGTTCTCTCCCATTCAACTAACCTTTTTCTTATCGTCTCTGTAGGCAGCGGATACTCTGACTGATGAATGACTTTTTCATTCTTTACGGTTCGTACCGTATTCTCTTTTGTTACCGATTGTTTCTCCTGCTCTATTTCTGTTTTCGTTAACCTTTTCCTAACAGATTTGTAGAGGAAATATATAATTGCGACTGCGATAATCACATAAAACGCTATAGTAATCCATGAATTTGAGAGCACTGAAAAGACGTCCCCCCATAAACTTTCCCGTTCAAAAACTGGAAACTTTCTATTCGTTTTCGTTCTTATACCTGTATCTCCTTCTTCATCATCCTTAATTGCTTCCCACTCTGGGGTTTGTTCGACGTTTATTGTTCTGTTATAAGTTTTTTCCGACTCATTCTCATTAAAAAAATGCTCTTTAACTACATCTTGTAAATGCACAACACCTTTTGATAACGTTATCGCACTAATCGCAAAGAAAAGTATGATTAAAGCTCTTACACTCCAAAACTTCACCTTCGTATGCCGCTTTTTATTCAACATGACATAAGCCCTTTCTTATTCTTTAATTACAATCCATTTATTCGTTCTACTATATTTCCTTGGAGAAGTACCCAAAATTAAAGGAACCGCATCCAATTCCTTACGACGAAAGCCAGCTGTGTAAAAATAAGAAGATGATACAGGCGTATCTTGGTCCGATATTGAGGCAAGTACTTTTAATACATTTTGCAAATGTTTCCGATTATCCCCGTTTTTTATATGCAACAATCCGTTATCTTTTACGCTATTAATCCATAATTCAAATGAACAGTTTTGCATGAGGAGTTGTTTACATATGCCTGCCGTTAATTCAATTAGTTCTTCTGTATCATTTCGCAAAGAAACGCCACTTTTATTTTGTAAATTAAGATAAACCGCATATTTATCTGATTGTGTTCGTTCGTATTTTTTCGCCGTTATCGTCCCTGTTTTTGCTGTTGCACTCCAATGTATGGAACGAAAATCTTCATTTTCATAAGATTTCACTCCCATTACTTTCGTTTCATCATATAGCGGAGACGACATTGCTTTTCGAAACCCACGTGACCATTCTTGTAATTCAGGTACTTGTATTTTCGGAACAGCCGGTAAAACTAAATAGGACGGCGTATTAACGTGACTATATGTTATGTGATTCGTTATAAATCCAAAAGGATCCGTAATAACAATTTCTACCTCTTCCCATTTTCCAACCCCTCTTCGTAATGCAATACTTTGTAAATCAAATGAAACTGACTCTCCTCCTTTTATATGAAATTTCATATAATAATTTGAACCTGTGCTATGATTTTTGTTTAGTTCATCATGATTCCAAGTTAGCTTATTTTCACATTTAAATCGAAATACGATATTGAAAATAGGAAATATCGAGTTGTTTGAAATTCTTATTTTACACATATTCGTTTCACCTATAAAAACGTTCGAATTGCCTTGATTGTATCCCCATTGAACGCGAGACACTTTACGTATGTATCCATGCGTAGCTCCTATTAAAATTAAATATAAAAATACGAGAGATAAAATTAGTAGATTACTTGAAAATACACATAAAATAACGGCTACAACTGAAACAACTCCTATTACGAAAGGATCCGCTAATGATGTATACACGAGCTGTTGATTCATCGTACATTCTCCACTGGCACATTAATTGTGTGAAGAATTTCTTTAATAATATGTTCTTTTGTCGTTTTCATCTCTCCTTCAATCGTTAACGTTAACCGATGAGCACAAACGGCTGCAGCAAGTGTCTTAATATCATCTGGTGTACAGTAATCTCTTTCATTTAATATTGCTCGTGCTTGGATTGCCCGCATAAATGCCAATGTGCCTCGCGGGCTTACACCAATTTCAATTAACTCATGCTTACGGGTTGCTTCAATAATTTCAAGAAGATAATCTTGCACATCATCCCCTACTAACACTTCCCTTGCACGTTTTTGCACCGTAATAATTTCTTCACTTGAAATAATAGAATGTAACGTTTCTAACGGATCATTCGTTTGGAAGCGATTCATCATTTCCTTTTCTGCTTCTCTCGTAGGATAACCTTGGCGTATAGTGAGTAAAAAGCGGTCTAACTGAGCATCTGGTAGTGGAAATGTGCCAGCCGATTCAAGAGGATTTTGCGTTGCAATTACTAAAAAAGGTTCTGGTAATGAATGTGTCTGTTTCGCAATCGTAACAGTACGCTCTTCCATAACCTCAAGTAACGAAGATTGTGTTCTCGGTACAGCTCGATTAATTTCATCAACTAATACTATATTTGCAAAAATAGGCCCTAGCCTCGTTTTAAATTCCGATTCCTTTACATCAAAATATTCAAGTCCTATGACATCGCCAGGTAAAGTATCAGCTGTAAATTGTATTCTTTGAAACTTAGCGTTCACACTTTTGGCTAAACTTTTTGCTAATGTTGTTTTTCCAGTACCGGGAACATCTTCTAATAAAATATGTCCTTTTGCTATAAGAGCAATTGCAGCCAGCTCAATTGATTCATCTTTTCCTATAATAACTTTTGAAATATTGTTAGTAATTTTCTTTAATATGTTCATATGTTTCACTACCACCTTTAAATATTTTTAAAATTAAGAATATTTTTTTCCAAATTATAACACATTAAGTTAAAAGTAAATATATTCATATCAAAATAAAAAAAGATGACCCCGGCAATACGCCAAAGTCATCTTCTATACCCATATTATTTTACTAGTTCACCGCTATAAACTTTTATATCAAGCGGAGCAGTTAAAAACTGTGATGCTTTACCAACGAAAGATGTGAAGTGTTCACTCGCATTATGGCTCGCAACTGCGGATTCATCTTTCCATACTTCTACCATCGTATAAACACTTTCTTTTTCTGTATTTTTATATAAATCATAAGATACATTTCCACTTTCTTCTCTTGAGCCATGAATTAGTGGCTGAATTTCTTCTAAAAATGATTGTTGTTTTGCTGGATCTACTTGAAATATTGCGTGAATAATAATCATGGTGTTTCCCCTCTCATATTCCATATATTTCTAAGACCTTATAAGATTACTTCCACTCAGCAACTTTGTCAATTGGAAGACGTACTGATTGGTAACCACTATCAGCTGCTTTTCCGATTGAAATTAACATTACTGGTACGTGACGCTCTTTATCTAATCCGAACGCTTCTGCGATTTGGTCTTTTTCAAATCCACCAATTGGACATGTATCATAACCGTGAGCACGAGCTGCTAGCATAAATTGCATTGCTACAAGACCACCGTCAATTAATACAGTATCTTTCATTACTTCTGGTGTAACCATTGAGAAGTAACCTGAAAGTTTTTTCATTTGATCTTCTTTTACTTCAGCTGGCATTAAACCACGCTCTACTGCTGTACCGTAAATTTCTTCTGCGTTATCAAAGTTATTTAAGTCACCAAATACAGCGATCATTGCTGAAGATGTTTCTACTTGAGATTGATTGAATTTCGCAAGTGGCGCAAGTGTTGCTTTTGCTTCTTCACTTTCAATAACTAAGAACCTCCATGGTTGCATGTTTACTGAAGACGGTGCAAGTGTTGCTTCTGTAAGAATTTCTGTCATTTCTTCTTTGCTAATTTTTACTGAAGGATCGTACTTACGAATTGAACGACGTCCTGTTAAAATTTCGTTAAAATCATTTGTTTTTACTGAGTTAGTCATAGTTGTATTCTCCCTTTTTTTATAATTCTTTTATATTTTCTTGAATGCGATCTAACATAGTTAAAAGATTATCGCGTTCTTCTTCACTTAATCCTTTAAATGCTGAAGCGGCAAAACGTTCTTTTTCCTCTTGAAACACTTGAATTTTATTTCTTCCCTCTTCAGTTAGAGAAACTAAAGTAATTCTGTTATCATCTGGATTTTTACGTCTTGTAATCATTCCGTTTGCTTCCAGCTGTTTTAAATGCCTCGTAATTGCGGCATTATCAATATTCACTTCTTGCTGAAGTGCTTTTTGACTAATTTCATCTACTTCATATAACTGAAGTATGAGTTCTAGTCTAGACTGACTCATACCAGTACACCCTTCAAACTTCGAACTTACTTCTTTATTGAGGAAGTGTAATTTATATAAAATAATCGCTTCTTTTGAGCATGAACTTGTCAAATTACCCCTCCTTTACATTCAAAACAAAAATATTTGATGCATCAATAGTTGATATGTCAATTAATATAATTGATAACAATTTAAAATGCAAGCATTTTGTTTTCTTTTTTATCCCGCTTTAACGGGCAGTAAGACTCCCCTCTCAAAATTCTGCTAATGCGAGGAAGTTAGGTGGGAGCTCCACTGCCCGTAAAAGCCCGATTGGTTCAACTAATAATCAGTGGGATGAACAAAACTCCCCCTGATTAAAGTTTCACTTTATTTTTCCAAATTAAGGCGCTTTGTCGCGTTACAAAAAATGTAAATTACATTATAATAGTAATAATTTAAATGACTGGAGAGTGATTGTAATGCGGCAATTCACAAATAGAAATGAGGAAATAAAAATGGAAAACGAAATGAGGATTTCAATATATGACAACAATAAATATAGGGATTGTCGCGCACGTGGACGCTGGCAAGACGAGTTTGACTGAGCGTATTCTTTATGAAACAAATGTGATTAAAGAAATCGGCCGAGTAGATAGCGGAAATACGCATACTGACTCAATGGAATTAGAAAGAGAACGCGGAATTACGATTAAAGCATCTGTCGTTTCTTTCTTTATAGGCAACTTAAAAGTAAATGTCATTGATACACCTGGACACGCTGATTTTATCGCTGAAGTGGAGCGATCATTCCGCGTTTTAGACAGTGCGATTTTAGTTATTTCTGCTGTTGAAGGTATTCAAGCACAAACTAAAATTTTAATGCGAACACTACAGAAATTAAACATACCGACTGTTTTATTTGTTAATAAAATTGATCGTAGTGGTGCAAACACAGAAAAAGTTGTGAAACAAATAAGAAAAACTCTTTCAAATGAAGTATTACCCTTCTATGCAGTTGAAAACGAAGGAACAAAACAAGCTCGTATTATTGAATATAAATCATATGACGATTGTATGGAACAATTAGCACCATATAATGATACATTGCTTGAATCATATGTAAATAACGAAATAATACCGGACGCACTTTTAAGAAAAGAACTAGAAAAACAAATACAGCAAGCAAATGTGTATCCGATTTTTTTCGGTTCAGCAATGACAGGTATCGGAGTAACTGAACTACTTGAAAATATTTCAGTCTTGCTTCCAGCAAATATTTCGTCTCAAGATGATATATTGTCCGGTGTTGTTTTTAAAATTGAACGTGAGTCTTCTGGCGAAAAGATAGCTTATGTAAGAGTTTTTTCTGGTAGTTTACACGTTAGAAAACATGTTGATATTCAGCGTAGTAAGTCTCTAACACATAAAGAAAAGATTAAAAAAATGTGTATTTTTCATAATGGCAATGCAGTTCAAACTCCTACTGTTCAAAGTGGAGAGTTTGGTAAGGTTTGGGGATTTAGCGATATTAAAATTGGTGATATTATCGGAGAACGGACGAATCATATTAAAGACATTCAATTGGCCGAACCACAAATGGAAGCAGCCATTAAAGCAATGCCTAAAGAAAAAAATCATGATTTATATGTAGCTCTTATGGAACTATGTGAAGAAGATCCACTCATTAAAGTGTGGAAAGACAATGTTCATAATGAACTATACATTCGCCTTTTCGGTGAGGTACAAAAAGAAGTTATTGAAACAACACTTCATGAAAAGTATAATTTGCAGGTTACTTTCTCAAATACACGAGTTGTATGTATTGAGAAACCAATTGGCATAGGGAATTCCGTTGAAGTAATGGGTGAAAAAGCGAATCCATTTTACGCAACAATCGGTTTCAAAGTTGAACGTGGGAAGCTTAACTCTGGCCTAACGTACAACTTAGGTGTTGAACTTGGATCACTACCTTTAGCATTTCATAAAGCGATTGAAGATACGGTATTTCAAACGTTAAAACAAGGTTTATACGGATGGGAAGTTGCGGACATTATCGTCACGCTAACACATACCGGCTATGCAAGCCCTGTTACAACAGCAAGTGACTTTAGAAATTTAACACCGCTCGTATTAATGGATGCTTTAAAACAAGCTGAAACATGTGTATATGAACCATTAAACGAATTTGAATTAACTGTACCGGAGTACTCAATTAGTACCGCAATGTATAAACTAGCTGCCATTCCAGCAACTTTTGAAGAGCCTATATTATATAATGACTCTTACCAGTTAACAGGATCATTACCTGTTGCAAAAACAGAGAGTTTTAAACGAATGCTACATTCATTTACTGAAGGAGAAGGTATCTTTACAACAAAGCCAGCTGGTTTCACAAAGCTGAAGGCTCCCTTCCCTACTCGAAAACGTGTTGATTATAATCCGCTGAATCGGAAGGATTATTTTCTTCATGTGCTGAAGGCTTATTAAATAAAAAAGAGGTGCAAATTGCACCTCTTTTTGCATGTATTGAAACTTAAATTAGTTTGTCCTTACAACTTCTTTAAGTTTTTCTATTACTTTTGCTATAGCTTCAATTGAATTCTCTGTTTCAAATTTCCCAATATTTACAGAATGATCTGCGTTTTTGACAATATCGATCTTTAAATTCGTTTTATATAACTGATCAATTTGATCTGCATCGTACTGGTGATCTTTATCCCCAATTACTAAAAGCCCTTCATGATCACTATGTAAGATAGAATCAAAAATCGTATCAAACGTCAGTAAAGGTGTCAATAATATCATTTTTGACTGTAAAAGCTCTTCTCTCTTCATTAAATCATTTGCGATTGGAATCGTTCCGAGTGATTTCCCTAAAAACATTGTATCGTTGTATTGTCCTCTTTTTAATACTTCATTTATTACGGGATTAATATCATCCATCATTACTTTCGTTATCTCTTCCATTGGTCTATTCATTACCTGTTCGTCGTAAGAATAATGCATATGCACTACATCAATTTTATGTTCAAGCATTAACATCGTTGCATAATAAAATAATGGTTTATCATAATTGTAGCCTGAACCTGAGAACATAAAGCAAATTGTATTAGAACCTTTTTCAATATGTGTATAACGAATTACTTTATCATCTATATGTATCTCTTTTTTATTCCCCTTCACGGTTTTCCCCTCCGGATACGTTTACTTTTGTAAAACGATATGTTCTGTATGAACTGCTATATCCTTTACTTTCTCTTTTATAAATGCTGGCTGTAAGTTATATGCATGTAGCTCTTCTATCGGCACCCACTTAAACATATATGTTCTACCCTCTTCTTGCAGAATATATTGATCCGCTCCATTTGCAGGTAACTCATGTAGCTCTACTTCATAATAAAAACTAATTTCATGAAACTTCCGCTCAGAAAGTGTAAAGAAATTTTCTACTGACCATATTAATCTCTTCACTTCAATAGGAACGCTTAGTTCTTCTGCAAGCTCCCGTTTTAATGCATCTTCACTATTTTCTAGCATTTTCACACGTCCGCCTGGTACGTACCAAAAATCTTCACCGTCACCTTGCAGAATGAGTATTTTATTATCGTGTTTACAAATTGCTCCGACGCGGTAATTAAAACATGTTTCCTCTACTTTAAATGTAAGATCCACTATTTTGTACCACCTTTATATAGTTTTAGATTAAGAAATTAAACAATTGTAATTGCAAGTAAGTACAAAAAAGCTTTTTTCATATGCACTATACCTAATTACACACTATTATTTATAAATTAAGGTTACTAAATCCAATCATGCCTTTCAATATTTTTAGATAAAAACCATTATTCTAACTATTGATTCGTTATTTGTTGTCAACTAACTCGTAGTAACTAATAAAAATAATAACCTTCATTATCTAATTCCAGATCGAATTTTCTTAATTTTTATATTGTTTCTTATGTTATTATCAACTAATATAAATACATGGAAGAACAGTATATATTTGGATATATATCCTGTTATTTAAAGAACAAAATTGTTTCATGGGGGGAAATATGTGTTTACTAAGTGGAAAATAGGAATAATTACTTCACTTCTAGCTTTCACAGCATTTACATCTGTGATTTCAGCTGAAGAGAAACCGAAAGATCAGCCAAAATGGGAAGAATGGATAAAAGAAAATGCACAAAAATTAAACGAACCAAACGCACAGACAACTGATGATTTATTCTTTTTAAAAGAAAAAATAAAAGATAAACGAATTGTTCTACTTGGGGAAAGTACACATGGTGCTAAGGAAATAAACCAATCAAAAGTACGTATGATTAAGTATTTACATGAAGAAATGGGATATGATGTAATTGCGTTTGAAACAGGATTTGCAGAGGCAAATGCTGTAAATCAAAACCTCGACCAATTAACAGCCTTGCAGGCCATGAAAAAATCTTTATATGGTGTTTGGCATACTGAAGAAATAGTGGAGCTATTTCAATATATAAAAGATCAAAAAGAAAAAGGAACACCTCTTATATTAACAGGGTTTGATGCTCAATTCAGATGGTATTCTTATTTCCCTGAGTTTGCAAAAGAATGGTTAGAAAAAATTAATCCTGAAATTGCTAATGATATAGAAATAGCTCATAAAGAATTACTCAATATAGAGGAGAAAATTGCACCTAAAGATAATGAGTACTCTTATGAACAATATAAAACGGACATTCAGCCGATAATAGCCAAATATGAAAAAATTAAAACGTTTGTCCAACAACATAAAACAGAATTGACTAAGGTAGCTCCATCAAATACATATGATGTAAACCTATTAGAAAAGACTATCAGTACACGTATTGATACAATTAAGACACACCAAGATGCTACTGTAAAAGAAAAAAACTCTATTTACCCAACAGACTTTAAACTTTCCGATCTATCACTTTATATTCGAGATCAAAAGATGGGGCAAACCTTAGCTTGGTTAAGTGATATTCAGTACAAAAATAAAAAAATCATTGTATGGGGACATAACTATCATATCCGAAAACAAAATTCAAAAATGATACTCGACTGGACCAAATACCAACAATACAATTTTAAAGCACCTAATATGATTGATTATTTACCTCAACGGATAAAAGAGCAAATGTATACAATTGGCGTATATGCGTATAGCGGAAATAGTTGGGATAGTAATGACCTTGATAAAATAGTCCCTATAGATATAGACCACGCTGAACAAAGCATCGAAAATATACTGCGAACATCTCAAAATCCTAATATATTTGTCAATTTGAAAGGAGAGCGCAATCGCCCTGAAACGTCTTGGATGTTTACCCCTACTACCGCAAGACACTGGGGCGATAAAGACTATGAAGAAATTTTAAAACCGATTGAACAATACGATGGCATACTATGGCTAGACCGTATTTCGCCATCACAATATAAGTAAGGAAAAGAGCACACTTTCGCTATGAATAAGTGTGCTCTTTTATATTCAACTATTATATTCATAATAACTACTATAGTTTAGAAATAAATAGAATATCTCCTTGAGTAAAGATTTATACAATGAATCATACCATCCCTTAAAATCAAATCATTCTAAAAGTACCCTTGTTTGCCCTTGTTTGCCCTTCTTTATACCATTTCTCTAATAATACTCTCTCCCTCTCCCCTGAAATACCTGCTTTTAATTCACTATCTTTCATTTCTTTCATCCACTCATGCACATCTGTAACTGTATCTTCTAACCTTCTAAAAGTAAGCCCTGCTTTTACAGCACTTTCGATACTTATAGAAAATCCACCTTTCCACGGTTCGGTTTCCCCTTCTAATGGAAATGTTTCAGGAAGCCATAATGGCATCTCTGTCCATGGCTGCACTTTATGTTCATTCATAAATGATTCATTTACCCAAACGAATTCAGCATCGCTATTCGTAACTTCTTTACACGTATTTAATACTTCCCCCATCGTCAATTCATCTTTCGGACCTGTTACATTAAATGTACCTGCTTTATTGTTTTCTGCCATGTTTAATTTAATCCAAAGCTTGTGACATCTTTTATATCAACTAACTGTACTGGGCGGTCTTTTCTTCCTGGTACTAACACTTTTCCTCCCTTTGCTACACGCTGAATCCAATAAGGGAGTCGATCTGTATAATCAAACATTCCCGAGAGAAGTCCTGCTCTTACGTGTAAAACACGACCTGGCCAATATTTCTCTGCCTCTTTTTCACATAATACTTTTAACGCACCGTAATACTCATAAGGAGATATTTCACCATTCTCTACAGCCTTTAACTTATCAATCGAAGGTTCAGGTTGTAATATATAGTCTTCTTTTATATGATGCGGGATCCAATCTTTATATACGGAAAGGCTTGAGATGAATATATAATGCTTTATATTATCTTTTAGTACTTCTCCAACATTCCTAATATGGTGCGGAGAAAACCCACACGTATCTACGACAACATCCCATTTTCGATTTTCTAAACTTGATACATCGCCATTTCTATCACCGATTAACTGCTCTACATTTGAAAAAATTTCTTTGTTTGTTCCGCGATTAAATAATGTAACTTCATTTCCTCTCTTTAAGGCCTCTTCTACAAATGCTCTTCCTAAAAATCGTGTACCACCTAGAATTAAAATCTTCATGTTTCTCCTCCATTCGCGAGTAAAAATCCTTTCTTTTGTTTAACGATTTTTTATTGTGGAAAGTTACGGGGACATTCTTTTTTGGAACCGCATGATATTTCCTTATAGAAAAATACTTATTTATACAAACAATGCTCCCGCCAAATTGACAAGAGCATTGTTTTTTCAACCTCTATTTACTTTTATATACTTGAATTGAAATTATCGAAATTAAACTGAGCAATCCCATAAATAAACAAATCGCACCTAGAATTGTATATGAATTTCCATATCCTTGTAATATAGCTAAATATGTACTCGTATCCATATGACCGCCCTGCTCTGCAACAGATCTACTTGCAGCCTTACTCCCCATTTCTGGTGCATTTATTAGTATATACACGCCGATAATAGATACTAAAGCTGAAATAATTTCTACAATATTAGACTTTGCCATCATACCCTCACCTTTCAAACAACGTCTTTTATCCATCTAGAGCAATCTCTTTCTATCTCTTTCTATCTCTTTCTATCTCTTTCTATCTCTTTCTATCTCTTACTTATACATAATAGCGGTATAAAATTTAATCCTCTTCTCTATTATTAGAATCAACAGTATGAAAATATTCATTCTGTCTATTTCCATTTCATATATAATTAAAATATCCAATATTCGATTAACAAATTATATGTACTTAGGTAGGTGAAAAATATTAATAAAAACATAGTTTATCATTCAACATTATACATTTATTTTCTCACATCGCTTGTTTATATCGTTTTACTAAACATAGAAAATAGTCGTAATTATTTAGGGTTTACGATGGTTGTTCCGCTTTTAGCTGTTATTTTATATCAGAAATTATATAAGAAACAAAAAATAGTTCATACATTTGGAATTTCACGTCCAACATTAAAATCACTAATTTTCTCCATTTTATTCCCACTACTTTTAGGTCTATGTCTCCATTTCTATTTTTATATTTATAATATTAAGTTCTTATTTAATCACTGTAATGAATTGGGATCTCTCCTACTCATTGGTCTTACAATCGCAGCTTTATCCGCATTATTAGAGGAAATCATATGGCGTGGAAATTTTCATTACCATTTACGAAAAAAATATTCATTAACACAAACAGCAATCATTACTGCATCGCTTTGGTCTTTATGGCATTTACCAGTATCAATCTTTTATAAAAACTATGAGTTTTGGTTTGTAGGAATATTAAGCTATCTCTCATTATTATTTATATTATCTATAATTTTGACGTATACGAGAGAGTATAGCCGTTCTGTGATAACACCTGCAATTTTACATGGTATGTTTAATGTATTTTATTTAACAGATGGAGTAGAAACAAAATGGGATATTAGCCTAATAGAATTAATTAAATTTATTTTGCTGGCAATTGTGTTTGGCATGATGTACTTTATACATCGAAAAATTAAAGAATAATTTACAATAACAGAAAAAGGTGTTTCAGCTCGCTGTTTAATGTACCTTAATTTACTTAAAAGTACTTCAACACCATGCAATTATTCAATAATCGTATAGGTGTTGAAGTTTTCTAATCTTAGTTGAACAACTTTTTTCTCACAACACTTACTTCTTTCATTGAGAACAAAACAAGTATAACTAAATCTTTTATTCTCATTTTCATAAAATACACATCTTAATCTTTTAAATAAGGAAGTATGCAGTCTTTAATTAACTTCCATCTATCCCCTGCATTCGGTATAATTTCAGACGCAATCACCACCACCAATTCCTTCTCCGGAATACAACAAATCACATTCCCACCATCACCCATTGCACAATATGAATAGACCCCGTCTTCTTCTCGTAACCACCATAAGTAACCATACTGATTCTGGTTCATTGCTGTCGATTCTTTTACCCATGATTTTGAAAGAATTTGTTTTCCATCATAAGTACCTTCATTTAAATATAAACGTCCAAACTTAGCCATATCTCTAACGGTTAACGTAAGTCCCCATCCACCCGTCGAAATACCGTTTGGATCGTGAACCCACCCTTTCACATCTTTTCCGAATAAGTCATCAAATCCAAATGCTTTCATATTGTAGTTTGGAATTTCTCTCATACCGATAGGCTGAAATAGGTGTTCGTTCGCAAACTCACGAGCACTTTTCCCAGTTACACTCGTAATTATTGCTGATAATAAATGAGCTCCTGCAGAAGAATATTTAAAAGACCCAATTTCTCCGCCTTGCCCGATTCTATTTAACGTATACTCTACCCAATCCTTTTGTGTACATAGTTCTTCTAACGGTTCATGCCAGTCTGCAAAAGGATATGGAGCTGTCATTGTAAGAAGATGCCAAACTGTTATTTCAGATGCATTAGGATTATATTCTGGGAAAAATTCTATTACCTTTTGATCAACGCTTTTTATATAGCCTTTATCTACACATATCCCAATTAACGCAGAGATTATCGTTTTTGTGACTGATGCTACATGAAATGCATCATCTGATCCGTATCCGTTATAATATTTTTCCAAAACAACATTATCTTTTTGTACAACTAACATACCATTTATATTTTTATAGTCTTCTTTTATCATACAATCTAACTGTTCAGTAGTTTTCATTGTTCTTCCCCCTTAATCTATGATTAAAAAGGTTCGATAGGTACATATATTTCAACTATATGTTTATGTTCTGGGTGTTGCCCTGGATCATTTTTATACATTTCAAAAGGATACGAATCTCTCGGTTTATATCCGCTATTCGGTAGCCACTCGCCATATAAGAAATCCCATGCCCCTTTATATTCGTCTTGGAATATTTCAAAATGGCCTACTGCATACTTTCCTGGCGGTATTGCCATAATTCCAATTCCGCTCGTTTCTACAGCGGATTCATCTGGAATTGTTATACAAAGGCTCGTTCTTAAATGATAGTCTTCTGTAAATTCGTGATGATCGTGATAAATTGTTAATACCTTCGTATCCTCGAATACATGATAGTTTTGCTCCGTTGCGTAATGAAATAGTTTTTCTATCATCTTTGGAAAATCTATAGTTAAATCTTTATATGTACCTACATGTCTTATGTATGCAACGTTTACATTGTCCGCTGTTTCAATTTCAACATTTCCTCGAACCTTCTTACATTCATTGTATTGATAACCTTCGTTCCCGTCTTTGCAATTCTTGCTATTGTGATTTCTATAGTAAGATGGACTTACTCCGTAATGATTTTTAAATGTCCGGGAGAAAACTGCTGAATCCGTGAACCCAAAGTGATAAGCAATGTCTGTAACCGTCATGTCTGTGCGATATGTAAGTAAATGTGTTGCTCTTTCTAATTTCAAACGATTCACATACCGAGATAACGATTCATCCATCATCCCTTTAAAAATTCTATGAAAATGAAACTTTGAAAATCCTGCCACATCTGCTAGCACCTCAATAGAAAGTGAATCATTTATGTTTGATTCTATATAATCTTGAACTTTATATATGCGCTGTAAATACTCATTTCTACTTTGTTTACTCTCCATACTAATACCTCCTCACAACAAAAAGGCTAACTTCACGTTAGCCCATCTTTACACATGTTTTAAAAATAAAACCCTACTCCCGCCGTTCCCATCATAATTTGTATGTACGGATACACCATCGATTTCACCATCTCCGGCTTCAATTTGAAAACCAATTTCTTGATGAAATTGTATCGATTTTTTATTAACTGGTGATGTGATTGCTTTTACAACTTTACGATTGTTTGCACGAGCGGCATCGAAGAAATAAGAATACAATGTCGATGCAATTCCTTTTCTTCTATACTTTGGATTTACGCCGATAAAGTGAACGTAAGCTTCTTCTTTGTGGGTTTGCGAAAAGAATCCACATAAGAAACCTAACGCTTCTCCCTCTTCTTCAATGATAAAACTCGTTTCTTGAAAATGAACAAAGAACAATTTTGGCAACATGTCAGCCATATTTCTCCCGCCCCACCAATCATTTAAAACGGAATGAATCTTTATATAATCTTCCCCTTGAATATTTCTTACTCGCATATATTTCTCCCTCTCACTCACTTCATTTTTTCATAAATTTTAATGACCGTTTCTACTAATAGGATGAATACCCATATCCCGCAAAATACGAGAACAGACTGGAATATCGATCCAATTATCATAACACCAACTGCGCCTGTTATTGAAAATGATATTCCACCAAGACCTGGATCCTGTATAAGTGCTCCAGCAGAAAAAGCGGTTATAATAGACACTATTAAATAAATCACACTCATTATTTTTAATATTTTTATAGAAAGATACGAAGTTTGTTCTTTCTCCACTTGTGATAATTCGATTTCTCCACTCGCAATTCCTTTTTGCAAACAGTCCTCACATAAAAATTCTTCCTTAATTTTTTTACCACCATGCAATGTACCTGTTATTTCTTTACATCGTGAACACTTTCGATTTATCATTTTGGTATCACTCCAATCAACTATGATTATCCTAATACAATTCAACTTTTACCTTATTATTCCTTTTATGTATTTTATAGAGAAAGGTAGTGTTTTATTATTTCGAAACTCACATTTGGTTATAAAAAACCTACTGTTCAGTATGTATTAAGACCGAGCTGTTATGCGGTTATTTTTAAGGAAGTTTGTTCAAAAGTAGCTATTATCAAAAATAGAAACCGTTTCTTTTTACCAGGTGGTGGTATGGAAGGTACGGAAACGAAAGAAGCATGTTTACATCGTGAATTACTAGAGGAATTAGGCTGGGGAATTGAAATTGATCACTATATCGGTAATGCAGCACGATATTTTTATGCGGAAAAAGAAGATACATATTATTTAAATGATGGTTATTTTTACATCGGTCAAAAAATATATGAAGTTGAAACACATGAAGAGGACCATATTTTACAATGGATGTCTCCACTACTTGCTATAGAGCATTTAATTCATGATCATCAAAAATGGGCTGTTGAACAAGCACTTTTATTACGAAACAAAAAATGATCTCCTTCTATATGAAAGAGATCATTTTTACTGTTAACTTACTTTTTTCAAATTGAGAGCTGGCTTTTTGATTCCGCCTTTTTTCACAACATATAAACCGATGAAGATAATAAGACCGCCAACTAGTTGCATCATATTGATTTGCTCCCCGATTGTTATAGCCGCAAAGATAACTGCGAACAATGGTACAAGATACATATAAACCATTACTTTCGTTGAGCCGATTTTACTAATACCGACATACCACATTGCAAGTCCGAAGATTGTCGCAAAGACGATTGAATATGCTAGAGATCCCCAGCTTAGCATGTCTACTGGCCATGTTAATGTATTTACATTGAATAAACAATATACAACAAGAGGTACAATTCCAATTAATGTTGACCATGATGTGACTCTCATTGCGGAGTATTTTGTAATGAGAGGTTGTGCCAAAATTGGATACCATCCCCACGCAATTGCTGCGACTAATCCAATTAAATTTCCGAGCCACGCATACTCGTAAGTTGCTCCTCCTGTATGCCCTGTTAATAAAACGAGTGCTGCACCAATAAAGGATAATATAGAACCAATTTGTACTTTCATCGAAAAACGTTCTTGTTTGTGCAATACTGCTAATATCCCTGTAAAAATAGGTGACATCGCAATTAATAATGAAGCGTTCGTTGCTGAAGTATATTTTACAGATAACATAAACATCGTTTGATACATTGTCGTTCCAACGATACCGACTGCTAATAATCGTAACCAATCTTTTCTTTCAATACGAAGTGAGCGTTCCATAATAAATGTAATAAGTAATAATACCGGTGATGCTACTAAAAATCGTAAACTATTAAATTGAATGGATGACATAAATGCTACGCCATACTTTCCAATTGTATAATTTGCTCCCCATACTAAAGCGACTGCTACTAGGAGCCACTCCATTTGCCATCGTTTCATCCGAATCTCCCCTTCCATATTTAGCATAGTAAAATTGGCTGGATATAACACCGTCCAATTGGCTGTTTTTTTACCCAGCCAATTTGTTATACTTGATGTATATAAGAGATGCGGAGGCGTTTGTATGGAATGGAAGCTAGATAGTGACAGTAAAATCCCAATTTATCAGCAAGTTGTTGACTTTATTGAAAGACGTATTACGTACGGAGAGCTTCCCCCAGGTAGCTTCCTCCCTTCAGAACGGAAATTAGCTACACAGTTAAATGTAAATCGAAGTACGGTAACGACTGCTTATAATGAGCTTCGTGCTATGGGAATTGTAGAAAGCACGACCGGTAAAGGAACACGTGTGAGTACACATATGTGGGGCGTTTCTCCAACATTAACGCCGAACTGGAGAGGTTTCGTAGAGGGCGGTACTTTTTTACCAAACTTACCATTACTTCGTCACATTCGGGCGCAAATACAGCAAAATGAAAACATCATTGACTTCGCAAACGGAGAACTTGGTTGTAATCTCTATCCTCATGATCAGCTACAAACGATTTTACGAGAACAACCGTTAACACAGTCATTAAGTTACGATCACCCGCAAGGCTATCTCCCGCTAAGACAAGCGGTAGTAAAATATATGAAGGAATATTTAAAAGTTGAAGCGACCGAACAGTCGATTATGATTACATCTGGTGCACAGCAAGCACTTCACCTTATCGTACAATGTTTATTAAATCCAGGTGATGCCGTCGCTTTCGAAAGTCCTTCACACTGTTATTCATTACCGTTATTCCAATCAGCAGGTATTCGTATTTTCCCATTACCTGTCGATGAGCACGGTATTAATCCAGACGATGTGCAAGAGTTATATAGAAAACATCGTATTAAAATGATCTTTTTAAATCCAAATTTTCAAAACCCTACTGGAACGATGCTGCATCCAAATCGTAGAAAAAAACTGTTGTCACTTTGTGCGGACTTACGAATTGCGATCGTTGAAGATGATCCGTCAAGTTTGCTTACTTTAGAAAACAAACAACCTTGCCCTACTTTAAAATCAATTGATGAAAACGGAACAGTCATTTATGTACATTCCTTATCAAAAATGATTGCACCAGGTTTACGAGTTGGCTGGCTTGTCGCCCCGCAGTCAGTAGTAGAGCGATTATCAGATGCACGGCACCAAATGGAATTAGGAATGAGCATTTTCCCTCAGTGGCTTATGCAACAATTTTTCGAAACCGTTCCATTCCAGTCACATATAGCGCCCTTACGAAAGCAACTAGCAGAAAAAAGAGACATTATCGTCCGCGCTCTAAACGAGCAACTTCATGATAAAATCTCTTTCTCTAATCCAACCGGCGGTATATACATATGGGGAAAATTAAACGAACCAATAAACGAAAAACAACTCATTATGCAAAGCTTAAAACAAGAAATTGCCTTTATGCCGGGTAGCATTTTCGGCGCTAAAGATGGTTACATTCGTTTATCTTATGGGAAAGTAAATGTTTATCAAATTGAGGAAGGGATTTCTCGTTTACGTGAGGCTATTTTAGTTTGTGAAAAATGAGTAGCACCCTTAAATATTGTACTTTTCGTCAACATAATTTAATTAATTTTTAACTAAGTACATAAACTAAAAAACACTTTAGTTTATGTACTTGAACTTGTTCATTTTTTTATTTCAATAAAATATGTATCATAAGATTCCTTAAAAGTGTAACCCAGCTTTTTTGCTAGTTCAACAGATTCAGAATTTGCTCCATCCCAACTAGGGTATTTCCCTCTATCTAGACAATCTAACATTAGTGCAGATGCTACAAGCGTGGCTAAACCTTTTCTTCTATGTTCAGGGTGACTAGCAATTTCAATCTCGATTCCATCATCAAATATACTAAATGATGTTGCAGCAGAAACAACTTGCCCTTTATTTAAAATAGCATACCCTACGCCCCTATCAATAAAGTCATCAATTGAATCAAACTGACTAATAAAATCTTCTGATAGTGCATTGAATGAAGAAGACTTTGCTATATTTTTATCGATTCTTTTCATTTCGTATTCTTGAGGTAATGTAGTCAATAGGTCCCGAATGTATTCTCTATCTAAATCGCCGGGGTTCTTATTAAATCTAAACCTTTGAAACTTCTCAATTGATCCTTTATGAATAGCCTCTATCCGTTCTTTCCATTCAATCGAATCAACAATAGCGAGAGTAAAATCAGGAAGATTGTATAGTAATTCTTCCGCTTCTTCTACGTTCGGATTCCCAGCATAAAACACAAAAATCCCTACAGTTATTTGAGCAACAGTTGGATTTACAAGATCGTCTACCCATGCACTTCCCATATGCCCTTGGAGATATGAAAGTACAATCGTACTATCGAAATCATCAAACATCTCAACTAACTTTTCCCTTACATTATTATCTGCTTTATAAATCATTCAATTCCTTCTTTCTGAAAATTATTATTTTTCCACCAACTATATGTTAGCATATACTTTTAAAGATATACAAATTTTGTAAGTTTAAATACTAAATCCTCGTTTGACAAAACCTAAATCTACCATTATTATCAACACGAACCTATTTATCCCGCTATTTGCGGGCAATAAGACGCCTACCTCAAAATTCAGCTGGAACGAAGAAGTTTGGTAGGAGTCGGGCTGCCCGTTAATGCACGATTGGTTCGATTAATAATCAGTGTGGAATGAACTAAACCCCCACCGATTAAATTTTCACTTTATAGGAGTGATAAAAATGAAAATTTACGTTGATGCAGATGCTTGTCCTGTAAAAGATATTATTATCTTTGAAGCTACGAAGGCTGAAATTCCAGTTACCCTCGTTACTAGCTTTTCTCATTTTTCTAATGCGGAACAGCCAGCCGGTGTGGAAACAATTTATGTTGATTCTGGAGCAGATGCTGCAGATTATCGGATTATGCAGTTAGCAAAAAAAGAAGATTTAATCGTTACGCAAGATTACGGTCTTGCTTCGCTTGCTTTAGCAAAAGGCTGTGTCGTTCTTCATCATAAAGGGTATAAGTATACGAATGAAAACATTGACCAATTATTACAAACACGTTATTTAAGTGCAATGGTTCGAAAAAGTGGAAAACGTACAAAGGGGCCAAAACCATTTACAGCAGAAGATAAAGAGAAATTTAGAGAGCTCTTTAAAAGTGTAATTTCACTTTAGAAATAAACATTCTATTTGTAGGGAAAGCTTAGCAAAGAAAAGAAGAGAATATCCAAATGAATATTCTCTTCTTGGGGTTTACCCGTCTAAAAAGACGGTAAGTTATCTAAGTTATTTTCTTTCGTTCCATCCGGTTCACTACGTATAATATCCCTGCCATACTTATGAAATACGTCCACATGAGCTAACTTCCCTGATTTCGCTTCATCAAGAGCAGTAATATAATCTAATTCTCTTCCGCTACTTGTTTTAAAAGCAATTAGATCACCTTCATCATTTTTACGAACTGCAACAATTTGTTCTACGCCTGAATCGACTTCCCGAGCTACTTCCAGTTGAGCTTGCTCTTCTCCTTGATGTAAGTAATCATTATAAACTTTTTGAAAATCTTTTTTATCCATAAAACTCACCTCCAAAACATTTTATTAGTATGTTTGGAAGTTATTAGTTTTATGTACTATACCCATCAAATTAACAAAAATACACTCCCCCAATGAGATAACCCAAATCATAATTTTTTCAATTTATTAGGGAATTAAAACTGTTAATGTTTACTTTTTTGAAATTACAGTAAACATCCCTGTCATGTTTGGCGAGTAATCTTGAAAATCAAATTTTTCATAGAATGGTTCTTTACCTTGTGATGCAAACAAACCGACAAATGCCTTATCCGGGGCATTTCGATTTAAGTATTCAACCAACATGTTCATTATTTCTTTCCCAATACCATTCTTCTGATAATCTGGATGAACTACTATGTCTTGAATATAGAAATAGATAGCCCCATCACCAACAATTCTCCCCATGCCTACAATTTGTTCATTATCATTGACTGTAATGCAGTAAATTGAATTTTGAAGTGATGTTTCCACCACTTCAAAATTCATATAATCAGTCCATCCGACAGACTCACACAAATATTTATATTCTTCCAATGTTGGAATGTTATTTTTAAACTCATAGTTCTTCAAAATGTATCCTCCAAGTCCGCAATTTCAACACGTATATAAATTCGACATTTTTTAATATCTACGCAAATTCTTCAAAGTCTCCAATATATCATCTGTAAAAGCAGTAGATCCCTCTTTCTCCAAAGCTGTAAAATATAAACTTCTTAAGAACGCTCTAATATTTTGTACTAAAATAGTATTATGAGGATTTCGGATGTCTTCAACAATTGCTATACTATGTAGCCAGTTACTCCACTCTTCTTCAGTTAAAAGACTTTGGTCCCGTAACGACATAATTGGTTTTACTAATCTCTCATCCTCAAAGTTTATGTACACGTAGTCATTCATACGAACCTTCTGACGAACAGCAGCTAGTATTGCATATGAAAACTCGCGATTTTGTATCGTATGTGCTAAAGCATCTAGTGCATCCGCAGCGTGTGCCGTAGAGTGCGCCCATCCTTTGCCGTCTACGTAACCTCTTACATCTTCTTCTAAATATACATATTCCAGAACTTGTTCTGCCACACTGTACAGTTGTTCTTCCGTTAACAATGGTTCTCTTTCATGAACAGATAAAATAAGTGGTGGAATTAATACAGAGAACGCACGTTTAAAAACAGAGTCTGTTCCCTTTTCACCAATTTTATAAAATAAATAATCAGGACTAATTGCTTGTAACATTAATCCTCGTAATTCTTTTTGTCTAAATACATCATTTGTAATCCATGTGTGAAGCGTACTATAAATCAAATCATCACGTAGTTCAGCATCTGGTGATCCGATGTAATCTAGCATCCACTGTGCATATGGATATGCATCTACGTCTTCTGGTACAGCATAATTGTTATTTTTTATTTGTTGTAGTTCTTCTTTTAATTCTTGTACTTCCGTCATTATATGTCCTGTCCCCTTTTTACGTTTTTTAACTTATTTTCGCTTTATCCCCTGTAATTTTTTTCATAAAATTAATTTAATTATAACAATAAATAAAAGGTTATACATATATTTCTGACTGTGCATTACTTTCGTTCATGAAATATAACATCTGGATTTCCAAAATCACTATTCAGAAATATAGCATCCGCACACTCTGTCGGATTATGCTCGTTTATATACATTTTACATGCTGCATGATACCTGTTCAAAAACATCTTCTCTGCTTCTTCATAACTTCCAAAAGCTTCAGTCTCTCGCTCTGCACCACGTTTTCTCGCAATCTCAAAGTCTGTATCTACAAAAATTTTATAATCAAATAAATGCTCAATATCTTTTTTTAATAGGAATGTTCCATCTACTACTAACACCATATTAGGCGGAGCCACTAGAGGCGCGTTATGTACAGGGATGTCCGTTATTAAGTTATGAGAAATCGTTTCATAATGTAAATCTCCATTAGATCCTAAAGGCATTAATAGTCTTTCTTTAAAAGCTGTATAATCATGTGCATCTTCATAATACCCTCTCGCTGATTCTTTTCCTTGCACATATCGAATCGCTCTCGGGTTATGAAAATCGTCAATGCTGGCACGTGTTACTTGTACTCCCCGTTTTTTCATTTCCTCTGCCAGCTCATTTGCAAATGTTGTCTTTCCTGAGGCTGTAATGCCACTCACTCCAACTCTTATTGGATGAGTTAAGTTTAACCTTAAAATATGATCAGCAATTTCATTCATTCGTTTTTGGCGATGCATGATATTCCCTCCTCAATTTTGTTTACATAATAAAATTATGATAAATAAAATTGTCACTACTTGTCGGTAAGTCGATATATTTGAAAAATCGTTGATATATTTTTATTGATTTACATATTCCTCAATTCGCCTTAAACCCTCGATACAAAGCAGTACGTAACTCCTGCTTATATTCCTCAATTTCTGGCATATCGAGCTCTTCCGCTAATCGAATTGCTAATTCAATATCATACGGTACACGTACGAGTTGAACGGAAAAGCTCGCTGCTTCTTTTTCATTGTATGTTCCTTCAAAAATTAAATAGGAAGCTTGTGTAATTTCAAGTGGATTTCCTACGCTACCAGCATTACATAACGTTTTCCCCCTAAAATTTTGAACGTATGCTTGATGAACGTCACCGTAGCAAACAACATCTGGTTTTCTTTCCCCTTCTATATTCTCTGTCAACTCACTATTTTCGAACATACTAACACGCTCTTCTCTTGAAGCGTGTGGTTGAATTCTTTCATACAAACTTCTCGGTGAAGCGTGGAACATACGAATGAGTTTCCCACTCATATAAAACTCAATTGAAAATGGTAAACTTCTTAAATACTCATTTTCTTCTTCTGACAGTTGTTTTTGATGCCATTTTAATGCTTCAAATTCAGTCGGTTTTGTAATGAAATCATCCCAGTTTCCCATTACGACTCCTTCACATTCTTTACGAACGATTTCAATTACTTCGCTTGAATGAGGTCCTTTTCCTACTAAATCACCCAGACAAATAATGCGCTCTATTCCTCTTAATTTAATATCTTTCAGTACGGATTCTAATGCTGGAATATTACCATGAATATCTGAAATTACCGCAATTTTATCCAAATGAATCCCTCCATCATTTTTTGTTTACTCTATCCACATTAAATGATTGATACCATCTCGGAACATAAGAAGAAAAATCGTTATGCTCTTCTATAGATAAAGTTTTTAATATATCTTCACCATCTAATCCATCAATCCACTCAAAAACTTATACACATTTCTTTAATTCGGTAAGGCTTATAAAATGAATTAATTTTGGCATGGGAATATGTAATGACTCTAGCCGCTGCATATATTCATATTCTTCCTGCTTCCGTTCAAAATATGAAGAATCACATACTTTGATAAAATATGTTTCTCCACTCTCTAATTCAACTTTATATTTTTCATCAAATGAAAAACCTTTTGAAATAACAGTCGCTCTTACTATAAGAGGCCAGTCTAGTTTTCTTTCTATCGCTTTTAAAATTGTCTCCACAAAACTCACCTCTATTAATATATGTACATACTACCTAGTACTTGATGCTCCTGTTTTCCTTCCCCTTTAAACTCCACCGCAAACGGATATTCTCCGTACTGTACTAAACGTTCTTGTACGAACCCTTCCCCTACCGGTTCACAAAACTGCACACTAATACCACCAAATAATACACTTTGACACTCTGCATTCCACTCTTCATCTCTTATGATTGAACTTACTGTTAATCCCATTACTTCTTTCCATTTCTGCACTGTGTCTCGAACGTTTTTCACCGCATAATGAATTGTTTTTATTTCTTGCACTTTATTTTTATGTTCCGTAATCGTCCCTGTTTTACGTAGATCATTTCTTCTTTCTTCATCCGTTTCATTCCACTGTATAAAGAAAGGTAATTTCGGTCCATCTTCTTCCTGCTTTACAAATAACATTTTCCATTCTAATAGGCGACCATCTTCTCTCATACGTTTTCCTTCAAATGGTCCTATCGTTTGCAAACCATGTTTTTGTAAATTAACGGCTAATTCTTCAATTTCATCTGTTCGAATTGCGATTTGTAGCATACCTTCTCCATTTTGCAATTTAAAAACCGTTTCCTGCACTAATGGATTTTCTGCTTCTTTCGCTTTTTCTTCGTGCTGGACTGCTAAAAATTCTATATATGATAAATCAAAATAACATAAACTATTCCAAGTACCCCAGTTTGTATGCTGTCCACCTTGTACTGTATGAAAACCTAATGACTGCATTTGTTTTGCTGCTTCCTCAGGCGTACAATGAACTGCGTGAACGAGATGATCAAATGCTAACATATTCTTTCTCCCCTTTCTCTCCATCCTTTTATTGTATATTCTCTCTTTCTTTCATTCAATTCAAAAAACTTTAAAACCTAGTTGATTTATAAGATTAATATGCATTATAATGAAACAAATTAATATAATGCTGATTGGAAAAACCAAAGGCACTTTTCTCACACGGGAAAAGTGCCTTTTTTATTTATTATTTTAGGGGGATTATTTATGCAGAAATTAATTGTCTTTGCTATTATTGGTTTTTTCGCTCAATTGATTGATGGAGCGCTTGGAATGGCGTATGGGGTAACGTCTTCCTCTTTATTATTAATGTTTGGTATCGCACCAGCTGTTGCTTCTGCATCAGTTCATTTAGCTGAAGTAGTCACTACTGCCGCTTCCGGTGCATCTCATATACGATTCGGAAACGTTGATAAATATACAGTTTCTAGACTTACATTGCCAGGGGCGATCGGTGCTTTTGTCGGGGCATGTTTTTTAAGTAATTTACCTGGCGATGTAATTAAACCATACATTTCCTTATTTTTATTTACTTTAGGGGTTTATATTTTATTACGATTCATCATCCAAAAACAAATTGTTGCTTCAAATAAGCGTATGTCTGCGAAACAACTTGTGCCGCTTGGCTTATTTGCAGGATTTGTTGATTCAACTGGCGGTGGTGGCTGGGGGCCTATTACGACACCTGTTCTTCTTGCAAGAGGAAATGAAGCTAGAAAAGTTATTGGATCTGTAGATACGAGCGAATTTCCTGTTTCACTCGCTGCAACAATCGGCTTTTTCATCTCACTTGGCTGGGAACAAGTTAGCTGGGTTTGGGTATTTGCCTTAATGCTCGGCGGTGTTGTTGCCGCACCAATCGCAGCATGGTTAGTACGCATCGTTCCTCCACATTTACTCGGCGTACTCGTCGGTGGCCTTATTATCTTTACGAATATACGTACATTACTTACATCATTTAAAGTTGATCCAACTATTATTACACTTTCTTATGTTGCAGTTGGTCTAGTCGTTATTATTTCTATTTTCATTTCTGTCCGTAATCATTCAAATCATTCGAAACAAACGACGATAGGCTATCCGACAGATCAAAAACAAATGCTACCATAATTGCGCAAAATACCGCCCGATTTGCTTCGGGCGGTATTTTTTATTTTTCAATCTTCCAATTAATCATTGTTTCAGTACTATTTACTTTATTCATATGTAATTTCTCTAATACACGAATAGAGCTATAGTTATCAAGGAGTGTCTCTGCTATAACCGTTTCCACCTCTCCTGTTTGAAAAGCCCACTTCATTAATTCACGAACCGCTTCTGTTGCATACCCTTTATTCCAATATTTCTCAATAAATCCGTAACCCATTTCAACTGTATGATTCTCATTAGGTGCCCCTTTAAATCCTATATCACCTAAAACGATGTCATCTTCTTTTCGAATAACATACCAAGCGCCCCACGGTAATAAAGCCGCATCTTGTTTCACATTTTCTACATGCCCTAAAATATGCGGACCACTATTGTATCCTTGATTATTCGCAATTTGAACCCACTCTTCCGTACACGGGATAATATGTAATCTTTCCGTTTCTAATTTCATAACGATGTCCCCTTTTCCATTAAACAATACTTCAATTTTATCATATAATATAAAGAATATTCATTCTTTTCTCTTCAAAAAAATAAAGAACTAATCCCCTTTTAATGTTTATGTCGAATTTTATTTTCTGAATTTTCTTTTAATTTTAGAGGATTTTTCATTATTTTTTGCGAAACATTTGTATAACAATTTTTTCTTTGCTTATTGTTACATAATAGTAGGTTCGGGTGGAGTTTTGCAAGCGTTTCCTATACAATAACCGATAATTTTTGACTTTTCCCTACAAAATTCCTTGCAATATTTTCAGAAAGTCATTACAATTGCCATATATTAAAAATCATAGCAATAAATAAATCCTCATCAATCCGATGAGGTAGAGGTTGCAACTTTTAAGAGTATAACGGCCGAGACACAGAGAATGTCATCGACTCCGTTTGAAAGGAAAAGTTGCCGAAGTTTATATTTCTTCTCTGGAAATATGGGCTGGGGCTGTCTCCGAAAGGAACAGAACTGTCACGTTTACAAAATTACCGTGTAGACGTGGGGTGCTATCTTAACGGAAGGGTATGATGGGGTGGTTATTTGTGAAACGTTCCGCCTAATTCTTTTGGCGGTTTTTTGTATTTTTCTCCCCCGCTCCTTCCTATCTTACAAGAAAAGGAGTGTTGAACATGAATAGCGCAACGAATCAAGCTACCTCTAAAACGCAAACTACACAAGGACAAGGTGAATTAAAACGTGGATTAAAATCTCGTCACCTTACGATGATCTCTCTCGGTGGTACAATCGGTACCGGACTATTTCTTGCCAGCGGTAGTGTTATCCATACAGCTGGTCCCGGCGGTGCACTAGTTGCATACGCTGCAATTGGGATTATGGTTTATTTTTTAATGACAAGCTTAGCAGAACTCGCAGCTTACATGCCTGTTACTGGATCTTTTAGTACTTATGCAACAAAATTTGTTGATCCATCACTTGGTTTTGCACTTGGATGGAACTATTGGTATAACTGGGCGATTACGATCGCTGCTGAACTAGCGGCCGTAACATTAATTATGAAATTTTGGTTCCCAAATACACCTTCTCTTATTTGGAGTGGACTTTGTTTAGCTATTATTTTTCTCTTAAATTATTTATCTGTTAAAGGATTTGGTGAATCTGAATATTGGTTCGCACTTATTAAAGTAGTTACTATTATTATCTTTTTAATTGTCGGTTTTATGATGATTTTTGGAATTATGGGCGGCGAATTTATTGGATTTAAGAACTTCACTGTTGCAGATGCACCATTTAACGGCGGAATCATGGCAATTATCGGTGTATTTATGGCCGCTGGATTCTCATTCCAAGGAACTGAATTATTAGGAGTGGCTGCTGGTGAAACGTCTGATCCAGAACGTAATATTCCGAAAGCAATTCGTTCTATTTTTTGGCGTATTCTATTATTCTACATTTTAGCAATTCTCGTTATTGGTTTATTAATTCCTTATACGACTGATAGCCTTGCAGCAAGTGATGTTACAGTAAGTCCATTTACACTTGTATTTGAAAAAGCGGGCGTTGCCTTTGCTGCTTCTGTTATGAACGCTGTTATTTTAACTGCCGTTTTATCTGCTGGTAACTCTGGAATGTACGCATCAACTCGTATGCTTTGGGATTTAGCTCGCCAAGGAAAAGCACCAAAGTTTTTAGGTAAATTAGATAGCCGCGGTGTACCTGTTAACGCATTAATCGCAACATCAGTAGTTGGTAGCGTCGCTTTCATCGCTTCTTTATACGGTGACGGTGTTGTATACATTTGGTTATTAAATGCTTCTGGGATGTCAGGATTTATTGCTTGGGTAGGAATCGCTATTAGTCATTACCGTTTCCGAAAAGCATATATTGCCCAAGGAAAAGATTTAAAAGATTTACCATATAAAGCAAAATGGTTCCCGTTCGGTCCAATCTTTGCATTTACACTTTGTGTGATCGTTATTTTAGGTCAAAACTACGGAGCATTTATGGGAGCATCTATCGATTGGAACGGTGTACTTGTTTCTTACATCGGTTTACCGCTCTTCTTAATACTATGGTTAGGATATAAATTTACTAAGAAAACGAAAGTGATTCCACTTGATAAATGTGAACTGAAATAAAGTACAACGAGCAAACAATATTGTTTGCTCGTTTTTTATTGCAATGCTTCTTCCTTCCCTATTTCTTCTGTTTTTGCAATAATAGAAGAAACATAAATAAAGGTTGGGATCCAATGAACATTCGTATTACTGATGAAGCAAAAGCAGCTATACAGAGGCTAGAACGTGAAGACAAAAAGATCATTCGCATTAGAGGAACAATGACAAACTCTTGTAGTATTTTTGTTGATGTTGATCTAATTTGGGATACATATAATGCAAATGACGCTGTATATGAAGATGAACAGCTTATTGTACAAATGGACTCATTCACAAAAGATTATACTGGTGATACGTTAAAACTTGATTATAAGACGACTGGTTTTAGTATTACGACTCCGAGTGAGACATTGGTGTATGGATTGTCGATAAAAAAATAAAAAGATGCCAATATTTCGTATTGAAGTATTGGCATCTTTTATATTCAAATTAGAGATACACATTAGCCCTGCCTTAAAATCTTATAAAACATTTCCGGTTTATTTTGCTGAATGCTCTCTATTAGTTCTTTTCCAAATATCGTTATACTCTTTTCCCAAGGATGACCTAAATACCCCCACTTCAAGTCCTTCTGAATAAAGAAATAGTAGTCTCCATTTGGGATGATTGGAATTATCCACTCATCAAATTCATTTCTATCGAACTTTAAATATGGATTTACCCAGTAACATTCATGTTGCCAATCAAGTACCGTTATATATTCATCTAATTCTGTATTCTCTCTAAAAGCTTGTAACGCTTTTTCTTCAAGCTCGTCATATGCACTTAAATCCACCGACTCACCGAAATACTGAGAAATATCATATGTAACAAAAGGACTTGGCACTTTAAATGATGGAAATGTAACATCACTCGGTGAAAACTCAAGTTCACTGTATACCCTGTCCCAAATTTGATCGTACTCTTTGTCTGTAAACTCAATCCAATTTTTCATTAAACAACTGCCTTCCCTTATAATTTCAAAGGATTTCCACTCGACTATCCCGAATATATAAATAACTATTCTCGCGAGGAGCGAATGTAATATGAATCTATTCGAACACGAAACGTAAGACCGCTTCATTTTAATAAGAGGTCCTCCCTTTCTCATTTCTTACTATATCATTCATTAATGAAATAGGAGGACAATAATATGAAACGTGATCCATTATTTTCAGCACTATTAGAAAGTGCAAAGACAAATTTTAGCGGCTGGGACTTTTCTTTCATTTCAGAAACTGGTCGAATGAATAGCGAGCCTTTATCATGGTCGTACGGTAGCGCTGCTTTCCAGCTTATGCAACATGCAAAATCAATGTTAGATATGGGTACTGGCGGCGGAGAGTTTTTATCTATGTTACAACCGTTTCCGTCCAGTATGTATGCTACTGAAGGATTTACTCCAAACGTACCAATTGCTCGAAAAAAATTAGAGCCTTTAGGAGTTCAAGTTCTCGAAGTAACAGATGATTCTGCTTTACCGTTTCACGATAACCAATTTGATTTCATAATAAATAGACATGAATCATATAGCGCTTCTGAAGTAAAAAGGATCCTTTCGCCAAATGGTGTATTCCTTACTCAGCAAGTCGGTGGTCTTGATTGTTCCCACCTTAATGAGCTGTTTGGTGCACCGCTTAATTCAGAATTTGTAAGTTGGTCACTCGAAACAGCATGTAGTGAATTAAAGCAAAGTGGATTTACAATTATAGAAGCGAAGGAAGAGTTCCCTCTTCAGCGCTATTATGATATCGGCGCTGTCGTTTATTATTTAAAAGCAATTCCGTGGCAAATCCCTGATTTTACTATCGAAGGCTATAATGAGGAATTGTATCGCATACATGAAATGATCTTGCAAAAAGGATATTTCGATGTAAAGCAACACCGCTTTATCATTAAAGCAAATTATGTAGAGTAAAACTTGAATTAGCATTCCCTGCAAAAAAGCCAAATTCCAATAAAGGATTTGGCTTTTTTTAGTATTTTAACGGGGCTTCTCCTATTGAGAAACGAGATGTTTTACATGTCGTTTTTTCGTATCATCTTCTGTCAGAATAGAAGTTATGTAATCAATGATATTCCTGTTATCATAAATAAAGGTATGCTCTAATTTATTATCCTTTTTTAATAATATCGGTAAGTATCTTTGTAAATTGCTAACTACACCTCTGTTATCACCATCTAATATCCAATCGATTGACTTCCATTCTAATATTCCTTCAGCCGTGCTTAATGGTGTGTCCATATGTACTCCATCTGGTAAATCAGCAAGGAATACATACATTCCCTCACTATCCAGAGGCTCGTCTTTATCTTTAAAGATAATATTCCCCTTATACGTTACACTACTTTGAAGCTGAATTCCCGTTTCCTCAAACGTTTCTCTAATTACTCCTTCATATGGGGTTTCATTATCCTCAATTTTACCGCCAACACCATTCCACATTCCCATTGTCGGCTTTTTATTCCTATTCAAAAGGAGTATGTTATCCCCTTTTCTAATGAAGCATATTGTGTACTTATACATATTATCATACCCTTTCTATTTCCTAACCGTTAACTTAATATAAAAGCGTTACTTATCATCACCCTAACAGGAGCACTTGAGGATGAAAAAGTTCATCTAATTCATTCGTTGTTTTTTGAAGAAAATAAAATAACTAGACTAAACTAGTCTAGTATTTTCATTTTCGAAAAAGGATAATATATAAATTCCACCTTGCCAATAACGTTATCTTCTTCAATATATCCTAAGCCATTTCGACTATCCCTACTATACTCACGATTATCTCCCATTACAAATAACTTATTTGGTGGAATCTTTGTCTTTTGAAAGTTGTAAAACACTTGTGTATTGTTATATAGGTCTTTATTTATATACGGTTCATCTTGCTTTTTGTCATTAACATATACACTTCCATTCGTTATGTTAATGACATCACCAGGAAGTCCTATTACGCGTTTTACATAATATTTCGATCCATCTTCTTCTTTAATAATGACGATTTCTCCGTGCTGTAAGTTAGAAAAATGTACAGCGGCTTTATTTACAAATACGTAGTCTTCTTCATGTAGAGTCGGCTGCATCGATTTCCCTTCAACCTTACATAGAGTAAAAGACTGATACACTACTACCAAAACAAATATAAATAGTATGTACTTTCCCCAGCCGCCCTTGATCTCCTTTTTCATATGTATTCCCACCTTATCAAAACACTTTTCAGCTCAAAAATATATCACTGCACAATATGGTTTCATCTGTGCAGTGATATACTACAGTTTGAATTTCATTTTTTACTGTGCCTTATTCGGCTGTTGTGCGACCGGGACTGCACTTACACCTGATCTCTGTGCTTTCAAATCAAAATACGCATCCAAAATTTCTTTACCAATTGCAGAATTAATACCTGATTTATCATTATTCACCCACGGTACAACAACAGAAAAAGCTACTTCCGGATCAGCGTCATATGGTGCATAACCGGCGAGAGTTAAATTATAACATTTTTTTCGGTTATTGTTCTCATCTCTTCCAATATCACTTTCCCCACCATATACCGTCTCTGCTGTTCCTGTTTTTCCAGCCGGTTTATACGGTAGACCTTTAAAAGTTCCAGTACCTGTCCCATCAGCTTCCTGGAAAACTCTTCTAAACCCTTCTTTTACATGATTAATATATGTAAGATCCATATCCACTCGATTTAACACGACTGGTTCCATCGATTGAATGACTTTTCCTACTTCCTCTGGTCTATTTGGTTGCTCTCTAATTTCCTGCACAATTTGTGGTTTCATCCGGTAACCACCATTTGCAATTGTTGACATATATTGCACTAGTTGCAACGGCGTATATGTATCATATTGTCCAATCGCATAATCAAGTAAAAAACCTGGTATATTATCTGTTCTACCTATTTGACCTATCGATTCATTCGGTAAATCTATACCCGTTGGTACGCCTAAACCAAATTGTCTAAAATAATAACGCATTTTATTAAATGCATCTTGTTTAATATCTAACGGATTGTTTGCTACGTAATCAACCCCTGCAATTTTTAAGGCCGTATTAAACATGTAGACATTGGATGATACTTGCAATGCTCTTAAATCATCAATATCTCCAAAGTCTTTCCACGATTTCTTCGGCTTCGAACTTCCTTTAAAGAACATTGGGGCATCAAAGAAATGTGTATATGGCTTAATCGCTTCTGTTTGATATCCCGTTAATACCGTAGCTCCTTTCACCGTTGATCCTAACTCATACGAGCTTATCATCGTTCCTAAAGCGTAGTCTTCTATTTGCATTCCACCGTCTTTATTTACAATTTTCTTCCCTGCCAATGATAAGATTTGGCCATTTTTTGGATTCATCATAACGACGAACGCACGGTCCATCATCGGTTCTGAAGAATGAAATGCCCTTAAATTTTTTTCAAGACTTTCCTCCACTTTCTTCTGTAGATCCATATCAACTGTTAATATTAAATTGTTTCCACTTTTTCCTTTTGTCACTTTTTCAGTCCGAATAATATTTCCCGCTTTATCAGTAATATTTTTAGACTGTTCTTTCGTCCCATGCAGTGCATCTTCGTATTGTTTTTCGATGTAACTCTTACCGATACGATCATTTCGGTTATAATCTCGTACTAAATAATAGTCTAATTGCTCCCTCGGTAATCCTTCATTCTCACTAGAAACACTACCAAGTACAGAACGGAGTATTTTGTCATTTGGGTATTCACGCTCCCAATCTACAGTCGTATCTACGCCTGGCAAGCTCGACAACCTTTCACTAACTACTGCGTATTCATTTTGACTAACATCTTTTTTGACAATTTGGGGTGTCATTTTATATCCCGCATTCATTTTACTTTTAATTGCTAGTACTTCTATATCTTCTTTTGAAAGCTCATTTAATTCTTCTTGTGTAATTCTTTCCCTTCTCAATTCTTCCACTTTTTTATCTAAGTCTTTTCCTTCTATTTTCCGCTCTCTAAATGTATTCTCATCATCTTTTGTTACTTTTTTTGCTGCACGCTCTTCATTTAACTGCATCCAAAAGTCTTTTTTATCTGTCTCTGTTAACTTGTCCATATCTTCTTGTGGCATTTCGATTAACTGTGCCAATCCTCTTGCTACTTTTAAAACTTCCTTCGAGTCTACCCCTTTCATTTTCGTGTATGTAACTGTTCGTAACGGTTTATTATTAACAATAGGTTTTCCTTCTCGGTCAAACATTTTCCCTCTAGGTACAGGTGTACTCACCGTTACATCTTCCTTTTTATTCACTTCATTTCGATACGTTTCTCCATCAATGATTTGTACTTTACCTAGCTGAATAATAATAGCTGAAAATAAAAGAAATACGACAAAAAATAATACATTTAATCGAAATGGAATATGAGTCTTTTTCTTTTTCGACTGTTTCTGCTTCTCCTTTTTCTGTCTCATTTTGCTCCCTCGCTTCATTCTATTAACATTTCTCTGCATGAAAAAAATACGTTCCCTACATTGCACGCAAATACATCATTATGTGTCAAATTTATTTATATGATATATATAGAATTTTATATTAATTACAAAAGAAAGAAAAGATTTAATTTTCAGTTTTCTACGTTCATGCCCTATTTATTACCATTCCCCTTACTAAGCAATAACATGAATATATTTCATACAAAAAAACTGAGGTGGCCACCATTCACCTCAGTTTTTTAATCAAATCATTATTCTTTCATTGAAGATAGGCTTTCTACAAATTCACCAATCTTATTTTGGAAAACATAATCAAAATTATATTCTTGTCCTGTTAACTCTTCATTTACTAAAATTGTTGTTGCCCCTACTTCTCTCTTTGCCATTTCTGGGAATGAAGCGACAGGCTGTACTTTTAATGACGTTCCCATTACGAGAAGTACATCTGTTTCATATAAACGTTTTATCGCATTTTGATATTGTGGTAACGTATCTCCGTATAAAACAACATCTGGATTTAGAATGAAATTGCATTTCTCACAGCGCGGCACTTCATGATCAATCATATACTGTAAATCATATCCCGCTTTACACTTCGGACAATGCGCAGTTTGAAGTGTTCCATGTAAATCAATTACATGTTTACTTCCACCTAATTGATGCAAACCATCAATATTTTGCGTTAAAATCGTTATGTCTTTTCCTTGTTCCTCTAGCTCTGCTAAAAAGTGATGCCCACGATTCGCTTCATATTGATGAAACGTATTAATTTGAAAGATTTCTTTATAATGCTTCCAAAATTCTTTCGGATTTCTATTATAATAGCCTCTTGATAAATACATCTCTACATTCGCATCAGCATATAATCCATTTGCTGAACGAAAATCAGGGATTCCACTTTCCGTGCTTGCACCAGCACCTGTTAACACTGTAATTTTCTTTGCTTTTTCTAATATCGAACGTACTTCCTCATATTGCTGCACAAAAATCACCTCTATGTATATTCATACACTATATTATACCAGTTGTTTACAGAAGGTGTTGTACAATTCGCTTTATTTAATGCGTCGCGCCCCCGCATTCAACAATATCTATTTCCACTTCTGTTGTTACCTCAACTGCTAATTGTATCCCTTTACGAATCGTAGAAAGTGACATACTCGGGTGCCCTGGATAATTACTCGCTTGTTCTGGTAGGAACGGAATATGAACAAAACCACCTTTTATTTTCTTATCATGTTTCTCTAGTTCATGCATAAGACCATAGAATAAGTGATTACAAACGAATGTACCTGCAGTTTGTGAAACGGAAGTTGGTATACCTTCTTCGCGAAGTCTTTTTACGATTGCTTTCATCGGAAGTGTGGACCAATACGCAATAGGGCCTTCTTCTACAACCGGTATATCCACCGGCCTGTTCCCTTCATTATCAGCAATTCTTGCATCGTCAACGTTAATTGCTACACGCTCTATCGTAATATCTGCCCTGCCCCCAGCTTGTCCAATACATATAATAATTTCAGGAGTCAGCTCTTCTATATACGCTTTTAATACTTGTATTGATGTTTGAAATACGGTTGGAACTTGTTTACTAATAATCTTGTACTCTCCGATTGTTTGTTCATGCAAACTTTTTGCGACTTCCCAAGCTGGATTGATGCTTTCTCCGCCGAACGGATCAAATCCCGTTAGTAATACTGTTTTCATAGTTTCACTCTCCTAATTAGAAACGATATACAAGACCGTACATTATAAACATATTTATAATGAAAATCGAAATAGCAATTGGTACTTGCGCCTTAATGACAGCATTTTTATCTTTCAGTTCTAAAAGCATCGCCGGAACGATATTAAAGTTTGCCGCCATTGGAGTAATCAGCGTTCCGCAATATCCAGCAAACATGCCGAGTGCTGCCATAATCGCTGGATTCCCCCCATGCATTTGTACAATTAGAGGTAAACCGATTCCGCCAGTAATTACTGCAAATGCTGCGAATGCATTCCCCATTACAACTGTAAACAGCATCATCCCTAAACAATATGCCATAACAGCAACGAACGGATACTCTGTCGGTAATACTTGTCCGACTAAATCAGAAACAACTTGTCCAACGCCAGACTTCGCGAAAATACCGCCAAGCGCCGCTAACATTTGTGGTAAAATAACAGCCCAGCCAACAGCTTGTAATAATCTACTTCCTTCTTGAACAGGCGTTGTTATTTTCGCCTTTGTGATGCTCATCGCCGCTACGAAAGCGAGTAACGCTCCTAATGCTAGTGCAATTAATGTCACTTTATCAGGATCAACAAGTGCGACATTTCCCCATTTGATTTTTCCTAACGTTAGCGTTCCGATAATTGTAAAAATAGGTATTAAAAGTGCAGGCATGAAAATTTTATTTTTTAATTTCTCAGCATGTTTCACACGTTCTTGTACTGGTACTTCTTTCTCCTGAGATTTTGTTACTTTATTTAATGAAGCTAAAACGACCATGACAAGTACAATACAGCCAACATAAAACGAAGGGATTACATTTCCAAATATAAATGTAACTGCAAACAATGCCCAAAATAAACTAGAACCAAATCGGTTTGGATGCTCACGATCAAATGCAATCCGAACAGCGATAAATGCAACGATTATACCTAATATATAATAAATTGTATCCATTGTTATTACGTTCATCTTATATAACCTCCTTCTCTTGTTTTTCTTCTGCCTTCATTGTTTTCTCTATATACTTATCAAACCTTCTAAACCTAATCCAGCTCACAATAAGGGCAGATATCGCAGTCGGAATTCCCCAAAGCGCCATATCCCATACACCGACATGCATTCCTACTGAATCGAAGAACCCTTTCATTAATAAAATGGCACCAGTTGCGATAAAAATATCTTCTCCGAAAAACCAAGCTGTGTTTTCCGCAGCTGCTGCGTTTGCTTTAATCTTCTCTCTTAATTTTTCAGGAAGTTTACCATACCTACCTTGCGCAGCTCCCTCTGCCATTGGTGCAACAAGTGGTCTCACTGTTTGCGCATGACCACCAATATTAAGTCCAAGTGCCGCTGAAGATTCTCTTATCGTAAAATATGACATTAATACTCTTCCAGTTGTAGCTCCTTTTGACTTCGTTATAAGTGCCTCTGCTCTTTCCTTTAGCCCATAACGCTCTAATATCCCGATTACAGGTAAAGTTAACAATATTGGCATAGACATATATCTGTTTTCTACGAAAAATTTACCGAACATGCTGATCACATCATAAAAGCTTAAGCCTGAAACCATACCAGTAACAATACCTGCAACCATAACTACTAACAGTGTATTTAATCTAAATAAAAAACCAACCGCAACAAGTAAAATTCCAATTAATTTCACCATTTGTAACACTTCCCCTCATTTTTTATTTTGGTGCACTTATAGAAATACCGTTAAGTTCGAATGTTCTGTATATTCTCCCCGCAAATTGTACTGCTTTCTCTCCATCTCCATGTAAACATATCGTTTGCGCCTGAAGTGCTACTTTCCCTCCAGTAACTGCTTCTACATACCCTTCTTTCACCATTTGAAGTACTTGGTTTATTGCTTCGTCTTCATTTTTTATAAGAGCATTTTCTTCTGTACGGCTTGTTAAAGTTCCATCCTGCTTATACGTACGATCAGCAAAAGCTTCTTGTACGAAAGTTACTTTATACTTTTCGGCCGCTCGCGTAAATGCATCGCTATTCGCTAATCCGTAAAGTAATAGTTCAGGGTTTATATGAGAAATTGCCTTTGCGATTGCATCCGCAATTTCCGAATCAGTTGCCGCCATATTATATAGGGCACCGTGCGGCTTTACATGATGCATATTTCCTCCAGCAGCTTTAACAAACCCGTCCAATGCGCCAATTTGATATAAAACATAATCGTATACTTCACTTGGTGAAACGTGCATGTTCCTTCTCCCAAATCCAATTAAATCAGGAAATCCGGGATGCGCCCCGATTGCTACATTATGTTGTAATGCTTTTTCAACTGTTTGCCGCATAACGATCGGATCACCAGCATGAAAGCCACAAGCAATATTTATTGAGGAAACGAACGGAAGAATTTCATCATCATTCCCCATTTTATAAGCTCCAAAACTTTCTCCTAAATCACAGTTTAAATCAATTGTAGTCACGATGTTTTCCTCCTAATCTCAGCTTCGTAAAGCGATGAATTTCTTTACTAGACTCATATTTTCTTCCTGCTTTATATATAATTGTTCAGCTTCTTCCATAGAGATTTTTTCAAAAGTTACATAGTCTCCTGGTTTCAACTGCGCTAGAAGAGGTAAATCTACTGAAATGACATTTCCAATTCTCGGATAGCCGCCTGTCGTTTGTCTATCTGCCATTAATATAATAGGCTGTCCACCATTCGGTACTTGAATTGTTCCAAATGTAACTGGACTCGATAAAATTTCTATCTCTTCAACTCTATTTAAAACTTCTCCGTCAAGCCTATACCCCATACGATCAGCATAATTGGACACTTTATACTCTTTCGTAAAAAACGACTTTGTACTTTCTTCTGTAAATTGATCATATTCAAAGTCTGTTATAACGCGAAGAGTAGGATGCTTCTTACATTTTGGTAACGCCTTGTTACAAATTGCCCACTTCGTTTTTATACGCTTTTCTTCTTGTAAGTTTTGTATGAAACGACTCGCAACTTCTGGTCGTGTACCAATTTGAAAATAGTCTCCTTTTTTCAGCATTCTCCCTTCCATACCGCCAATAGCAGCACGTATGTAAGTACTTTTGCTTCCCATCGTACGATCAATATCGATACCGCCCGCAAAGGTCACATACGCCCTACACCCGCTTTTCGCTTTTCCGAAACAAAGCATGCTTCCCTCTTCAGCTAACACGGGACGCCATAACGGAATACGTTCTCCATTTAATAACGGTTCCATATTTGCCCCGCCAATCGCTAATAAAGTCGTTTTCTTTATTAACAATTTAGGCCCCATTATCGTAATTTCGAGTCCAGCTTCATTCTCTTCATTGCCAACTAACATATTAATCATCCTGAGTGCGCTCTTATCCATAGCGCCTCCAACAGGTACACCATATTGTTGATAATGGTAACGTCCTAAATCTTGGACTGTTGTAAACATCCCAGCATGCAAAACCTCTACATCCATTCTTTAGCCCCCTCTAACGATACGTACTCTTCCTTTGTTATCGGGATAAAACGTAAATACATACCGCTTTGAATATAGGTAGGTGTTTCTTCTTTCGGATTAAATAAAAGGATTGGTGTTCGGCCAATAATATTCCATCCGCCCGGCGTTTCAAGCGGATAAATACCTGTTTGATTTCCGCCAATACCTACTGAACCAGGTGCGATTTGTAACCGTGGTGTTTCTTTTCTAGGTGTTTCTAATTCTTTCGGTAATCCTCCTAAATAAGGGAACCCAGGTGTAAAACCTAACATATACACAAAATACGTCGTTTCACTATGTATTCGAATAACATCCTCTACTTGTAACCCATGATAATACGCGACCTCTTCTAAATCTGGCCCATATTCTCCCCCGTAGCAAACTGGTATAGAAATATGTTTCACATCCCTTTTCACTTCTTCCTTATAAGTATCATATAGCCCATTTATGTACTGGCATACGTAATCATATGGTCTTATATTTCTATCATTTTTCTTCCATACTTCGAACAAATTGTAGTACACCGCTAATGAAGTAAATGACGGAACACATTCTATCATCCCTGGAAATGGATGTTGCTGCAGTGCTTGAAATAATCGCTGTACTTTTTCATATATGTCCATCCTGATTTCTTCACCAAATGTAACAATAATTGCTTGATCTCCTAACGTAGAAAATTTCATCCCATTCCCTCTTTCTACTCCCAAAAGCCGAGTTCTTTCGAAATGCGGTACGCCGTTTCTTTCACTTTCGCAATAAAATATGGAATGTTACTTTCGCTATATTCAATTGCTAATCCTGAAATACTAATACCCGCTACAACAGTTCCATCATTTGCGAAAATTGGCGCTGCTATGGCCGCTGTATGATTTTCTAATTCAGAATAACTAATTGTATACCCTTCCGTTTTCGCCATATGTAATACTTCTAGCAAATGCTCTTTATTAACAATCGTTCCATCTGCAAATTGCATTAAATTTATTGCCTCTACATATTTCCTTTTCTCTTCCTCAGAAAAATACGATAGTAAAATTCTCGGACACGCGCCGGCATACAGTGGAGCTCTTCTTCCAACCGCCGTATAAACACGTACCGGCTGAGCTCCTTCCATCTTTTCAACATAAATTGCATCATTACCATCTTGAATAATTAAATTAACTGCCTGTCCTAAACTATCTCTAAGCTCTTTCATATATGGAAGAGCAATATTTCTTACCGATAACCTTTGTGAAACAAGTTGACCAAATCGTAAAAAAACGACTCCGAGACGATACTTACTCTTTTCTGTTTTTTGTAAAAACCCCATCTCTTCTAACGAACCAATTAAACGATAAACAGATGTTTTTGGCATATTCGTAAGCTGAACCATCTCTGTTAAACTTAGCTCCTCATGTTCATAAAACAACTCCAAAATATCCATTGTCTTAACTGCCGTTTTATTTATATTCATCCTATCTCCTTTATGTTCCGAATTTCGGAACTTGAATTCCGTTTTTCGAAACAAATATATAATTAAAAATTATAAAATATTCTTTAAATTCTATCAATATATTTTTGAACAAATAAAAAAGTATGGAAGAATACCTCTCCCATACTTTCTCTACACTTTATAACGCTCTTACTTGTTTCAATGGCCAGAAAACAGCTTGTCCTTTTCCGACAATTTCATCTTCTGAAATAAATCCAAACATACGACCGTCTTTAGAAACTTCACGATTATCTCCTAAAACAAATACTTGGCCTTCTGGCACTTTCGTTTTCCCTGTAATTTGTTCTAACGTAAAATCAGGAGTTAATACACGACCAGCTGCTTTTTCTTTATATTCTTTTAAATACGGTTCTTCCATCGCTTTTCCGTTTACATATAAAACATCATTTTTATACTCAACTGTATCACCTGGTAAACCAATTACTCGTTTTACTAAATCATACCCTTCTTTTCCGTGGAAGATAATAACGTCAAAGCGATCTAATCCATTAATACTATAACCAATCTTATTAACGAGAACTCGCTCATTATTTTCTAAAGTTGGCATCATCGACTCACCTTGTACTAGTGAAGGCGTAAATAATATCCCTCGAACGATAAAAGCAATCCCAAGTGTAATCCCTATCGTTTTAATCCATGAGATTACTTCTTTTTTCGTATTTTTCTCCATCTTTTCCCCTCTTTTCTAACATGACAACTATTTTATTAAAACTGCTAACTCTTGTACTAATCCTGGATCAATTTCAGAAAAACATGATTTACCTTCTCTCACAGCTGTACCTACATGTGCCTGCGCGATTCCAGTTTCATCTAGCAATTGTTTTACATTCTCTTTCGTTACTCCGCTTCCAACAACAAGCTGTATATTCCCTTCACTTTCCTTTTGCATCTCTCTAAGCACCGGAATATTAGCTACTACATTTCCTTGTCCGCCTGAAGTTAACACGTGAGTAACTTTATTGAATTTCTTCAAAACCTTCATCGCTTCTGCCGGATTTTCTGTATCATCTATCGCACGGTGATACGTTACATTTATTCCATCTACAACAGATAATAAATCTGCTAATTTCTGTGCATCAACTTCATTTTGTTCATTTAATACACCTAATACAACACCAGCAGCCCCAAGATTTTGAGCAACTTCAATATCTTCTTTCATCATTTCAATTTCTTCTTCCGTATATATAAAAGACTTCGCATGCGGACGAATCATGACATGAACCGGTATTTGTACTGCTTCTACTGCTTTTTTTATAAAGGCATAACTCGGTGTTAAACCACCTTCTGTATACGATGAAATGAGTTCAATTCGATTTCCACCAGCCTTTTCAATTCGCTTCACATCTTCTAAACAAGTTGCAATAACCTCTAGCATGAGATAACCTCTTTTCGTGCTTTTTTCTCATTATACAGTAGTAGAAATAAGAAACCTAGCTTTCTCCTATAAAACTATAAAAAGAAGAATGAAAAGAAAGATTTTTTCAAACGATACACCTCTTGAAATATCAGAAAAATAAAAAGACCTCTTAGAGACACGCTGCTCAAAGAGGCCATTCTTATCAATCTTTATTATAAAATAACAGTTATAAAGCGATTGTATGTGGCTTACGAAAATATTTACTTAGCTTTCTTAAACGTGAGTGATTTACCTTTTGTTTCTTTTACTAACATGATACATGAGATTGAAATAATACTTGAGATGACTAAATAAATTGAAATTGGGATAGAACTATTAAATTTATTTAGGAGACTTAATGAAATTAATGGTGCCAATGATCCTGCCAAAATTGGTGCTACTTGATAACATAAAGACAAAGCTGTATATCTGATGTGCGTTGGGAATAACTCTGTCATTAATGCGGAGTATGGTGAATACGTCATCGATTGTATGAATAGACCAATAGTAATGGCAGTAATAATTAACCAATCATTTCCTGTATCCATCATTGGAAACCCGATAAATCCCCAAAATGCAGTTAAAACAGCTCCTGTCATATAAATTGGCTTCCGTCCCCACACATCACTTAAGTGTCCCATTAATGGGATGAGGAAAAAGTGAATTGCATGAGCACCAAACATTAATAATAAAATTTGTGAAGTATCTTTATTAACCGCAAGTTTTAAATAACTAATAGAGAAAGTGACCACTATATAGTATAAGATATTTTCTGCAAAACGAGCTCCAATACCAGCAATAATCGCTTTTTTATGATCTCTAATCACTTCTATAATACCTAATTGCTGTTTTTCTAATTGAGCTTGTTTTTCTTGTGACTCTTTGAAAATAGGGGCATCGTCTACACTTTTACGAATCCAAAGACCAATTAGGACGACAACAGCAGAGAACCAAAATGCTACACGCCAACCCCAGTCCATAAATTGCTCGGGGCTTAAATTTTTAGATAAAAGTAATAGGATAATTGTTGCTATTAAATTCCCTAATGGTACGCCTGCCTGTGGCCAGCTTGCCCAATATCCACGTCTATCACTAGGGCTGTGCTCAGATACTAAAATAACAGCTCCACCCCATTCTCCACCAAAAGCAAATCCTTGAATTAAACGTAAAGTAACGAGTAAGATCGGAGCCCAATACCCAATACTGCTGAATGTCGGAATACATCCCATTAAGAAAGTCGTTATTCCAACGATAATTAAACTAAGCTGTAATAAATTTTTACGCCCAAATTTATCACCATAATGACCAAAAACAAGTCCGCCGATAGGTCTAGCTAAAAAGCCTACCGCATAGAGAGCAAATGCAGCCAGGATGCCATCAATAGCACTTCCCGTTTGTTGGAAAAATAATTCTCCAAAAACGAGAGCAGAAGCGGTTCCATATAAGAAAAACTCATACCATTCAGCCACAGATCCAATCATCGATGCAACAACAACTTTTTTTAGCTGCTTATTATCTGTTTTCCCCATGTTTAGTCCCCCAATAATAGCAGATTCAGATTATTATGAATGAACGTACCAAATTACTTTTGTCATCACATATTGTTCAAAAGCTTCTAATCCATTATCTTTGCCACCAAAGCCAGATTGTTTAAAGCCACCAAATGGGGTGGTGATATCCCCTTCACTAAAACCATTCACAGAAACGGTTCCAGCTTTAATGGCACGTGCCACACGCATCGTTCGCTGTACATTTTGGCTATAAAAAGAAGCAGCTAACCCGTAAGAGGTGTTATTGGCAAGGGCAATTGCTTCTTCTTCCTTTTCGAACGTACTAACCGCTAAAATCGGACCAAATACTTCATTTTGGAACAATGTCATGTTAGCGGTTACATTTTCGAAAATAGTTGGTTCTATGTACCAGCCGCTGCCCACATCACTGTGAACTTTCCCTCCAGCAACTAGGCTCCCCCCTTCTTGAAGCGTAATATCCAAGAACGACTTCACTTTATTAAAGTGTGCTTCTTCAATCATGGGGCCAATGGCAACTGACTCTTCCATCGGGTTACCTAATTTCCAGCTTGTTAAGCCAGACTTTAATTTTTCTAATAATTCCTCTTTGACAGATTCATGTACGATCAAACGGGAACCGCAGCTGCAGTTTTCACTCATATTCCAAAAGGCAGCTGATAAAATATGCGGAACAGCCGCATCCAAGTCAGCATCTTCAAACACGACCTGCGGGCTTTTGCCACCACACTCTAAGACAATTTCTTTAAGGTTACTTTCTGCTGAATATTTTAAGAAATACCTGCCGACTTCCGTTGATCCGGTAAATGATACAATGTCTACATCCATGTGACGCCCTAATGGTTCACCTACTTTTTCGCCTAAACCACACACTAAACTTAAAGCGCCTCTTGGAACACCTGCTTCATAAGCAAGTTCAATCATACGGTAAGCACTGAGTGAAGTTAATTCCGCCGGTTTCACAATAACGGAATTCCCTGCAGCTAATGCAGGTGCCACTTTCCAAGCAAACATTTGCGCGGGAAAGTTCCAAGGTAATACCGCACCAACAACGCCAATCGGTTCAGTGACAATCAAGCCCAAAGCATCTTTACCCGTAGGAGCGACTTTGCCAAAGAGTTTATCAATTGCTTCAGCGTACCAATAAAACGTATCAATCGTTGCTGGCATGTCAGTATTTAAACATTCAGTAATCGGTTTTCCAGCATCTATACAATCTAAGGCAGCCAGTTCTTCGCTATGTTCTTCGAGCAATTGTGCCCAGCGGATCATCACTTTCTTACGCTCATTAGGGGATAATTGACTCCAAATCCCTGCTTCAAATGTCTCCCTCGCTACTTTAACGGCCGCATCTACATCCCGCTCATCACCATCGGCAATATAGCCAATTAAGCTATTGTCGATGGGAGTGCGGTTTTCTAATTTGTCGGCAGTACTCGTAAAACCATCAATTAAGTTGCCTGCCCATAGCTTTCCTTCTTTAGCAAGGGCAAAAACTTGTTCTCTTGATACAGTCATTTGTCTCTCCTCCAGATTATTTATTAAAGAAAGCTAAGAATTCCACCTTTTCCTCTTCTGATAAATCAGATAATGGGAGACGTACCGAGCCAACGTTAATCTCACCTTTTAAGCAACCTAGTTTGGCTTTTTGGTTGTAGTTACCAGATTCCATTGAATGAATAGCTGGGTAGATTCCGCGCATAATTTGTCGAGCCTTGTCCCAATCACCAGCTTGCGCAGCATTAAACATAGCAACTTGCTCTTCTGGGAACACATTCCCTGCACCAGCAATCCAGCTTTTCGCACCCCAGAAGAAAAAGTCTATAGGTTGATCATCACAGCCACAAATTACTTCAAAGTTCTCAAATGGGGTTTGTAGCAAGCGTAAAGCACGACTAAAGTCACCACTGCTCTCTTTAATACCGACAATTTTCTGATTTTTAGACAGATGCACTACAGTTTCATACTCAATTTCAATGCCAATGCGCGCAGGGAAATTGTACATGATAATCGGTAAATCAGTTGCTAATGCCACAGTTTCATAATGGGCAATCACACCCGTTTGGTCAGGCAGGCTATAAGGAGTTGGTGACAACATTAAGCCTTCATAGCCCAATTCTTTCGCTTGCTTGGCACGGTTAACCGCCCCCTCGGTTGATAAATCATTAATACCTGCAATTAAAGTTACGCGACCTTTAGCCACTTCTGCCACAGTTTTTAATACAGTTTCACGTTCTACTTCGTTTAAGGCGTAATATTCGCCAGTCGTGCCACACACCACTAAACCAGTAACACCTTTATCAATAAATATGTTAGTCAATTGCTTTAAAGTATCTACATCTAAACTTTTATCATTTTTAAACGGGGTGATCAACGGAACTAAAATACCATGAAAATTCATCTTCATTCTCCTTAAGTGTTTATTTTTTAGTAATATATTACTTCAATTTTAAAATCAAATTTGAAGTAATACTTCAATTATTTATGATGATAACACACTGATTTTTTAATGTAAATGTAATTTTCTGAATATTTTTAAAGATATTTTTCTTTTTTTTTGAACTATTATCACTTACTATTTAAGTGGCACTTCATTTCAAAGTGAATTTCTTTTCATCTTGAGGTTACATACAGCACCCTACTAAATAAATTTTCCTAGAATAGTAATCATGATTAATATCAGTTACAGGAGTGGAGAAAAGTGAACGATTTAATTGGAGTAAAAATAAAGAGTTTGAGAAAAGAGCGTAAGTTAACATTAAAACAAATTGCTGATCAGACAAATCTTTCAATCAGCTTTTTATCGCAAGTCGAACGATCAAAATCATCTATAACGCTCGAATCATTGAAAAAAATTTCTGAAGCACTCGGTGTCAATCCGAGCTACTTTTTTTCAGAGTCTGGAAAGCAGGCAACACCAACAGTTATGAGAAACATCATTAGTAAGACGAACACTCTACATAACCAATTTTTTTATAGGGATTTAGCGGGCAACATTGAAAATCCACTATTTAATCCTATTTTAGTATTGCTTAACCCAGGTGCTAAAAAAGAGGATTCTTATTCACATTCGGGGCAAGAATTTCTATACGTTCTAGAAGGACAACTGACGCTCCTCATTGACAATGAGGAGCATGTTTTGAATCCTTATGATTGTATTTTCCTAGATTCAACAACACCTCACAATTGGGTGAATAAAACAGATTCGATTGTAAAATTCCTTTGCGTTTCAAGTATTCCAGTATAAGTTTCAACGGGTTCATTAGACATGTTCTATGATTGAGGTAGCTGCGAGTCATTCGTCTGAATCACTTGCAGCCCTTTCGAAACCCCGTTAATCATCTATAAAGAAACAAGATTTTTTCTTCGTAACACCTCCTCTCTCCTTTATAATTATTCTGTGAATTTAAATAATCAACCACACCTCTTATTTATAAAAAAACGACGAAAAGACTATTCCAAAAGATCGATTGAACGTTCTTCTGAAACAGCCTCTAATTTAAACTACGACCGAAACGCCGCATCCGCCAGTATGGAAAGTGTTGCATCATCCATCGGCGGATTGTGTAAACCGGCTCTGACGTTTAAATAATAACGATGAAGCGGATTTTTTTCTGATAAACTTTTCGCTCCGACGATACGCATTGCTTTATCTACAATAGATATAGCCGCGTTTGTTACAACATATTTCACTGCCGCTAGTTCTGCTTGCAATGAAAGTTTATCTTCTGCCTCATCGTATTTTTTCGCAATTTGATATAAAAAGACACGAGCTTGCATAAGCTCAAGTTCTAATTCTCCAACTAATCTTCTAACATTCGGTAATAAACTAATAGCATGATTTAAACTATTTGGCTTGTATGATTCCGCAAACTGAACTGCATAATTTCTTGCCGATTGTGCAATTCCTAAATAACATGCTGGTATATGAAGTAACCAACCAATTCCCTTCGTTTTAACCTTTGAACCCTTTATTTCAGTGAAAAAACGATCCGGTATCTCTACATTTTGTAATACAAGATCATGGCTAGCAGTCCCTCGCATTGAAACGCTATCCCAAGTTTCTTCAATTGATACACCTAACGTATTCTTTGGAATGACAAACTCCCCGATTTCTTCCCGGCCTTCAATACTTGCTGAAATAATAAAATAATCTAGCACTGGTGCCATCGTCGTAAAAGTTTTTCTTCCATTTATAATCCACTTATCACCTTTTTGAGTTGCTACTGTTTCTGGTTTCCCGCCGCGCGTAGGACTACCTGTCTTCGGTTCTGTTGAAGCTCTATTAAAAAGTGCACCATTACGCACTTCCTTACAAAACCAAATGAACATCTCCTCGTTCCAAGAACGGTTCTCCGCTAATTCCTTTACAATACCGAGATGCCATCCAATTGACAATGCGGTAGCACCACAGCCTTCTGCTATTTTCTCTTGAAATAAAACAAAATCGTATAAGGAAATCGCATTGCCTCCCAATTCTTTTGGCAACGTTAATTTTGTATATCCGATATCTTTCAAATTATTAATATTTTCATACGGAAATGACCCTAATTCACTTAGTTGATGCTCCCTTTCCATGAACTTCGGAATCAATTTATTTATTTGTTCAATAATTAAAGATTGTTCTTCTGTTTCAACAAATGAGAGTGCCATACTATAATCTCCTTTATGTTCGATTCATAAACCGTTCATTTTGTCATTATGATTATATGAAGCTACCTCTCTATTGTTTCACTATTCCGATAAAAATACAATGTTTTTGAACAATAAGAAAAGTTCCTATATAAAGATAGATTCTTTTCTTATATTAATCCCCTTTCAATGCCTTTAATGGCAAAGAGGTTACATATCCAATATACGAGAATAATTCTTTAAAAAAGAATGGGATTTCTGTATCTAACGTTTTATATGCTGACGTTGGAGTCGGTGATGCATATGCTTCAATATTAATATGTTTTGCGATTCTCATTGCACGTTTCATATGAAGTGGATCACTCACGATCGTATATGTGCGTATTCCATTCTCTATTCCAACTTGCTTTGCATTTTTTAAATTCTCTTCAGTGAAAAGGGATTTTGTTTCAATTAAAATATCCTCCTCTTTTACACCTTGTTTCAATGCATATACTCTAGCAGTACGCGCTTCCTCAAGCTCTGCTTCAAACTTTGTACCACCTGTAAAAATAATCTTTTTAATATTTCCGTTCTTATATAAAGAAATCGCATGATTGATTCTTTCTTTAAATACAGGAGATGGTTTTCCGTTCCATGAAGCTGCTCCTAGTACGATTCCAGCATCCGTCTTCACATCATCTTCTGTTTTAAAGCGGTAACTCCAAATATCGTAAGCGGCATAGCTTACATATAAAATAATAGAACAAATCATAAGCAAGAACACTTGCAAGATTCTTCTTTTCTTACTTTTCTTACTCTTCTTATTTTCTTTCATTAATAATTGCCTCCGTACATCATCCATACTTCTATATAAAAACGTATATATCAAATCATTTTGTTTGAATTTGTTTAAAAGAAGGAATTTTTCTTGTTATATATGTATTAAAGGGTTTTCATTTAAAATTGAGGATTATCAATTCATTTTTCGTTTGCGGTTTTCATTACATTTGTGTAATTTATAAGTTTATTACCATACAACTACATTGTAACGAATTTTTTCTCATAATGGAATGATGAAACAAAAGTAACTAAAAGAAGTAACAGTTTTGTAAGAAAAAAGGCATATTTTTCATCTACACGATCCATATACCTTTCCTATTATGAATTATAATTTTTCTTTATACGACTCTAACTTTTCTAATAACCGTTCTTTCACAACTGGCCATTCACTTGCAATAACACTATACACAACAGCATCTCTCACATGTCCGTTTGGCAATCTTCTTTCATTTCTAAGTACGCCTTCTTTTACTGCACCTAGCCTTTCAATTGCTCTTTGTGCTTTCTCATTTCTTACATCAGTCTTAATTTGAACCCTCAGCATATGTAACTTTTCAAAAGCATACTCAAGTAACATATACTTACACTCTGTATTTATACTCGTACGTTGTACACTCGGGTCATACCACGTTTGTCCTAACTCAACTGTCTTATCTTCAACTGAAATGTTATATAAGCGTGTACATCCTACAATTTCATTTGTCTTTTGATCAACAACTACAAATGGTAAATCCTTACCTGCCCCATAAGCTTTTATCGCCTTTTGAACATATTGCTGCATATCTTGAACAGTATTCATTTTAGAGATTAAATACGCCCAAATATCTCGATTTCCTTCCACGATTGAAAACATTTTTTCGACATCATTGCTATCCATTAACCGTAACTTTGCTCTTTCGTAAATAATTTCCATTTTTACCCCCCCTTTGTTGTAACTATATCATACTATTTTATATTAATTTATTATTATACATTAACACAAAGTGCTTATATTACAGAAATATAATATAAATTTAAAATAAAGGTTTACCCCAAATACCTCATAAATTGCATTTTATGATAAATAAAAATGCGATGCCTTTATTCCAGCATCGCACTCATAATTTGAATTTACTTCTTTTCCATTACTGCAAAATAATTATTTTCGCTATCTGCAAAATTAAATATTCTACCTGAAGGCATATTTACAATTTCTCCGACTGTAACGTTTTTATTTACTAAATCACTATATAAACTATCGAATTCTTTTGAGAAGAACATTAAAGAAGGTGTGCCAAGATTTAACTCCGGCTGCATTTTAGCAATTAGCTCCTTATTATGAAGAATAATACTTGTTTCAGCTTCTTTAGTTGGAGCAATTTCAATCCATCGCATTCCTTGACCGTTATCTTCCTCTGAAATGACACTAAACCCTACTTTCTCTGTCCAAAACTCCTTCACTTCATCTTGATTATTCACATACAACATAATTTGACCAACATTATTAATCACTTATTTTAGCTCTCCCTTACAAAAATTTTTATTAAACTCAATGCTTTAAACTTTATTATCACCGAAAATAAAATTACGGTACAAAAATCTATTTCAGCGACTCCAATCGCTCGTTCAAACGATCCCATGTTTCAGTGATACCTTGTAACATACCCATGTCCATAACGCTCTTAAGTGCCTCTTTTGAAACATATTCAGCACGGTTTATTAGCTTTGTCTTTTCACCTAAATCGATGAATTCCAATGTAATCTCGGTTGACGGCATAGAATCATTTACATTACCTTCAGCATCTGAAAAGTAATCGGTATAGACGATTTTTTCTGGCTCAATAATCTCTTTATAGACTCCTTTGCCCCATGATTCCATACCAAAGAATTGCCCCAGGTTCTGATCGACACACTTCATACAATAGTGCCAAACGCCTCCCGGACGGAAGTCGACAGTGCATGCTGGAATTTCCCAGCCCCTTGGTCCCCACCATTGTTTCAAATGCTCTGGTTCTTTAAACATACTGAATACTAAATCGCGCGGCGCATCAAAAACGCGCTCCAGTACTAATACCCGATCGTTCTCTACTCTCGATACCATTGTATTGTTTGACATTTTAATTCCTCCTTAAATATGAACTGATTTTATGACTTTTCCTTGTTTTGCAATTCCTTCAAATACTCATCTAAATTATCGAATCTCTCTTCCATCACACGCTTAAATGACTGCACCCAACAATCCAGTGCTTGGAAAGGCTCAGGTCGGAGCTTGTAAATCCGGCGATTAGCTTCAGCCTGCACTTCCACAATCCCTGTATCGCTTAACACTTTTAGGTGTTTCGAAGTTTGTGGTTGCCTTAGTCCTAGATGATCGGCAATTTCCCCAACGGTTAAGGGGCCGTCACGCAAGAGTTCAACGATGTTCATACGATTCGGTTCAGATAAAGCGCTCAACGTCGTCATATTCACGCCCGGAATTTTTCCCGACATATCACTCACCTCGTAAAGTGATGGTCTCCGGTTATAACACATCAATATCATCACTAATATTTTCGTCCTGTTGAATCGATTATAACCACTCAGGAATATTCCTGTCAAGGAATATTCAAAATCTAAATTGATACAAAACTTAGTCGCTACTTAAAAATAAAAATGGATTAAAAACATTTCACAAACCTATGTTTTACGATAAAGTGAAACTTTAATCAGTGGGGATTTTGTCCATCTCTCATTGATTATTAGCTCACGCCAATCGGACTTTTACGATAAATAAAAAGAAGTCATTTGAAAAAAAATAATCAAATGACTTCTGCTCTTCTTGAGTGGATATTCACTTTTATAAAAATGGATCATATTTTTTAACGCTCTATTACTTTATCCTATTTTTAACTTCGCTTAACCTAATTCAATTTTACTCAACATCTCTTCCTTAGGACCAAACATACGAATTCCTTGTCGAATATAATCATCCCATATAGGGTGTGAAGGCTCATCAATAATCGTTAATATTGTACCGATTACATATGAGAAATAGGAAGAAAATACAACATTTGGTTTTAGAGGAATCAATTCTCCTGCCTTCTGACCATCGATTATTACAGAAGAAACGATTTTTCTTGATTCCTCCCAAAATATGAGTATTGTACTCATTATTTGTGGAAATTGATCACGATGAGCAATTTACTTTTATAGTTAATTATTTGGTTTTTTATTGGTGTATTTATCGCTGCTATCTCTGTATGCTATGGTTACTTACTTCAAACTCAAACACCTTCAAGATTAATAGGAAGAGTATCTAGTACCGCAAATGCAATGGTACACGGTGCTATGGTCATTTCACCTACATTGGGTTCAATTTTAGCCCTATGGATAAAAGTAAGCGGCGTTTTTCTACTCGCAGGAGTATTAATCACAAGTATTGGTATGATTATATACTTAGCTAATTCGTTATTTATGAAAAAATCATCTAGAGTTACTTTAGAACATAATTAACATTATGCCATTTTCTAAATTAAAAAATCAGAAAATTGCATATATTCAGAAACGAAAACCTAATATTAACTATTTATAGCAACATATACGCAATCGGCGTAATAATAAGCAATGTTAAAATCGTTCTTTGCACATATAAAACAATAAGTTCAGATACTTTTAACGGAATATCTGTCGATAATATACAAGGAATTGATGCGGAGAAAAATAAAATAGATGATACCGAAACAACCGCAATTACAAACTTTGTCACGAGCGGTGCACTTACAACTAAAAGTGAAGGTAAAAACATTTCTGCAATACCAACTGATGCTGCTTTAGCAGCTAGTTCCGCTTCTGGAAGTTGTAGTAACCAAGTGAATGGGTAAAAAATATAACTAATCCAATCAAATATTGGCGTAAACTTTGCTAAGACGATACCAATTAACCCTACTGACATAATCGATGGTAAAATTCCCATCGTCATAATAAATCCATCTTTTAAATTCACTGCGATATTTTTCATAATACTCGGTGCAGTTTTTGATACTTCTAATGCATCTTCCCAAGCTCTCTCTAACATTTTCTCTTTATAAACGGGCTCTGGGAACCCTTCTTTCGTAATATATGTATCTGGCTTTTTGCTAAGTGGCGGGATTCTTACGGTGATAGCAGTCACAATGAATGTTACAACAAGCGTAGTCCAAAAGTACATATTCCATAGATGCATAATATCTAATGTTTTTGCGATGATGATCATAAATGTTGCGGACACTGTTGAGAAACCTGTGGCGATGATTGCTGCTTCTTTTGTCGTATACTTCCCTTCTTTATACACGCGGTTAGTAATAAGAAGCGCAAGTGAATAGCTTCCAACGAAGGAAGCAACCGCATCAATTGCTGATCGTCCTGGTGTATTCCATAACGGTCTCATAATCGGACGGCAAAACGTACCGATAAACTCAAGCAATCCGTATCCGACTAATAACGCTAAAAATGCCGAACCAATTGGAACGAGTAAACTCACTGATATAACTAACTTCTCGTACAAAAATGGCCCAACATCTGGCGCAAAGAACCAAGCCGGTCCCACTTTTAAACAATATAGTACACCAAAAACAACACCGACTACTTTTAAAATAGAAAAACAAATGTCTACAATAGATGCATTCCATTTCTTCGTATAAAATGGATAAATCGCACCGATTACCATAACAAGCAGTGCATAATAAGGTACTACAGAAGGAACAGTAGCTCTTATCCACGATACGATATGATCAATCATAATAGACGATGCACCGTTAATCGTAACTGGTACGAAAAACATAAACACACCAACTAGACTAGCGAGTACAAACCGAAGAATAATCCCCCTCTCTCGCCCTGTCTTAATTACATTACTTTTTAATTCAATTTCACTCAAAATTCGACACCTCCTATTTTCTAAATATTCTGTATAATAATATCAAATTCCTTCTTTGTTAAATGAAAATTAAACGAGTAATAATCTTACTTTTTCATTGTCAGTCTCCGAAAATTAGCATATAATGTTCTTCAGGAATGTTACATATACATATTAAAAACATATAATTAGTAACAAATCATTTCCTTTCGTTAATTTATTCATTAACTTAGCATACATAAAATAAAAGGAGAATGTACAATTGAAAACACTAAAAATAACTATTACAAGTGCACTGCTTCTTGGCGCTTTCATCGCTCCATCTAGTTCTTTAGCTGTGAGTGAAACTGTAACACAAAAAAGTAATGCACAGCCTGCAATTCACGAAGACGAAGACGATTACTACTATCAGTTTCCGGATGTTATTGGATGGGCAAAGCCGTCCGTTGATTATTTAGTAAAGAAAAAAGTTTTATCTGGCCTGCCAGACGGTACATTTGGACCTAACCTTGAAATCGATAGAGCTTCTGCCGCAATTATTATGGCAAAAATATTAAACTTACAAATAGACACTTCAGCTAAACCATCATTTAAGGACTCTCAAGACCATTGGGCTACTCCTTATATTGCTGCAGTTGAAAAAGCTGGGATTATTAAAGGCGTAGGTAATGGGAATTTCAATCCTTCTGGAAAACTAACAAGAGCTGCTATGGCTTCTATGCTTGTTCATTCATATAACTTAGACAAAAAAACTACTGATCTATTACCTACTGTATTTCAAGATTTAAAAGGACATTGGAGTGAAAAGTCGGCAAATCTTCTTGTTGCTCTTCGTATTTCAGCTGGTTATGGTGGTAGTCATTGGTATCCAGATAACACTATTACCCGTGCAGAAGCTGCAAGTTTAGTTGCTCGCACAGATCAATCAAAAGATAAAGAAATTAAATTAAAGCAAGTTACTATGAAACAAAGCTATTTTATATACCCTGAATCCTCTCTTCATTCAGGTATAATTGCTGAATATGCACCACAAACCGTTACTGTATTCGATGAATCTGAAAATGGATGGATTAAAATCGCTACGGATCATGGGTTAAAGTGGACACCATTACAAGAAAAACAAGTTTATATTGATAAAAATTTTGTTACCTTTGATAGACCGTCAAGAACAGGATATGTGGTTGGTAAATATCCTCCTCAAACTGTAACAGTCGTTGAAGAGAATAGCATTTGGTTAAAAATTCGCACTAGCGAAGGTCTTCAATGGATGAATCCATACTTAGAAGAGGGTGAAGGAAAAGAACTTACATACATACCGAGAGAATTTTTCGCCTACGATAGCCCTAATTTTTCTTCTAGAGTATCTGGAAAATACGCTCCACAAGGTGGCGTAGAAGAATTAGCTAAGGGAGATGACGGATGGGTACAAATTCGTACAGACAAAGGACCAAAATGGGTAAATATGTCTTATCTCTTACGTCCAAAACTTCTCTTAAATGTTCCTGCCATTAATCAATTACCGGAACTACAAAAAGGAAGTACAGTTGTTTCACTGCAAATGCTTTTAGAATACTACACAGGACGTTCATTAAATAAAGTAGAATTCGCTAATCAAATGCCATTTGATACAACGCGACGCAAGACTGATGGAAACGGAAAAGTTACAATTTGGGGTGATCCAGACATCGGATTCGTTGGTGACGTAAGTGGAAAGAGCTATGGTTACTCTATTAATCCAGCACCATTGAAACAATTACTTGATAAACATGCAAGAGGTACAGATTTAACAGGACAGGATTTCTCTGTATTAGAAAGTTATGTACGTAATGGTAAACCAGTTGTAGCGTGGGTAGGGAACAAAATAACTTCTCCGCAACTAGAACATACTTGGCAAACACCTCAAGGAAAGACCGTAAATGGATACAGAAATGCACATACTATTATCATAACTGGTGTAGATGATCGTAACATTTACTATAATGACCCATTAGAAGGTAAAAAAGACCAACCAATGGTAAAATCCCGATTTGAGCACAGTTATAATCAAATGGGTAAAAAAGCTTTAAGTATCGATTAATAATGTAAAAAGCCTATTTTGATCATATGATTCAAAATAGGCTTTTTCTATTACCTCTCATAATCATCCACAATCACTTGAATCACACGACAAGATTCTTCTGCCATTCTTTTATTACTATTTCTATTCGCATCATATGTAATTAACGCCTTCCAAAGCGCCCATCCTCTCGCTCTATTCCAAGTTTCTTCATCCATACACAATACTTCTTTAAATACGTTTCTACTATTTTTATCAAAAAACGTCCATGCCATCGCTGCATCACAGGCAGGATCTCCTACTCCTAAAATACCAAAATCAATTACGGCACAAAGCTTTCCATCTTTAATGAGTAAGTTCCCCGGCGCTATATCTCCATGAACCCAAACTGGTGTGCGTTCCCATGTTGACCGAAGTGCTAAATCCCAAAGGTGCTTTAATAATGTTTCATCAAAAACGTCCTTATTATTTTCAATAGCTACTCTCGCTTCTTCATCGTATACAGATATAAGCCCGCCTCGGTAAAAATTATGTGCTCCAGCTTTTGGGCCGTTACTCGCATCAATTGATTGTAATTCTATTAAAAATGCTCCTAAGTCCACTGCAAATTCATCTAAGTCACGAACATTTTCTTTCGTAACCGTCTCTCCTTCTATCCATTTATTAATAGACCAAGGCCACGGATACTCTTCAGACGGATTCCCTTTCGCAATTGGTGCAGAAATTGGTAAAGAAAGTTCCTTACTTAATATAGGAAGCCACCTGTTTTCTTTCTCTACTTGCGGTGCATACGCTGCATCACTTGGTAATCTTACACTCATCTGTTTCCCTAAATGAAACGTTCTATTATCATGCCCGCTACATTTTACCGGCTTAATTTCTAAATGTGCCCATTCAGGAAACTGTTCTTGTACTAACCTTTTAGCTAACTCTGTGTTAATTGGATTCATTCACTTTCCTCTTTTCTTTTGAAACTTACTAAGTCCATCCGTACTACCGATATATTCAAAACTACATCGTTTATAAAAATCATTCAACGTACGATTATGCCCAACACAATCTAACTTTAAATAATTTTTATCACATTGTACATTCTCGTCTATCCACTGTAAAATCCATTCTCCTATTTCATTCCCCTTATACTCCCGTTTCACCGCAAATCTATGAATATATAATGAATCCGAAACTTCCTCTTTACCATAAATACGTTCATCCCATTCATTTTGTTTAGGAGATGCTGTAACCGTACCGACAATTTCATCTTCTTTTAAAACAACATACGTATATTTCTCTCTTATACCTTCTAGTATTTCAGCTGTAGCTTCTTCTCCTAAAAGATACTGCCATTGATACACTTCTTTATCTTGTAACCACTGTGCTACTTCTTTTAATAGAGTAATAATGCTTTCACTTTCATCTTCCGTAGCAATTCGAACTTTATATTCTTGAACTGTATTTCTCTCCATATTTCTGTTCCCCTTTCATATTACTACCATACTGACAAACGCGTTCTACCGTCGTTTTCATCTGTAATGTATTCTACATATAACCCTTGATTAAGTGCGTTTTCATACATCATTTCAATCACTTCTTGGTCTTTCGCATAAATTTGTATGTAATCACCATCCGCCACTAGAACGACTACTTCACACATACTCTCTTTAAATTCTTCATATGTTTCAATTTCCCCTAGTACTTCTCCTTTTGGATATGCTTTTAAATCTACAAATATAAGATAATATATGTTGTCCTTTAATAGTTTTTTTAATTCTGAGCCTTTCATGACCTCGTTATCTTCTGAAAATAATTCTGGACCTAATCCATTCCCCACTATTAAATAAGACTCCTCATTTCCCACTTTCCAATCAAACGCAGTAATATCAATTGGCTTTAACACTTTCCAAAGTAGATTATCGTATCCACCTGGAATATCTACTGTAATTCCTCTTTTCATTTGTTTGCACCTTCTTTATGGACCATGAATAATCATCTCTTTTTCTCAAATAAAAACAGTAATTATTACCTAATCAAGCATATTATTCGTTGAAAAGCAAGTAATTCCCAATGGTTCGCTCCAGTTTTAAATTAAATATATAAAAGCACCTCAGCGGTTAAACATAACTGAGGTGCTTTTTCTTTTATTTATTTTTTTAGTAATTCACTTCGTTTTCACAAAATAATATAAAAACCATACCGCATGATTTTGTTCATCGGCAGCTATTCTACGCAACAACTCTTTCAGATGCGCATCCGATGTTTCGTCTGAAATTTCTAAATAAAAATCCACTGTCTTTTGTTCATCTTGTATAGCGAATTCTAATCCTTGTAAGTACGTATTAGGGCAATCTTCTGTAATCTGTGGTTTCGGCTGTCTGCCAGTTAAATTCGTATAGATTTGTACAAAATGATGAAAATGTCTTATTTCATCATTACGGATTTCAAGAATTTGTTTTCGTTCCACCTCATTTGGAGCCATGTTAGCTAATTTAGCATAGCAATTTATAGCGCTATACTCTCCATTAATTGCTTTTTCAATATCACTAATCAGCTTATCATTCTGTCTATACCAGTCATGATAATTCGAATTATACATCGTATCCCCTCCATTATTTCGCATAACATTTTATGCAATTTGAAATAGTAGGAGCATGTATATATACAGGGACAGAATGGACCCATTCTTATAATCCTTTACTCCAATCCCCCTTTAAAAATATTGAAAAAGCCTAGTTATCACTGTTTTCGTTTCCTATCGATTAAACATTCTATAATGATTTCACACAAAAAACGCTTCACTACTAGTGAAACGTTCTTTATCTTTTAAGCGTTTAATTCAGTTTTATGCTCCTTTATTGCACTACGTTTGAAAGCAGTTGCTAAAATGATAACCATACTCACCACACCAATCCAAACGAGCACAATAACAGGTGTATTCCAGCTTAACCCTTTTCCAAAGAAGAATATTTCCCTGAGTCCTTCGATCATAAACCGCATTGGCAACCATGAGTGCACCCAATCTTGATAAAATGACGACAACATTTCAGGTGCTAACGATAATAACGGTGCTCCAAAGAATAGTAATAGAGCGAATAACCCGATTCCCTTTAGTCCGACTAATGAAAGTACCGCAGAAATCATTAAGAGGAAGCTAAAAGAAGTAATGGATAAAAATAAAGCCGTATCCGAGAAATTCGGGATATTTAATCCTACCATTCCATCCGCTATCCATGTAAGACCAAATCCAATTACAAGCGCTGCAACTGCTCCTGATACTATTTGTTTTACTTTTAATACAAAGTTTTCTTTTCTTGTACCTACCGGCATTTTACTAATGGCAATAAAGATGATTGCTGCGCTCGCTAAACTTGCAATCCATAACGGTTGGAATAAAGAAATTGGCGAGTTACCGTTCGCACTATTTTTTCCGATTTCATTTACATTTGTCACTTTCTTCGTAATTGGTGTTACTACATTTGAAACTTGATCTGCTGTTAATGTAGTTCCTTTTGCTTTAAATCCTTCTAATAGTTGTGTACGAACATTATTGTTCATATTATCAACCACGCCATTTAACATTTGCCCTGCCATAGTTGAAGCAGCCATATTCATTCCTTGATTAATATATATTTCTACCTCTGGCGAAGATGGCTGTGGTGTTCGTAACGATGCTTGTTTTACGCTAAAGTCTTTCGGAATGACTAATGCTGCGTAATACTCTTGATTATTTAAACCTTTTTGAACTAATTCCTTATTTTTTACTTCCACCCATTTCACCGCAGGTTCTTCATCCGTTTTTGATGTTTTTTTGATCATATCAACAATCGTTTGCCCCATATTCATTTTCGCTTGATTCGGAATTTCCACTCCTTGATCCTCATTCACAATTGCTATTGGCAAGTTTTTCGGCTTAGGTTGAACTGTTGGAAATAACGTTAATGAAAAAATAAAAACAACAAGTAGTGCAATGACTGGTGACAAATATAAAAGCTTATTTTTAAACATTTTCTGTTCTCCTCCTTTAATTTTAGTTACAATAAATGAACAGCGTGTTGTTTATTTATATTTTGAATTATATGTTTGAGCTAAATCTTATTCAATAATCAAAAATCGTGAATGTGTCGGTTATAAGACACATTTTTGAAATGTGTTGACTAAAATTAAGGAGGGACACGCTTTGCGCGATAGTAATTTAGATTTGCGTGTTATTCGCACAAAAACTGCCATACGAAATGCATTAGTGGAGTTAATTGAGGAAAAAGGTTTTGAAGCAATTACAGTGAAAGATATTACAACGAAAGCGAACATAAATCGAGGTACTTTTTATACACATTATCAAGATAAATTCGATTTAATGACGAAATGCCAAGAAGAAATTATGCATGAGTTTTCTAGCATTGCAAAACGGAAATTTCCAGAAGTTATTGCTGATCTTGGATTAAATCCTTCCCCAACGACGCCGTTTGTACTTATCGCTTCTATTCTTGAATTTCTAAATGAAAATAGTGATTTTATGAAAGCTGTATTAAGTCCAAAAGGAGATTTATCTTTCCAAACAAAACTGAAAGATTTTATGTGGAAAACACTATTTGAAGATACAAACGGTGCTCTCATTAATAAGGAGAATTTACTTGTTCCAAGCCAATACTTAGCTTCTTATATGGCATCTGCTCATATAGGTGTCATTCAACAATGGTTAAATAATGGACAAAAAGAAACACCTGAGGAAATTGCTCATATTTTATCAACAATCGCAATTCATGGTCCTTTCTATGCAGCTGGCTTAAAGAAGTGAGCTGTTGCATAGAAACATGTTTTAATCAATCTCAATTACATCAATAAACTTAAAAATTCTTTTATTACGAAAAGCATTCCGTACAAGTAATCGTCTCATTTAATGGATTTATATCAACTACTGTTATGTAATTTTCATATAAGTGTAAGCGTATTTTCATTGGAATAATACCCTTTACCAAACTTCTAGGCTGAGTAGTTACTATTATTTTATTAATAACTTGAAAGTTATGTTTCTATGAAAAAAGCTGTTGAAAAGAATCCCCTTCAACAGCTTCTCCATTATTAACGATATAAACGAACTGCACCTGCAGAATTATCATCTGCTTGTCCAACTACTTCAAATTTCAATCCAAGTTTCGGTACATTACGTCCTGCATCTGGGATTAAGTTGTTCATATAAGATTTCGAATCATCAAACTTCGTTACACCTGGTAATCCTTTAGACTCAAATGTTCCGCGTGATGGAGATACAACTTTCCACGCTGGTGTTTGGTTAAAGGAGAACGCAGCATCTGCAATTTGATATCGTGTACTATTTTTAACAGTTGGTTTACCGTTTAACGTTCCAACAATTGCCTCTGGGTGAGAGTCAACAACTCCTAAGAAACCTTCGCCTGGATGAATACCAACCCAGTTATCTGTAAAGCTAGAGTCTGCATACCATACAACAAGACCTGTATTGTACGGTACACCGCTGCTATATTTTAACGCTTCATCAGCACCAGCATAGTTTCTCCACTCTAAATAGTAGTTATGTTTCTTCTTATAAAAGCCGTCTGATACAACGAAACCGTTTAATTTAAATTGTGGTTCACCTTCTGCATCATCAGAAAACACAACTTTTCCATCGACAGTTAATGTTGCATTATCAAGAGTAAAACCACTTGGTGCCGTAGCACCATCTGTAATGTATTCGAATACTAATTTTACTTTTTGACCTTTAAATTTGCTTAAGTCATATGATTTATCTATCCATTTTCCTTCTGTTGTGTCTAGACCATTTTTAACATTCTTTTCACCAATTCGATCCACTAACGTTTTCGTACCATCTTCTGTCACGGCATGTACTTCAAGGAAGTCCCAACCAGTTTCAATTTCATACAATGATTTGTAATCAAACTTCGTATTTGTTGCATTTGTTAAATCAAACACTGGCGTTTCTAGTGTCGTATGAAGATCATCGCCTTTTGTACTAAAGTAATATTTCTTACCAAATGCAGGCTCAATACCTTTTACATCTTTATCTGGTAAGTTAACACGAACCAGACCAGGACGAGCTGATTTCGTTACACTTTGATCTAAGTATGTCGCAAAACCGATACCGCGATTTAATTTATCATAGTCAGCCTCTACAATATTCGCCCAGTTTCCGCCAATGTTCTTTTGAAAGAACTCTTTGTTTTGCGGAGAGAAACTTGGTGGCGTTGAACCTGCAATTTTACCTGCCCAGCTGCCACCGCTCATAACAGACCAAGAGTTAATCGGCTCACCTGATCCAGAGTATTGCGTATCATACTCATCTGGAAGACCTAAATCATGACCAAACTCATGTGCGAATACACCAACTGCTCCGTCTTCTGGCTCAATTGTATAATCGTATGCAGCCATTTTACCGCCATAGTTATCAACTTTTGATTTTGTTCCATCAATTGGATATGGGTTTCCAAGGTTCCAGCGATGTGACCAAATTGCGTCGTCACCTAATCTACCACCGCCTCCATCTTGACCAACTCCAGCGTGAATGACCATTAAGTGATCAATAAGACCATCTGGTTCGTTTTTATTTCCGTCTCCATTACTGTCATATTGATCATATTGGTCAAATTCTGATAAATCCATACCGCTTGCTACAGCTGCATCTAATGCCTCTTTTACAAAATCACGAGGTCCTTTTGGTCCTTTATTATCATGACCGCCATCGCCAGCATCTGCACCATAATCCGCTGCTTTACCAGGAACTGTTAACCACTTTGTTACTGTTCCATCGACGGTATAACTGCCGCCTGATTGCTGTTCATAATATTGTTTAAATGTTGGGATTTTTGAACCATCAAAGAGTGTAAATGGCTCATCACCAAATAACATTTTTTGATAATGTTCTGGATTAAAATCATTTGAATACATATAACCTGGTACTTGATCAATATTGTTATGCTTAAAGTCAGCAAACTCTACTAGCAATACAAGTACTTTATCTTTACGAACAGGCCCATTATATTCTTTTTGCTTCGCTGAACTAGTTGGTACTTTTCCGTTTAATCCACCTTTAACCTGCTCTTGCCCAGCTACCGGACCACCAGCAGGTTGTTCAGCTTTTTCTTTCATATCTGCTTTTGCATCTTTCACTTTTTTCAAAAAGTCAGAAGCTTCTCTCGAGACACTGTCCCCCGCTGCTGGTTCTTTTCCAGCATTCTTGCCTTTTTTCTTCTCTACGTATTTTTCAACAGCTTTTAATGTGTCTTCTTTCGACACAGATTCACTAATTACACCACGCTGCTTCAACGCGTCTGCTAAACGATCCTCTTGAATTAAATTTTCATCAATTGGACTTAAAGATCCCACATTAGACGGCGTTGCCGCATAAACAGATTGACTACCAACCCCAAATGTGCAACTAAGCACAGCTGCCGCCGCAAGCGTAGATAGCGCTTTAAAAGGCTTTTTCTTCATCCCTATTCCTCCCCAATATTAAATACGTTCCAACGTTTATATAATAAAGAATATTCAAATAATTCTCAATATATTGTCTTAATTTGTAATATTTTTGAAAATATTCTTTGTTTTAGATTGATATACATTCTGATTCATCGATGTCTATGGTTGCTTCTTGCATGTGAATTAGAATCGCGGCATGTATGTTTCCTTCTACGACAGAGACATTCAAAGAAATCCAATTCACATGCTCATTTTTATTTTCAGTTTCAGGTGATAGCAGCTGGCTTAAAAAAATAAAGAGATCATCCACTATATTTAGTGGATGATCTCTTTATTTATCTAAGGCACAACTACAGTATCTCAATATACCCTTCTGTTCCATGTACCCGAATTCGTTGCCCATCTTTTATTAGTTTCGTAGCATGCTCTACCCCGACTACTGCGGGTAATCCGTATTCACGTGCAATAACTGCTCCATGTGTCATGAGTCCACCAACTTCGGTGACTAACCCTTTTATAGACACAAACAATGGTGTCCAGCCAGGATCAGTAAAGGAAGTAACTAAAATATCTCCATCTTCTAAATTCGCATCTTCCATGTTTAAAATAACGCGCGCTCTCCCCTCAATCACTCCAGAAGAAACAGGCAAACCTACAATTGCTTCGGCCGGGAGATTTTCTCGTTTATACTTACCTGTAATGATTTCTCCATCAGACGTGATAACTCGCGGGGGCGTTAGTTTTTCATATAATTTGTACTCATTTTTCCGTTTATTAATAACCTCGTAATCCAGTTTATTCGTGCGAACGACTTCGTGAAGTTCTTCAAAAGTCAGATAGTATATATCTTCTATTTCATGAATAACGCTATTTTGCATGAGTTGCTCGGCTTCTTTCAGTAATGCCTGCTTATAAATGAAATAACGATTAATCATTCCGTATTTTGGATATTCACGATAACCAGTGAAATTCCGGATTAAACTGATCATTCGCTTCGTCTCTTCTACTTTTTGTACGCCATCTGGTACATGCGGCAATCGATTTAATAACTCTTCTTCTTTTTTCAAAGCTTCCTGCAGCCCTTCTTCAAACTTCCGCTTACTAGCACCCGCTTCAAAGTCTCTCATATTATTTAAAATCATCGGGATAATTGTAGTTGGCTTTTCACTCCAGCGCGTTTTCGTAATATCGATTTCTCCGCTACATCTCATTCCGTATTTATTCAGAAAAGCATAGATTGCATCTCGGGCTTTCTCCCCACCTTTAAACTTAACTAGTTCATCTAAAAAGCTTTCATCTTTTATATGCTGTAAATACTCAATGACTTCTGGATACAGTCGAATCACATCTGCAACATCCAATAATGCTAGCCCCATTTCTGACGTAATATTGTTTTGTACAGATTGTGAAAGTATGTCTGCTACGTTTTTTTCACCTAACCATTGCTCCATCTTTTCATTGATCCATGATGAGGCATCCATACCTGCCATAATTACAGCTATACTTTGCGGGCTAAATAATACTTTCCGTAATTGCTGGATGTCTTCCAAAATAAAATCGAGTACATCCACCCCTGATTTCGCTTGAATGTTTTGTTTTAACTCTTCAATCGAGGCTTGACTATTCTTTATTAAATCCGTAACGATTGCTGGATCATTTTCGATTTGTGGTTGCGAACTTGCAGGTGGCATACTTTTACCAACATTCTTTTCTTTTTCATCATCCGGTAACAATTTGATAAAATCATCTCGCTCTATTACAGTCGTTAATGCATCTCTTATGAGCGGATCCGATTTTCCTAAAGTATTGATTAAGAACTCTCTGCTAGCAGGTGAAGCTAATCTTTGTGTAGCATCAACAAACAGCCTTCCCCCCGCTTTACGCATAGGAGCACGAGTCGTTAACAGGAAAAAAGACAACCCTAGTGGTTTCATTGCATCGGTCATCATTTGTTGGTGACCAACCGATATATATACATGATTTTCTTGATCATTTGCTTCTGGAATTGGATATAAAGTCGTGATTGGTCGACTTTGGACAATATAAAATATATCATCAACTAAACACCATTCAATATCTTGCGGACAATCAAAATAAGCTTCAATCTGTCTGCCGATCTGTGCTAGTTGTAATATTTGCTGTTCCGTAAGTGTTTGAATCTTTTGCTGAGTGGGATCGATCTGTTTTGTCTCTGTTCCGCCCTCTTTTAAGGCATAGATAGCCAATTTTTTAGTTGCGATCATCTTATCGACGATTTCCCCTTCTTTTACTTTATAATTATCAGCAGAGACCAGTCCTGATACTAATGCCTCACCAAGTCCAAAACTTGCATCAATTGATAGCACCTTTCGGTTAGAAGTAATCGGGTCAGCAGTAAATAAAATTCCCGAGGCCTGCGGGAAAACCATCCTTTGAACGACAACACATATAGAAACTTGACTATGTTCAAAACCATTTTGCATTCGGTAAATGACCGCTCGATCTGTAAATAAAGAAGCCCAACACTTTCTTACATGCTGCAAGATTGCTTCTTTTCCGATGATATTTAAATACGTATCTTGTTGACCAGCAAACGAGGCATATGGTAAATCTTCAGCAGTAGCACTAGAACGTACTGCATAAGCATGTTCATTTCCAAAACGAGAGAGATAACGAGCTACCACTTCCGCTACATCAGAAGGAATTTCTACTTCCATAATGGTTTCTCTAATCTTCTTACTGATTTCACCAATTTGATCTCGGTCCTCAATTTTTAGCCTTGTTAATTGATTCAACAAAGCTTGAAACGCTTCATTTTGCTCGATTGCTTTTTCATATCCTACCGTTGTAACACAAAATCCTTCTGGCACTTGTATACCTTGAATGTTTGATAATTCCCCTAAATTCAATCCTTTTCCGCCAACGAGCGAAAGCTGCGTTTTTTCTATTTCCTGAAAATCGAGAACGAAAGAACTCATTCAGCACCTCTCCTTACTGTTCATGTGCTATTGATTGTAGCAAGAGTAAATGAGAATAAACAGTCTATTTTGACCGTTAATTACATGATATAATTAAGTTAGGAAGAGATAATTATTTTTATTTCCCCTCCCTCTAATTCACTTCAATTACATCAACAAACTTAAAAATTCTTTTATTACGAAAAGCATCCGTACAAGTAATCATCTCATTTAATGGATTTATATCAGCTACTGTTATGTAATTTTTATATAGATAGCCATCTTTATAATATGTAAGTAAAACCTCTTCCTCACCTAAAAATGAACATAATAGCTTATTTTCAATCATTTCTTTTGCATCTTGCGTTAAGATTGGACGCGGGACTTTCGTTTGCTTATGTATCATTTCTTTAATAGTTGCGAACTGCTCTGGCATACTAGCGAATGGTTGCCACTTTACCATACCTCTTCCTTTTGGCATATTAGCATTTTTCACGATTTATGACCCCCTAATAATGTGTTTCTATATCTTGCTGTTGCGACGCTCGTGTAGGAAATCCCCCGTAAAATACTGTTCTTACCAAATCGTGTTCGAATCTCGTCCATGACTTTCGTTAATCGCATTTCTTTTTCTCTTTGTATAATGTTATCGAAAAGTGAAATTTGCTCTTCTCCTTCATTTATTAAATTTGTTAACGAAATACTTATCGATCGAATCGGCTCCCCTGTATGACGCTCGTATAAAAAATATGTACAAACATTATAAATATCCAGCGTTAAATTTGTTGCCCGGTTTAACGTATGTGCCTTTCTTATTCCCCCGCCATATTCCTTGCTATATCCAACTGAAAAATGGATTGTTTGAGCGCATTTCTTTTCTCTTCTCAACCTATAACAAACTTCTTCTACATGCTCTAATAAAATAACGACGAACTCTTCTATCGAGTAATCACGAAATAATATTTGGCTCTTCGCTATAGATGTTGTCGCTGGAACATATTTCTCTGCGATTCTGCTAAAATCAATCCCGTTACTATGTAGATGTAATTCTTCTCCTATTACACCGAAAGATTGCTTTAAATATTTCAAAGGATACTGCGCTAATTCTCCAATTGTATGTATACCTTTTCGATTCAATTTCATTTCTGTTTTATACGATATACCCCAAAATTTACTGAGCGGTCTAATGCTCCATAACTTCTCGGGTATATCGTCATATGTCCAATGCGCTATTCCATCTTTATTCTTTTTCGCTTCCATATCCATCGCTACTTTACTCAATAATAAATTCGGCCCGATACCAATCGTACTTTCAATCCTTGTACGTTCATATATTTCTCGCTTGAACTTTAATGCGAACTCGCACGGGTTACTCGCAAATAAATGAATACTTGCAGTCATATCCATGAAAAACTCGTCGATACTATATTGATGAAAATCTTCCGGTGCAACATATTGCAAAGCTAAACCTGTTATGTAAGTTGAACACTTCATATACGTATGCATAATTGGATTCACAATAATAATATCTGGCCGCTTTGGTATTTCGTACAAACGTGCCATCTTCTTTACTCCTAATGCTTTTAATGGTGGTGTTGCTGCTAATACGATCGATCCACTCCGATTTACATCTCCTACGACAGCCAATTTTGTATAACGTGGATCAAGTCCTCTTTTAATACATGAAACGCTCGCATAAAAGCTACGAAGATCTACACAAAGAATAATTCGATTTGGCAATAGAGAATAATCATACAAGGGAATCACTCCTAACAAAAGAACGTTTGTTCTTATTATATACGAACTTACGTTCTTTTAAAAGGTGTTTCCATGAAAATTTTGGTTAAAATAACCGTACTTTAAAAACCTGTTTTAAGAAAAACTTAAGGAATTTCCCTCTATATTCATAAGAAGTTTTTTCTATACTGAAAAATGTAAATACGCAAAAGGAGAAACAATAATGAAGAAATTTGCACTTTGCATAATAGGAATAAGCCTTCCTATATACTTACTACCTTTCATGTTACGCGGGGATTTGGACAGATTTAATCCGATTGCTGAAGAAAAAAATGTATACGCCATTGCGAAGGGATATGGCGTTCCGGATTATAATCATAATGGAAGAGCTATGTACTCATTAAAATGTGTTGATGAATCAAGGAATGAGAAAGAATATACAGTAGGAACTAACACTCCTAATGACTTTATAAGAAAAACCTACTTAAAAATTCATGTGAAAGGTAGGTATGTTTATTCTTATGAGGTCATTTCTGAAAAGGATATTCCGGAGAAAATAAAGGGACAATTGTAATATAGTATATAAACAAAAAAGCCGATTTCTTTATCGTATAGGAAATCGACTTTTGGCTTAGTTATTGATTTAGTAATAAAAAATCACCAGTGCTTTTATTAGTAAAATTAGATAACATTTTGACTGATAAAAACCACTTTTTAAAGATAACCATGTAAATACTATAGACGTTGATCTTTCTGGAAATTTAGTCAGAAATGATCCGCATCATTGTAAACACCAAATTCATATCCTTTTTCTTTATAAAATTTAATAATTTCAGGAAGAGCTTGTAATGTTTGCGCCTTTTCATGCATTAAAACAACTTCTACATCTTCTGCTGTCTGTTTTTTTACATCTTCTATAATCTGATTTGGATTATCTTTTAATTTCCAATTATTTGAGTCTATTGTCCAATCCCAAACTTTTATTCCTGCTTCTACAATTTGATTACGAATTTCCTGAGCAAATAATTATAATTCATCAGATACAGAAATAAACATACAAAAACGCCATCCTTTCCTATGATTCTACAGAAAGAATAACGTCTTTTTTGCTTAATGTATAGTGTGAAACCTTAGCTTTATGGCAATGTAACGGTACAATCATACAGTCGTTTGATAACATTACAAATTCACATAATTTTCGATATAGGAAGTAACCATTCTATCCTTTTAACTGTTGTTAACAGTACAAATTAACTTTTCTAATACTTGAGCTACACCATCTTTATCATTGGTATCGGTAATAAAATATGCAGCATCCTTCAATTTAGGTATTGCATTTCCCATAGCAATTGGAAAACCACACGTATAGAATAGCTCTAAATCATTCCAATCGTCTCCAAAGACCATTATGCTACCCATAGATATATTATTTTGAGTACAGATATCCCTTACAGCTCGTTCTTTAGAAACACCTTTTGCCATGATTTGAGTTAAAGTTCCTGCATCGGTACATAGCGTACTTACTTTATGCGCAAACTGTTTTTGTAGTTTTTCATAGTGAGGATATTGTGAGATTAATAATTTCGAAGCACTAACTTTTTTTAATTCATTTAATGGAACTACAATTGGGTTTACAACTGCATTCATGGTTTTGTTGTAATCCAATGTTTTATTACTGTACCATGTATCTTCCGATTCAACTGAAAGGCATGCATTAGCCTGGTGAGTAATAACAAATTCTATAATTTCATTTGTGATAGCTAATTCAATCGGGTAATATTGTCTGTAACCTAATGCTTTATCTACTACCAAAGCTCCATTGTAGTAAATCATAGTTGCAATGTCTTGAAGTTCGTGAGGAAGAAAAACTTTAACTGATCGTGGCGCCCTTGCTGTAGCAAAAATAACCTTTATTCCTTTTTTCAGACACTCCAGTATAGCCTTTCTATTTCTTTCTGACACTTTCTTTTGTGAATTTAATAAAGTACCATCCAAATCTAAAACGATTGCGTTAACCTCCGATTCTAATTCCATATGTATGTCCCCTTATTTACAGTATAAACTCCTCCTATTTATGTTCTATATCAAGTTGTAAATCCCTGTATATTCCATGCATGTGAAAGAGGTTTTAGCGACATTTTGACTCATCCAAACACATAAAGCAACTAAGTCTTTTGCTTGGTACCTACCGATTCGTTGTACAAAACAAACATCTCTAGCAATATCTCGTAAGGTATTTAGAGATAAGAATTTTTAAAATTCTTGAGCAAATAGTTGTAATTCATCAGATACAGAAATAGACATAGAAACGCCATACTTTCCTATGATTCCACAGAAAGAATAACGTATTTTATATTTTTTGGACATTTTAGATTACATGTAAATAAACTTTATTGTAATTTTGTTTCGCTATTAGTATATTACAAGTTATTCTACTTTTTCACCCTACCTATATATACTAATCCATTAGAACGGTTACCATTCATTGTTACGTACTCTACTTTTTCATACTCTAATTTCTCAAAAGTATTTGTCCATTCCTTTACACGCTTTTCACTATGATGGCGCAAAATAGCTCCGTCAGATAATTCAAACACGCCATAAGTGCCATACTTATCAACATACTGTTCATAGCGTGTTTTATTTCTTTCATCCTCATTTAGTAAAAAATCATTAATATAAATAATACCTTCTGGTTTTAATACCCGTTTAATTTCATTTAAAATAGAATCCTGTTCTTGATTTTGGTATACACAGGTTAGAACTGCAAATAATAAAACGGAATCAAAAAAATTATCCGGGAAGGGAAGTTTCCCGCTTTTAACAATATTAAAATCAATAGCCATATCATTTGATTTAGCCCGTTTAATCATTTCTTCTGAAAAATCCACACCATATAAATTCGTAAATTGTTGTTCTTTTAGTTCAAGTAATGTTCTTCCGTACCCGCATCCATAGTCCAATAAGATTGAATCCTTATTTACATACTTTGAGAATAAGTCAAGTTGAAAAGGTGTCGTGAATTCTTTTTCATTTGCTACTCCATTCCAATATTCTTTTTGTTTATTCATATGTGACAACGTTCCTTTCCCATAAATTCCCTTGATTATATTCCTAACAAAAAGAAAAAAACAGTCTTTACATTCATTTGTGTATTTGATACAAATCTGAAATAACTATAAAAAACACTATCCTTTCCTATGATTTTACAGAAAGAACAGTGTGTTTTTCATTTTATGGGGTATTTTGTTTTATTAGCTTGATAGCGATGGGGTAGCGTCAGGAAAATGCGAATTTACAACGTTAAGGAAATTTCAATATTAAAAAGCCTAATTTCTCAATTTAATGTGAAGAAATTAGGCTTTTTTCATTGCTCCATTAAAGAGCCCGATTGCTGAATATATAGGATATAATACGTTTCCGACCAATTATTGTATTGCATCTTGTAATTTACCCTTGTTTATTATCTATTTTTGAATGATGGATTAATTCGTGATTTATAAAGTAAGAAATCATTGTTCTATATACTTGTTCAATAATATCAGGATTTATATTATTTTCATCAGCAATTGTTCTAACTTTTTAAATTACAGCTTCAACTCTTTTTGGTGCTTTAACATCTTCAGTATCCTTTTTGAATTTTGCAGCTTGTTCAACGTATCTACTTCTTTCACTAATTAACATAACTATTTGATTATCAAGATAATCAATAATTATGTCGTAATTAAAGGTGTTCAGAGGGCTCAATCTGAATAGAATTCAGATGTTTCATTCGGTTTATGACAGATAATACTTCATTAATTCTAGGTAATTCAATCCATCTTTCGAAACCAGGAAAAAAGGAAGAAAATACAATATCCACTCCTTCTCTCTCCATATCTTTGAGAGCTTTTTTGATCTTTTCATGAGGAAAGATGAGGCGACCCTGATTATTTATAGCTATTTTTCGAGTCAATATGCGGAATCTCTCTGTCTATTTATCAGATCGGGTGCTTAACCTGTTCCCCCAACCGATAAGAGATATAAACTTTTCTTCTGTATAAAGCATATCCTTATTGGTCGACTTAATCTCCATAAAAAGTCCCTCCAATAAATTTCTTAATGGAGGGATTCATCTAAGATAGTTAATTTCACCGGTGGTTAGCTCAACTTAATGACTACGGGATCTGTCCCCACTTAGTGATGAAACCCATTATCACATTTCGTATCATGTGGCATAGGCCCGTCCAGGGAATCCAGAAAGGCAACGGCCTGTTTGAGGTTCCTCAAAAATAAATGCGCGAGATCCATGGAAAATCCATTTCGAACCACAACGCGCATAATCGTCACCGCTTCCATATCTGGAGGCAATGGATAGGCGGGTACTTGCCAGCCGAACACACGCAATTGTCGAGATAAATCATAAAGATTCCAGTTTAATGTGTAACCATCTTTCAGTCGCCAAGCGAAAACCGGAATATCCGAACCATCGGACAAAAGTTCGAACGGCTCCATCTTCTGAATCGCCTTGCTAAGAAAAAGAGCGACTTTCTGAGAAGCCCTTTGGACATCATAGTACCCACTTTTCCCCAAACGCAGGTAATTGTAATATTGTAGGAGCACTTGTGCGCCAGGACGAGAGAAATTCAGGGCAAAAGTCGGCATGTTCCCGCCCAAATAGGAGACGCGGAAGATTAGATCCTCAGGGAGATCTTCAGCTTCCCGCCAA